>CAWFRL010000035.1:0-123614 GCA_963818215.1 Vicinamibacteria bacterium | reverse complement strand
GACACCGCATCGGTGCGCGCGACGCGCAACAGGATCTCGACCGAGCGCGGATCGTGGTGATGGTCGAAGCCCTCCGCGGCCTCGCGTCGAATCGCCACCGGATTGGACGGATCGAGCAGGCCCGTCAGGAACGGCAGCACCAGATCGGTGGTCGGATGGAGCGACGCCAGCTCGATCAGCAGCATCTTGATCTTCTCCTGTCGCGCCTGGCCGAAGAGATCGCGCACGCGGTCGAAACTCTCGCGCTCGGGCGCGGCGCCGAGCCAGAACACCGGCGTCCGCCGAAGTCGAATCCCAGCCGCGAGCTGCGATAGCCGCCGCGATCGATCGCCTCGGCGCGCGCAGCGCCGTAGTGCAGCAGCACGGTGACGTTGCCGTCACGCCCGCGGAAGCGGGATCATCCAACAAGTCCGTGAGAGGGGGGCCCGAGAGGTCATGTGGCCCGACACGTTGACAACGAGCCTTCACGCGTGTCGCTCATCATCAGGTGGTTGGCGTGCGTGGGCGTGTGGAAGCTGTAGACGACCCAGAAGCCTCCGATGCCCTGGCGGGCGGCCTCGGCGAGCGCCCACTGCCACCGCAGGTTCAGCGGATCGGTGGATGTCGGTGGCCTGAGCACGCGAAGGTGCGCTCGCGCCTGGGCCACTTCCGTTGCGGTCCAGGTGCGCGCGGGCGACGTCTTCTCCTTCTGTCCGCTCCTCGCCGGCGGGAACGGCGGTGGCCTCGACGGGCTCGCGGCGATTCCTGTCGACGCCGCCGGATCGGCCAACTGCGCTGCGGTCACCAGCGGCGCAGCCGTCGCGACCGCAATCAAGGCTCCGGCCAGCCACACTACCGACGGCCGTGAGCGACGCGGGCCATCTGCCAGGATCAAAGTCACGCGGCGGACCAGCGGCGAATCGCTGTGCGCCATGGGGCTGGCGCCGGCCAGCATCCCGTCGCTTTCCTGAGACGTCCAGGCGGCGACCGCCGAAAGGCAACGGGCCAGCGCCAGCGGCCGGCGGGTGTGCTGCACGGCCCATTGGTCGCACAGAAACTCTGCCGACTCGGCCAGCCTGACCCGCGCGATGCGGTTCAGGGGCTGGAAGAAGAACGCGCGTTCGAGCACGCTGGCAAGCACGCGCCACGCGGGATCGCGCCTCACCACGTGCGCGACCTCGTGCGCCAGCGCGGCTTGCTGCTGCTCGGCGTCGAGTTGATCCAGGAACCGCTCGGGCAACACGACCTGCCGGCCCGCAAGCGCGAGCGGGAACCGGACACGTCGCGCTCGTCGTGAGGCGGATTGGCGCCCGAGTTCCCGCGGCCTGCCTCAACGCCTCGACCATCTGGCGCAGATGCGGCGCCGATACCGCTGGCCCCGAACGAAGGGCTCGATGGAGGCGCACAAAGCGCGTGCCGAATCGAGCCAGGCCCGAACACGCCAATCGCCAGCCACGCGGCAACGGCGATCACGGCCACGACGGAGCGGACGCGGCGGAACTGAAGTTCCGCCCTCCGTACGTCGTAGGCAGGCCCGAACTTCAGTTCGGGCGAACCTTGGGCGCTGTTCGGCGCCGCCCCGTGCGCAGGTCCGTACTGTAGGCCCGAACTTCAGTTCTGGCGATCGTTCAGGCGCTCTGTCGGGCACTCCCTCCGGCGCTCGTTCCGGCGCGACGGCCATCGGCGCGGCCGTGACGACCGGCCACCGCCCGCCAAGCGGCCGCACATCGGCGCCCACCTGCACGCTGGCGGTGACGATCGGGCCAAGCATGGCCGTCTTCCAGACCAGATCCAGCCACGCGTGCTCGTCGGCAAAGCGCATCGCGATGGCGAGCTGCGGCGCCCAGCAGGATGGTGCTGTGGATGGCGTAGGTCAGCAGCCACGACATGGCGGCCGCGCTGACGGCGTCGAAATCAATCGGGGTCACGCCCGCCTCTTCTCCTCTTGTTTCTTTCTGGCCTCTTGTTCCTTGGCCTCGATGAGCGCCTTCACCTTGGCCAGGTCGCCCGACCGAAGCTCGTGCGACGAGAGCAACTGGCTGACAAGCGTCGCGATGTCGCCCTCGAAGAGCCCCTTGGTCACTTCGACGAGCGCATGCTGGCGCGCGTCCCGTTCGCTCAGCACCGCGCGGTAGACGTATTGCCGGCCCTCGGTGCGGTAGGCGACGACCCCGCGGCGTGCAAGCCGCGAGAGCAGCGTCGCGATGGTGGTCGCGGCCAGGGGCCGGTCGGCGCGCAGCGCCTGGTGCACGTCGGTCACCGTGGCCTCGGAGCGCTCCCACAGGACTTTCAGCACCGCCAGTTGTGGCGCGGTCAGCCGTGGCGGCGGGTTTCCCTGTCGTGTCGTGCGATCGGCCATGTGTGCGGCTCCGGGACCTTCGACAGGTGTAATACTACATGTGTAGTATTAGAGTGTCAAAGCAGTGGCGGATTGTAGCGCAGGCCTTCAGGCCTGCCACGTGCCGGATTGGCAGGGCTAAAGCCCTGTGTGAAGTACCAGGACAGTAGTTACGGACCAGCCTTGGCGAAGTAGGCGTCCCGGCGATTCACGGGACTCTCTCCGGCGAGGCTTTGATGAGGCCGCGCGTGATTGTAGTAGTCCAGGAACAGCTTCAGCGCGCCCACCCGGGCGGGCGACGAGTGTGGCTGCACGATGCGGAAGCACTCGTCGTCAATCGTTTTGATGAAGCGTTCCACCTTCCCGTTCGATTCCGGACTGCGCGGCCGAATGAGCCGATGTTCAATCCCCGCGCTCCGCAACGCCTGCTCGAACCGCGTCCGCCGATCCGAGTGAAAGGCATACCGCATCGTGAACATCATGTCGTTGTCGGTCATCACGGCCTCGACGCGATACGGCAGCTGCGCCAACACATGTTCGAGAAACCGCGTGGCCGCGACGGTGCTGCGTTCGCGCGCGATCGTCGCGAGCCCCTCACGACTGAAGTCATCAATCGCCGCATACTCAAATTCCGGCCGGGGGCCGAGCGCCGGCAAGTATTTCAAATCCAGATGCAGCAGCTCCCCGGGCCGGCTCTTCTCATAGCGCTGGACGGGCCGGCGCGGGGCCCGAGGCAATCGATTCCGACCCAGGCGTTCGAGGGCCCGCTGCACGGTGCCGTGCCCGACGCCGAGCTCCTCGGCAATCCGCTCGGCGCCCCAGCCAAAGTCCCGGACCCCGGCAATCGCATACCCGACGGCCGGCGACTGGCGCGTGGGCGACCGATGCGGCCGCCGACTCCGCGGCTGCAAACCCACCAGGTCCTGGGCTTGGTACCGCGCCCACCACCGCGACAGCACCGGCCGCGCAATCCCATGCCGTTCGCTCAAGACCGACAGAGGCACACCCTCTTCGTGCTGCGCCATCAACTTCGCTCGCAACACCGGATCATGCGCTACACCCCGCATGCACCGCCTCCTGGCGGCTCATCTTAGGCGTAACTTATGTCCTGGTACTTCACACCCTGCGCTACATGCAGCGTCAAGTGGCGATGTAGCGTTCGAGCGACGAGATCGTGAACTGCTGCGCGTCCACGACGGCCCGCACGACGTCGCCGATCGAGATGATCCCGACAAGCTGGCCCTGTTCGACCACCGGGAGGTGGCGGACGTGCCGTTCGGTCATGAGGGCCATGCACTGGGCCGCGGTCCATCCCGGATCGACCGAGATCACCTCGGTCGTCATGATCTCGCTGACGAGCGTCTCCCTGGACGTCTTGCCGAGCAGGATCACCTTGCGCGCGTAGTCGCGCTCCGACAGGATGCCCTCGATCTGGTCGCCGGATCGCACGAGGACGGCGCCGATGTTCTTGTCGGCCATCAGCCGAAGGGCGTCGTAGACCGTGTCGCCGGGCCGGACCGCGTGGACGACGGGCTTGCCTTGCAGCATCTGCCGTACGGTCGGGGTCATGGCAGCAACCTCCTGGAGCCGAAGTCGCCGGGACGGGGGGAACCGCCTGCAATCCTAGCGTACACTGCGGGGCCACGGAGCACCGACCCATGACCACTCGCCTCGACCCCGACCTGTCGCGCCGTCGATTCCTTCAAACCGCCGGCGGCGCGTTGATGGCCGCGCCGCTGGCCTCGGCCGGCCAGCCAGCACCGCCTCTGCGCAGGTGCCGAACATCAAGCTGCCGGAGATGCCCGGCAAGAAGCTCGGCTGGGCGCTGGTGGGCCTCGGCAACCTGTCGATCAACCAGATCATGCCGGCCTTTGCCAAGACGCCAGCAGAGCAAGCTGGTCGGCTTTGTCAGCGGGCGCCCCGAGAAGGCGAAGCACCTCGCGCAGATCTACGGGGTCGACCCGAAGAACATCTACACCTACGACAACTACGACAGCCTGGCGAACAACCCGGAGATCGACGTCATCTACGTCGTCCTGCCCAACAGCATGCACCCGGAGTACACCATCCGCGCGCTCAAGGCCGGCAAGCACGTGCTGTGCGAGAAGCCGATGGCCAACACGCCGCAGGAGTGCGAGCAGATGATCGCCGCGGCAAAGGCGGCCAACCGCAAGCTGATGATCGGCTACCGCGTGCGCTACGAGCCGTTCAACCAGGCGATGATCAAGATGGCGCAGGACACCGCGGAGATGGGGCCGACGCGGATGATCCTGGCCGACGCCGGCTTCAACATCGGCGACCCCGCGCAGTGGCGGCTCCGCAAGGCGATGGCCGGCGGGGGCTCGCTGATGGACATCGGCATCTACTCGCTCAACGCGGCGCGGTACCTCTCGGGCGAAGAGCCGATCGAAGTGAACGCGATGATGCACACGACGCCCAACGACCCGCGCTTCACCGAGGTCGAGGAGAACATCAACTTCCAGCTCCGCTTCCCCAGCGGCATCCTCGCCAACTGCACGTCGAGCTACGGCGTGAACCTGGGCCGGTTCCGGGTGTTCAAGCCGCGCGGGTCGTTCGAGCTCGACCCGGCGTCGAGCTACACCGGCCTGCGGATGCGCGTGTTCCGCGGCGGCAGCATCGAGGAGCGCGTCATGCCCCAGCGCGATCACTTCGCGCTCGAAATGGATCACTTCTCGGCGAGCATCATGAACAACACCGATCCGCTCACGCCGGGCGAGGAGGGCCTGAAGGATCTGCGCGTGATGATGGCGATCTACGAGGCGGCGCGGAGCGGGAGGACGGTCAGGTTGAAGGTTGTAGGGACGAGGTCGTAGGGGTTCGTGCCGCACCCCGCACCCTCACCCTCCGCAACCCTGTCACCGCAGCTGCCCCTCCGGCAGCACGAGCTCGTTGGCCTTCCCGGCGGCGCCGCTGGCCGGCGCTGCCGGCATCCCACGTCGGGATGGGCTTCTTGCCCTCCTTGTAGAGCGACTCGAGCGGCGCCCAGACCTTGTCCACGCGATCGTCGAACAGATCGCCGATCAGCAGGTCGGTGAGCGTGCCGCGCATTTCGGGGAACTGCCGGATCATCGCGCCGAAGCTGAACCCGTCGTAGTACTCGCACACCAGGCGGCGCATGCGGTCCACGCCGGCGTTGAACCCGGCGCCCCACCGGCCCAGCTGCGCGGCCGACGTGTCGCCGCTGGCAAGGCCCTCGACGATCGCGTCGGCCGCCTGCTCGCCCGACTTGCAGCGCCAGCAACACGCCGGAGGAATAGAGCGGGTCGAGGAAGCCGAACGCGTCGCCGACCAGCACCCAGCCGTTGCCGGCGACCTGCTTCGATCGGTACGAGTAGTCCTTCGTCGCGAAGTGCCCGGTGACGCGCGTGGCGTTCGACGACGCGCTCCTTCACGCCGGGGCAGTTCTCGACTTCCTCTTCGTAGGTCTGCGCGTAGTTCGTGCGGCCCTTGAAGAGGTAGTCAAACGGCGCCACCACGCCGACGCTGACGACGTCGTCGTGCTGCGGGATGTACCAGAACCACCCCTTCTTGTTGCTGGTCTGGATCACCAGCGTCGCGCCCTCGTCGCGACCGGTGTCGCGGTACGCGCCCTTCCAGTACGTCCAGATCGCGCCCTTGTTCAGGATCGGATCCCAGACGCGCAGGCCCAGCCGGTTCATCAGCAGCCCGTTCTGGCCGCTGGCATCCACGACGACCTTCGCGCGCACGTCGCGAAGCGTGCCGTCCTCGTCCTTGATGGTCACGCCGACCGCGCGGTCGCCGTCGAACAGCACGTCGTGCACGCGCACGCCCTCGCGGGCGTCCACGCCGTGCTCGCGCGCGTTGTCCAGCATCATCTGGTCGAACTGGCTCCGCACGACCTGCCAGGTCTGCGAGCACTCGTGCGGCTTGTTGTCCCAGAAGTAGAACGGCGCCGACTCGCGCCCGGCGGAGTTGACAAACTGCACGCTGTACTTCTTGACGAAGGGGCTCGCCTGCATTTTCGGCAGCATGTTCAGCCGCTCGAGCACCCAGTAGGTCTCTGGAATCAGCGACTCGCCGATGTGGAACCGGGGGAATCGCTCGCGCTCGAAGAGCGCGACGCGAGGGCCCTGCTGCGCGATGAGCGTCGACACCGTGGAGCCGGCAGGCCCCCCGCCGATGACCACTACGTCTACTTCCGCATTGCCTGTCGTCGCCATGAACCCCCTACCCCTCCACGATGAAACGGCTGGCCTTCATCTCGAACCGCGGGAGCGATCCCGCCTCCACGACGTCCACCGGCACGGTGAGCCCGAGCGCTTCGCGCAGCTCGGCGGCCACGGCCGAGGCTCGCGCCGGCCGGTCGGCGGCGTCCGGCGCCACCTCGATCTCGAGCGCGCAGCGTCCGCATCGCGCCCGATCGCGACACGATCGATCGGAACTCCACGACGTCGTCGAAGCGGCGGACGACGGCTTCGATGCTGGCCGGGTACACGTTGACGCCGCGGACGTTGACCATGTCGTCGGCCCGCGCCGAGGATGCCGCCCGCGAGGCGCAGCCACGTGCGGCCGCACGGACACGGCTCTGCATATTTTACGACCACGTCGCCGGTCCGATAGCGGATCACCGGACTGGCCGTGCGCCCCAGGTTGGTGACGACCAGCTCGCCGGGCTGGCCGTACGACGCTTCCGCGCCGGTCGAGCGGATCCAGCACCTCGCAGATGTACTCGCCCTCGTTGACGTGCAGGAATCCCGGCGCCTCCCAGCATTCGAAGCTGAGCGGTCCGACTTCGGTCAAGCCGTGATGGTCGATGACGCGCGCGCCCCAGCTCTGCTCGATGCGCGCCCGCGTGGCGGGAATGCTCCCGCCGGGCTCGCCGGCCACGATCAACACGCGCACCTGGCTCTCGGCCAGCGGGCGTCGGCCGCTGCTCGGCCGCGGCGACCTCGGCCAGGCGCAGCGCATAGGTCGGCGTGCAGCAGACGACGGTCGCCCCGACCGACTCGATCAGGCCCAGCCGCATGTGGCTCGACATCCCGCCGCCGGGCACGACGTGCAGGCCCATCTGGCAGGCCGCCTCGAAGCCTGCCCAGAAGCCCGAGGAACGGCCCGAACGAAAACGGAAAGAACACGCGATCGCCGGGGCCCACGCGCGCCGCGCGATAGACCACCTTCCAGCAGTCGAGCGTCCATTGCCAGCTCTCGTTGGTGTCGATCCAGCGCAGCGGACGCCCCGTCGTCGACGAGGTCTGGCAGTACCGCGTGTAGCTGGCCGAGCGGCTCGGTGAGCGCGGTGCCCCAGGGCGGATTGGCCGCCTGATCGGCCACCAGCTCCGCCTTCGTCGTCAGCGGCAGCCGCGTCAAGTCCGCCAGGCAAGGCCAGCGTGTCGGGACCGATCCCGGCCGGGTCGAGCTTGCCCGTGTAGAACGCGTTGCGGCCGTACATGTCGGCGAGCAGCCGCGACAGGCGCGTGCCCTGCCACGCCGCGCAGCGCGTCGCGGTCCAGGTGTTCGGCCGGGTGCATCTAGGCGGCGTCTCCCGCGGCGACTTCGAACCGCGCCGCGATCTCGGCCGGAATCGGGACTGGACTTGAGCGGCGTCACGTCGGTTCGGACGCAGACGACCGTCATCGTCCCCGTGGCGATGCTGTGCGCCGTCCTGCGTGAGCTCGCAGACGTAGCGAATGGCCTTCTCGCTCAGGCCGGCGATGCGGATGCGCACGTCGAACTCGTCCTCGAACCGCAGCGGCCGGTGGTACTCGAAGGCGGCAGCCACGCGTGGAAACCCGACGTGCGATCCCCGCGGAGCGATGCTGAGGCCGGCCGCGCGCCACAGCGCGTGCTCGGCCTCCTCCATGTAGCGGAAGAACGTGCTGAAGTGCACGATGCCCGCCGAGTCGAGCTCGTAGAAATTCACGCGCCGGCGCAGCGTGTGCTCAGACCAGCGGGAGGACTTCGACGATGTCTCCAAACTTCGTCCCTCCGAGCGTCACTTCCGTCTGACGGCCGTACAGCGCGCGCGGCTCGCGCATCCAGAACACGCCCATCATGTCCGAATTCGGCGTGATCTCGAAGAAGGCGCGGGGCCGGCTGTGGTAGTCGAGCGCGGCGTCGCGCATGATGCGTCCAAGCGGCAGGTGCCCCTTCAGGATCTGCGGCGCGCACGCGCGCGCTGAAGACGTCGAGCGCGATCCTGATCGCGCCCATCTCCACCGGACGGCCCGAATACTCCTGCACCAGCAGCACGCGGCGCATGTACCAGCGCCCGCGGTGCGACGTCGACAGCGCGCGGATGTTGATCCGCCCGCCGTAGTGCCGCTCGAGCGTCTGGGTCATGTCGCTGCGGTGCGACAGCAGCCCGCGATACGGGTGCGGGATGTCGTCGGGCGCGATCTCCTTGGCCACCGGCATCGCGACGCCGGCCGACTGGTACACGACGTCGAGCGGATACAGGAGACGGCCGGACGCGGCGCGTGAGCGGCGCGAGCGACGCTGACGAGGCGCGGCAGGCATCGATCAGGTGTAGCGGCGGCCGACGTGCTGCGGCAGGAAGAACCGCGGGAGCAGCGCGTCCACGCGCAGCAGGCCCGCGCGCGTCAGCGAGACGGCCTCGGCGGTGGCGGCTTCGAGGAACCCGTCGGCCGCGAGCGACGCGAGCGGATCGGCGAACCGTTCGAGCACGTCGACGCCGTACTTCTGCTGGAAGTAGGCCGGCCGGATCGACCCGAGCTTGAGCTGCAGGATGAACTCGCGAATCATCCGCTCCTCGTCGGTCGGCCGGTACGCGCGGCTGAGCGGGATCTCGCCGCGGTCGATCGCGGCGGCATAGGCCTCCCACGTGTCGAGGTTCTGCATGTGCACGCCGCTGACGTGACCGAACGAGGCCACGCCCAGACCCACCAGGTCCGCGCCCTGCCAGAGCCGGTCGCGGTACAGGAACTTCGTGGTCGCCTTGTTCTTGACGGCCGTGTAGGCGCTGCCCACGTGATAGCCGGCGGCCTCGAGCGCTTCAAACGCTTCCTGCACCCAGCGCCGCTTGGTCGCCCAGCCCGGCCACCGTCTGGTTGAAGCGATCGGTGCCCTTCAGCAGGTTGCCGCTGATCGTCGTGTTGAACGGCAGCTCCATCTGGTAGATGGTGACGCTGTCGGGCTGGAGCGCCAGCGTCTTGGCGACGCAGTCGCGCCAGTTCTCGTCGGTCTCGCCCAGCATTCCGGCGATGAGGTCGATGTTGATCTGCGGGAAGTCGAGCGACCGCGCGAACTCGTACGCGCGGTACACCTCGGGCGAACGATGGGCGCGCCCGTTGACGGTGAGGATCTCGTCGTTGAAGTTCTCGACGCCCAGGCTGAGCCTGGTCACGCCGAGCCGGCGGATCACGCGAAGCTTGGCCTCGGTCAGCGTGCCCGGCTCGCACTCGAACGTGACCTCCGACGCATCACGCCAGGGCGTGGCGGCGGTCAGCCGGTTCACCAGTCCTTCGAGCTGGCCGCGTCGACAGAAACGACGGCGTGCCGCCGCCGAAGTAGACGAAGTCGATGGGCCGCTCGGCAAAGACCGGCAGACGCGAGTACAGCTCCCATTCGCGCGCCAGCACGTCGAGATACGCGCCCACTTCCTGGGCGTTCTTGTCGGTGTACACCCGGAAGTAGCAGAAGTGGCAGCGCTTGCGGCAGAACGGGATGTGCAGGTACACGCCGAGCGGCACACCCGGGCGGGGCGCGGCCTGCAGAGCCGGCAAGGCGTCGCTGCTGGACCGCCTCGGACGTCCAGACCGAAAACGGCGGGTACGTCGCGACAAAGTAGCTGCCGACGTCGGTCGGGTCGTCGACGACCGGAGTAGGGGAATCCGCCATGGGATTTTTTCACTATACCCCACGCGTCCGCCCGGCCAGTGGCCCGACCGGGCCATGGACGGGTTAACCTGATGCATGCCGACGCCAGCCGTCACACCCTCGGAGAACCCGGCCCACCAGGCAACGACCGCGCGCATTCGGGCCGCGATCGAGACCCTGGAAGTCCTCGCCGCCGATCACGCGCTGATGGCGCTGCTGCCCGAAGCTGACCGGCGGCGGCTGCGCCAGGCGGCCGCCTCTGTCTACAACCCGGATGCCCGCGCGCGGCGCAAGATGGTGAAGGCCGTCGTCCGCGAGCGGAAATCGGCGGCCGCGCGTCGGGACAATCGCGTTCGGGCCGAGACCGGCATCCGCGCTCTTCGCCGGCAGTCGGTGTTCACCACGCCGAACGTCTTCCCTCCGCGGCAGGCCGAGCCCCGCGAGACCCTGACCCCGCAGCACTGCTACATCTGCAAGGAGGACTACTCGGTCGTCCATCATTTCTACGATCGGCTGTGCCCGGCGTGCGGCGACCTCAACTTCGCCAGGCGCACGGAGCTGGCCGATCTGCGGGGGCGCGTGGCGCTGCTGACCGGCGGGCGCGTCAAGATCGGCTACCAGGCGGGGCTCAAGCTGCTGCGGGCCGGCGCGCATCTGGTCGTGACCACGCGGTTCCCTCGCGACTCGGCCGCCCGCTACGCCGCCGAGCCGGACTTCGACGCGTGGCGCGATCGACTGGAGATCTTCGGCCTCGACTTGCGGCACACGCCCAGCGTCGAGGCGTTCTGCGCGCACCTGGTCGCCACGCGCAGCCGGCTGGACTTCATCGTCAACAACGCCTGCCAGACCGTGCGGCGGCCGCCCGAGTTCTACGCGCACATGATGGCCCGCGAGACCTCGGCGCTCGACCAGCTCCCCGCGCGCGCGCGCTCGCTGCTCGGCGCCGATACCACCGCGCTCACGGCCGGCCCGGCCGACACGCTCGCGCACGTCCCCGGCGTCACTTCAGCTCCGCTGCTGTCGCAGGTGCCGCTGCTGCCCGAAGAACTGGAACGGCGGGCCGACCTGTTCCCCGAAGGACGGCTCGACCAGGACCTGCAGCAGGTCGACCTTCGCGAGCGCAACTCGTGGCGCCTGCTGCTGGCCGAGGTGTCCTCGATCGAGCTGCTCGAGGTGCAGCTGGTCAACGCCATCGCGCCCTTCATCATCAACGCGCGCCTCAAGCCGCTGATGCTTCGCACGCCGGAACGCGACAAGCACATCGTCAACGTCTCGGCCGTCGAGGGCCAGTTCTACCGGAGCTGGAAGACCACGCGCCACCCGCACACCAACATGGCCAAGGCGGCGTTGAACATGATGACGCGGACGTCGGCCACCGACTACCACCGCGACGGCATCCACATGAACAGCGTCGACACCGGCTGGGTCACCGACGAGGACGCGGCCCCGATTGCCGCGCGGAAAGTCGTCGAGCAGGGCTTTCATCCGCCGCTCGACATCGTCGATGGCGCGGCGCGCATCGTGGATCCGATCATCAGCGGCTTCAACACCGGCACGCACGTGTGGGGAAAGTTCCTGAAGGACTACCGACCGACGGACTGGTAGAACTGCCTCACGTTACGGCCGAGTTTCGAATCAGGACAACTGACCACGCGCGTGGCTCGATTCGAGCCCTCGCTGGGCCGCAGGCCTGCCTCAAACCGGGCAGACGATTTGCAGTCGTCCCGGCAGAGGGGAAGCCAATGGCGCGCGCGATCTGGAAGGGCACCGTGAGCTTCGGCCTGGTCACGATCCCGGTCGAGCTGCATTCGGCCGTTCGTGAAAACCGGCCCCGCTTCAGGCTCCTGCATGAGAAGGACCTCTCGCCGGTCGAGTACCGGCGCGTCTGCCAGAAAGACGGCAAGGCAATCGCCTGGGAGGACATCGTCAAGGGCTACGAGGTACGAGCCGGGCCAGTTCGTCGTCCTGACCAAGGACGACTTCGAAACCGCTGCCCTCGAGAAATCGCGGACGGTGCACGTGCTCGATTTCGTCAAGCAGTCGGAGATCGACGATTGGTTCTACGACGTGCCGTACTACGTGCTGCCCTCGAAGGGCGGCGAGGCCGCCTACGCCGTCTTGCGCGAGGCCTTGCGCACGGAAGACAAAGTCGGCGTGTCGCGTGTGATGCTGCGCGAAGTGCAGCACCTGGCGGCGCTCGGCGTGGTCGGCGACCTGCTGGTGCTGACGCTGATGCGCTTTGCCGACGAACTGGTCGACCTCACCGAGTTTCATGTGCCCGCCAAGCGCGACGTGCGGCCGAAGGAGTTGCAGATGGCACGCACGCTCGTCGACAACCTCACTTCGAAGTGGGACCCCGAGCAGTACAAGGACGACTACAACGAGAACCTGAGGCGCGTCATCCAGAGCAAGATGAAAGGTCGAGCGCCACGCCTTCGCTCATCCGACGCGCCGGTTCCCGCCAACGTCGTCGACCTGATGGCACGGTTGAAGGAAAGCCTCGCCCAGCGTGCGCCCACGCGGGCCCCCAGGCGCAAGCCCGCTCCGGCGCGTGCCAGAAAACGCTCCAAGAAGGTGGCATGACATGCAATCGGTTGCGACGACACTCGTTCTGGCAGGAATCGGCGTCCACACCGCGCCTTCCGGCGCTCGACCGCGACCTCCGAGTGGACGTCGTCGTCGTTGGCGGCGGAGTGACAGGGATTACTGCCGCATACCTTCTGTCAAAGGCATGGGCTAGCGCGTCGCCTTGCTGGAACGCGGGCGGTTGCTCGAACAGGACACGGCGCATACGTCGGCGCACCTCACCTGCGTCACCGACTCGCGCCTGACACGTCTGGCGAAGGACTTCGGGCGCGACCACGCCGGAGCCGTGTGGGACGCCGGGCTGGCTGCGCTGGCGCGATCGACGAGTACGTGCGCGAGGAAGGCATCGACTGCGGGTTCGCGTGGGTGCCCGGGTACCTGCACCTGCCGTTCGGGCGCGTCACACAGGCCGACACCGACGCCATGCGCGCCGAGGCGGAACTCGCTCGCGACCTTGGGTTCGACGCGGAGTTTCAGGATCGCACGCCGCTTACCGGCACGCCCGGCTTGCAGATACCCGACCAGGCCCGAGTCCACCCGCTGAAGTATCTTGCGGGACTCCTGCAGGCGGCCCGGCGGCGGCGCTGCGAGGTGTTCGAGATGACCGCGGTCGAGGCGGTCGAGGACGATCCGCCGGCAGTCATCGCAAATGGAAGACGCGTCATCTGCGACCGCGTGGTCGTCGCGACTCACAACCCGGTTGTGGGAGCCGAGGGGTTTCTCAAGGCGACGGCCTTCCAGACCAAGCTCGCCCTGTACACGAGTTATGTCGTCGGTGGCTACGTGCCGCACGGCTCGGTGCCCGACGCCTTGTTCTGGGACACCGCGGATCCCTATCGCTATCTCCGACTCGTGCCGTGGTGCCGACAAAGATCTCGTCATCTATGGCGGTGAAGACCACAAGACGGGCCAGGCACCGGATACGACGACGCGCTTCGAGCGCCTCGAGCAGGCCCTCCGCGCCCTGGTGCCCGACGACGGCGTTGTCGCACCGCTGGTCGGGTCAGGTGATCGAGACGCACGACGGGCTTCCTTACATCGGCGAAACCGCCGCGCGGCAATTCGTGGCGACCGGGTTTGGCGGCAACGGCCTGACCTTCGGGACACTGGGCGCCATGCATGGCGACCGACTGGATCCTCGGCGGCACCAATCCCTGGCGCGGCCTGTTCGATGCCGGCCGGACCAACGTCCGTCGCGGGATATGGAACTACATCACTGAGAACGCGGACTATCCCTATTACCTCGTCCGCGATCGTTTCGCAGGGCGCGACGGCACGAACCTCCGCTCGATTCCGCGCGGAGAGGGCCGCGTCATCGACCTGGACGGCCAGGCGGCAGCCGTGTATCGCGCGATTGATGGCAGCGTTACGCGCGCGGTCGGCCGTCTGCACCCACATGGGATGCCTGGTGCGCTGGAACGCGGCGGGACAGTCCTGGGATTGCCCGTGTCACGGGTCACGGTTTGCACCCGACGGGGCGGTCATGGCCGGTCCCGCGGAAGCGCCGCTTTCGCCGATCACGCGTGCCACAGAACAGCGAGCGCGACCAAACGGCAAGCAATCCGTGGGTGAGTCTGGAGGCAGAATGACCAAGAAGCAGACCAGGAAAGCCGGACGCAAGGTTCCGAGTCGACCACGAGAGTCTCGTCGCGGGCGACGTCGCCGAGTTCATCGGCACGTCGCTGGCGGATTTGATGAACAGGAAGGACGCCCTCGTGCGGCAGCTCGGGGATGTCGATGCCGCTCGCGTCGGTGCGCTAAGCCAGCAGCACGAAGGTGTGGCCCATCGCGATCTTCGGCAGCGCGCCGATGGACTACAACCGGACCGTCAACGTCTCGCCGGGCTCGGCCCTAATCGTCGCCACGCTGTACTTCATCTGGTCGTTGCCGGTGATGTCGACGAGCCGCGGCTTGGCCTGCCCATGGCCCAGCGACGTCACCAACAACACCCTTCCACGACCTTCGCACGCCCGAGGCAATGAATGCGCATTAGTCCTTGTACCTGGACACACAGCGGGCGTCGGCAATCACCGGCGGCCAAGCGCATCATCAACGACGGCGTGCCTCCCAGCTGTCCGCTCACAGGTTCACAGGATCACTAGGTTCACGCGCTCACGGCGCCACCCACTCGCGCAGTCGCGCCTCGACGTACGGGTAGAACGGGTTGTAGGACAGCCGCATGAACTGCTCCACCGGCACCAGGAGCAAGTCGCGCTCGCCGCGGGGTTCGAGCGCACCGAGCCGAAGCCCCACAGGCGTTTCGCCAGGCGCGCCGACGCCGAACACCGCGTCGGATGGCGGAAACGGCAAGGCGATATGCGTCAGCGAGAACACCATGGGCGGCCAGGCCAGCCCCAGGGACGGGCGGCCATCTCCCGGCTGCCCGGCGCCGTCGTCTGCTCGATCACGTCGAGTGTGTCGGGCGAGGCGTTGGTCACCACGGTGAGGCGATACGGCCGAGGCGCCACCGGCAGCGGGTCGGCGGAGTCGGCGCGGAAGAACGGCGCGATGCGGGATTGCCTGTTGACGTCGAAGAGCACCAGCTCGCTGCCGTCGCGATCGAGCCGGTCGTACAGCTCGTGGACGACCGCGTCGGTGCGCACGGTCGTGTCGACCAGCGATTGGAACGTGAGGATCGGCGGCAGATCGCGAATCCTGTTTGACTCCGCGGCCTCGCGCAGCTGCTCGGAGAGGGCGGTTGTCAGGCGATAGGTCTGGCGCCCGGCGTTGACGGGAAACGACGTGTACTTGAAGGGCAGGTACTCCGGCAGCACGTCGAGCCAGCGCGACTGCTCGAAGTACGGCACCCAGCCGAAGACGCTCATCATCCAGGCGAACCGCGCGAACGGCGAGACGCCGATCATGGGCGACAACAGCACGAGCCGGTCGGCCCTCGGCAGGCCTGGCATCTGAAGCGCGTCGAGCGAGTACTTCACCGCCAGCGCGCCGCCATTCGAGTAGCCGACCAGATAGATCGGCGCGCCATCGCCAGCGCGCTGGCGCACGTGGCGCATCCCGACGCGTACGGCGGCCATCCAGTCTTCCCACGTCGCCGAGGTCAGCCCGCCGGCACCGTGCCGTGGCCGGGCATTCGGAGCGAGAGCGCGTAGATGCCCTGCGAGGCGAGCAGATCCGCCACGGCGTGCAGGCTGTACGGCGCGTCGGTGAGGCCGTGAACGAGCAGGGCTCCCCCGCGAATCTGAGCCGGAACGCGTTCGAACGTGCGGTTGCCGTCGAAGGCCTGCCGCGTGGGACTCGACACGCTTGCCGCCACGTAGCGGTTGGGCACCGAGGCGTCGCGCGGCCCAAGGCGTCCGCGACACGTCGCGGGCCACTTCCGAGAACACTTCCTCTTCCCGTGCGAGGTAGTCCGCCAGTGTGAAGCCGGCGGTGACATCGGCCGCGCGCACTTCGCGCGCGGGCACGGCTCGATGCCACAGCTCGAGGGCCGGCAGGCGCCTCGACTCGAACGCGCGTCCGACGACGACGGTGAGGAAGACGAGGACGGCAGCCCAGGCGATCCTCGCCGCCCAGCGTTTCAAAGTGCCCATTGGGGTGCTCGCACTATCCTCGCCCGACAAACGGCATCTTCGTCGCCATCACGGTGAGGAACTGCACGTTGGCGTCGAGCGGCAGGCTGGCCATGTAGAGGACCGCGTCGAACGACGTGCGCGACGTCGAGATACGGGCTCCGGACAGCACGTCGCCGTTGGCCTGGAGCGTCCCGCGGCGAACCTTGGCGGTCATCGGCGTCTCGGCGTTGCCGATGTCGATCTGCCCGCACGCGATGTCGAACTGCCGGCCGTCGAGCGACGTGGACTTGGTCAGGCCGGTGATGGCGTGCTTGGTCGCGGTGTATGGCGCGGACAGCGGCCGGGGCGTCGTGGCGGAAATGGACCCGTTGTTGATGATGCGCCCGCCCCGCGGCTGCTGTGCCTTCATCAACCGGACCGCCTGCTGGGTGCAGTAGAAGGGGCCGCTCAGATTGGTGTCGACCACGGCGCGCCACTGCTCTACTGTCAGGTCCTCGATGGGCACCGCCGGCGCGCCGATCCCGGCGTTGTTGAAGAGCAGATCGAGCCGTCCGAACCGTTCCGTGGTCGCGTCAAACAGGGCACGCACGGAAGCGGGATCGCCCACGTCCGTCCTTACTGCCAGCGCGCGGGCCTCGGCCGCGCCCGATTCCCGGGCGGCTTCCCGCAGCAGTTCGACACGGCGGCCCGCCAGCACCACCGCGTAGCCTTCGGCGAGCAGCCCGAGCGCCACGGCCCGTCCGATGCCCGAGCCAGCCCCGGTCACCATCGCAACCTTCAGTGGTGTCTCCACGGTTTCAAACGGTAGCATGAAGCATGAAGGTCCTCGTCACGGGCGCCGCAGGTTTTCTGGGTCAGCGGCTGATCGACCGCGCTGCTG
Source organism: Vicinamibacteria bacterium (assembly GCA_963818215.1). Taxonomy (GTDB): domain Bacteria; phylum Acidobacteriota; class Vicinamibacteria; order Vicinamibacterales; family JAENWD01; genus JAENWD01. The sequence goes on along the minus strand of CAWFRL010000035.1, from coordinate 106,480 downwards.
GCCGGCACCGGCCGCGTCGGCCGGCTCACCCATGTGATCGCAGCGGATCTGGTGCCGTGCCCGATTGCCGACCCCTGCATCGAGTCGCGGGTCGGCACGGTCGCCGACCGGCACTTCGTCGACGCCATCGTGGACGACGACGTGTCGGTCGTCTGCCACCTGGCCGCCGTCTTGAGCGGGCAGTCCGAGGCCGAGTTCGATCTCGGCATGCGGGTCAACATCGAAGGCACCTACGGCCTGCTCGAAGCGTGCCGCCGGCTGGCTCACCCGCCACGCGTCGTGTTCTCGAGCACGACCGCGGTGTTCGGCGGGCCGTTGCCGAAGGTCGTGCCCGAGGACATGGCGCTGCTGCCGCAGTCGTCGTATGGCGCGGAGAAAGCGATTCGCCGAACACCTGGTCGCCGAGTACACGCGCCGCGGGTTCATCGACGGGGTCGTCTGCCGCGTGCCCACGGTCGCGGTGCGGCCGGGAGCCCCGAACTCCGCCGTGTCGTCGTTCGTGAGCGGCATCATCCGCGAGCCGCTGGCAGGAATCGAGTCGGTGTGCCCGGTGCCGCTCGACATGCGGCTGTGGATCACCTCGCCGGACGTCGTCATCGCCAACCTGGAGCACGCGGTGAGCCTTCCGGCGGCCGCACTTGGCGGACGGCCCGATCGTGAACCTGCCGGGACTGAGCGTGTCGTCGGCCGAGATGCTCGACAGCCTCGAGCGCCTGGGCGGAGCCGAGGCCAGGGCGCGTGTCCGATGCGAGATCGACCCCCACATCGCGCGCATCGTCGGCACCTGGCCCGAGGCGCTCGACGTCGACCGGCCGCTTGTGCTCGGGTTTTCGCGGGACCGGGATATCGACGCGGTAGTGCAGCAGTACATCGCGGCCTCCCGTGGGGCAGGGCTTTAGCCCTGCAGTCATTCCTTATGAGCAACGCCGATGCCTGAAACAAAAACCTTTCCGGTTCAGAAATCCGACGAGGAGTGGCGCCGAATCCTGACGCCCGAGCAGTACGCCGTGCTCCGCGGGCATGCGACCGAGCAGCGCGGCTCGTGCGCGCTGCTGCACGAACACCGCCCCGGGACATTTACTTGTGCAGGATGCGGGCAACGGCTGTTCGTCGCCGACCGCAAGTTCGACAGCCGCACCGGTTGGCCGAGTTTCTTCGCGCCGCTCGATGGCGCGATCGGCTCCACTGTCGATCGCAGCTACGGCATGACGCGGACCGAGGTCCACTGCAGCCGGTGCGGCGGCCACCTGGGTCACGTCTTCGACGACGGCCCGCCGCCGACGGGATTGCGCTATTGCATCAACGGCGTGGCGTTGAATTTCGAGCCAGGCGCCTTAATCGTCAATCTGCAATCTGCAATCTGCAATTTCAGAGTGTAACCACCTGCCCCGTCTTGATGCTCTCGTCGGCGGCGAGCACGATGCGCAGGCTGTTGACGGCGTCGTGCATGTGATCGGACAGGTCCAGATCCTGCTGGATCGCGCGAAGGAAGAAGGCCTGCTCGCGATCGCACAGCCCCTGGTGATCGGGCTCGTCCTCGGTGTTGATGAACTCGTCGGGCCTGACAAACTCGTTGTGGCCGTCAACGGCGGCGTGGTGCACGCGGATGCAGTTGGTCTTGGTGTGGCTGTCGATGTCGTCGGACGCGACGGCGTCGGTTTCCCTGGGATCCTTGACGATCGACACGCACCCCTTCGGCCCGACGACGTCTTTCACGAAGAAGGCCACCTCGCTCATCATCGGGCCCCACCCGGCTTCGTACCAGCCCACCGACCCGTCGTCGAACGTCACCTGGAGCTGCCCGTAGTTGTACATCCCGGGCTTGAGCTCGTCGCTCAGCCGCGCGCCGATGGCCGACACTCGCACCGGTCTTGCACCGGTCATCTGGCACATCACGTCCACGTAGTGCACGCCGCAGTCGACGATCGGGCTCATCGAGTTCATCAGGTTGCGGTGCACCGTCCACGTCGGGCCGTGGCTCTGCTGGTTCAGGTTCATGCGCATCGCCAGGGGCTTGCCCAGCGTGCGCGCCAGCTCGATGAACCGGATCCAGGCCGGATGCACGCGCAGGATGTAGCCGATCACCAGCTTGCGCTTGTAGCGGCCCGCGGCGTCGACGATGGACTGCGCCTCCTCGACGGTCTCGGCCAGCGGCTTCTCGCAGAAGACGTGGCAACCCGCTTCGAGTGCGGCGCGCGCATACGGCCCGTGGGTTTCCGGATAGGTATTGATGCTGACGACATCGGGTTTGGTGGTCTCGAGCGCCTCGTAGTAGTCGCTGAACTGTGGCAGGCCACCGAGTTGCTGGCTGAGTGCGGCGCGGCTGGCAGGGCCGCGGCTGACCAGGCCCACGATCTCGAAGTCGGACATCTTGTGGTACGCGCGAGCGTGGCTGGCGCCCATGTTGCCGCATCCGGCCACGAGCACGCGAAGAGGCTTGGACATCCCTCAACGTTACCTGTCGACTCGGGCGCGCCGCAAGGCTCGAGTGCGATGCTAGAATCGCGGCTTGCGCGCCCGAACTGAAGCTCGGGCCTGCCGTACGCTGACCCATGGACACCAACAACGGCCTGCTGCTGGTCGCCCCACGGGTGCGACCGGTTCTCGATCCGGCGTTCCGCCCGGCCGTCCTGGCCACACGCGCCTTCCGCGCGCTGGTCAGCGCGACGCCCGATGCCGAGCCGGTCGGTCTCGCGCTCGAACAGGCCGACGGCTCGGTGTTCCGGTTCGACTTGCGGGTGCTCCCCGAGTCGCACCCGCAGGCCGCCGCCAACGGAACGTATCTCGAGCGGTTCGTGAAGTTCATCCTGTGGTCGCGCGGCGGCTGGAGGATTTCACATCGACGGCCCGGCCAGGCTGGCCGCGCACCTGTCGAGCCACTACTGCGACACCGCCACCGGCCGCTTCGACGCGGAGTTGGTCGCGCTGCGCATGTTCGATCACCCGCTCGAGGTCGTGCACACGCGCGATCTGCCGGCCGAACGCTCGCAGACCAGGCCGCTCGGGCGGCATCTCGAGGGGTATCGGATCGGCTTCGATCTCGGCGGCAGCGACCGCAAGGTCGCCGCGGTCGTCGACGGCCGCGTGGTCTTCAGCGAGGAAACGGTGTGGGACCCCTACCACAAGCCCGATCCGCAGTACCACGTCGACGGCATCATGGACTCGCTCGCCAGGGCCGCCGCGCACCTGCCGCGGGTGGACGCGATCGGCGGCAGTGCCGCAGGGGTCTACGTCAACAACCGGGTCAAGGCGGGCTCGCTCTTCCGCGGCGTCCCGCAGGACGCCTTCGACGCGCGCGTGAAGGACCTGTTCCTCGAGATCCGCAAGGCCTGGCACGACGTGCCCTTCGAGGTGGTCAACGACGGCGAGGTGACGGCGCTGGCCGGTTCGATGTCGCTTGGCAAGAACGCGATCCTCGGCATCGCGCTGGGCACCAGCACCGCGGCCGGCTACGTGACGCCGGACGGCAACATCACGTCGTGGCTCAACGAGCTGGCGTTTGTGCCGGTGGACTTCAACCCCGCGGCCGCCAGAGACGAGTGGTCCGGCGACTACGGCGTGGGCTCCCAGTACTTCTCGCAGCAGGCCGTCGGGCGGCTGCTGGCGCCGGCCGGGATCGAGGCGCCCGCCGATCTGCCGCTGCCCGAGAAGCTGAAGCTTGTCCAGTCGCTGATGGCGAGCGGCGACGAGCGGGCGCAGCGGATCTACGAGACGCTCGGGACATACCTGGGCTACGGGGTCGCGCACTTCGCCGATTTCTACGATCTCCAGCACGTGCTCGTGCTGGGTCGTGTGACCTCCGGTTCCGGAGGCGACCTGATCGTCGATGGCGCGCGGGAAGTGTTGCGGATCGAGTTCCCCGAACTCGCCGACCGCATCGCCTTCCACGTGCCCGACGAGACCGACAAGCGTCACGGCCAGGCCATCGCGGCCGCCAGCCTGCCGGCACTTCAGCCAGCCCCCCGGCTGTAATCGGCGCCGCAGCGACTGTCGCGATTGGCCCTGACAGTTGGTCCCAGCCTCGTCCCTGCAATCTGCCACGCCGCGCTTGACTACACGTGTCGTCACGATCTAGTCTGTCTACACTTGTAGTCAGGAGGATTTAAATGCCCCCACCCACCGTCGGCGAACAGGAACTGGCGTTGCTGCGGCACGTCGCCGATTGCGGCGGCGCCACCGTGGGCGAAGTGGTCGAGCAGTTCGGCGCGCCTAACGGACTGGCGCGTTCGACCGTCATCACGATGATGGACCGGTTGCGCAAGAAGGGGTTCCTCAGCCGTCGCCTTGCCGGCGGCGTCTATCGCTATCAGGCGCGCGCCTCGTCTGCGGAGCTCACACAGGGCGCCATCCGCCGCTTCGTCGATCGCAATCTGGGCGGCTCGGTCGCGCCCTTTGTGGCCTACCTCAGCGAGTCGGCTCGGCTCAGCGATGCGGAAGTCGAGGAGCTCGAGGCGGTGTTGACGCGCCTTCAATCGGCGCGACGAAAGGAGCGGCGATGACGGCGACCTCCTTCGAAGTCATCTTCGACGCGCTCGCCGGCGCCTCGATTGCCGGCGCCGTCGTCGCGCTGGGCGTCTGGGCGCTGTCGGCGGCCGCCGGCCGCCTTCCTGCCGCGGTGCGCTGCGCGGTGTGGTGGCTGGTCTCGTTGAAGCTGCTGCTCGGCCTGACCTCGATCGAGCCGGTGGCCGTGCCGATTCTGCCGCCCTCAATGGCGGTGACCTCCAGCCTGAGCACGCCGGCGGCGGCGACCGACGCCGTGACGCCATTGGCAGAGAGCCAGGCGGCCGCAACTTTCACGTGGCGCGCGGCGCTGATCGTCATCTGGCTGGGCGGACTTGCAGTGGCCGCGGTGCTGGCCATTGGCCAGTGGCGCCGCGTTTCCTCGATTCGCGCGCGAGCGCACGCGGCAGATGCCGGCCTTGCACGCCTGGTGCGTGAGTTGTCTGAGCGGTCGGGCCTGTCGGCGGCGCCCCGCGTCCGATTCTCTGCCGAGATCGACGCGCCGATGGTGACCGGGCTCGCTGCGACCCGTGGTCATCCTGCCGTCAGGCCGATGGGCATCGCTGAGCGCCGAGCAGCAGCAGATGGCCATCTGCCACGAGCTGGTGCACGTGCGCCGGCGCGACTTGTGGCTGGGCCTGGTGCCGTCGCTCGCCGAACGTCTCTTCTTCTTTCACCCGCTGGCCCACCTGGCGGCGCGCGAGTACGTCATCTCGCGTGAGGCTGCCTGTGATGCAGCCGTGCTGCGCGTGCTGGACGCCGAGCCGCGCGACTACGGCCGCCTCCTCGTGACGCTGGGCATCGCGCCGCTGCCGGGCGGGGCGTCCGCCTCTGGCGCCGCGCATTCATTTTCGAGCCTGAAACGGAGGATAGGCATGCTTGATCATGGTTCGCCGACCATCGCCGTTCGTCTTGCGGGCTGGGCGCTCGTCGCCGCCGCTCTGGTCGCGCTGGTCCCTTTGACGTTGATCGAACGGCCTGCGGCCGCACAAACCGCGGGCACCGCTCCCCGACCGCCGGTCGCAAGCACGCAGACTCACACGCCGGGATCCGGTCTGGAATACACACTCGTCCTGGGCGACAAGAATGTCACCTTCACGTCGGGCAACTTCGACGGCCGCCGTGCCGAACGCCGTTACGATCGCGGCGAGCGCGTGCTGTGGTTCCGTCGTGGCGGCCAGGCCTATGAGGTCCGTGATCCTTCCGCGATCGATCAGGCGGCCGCCATTGTCGGGCCGATGTCAGAGATTGGGCGGCAGCAGGGCGAGATCGGCGCCAAGCAGGGCGCCATCGGCGCGCAACAGGGACTGATCGGCGCACGTCAGGGCGAGGTCGGCGCGCGTCAGGGCGCCGTGGGCGCCGAGCAAGGCGCGTTGGGCGCCCGCCAGGGCGCGCTGGGCGAACGGCAGTCGCGTGAATTGAGCGCGGCCGAGCGGCAACTGATCGAAGTCGAGCAACAACAGATCAACCGCGAGATGGAGGTGCTGAACGCGAAGATGGCCGAGCTCGACAAGGAAATGCAGGCAGTCGCCCTGTCGATGCCCGACTTGAACGGCGAAATGGAGAAGTTGTCGAAGCAGATGGAAGTCTTGAGCCGCAAGATGAACGAGGCATCGGCGAAGGCGAATGCGGAGATGCTGGCGCTGGTCGACAAGCTGGTCAAGCTCGGCACCGCCAAGCCGATCAATTAGCGGGTTGGCACAGTAGTTCTGAAGGATCCGCGGCGGCGCGAGCGTGTCGCATTTCTTCAAGACAGCCCCCGGTGTTGCCGCTACCATCCTTCGGCATGCACACGCTGAACGCCGTCTTCCTCTCGCTGGTCGCCGTCGCCGCGGCGTCGGGCCCCGGCGGCGGGGTTCGCGCCGCTCGTGCGCAGGCGGGCGCTGACGTCGACCGCCTCTCGTGGCTGTCGGGCTGCTGGATCCAACCGCGCGCCAACGGTCTGGTCGAGGAACAATGGATGACGCCTCGGGGCGGCTCCATGCTCGGCATGAGCCGCACGGTCGTCGGCGGCAAGACGACCGAATTCGAGTTCCTCCGCATCGCCGTCGTCGACGGCGCCCTGGCCTATGTTGCCAAACCCTCGGGCCAGGCCGAGGCGGCGTTCCCCGTGAAGTCGATCGAGGACGGCGTGGTGGTGTTCGAGAACTTGTCGCACGACTTTCCGCAGCGCATCATCTATCGCCGCAACGCCGATGCCACCGTCACCGCGCGCATCGAAGGCGTCGTCAAGGGCGAGACGCGAGGCCGCGACTTTCCGTACAAGCGCTGCGAGAGCTGACCGTGCACCATCGCCGATCCGCTGAGTGACGTTTCTACACGACCCGCGAGGCCTTGGTCGGGTTTCAAACCCGCCAATTCAGCGAAGCTTCGCCCACCAAGGGGATTCTAGGTTCCGGCACACATCGTGCTGTGGCTCAGGATGGAACGCCTGGAGGGCGCAATGGTTCTTTTTCTTGTCGTCGTCGCAATTTTCGTTCTGTCAGTCGGCATCGGATCGGCAATTGGATCGGGCCTGGCGCGGCTCGTGCTGATGGGGATGGAGCGCGGGTTGATGGCCTCGCGGCAAACGACTTCTGCATCGCGCGCGGCGACGGATATCGCAACCTCCTAACGCGACCGCTGTGGCCGTGCATCGATTGCACGACCGGCTGGTTTTCGATACCGGCTCTCCGCGGCTCAGCGGGACGCAACACACGCACTTAGAGCCACTCGGGACGTGGCAGCATCCTTGCGATGTCATCGGCACAGCGTCGAGCGACGCCCTGGCGTATGGCCAGGTCGATTCGGCGCTCACTACCGAAGGAGTCAGGACGATGAGTCACCAGGACGATACCCTCCGCGAAGAAGGCTCTGCATTTGGACAGCGGGTCAAAGGTGCCGTGAAAGACGCGGCTGGCGCCGTGACCGGCGATAGCGCGCTTGAACGTGAGGGCGAACGCGAGAACGCCGAGGGCCGAGCGCGTCAGGCGCGCAACGACGTGTTCGACGAAACCGATGGAGTTCCGGGCGCGACGGTTGGAGGCGATGGGTGGGTCTCTGGGGTGTATGGCCCCGAGGCAGCGCGAACCGCGTACGACACCATGGCCGACCGCTATGGCTACGGCCCCGATGACGTCAACATCGCGATGTCGGATGAGACGCGCAAGCGATACTTCTCAGATGAGACACCTGCGTCGCGCGCAGCCGAAGGAGCGGGAAAGGGCGGCGGCATCGGCCTGGGCGTGGGCGCTGCGCTGGGCGCCATCGTGGCGACCGCCTCGGCAGTCAGCGTCCCCGGACTGGGGCTGATCGTGGCGGGGCCGATTGCCGGTGCGATTGCCGGCGCCGGTACAGGAGCCGCGGCTGGGACGGTGCTCGGCGCAATGGTCGGCGCGACGATTCCCAAGGACCGCGTGGCCGACTACGAGAAGGCCGTACGTGACGGCGACGTGGTGATGTCGGCGCGGGCGCGCGACGAGGCGCACGCCGCCGAGCTCGAAGACGAGATGGCGTCCTACGGTGGACGTCAAATCTTCCGTTAGGGCGTGGGCTCAGGCTCGGGGCGCTCCGGCAGGAGCGCCCCCGCGCCTCAGCGCGTGAGCCACGTGGCAAAGGCCAGCCACGTGCCGGTGCCGCCAATGGCCATCCGCAGGGGCTGCGAGGCGATCAGGAACAGGCCGCCCCAGAGCAACGCCGGGTGCACACGTCCACGCGTCCACCTGTCGTAGGCCATCGCGGCGAAGACCAGCAGGTCCGTGAGGCCGAAGAAGGCCAGCGGCCCTAGCGGCAGCACGTAGGGAAGCCGGGCGATTGCGGCCGTGAGCACGGCAACCGTCCCGAGCAACATGAGCCGCTTGTGCGCCGCAGGCGTTCGGCGAAGGTAAAGGGCAGATCCCACCAGCGTCGCAAACGCCACCAGGTCGAAAAACGGCACGGCGAGAAACACCAGCGGCGGCGGGAGCCCGGGCGTCGAAAAGCCCCGGCGCGCCGCAGTGACGGCCACAAGGTATCCCAGCACCAGCATCAGGAGCGCGAGCGCGGCCCCGAGCACACCCATCCGCCGGTGGATGTCGGTCCGCCGGGCGGATACCAGCGCTGTCTGGACGACGAACAGCAAAATCCACGCGCTGAATACGAGTCCGTGCACACGGAAAAGCGAAGGCAGCGGGTCGGTGTAGTAGAGAGTGCGCAGGTAGTAGGTCGGCGCAAACCCGACGAAGACGACCAGTGCGATGATCACCGCCATGCTCATGAAGAACCGGCGGTCGTAGTTCGGCGCGACAGCGGTCTGTGTCGTCACGGCTGGGACTCCGGCTTGGCCGCTGTCGGGAGACAGCGGGTTTCAAGCTAGCCGGCATGATACGCGAGACCTGGGTCCCGCCAACTCACACTAGACGCCAAACAGTTCGTCGCGCGCGCGGGCCCGTTCGCGATCGATCTGCTCGGGCGTCGCGCCCAGCCGCTGGAGCATCGCCTCGGTCAGGGCGAGCGCGACCTCGCCCTCGCCCGAGAACACTTCGTCGGCGCCGGCGCGAATCAGCGCATCCACATCGCGCAAGTACTGGGTCCGCGCCAGCACGCGCAGCTTCGCGTTGAGCTCGCGCGACAGGCGGATGACTTCGTGGATATTGGGGACATCGGCAGTGATGATCAACACCCGCGACCCGGCGATGCCGGCTGCCTCCAGCACTTCGCGGTGGCTGCCATCGCCGTACACGGTGTCCACGCCCTCCTCGCGCAACCGCCGCACCGTGTCCATGTTGAGCTCGACCACGGTCGGCGCAATGCCGTTGTCGCGCAGCAGGCGCGTCAGGGTACGGCCCGTCGGGCCGTAGCCGATGACGACCGCGCGGTGCGTCGGAAGCCGCGCCGGGTCGCGCGCCGAGCCGTCGGGCTCGCCGGCGCGCCGCGCAAGGCCGTTGAGCAGCCGCCAGAGGCGTGGCCGCTCGGACGCCCATCGCTCGACGGCCGGCAGTGCGCGGTAGAGCGGCGGGTTGAGCACGATCGAGACGATCGCGACGGCCACGATCGTGTTCATGGCTTCTGGCGGCAGCACGCCCAGATCGCGCCCCAGCGCCGCCAGGATGAACGAGAACTCTCCGATCTGCGCCAGCGCGACCGCCACGGCAAACGCCACGCGCACCGGATAGCGCAACAAGACAACGACTGCCATCGCCACCAGGGGCTTTCCCAGGATCACCACGGCAAGCGTCGCCGCCGCCAGCAGCGGCGCCTCGAGCAGCGACGCCGGGTCGAGCAGCATTCCGACCGACACGAAGAACAGCACGGCAAAGGCGTCGCGCAGCGGCAGCGCTTCTGACGCCGCACGCAGGCTGTACTCGGACCGGCCGACCACCATGCCCGCCAGAAAGGCGCCAAGCGCCATCGAGACACCGAAGACCTTGGCCGAGCCCAGGGCTATGCCGAGCGCCAGCGCCAGCACCGTCAGCGTGAACAGCTCGCGCGATCGTGTCTCGGCGACGCGATCCAGCAGCCACGGGATCACGCGCGTCCCGACGATGGCGGTAAAGGCGACCAGCCCTGCCACTTTCAACCCCGTCAGCCCGAGCGACAGGGCCAGTTCCAGCCCGGACGCCGACCGGGCCCCGAACAGCGCCGGCAGGAGCACGAGCACGACGACCGTAAACAGATCCTCGACGACGAGCCAGCCGACAGCGATGTGGCCGGTAGGTGTGTGCAGGTCGCGGTTGTCGGCGAGTACGCGGACCAGCACCACCGTGCTCGCCACGGACAACGCGGCCCCGAAGACGATCGCGGCCGGCCACGACCAGCCGAAGGCGTGCGCGACGGCGGCGCCGAGCACCGTGGCCGCCACACTTTGGGCGATCGCGCCAGGCACCGCGACACCGCGTACGGCAAGCAACTCGTCGAAGTGGAACTGCAGCCCCAGGCCGAACATCAGGAGGATGACACCGATTTCGGCCAGCTGTTCCGCCAGGGCGGTGTCGGCGACAAAGCCTGGCGTGTACGGGCCGATGAGCACGCCGGCCAACAGGTAGCCTACGAGCGGTGAGAGTCCGATGCGCTGGGTGATGTATCCGAGGGCCAACGCCGCCGTGAACCCGCCAGCGACGGTGGCGATGAGGTCGAAACCGTGCATCTCTCAGTGTAACGTTCAGCCGCTCGGACGCCGGCGGCGAGTCCTGACGGGCCTATACTCGTCAACGACATGCAGACGCTGCCGTTTGCCGCCATCCTCGCCTTTACGGTCTGTCTGACGAGCGGAGCGACGGCCGTCGCTCAGCCCGCGCAACCCGCGCGCGTGGTGATTGACACCGCGGCAGGCGAGATAGAAATCGAGCTCGACGCCTCGCGGGCGCCGCGCTCGGTGGCCAACTTCCTGCGATACGTCGACGAGCAATTCTTCGACGGCACGTCGTTTTACCGCACGGTGACCGCAGGCAACCAGCCGGACAACCTGATCAAGATCGCGGTGATTCAAGGCGGCGCCGACGGTGCCAGGGCCGCCCACGATCCGATCGCGCTCGAACGCACGTCGGTCACCGGTCTCAAACATCTCGACGGCACGGTGTCGATGGCCAGAAACGGTCCCGACACGGCTACCAGCGAGTTCTTCATCTGCGTCGGCGATCAGCCCGAGCTCGACCTTGGCGGCCGTCGCAATGCGGATGGCCAGGGCTTTGCGGCCTTTGGCCGGGTCGTACGAGGTCTCGAGGTCGTCAAGCTCATCCATGACGGACCGGTCGATCGGCAGCGGTTGGCGCCCCCGGTCGCCATTCGGTCGATGCGACGCGTGGCCAATCCTCCCCCGTGAACAGCCGGGTGCTCTCGCCCTTCGCCTTCACTCGCAGGTTCCACACCAGATTCGTTGCCGGGCATTTTCAATCTGCAGTTCAATCTGCAATTGCAATCTGCAATCTGCAATTGATACAACCTCCCGCATGTCCCGACGATCCAGGCGTTCCTTCATGCAGCACTCGGTGGCCGGACTGGCCGGCGCAGCGGGTGTCTCCCTGCCCCGCCCGGTCTCTGCGCAGTCGCAGTCCCAGGTACGCGGCGCCAACCGCCGCGTCCGCGTCGGGTTGATCGGTTGCGGAGGCATGGGCACTGGCGACCTCCGCCAGTCGCTGCGCCTTGGGGCGCAAGTGGTGGCGCTTTGTGATGTCGACGACACGCAGAGCGCGAAGGTCAAGGAGTTGGCAGCGCGGGACTTCTCGCAGACGCCCGAACTGGTGACCCGCGACTTCCGCCGCGTGCTCGACCGACCCGACATCGACGCCGTCATCGTCGGCACGCCGGACCACTGGCATGCGCTGGCGACGGTGATGGCCTGCCAGGCGGGCAAGGACGTGTACGTCGAGAAGCCCTTGTCGCTGACGATCGGCGAAGGGCGCGTCATGGTGGACGTCGCCCGAAAGCACAATCGCGTCGTCCAGATGGGCACGCAGCAGCGCAGCGCTCCGCACTATGCCGAGGCGATCGACTATGTGAAAAGCGGCGCCCTGGGCACGATCCGGCTGGTCAAGACGTGGGCCTACCAGGACTGGATGGGCAACATCCCCGTCCAGCCTGACGGACCCCCTCCCGCGACGGTGGACTACGACCTGTGGCTGGGCCCGGCCCCGCTGCGCCCGTTCAACCCCAATCGCTTCCACTTCAATTTCCGGTGGTACTACGACTACTCCGGAGGATTGATGACCGACTGGGGCGCGCACATGATCGACATCGCCAACTGGGCCATGGGCGTCAAGGCGCCTCGCGCGGCGGTGTCGGTGGGCGGCAAGTTCGGGTTCCCCGACGATGCGGAAGAGACGCCGGACACGCAGCAGGCGCTATGGGAGTTTGACGGCTACAGCATGATCTGGGAGCACGCCACGGCCGTCGGTCAGGGACCATACATGCGCGACCACGGCGTGGCGTTCCACGGCAACAACGGCGTGCTGGTGGTCGACCGTGGCGGCTGGGAGGTCTATCCCGAGACCGAGTCCAAGAACGGGAAGAAGCGCTACCGGTATTCCGGCGAGCCCCGCCGCGGATCGGGGGGCGTGGACTATCACCAGCTCCACGTGAAGAACTTCCTCGAGTGCGTGGACTCCCGGGAGCGGCCCCGGTCCGACGTCGAGATCGGCCACAACTCGATGATTTCCTGCCACCTGGGCAACATCGCCTTCCGGGCCAGGCGGCGGGTGCAGTGGGACGTCGACGCTGAAAAGGTGGTCGGCGATCCGGAAGCGCAGGCGTTGGTGACCAAGGCGTACCGGGCGCCCTGGAAGCTCGCGTAAAGGGCCCCGGATCGACTAGACTGTGCCCACTGATTCATCCGGCGAAATCCCCAAGCAGCCGGACCACTGGAGGAGGCAACCGCGATGAAGGCTCTCAGCAGGACTGGTGTGGCGCTCGCAATCGTGCTCGGCTTGATGGCCACCACTACATTGTCGGCGGCAGAGACGACGCTCAAGGGCACGATCTCGTGCGCGAAGTGCGCGCTCAAGAAGGCAGACAAGTGCCAGGACGTCCTGACCGTCACCGACGACAAGGGCGCGGCCACCGAATACTGGATTGTCAAGAACGAGGCGGCCGAGAAGTTCGGTCACCAGTGCAAGACGACCGCGGCAGCCACCGTCACCGGAGAGGTCTCCGAGAAGGACGGCAAGATGTGGCTGGCGGCCTCCAAGAATCGAGAAGACGACCTAGGACTTGACGAATCGGTCGGGGCACCTTCGGGTGCCCCGTCGAAACGCTGACTCCCCTCCTCCTTCACGTCGGGTTCGTCGCGGCCGGCATGGCCACGACGCTGCTCGGTCCCCTCCTCCCGCAGCTCGCTTCTCGCTGGGCGTTGTCGGACGCCTCGGCGGGAGCGCTGTTCACGGCGCAGTTTTTCGGTCAACTCACTGCGACCACGCTGTCCACGTTCATGACGGCCCGGGTGGGTGAACGCCGAACGCTGGCGATCGGCTTCCTGCTGGTCGCTGTTGGCGTTGGCGCAGTGGGCGTCGTGCCGGCGTCTCTGCGCGGACTGGCGGTGCTGACCTACGGACTGGGCCTTGGCTGCGTGCTTCCGATCACCAACAACATGATCGCCGCGCTCTCGCCGGCACGCGCGGCCAGCGCGCTCAGTCTGGTCAACGTGTCGTGGGGCGTCGGGGCAATGACGTGGCCGCTGGTCGTCGACGCGCTGGCCGCCGTGCATCAAGCCGGGGCGACAACGCTGCTGGCGGTGGCGGCGCTCGCCATCGGCACGACGTGGCTGGCCCTGCCGGCGACAGCCGGGCACACGAAACCGGCCACGACGACGCCGACGACGCCAACCTCCGCCAAGGCGTCGGCGGGCAGGTCGAGTCAGTCAGCGGCGGTGCCTGCTGGTGTCGTGGCCTCCCACGGCGTGCTGATTCTGTTGTATGTCGGAGCGGAGACGGCGATCGGCGGCTGGGTGGCAGCCTTTGCCCGGCGAATGGCCGATGGGCAGGGTGCCTGGGCTTATGCGCCTACGGCCTTCTGGACTGCGCAGACGGCGGGTCGGCTGCTCACTCCCCTGGCGCTGCGCCGGGTCACCGAGCCCCGGCTCCTCGTGTCGAGTCTGGTTGCATCCGTCGCTGCAGTTTTGCTTCTCAGCGGCGCGGCCACTTCGGCCGGTGGCGTCATCGGCGCCTCCGCGCTGGCCGGCCTCGGCGTCGCTGCAATCTTCCCGTTGCTCTGGGCGGGAGTGATCCGCGAGGTCGCGCCCAGCCGTCCCGCGGCGGTCGGACCGCTGTTTGCCGCGGGTGGCGTCGGCGGAGCGGTGCTGCCCTGGCTGGTCGGCGTCGTGTCCACGATGCATGGACTCGGCACGGGCTTACTGGTACCGCTCTCGGCGCTGCTGCTGATGCTTGTGGTGATGAAGGTGGCGGTGGCGGTGCCAGGTCCTGTTAAGAATGTTAAGTCGTCAAAGGTCCCTTAACATTCTTAACAGGACCTGGCACCGTTATAAGTCGTCATCGGTCACTTAACATTCTCAACAGGACCTGGCACCGTCATCAGAGGCCGAAGAAACTCAGCGCCGCGTTGTCTTCGAGCAGTTTCTTGTGCGGAGCCACCAGGGTCTTGTTGATCTCGGGTCCGGTGGGCTCGAGCGCCCCGCCCATGCTCGGACCCTGCGGCTCCTGCGGCGTCCTCCCCGATGTCACGTCCTCGATGACCTTCGAGACATCGAAGTCCATCAGCGGCATGCCGATGGCAGCATATGCCTGCTGGCGTACCCAGCCGGTACTCGCTCAACGAGAAGTTCTCGGCATTGAGCGCCTCGACCTGCGACTTCTTCGCGTCCACGTACGTGCGCGACAGGTCTTTGTACGCCCCGATGACGGCTGGCGCGTCAAAGGCGTTGCCCTGGCCGCTGTCCATCCGCCTGGTCAGCTCGGCGTACTTGGCATTGAACTCGTCGAAACGGGATCCCAGCAGCGAGCGCACCTGGCCTTGAACCTTCACGTAGCGCGCCACTTGCGCCTCGGTCAACTCGCCGGACCCGGGAGGGGTGAAGTCGGCGTTGTTCCGCACGCCCCGTTCGATTGCCGGAATCTCTCCCAGGGCGGCGAATTCGGCAACAGTCGACTTCACCTTGCTGTAGATGAAATAGCTGGCCACCGCCCCGCACGCCAGCAGGACGACCAGCAGGATTCCGCAACCGATAGCCAGCCTTTTCATACGCGGCGTCAGCCTACACCATGGCGGTGCCTGGCGCGCACTGCTGGTCGCGACGAGCGGGAACGGCGCTAGTGGCTTGTCCCCGCTGAGGCAGTACCGCCTGCCGGACGGGGCATCCGGCCTCGCGGCGTTGCTCGTCGCTTACATATGCGCAATATGCGCGCTCCTCGCCTTGCGATCCGGGCGCCGCGCTCCGGCAATCGGCACTGCCTCAGCGAGGACAGGCCACTAGTTCTTGAGCACGTCCTCGAAGAACCGCACGGCACGTTCGTCGCCGGACTGTCCCAGCCAGAACATCGCCTGCTTGCGCACTTCGGGATCGCGATGGGTGCGCGCCACGGCGATCAGCTTCGGGACGCCTTCGTCTTTCGGCAGCTGGCTGAGCGAAAATACCGCCTTCTTTCGGACCTCGCGATCCGGGTCGTCGACGATGGCGCCTTCGAGAGTGGCCACGGCACGCTGCCCAGCCTTCTGGCCCAGCCAGAACAACGCCTGACCGCGCACCTTCGAGCTCGCGTCTCGCTTGGCCAGCGTGATGAGCGTGTCGATGCCGCGATCGCCAATCAGCGTCAGCACGAACGTCAGGTGCTCGCGGAAGTCATCGTCGGCGTCGTCGCGGGCCAGCCGCTCGACGACGGCGGCGCCGGCATCGCCGCGCGCCGCGCCCAGCCAGAAGGCGGCGTCGCGTCGCAGATCGCGCACCTGGCCTGGCGCGACGAACTCGGACAGCGCCTTGTCCGCCGCACCGTCGGCATGCAGCGCGAGCGCCGGGAAGCGCCTGTTCGCGCGGGCGCTGCTTCTTGCCGCCGTCGCTTCGGGCCGACGTGCCATCGCGGACCAGCTGAGCCAGCAGCGCGACGCTCTGAGCCGGCGCGACGCCAGACAGCCAGTACACCGGCCGGCTTCCGGCATCGACCGTGCAGCGTTCGTCCGTGAAGGCGACACGCGTGAATCGGCTGCCCTGGCTGCGCACGAGGATCACCAGATGGCGCGTGCCGCCGTTGATGCCGTGCGAGTTTCGGATGTCGCCGTCGTCGTCGAGCACGCAGCGGCCGACATCGCCATCACCCCAGCGATTGCCGTGGCCTTCGCGCGAGGCGACGGCGGGCACGGTCCACCCGATCCAGAGCGGCCCGCTGTCGGCGCGCTGAATCGCCGCCACCGTCGCCGGCAGACCGGCGCTGGCGTCGCGACGCTCGATGCGGGTCGAGCGCACGGGCAGCTCCTGTGCGCCGGCTGCCTGCTGGAGAGCGGTGCCGGCTTCGAGCACGATCGGAGTGAAGCTGTCGGGCAGCGCCGGAGGCAGCGCACTCACGAGCGGCACCAGCACGGCACAGAGCCCGGCGGCGACGAATGTGCGGGCGGTCATTTCAGCAACTCCATCATGTAGTCGGTGGCTTCCTTCGACTGCATCAACGAGAGCTTCTGCACTGCTTCCCGCTTGAGGCCCGGGTCCTGTTCGGCGCGCGCGATCTCCACCAGCGTCGCGGCGTTGCCCTGGATGAAGAACGCGTTGAGAATCGTGCGCTTGATGTCGGCGTCCTTCTCCGTGCCGTACATCTGCTTGAGCACGGCCGCCGACTTGGAGGCGCCGGTCAGCCCGAGCTTCTGGATCGCCTCGCGGCGAAGGCGTGGATCGGTCTCCTTCTGCGCGAGCTCGGCGAGCCGTTCGGCTGGCGCCGCCGACAAACAGCGCGTTGATGATCGCGTCTTTCGCCTCGACCGACGTCTCCTGCTGATAGAGCTGCCACAACTCGTCGCGCCCGCCCGAGACGCCGATCATGTGAATGGCTTCGCGCTTGAGCTCGGGCGAGGTCTCGGTGCGCGCCACCTCCAGGAGCCGCGCGCGGTCGCCGGCGACCATGAACCCGTGCAGCACGGCCTTGCGCGCGCCGACGCTCTGGCTCGACTTGTAGATGTCGACCAGCGCCTGGCGGCTCTCCGGTCCCGCCGAACAGGCCCAGATAGCGGATCGCCCGCTTCTGCGTGTCCTCGTCGGGGCCGGTGCGCGCGATGCGCACCAGCACTTCGCGGGCCTTGGGCGACCCGCTCTGCGCGAGCACGAACAGCGCGCGATCGCGCACCTTGTCGGACTGGCTGCTCGACAGCATCTGCTCGACCAGCGGCAGCGCGCGATCGGGGTCGGCGTTCATCAAGCCCCCGAGCGCCATCAGCTTCAGGTCCTCGTCGCCGTTGCGATCGGGCACGGCCGTCTGCCCGCTGGCCTGCCGGATCTCGACTTCGAGCGCGCGCGCGTCGCGGAGCCACCGGCTCTTCGGGTAGCTGCTCCTCAGCGAGGCAATCGCCTGCAGCGCGTCGTCGCGCCGTCCCCGCTTGTTGTGCGCGTACGCGCTCCAGTAGAGCGCGCCGTCGGCGCGCTCGCCCTTGAGCGCCGCCGACTTCCGCGAAGGCCGTGGCGGCCGCGTCGAACTCGCCGCGATCGAGCGCGGCGGTCCCCCTGGCGTAGATGGTCTGCTCGGCCGCCTGCTGATCGTCGGCCCGGACGAGTGGCAGCGGGATCGGCCGGCGCGGGTGACCGTCGGTGACGCGGCCATCAACAGGGCCGCGACGAGAATGGATGTCATGACTGCGACTCTCCTCGACGAATGAGGGCCCGCTCGCGGGCGCGGACGTCGGCGCCGGTGACGCGAACCTTGAACACGAGGCTGCGGGCTTCGATGCGGTCCCGCAACGCCTCGAATTCATCTGACGTGAGCTGGCTCGGGCTGTTAGCAATCTCCAGCAGCACCGGCTCGAGATCCTCGAGCACCTGTGAGAGCGCGGGAGATTGCGCCGCCGGCAGCCTGTCGATAGAGGCGGTTGGCCTCGAGGAGATCGCGCGCCCAGGCCTGCTCGGCGGAGATGTCCACGCGGCGGCCCGGCTGGCTGTTGACGAGCTCCACCAGCGTGCGCTCGGTGCGATCGAAGTGCTCGCCGAGCGCCGCCAGGACCACGCGCTCGCGGATGGCCTCGGTGCCAAGCGACGCCTGCACGTTCGCCGGCGCCGGCGGCGCGGTGCCGATTCCCGCGTCGTGACGCCCGAGCCAGTACGCGCCGACGGCGAGCAGCACCGCCGCGGCGGCAGCGAGCCAGGGCGCCAGGCGCACGGACGATGTGCCGAGGTGCCGGAGTGCCGGGGTGCCGATGTGCGGTGCCGGAGTGCCGAAGTGCCGAGGTGCGACGCCTCGCGTCGAGTCGCGACTCGATGCGCTCCCACACCTTCGCGCCGTAGTCGTCGCCGCGTTCCGGGACTTCGAGCGCCGCGGCGTGCGTCGAGCGTCGCGCGAATCTCGTCGAGCGAGGCGCGGCACGCGGCGCACGACTCGACGTGCGCTTCCACTGTTGCCCGCGTTCCCGCCTCGACGTCGTCGAGCGCGTAGGCGACGAGTTGTTCGTCGGTGATGTGGGTCATGCTCACGTCCTCACTAACGGCTTGAGCGCGCGGCGCATCTTGGCGACCGCACGGAAGATGCTGTGCCGGGTGGCCGCGGCGTTCTGGCCCAGCGCCTCGGCAATCGCCTCGATCGGCTGCTGCTCCAGATGTCGCAGCGTGAACGCCGCGCGTTCAAGCGGCGTCAGGTCGGCCATCGCCGTCTCGAGCCGCGCGCGCAACTCGCGGCCCTGCGCCTGGCGCTCCGGGCCAGCCTCCGGCGAGGCCAGGCGTTCAACCAGCGGCGCCGCGTCCTCGATCGTCGTGGCTGACCGTCTTGCGGGGCCGCTTCCGGAGCAGGTCGATGGCGCAATTGGCGGCGATGCGATGCAGCCACGTGCCCAGGCCCGATCGCGCCTCGAACCGCGCCAGCTCCGCGTACGCCTTGAGGAACGTGTCCTGGACGACGTCCTCGGCGTCCTGCTCGTTGCCGGTGACGCGATAGGCGACGCGGAAGACAGCACGGCTGTGCCGCTCGACGAGCGTGCGAAACGCGTCGCGGTTGCCGGCCCGGGCCTGGGCCAGGATGAAGGTCTCGGCGCCGTCCACCACTCGAAGACCTTAGACGGGCAGCTCGCGCCCGGCTGTTAGCTAGAGCGCCTGGATCTGGCCGAGGACCTCGTCGGCGTGGGTCGAGGGGCTGACTTTGTCCCACCGTTTCACTACTTTGCCGTCAGCGCCAATGAGGTAGGTGATGCGGGCGACGCCCATGTACTTGCGGCCGTACATGCTCTTCTCCTGCCACGCGCCGTAGGCGTCGGCGACGGCGTGATCGGCGTCGGCCAGCAACGGGAAGTTCAGCCCGTGCTTGCTGGCGAACTTCGCCTTGCTCCTGGTGTCGAGCACGCTGACGCCCAGGACCACCGCGTTCACCTTCGAGAAGTCCGGCTGGGCGTCGCGAAACGCGCACGCCTCGGTGGTGCAGCCCGGCGTGTCGTCCTTGGGATAGAAGTAGAGCACCACGGGCCGGCCCGCGTAGTCCTTGAGCCGGTGCGTCTTGCCGTCCTGGTCCTCGAGCGAAAACGCAGGCGCTTTCTTCCCTTCGTCGACGAGTGGCATCTGGTTCCTCACTGTGCCTATGATTGCGCCATTATGCCTTCCCCGAGCCGCCGCCAGTTCCTGCAGGCCCTCACGGCCTCGGCCGTCGTCGCCCCGCTTGCGACGCAGGCTTGGCGCCCAGACCGCGCCGTCACTGCCGGTTCCAGGCGTCCTGGGTCTGGAGCTCTACAGCGTCCGGCAAGGCATGGCCAAGGACGTGGCCGCGACGCTGAAGGTCGTGCGCGGCTGGGGATTCACCGAGGTCGAAGGCGGCGTCTTCCAGGGCAGGACGGCGGCGGAAACGCGCGGTCTGCTGGACCAGCATGGCCTGCGGATGCAGAGCACGCTGACCGGCTACGAGCAGCTGGCCAAGGACGTCGGCAAGGTGATCGCCGATGCCAAGACGCTTGGCGCGTCGCTGGTCGGCACGGCGTGGATCCCACACCAGGGCCCGTTTGCTCGCGCGCACGTCGACAAGGCGTCGGCGGACTTCGCGGCGTGGGGCAAGGCCATCCGCGCCGCCGGCCTGCGCTTCTTCTACCACGTGCACGGCTACGAGTTTCAGCCCAGCCCGGATGGCACGCTGATGGACACGCTCATCAAGCAGGCGCCCGCTGACGCGGTGGACTTCCAGGCCGATGTCTTCTGGGTGGTGCGAGGCGGCGGCAATCCGGTGCAGCTGCTCACGAAGTATCCGGGTCGCTTCAAGCTGATGCACCTCAAGGACATCGAGAAGGGCGTCGCGACCAACGACCCCACCGGCAGCGCTCCCGACGAGACCAGCGTCGTGCTGGGCACCGGGCAGCTCGACTTTCCCGCGATCCTCAAGGCCGCACGGACCAGCGGCGTCACGCACTACTACATCGAGGACGAGCACCCGGAGGCAGTGTCACAGATCCCGCGCACGTTGGACTACCTGCGCGCGCTGAAGCTTTAATCGTCAATCTGCAATCTGCAATCTGCAATCTGCAATTGACGTGATCCCCCCGTTCGGGCCTAATGAAGGCGGCGCATGGGCGATCGGACCGCATTCGGCACTTCGCACGCAGCATCCCGCACCCAGCACCCGTCCCCCGGCACCGCACCCAGCACCCAGCACCCGGCACCCGGCACCGCACTCGGCACCCGGCACTCAGCACCCGGCACTTCCGCAGCCCGCCCCCTCCTCAAGTGGGCCGGCGGCAAGCGGCAACTCCTGCCGGCGCTGCGCGCCTTCTATCCGGAGTCGTTCGGCCGCTACTTCGAGCCGTTTGTCGGCAGCGGCGCCGTGTTCTTCGATCTCTACGCGAGCGGACAGCTGGCCGGCGCGCGAGCGACGCTCACCGACTGCAACGCCGATCTGATTGGCTGCTACCGGATGGTGCGGGACCGCACGGTGGAGGTGCAGCGCGCGCTGGCGCGCCTGGCGCGCGGGCACGAGGCCGGCGCCGCCGATCATTTCTACGCGGTGCGCGAGCGATTCAACCGCACGCGCGCCCGGCTGGACAGGCTCGACGTCGCCGACGCGCTACACGCCGGCGCTGGCCGCGATGCTGATCTACTTGAACCGCACCGGGTTCAACGGGCTGTTCCGTCTGAATGCGGCCGGGCACTTCAACGTGCCGGTGGGCCGCTACGTGCGGCCCCGGATCTGCGACCCGGCGCACCTGGCGGCCGTCGCCGCGGCGCTTGGGAGCCCGGGCGTCAGCCTGAACCTGGCGCCGTTCGAGTCCGCGCCTGGCGCGGCCCGCAGCGGCGACCTGGTGTACTTCGATCCGCCGTACGCGCCGGTGAGCGGCACGGCCCGTTTCACGTCCTACACCGCGCGGCCCTTCACGCTCGACGACCACGTCCGCCTGCGCGACTGCGCGATTGCGTTGGCGCGGCGCGGGTGCGCCGTCATGGTCAGCAACTCCAGCGCGCCGGCCATGTCGGCGCTGTACGAAGAGGACCGGCGCACGACCGCCGCCGGCCTCCGCGTCTTCCGCATCCCGGCCCGGCGCGCCATCAACTCCCGCGGATCGTCGCGCGGACCGGTCACCGAGTTCCTGCTGACGAATCTCAATCCGCGTAACCCGTAATCGGCGGCCTGGAGGCCTTGTTGATGCCAGTTCCGCCGTGCTACCGTCCGTTTATCCACGGGCGAGAGTGGCGGAACTGGCAGACGCGCTGGACTTAGGATCCAGTGGCCGAAAGGCCGTGGGGGTTCGACTCCCCCCTTTCGCACCAGCCTTCGCTCGCTCACGCGAGCGCAAGCCGCACCCCCATTTCCCTTTCCAGCCCCGCCGGCTTCGTGCTAGTTTGGGAGGTTCCGTTTTCCTGACTCGAGTGCCATTGTCCCTCCGGCACGAAGCGACGTTTAGCCACCCATGAAGACCGAGTTCGTCGACGTCTCCGATACCCGTAAGCAGTTGCTCGTGGAGATTCCGAGCACCGTGGTCGACGCCGAGATCGAGCGCATCGCGCGCGACTACGGCAAGGCCGCCCGAATTCCCGGATTTCGTCCCGGGAAGGTGCCGGCCAAGGTCGTGCGCACGCGGTTTCGCGACCAGATCCTCCACGACGTCGCCCACGACCTGATTCCCCGCGCCGTGGACAACGCGCTGCGGGAACGGGGCGTCGAGCCGGTGGACACGCCCGACATCAAGAACGTGCTGGTCGAGGAAGGCCAGCCGCTGAAGTTCACGGCCGACTTCGAAACCGTCCCGGCGTTCGACCCGGGCGACTACGGCGTCGCTGAACTTGAAGAAGCCGTCAGCCGCGGTGACCGACGACGCCGTGGCGGAGACCCTGGAACGGCTTCGGCAGCGGGCGGCGCGCTACGAGCCGGTCGAAGGCCGGCAGGTCGAAGCCGGCGACACCGTCGTCGTGGACCTGGTTCGCGAGGCGCCGGGCGAGGCCGCCGATCGACACGAGAACGTGTCGATCGAGATTGGAGCCTCGGCCAACCCGCCTGGCTTCGACGACCACTTGATTGGCCTGGCGGTCGGCGACGAGAAGCGCTTCCCGGTCGACTACCCAGCCGATCACAGCGTCAAGGAATTGGCGGGCACGGTGGTGCACTATGCCGTGACCGTCAAGGGCATCAAGACCCGGGTGGTCCCGGCCCTGGACGACGAGTTTGCGAAGGACCTGGGCGAATTCGACAGCCTCGACGCGCTTCGGGCGCGCGTCCGGGAAGACCTGCAGCGGGACGCCGAGCGCGCGGCCGAGCGGGAGTTGCGCAACGACCTGCTGCGGCAGCTGGCCGGCCGGGTGACCTTCGAGATCCCGGAGTCCCTGCTCGAGCGCGAGGTCGAGCGGCGGACTGAAGAGTTCGTGCGCCGGCTCTACGAGCAGGGCGTGGACCCCCGGCAGGCAAACATCGACTGGCAGGGCTTCCGCGACCATCAGCGCGAGCCAGCTCGAGAAGCGGTGGCCTCGGCCATCGTCCTGGACGAGGTGGCCCGGCGCGAGCAGGTCGGTGTGGAGTCTGCGGAGCTTGATGCCGAAATAGATCGGTACGCATCCGCCACCGGGCGGACCAGCGACGACGTGCGGGCGCGACTCGAGAAAGAAGGCGGGATCTCCCGTCTTTACATGGGTTTACGGCGCGAGAAGGCCGTGGACCTCGTCCGGTCGCGTGCTACCATTGTTGAAGGGTGAACCGTCCCTCCGAACGTCTCGACACACCCCAATATGTCCCGATACGCGTCTGAACCCCGTGCGCAGCTCGTGCCGATGGTCGTCGAGCAGACCAACCGCGGCGAGCGCGCCTACGACATTTTTTCGCGCCTGCTCAAAGACAACATCATCTTCATCGGCACGCCGATCGACGACGCGGTGGCCAATCTGGCCATTGCCCAGATGCTGTTCCTGGAGGCGGAGGACCCGGACAAGGACATCCACCTCTACATCAACAGCCCGGGTGGGTCGATTACGGCCGGGTTTGCGATCTACGACACGATGCAGTTCATCAAGCCCGACGTGCAGACCAACTGCATCGGGCAGGCCGCCTCGATCGCGGCGGTGCTGCTGGCGGCGGGCGCCAAGGGCAAGCGGTATTCGCTGCCCAACTCCAGAATCTTGATTCACCAGCCGTGGATGTCCGGGCTGGGCGGGCAGGCCACCGACATCGATCTGGCGGCCAAGGAAATCCTGCGGATGCGCGAGCGCATCAACGAGATCCTGGTGCTGCACACCGGGCAGCCCGCAAAGCGTATCCAGGACGATACCGAACGCGACTACATCATGTCGGCAGAGCAGGGCCGGGAATACGGTATTATTGATGATGTCATCCGCAGACGGGCGTAACCTTCAGACTTCGGCGATCCAGGCCCCACCTGGGCCTCTAGCGGGAGCACAGCCGCCCCATGGTCAAGAAGAACGGAGAGTCGGAAGTCCTGCGTTGCAGTTTCTGCAACAAGGACCAGAACGACGTCCGCAAACTCATCGCCGGCCCAACCGTCTTCATCTGCGACGAGTGCGTCGAGGTCTGCAACGACATCATCGCGGA
This sequence comes from Vicinamibacteria bacterium, assembly GCA_963818215.1. GTDB lineage: Bacteria > Acidobacteriota > Vicinamibacteria > Vicinamibacterales > JAENWD01 > JAENWD01. The sequence continues at coordinate 82,394 of CAWFRL010000035.1, read as the reverse complement.
CGACAACCGCTTCGAGACGCGCGGCGTGCGCAGCTCGCTGCCCTCGCCGCCCGAGATCAAGAAGTTCCTCGACGAGTACGTCATCGGCCAGGACCGCACCAAGAAGAAGCTGGCGGTCGCCGTCTACAACCACTACAAGCGGATCGAAATCCAGAAGCAGCCGCGCAGCCGCCACGACGTCGAGCTGACCAAGAGCAACATCCTGCTCATCGGGCCGACCGGCACGGGCAAGACGCTGCTGGCGCAGACGCTGGCCAAGCTGCTGTCGGTGCCCTTCACGATCGTCGATGCGACCACGCTCACCGAGGCCGGCTACGTCGGCGAGGATGTCGAGAACATCATCCTCAAGCTGCTGCAGTCGGCCGGCGGCGACATCGAGAAGGCGCAGCAGGGCATCATCTACATCGACGAGGTGGACAAGATCTGCCGCAAGGACGAGAACCCCTCGATCACCCGCGACGTGTCGGGCGAGGGCGTCCAGCAGGCCCTGCTGAAGATCCTCGAGGGCACGGTGGCCAACGTCCCGCCGCAGGGCGGCCGCAAGCACCCGCACCAGGAGTTCTTCCAGGTCGACACGACCAACATCCTGTTCATCTGCGGCGGCGCCTTCGTCGGGCTGGACAAGGCGATCGATCGGCGCGTGGGCAAGAAGACGCTCGGCTTCAAGGCCGACGTCAAGTCGATGGTGAACCGCGATATCGGCGCGACGCTGGAAGCCTTCGAGCCGGAAGACCTGATCAAGTACGGGCTGATCCCCGAGTTCGTCGGCCGCCTGCCGGTCGTCGGCACGCTGCACGAACTGGACAAGCCCGCGCTGATTCAGATCCTCACCCAGCCGCGCAACGCCATCGTCCGGCAGTACCAGAAGCTGCTCGAGTACGAGAACGTCAAGCTGAAGTTCACCGACGATGCGCTGGAGGCGATTGCGGAATCCGCGCTCAAGCGCAAGATCGGCGCGCGCGGGCTGCGGATGATCATCGAAGAGATGATGCTCGACCTGATGTACAACCTCCCCTCGCAGAAGAAGGTCCGCGAGTGCGTGATCACGCGCGAGGTGGTGGAGGCCAAGGACAAGCCGATTACGCTGATCGAGAAGGCCGGTTAGGGGCGAGGGACGTCTCCCCCGCCTCGGCCTCGACGGGCCGGATTCCTCCGGCCCTCACTTGCTGACCCCAATACGGAACCTTGATGGAAGTCTACGAAACGCTTCCGATCGTCCCCCTCAGGGACGTCGTTGTCTTCCCGCACATGATGATGCCGTTTGTCATCGGGCGGCCCAGCTCGACGCGCGCGCTCGAGCACGCGCTCGGGAAGGACAAGAAGATCTTCCTGGCAGCGCAGCACGACGCGTCGGTGGACGACCCGCGGCCCGAGGACATCTTCACCATGGGCTGCGTGGCCAACGTGGTGCAGTCGCTCAAGCTGCCCGACGGCAACATCAAGGTGCTGGTCGAGGGCGTCGACCGGGCGCGGGCGATCGAGTGGAAGGAAGACAAGGGCTTCTACCGCGTGGTGGTGAAGGTGCTGCCCAAGCACAAGGACGCCACCGGCGACGTCGAAGGCACGATGAGCCGCGTCGTGTCGCTGTTCGAGCAGTACGTGAAGCTGTCGAACAACCTGCACTACGACGCGATGATCGCCGCCGTGCGCGTGGACGACCCGGGCAAGCTCGCCGACACGATTGCCGCGCACCTGCTGGTGGGCGTGGACGAGAAGCAGAACCTGCTCGAGATCGTCTCGCCGCTCGAGCGGCTGAACCGCATCGCCAGCATCCTCGAAGCCGAGGTGGACAAGCTCCAGGTCGATCGCCGGATCCAGTCTCGCGTGAAAAAGCAGATGGAGAAGGCGCAGAAGGAGTACTACCTCAACGAGAAGATGAAGGCGATCCAGAAGGAACTGGGCCGCAAGGACGAGAAGGGCAACGAGATTGACGATTTGAAGAAGAAGATCGAGCAGTCGAAGATGCCCAAGGACGTCGAGGAGAAGGCGGTCCAGGAGCTCAAGCGCCTGGAGTCGATGCCGCCGATGTCGGCCGAGGCGACCGTCTCGCGCAACTACCTCGACTGGCTCATCGCGGTGCCGTGGCACAAGAAGAGCAAGGAAAGCCGCGACCTCACCCACGCCGAAACGGTGCTCAACGAAGATCACCACGGGCTGGAGAAGATCAAGGACCGCATCCTCGAGTTCCTCGCCGTGCGCGCCCTGGTGAAGAAGCCCAAGGCGACGATCCTGACGCTGGCGGGCCCTCCGGGCGTCGGCAAGACGTCGCTGGCCAAGTCCATCGCGCGCGCGATGAACCGCAAGTTCGTGCGGCTGTCGCTGGGCGGCGTGCGCGACGAGGCCGAGATTCGCGGCCATCGCCGCACCTACATCGGCGCCTTCCCCGGCCAGATCATCCAGATGATGAAGAAGGCCGGGACGATGAACCCGGTGTTCCTGCTCGACGAAGTCGACAAGATGTCGATGGACTTCCGCGGCGACCCGTCGGCGGCGCTGCTGGAAGTGCTGGACCCCGAGCAGAACAGCACGTTCCTCGATCACTATCTCGACGTCGAGTACGACCTGTCGCACGTGATGTTCATCTGCACGGCCAACGTGCTGCACACGATCCCGCAGGCGCTGCGCGACCGCATGGAAGTGCTGCAGCTGGCCGGCTACACCGAGCAGGAGAAGGTCGAGATCGCCAAGAAGTTCCTGGCGCCGAAGGCCGTGGAGGGCGCCGGCCTCACCGCGGCCAACCTGACCTTCACCGACGAGGCCCTGCAGGCCATCATCCAGCGCTACACGCGCGAAGCCGGCGTCCGCAACCTCGAGCGCGAGATCTCGTCCATCTGCCGCAAGATCGCCCGCAAGGTCGTCGTGCAGGGCATGTCGTTTGGCGAGGCGTTCGACCCCGCGAAGGTCACCGAGTATCTCGGCGTGCCGCGGTATCGCTCGACCGAGGCCGAGCAGGCCAACGAGATCGGCATCGCGACGGGCCTGGCGTGGACCGAGGTCGGCGGCGAGCTGCTGGTGACCGAGGCGACGCTGATGCCCGGGCAAGGGCTCGCTGCTGCTGACCGGCAAGCTGGGCGACGTCATGCAGGAATCGGCGCGCGCGGCGATGAGCTGGGTGCGCAGCCGGGCCGACGACCTGGGCCTGGCCAAGGACTGGAACCGCAAGCACGACGTGCACATCCACGTGCCGGAAGGCGCGATTCCGAAGGACGGCCCGAGCGCCGGCATCACCATCGCCACGGCGCTGGTGTCGGCGCTGGCGCGCGTGCCGAGCCGCCGCGACGTCGCGATGACCGGCGAGATCACGCTGCGCGGCAAGGTGCTGCCGATCGGCGGCCTCAAGGAAAAGGTGCTGGCGGCGCATCGCGCCGGCGTCCGCACGCTGATCCTGCCGAAGGACAACGAGAAGGACCTGGCCGACATCCCGAAGAACGTCCTGGATGTCATGAGCGTCTACCTCGTGCAGACCATGGACGAGGTGCTGAAGACGGCGCTGACCGAGCCGCTGCCCGGGCCGATCGCGCCGGTGGCCGGGGACGTGGACGTGGACGCCCCCGATGACACCATCACGCACTAGACCCGGATCGGTTTGAAAGTCCGCGCGACATTCGTGACGAGCGCGGCCGGCCCCGAGGGGTGTCCGGCCGATGGCCTGGCGGAAGTGGCCTTGGTGGGCCGGTCCAACGTCGGCAAGTCCACGCTGGTCAACGCGCTGCTGCGCGCCGAAGCTGGCGCGCACCAGCGCGGCGCCGGGCAAGACGCGCCTGATCAACGTCTATCGGATCGACGTCGAGGGCGAGTCGCCGTTTCACCTGGTCGACCTGCCCGGCTACGGCTACGCGCGCGGCGGCCAGGCCAGCGTCGAGACCTTCGAAGAACTGACGCGGCGGTACTTCGAGCACCGCACGCGGCAGGTCGCCTCCGAGCGCAGGGCCCCGGAGGCGCTTCGCGGTCCTGCAGCTGGTCGATGGCCGACATCCCGGCCTCGACAGCGATCGTCGGGCTCACGACTGGCTGGTGTCCCTCGGCGTGCCGCTGTGGGTCGTCGCCACCAAGTTTGACAAGCTGACGCGCGCCGAACGCTCGCGCGCGCAGCATCATTTCGAACGAGCGTTCACTACCCCCGTGCTGCCCGTCGCGGCAACGACGGGCGAAGGACTGAAAGAACTGTGGACACTGATCAGAAGACTGCTCAGCAGCAGCCTCCCGCCAAAGCCGACAAACCCGAGGTCGTCGATCTCGCCACGCTGAAGGACCTGGGCGTCACCGAGTTGACGCGCATCGCCAAGCAGCTGGAAGTGCCGGGCGCGACCGGCATGCGCAAGCAGGAGCTCATCTTCGAGATCCTGCGGGCGCGCGCCGAGAAGAGCGGCCTCATCTTCTCGGAGGGCGTGCTCGAAGTGCTGCCCGACGGGTTCGGGTTCCTTCGCGCCCCCGACTACAACTACCTGCCAGGGCCCGACGACATCTACGTCTCGCCCAGCCAGATCCGCAAGTTCGACCTCCACACCGGCGACACCGTCTCGGGTCAGATCAGGTCCCCCAAGGAAGGCGAACGCTACTTCGCGCTGATCAAGGTGGAAGCGGTCAACTTCGAGCCGCCCGAGAAGGCGCGCGACAAGGTCTTCTTCGAGAACCTCACGCCGCTGTATCCGCAGGGCCGCATCCAGCTCGAGACCGACGGCGAGAACCTGTCGGGCCGCGTGATGGATCTGATGACGCCGCTTGGCAAGGGCCAGCGCGGCCTGATCGTCGCGCCGCCGCGCACCGGCAAGACGATGCTGCTCCAGAGCCTGGCCAACAGCATCGCGCACAACCATCCCGAGGTGTACCTGATCGTGCTGCTCATCGACGAGCGGCCGGAAGAGGTCACCGACATGCAGCGGTCGGTGAAAGGCGAGGTCATCTCGTCGACCTTCGACGAGCCGGCGCAGCGGCACGTGCAGGTGGCCGAGATGGTCATCGAGAAGGCCAAGCGCCTGGTCGAGCACAAGAAGGACGTCGTCATCCTGCTCGACTCGATCACGCGTCTGGCGCGCGCCTACAACACGATCGTGCCGGCGTCGGGCAAGATCCTGTCGGGCGGCGTGGACAGCAACGCCCTGCAGCGGCCCAAGCGCTTCTTCGGCGCCGCGCGCAACATCGAGGAAGGCGGCTCGCTGACCATCGTCGCCACGGCGCTGGTCGACACCGGCTCGCGCATGGACGAGGTCATCTTCGAGGAGTTCAAGGGCACCGGCAACATGGAGATCCACCTCGATCGCAAGCTGGTGGATCGCCGCGTGTTCCCGGCCATCGACATCCAGAAGAGCGGCACGCGCAAGGAAGAGCTGCTGCTCGTGAAGGAAGATCTCAACCGCGTGTGGGTGCTGCGCAAGGTGCTGAACCCGCTGTCGCCGGTCGAGGCGATGGAGCTGCTGCTGTCGAAGATGGGCAAGACCAAGAGCAACAGCGACTTCCTCGGCGCGCTCACCAACGGCAAGTCGTAGCCTCGCGCGAAGAACGCGACCCAGCGCCCGGCCCGGCGGCTTGGGGTCGGGCCTGCCGAAGCATTGGGGTCGGGCCTCCCGATTGCAACTTCTGCGTACCTCCCAGATGACAGTGCGAGTGAGATCAACGTATCGAAGTCAGAGATTTCGTTCGTGTTTTTGATTGGACCCGCCGCCAGAGGCTTCGAATGGGCCTCAAGCACAGCCATTAGCCACTTTCGGACCTCTAGGGCCATGCTCCATGCGGGGTCACCGAAGGGCTGCCCACTCTTTAGACTGGCGCGCATCTGTTGAGCGGCCTCGTCGGTGAGGCGGTCCGTCGACCGTCGTTCGTCGCTTCCATGCGATAGTGGACCGCCAGCAAGCGCCGGCCTGACCACAACGGGCTCGTCGCTCGCGCTCGACCACGGCCAGTCGCCGGGGCGATCGACCAGGTGTGCACGAACGGGATTCTGCTGGATGTAGCGACGGGCCACGTCGTAGTGCTCACCGCCCTGAACCGCGACCCAACGATAGCGACCCTGGTAGACGGCGCCTTTCCCAGGTTGCCCGCGTGCCCGTCGCCAACGCTGCGCGTGGACCCCGGTAATCCAACGCATGAAGCGGGTTAGCTGCGTCGTCACGCTCCGGCCACACGAGCAAGTGCCAGTGATTCGGCATCACGCAGTACTCGAGCAGTCGAATGGGGCAAGCCGATTCCGCCTCAGCAAGCACCTGAAGGAACAGTCACGTAGTCAGCGGGCTCGTCAAACAGCGTCAGTTGCTTGGCGCTCCGGTTCATGACGTGGAACACAAACCCTCCGCAGCCGGCCAATCGACGTCGTGGCATGGAAGGCCCGTATGTCACACGGCGTGCCACCGGCCGAACGTCAGATTTCCCGAATGAATCCAGGATGACGCTCGGCCCGTGCTGCTGATTGCTGCGATGCCGCCGGGCGTCAGAGTGGCGACTTCTGCGATGGCTGCTAACCGCATTCTGGACTCCCTCGCGGGTCGCTAGGGATGCCTGTCGTGTTGAAAAATCTGCTAGTTCGTGGCCCGACCCCGCAAGTTGGGCAGGCCCGACCCCGTGGGGCGCAGGGCTGGCCGTCGACCGGGGGCGGGGTCTTGCAGACGCGGGCCGGGCGGCACTACGATGGCGGTTCACGCGAAGGAGTACCCGCATGACCATGGGAGCGGCCACGATTCCCGACGTGCTCGTCAGCACGGACTGGGTCGCACAACATCTGAACGACACCAAGATCCGCATCGTTGAAGTCGACGTCGACACGGCGGCCTACGACCAGGGCCACGTGCCCAACGCCATCGCCTGGAACTGGACGACCGAGTTGTGCGACACGCTGGTGCGCGACATCATCCCGCCGGCGAAGTTCGAGGCGCTGATGGCCAAGTCGGGCATCGGCAACGACACCACCGTGATCCTCTACGGGGACAACAACAACTGGTTTGCCGCCTGGGCGCTGTGGCAGATGAAGGTCTACGGCCACCAGGACGTCCGGATCATGAACGGCGGCCGCAAGAAGTGGCTGGCCGAAGGACGTGAACTCGGCAACCAGACGCCCTCGCTCGCCGTCGGCCACCTACCGCGCCGGCGCCGCCGACCTGTCGATTCGCGCCTTCCTGCCCGAAGTGCAGGCCGCTGTGAAGGCGGGCCGCGCCGCGCTGGTCGACGTGCGCAGCCCGGCCGAGTTCACCGGCGAGATCCTCGCGCCTCCCGGCCTTCCCGAGACGTGTCAGCGCGGCGGCCACATCCCGGGCGCCAAGAGCATCCCGTGGGGCAAGGCGTGCAACGAAGACGGCACGTTCAAGAGTCCCGACGACCTGCGCCAGCTCTACGGCGGCGCAGGCGTGACGCCCGACCGGCCCGTCATCGCGTATTGCCGCATCGGCGAGCGGTCGAGCCACACGTGGTTCGTGCTGAAGCACCTGCTGGGCTACCCGGACGTCAAGAACTACGACGGCTCGTGGACCGAGTGGGGCAACCTGGTGGGAGCGCCAGTCGAAAAGCCGTGAAAGCCGAAGAGTTCACGCGCCGGCAGCAGCAGCTCTCCGGCTGGTCCATCGTCGTCGAGACCTACCGCGCGGGCGACACGTTCTACTGCACGGTGTCGAGCGAAGATCCCGGCGCTCGTTTCGCGAGGGGCCAGGGCCCCTCGCGCGACGAGGCCGAGCGTGTCGCGCTCGAGAAGGCCGAACGATGGCTCGGCCAGACGCGCCGCTTTTCTTCCGGCGCCTGAACCCGAGGGCCTGACCTCCAATCACGCGTCATGCAGCTCCGACACCATCATCGCCATGCGCATATCGCCAGTATCCTCGGACAGGCTGGGAACTCTCTGAAATCGGCTACGGCATGTGGGGGCTGGGTGGTTGGACCGGCTCCGACGACGCCGAGACGCTGCGGTCACTGGCCGAGGCGGTCGCCCTCGGATGCAACTTCTTCGACACGGCATGGGCCTACGGCGCCGGGCACAGCGAGCGGCTGCTCGCCCAGACGCTCCGGGCACACCGCGATCGCCGGCTCTACGTCGCGACGAAGGTGCCGCCCAAGAACCAACGGTGGATTCAACTCGACGACTGCGCGCTCGACGATGTCTTCCCGTCGGACCACATCCGCGCGTTCACGGAGTCCAGCCTCGAGAATCTCGGCGTCGACACGATCGACCTGCAGCAGCTGCACGCGTGGAGCGACCGCTGGGCGGCCGACGATCGCTGGCAGCGCACGCTCGACGATCTGCGCAGCGAAGGCCTGGTGCGCAGCTGGGGGATCAGCGTCAATCGCTGGGAGACGACCAACGTCATCCGCGCGCTCGACACCGGGCTCGTCGACTGCGTGCAGGTCGTCTACAACATCTTCGACCAGGATCCCGAGGACGTGCTGTTCCCGTACTGCCAGGAGCGCGGCATCGCCGTCATCGCGCGCGTGCCCTTCGACGAAGGCAGCCTCACCGGCACCCTCACGCGCGAGACGCAGTTTCCCGAAGGCGACTGGCGGAACCTGTACTTCACGCCGGAGCAGCTCGACGCCACGCTGCCGCGCGTCGAGCGGCTGAAGGCGCTCGTCCCGGCGCCAATGACGCTCGCCGAGCTGGCACTGCGCTTCATCCTGCAGCATCCCGCCGTCACCACGACGATCCCCGGCATGCGCCGACTGGCCAACGTGCGGGCCAACTGTGCCGTCAGCGACGGCGTGCCGCTGCCCTCGCCGCTTCGCGACCAGCTGCGCGCGCATCGGTGGGAACGGGATTGGGTGGTTCCGTGAAATTGACGATTGCAGATTGCAGATTGCAGATTGACGATTACGCAGATTAGCGGCACGACCTTCGCCGACGACGCGCCGGGCTACGACGTCGTGCGCCTTCCGCAAACGCGGACGGCGCTGCTCGATGCGGACGCAGCCGCCTGGCGCGACGCACCCGCGATCGAGTGGGGCCCCGAGCGCTATCGCACGCGCTTTCGGGCGTGTTGGGATCCGCTCGCTCTGCACGTGCGCTTCGACGCCGAGGACGACAGTGCCGTGGCACACGATGACCACGCGCGACGACCACATCTGGGAAGAGGAGGTCGTCGAGATCTTTCTCGACGCCGACGGCTCGGGCCGCAACTACGCGGAGCTCGAAATCAGCCCCGCCAACGTCGTCTGCGACCTGCGGGTGGTGTCGCCGTGGCCCTCGCTGATCTCGCTGACCGAGTGGGACTGGGACGGCATGACGACGGAGGTCGTCCACACGGACGCCAGGCGCACGGAGGCTGGACGGCCCTGGCGCGGCTGCCGTGGACGGGCCTCCGGTCGCTCTACCCTGGCCCGCGGTGGGCCTGCCGCCGGGGCCGGGAGAGGCCTGGCGCTTCAACGTCTTCCGCATCAAGCGCCCGGGAGGCCGGACCCGGCCGCAGGAAGGAGCGGTCCTGGCGGCCTGGTCGAGGCCGGCCGGGCCCAGCTTTCACGATCCGGCCGCGTTCAGGCCCCTGCTGTTCCGCTAAGTGGCAGAGAACGGACTTGCCGCGGGCATCCATCTCCGGACCGACTCACGACAGGCGGCCGATGCGGCCGTCGAAGGCCGTCTGCTATACTGTTGTTTTGCCTGAGGCCTGAAGGAGCTCGCCGTGAAGCCTGAGATTCATCCGAAGTACTACGAGGTCGAAGCCCGCTGCGCGTGCGGCGCGACCTGGAAGACGCGCTCGACCAAGAACGAGCTGCACCTCGAGATCTGCTCCAACTGCCACCCGTTCTTCACCGGCCGGCAGAAGCTGATCGACACGGAAGGCCGCGTGGAGCGGTTCACCAAGAAGTTCGGCGCCCAGACGGTCGAAAAGCGCAAGGCGGCCGCGGCCACCAAGGCGAAGAAGACCAAGTCGGCGACGGCTTAGAGTTGTTGACGATGCCGGATTCGAGGCCGTTCGGCACTTAATCGTCAGTCGTCAATCGTCAATCGTCAATTCTTCCCCCACATGCTGCCGGTGCCATCGGGCTCGGCACGCGTCGCAATTTCCTGTCCAGCCGCGCCAGCCGGTGACGGCCATCCTGCATCATCTGCGGTGCCCACGCGTTCGGCCAGCGACAGCTGCGCGAAGCGGCGCGCCTGATCGAGGTCGCGCGCGCGATGCTCGAAGTGGATCGCCAGCGCCTCGAGCGCCTCGCGCCTGATCCCGGCCGGCGCACGCCGATCGGCCGCAATCGCCTGCCACGACTCGGCGGCCTGATCGTGCCGGCCGTCGCGGCGGCACCGCACGGCCAGCGCGCGTAACGCATCGGCGCGCGTCCAGGCCGACATCGGGTCCGCGCTCGTACCGCGCCCGCTCGGCCGCATCGCGGTAGCAGGTCTCCGCGTCCTCGAGACGATCGGCGCGTTCGAGCAGGCGGCCGGCGCCCAGGCTTTCGCGAGCGCTGGCCGACGAAGCGGGCGCGCCGGCCAGCAGTCGAACGGCCCGAGCGGTCAGCGCGGCCAGCGAGATGAGGTCGAGGCGATTGTGCTCGAGCACCGGCTCGAGCGGCGACGCGTCGCCGGATCGCATGAAGGCGAAGTATCGGCCGGGAATCTCGTGACCTGGCACGTCGCCGATCCGCCGCACGCCAAACAACGTGCGCTCCAGCACGCTCAGGCGGCAGCTGTCGGTCTCGGGCCACGCACCGGGAGACGCCCCCACACCACGCCAGAAGCGCCGCGCCGGGTGCAGCATGTCCACGTGCGAGATGCCGTCGAAGGGCGGCGCCAGCCGGTTGAACTGGTAGCGCGTCTCGAGCACCGGCACGTCGAACGACTTGCCGTTGTAGCTCACGAGCGCCGCCGACCCGCGCACGAGCGCCTCGACTTCCGCAAGCAGGTGCCGCTCGTGCTGATACCCGGGCAGGAAGTACTGCCGGATCGCGGAACCCGTGCGGCTCGAAGAACGCGCAGCCCACCAGAAACGCGTACGTGCCCGCGCCGCCAGCCAACCCGGTCGTCTCGAGATCGACAAAGAGCAGCGCGCGCGGCGCGCGGTCGAGCGGCTCGGGCACGCCGCCAAGCAGCGACAGTTCCGGCGCCGACGCCAGCGCACATCCAGGCACGTCGCCGATGCGCAGCAGGCCGTGCTGATGATCGGCGGGATAGAAGCGGTCCACGACGATCGCCACGCCCCCGTCGCGCTCGAGCACGTCGCCACCGAGCGTGTCGGCGATGGCGCGGAGGCGGGCGTCCGCAGAGGCCCCGCCCGTGAGATCCGTCGCGCCTTCGCGGCCTTCGCGCCGTCCGCGATTGTGTCGCGGCTGCCGGATGCGTCGCCGTACGGCGACACGCGCGCTTCCCGCCGTCTCCCGCAGGATCTCCCGCAGCCGCTGTTCCATCCGCGCGCTCATCCCGCGCGTCTCCCGGTGATCAGGTCGAGGATGAACAGCGCGACCGGCTTGGCCTCGGGGCCGCGTCTCGCCCACCGGTCCAACACAGGTCGGGCACCCGTGATCGCAGGGACAGCCGGCGATGAGCTCGCGCGTGCGGGCGACCAGCTCGTCGTGCATCGCAAACAGCGGCTCGCTGAACCCGATGCCACCCGGGTAATTGTCGTAGATGAACACGCGTGGCTCGTCCAGGTCGTTCAGCACGAGCCCAGCCTGCCGCGCCGAAGCCGAAGGCGAAGGCGGGCCCACGGCCGGGCCCTCGTCGCCGGCGCCGATCGAGATCCCGATGTCCTGCCGATCGCACATCAGCAGGAGCTGCGCCACCTGCCGCATGGCAAAGGCCAGGCCCACGATGCCGTCGCGCCGGTCCTCGAGGCTGTACGGCACGCTCGCCATCACCTGCCGTGGCAGCGTGAGCCAGTACCGACGTCGTGTGCATCTGCTGCTCGGGCAGATCGAGCTCGCCGCTGCCGACGTTCTCGTTGGTGTAGAACTTGATCTTCTTGAAGCCGACCACGCGCGAGACCACGCGGACGTCGCCGTGCGACTTCAGCGCCAGGTGTGACAAGCCCGGCGCGTGAGCGCGTGGACATCAGCGTCGGGTCGACGGCGGCGCCGCCGACTCGGTCGCGAACACATCCAGGATCGTCACCCGGGTGTACGTGATCGCGTCGGTGTAGTAGTCGCACTCCACGGCGCGCACGAACGCCTTCCGCCCCTCGAAGTCGAGCTTCTCGACCTGGAACAGCTTCCCCTCGATGAGGTAGATCGCCTTCTCGTGCAACGTCGACAACGCCGACGTGAAGTCGGTCTCGCCGATGATGTCCGCGCCGCGCGTCGTGTCGACGATGACGAAGTTGTCCGAGGAGATCGACCTCAGGCTCACGGCGTCGGCCGGATACGACTCGCTGGTCCAGTTCCACTGGCCCTTGCCCCCGTCCTCCACGAGGTGCACGAAGCCTTCCTCCGCCAGCAACTGCAGGATCTCCTGCACCTCTTCGTGCCCGAAGCGCTCGCCGGCTCCAAACGGCAGCTCGAACGCGGCGCACTTCAGGTGATCCAGCAGGATGTGCAGGTTGTCGGGATTGACCAGCGCGTGTTCCGGCGACGCATCGAAGAAGTACGACGGGTTGCGGAGCACGAACTGGTCGATGGGCGCGCTGCTGCCCACCATCACCGCGGCCGACCGCCCCTGCCGCCGGCCGGCGCGCCCGGCGCGCTGCCACGTGGAGGCAATCGTCCCGGGATAGCCCGCCATCACGGCGACGTCGAGCGCGCCGATGTCGATGCCGAGCTCGAGCGCGTTGGTGGCGACGACCGCGCGCACCTGCCCTTCGCGCAGCCCGCGCTCGATCTCGCGTCGGCGCAGCGGCAGGTAGCCGCCGCGGTATCCGCGGACCTGTTCCGGCGTGCCCGGCGGGCCCTCGAAGTCGTCCTTCAAGTACGTCGTCAGGATCTCGGTCGACAGGCGGCTCTGACAGAACACGATCAGTTGCAGGTGCCGCTTGAGAAATTCCCCTGCCACGCGGCGCGCTTCGGTGAGATACGAGCGCCGAATCCCGAGCTCCTTGTTGACGACGGGCGGGTTGACGAAGAGGAACAGCTTCTCGCCGCGCGGCGCGCCGCTGTCGTCGATGAGCGTGAACGTCTTCTCGACCAGCCGCTCCGCCAGCTCGCGCGGGTTGGCGATCGTCGCCGACGAGCAGATGAAGACCGGGTCGGATCCGTAGTGGCGGCATACCCGCTGCACGCGTCGCAGGACGTTGGCCAGGTGGCTGCCGAAGACACCGCGATAGGCATGCAGTTCGTCGACGACGACGAACCGCAGGTTCTCGAACAGCTTCGCCCACTTCGGGTGGTGCGGCAGGATCCCCGAGTGGAGCATGTCGGGGTTGCTCAGCACGATGTGCGCGCGCGTGCGGATGGCGCGCCGCGCGTCCTGCGGCGTGTCGCCGTCGTAGGTGAAGACGCCGATGTCGGTCTCGGCAGCCTGGTTCACCTGCGTCGTCAACTCGTGAAGCTCGGCCAGCTGGTCCTGCGCGAGGGCCTTGGTCGGGAACAGGTAGATGGCGCGCGAGCCGCCGGGTCCGCCAGGATGGTGCTCAGGACCGGCGCGTTGTAGCAGAGCGTCTTGCCCGAGGCCGTCGGCGTGGTGATGACGACGTTGTCGCCGCCGAGGGCATGCGTCAGCGCGGCGGCCTGGTGCGTGTAGAGCTGCGAGATGCCGCGGGCCTCGAGCGCCGAGCGCAGGCGCGGGTCGACCAGGTCGGGCCAGGGCGCGTAACGGGCCTCCACGGCAGGCAGGGTGCGGACCGTCGTCACCCAGCCGTCGGGGTTGTCGGCGGGTGCGATGGCCCGTCCGGCGCCGAATCGTTCCAGCGCCGAGGTGAGGGCCTGCTCGCGAGCGGGGCCGGTTGGCTTGCGAATGACGGCGAGGGAGTCGCCCGGCGGCAACTGCGCAGGCATGAGACAGGGATGGTAACACGAAGATGAGGCGAAAGGTGGATGTGGACGAAGGACGAGGGACGATGGGCGAGCTGCAAGAAATCCCGGCGGCCCCGTTCTCCCCATGTGACGACCAAGCGCCTGTGACCCCCGCCTCTATCAGATCGCCGTGCTGGCCGGACTGCTCTTCTTCGGGCTGACCATCGCTCGACTTCGACCTCACCATCGCCCAGGTCGGCCGTCACGCTCGGCGCCGCGGTCGTCACGCAGCTCACCTGCGCTCGTCTTGTCGGTCTTCGCGGCGACACGGGGATCCGAAGCGCGCTCATCTCCGGCCTCTCGCTCTGCCTGCTCCTTCGCACCGACGTCCTGCTGGTGGCCGCCGCGGCCGCCGGCATCGCCGTCGGCAGCAAGTTCGTGCTGCGCGTCGGCGGCAAGCATCTGCTCAACCCCACAAACGGCGCCATCGTCGCCCTGCTCGCGCTCGCCACGGCCTTTCCGGCTCTCGATCTGTCCGTCTGGGTGTCGCCCGGCCAGTGGGGCAACACCGCGTTCTTCCTGCTGCTGATGGGGTGCCTCGGCACCATCGTCGTCACGCGCGCGGCGCGGGCCGACGTGACGTTCGCGTTTCTCGCCAGCTGGGCCGGGCTGCTGCTCTATCGCGCGTGGGCGCTCGGCGATCCGATCGCGATTCCTCTCCACCGCCTGCAGAACGGCGCGCTGCTGCTGTTTGCGTTCTTCATGATCTCCGACCCGAAGACGACGCCTGACTCACGCCTGGGCCGCGTGCTGTTCGGAGTCGCTGGTCGCCTGCGGCGCGTACTACGTGCAGTTCAAGTTGTTTCACACCAACGGCCTCCTGTGGTCGCTGGCCGCGTGTTCCGTCCTCGTTCCCCTCATCGACTGGCTGCTGCCGGGCACGCGCTATGCGTGGACCGGCGCGCGATCCCTGGAGTCTGCTCATGAAACGCCTCCTGCTGTTCGTGGCCCCGCTGGCGCTGTGCGTCCTGCTGCTTTCTGACGCGCTTGTCGCGTTCTGCGGCTTCTACGTCGCGCGCGCCGACGCGAAGTTGTTCAACCGCGCGTCCCAGGTCGTGCTGGTGCGCGACGGCGATCGCACGGTGCTGACGATGGCGAACGACTTCCGGGGCGACCCGAAGGAGTTTGCCGTCGTGATTCCGGTGCCGACGGTGCTGCAAGCGAGAGCAGATTCACGTCGGTGACAAGGCGCTCATCGACCATCTCGACGCCTACTCGGCGCCGCGGCTGGTGGAGTACTTCGACGAGAATCCGTGCGCGCGGCATCGAGATGGACCGCCTGTCGGCGTCAAGGCGGGCAGCAGAGTCGATGCCGATGGCGGCGCTGGCCGAGCGGCGGCGCGACAAGGCGCTTGGCGTCACGGTCGAGGCCACCTACGTCGTCGGGCGAGTACGACATCCAGATCCTGTCGGCGACCCAGAGCGGCGGGCTGGTCACATGGCTGAAGGCACAGGGATATCGTCTGCCGCCGGGCGCCGCCGAGGTGCTCGGCAGCTACATCCGGCAGAACCTGAAGTTCTTCGTCGCGAAGGTGAACCTGACCGAGCAGACACGGCTGGGCTTCACCTATCTGCGGCCGTTGCAGGTCGCCTACGAATCGCCGAAGTTCATGCTGCCGGTTCGCCTGGGCACGGTGAATGCGGATGGCCCCCAGGACCTGGTGGTCTACGCGCTGACGCGCCAGGGTCGCGTCGAGACGACGAACTACCAGACCGTGAAGCTGCCGACCGGGCATGCAGTTGCCGGCCTATGTGAAGCAGGAGTTCCCGGCCTTCTACCGTGCGATGTTCGACCAGCAGGTGCGCGCGCACGACATGCGCGCGGTCTTTCTCGAGTACGCCTGGGACATGGGCTGGTGCGACCCGTGCGCCGCCGACCCGCTGTCGGTGTCGCAGTTGCGGGCGCTGGGTGTGTTCTGGCTCGACGCGCGATCGGGACGCGCTGATGCGGAACAGGGGCGGCGCGCGCCGACGTCTTCGTGACGCGCCTGCACGTGCGCTACGACGCGGCGCACTTTCCCGACGACCTCGTGTTCCAGCAGACGGCGGACCGGTCCAGCTTCCAGGGCCGCTACGTCCTGCAGCATCACTGGACCGGGACCGAGACCTGCGAGGCGGCGCGCCAGTATCGCAGCACCCTGCCAGCCCGGTTCGACCGCGAAGCACAGACCCTGGCCTCACTGACGGGCTGGCCGGTCAACGAGGTACGAAGGAAGATGCCGAAGGTACAGGCGTCGGGCCCGGGTGACGAACGGGCCTGGTGGGAGCGATTGTGGAAGTGACCGGACTGATGTGGCGGCGGCCCGCGGCCGATATGAGTCTCATGTCCGCAGCGCATGGGCTTGACATCGCCCATGACGGCCGGCGTATCTCTTGTAGACCTCGTGATGACTCACCGCTCGGTCCAGACCTGTTGTTGTTGTCCCACGGCTCGGGAAACTTCCCGTGTGGCAATTGGTCTGACCGCGTTGGCGCTTCACCTCTAGCGCTGCACTTCAAACACAGACCATCCAAGGCCCGGGAAGCACACTTCCCGGGCCTTTTTCATTTCCGCCGGCCGCGGTTTCGCGGTCCGGCCGGAACGGGTGTGCTCTGGCGGTGAGGTGAGGGATGTTTCGTATCTTGTTCAATTCGGTCGTCGCGCTGGGCCGAGCCGCCCGCAACGTCTGGCTGGCGGTGGAGGCATCGCACCAGCACATCATGCCGGTCGCGATCGGGGTGCTCATCACCGGAGCGTCGCTCTCCGCGCAGTCGGCCGTCACGCTGCTCAATGTCTCCTACGACCCGACGCGGGAGCTCTACCAGGAGGTCAACGCGGCCTTTGCCGCCGCGTGGAAGGCGAAGACCGGCCAGGCCGTGACCGTGAACCAGTCCCACGGCGGATCGGGCAAGCAGGCGCGCGGCCGTCATCGACGGCCTGCAGGCCGACGTGGTCACGCTCGCGCTCGCCTACGACGTCGATGCCATCCACGAGCACGGCCACCTGCTGCGCGAAGGACTGGCAGGCGCGCCTGCCGAGCAACAGCGCGCCGTACACCTCGACGATCGTGCTGCTGGTGCGGAAGGGCAACCCGAAGCAGATCAAGGACTGGAACGACCTGGCACGCCCCGGCATCTCGGTCGTGACGCCGAACCCCAAGACGTCGGGCGGCGCGCGCTGGAACTACCTGGCGGCCTGGGGGTACGCGCTGAAGCGGTGGAACGGCGACGAGGCGAAGGCGCGCGAGTTCGTCGCCAGGGTCTATCAGCAACGTGCCGGTGCTCGATTCCGGCGCGCGAGGCTCCACGACCACGTTCGTGCAGCGCGGCATCGGCGACGTGCTCGTGGCATGGGAGAACGAAGCCCTGCTGGCGCTGAAAAGCTCGGCGCCGACAAGTTCGAGCTCGTCGTCCCGTCGCTGACGATTCTCGCCGAGCCGCCGGTTGCCATCGTCGACAAGGTCGTCGACAAGCGCGGCACGCGCAAGGTGGCGCAGGCCTATCTCGAGTTCCTCTATTCGCCCGAGGGGCAGGAGATTGCCGCGCGCCACTACTACCGTCCGCGCCTCGAGGCCGCGCGCCTGAAGCACGCGGCCACGTTCCGCCACGTGGAGACGTTCACCATCGATCGAGGTCTTCGGCGGGTGGTCGAAGGCGCAGAAGACGCACTTTGCCGACGGCGGCGTCTTCGATCAGATCTATCAGCCTGGGACCTAGGCAGCCACGTGACCTACACCCTCGCACGGCGGCGCACGTTGCCCGGCTTCGGCCCGACGCTCGGGCTGACCGTGTTCTACCTGTCGCTGCTCGTCCTCATTCCGCTGAGCGGGCTGTTGGTCAAGGCCGCGTCGCTCAGTTGGGGCGAGTGGTGGCAGGTCGTCACGGCGCCGCGCGCGCTGGCGGCGTACCGCCTGACGATCGGCGCCTCGGCCGCGGCCGCGGCCATCAACATGGTGTTCGGCGTGCTGCTGGCGTGGCTGCTGGTGCGGCATCCGCTGCCGGGACGGCGGATCGTCGACGCGCTCGTGGATCTGCCGTTCGCGCTGCCCACGGCGGTGGCCGGCATCGCGTTGACCACGGTGTATTCCGTCAACGGCTGGCTCGGACAGTACCTCGAAGCGGCTGGGCGTCCCGGTCGCCTTCACGCCGCTCGGCATCGTCGTGGCTCTCACATTCGTCGGCCTGCCGTTTGTGGTCCGCACGGTCGAGCCGGTGCTGCAGGATCTCGATCCCGAAATGGAGGAAGCGGCGGCCAGCCTCGGAGCGACGCGCGCGCAGATCTTCCGGCGGGTGATCGTGCCCGACGGTGCTCCCCGCCGCGCTGACCGGATTCAGCCTGGCGTTTGCCCGCGCCCTCGGCGAATACGGATCGGTGGTCTTCATCTCGGGCAACCTGCCGATGCGCACCGAGATCATCACGCTGCTCATCATGGCGAAGCTCGAGCAGTACGACTACGCCGGCGCGACGGCGCTCGCGTCGGTGATGCTGATCGCTGTCGTTCGCGCTGCTGGTTGCGATCAACCTGCTGCAGGCCTGGGCACGCCAGCGGGCATTGACGTCATGACGCCGAGCCACTCGAGACCGGGCCGACAGGCGCGCCGCGTCGCCTCGCAGCGAGCGGGCACGTTCGCCCTCTGGGGCCTCGCGCTCGCTGTTCCTCACGGCCTTCCTCTTCGTGCCCCTGGCCGCCGTCTTCACGGAGGCCCTCGCCGAAGGGGCTGGACGCCTATCTGCGTGCCGTCAGCCGAGCCGGAGGCGTGGAACGCCATCCGCCTCACGCTGGTCACCGCCGCGATCGTGGTGCCGCTCAATCTCGTCTTCGGCGTGGCCGCCGCCTGGGCGCTCGCTCGCTTCGAGTTCCGGGGGCGCCGGGTCCTCATCGCGCTCATCGAGCTGCCTTTCGCGGTGTCGCCCGTCGTGTCCGGCCTGGTCTTCGTGCTGCTGTTCGGCGCGCAGGGCTTCGTCGGCCCGTGGCTGGCCGAGCGCGACATCCGCATCATCTTCGCCGTGCCGGGCATCGTGCTGGCGACGCTGTTTGTCACCGTGCCCTTTGTGGCGCGCGAGCTGATTCCCGTGCTCGAGGAGCAGGGCGCCGAGGCGGAGGAAGCCGCGCTCGCCCTGGGCGCCAGCGGCTGGCAGATGTTCTGGCGCGTGACGCTGCCGAACATCCGCTGGGGCCTGCTCTACGGAGTCGTGCTCCTCACGGCGCGCGCCATCGGCGAGTTCGGCGCCGTCTCGGTGGTCTCCGGTCACGTGCGCGGCCAGACCAACACGGTGCCGCTGCACGTCGAGATCCTCTACAACGAATACAACTTCAGCGCGGCGTTCGCGGTCGCGTCGCTGCTCACGACGCTGGCCCTGGTGACGCTGGTCGTCCGGTCGATCGTCGAATGGAGGGCCTCGTCGGTCGCCGAGATCGACGCGGCAGGAGTCGAGGCATGAGCATCGAGGTGCAAGGCGTCACGCACCGCTTCGGCGCGCACACGGCGCTTGATGGCGTCGACCTCACCGTGGAACCCGGTGAGCTGGTCGCGCTGCTGGGGCCGTCCGGATCGGGCAAGACGACCCTGCTGCGCATCATCGGCGGCCTGGAGACGCCCGAGCAGGGTCGCGTGTACCTGGACGGCGTCGACGCCACCAGCCAGCCCGCGCAGCGCCGTCGCGTCGGCTTCGTCTTCCAGCACTACGCGCTCTTCCGGCACCTGACGATTTTCGAGAACGTGGCCTTTGGCCTCCGCGTGCAGCCCAGGGCGACGCGCCCGGCGGAAGCCGCCATTCGCCAGCAGGTGCGCGATCTGCTGCAGCTCGTGCAGCTCGACGGCCTGGCGTCGCGCTATCCCGCGCAGTTGTCCGGCGGACAGCGGCAGCGCGTCGCGCTGGCCCGGGCGCTGGCCGTGCGCCCCAGGTGCTGCTGCTCGACGAGCCCTTTGGCGCGCTCGACGCGAAGGTGCGCAAGGACCTGCGCCGCTGGCTGCTGCGGCTGCACGACGAGCTGCACGTGACCAGCCTGTTTGTCACCCACGACCAGGAGGAGGCGCTGGAGCTGGCCGATCGCGTCGTCATCATGAACCACGGGCGCGTGGAGCAGGTCGGCACGCCCGACGAGGTCTATCACTCGCCGGCCTCGTCGTTTGTCTATCACTTCCTCGGGGATGTGAACCTGTTTCACGGCCGGGTCGAAGGAAGCCGCGCGTTTGTCGGCGGCGTCGAGGTCGATGTGCCCTCGGACCTGCGGCCCGTGAACGGGCACGTGCGGGTGTTCATCCGCCCGCACCTGCTCGACATCTCGGCCGATGAGCCGGCAGGCGGCCACTTCCCCGCCCGCGTCGTCCACGTGAACCCGGCCGGTCCGATGGTGAAGGTCGAGCTGGTGACCGACTGGGGCGATTCGGTGCGTGTCGAGCTGCCGCAGGACCGCTACCGGTCGCTCGCGCTGGCCCGCGAAGACCGCGTGTACCTGTCGCCGCGCGAGCACGCGCTGCTGGCGGAAGCGTGAGGGGATGGCGTCGATGACCGCAACCGACTTCGCGCATGCGGCCGACGAGCTCGAGCACCTGTCGGCAGAGCAGATTCTCGCCTGGGCGTCGGAGCGCTATCCGCGCGTGTCGTTTGCCACGGGCTTTGGCGCCGAAGGCTGCGTGCTCATCGACATGGCGGCACGGCACGGCCTGCCGATCGACCTCTTCACGCTCGATACGGGCCTGCTCTTCCCCGAGACGTACGCCCTGTGGCGACGCCTCGAGGAGCGCTACGCCGTGACGATTCGCGCGGTGCGCCCGGCGCAGACGGTTGAGGAGCAGGCTGTCGCGCACGGCGATCGGCTCTGGGCACGCGACCCCGATCGCTGCTGCGCGCTGCGCAAGGTGGCCCCGCTGGCCGAGGCGCTCGCCGGCTACGACGCCTGGATCACCGCGATTCGCCGCGACCAGACGGCCACTCGCGCCGCCGCCCGCCACGTGGAATGGGACACGAAGAACGGGCTGGTGAAGGTCAACCCGCTCCTGCGCTGGTCGTCCGACGACGTGTGGAGGTACGTGAAGGACCACGACGTGCCGTACAACGCGCTGTACGACGCCGGCTACGCGCAGCATCGGCTGCGCGCCGTGCACGACGCCGGTGGCGCCTGGTGAGGATCCACGCGCCGGACGCTGGCGCACGCGCGAGAAGAACGAGTGCGGCCTGCACGTCCGCCTCGAACCTGTGAACCCGTGAACCTGTGAACCCGTGAACCTGTGAACCGCTGTGAACGGCCGGAACTTGTGAACCCGTGAACCTGGGTTCGTGGAGGAGACGACGAGATGTCGGAGTCAGTCGACCCCACGCAGCGGCGCGCTGTCGATCGCGTCGCCGGCCGGAGTCGCGCACGCCGGGCGCGATCCTCTGGTTCACGGGTCTGTCCGGCGCCGGCAAGAGCACGCTGGCACGAGCCGTACGCGACGAGCTGGCTCGAGCCTGGCGGGTCGAGATTCTCGACGGCGACGAGATCCGGACGCACCTGTCGAAGGGGCTCGGATTCTCGAAAGAAGACCGCGACACCAACATCCGCCGCATCGGGCTGGTGGCGCGGCTGCTGGCGCGCAACGGCGTGTTCGCGATCACGGCGGCGATCTCGCCGTACCGCGACGTCCGCGACGAGGTGCGCGCCCTGGCGGCTCGCGACGGCGTGCCGTTTGTCGAGGTCTTTGCCGAGGCCGAGATCGAGGCGCTGGCCGAGCGCGACGTGAAGGGCCTGTATCGCAAGGCGCTGGCCGGCGAGCTCGCGCACTTCACCGGCGTCTCGGATCCGTACGAGCCGCCACTCAGTCCGGACGTGGTCGTCCGCAGCGACCGCGAGACCGTCGACGAAAGCCGCGAGCGCATCCTCGCGGCGCTGGCGGCGCGCGGCCTGCTCACGCCGCGGGCCGTCGAGGTCGCCGTATGACCAGTCGGGAGTCGCTGTTCCCCGTCTTCCTCAAGCTGGCCGGCCGCCGGGTCCTTGTCGTCGGCGGCGGGCCGGTCGCCGCCTCCAAGCTGGCGGCGCTGGTCGGCGGCGGGCGCCGTCGTGCACGTCGTCGCGCCGGACGTCGTGCCCGCGATCGCGGACGCACGGCGTCGAGGTCGAGCGCCGCGAGTTCGTCCCCGCTGACCTGGATGGCGTGTGGTTCGTCGTCGCAGCGGCGACACCCGAGGTGAACCGGCAGGTGGCGGACGCGGCCGAGGCGCGCCGCGTGTTCGTCAATGCCGTCGATGACCTCGCCAGCGCCTCGGCGTACCTGGGCGGCGTCGTCCGCAAGGGCGGCGTGACCCTGGCCATCTCGACCGACGGCCGCGCGCCGGCGCTGGCGGGACTGATACGCGAGGGGCTGGAGACGTTGCTACCCGACGACCTGGCGAAATGGCACGAGGCCGCGGATGCCGCGCGGCGCGACTGGAAGGCGGACGAGGTGCCGATGGAGGCGCGCCGGCCGCTGCTGCTGCTGGCGATCAACCGCCTGTACGAGACGCGCCGGCACGGCGCCGCGGAGAGCCTGGCATGAGCGACGCGAGGACATGTCGCGCTGGTCGGCGCGGGGCCCGGGGACCCGGCGTTGCTGACGCGCGCCGCGCTGGCGCGCCTGCGTCGCGCCGACCTGGTCCTGTACGACGCGCTGGTGCCGCCGGCCATCGTCGCGCTGGCGCGGCGCGCCCAGCGCTTCTCGGTGGGCAAGCGCTGCGGCCGGCCGTCGTTCCGGCAGGAGACGATTCACGCGCTCATGATTCGCGCGGCACGACGAGGCCGGCGGGTCGTGCGGCTCAAGGCCGGAGACCCGTTCGTCTTCGGGCGCGGCGGCGAAGAGGCGCTGGCACTGCGCGCCGCGGGCGTGCCCTTCGAGATCGTGCCCGGCGTCACGTCCGCGTTTGCGGCGCCGGCGCTGGCCGGCATCCCCGTGACGCACCGGGGTCTGTCTGCCGGCGTGCTGGTCGTCTCGGGCCACGCCGAGTCGAGCTACCGGCCGCTGCTGGAGATGCTGCCCCCACACTCGGTCACCGTGGTCGTGCTGATGGGACTGCATGAGGCAGGCGCGATTGCCTCGCTCCTGGTGGGCACCGGATGGCGGGCGGCGACGCCGGCGGCGGTGGTCTTCGGCGCGAGCACGTCGGCCTCGGCGACCTGGATCGGAACGCTGGCGACCCTCTCGTCGTGCCGCGATGGAGCGCCGGCTGATGCGCCCGGCACGATCGTGATCGGGGAGGTGGCGTCGCTTGCCGCCGTGATCGGATCGGCGGCCGGAAGCTGGCCGACCGAAGTTCGGGCCGGCGACCAGGAAGGACAGGACAGCCATGTCAGCCACGGATGACGTGCGGACGCTGGGACGGTCGCGTCTGTCGTTTGCCACGCAGGCCGATCTCGACGAGTTCGTCGAGACGCTCGACGCATTCGAAAACGGGCGGCTCGGGCCTGACCAGTGGCGGGCATTCCGCCTGGTGCGCGGGCTCTACGGCCAGCGGCAGGACGACCTGCACATGATCCGCGTGAAGATCCCGCAGGGCGTGCTCTCGGGCGATCAGCTCGGGGCGCTCGCCGACGTCGCGGAGCGGTACTCGCGCGGCTTCGGCCACATCACCACGCGTCAGAACATCCAGTTCCACTTCGTCAAGCTCGCCGATGCCGAACGGGCCTTCGAGCATCTGGCGCAAAGCGGCCTGACGACGAGAGAGGCGTGCGGCAACTCCGTGCGCAACATCACCGCGTGCCAGTACGCGGGCACCGCCGAAGACGAGGTGTTCGACGTCACGCCTTACGCCGAGGCGCTGACGCGGTACTTCCTCCGCCATCCCCTGTCGGCGTCGCTGCCGCGCAAGTTCAAGATCGCCTTCGAAGGCTGCCCCGAAGACCACGCCTTCACGGGGATCAACGACATCGGCTGGCGCGCGGCCGTCGAGGATCGCGACGGGCGTCCGGCGTCTGGGCTTCCGCGTCACCGTGGGCGGCGGCACCGCGACGATGTCGCGGGCGGGCGGCGTGCTCTTCGAGTTCCTGCCGGCCGGTCGCATGCTCGACGCCGCCGAGGCCATCGTGCGCGTGTTCCATCGCCTCGGCGACTACCAGCACAAGCACAAGAACCGGATGAAGTTCCTGATCAAGCAACTCGGCTGGGATCGCTTCCAGGCCGAGGTGCTGCAGGCCTACGACGCGATCAGCGACGAGGGCGGCACGCCGCTGCCCTTCGACCCCGACGCGCCGGCCGTGGAGACCGCGCCGACGTGGCCCCCGGCGGCCGAGCCGGAGCTGGTGGATCTGGCGCGGCGTGCCGCGGCATCGGAGGTGCGCGGCCCCGGCTTCACGCCCGAGGTGAAGCCGGTGCTGGCCGTGCAGGCCGCCGACTACCTGGCGTGGCAGCAGACCAACGTCCGGCGACAGAAGCAGGCCGGCTACCTGCTGGTCACCGTGCGCCTCACGCTGGGCGACTTCACGGGCGAGCAGATGCGCATCCTCGCGGATCTGGCCGCGGCGTACGGCGACGGCGCCATCCGCATCACGGCGGACCAGAACCTGGTGCTGCGCTGGGTGCCCGCGGCGCGGCTGGACGCCCTCTACGCGCGGCTGGCCGCGGCCGACCTGCACCAGGGCCACGCAGGTACCGTCCGCGATATCACGAGCTGCCCCGGTGCCGAGTCGTGCAAGCTGGCGGTGACGCAGTCGCGCGGCCTCGCGAGCCTGCTGGGCGATCATCTCGACCAGCATCCGGAGCTCATCGCCGAGGCGCCGGAGACCGTGATCAAGATCAGCGGCTGCCCCAACGGCTGCGGCCAGCACCACGTCGCGACCATCGGCTTTCAGGGGAGCGTGCGGAAGCTGGACGGCCAGGCCGTGCCGCAGTACTTTGTGATGGTGGGCGGCAACGCTGACGGCGAGCGCACGACGTTTGGACGGCTGGCGGCCAAAGTGCCGGCGCGGCGCGTGCCGCAGGTGCTGGAGCGGCTGCTGGCGCTCTACCGCGCCGAGCGGCGCGACGACGAAGACGCGCGCGCGTTCTTCCGCCGCGTCGAGGTGCCGCGTGTGAAGGCCGCGCTGCACGATCTCGAGGTGCTCGATGCGGCATCGGCCGAGGCCGCAGACTTCGTCGATCTGGGCGAGACCGACTCGTTCCAGCCCGACGTGCAGCAGGGCGAATGCGCGGCCCCCTAGACCGTTCCGGGCTGCGGGTGCTGGGCGCGCCGGCGGGCGCCGCCGCGCCGTCGGCGGCCGACGTCCGCGCGTGGCCGGGCATCGCGGAGGCCGTCGTCCTGGCCACCTGCCACCGCACGGAGATCTACCTCGTCGCGCACGACGTCACCCTGGGCCGGCGCGGCGTCAGGCCCGCCGACCTCCCCGCCGCCCACCACCTGCTGCGGGTCGCCTGCGGCCTCGACTCCCCACTCCTGGGTGATGGCCAGATTCTCGGCCAGGTGCGCCGCGCCTATCTCGCCGCGCGCCAGGCCGGCGCCACCGGGCCGTGGCTCAACCGGCTCTTCGAGACCGCGCTGCACGCCGGCAAGCGCGTGCGTCACCACACCGACCTGGGACGCGGCGCGACGACGACGGCGGCGGCGGCGGTGGGGGTGGCCGAGCACCTGGCGGGAGGTCTGGCCGGACGGCACGTGCTGGTCGTCGGCGCGGGCGAGACGGCGGCGCTGGCGGCGCGGCATGCCGCGCACCGGCGCCCCGCGCAACTGGTGATCGCCAACCGGACGCTTGCGCGCGCCGAGGCCGTGGCAGCCAAGGTCCAGGGCGTGGCGATCGGTCTCGACGATCTCCGCGTCGCGCTGGCCGATGCCGACGTCGTCATCACCGCGACCTCCGCGCCCGGCGCGGTGATTCACGCCGCGCCGCTCGGCGCGCTGATGGCGGCGCGCGGCTGGCGGCCGCTGGTCGCGGTGGATCTTGCCGTGCCGGGCGACATCGAGCCGGCGTGCGGCGCGGTTGCCGGCGTCACGCGCGTCGGCCTGGAGCGCGTGGAGGCGGAGGCGGCGACGGACCGGATCACGCGCGCCGCGGCGGTGCCGGCAGCCGGAG
Source organism: Vicinamibacteria bacterium (assembly GCA_963818215.1). GTDB lineage: Bacteria > Acidobacteriota > Vicinamibacteria > Vicinamibacterales > JAENWD01 > JAENWD01. Next base: position 56,556 of record CAWFRL010000035.1, on the reverse strand, counting down.
GCGATCGCCTCCGAGGCCCTGCGCGCGTTCCGCGCCTGGTGCGAGCGCCGCGCTGCGTACGTGTCAGCAGCCTGAACCACCAATCTGACGAAACCTGACCAACCTGAGGCACACTTAGGCCACGACTCTCGACGATGAGTGACGACATGTGCCTCAGGGCCGGCACGCGGAGCAGCCGGCTGGCGGTGTGGCAGACCGAACTTGTGACCACGGGCTTGCGCCAGGCGTGGCCGGGCCTGGCGGTCGAGCGCGTCCTCATCACCACATTGGGCGATCGGATCTCCGATGTCCCGCTGCCCCGCATCGGCGACAAGGGCGTCTTCACGCGTGAGCTCGAAGACGCGTTGCGCGCCGGCACGATTGATCTCGCCGTGCACAGCCTCAAGGACCTGCCGACCGACGTGCCGCGCGGTCTGACCATCGGCGCGGTGCTCCAACGCGCGGATCCACGGGATGCCCTGGTGGCGGCTTCACCGGTCAGCATCGACACGCTCCAGGCCGGCGCCCGCGTGGGCACGTCGTCGTTGAGGCGTCGGGCACAGTTGCTCGCACGGCGCCCGGATCTCGACGTGCGCGACCTGCGCGGCAACGTGCCCACACGCGTCGACAAAGTCCTGGCTGGCGATCTCGACGCCGCGGTGCTGGCGGTGGCCGGACTGACCCGTCTCGGTCTTTCCGCGTCACATCGCCGAGGTGCTCGGCACGGACCTGATGCTGCCGGCGCCGGGTCAGGGAGCGCTGGCCGTCGAGATACGTGCAGACGACGAGCGCACCGGTGCACTGGTCGCGCTCCTCGACGACAGCGACACACGCCTGGCCACCACCGCGGAGCGGTCGCTGCTTGCCGAACTCGAGGGCGGCTGCCAGGCCCCGGTCGGCGCATTGGCGACCTTCACGAGCAACGGTGTCATGCGCCTGGAGGGACTGGTCATCGATCTGGATGGACACGACGCCGTGCGTCGCGTGGTCGAGGCGCCGGTGACCGACCGTGCGGCGGCCTCAGCGCTCGGCCAGGCTGTGGCCGCCGGTTTGCGTGCCGGCGGTGCACGTGCCATCCTCGCGCGAGCGCGGCAAACGCTGGCGGGGCTGGGGGCGGACGTGCCGGAGTCATGAGCGGCTCAGGGCCCCTCGTGGTCGTCACGCGCGAGGCCGATGCCGGCGCCTCGCTGGCTCGTGCGCTCGAGCGTCACGGCCTGCGCACGTGGAGCGTCCCCACGGTTGCCACGGCGCTGCCGGCCGACACGGCCGCTCTTGACGCCGCAATCGAGTCGCTGCCGGACGCTGACTGGCTCGTCTTCACGAGTGCGCGCGCCGTGGCCCCGATGTGCGGACGCCAGGCATGGCGGCGTCTCTGGCCGCAAGTGTCCGGGCGCATCAACGTCGCGGCGGTCGGCCCGGTGACCGCCGGCGCCCTGGCCAAAGCAGGCGTTGTGCCGAAGGCAGTCGCCACGGGGGGCGGTGCGGAGTTGGTGCAGGCGATGGCCGCAACGCCGCCTGGGCTGGCCGGCACGCGGCTGGTCTGGCCGCGATCCGATGTCGCCCGTCAGGAGTGGAAGACGATGGCCGAGGCGGCCGGCGCGCGAGTGACAGCGCCGGTGGCGTACCTGTACCGTCGCGGTGCCGGTCGAGACGCTCGACAGGCTCGTGGCAGCCATCGTCGACCGCCAGGTCCAGGCCGTGTCGTTCTGCTCGCCGTCGAGCGCGGCGTCGTTGTCACGGGCTTTTGCCGACGGCACCCTGCGAGTCTTGAGCGGGCGCGTCGTCGTGGCGGCGCTTGGCCGGGTGACGGCGGCCGCCCTGGCGCGATTGGGCACCGCTGCCGACGTGGTGGCGTCGGCGCCGCTGGTCGAGGCACTCGCCGACGACCTGGCGCGACATCTTGCGATCGACCGTGGAGGGTCCGTGTGAGTTTTCCAACCCATAGGCTGCGCCGCCTGCGGCGAACCGAGGCGCTTCGGCAGCAAGTGCGCGAGACCCGGCTGTCGCCGGACAACCTTGTGGCGCCGCTGTTCGTGTGTGAGGGCGAAGGGCAGCGCCGCGAGATCCCGTCCATGCCAGGCTGCCACCAGATGAGCGTGGATGTGCTCGTCGAGGAGTGCCGCGAACTGGCCAGCCTCGGCGTGCCCGCGGTGATCCTGTTCGGCCTTCCCGCGCACAAAGACGCCGGTAGGATCCAGCGCGGCCGATCCCGACGGTCCCGTGCCGCGTGCGCTGGCGGCGCTCGGCCGCGACGTGCCGTCGCTGGCGCTCTGGGCTGACGTCTGCCTGTGCGAGTACACGGACCACGGGCACTGCGGTCCGATCGTCGAGGACCGGCACGGCGTGCGCGACGTGTCCAACGACGCGACGCTTCCCCGCCTGGCCGACGCCGCTCTGGCCTACGCGCGCGCGGGCGCCGACGTGGTGGCGCCTTCGGACATGATGGACGGCCGGGTGGCCGCCATCCGGCGCGCGCTCGACGATGAGGGCCGGACCGATGTCGTGATCGTGTCGTATGCGGCGAAGTACGCGTCGGCGTTCTACGGGCCGTTCCGCGAAGCGGCGGGCTCGACCCCGGCATTTGGCGATCGCCGGAGCTATCAGATGGACCCGGCCAACGCGCTCGAGGCCCTGCGCGAGGTCGCGCTCGATCTCGACGAGGGGGCCGACATCGTCATGGTCAAACCGGCGTTGGCCTATCTCGACATCGTGTGGCGCGTGAAGGAACGCTTCGGAGTGCCGGTTGCGGCCTACAACGTGTCCGGTGAGTACGCCATGGTGAAAGCCGCGGGACACGCGGGCTGGATCGACGAGACGCGCATCGCGATGGAGCTGCTGATTTCGATACGGCGCGCCGGGGCCGACATCATCCTGACTTACTTCGCCAAGGACGCCGCGCGCGTGCTTGCATGACCCCGCGATGACACCGATCTCACACGACAATTCGCGCAGCGAGGCGCTGTTCGAGCGCGCGTGCCGCCTGCTGCCTGGCGGCGTGAATTCGCCCGTCCGTGCGTTCAAGGCCGTCGGCGGCACTCCGCGATTCATCGCGCGGGCGGCCGGCCAGCACGTCTGGGACGTGGACGGGCATCGTTACCTCGACTACGTCGGGTCATGGGGCCCCTTGATTCTCGGCCACGCGCCGCCCTCGGTCGTCGCGGCCATCCAGGCCCAGGCCAGTCTCGGGACAGCCTATGGCGCGCCGACGGCGATGGAAGTCGACCTGGCTGCGCGCATCGCCGCCGCGGTGCCGTCGATCGAGATGGTCCGGCTGGTGAACTCGGGCACCGAGGCGACAATGGCCGCCCTTCGCCTGGCGCGGGCCGCGACCGACAGGTCGCGGGTCATCAAGTTCGAGGGCTGCTATCACGGTCACGGCGACTCGTTCCTCGTGAAGGCAGGTTCGGGTGCGGCAACCTTCGGGGTGCCCGACAGCCCCGGGGTCACGCCTGCGACCGCGCGCGACACGCTGACCGCGTGCTTCAACGACGCCGGCTCGGTGCGCGAACTGCTGGCGTCACACCCCGGCGAGGTCGCAGCGGTGATTGTCGAGCCCGTTGTCGGCAACATGGGCGTGGTGCCGCCGGCGTGGGGGTTCCTGCAGGACTTGCGGGATTTGTGCACGGCCGATGGCGCGCTGCTCATCTTCGACGAGGTGATGACGGGCTTCCGGGTCGCCCGCGGGGGCGCGCAATACCTCTACGGCGTGACGCCGGACCTGACGACGCTCGGCAAGGTCATCGGTGGCGGGCTGCCGGTCGGAGCCTACGGGGGCCGTCGTGATCTGATGACGATGGTGTCGCCGGCCGGTCCGGTCTATCAGGCAGGGACCATGTCGGGCAATCCGCTGGCGGTGTCGGCAGGCCTGGCGACGCTCGATGCCATCGAAGGCGAGACTGGCTTCTACGATCGGCTCGAGGCGCTTGGCGCCGCCCTCGAGCAGGGCGTCTTGTCGAAGGTCGAGCCCGGCGCGTGTCACTTCGCTCGTGTCGGCTCGATGTGGACGCTGTTTTTCACGGATGGCGCGGTCACGGACTGGCCCAGCGCGTCGCGCGCCGACCGGGCCCGGTACGGCCGCTTCTTCCACGCGATGCTGGCGCGCGGCATCGCTCTGGCGCCGTCGCAGTTCGAGGCCAACTTCATCTCGGCGGCCCACACGCCGGAGGACATCGCGCAGACCGTCGCGGCCATTGTCGAGTCGCTGCGTGTCCTGAGGGGGCCAGGCCCCGTTAAGGCGAATTTTCCGTCTTAACGGGGCCTGGCCCCATGCAGAGAAGTTCCAACCAGTTCTGGGGACGCGGGACAGGTCCCGGGTGGAGGCTCGAGAGGCGCGAGGGCCCGACGCTCGACCAGTGCCATTGGTCCGCGCGTTCCACGAGCCCCGCTCTGATCGGGTTCGACTCGACGTAACTCAGGAGCGTCCGGAGATGGCGCTCATCGCGAACCCGTACGTCGCGGAATCGACCCTGATAGACGTGGCCAGTGAGCTGGTGCCGAGCGTTGAAGTAGCAGGCATGAACACCTGTCAGCCAGTGGATGTACGCAGAAACCGCGTCGTCTTTGTCGGGCCACAGCACCAGGTGCCAGTGGTTGGGCATCAAGCAATACGCGATGACACGCATCGGAACCCGGCGCCGTGCGCGCTCCATAAGCCCTTGAAAATGCAGGTAGTCGTCCGCTCCGCGGAACAGCGTCTGTCGGTGCACTCCGCGGTTGAGGACGTGATAGACATACCCGGCTTCAGTGTGTCGTCGTGCTCTCGCCACGCAAAGAGCTCCAGCAACCTCTGGGCCAGTGTCCAGGGGCCAGGCCCCGTTAAGACGGATTTACAACCTTAACGGGGCCTGGCCCCGTCAGGGCACGAGCACGGTGGCCGACCGGTCTGAATCTCGCGAGTACGCGCCGGCGACGCGCGCGGCGACGGCAGCGCCCTCGCCGGCCCGAACCAGCGCGACGATCGACCCGCCAAAGCCGCCGCCGGTCAGCCGGGCACCAAGGACGGCCGGGTCGGCCTGCGCGATCGCGACCAGCTGGTCGACCTCCGGCACCGAGCACTCGTAGTCGTCGCGCTGGCTGGCGTGTGACGCGTTGAACAGCGCGCCCAGCGCGCCGACGTCGCCGGCGCGCATCGCCGCCACGGCGTCGAGTACCCGCTGGTTCTCGGTGACGACATGGCGCACACGCCGATCGAGCGGCGCGGGCAGCGCCTGGAGCCTTCCGAGATCGGCGACGCCCAGGTCGCGCAGCTCGGCGACGCCGAGCAGCGACGCCGCGCGCTCGCATTCCGCGCGCCGCGTACGGTAGTCCCCGTGTGCGTGATGGTGCGCCACGCCGGAGTTGATGACGACCAGCTCGGTGGCCGCAGGCAGCGCGACCGGCTCGGTGGCCAGCGTGCGCGTGTCGACGAACAACGCCTCGCCGACGCCCGCCAGGCTCGACGCCATCTGGTCCATGATGCCGATGGGCGCGCCGACAAAGTCGGTCTCGACCGCCCGCCCGATCCTCGCCAGCCGCACGTCGTCGAACTCGAGTCCGAACAGACGCCGCAGCGCCCGGAGGACCGACACTTCCAGCGCCGCGCTCGACGAAAGCCCGCTGCCCAGCGGCACGTCGGAGGCCAGCGCGAGATCGAAGCCGCCAGTCTCGAAGCCCGCGTCGCGAAGGGCGACCGTGACGCCCTGCACGTAGTCCAGCCACCCCTGGCCTGCCTGCTCGCCGCCGAGGTCGAACTCGCGAAGCGACGCCTCGGTGCTGAGCTCGCGGCTCCAGACGCGAACGCGACGGCCGGAGCTTGGCGCCACCGCCGCCACGGTCGCCTGCGGAATCAAGGTCGGCAGCACGAAGCCACCGTTGTAGTCGGTGTGCTCGCCGATGAGATTCACGCGGCCGTGAGCGGACGAGACGACCATCGGCGCGACGCCGAACAACCCGGCGAACTGCGCGTCGGGAATCACCGGCAGCCGCGGCTCACTCAAGGCTCACCTCGACGGCCTGCAGCTCGCGCGCCTTGTCCTCGGGCAGCGTGTCGGCCGTGAACGCCCCGGCTCCGGCCTCGCTGCCTGCCAGATACTTCAGCCGCCCGGGCATGCGGTAGGCGGGATAGAACTCGACGTGCACGTGCGCCTCCGGGTGCGCGCGTCCATCGGTCGGCGCCTGATGAAACGCCATGATGTAGGGGAACGGCGTCTGCCACAGCGCGTCGTACTTCATGATCACGGTCTTCAGCGCCCTGCGCAAGATCCAGCCTCTCCTCCGGCGTCAGGTCTGGCAGCGACGGCGCCGGTCGCAGCGGCGCGACCCACACTTCATAGGGATACCTGGCGCAGACCGGCACGAACGCGACGACGTCCGCTCCGCGATAGATCACGCGCCGCGCGTCATCGTCCAGCTCCTGCCGCAGCAAGTCGGCCAGCAGCCCGCGACCGGTCGCGTCGTAGTGCGCCTGCTGCTGCGACAACTCGCGAGCGGCGACAGGCGGCACGAAGGGATACGCGTAGATCTGCCCGTGCGGGTGGTGCAGCGTCACGCCGACCTCGACGCCGCGGTTTTCGAACGGGAACACATACGTGACGTCATCACGCGCGCCCAGCGCGCTGGTGCGATCGGCCCAGACGTCGACGATGAGCGCGAGGTGATCCACCGGCAGCCGTCCCAGCGACGACAGCGGGTCCTGCGTGAAGACCACGACCTCGCACGCGCCTCGACCCGGACGCGTGTCGACAATCGACGCCGGCGGATCGTGCGCCTGCCCGCTCAGCGTCGGAAACAGGTTCTCGAACACGGCCACGTCCCACGGTCCTGCCGGCACCTCGGTGGGCGCCGACGGATCGGTCGTCACGGCCAGCGGGTTCCACTCGGCCGGCGGGAGAAACGTCCGATGCTGCCGATGTGACGCGTACGCGATCCATTCACCGCGCAGCGGATGCCAGCGCAAATGCGAGTTGGGCGAGACGGGCTGCTGGTTCGGGCTCGGCGCCATCAGGCCACCTGGAATCGGCTGGCGGGCATAGAGCCACAGCGCGCGGCCGTCGGGCTTCAACAGATCGACTCTGAACATGGAACCGATGGGTCAGGCTTGTCGAGCGCTCGCGTGCGATCTTCGCCACCAGCCCGCTCAACCCGAGCACGCCGATGATGTTCGGGAAGATCTGAAGCGCGTTCATCAAGTCGCCCCACGCCCAGACCAGATCGACCTTCGAGATCGCGCCCAGTGGAATCAGCAGGCAGTAGATCCATCGGTACGGCGTCACGACACGCGGGCCGAAGATGTATTCGAGAAACTGCTCGCCGTAAAACGCCCAGCCGATCAGGGTGGTGTAGCCGAAGAGGAACACGCAGAACGCCACCACCCAGCCCCCCACCGCCGGGACGACCTGGTTGAACGAATGCGCGACGGCCGCCGTGCTCGTCAGGCTGGCAACGCCCAGGGCGTCGCGCGATTGCTGGACCGCATCCCAGGCCCCCAGCAATACGACCATTGCCGAGATCGTCGAGGTCACAAACGAGACGATGAACACCTCCATCACCGCGTTGAGCCCCTGCGCCGCCGGGCGACGGCTGCGCGCGGTGCCGTACGCCACGGCTGCGGTGCCGTAGCCCGCCTCGTTGGCATACATCCCGCGCGCCAGCCCGTATCGCATCGCGATCAGGAAGCCCATGGCGCCACCGGCCGCGGCCCGCGTCGAGAACGCTTCGCGAAACACCAGGGCCAGCACGTCGGGAATTCGCGACGCGAAGCTCACGATCACGATCAACCCGCCAGCGAGGTAGAGGCCGACTTTGAGCGGCGTGAGCCGCTCGGCGGCCTTGCCGATGGACTGGATGCCCCCGATGATCACCAGCCACGTGAGCACCGCGATCAGCACGCCGGAGGCCCAGGTCGGCACGCCGAACTGCGTGTTCCACACGAGCGCGATCGAATTGGTTTGCGTGAACGGCGTCGTCGTCAGCGCCGCCACGCCCGCGATGAGCGCGTAGACCCACGCCAGGGCCGGCGACTTGAGCCCGTCGCGCAGGTAGTACATCGGACCGGTGCGCGTGCGCCCGCCCGTCGACGTCGCGAAACGTCACGCCGAGGACCGCTTCGCTGAACTTCACCGCCGTGGCCACGAACCCGTAGCACCAGATCCAGAACAGGGCGCCGGGGCCGCCGGAAACGATGCCGGCAGCGACGCCGGCGATGTTGCCGGTGCCGATGGTCGCGGCAAGCGCGGTCATGAACGCCTGAAACGGCGAGAGCGCTCCGCCTGCCGACGCGTCCTGGTCGCCGACAAACGTCCCCAGCGCCTCGCGGAACCGGCGCAGCTGCACGACGCCGTAGCGAATCGTGAGGAACAGCCCCGACCCGAACAGCAGGATGACGAGCCACGGCACGTACAACGCGTCGGCCGTCGACTGGATGGCGTCGGACAAAGAGGCGGGGATCATGGGCGCGGGGAGTATAGCCCGCTAGAGGTTCGACCTGGACTGACAGCCGTCGACGACCACCGACGCGCCGCTCACCCAGCTTGCCCGCGGCGAGGCGAGAAACGCGACGACCTCGCCCACCTCCTCGGCGCGCCCGAAGCGGCCAAACGGCAGTTCCTGTCTGACAAACTGCGCGATCCCTTCGGGGTCGGCCTGCTGCCGCTTGTGCCACGAGCCTCCGGGAAACAGGATCGACCCGGGCGCGACGCCGACGACGCGGATGTTGTGCGGCGCCAGTTGCTGCGCGAGCGACTTGGCGAGGCTGGTCTCGGCGGCCTTCACCGCGTTGTAGGTCATCCTGCCGCCCGACTCTCGCCCCCAGATGGACGTGATCATCACGATCGCGCCGCCGCCACGCGCGCGCATGTGCGGCACCGCCAGCCTCGACGCGCGAATCGCGGGATAGAGGGTCTGGTCGAAGGCCTCCTGCCATTCGGCATCGCTGGTATCGACCAGGCCGGCGCCGCGGGCAAGCCCCATGTTGTTGACCAGGATGTCCAGGCCGCCGAATCGCGCGGCCGTTTCTTCCACCGCGCGGGCAACGCCGTCTGACGTCGACAGGTCCGCCGCCACCGACGCCACCGCGTCCGCGCTGGACGCCACGCGCCGCACCTCGTCGGCGGCGCGGGCGAGTTGCTCGGCGCCGCGGGCCGTGAGCATCACGCGACAGCCTTCGGCTGCCAGCGCCACGGCACTGGCGAGGCCGAGCCCGCGGCTCGAACCGGTGATGAGGGCGACTTTGTCAGTGAGACCGAGGTCCATCAACGCTCCCAGTCACGAAGGTCACGAGGGATGACACGAAGGTCACGAAGTTGCTTGTGGGCGGATCGTGGACGCGCATCACAACCCGGCCAGCCAGGGCCACAGGGCGCGCCTGAAACGCATCGGGCGCCTCGAGGTTTGCCAGGTGCCCGGCACGTGGCAGCACCGCGAGGGTCGACTCCGGAAGCGCGCTGGCCATCGAGCGGGCCTCGGTGACGGGCGTGATGCCGTCTTCCTCGCCGACGATGACGAGGGCCGGTATCGCCGCGCGCGCCAGTTGCGGCGTGGCGTCGGGCCTGTCGCGCAGGCGCTGAATCGCACGCGAGACGCCCTCGGCGCTGTTGGACTCGATCATCGCGCGCACCTTCAGCACCAGCCCCGGATTGGCACGCTGTGTCGTCGCGCCGAGCAGCTTGGGCACCATCTCGTCGGCGACGCCGGCGACGCCCTTGGACGCCACCAGGTCCAGCATCTTCTGCCGGCCGTCGCGGGCCTGCGGCGTGTCGGCGCCGCTCTTGGTGTCGGCGAGGACGATGCCCTTCAGCCGCGACGGGTTCAGCCGCAGATACGCGAACACCGCATACCCCCCCATCGACAGACCGCCGAGCACGAAGTGCCGCAGGCCCAGGTGGTGGGCCAGGTCGTCGAGGTCGTGCGCGAAGTCGTCGATGCTCGGCCGGCCGTTGTGGTCCGCGGATGCCGCCAAGTCCCGCCAGGTCGGGCGCGACCACGCGGCACCCATCGGGCACGGACTGAAGCTGGGGCTGCCACATGTCTGCGCCAAGCGGAAAGGCGTGCAGCCACACAAGCGTGCGCGGCGGCATTGGCGCTTCCGGCCTCGAGCCATCGCGTGGTCCGGCCGCCGATGACGGTGCTCTGCTCGCGTACCATCCCGCCATTGTATGGGCACGGCCGCAAAGAACGTCATCACTTCGCAACGGCCGTGATAGATGATCGACGAGAGTGGAGGATCGCCAACGCATGTCACGGACCCGTGTGCTCGTGTTGCTGCTGACCCTGCTGGTCAGTTCGCTTGCCCTGGTGGCCGCCGAGCCGGCGCGTCACGTCGTGCTGATTTCCATCGACGGCATGCGTCCCGCCAGCTACACCTCGGCCGGGCCCGCGAAGATTCCGACCTTGCGCGCGCTTGCGGCGCGCGGCGCCTACGCGAGCGGCGTCGTCGGCGTCCTGCCCACGGTGACCTACCCGTCGCACACCACGATGATCACCGGCGTCCCGCCGGCCATCCACGGCATCGTCAACAACACCTGGCTCGATCCCGAGGCCCGCGCGGCGGGCGCCTGGTATTGGTACGCGCGCGACATCAAGGTGCCGACGCTGCCGGGCCTGATTCGGGCAAGCGGCATGACGGCAGCGGCCGTGAGCTGGCCTGTGACGGTGGGGATGGACCTCGACTACAACGTTCCCGAGCACTTCCGCTCGCGGCACCCCGAGGCGCTGTCGCTGCTGCGGGCGCTCTCGACGCCCCGCCATCTGATCGACGGCTACGAGAGCAGCCTGGCGGCGCCGATGCCGTGGCCGCCGACCGACGACCAGCGCACCGGTCTGGCCGCGTGGATCATCCGCACGTTCAAGCCCAACTTCCTCATGCTCCACATCTTCGACAACGACTCGGCGTCTCACGAGTACGGGCCCGATTCGCCGGAGGCGCTTGCGGCGCTCGAACGCAACGACGCCCAGGTGGGAACGCTTCTCGAGGCCGTGCAGGCCGCGGGCCTCGCCGAGCGCACCGACTTCGTCGTGGTCTCCGACCACGGCTTCGTGCCGCTGCAAACGCAATTGCAGCCGAACTTCGCGTTCAAGCAGGACGGGCTGATTCAAGTGAACGAGGCCGGCGTCATCACGGCATGGGACGCGTACCTGCAATCGTCAGGCGGCGCTGGATTCGTGTACCTGAAGCGGCCCGACGACGCGGCGCTGGTCGCCCGTGTGCGCGCGCTGCTCGATGCGATCGCGGCCGACCCGGCCAATGGCGTCGATCGGCTGTGGACGCGCGAGGACCTGCAGCGCATCGGCGCGGCGCCGGAGGCCAGCTTCGCGCTGACCATGAAGGCCGGGTTCTACACGGGGACGTCGCACGCAGCTCTCCTGCAGCCCACCACCGGCAAGGGCGGCCATGGCTTCGATCCGTCGATGCCGGCGCTGCACGCGTCGTTGATTCTGGCGGGGCCCGACGTGGCGCGGAAGGGCGACCTGGGCGTGGTGCGCATGACCCAGATCGCGCCGACCATCGCGCGGTGGTTTGGCGTGCGACTCGTCGCCGACGCCGATCAGCCGCTGTGGTGAGCTACCTGACAACGACCTACCGCGCGCTGCCGCTCTGAGCGGGGGCGCCAACCCCCGTCTCAATCGTCAGTCTCGGGAGAGCGGCCTGAAGCCGTGAGATCCCGGCTGGGGTCACGCCTGTCTCCCACACATAGAGCGCGCGCAGCCGCTTCAGCGACGTCAACGGCCCAAGTCCCTCGTCGGTGACGCGCGGTGCGATAGAGGTTCAGATACTCGAGCCTCTGCAGGCCTGCCAGGAGCGCCACGCCTTCATCGCCCACCTGTGTGTGCTGCAGGTGCAGGCGCGTGAGATTCGGCAGCCGCGCGATCTCGGCGAGCCCGCGATCGGACACGCTCGTGCCGCCCAGATCCAGCCACAGCACCTGCGGGCCGATGCGTCCGAGCACGCTCGAGCGACGCGTCGGTGATGCGCGTCGTCGCGTTCGTGCTGTGCACGTGCAGAAACGGCTGCCCGTCGGCGATCCGCACGATCGAGAACCCCTCGGCCCTCACCGCCGCCACGCCTCGGTCGGGGCCTCGGCCACCGCGACGGCGGGCAGCGTCGGTCCACCACGCTCGATTGGGCCGGCCAGCGCCTCGATCACCGGCAGGACTTCGGACGCGATCTCGGCGTCCTCCAGCGTGAGGTCGAATCGCGCGCCGGTCGTCCACCCACCAGCGAATCAGCGCGGCATCGGCGGGCGACAAAGGCGGGTGCCCCTTGGGCGGCATCGCGTCTTCGTGCGACCGCGGAAGGAAGATGCGCCGGAGCAACTCGCTCGACTCCAGCCGGCCCGCGGCGATCACGGGGCCGTCATGGCCTCCCTTGGTGATGCCCTCCGCGGTGTCCAGGCGCAGATCGCCTTCCACTTTTGCCGGGCCGTGGCACGACACGCACTGCTTTTCGAGCACAGGTGCGACCAGGTCTGCGTAAAGGAGGATGCGATCCGGCGCGCGGCCTGCCAGGCGGGCCCCGGAACCGGGGCCCGACGCACCGCCAAGGAACCGCTTCAGCATTGGCGGTGCGTGCTCGGTCAGATAGCCTTCGCCGTGCGTCAGTGTCGCGCCAAGGTGTCCCGCCGCCAGCATCAGAGCCACGGCCGTGGCCAGCAGCATCGCCTCGAGACGACGGCTCTGGCGTCCAGGCGCATATCCAGCAGCGAGCGCCAGCGCGGCTGCCACGGCCACGGCAATGCCGAGCCGCTGGTGCCACAGGAAGCTGTCGCCGGCATAGCCTCCGCCGTTGCCAAGCAGCCATCCGGTCGTTGCCGAGGCAACGGCCGTCACTGCGCCGAGGGCCAGCACCAGTCTCGACCAGCGATACGACGTGTCGCCCTGCGTGTCGAAGCCAGGTCAGCCGCCCCTCGATCAGGCGGAGCACGCGCCGCCAGCAGCAGCAGCGCGATCGGGAAATGCACGAGGAGCGGATGGAACCGCCCCGCGAACTGCGCGAGATCGGTCACGCCAGCAGGTCTTTGACGACGTGCCCGTGCACGTCGGTGAGCCGGTAGCGACGCCCCTGGTGCTTGAAGATGAGTTTCTCGTGATCCACGCCCAGCAGGTGCATCAACGTGGCCTGGAAGTCGTGGACGTGCACAGGGTCGCGCACCACGTTGTAGCCGAACTCGTCGGTCTCGCCGTAGACCAGCCCCTTCTTCACGCCGCCGCCCGCCATCCAGACCGTGAAGCAGCGTGGATGGTGGTCGCGCCCGTAGTTGGTCTTCTCGAGCTTGCCCTGCGAGTAGTTGGTGCGGCCGAACTCGCCGCCCCAGATGACGAGCGTGTCGTCGAGCAGGCCGCGCTGCTTCAGGTCGAGCACCAGCGCCGCCGACGCCTGATCGACCGACTTGGTCATCGTCTGTATGTCCGCCGGCAGGTTGCCGTGCTGGTCCCAGCCCTGGTGATAGAGCTGGATGAAACGCACGTTGCGCTCCGCGAGGCGCCGTGCGAGCACGCAGTTGGCCGCGTAGGTCCCTGGCACGCGCGCGTCGGGCCCGTACATGTCGATGATGGACGGCGGCTCATCTTTCAGGTCCATCGCATCGGGCACGGCCGTCTGCATGCGATAGGCCATCTCGTACTGCGCGATGCGTGCGTTGATCTCCGGGTCCATCACGCGCGCGTGCTGCTGCTCCTCGAGCGCCCGCAGCGTGTCGAGCATGCGCCGCCGGTTCGGTGCGATCCAGGCCGTCCGGGATCGCCCAGATAGAGCACGGGGTCCCGCCCGCTTCGAAACTGCACGCCCTGATGCTGCGATGGAAGAAATCCGCTGCCCCAGAGCCACGAGTAGAGGGGCTGGTCGCCGCCGCGCGCGCGCGACAGCAGCACGATGAACGACGGCAGGTTCTCGTTCTCCGAGCCGAGCCCGTACGACAGCCAGGCGCCCATGGACGGCCGCCCCGCCTGCTGCGATCCGGTCTGGAAGAAGGTGACCGCCGGGTCGTGGTTGATCGCCTCGGTGTGCATCGATCGGACGATGCAGAGCTCGTCGACGATTTTCGCGGTTTGAGGGAGCAGGTCGCTCACCCAGGCGCCGGACCGCCCGTGCTGTGCGAAATCGAACTGCGATCCGGCCATCGGAAACGAGCGCTGGAACGCGGTCATCCCCGTCAGCCGCTGCCCCATCCGCACCGAGGCCGGCAATTCCTGGCCGTTCATCTGCCGAAGCGTCGGCTTGTAGTCGAACAGCTCGAGCTGCGACGGACCTCCGCTCTGGAACAGGTAGATCACCCGCTTGGCGCGCGGCGCGACGTGCGGCGCGAGCAGCAGCGGGCCGCCCTGCGCCGCCGGCGGCGCCGAACCTGCCGATCCGCCGCCAAGCGCCCGCAGGGGGTCGAGCAGCGAGGCCAGCGCGACACCGCCGATCCCGAGGCTGGTCGCCGACAGGAAGTGGCGACGGGTGCTGTTGAATTTCAGGTCGTCCAGGGACTTCATGCCACGCTCCTCACCGCTTCATCACGGCGTCGTCCATGTTCATCACCGTGCTCGCGACAATCGACGCGGCGGCCACCTCGGCGGCGGGCAGCGCGCGGTTGCGAGGCGCCTCGCCCGTTGCCAGCAGCCGCCGTGCGGCGCCCGGGTCCTTCTCGAACGCCGCGCGCTCGTCGGCGTACAGCTTCTCGAGGAGGGCAAGCTCCGAGGGGAGCGGCGTGCGGCCGGTCAGCAGACGAAACGCGAGCCGTGACGCGATCTGAGGCGCTCGTTCCGCCCTCGAGGATCATGCGCTCGCGCAACCTTGCGGGCCGCCTCGACGTACTGCGGGTCGTTCAGCAGGACCAGCGCCTGTAGCGGCGTGCTGGTCCGCTGGCGGTTCACCGTGCACACCAGGCGCTCGGCCGCGTCGAAGCTGGTCGCCGACGGCGGCGGCGACGAGCGCTTCCACACCGTGTAGAGGCTGCGCCGGTGGAGGTCGTCGCCGTGCCCCTGGGTGTAGGTGGTCGCGTTCCGTGTCGCCAGAGCCTCCCAGAGGCCCGCCGGTTGGTACGGGTACACGCTTGGACCGCCGATGGTGGAGACCAGCAGGCCACTGGCCGCCAGCGCGGCGTCGCGAATCTGTTCGGCCGCGAGGCGGTGTGAGGGCCCGCGCGACAGCCACACGTTGCCCGGATCGGCATCCCGGCGCGCGGCATCGGCAATCGACGACTGCCGGTACGTCGCCGACATCACCAGCTGCTTCTGAAACGCCTTCAAGTCCCAGCCCGACTGCACGAGGCTCGTCGCCAGCCAGTCAAGCAGCGCCGGATGCGACGGCAACTGTCCCTGGCTGCCGAAGTCGGCCAGCGTCGGCACCAGCCCGCGGCCAAAGAGGAGGGCCCAGTACCGATTCGCGATCACGCGCGAAGTGAGGGGATGCGCCGGGTCGAGCAGCCACCTGGCCAGGCCCAGGCGGTTGGCGGGCAGGGCTTTCGGATACGGGCCCATGACGGCGGGTGTGCCCGGCTCGACGCGTTCGGTGGGCGCGTCGTAGGCGCCCCGGGCGAGCACGAAGGTCGGCCGCGGAGCCGGCAGGTCCCGCATCGTCATCGCTTCGGTGAGCGCGGTGAGCAGGTCGTTCTCACGCTTGCGCAACGCCGTCGCGCGTGACAGCGTGCGTGCGTACTCCGCGTCGGCGTTGAGCAGGAAGTGCTCGCGCAGCTGTGTCATCTGGCCAGCCGTCGGTGACACCTGGCTGGCGAAGACGCTCGCCAGTTCGTCGTCGTTGCCGCCGAGTCCCGCCATGTCGAGCGCCGACAGCTGCCGGTCGTACACGCGGACTTCGTCGAAGGCGACGCCCTCGGTCGTCTCGTCCTGGCGCTTGCCCAGGCGCAACGGCGGCACATCGCCCCAGCTGCCCTTGTTGGTCGTGTAGATGATGCTGCGATGGAGGTTGTCGACCAGCGCGCGCGTCGGGGCGGGGGCGCCGTCGAGGAACAGCCGCAAGCCGGCGACACGGCTCGATCCGTCGTACGTCAGGCCGATGTGATACCAGGTGCCCGTGACGAGCTTCGTCGTCGTCTCGATCTCGATCGAGTTGTCGGGGCCGACGTGATGCAGGCCGGCGCTGAGCGTGCCGTCGGCGCGGAGCAGAATCTCGTACCCGCGATTGCCGTTCATCACGCCGCCGGAACGCGCGATCAGCGGACCAGACGTGCCGTCCTTGTCGAGGCGGACCCACAGGCTCAGCGAGAACGGCTGGTGGCGGTCGAAGTACGCGAACTCCTTCCCGATGGTGATGTAGCTGTCGCCCGGCAGCCGCTGCGCGTTGCCGAAGCGCCCGGGCACCGTCTGCGGCCGCTTGTCCTTGTCGCCGCCGGCCGTGGCCCGCTGGCGCGGCGTCGCGACGTTCTCGTAGGCCACCACTTCCTCGGGCGGCTTTGGCGGTGCCTTCGGCTCGACTTTGGGCCGCTCCATGGTCCGTATCGCCCGATCGAACGGCAGATGCCCGATGAGACCGCGCGGCACGGCCCGCGCAGACGGTGGAGCCGCCGATCCGTTGGCGAGCCACTTCGCGAATCGCCGATCGAAATCCGGACCCTCGGGCCGCAGCCCGGGCTCCAGCGTGGCCAGCTCGGCTCGAACGCGATCGAGCGCCGCCTGCGTCTTCGCATCGACGACCATCACTGCCGGGCTCGGCACGCCCGAGTACGGAATCTGCCCGCTCTCGTTGACGCTGTTGAAGAAGCTGAACAGCCGGAAATAGTCCTTCTGGCTGATCGGGTCGTACTTGTGGTCGTGGCACCGCGCGCACTCGACGCTCACGCCGAGGAACGCGCGGCCCAGCGTGTTCACGCGATCGGCGACGTACTCGACCCGGTACTCCTCCGAGACGATGCCGCCCTCCTGGCTCTGCATGTGATTGCGATTGAAGCCGGTGGCCAGCCGCTGCTCGTCGGTGGCAGACGGCAGCAGGTCGCCCGCCAGCTGCCACGTGATGAACTGGTCGAGCGGCAGGTTGCGGTTGAAGGCGCCAATCACCCAGTCCCGCCACGGCCACATGGTCCTCATCCCGTCGTCCTGGTAGCCGTGCGAGTCGGCGTAGCGCGCGAGGTCGAGCCACTCGACGGCCATTCGCTCGCCGTAGGCGGGCGAGGCCAGCAGCCGATCGACGACGCGTTCGTAGGCGTCGGGCGATTGATCGGCCACGAATGCGTCGATGTCGGCCAGTGTCGGCGGCAGTCCCGTGAGGTCCATCGAGACGCGTCGCAGCAGCGTCTCGCGCGGCGCTTCGGGCGACGGGCTCAGCCCGTGCGATTCGAGCGTGGCCAGCACGAAGCGGTCGATGTCGCTGCGGGCCCAGCCGTCGGTGCGGGTCTTCGGCACCGCCGGCCTGGCCGGCGGGATGAAGGCCCAATGCGGTTTCCACTCGGCGCCCTGCTCGATCCAGCGCACGAGAATCGCTCGTTCGAGATCGTTGAGAGCCAGATGCGAGTCCGGCGCGGGCATCATCACCTTCGGGTCGGTGCTGAGAATGCGCCGGACCAGCTCGCTGCGGCGGGTGTCGCCGGCGACGACGGCGCGCCGGCCCGACGGCAGCTCGCCAAAGGCGACCTCGCGCACATCCAGGCGCAGGCTGGCCTTGCGCACGCGGTCGTCGGGACCGTGGCACTTGAAGCACCGATCCGAGAGGAGCGGCTTGACGTGGAAGTTGAAGTCGATGACGTCGGGCACGCCGGCGACCGCGATCGCCACTGGTCCCCGACGCGCGATCACGACCAGCGCGATGACCGCGCCGGCCAGAACGATCGCGATGCCAACTCGGAAGGCCCGCACCTGCCGATTATACGGCGGCGGAACCGGTTCACAGGTTCACGGCACCCTGCCAGTGCGCCGGGAAGCAGGTCGTGGCGAGGAGACCGCAGGGTCATGCGCGAGTGGCGCCTGGCCGACCTCGAGCCAGCGCACGCGCCACTCGCGCGACCACCGGCCCGCGCACCCGCAGTACCATCGCCGCCATGGCGCGTCGAGGCAGCCACGTGGCCACGCGTGGCGAGTCGGCCATGGCCGTGCCAGCGGCGCCAGGGATGCTCGAGGGAGACGCCAGTGACGTCCTGGTGCAACACGGTGCGCGACATCGCGACGACGACCCACGCCACGCCCACGACGCCCATCGCCTGGAGGGTCACGGCCGACCCGAGCGCGACAAAGAGAAGCGCCGCATTCCGGTCGCCGCCCGGGTCCACCAGCTGCCGACGCGCCAGAGCATCACGAACAGCCCAATCTCGACGACGGCCGCTCCAGCGACGCGATGAGAACGCCGCGACGAAACGAGGGGGACGCCTGGAGCGGATGGTCGTCGATCGGCAAGGCATCACGCTACTGCCAGCGCCCGCGTTGCTTGGATGCGCACCGGTAGCAGCGCGCCAGCGCCGGCGGCTATGCTGTGGATGCAGGCACGCGGCCAGCGCCGCTCGACCAGGCCGCCAGCGGAGCTGTACGCCAGAAGCGGCGCCGAGCGATGGCAGGTCCCGCCCGAGCGCCTGGGCGCCGCCGTCGAGCGCAGCCTCGACCATCGCTTCGCCGGCGCGGCGACCGACGCTGAAGCCGCGGTCTATCTCGAATCGCTGCACGTCGACGACCTGGCGCTGGCGTGCGCGTGCATCGACGGTCACGACGGCGCCTGGGAGCATTTCATCCGCGAGCTGCGCCCGCAGCTGTATCACGCGGCGCGGACGATCGCGGGTGACGACGGACGCGAATTGGCCGATTCGCTTTACGGCGAGCTGTTCGGACTCCCCGGAAAAGATGGCGTCAGGCGGTCGCTGCTGGCGCACTACCACGGGCGCAGCCGGCTGATCACCTGGTTGCGCTCGGTGCTCGTGCAGCGCCACATCGATCGTGTGCGGGCGACCCGGCGGCTCGAGCCGCTCGACGACGAGGGACTCCGGGACGTTCGGCGCAGCGCGCAGACGGCGCCGGAGCCGGACCCGGAGCGCGACGCGCTGATCGGCCACGCGCAGCGGGCGCTCGATGCGGGCATCGACGCGCTGGAGGCAAAAGACCGGCTGCGCCTCCGCCTCTACTACGGCCAGGACATGACGCTGGCGGCCATTGGCCGCGTGCTCGGCGAACACGAGGCGACGGTGTCGCGCAAGCTCGACAAAGCGCAGGCGCACGCTGCGATCCGGAGGTCGAGCGCGCCCTGGCATGCACAGGGACTGGCGCCGGCCGCCATCGCGCGCGCCTTCGAGCTGGCCGCCGACGCACCCGACCTGCAGCTCGACCGGCTGCTGGCCCGAGCGGAGGATGGCTAGCGAGCAAGTTGTGCTCGCGCGATTCGTTCTTCTAGCAGGAACCTGTAGCGCTGGGTGCGCAGTTCGCACGACGTTCGTAGCTTCGTAGTCCTGTAGCCCGTAGCTCGTAGCCCAGTCATGTCCGATTCCTTCGATCGCGCGCTTCGTGCGGCGGCCAGACGCGGCCGGCCGGCGGGCGTGTGCCCCGACGCGGCGATGCTTGCCTCCTACGCCGACAACGGCCTGTCCGAGGACGAGCGTCGCATCGTCGAGGCGCATGTGGCCGACTGCGCGACGTGCCTGGAACACATGGCGCTGCTCGGCGCGGTGAGCCTCGACCGCGAGGCGCCCGAGCCGTCACGATGGTGGCTTGCGCAGTGGCGCTGGCTGGTGCCGGTCGCCACGGCTGTCCTGGTTGTCGCCGTGTGGATTCGGCTCCCCGAGCAGAAGGCAACCAGGACGTTGTCGGCACGCCAACGCCGGCAGTGCAGGCCGAGCGCCCCGCTGCGACCGAACAGGAGCGCGCGGCGCCTGCAAGCCCGCCGGCGGGACGCGACAACGCGAGCAACGCCGCGGCTCGAAGCGCGCCGAAGGCGGCAAAGGCCGCTCCCGAACGCGCCGGGCAGCTCTCTGACGAGAAGAAAGATCAGTTGACGCCCCTCGAGCGGCGAGACGACGCGAGGCAGAAGGCGGCCGATGCGCCGCCGCCCGCGGTGGCGGCCACCCCGGAGGCCACTGCGCCCGTTCAGGCGAAAGAGGCCGGCGCGGATAAGGTCCAGGCCCTCGGAGGCGCGACGAGCAAAGTCGCGTCGCCACCCGCTGCGGCTGCGCCGAGGGCAGCTGAAGCCATCAGGGAAGAAGTGCAGGTCGCCGATGCCGGCCGGCGGCGCGAGGCCGATCTGCTCATGAGCAAGGCGGAGGCGCCGGCGCTGGTCGTGTCGGCATCGGCGAAGGAGTCATATCGGGCCGCAGGCAACCGAATCGAGCTGTCTGAGGACGGCGGCGCCAACTGGCGCGCCGTGTCGTCGGGAGCCCCGGCCATCTTCACCGCCGCCGGGTGCGGAGCGGGCGGCCCGTGCTGGTTCGGCACGGCCGACGGGCAGCTCTGGCGCCGCACGCCAGACGGGTTCTCGCGTTACGCCCTGCCAGTCCGCCAGCGGGTCATCGCCATCACGGTGGAGGGCGCCCAAACCGTCGTCGTGACGGTTGACAGCGGCCAGCGCTTCCGCACGACCGACGGCGGCAAGACCTGGGCCCCAATCCCGTAATCTGCGAAATCCGTCATCGTCAATCTGCAATCTGTCAATCGTCAATTGCAAGATTCCCCCCTTCCTCCGTTCTACCCATAGGCGCCACATACGGCGCCACGGAGGAGCGAAATGCGACTGTCCATTCCACTCTGGCGCCGCGCGACTGGCGCCTTCCTGGGAGCAGCTGTCACTGGGTCTTCTGGCCTCCGGCGGCACATCGCCGGCGGTGAAGGCCGTCGAGTCCACCGGCGAAGACGTCGTCGCCGCGACGATCAAGGACCAGACCGAACTTGCGGTCACCGTCTACAACTCGAACATCGCGCTCGTGCGCGACGTGCGGCAGGTGGCGTTGTCCCACGGCGTCGTCGACTTGCGCTTTCTCGACATCGCGGCGACGGTGAACCCGGCGACCGTGCACTTCCGCTCGCTCAGCGAGCCATCGCGGCTCGGCATCCTCGAACAGAACTACCAGTTCGACCTGCTGGATCCGCAACGGCTGCTGAAGAAGTACATCGGCCGCGACGTCACGCTCGTCCGCACGCGAATGGACAACGGGAGCAGCCGCCAGGAAGAGGTCAGCGCGCGCCTGCTGGCGTTCAACGACGCGCCGGTGTGGAAGATCGGCAACGAGATCGTCACCGGCATGCACGCCGATCAGTACCGCTTTCCCGAGATCCCCGAGAACCTGCACAGCCGGCCCACGCTGGTGTGGAAGGTCGACAACAGCGGCCAGCGCCAGCATCGCATCGAGACGTCGTACCTGGCGACGAACATGTCGTGGATGGCCGACTACGTGCTCACCGTCGCGCGAGACGATGCCAGGGCCGACCTTGACGGGTGGGTGACGGTGACCAACACGAGCGGGACGTCCTACAACAACGCGAAGCTGCAGCTGGTCGCCGGCGACCTGCACCGGGTCCAGAACGGCCAGGCCCTCGACGAATCGGATGATGGCCAAGGCCGCGCGCGAAGTGGCGGCCGCCCCGCCCGCCTTCAATCGCGAGGCGTTCTCGGAGTACCACCTCTACGCGCTGAATCGGAAGACGACGCTGCTCGAAAACGAGACCAAGCAGATCTCGCTGCTCGGCGGCACTGGCGTGCCGGTGAAGAAGCTGTTCGTCGTCAACGGCCAGAACTTCTACTACCGCAACCGTCAGGCGCCGGGCTCGCCGCTCAAGGACCAGGTGCGCGTGTTCTACAAGTTCCGCAACAGCGAGGCGGCCGGCCTGGGCATGCCGATGCCGGCGGGCACCGTGCGCGTGTATCAGGCGGATTCGAAAGGCGGTATCCAGTTTGCCGGCGAAGATCGCATCGATCACACGCCGAAAGACGAGGACCTGACGCTCCAGATCGGCACGGCCTTCGACGTCGTCGCCGAGCGCAAGCAGGTCGACTGGCAGAAGGTGGCCGAGGGCGTGTACGAGATGGCGTTCGAGATCACGCTCCGCAACCACAAGGCGACGCCGATCGCCGTCGAGGTCAACGAGCCGATTGCCGGCGACTGGCGGATGCTCAGCTCCACGCACCAGCACACGAAGACCGATGCCTGGGCGGCCCGGTTCAATGTGGATGTCGCGGCCAACGGCGAAAGCGTGCTGCGGTATCGAGTCCGCGTGAAATGGTGAAGACGGGTTGGGTCGGGTTGGGTCAGGTTGATTGGGTTGACTGGCGACAGAGGTACAATCCGGGCGCTCGTTGCGGAACAGTCCTCGTCAGGAGGCTTTTCGATGCGTGTCGCCCGGAACTTTCTTCTCGTTGCGCTGGCTGTCGTGCCCGGTGCCGTCGCGGCCGCGGTGATTCCGCCAGGCGGCCAGCTCAAGACGCCGGACGAGTGGCGGTGGCGCCTCGACGAGCCGGCGACGATGTCGCCAGCCGGCAAGATGGAGGCAGGCCAGTGGTGGTTCGTCGCGATGCCGCCCGGGTGGCACGTGACGATGGGACCCGGCGGCGTGGTCTACCACCCGGCCTATCGCGCCAGCGGCCGATTCATCATCGAGAGCGAGCTGTTCCTGTTCCCCGATTCGAGCGACGAAGGTGTCGGCCCGTTTGTCGGCGGCCAGTCTCTTGGCGATCAGGAGTCGCCGGCGTACACGTCACTGCTGCTGCGCAAGGACGGGTCGGCGTCGGTCGTGCGTCGCGCCGGCGGGGCTGTGACGACGATCGCCAACTGGGCCGCCGTCGAGGGGGTCAAACCGCACGGCGGCAAAGACGCCGAGAAGCACGCCTTCCGCATCGAGGCAGACACGGCCACCGTGACCTTCCTGGTTGACGGCACGAAGGTGGCGGCAATCCCGCGCGCCGACGCCGCCGCCGACGGGCATTTCGGCCTCCGCGTCGGCCGCGCCGTCAACATCCACGTCGTCCGGCTGGACTTCACCCAGCAACTGGCGCCTCCGAAGAACGAAGTGCCAGGTACTGTTAAGTCAGCGAAATCCCCTTAACAGTACCTGGCACCTTCTACCGTTCGTCCCAGCATTGGTCACAGGGGTCGGGCCTCGGTGGCACCGCTACCGTGCCACGGGTCGCAGAAACTGCTAACGTCGCAGGCGACCCGACCGGAGCCTATCCATGACCACACGCCTGCTGACCATCGCCGCGCTCGCACTGCTGCTGCCGCTTGCCGACGCCGCCGCGCAGACCGCCTCGGACAAGGAGGCCGTTCGCCAGGCCGCGCTCGACTACGTCGAAGGGATCTACACCGTCGACACCAGCCGCATCGAGCGCAGCGTCCACAAGAACCTCACCAAGCGAGGCTTCTGGCGCGAGCCCGCCGACACCGCCTACCGGCCTGAATCGGTGATGACCTTCGATCAGCTGATGAAGCTGACCGCCGGCTGGAACAAGGACGGCAAGCGCGACACGTCGATCAAGGAAGTCACCGTCCTCGACGTGCTGGACCAGACGGCGTCGGCCAAGATCGTCGCGATGTGGGGCATCGACTACATGCACCTGGCCAAGTACGACGGCCGCTGGCAGATCATCAACATCGTGTGGCAGGCCCACCCGCCCAAGGCGCAGCCGACCGCCTCGCGATAAGACAGTCGCGGTTGCAGGTTGCCGGTTGACGGTTGTACAACCGAACGCAGGGAGACATCCCGACCTTCGGAAGCACAACCATCAACCGTCAACCAGCGACCGTGAATATGCCTAGCGCCACCCGTCGCCTGCTGGCCGGCCTCCTCCTCGCCGGCATTCCCGCCACCTTCGCCGCGTGTCGTGTCTCGGCGCCCTCGCCGACGCCCTCGGCGGAGGACGCCGCGAAATTCGTGGCGACGGTCAACGAGAGCATCCTCGAGCTCGCTCGCGAGCAGCAGCAGGCCGGCTGGGTCGCGGCGACCTACATCACGCCGGACACGCAGGCGATCACGGCACGCGCCAATCAGGCCTACATCGACGCCGTCGCGCGCAGCGCGAAGGACGCTGCGCGCTTCAACGACGTCCAGGTCTCGGCGGACGTGCGCCGCCAACTCGACCTGTTGAAGACCACGCTGGTCGTCGTGACGCCGTCGGACCCGAAGCAGGCCAGGGAGCTGACCGAGCTCAGCGCGTCCATGGAGGCGGCCTACGGCAGCGGCAAGTGGTGCAAGGACCCGTCGCAGCCAGCCACCTGCCTCGACATCGAGCAGATCACCAAGGAGATGGCGACATCCCGCGACCCCGCGCGGCTGCGAGAGGTGTGGGAAGGCTGGCACACGGTTTCAGTTCCGATGAAGAAGGACTACGTCCGCTTCACGCAGCTGGCCAACCTCGGGGCGAAGGAACTGGGCTTTGCCGACACCGGCGTGCTCTGGCGCGCGAAGTACGACATGCCGCTCCGGACGCGTTCACGAAAGAGCTCGATCGGCTTTGGGAACAGGTACGTCCGCTCTACGTCTCGCTGCACGCCTACGTGCGAATGAAGCTGCGCGCGAAGTATGGCGACCTGGTTCCGGAGAAGGGCCCGATTCCCGCCTACCTGATGGGCAACATCTGGGCGCAGGACTGGTCGAACCTCGCGCCGCTGGTCTCGCGCTGCCTCCGGCGGGCCTGCCTATTCACTTTCCGACCTCTTGAAAAGGCGCAACAGCAGCGCCGTGGAGATGACCCGCACCGGTGAGCGCTTCTTCACGTCGCTGGGCTTTGCACCGCTTCCCGCGACGTTCTGGGAGCGCTCCATGCTGGTCAAGCCGGCGGACCGCAACGTCGTCTGCCACGCCAGCGCGTGGGATGTGGACCTGGTCGACGATCTGCGCATCAAGATGTGCATCGACCCGACGGAAGAGGACTTCACGACGATCCATCACGAGCTGGGGCACAACTTCTACCAGCGCGCGTACAACACGCTGCCGATCCTGTTCCGCGCCAGCGCCAACGACGGCTTCCATGAAGCCGTCGGCGACACCATCGCGCTGTCGGTGACGCCCGAATACCTGGTGAAGATCGGGCTGCTCGACCAGGCGCCGGACCCGTCGGGCGACATCGACCTGCTTTTGGGGCGCGCGCTCGAGAAGGTCTCGTTCCTGCCCTTTGGCCTGCTGGTGGATCAGTGGCGCTGGCAGGTGTTTTCGGGACAGGTCTCGCCGGATCAGTACAACAAGGCGTGGTGGGATCTGCGATTGAAATACCAGGGCGTCGCGCCGCCCGACGTGCGCGGCGAGCAGTTCTTCGATCCGGGCGCGAAGTACCATGTGCCGGCCGTGACGCCGTACACACGCTACTTCCTCGCGCACATTCTGCAGTTCCAGTTCCACCGTGAGCTGTCCAAACTGGCCGGCTGCACGGCGCCGCTGCATCGGTGCTCGATCTACGAGAGCAAGGTGGCCGGGGCGAAGCTGGAGGCGATGCTCGAGCTCGGGCTGTCGAAGCCCTGGCCCGAGGCGCTGTCAGCGCTGACGGGCTCGCGCGAGATGGATGCGACGGCCATTCGTGATTACTTCGCGCCGCTGCAGGCGTGGCTGGACGAGCAACTCCGGGGCCAGGCGACAGGGTGGTAGTACAGGGGCCTGGCCCCGTTAAGGAATTGTTAAGCTGGAGCAACGTGTCTGCTCTTGACAATTCCTTAACGGGGCCAGGCCTCGTACCTGTCGCAGTTTGCGTGGGGGGTGCTCGCTTACAACCTGGCCGTCATCCTGTGGGGCGCGTACGTGCGGGCGTCGGGATCGGGCGCCGGATGTGGAGCGCACTGGCCGCTTTGCAACGGCGAGGTCATTCCGCGGGCGCCCTCGGTGGCGACGCTCGTCGAGTACTCCCATCGCCTCACCAGCGGCCTCGCACTGCTGGGGGTCGTGGCGTTGCTGGTCTGGACGTGGCGGGCCTGCGGCGCAGGGCACCCGGCGCGCCGCGGCGCGGTCCTCTCGCTGCTCTTCATCGTCACCGAAGCAGCGGTCGGCGCGGGCCTGGTCCTGTTCGAACTTGTCGCCGACAACGCGACGATGGCGCGCGCGATGTTCATGGCCGCCCACCTGGTCAACACGTTTCTGCTGGTCGCGGCCCTGACGTTGACGGCGTGGTGGCTCTCGGGCGGCGATGCCGTGCGTCCGAGCCGACGCCCTGCCATTGCGTTTGCCTGGGGAGCGCTTGCGGTTGGGCTGCTGTTGTCCGGTGTCAGCGGCGCCGTCGCCGCGCTCGGCGACACCCTCTATCCGGCCACGTCGCACGTCGAGGGCCTGACGGCGACGCTCTCGCCCAGCTCACATGTCCTCCTGCGCTTGCGCGCGCTGCATCCGGTCATCGCCGTCTCGGCCGGCGTGCTGTTGATGTTTGGCGCCTCCCGCCTGCCCGCCGCCGGCGACGAGGCGGGGCAACTGCTTGGCCGCGCGACGTTGATGCTGGCCGCCCTTCAGTTGCTCGGCGGGCTGCTCAACCTGCTTCTCCTGGCGCCGGTATGGATGCAGATCGTGCACCTGCTCGTCGCCGACCTGTTGTGGATCGCCTTTGTCCTGCTGGGCGCGCGGGTGCTTGCCGGGGAACCCGCTCGCGCAGGGGGCCGTATCACCACGCCGTGACCATGCATCGACACATCGTTGGCCGCGGGATCTTCCAGGCCCTGCTCGTCCTTCTTCTCGCGTACGTAGGACCGAACTTCAGTTCGGTCGCGATCGCTTCAGTTCGGTCGCGGCCGTTCCGCGCCGCGCCCCCGGTCAGGCCGCCGCACCTGCCGCCCCTGCGCAGCCCGTACTCGCACCGGCTGCCGAAATCGCGCAGAAAGCCGACGCCTACCTGCGGGCGCAGGAGCGCGTGAACGGCTTCAGCGGCGTCGTGCTGGTGGCTCGCGACGGCGTGCCGGTGGTCTCCAAGGGTTACGGGTGGGCCAATGCCGAGTGGGAGATACCCAACACGCCGACGACGAAGTTCCGGCTGGGCTCCATCACCAAGCAGTTCACGGCGACGCTGGTGCTGACGCTGCAGGAACAGAAGAAGCTGAGCGTCCAGGATCCCGATCTGCACGTACGTCACGCCGTGTCCGGAGTCGTGGAAGCCCGTCACCATCCACCATCTGCTCACCCACACGTCGGGGATCCCCAGCTACACGGGCCTGCCCGACTACGCGAAGACCATGATGATGCCCAGGACGATCGAGCAGATGGTCGCGGTCTTTCGCGACCTGCCGCTCGAGTTCGCGCCCGGGGAGAAGTTCAAGTACAACAACTCGGGCTACTTCCTGCTCGGCGTGATCATCGAGAAGGTCACGGGAAAGAAATACGAGGACGCCCTGCGTGACGAGATCTTCACGCCGCTCGAGATGACCGACACCGGCTATGACTGGTCCGAGCCGCTGCTTCGGCACCGGGCCGCGGGCTACACCCGGCGCGGCCAGGAGGTCGTCAACGCGAAGTTCCTCGACATGCAGCAGCCGTATGCGGCCGGTTCGCTCTACTCCACTGCCGAGGACCTGTTGAAATGGGACCAGGCGCTCTACACGGACCGCGTGCTGCCCGAATCCGCGCGCGCGGCGATGTTCACGCCATTCAAGGACTACTACGCGTACGGCTGGGTCGTTCAGCCCCGGGACAAATCACAGTCCGGACACGAGCAGGTCGGACACGGCGGAGGCATCAACGGCTTTGCGACGATGATCCAGCGCGTGCCTGACGACAAGGTGACGGTGATCGTGTTGTGCAACGTCGACAACATCAGCGCCGGCGGTGTCGCGCGCGACCTGATGGCCATCACCTACCGTCTGCCGTACCAGATCCCCTCGAGCGCCGCGAAGTAGCCGCTACCAGTCGACGACCGAGCCGTCCTCCTCGTCGTAGGTCTGCGGGTTGGTCCAGTCGTGGCCGATCTTGTCGGCCATCGCCGCAGCGTCGAGCTCGATGCCCAGGCCCGGTTTCAGCGGCAGCTCCACGTAGCCGCCCTTCACGACAAACGGCGTCTCGAGATAGCCCTCGCCCAGGCTCACCTGCTCCTGGCACATGAAGTTCGGGATCGACGCGGCCAGCTGCAGGCCCGCCGCAAGCGAGATCGGACCGAGCGGGTTGTGCGGCGCAATCGACGCGTAATGCGCCTCGGCCATCCCGGCGATGAGGCGGCACTCGGTGATGCCGCCGGCGTGACAGAGGTCGGGCTGCAGGATCACCGCGGCCTGCTTTTCGAGAATCTCGCGGAACCCCCACTTCGTGAAGATCCGCTCGCCGGTCGCAATCGGCAAGTGCGTCCCGCGCGCGATGTCGGCCATCGCATCCACGTACTGGCAGTTGACGGGCTCTTCGACGAACATCGGCTGAAACGGCTCGATGGCCTTGATGAGCAGCTTTGCCGTCGCCGGGCTGATCGCGCCGTGGAAGTCGATGCCGATGTCGGCATCGGGCCCGACGGCCTCGCGCAGCGCCGCGAAGTTGTCGGCGGCCTTCTTCACAAAGCCCGGCGTCTCGACGAATCGCGCCCAGCCCCGGGTGCCGTCGGGGCCGCGGCGGCTCAAGTACGGCCCGGTCTTGAACGCGGTGAAGCCCTGCGCCTTCTGCTGCTTCACCGCGTCGATGGTGCGCGCATGCGCGTAGACGCGGATGCGGTCGCGTGTGGGGCCGCCCAGCAGTTCGTACACCGGCACCCCCAGCGCCTTGCCCTTGATGTCCCACAGCGCCTGATCGATGCCCGACAGCGCGCTGGTGAGGATCGGGCCGCCGCGATAGAACGCGTGGCGGTAAATCGCCTGCCAGTGATGGACCACGCGCCGGGCATCCTGACCGACCAGGTACGGCTCGATTTCCTTCACCGCCTCGGCACACGTCAGCGCGCGCCCTTCGGTGACGGGCTCTCCAAGCCCGACGATGCCCTCGTCGGTGTGGACCTTGAGAAACAGCCAGCGCGGCTTGACGAGGATCGTCTCGAGCTTCGTGATGCGGATGCTGCCTGTCCCTGGGGACTGCACGCGCTGGTGGCGGCGTCGCCTGTTGCCGCCGCGGCCGGCCCCGCAAGCGACGCGGCGCCGATTGCCCCGAACACCTCACGCAGAAACGTCCGTCGCGCGCTGGCTCGCTGCACCGCTCACCCCCCGTTTGCCGCCTACTCTACACCGCTCACGGGCGGTCCTATGGCGTTGACCTGCCCGCGCCGGCTGCATAGACTCCGCCGCGGAGGCGCACGATGAAGCGACGGGACGCACTGCGACGAATCTCGGGCGGCACGCTGGCGGCCGGCGCCGCGCATGCTGCCGGACCTCACGACGAAGCTTCAGGCCCAGGAGCGGCCGGCCAGCCTCAAGGGGCTGCCTCCCCTCAAGATCACCGACGTTCAGACCATCCTCACCGCCCCCAATCGCATCCGCCTGGTGGTCGTCAAGGTCGTGACGAGCGAACCGGGCCTGGTCGGGTACGGCTGCGCGACGTTCACCCAGCGCGCCCTGGTCGTGCAGACCGCCGTCGAGCAGTACCTCAAGCCGTTTCTGATCGGGCGCAACGTCGACGAGATCGAAGACATCTGGCAGTCGTCCTACGTCAGCTCGTACTGGCGCAACGGCGGCGTGCTGTTCAACGCGATGAGCGGCGTGGACATCGCTCTCTGGGACATCAAGGGCAAGCGCGCCAACATGCCGCTCTACCAGCTGCTCGGCGGCAAGGTGCGGCATGGGGCCGATTGCTACTACCACGCGAGCGGGCGCGACTTTCAGGAGGTCGAAGACAGCGCGCGCAAGGGCATGGCGGCCGGCTTCCGGCACGTGCGCGTGCAGGGCGCCGTTCCCGGTTTGTCCACCTACGGCACCCGCAGCACGACCGCGGCGGCCGGCGCCTCGGGAGAGGCGATTGGCCCGACAAACCCCGGCGCCATCTGGGAATCCGGCCCGTACGTCCGGATGCTGCCGAAGCTGTTCGAGCACCTGCGCGCGAAGCTTGGCGAGCAAGTCGAGCTGCTGCACGACGTCCACGAGCGCGTGCAGCTCATCGAGGCGATCAACCTGTGCAAGTCGCTCGAGCCCTACCGCCTGTTCTTTCTCGAAGACCCGTTCCCGCCCGAAGACAACGGACACTTCCGCCTGCTTCGCCAGCAGACGAGCATCCCGATTGCGATGGGCGAGCTCTTCAACACGGTGCAGGAGTACCTGCCGCTCATCTCGGAACGCCTGATCGATTTCATCCGCATCCACATCTCGCAGATTGGCGGTCTCAGCCCGGCTCGCAAGGTGCAGGCGCTCAGCGAGTTCTTTGGCGTGCGCTCGGCGTGGCATGGCCCTGGCGACGCCTCGCCGCTGGCGCACGCCGCACAGCTTGCGCTCGAGCTGGCCAGCTACAACTTCGGCATTCACGAAGGCGGGGGCTTTCCGCAGGAGACGCGCGAGGTATTCCGAGGCTGCCCCGAAGTGAAGAACGGCTACATGCTCGCCAACGAGTCGCCTGGCCTGGGCATCGACTTCGACGAGGCGCTGGCGGCGAAGTTTCCCTTCCCGGCCGGTCCGCCGAACTTCGACTACAGTTGGGGCACCACGCGGCGGCGCGACGGCACGGTCATCAGACCGTGAAATGGGCAGGCACGTGCGGTCGCGGACGTTCGCTGAATTCGCAAGGAGGCGCCGTATGCGTCATGTCATGTTCGGCCTGGCCTTCGTCGTTGTCTGCGCGGGCGCGTTGCCATCGGCTCGAGCGGACCGGTCCTCAGACGACCGCCTCGTCGGCGCCTGGACCGGGACATATGACGGCGACAGCACCGGCAAGTTCACGATGTCCATTTCGCGCGACGCGGCAGGGAAACTCGCCGGCACTCTCGAGGTCGCGCCCGACGAGGGCGGCGGCTATACCGCCACGTTCAAGACGATCGCCGTCGACGGCGATGCCGTGACCCTCGCCTACGACTCGCCCGGCGACGGACGGTCATGGTGCAGCTTGATGGCACCCTCGACGGCAAGATGCTCAAAGGCACATGGAAAGTCGCGGACCCCGGCGCCAGCAGCGTGATGTCGAGCGGCACCTTCACGGCCTCGAAACAGTGACGCTTCGTGCAGATTCTCACGCGCCCGTCGGTTGACGTCTGCGTCATCGGCTCGGGTCCTGCCGGCGGCTTCGCCGCAAAGGAGCTGACCGAGGCGGGCGCTTCGGTCGTGCTGCTCGAAGCCGGCGATGAGGTGCGTCCGGACCAGTTTGCCGGGCACCGGTGGCCGTATCAGTTCCCGCGGCGCGGCAGCTTCGAGGAACGCCAGCAGCCGTTCTATCCCGACGACATCGGCCGCCACATCGCATTTGAAGGCCCGGACCGCGTGGGCGTCGATCGGATTCGCGTCCTGGGCGGGCGCAGCATCCACTGGAACGCGGTCACGCTGCGTTTCTCGGCAGACGACTTCCGCGAAGGACGCCACGGGCTCGAGCCCGACTGGCCGCTTTCCTACGAAGAGCTGGCCCCGTTCTACAGCCATGTCGAGCGGACCATTGGCGTCTGCGGCACGCGCGAGGGCCTGGCGCAGATCCCCGACGGCGAGTTCTACGGTCCGCCTCCCAACATGCGCTGCGCGGAGCGACTGGCCCAGAAGTCGGCGCGGTCGCTGGGGATCCCGGTCATCCCGGTGCGAAAGGCGATGCTGGTGGGCCAGTCCCGCCCGGGTCGCATGCCCTGCCACTATTGCGGTCATTGCATGCAAGGCTGCGAGGTCGGCGCGATCTTCACGAGCGTCAACACCCTGATTCCCGCGGCGCAGCAAACCGGGCGGCTGACGCTTCGCTCGGGCGCGCTGGTGCGCGAGATCGAACTCGACGGAAACGGCCGCGCCGCCGCCGTCCACTTCGTCGATCGCCGCACCGGCAGGACCGAGGCCGTGCGCGCCTCGGTGGTCGTCGTCGCCTGCGGTGCCATCGAGTCGCCGCGCCTGCTGCTCAACTCGAAGTCGCCCCGCTTTCCCAACGGCCTTGCCAACGGCAACGACATGGTGGGCCGCTACCTCCACGGCCACACGATCCTCACGATGTACGGATACCTTCCCTCACTGGTCGGCAGGGCCAGCGTCAACGACGACGGGGCGACCGACCACGCGACCATCGCGCGGTTCAATCACCTGCGCGGCACGCGCGACTACGTCGGCGGCTTCATGGCCCAGCTCCAGTACGCCGATCCGGCCTACCCGCATCACGCCAGTCGCGTGCGGGGCTTCGGCGAGGCGTTCAAGCGACGGGTCCGTGACCTGCAACCCGCGCTGATGCAGCTGGGCGGCTTCGGCAAGGTGGTCGCACGGCCCGACAACCGCGTCACGGTGGACCCGGCGCGGACCGATCGACACGGGATACCGATTCCGGTGGTGCGCTTCTCCTACGACGACAACGACCGTGCGCTGTGGCGCGACATGAGCGGCGCGCTCGAGGAGATCTACGAGAAGGCCGGGACCGAGCTGTTCTTCAAGGACGAGCGCATGAACGGCTTCGCCAGTCACGAGGTGGGCACCTGCCGCATGGGCGCGGATCCGCGCACCTCGGTGCTCACGCCGTTCAATCAGACCCACGAAGTGCCGAACCTGTTTGTCGTCGACGGCAGCGCGTTTGTGACCTTCCCCGAGAAGAACCCGACGCTCACCATCATGGCCCTGGCGGTGCGCGCGAGCAGGCACATCGTGGAGCGCAGGCGCAGCGGCCAGCTGTAGCGGTGCGCGTGCCGCCTCTTTCCATTACTCTGGGTAGGTGCCGCACGATTCCGATGTGACAGAGCCAGGTCCCCTTCAGCTCTCAGGAGCGGAAGGCGCCAGGATCGGGCCGTACCCGTCTGAGTCGCGAGCTGGGACGTGGCGGCATGGGCACGGTCTATCTGGCCGTCCGCAGCGACGACGCGTACCAGAAGCGAGTCGCTATCAAGGTCCTCAAGCGCGGCATGGACACCGATGCCATCGTCGGCCGCTTCCGCAACGAGCGTCAGATCCTCGCCAGCCTCGAGCACCCGTATATCGCCGGCCTCCTCGACGGCGGGACGACGGCCGACGGCCTGCCGTACTTCGCCATGGAGTACGTCGAGGGCCAGACCATCGTGGAGTACTGCGAGTCGCGCAGCCTCGATACCACCGCGCGGCTGGAGCTGTTCACGAAGATCTGCGCGGCGGTGCAGTACGCCCACCAGAACCTGATCATCCACCGCGACATCAAGCCGCAGAACGTGCTCGTCGCCGCCGATGGCACCCCCAAGCTTCTCGACTTCGGCATTGCAAAGCTGCTCAATCCGGAGCTGGGCGGGCAGACGCTGGCGCCGACCGCCGCGGGCCCGCAGCTGATGACCCCCGAGTACGCGAGCCCGGAACAGGTCAGGGGCCTGGCGGTGACCACCGCCACCGACGTGTACTCCCTGGGCGTACTGCTGTACGAGCTGTTGACAGGGCGCCGGCCGTACCAGATTACGAGCCGCACGCCGGCCGAGATCGAACGCGTCGTGTGCCACTCGGAGCCTGTGCGGCCGAGCACGGCGGTGACCGAGATCGAGAAACCGACCGTTGACCCCGACGCGCCGACGGAGGCCGTGACCGCGGCGGCGCCGACCTCCGTCGTCGAGCGGCTGCAGGCCGACGGCCAGGCCGGGCTGCGCAAGCGGCTCGCGGGCGACCTCGACAACATCGTCCTGAAGGCTTTGAGCAAGGAGCCGTCGCGGCGCTACGCGTCGGTGGACCAGTTCGCCGAAGACGTGCGGCGGCATCTGGAGGGCCTGCCCGTCATCGCGCGGCCGCACACGGTGCGCTATCGCGCGGCCAAGTTCGTCAGGCGCAACCGCGGCGCCGTCGCCGCGGCGGCGCTCATCGCGCTTGCGCTGGTCGCGGGGACCATCGGCACCGCGTGGCAGGCGCGCATCGCGCGACAGGAGCGGGCGCGCGCCGAACAGCGGTTCGACCAGGTGCGGCAGCTCGCGAACGTGTCGCTGTTCGACCTGCACGACTCGATCCGGGATCTGCCTGGATCGACGCCTGCCCGGCAGCTGCTCGTCTCCAAGGGCCTCGAATACCTGGACCGCCTGTCGCGCGACGCCGGCGATCGCCCCGACCTGAAACGCGAGATGGCGGGCGCGTACGTGAAGGTGGGGGACGTGCAGGGCCGGCCGTTCAACCCCAACCTCGGCGACAGCGCAGGCGCGCGGGCGAGCTACGACAAGGCGGTCGCGATCTACGAATCGCTGGGTGCGCGCACGGCCCAGGACGCATCGCTGCGCCGCGAGCTTGCGACGGCATACCTGCGGTTGAGCGAGATCGCCGGGTCCACCGGCGGCAGTGCCGACGCGCTGACACACGCCAGGACGGCGCTCGCCCTGCAGCGCGAAGCCGCCGGGATGTCGCGATCGGCGGAGGCCGGAGCAGCGATGGACCTGCAGCGCGAGCTCGTCACGAGCCACGCGCGGGTAGGCGACATGCTGTCGGCGACCGGGGACACCAGCGGCGCGCTCGAGCAGCGGCGGCTTGCCGCCGAGCTGATGGAACGGCTCGCAGCCGCCGGGCCGGACGACCAGAACAACATGCGTCAGCTCGGGATCGCGTACTTCAAGCTCGGCAACCAGCTCGGGAACCCCAACTACCCGAATGTCGGCGATACCGCAGGAGCGCTGGAGCAGCTCCGGCGCTCGGCGGACGTCTTCCGCAAGGCCACCGAACGCTACCCGTCAAACGCGGCGATCCGCCGCAACCTGGCAATCGCCGAGAGCGCCGTGTCCGACGTGCTGCTGGCGCTCGGCCGGCGCGACGAGGCGCTGGCGACCCAGCAGGAAGCGCTGGCGACCTTCGAGACGCTCTCTGCCGCCGATCCCGCCAACGTCACCGGCCGCAACGACATCGCCATCAGCGAGTCGAAGATCGGCGAGATCCTCGACGGCAGCGGCCGCTGGCTGGAGGCGGTCAAGTCCTACGAGCGCGCGCTGTCGATCCACCAGGCGCTTGCCGCATCGGATCCGGGAAACGATGCCATGACGCTCGAGGTCGCCAGCGACCAGAATCGCATGGCCACGACGCAGGCCAGGCTCGGCGCCCGCGAGGCGTCGCTTGCGAACCACACCCGCGCGGTCACCGCCACGCGAGCGCTGCGGGAGGCCAATGCCGGCAACGTGGAGCTCACTGTCGCGCTGGCGCTGGGTCTGGGCGGGCGCGCCGACGCGCTGCTGATGTTCGCGCGGAAGCAGCCGCCCCCTCCGACGCGCGCGGAAGACCTGGCGGCCGCCGAACGTGACTACACCGAGTCGGTGGCGCTGCTGACGGCGCTCGAGCGATCGGGCACCATCCAGGGGACGGACCTCACGACGCTCGAGAATCACCGGAAGGAGCTCGCCCGCATCCGGGCCGAGCGGTCCGCGACCGGCTCCCGGCGATGAACTTGCTGCAAGAGGCGTTACGAACTTCTCGATGGGTGATGGCTGTTGCTGCGCCTCAAGTCAGACCGCCGACAAATCCTTCCGCATGAACACGCACGCAATGGGTCGTCCAGACATGAGCCGAGTTTCTCCGCGAGCGACCTCGTCAAATCCGTTGGCCTTGTAGAACTCTACCCCCGCAAGGGAGGCCTCCACGCAAATGCTCGTCGCTCCGCGGGCGATGGCGTGAGCTTCGGCCAACCCGGCGAGAGCAGAGCCAATTCCGTGCCGCGCTGCGAAGCCCCGTACGTATACCGATGTCCCATGCTGCGAGCCGTCGATGCGATAGTCTGTCGCAAAGCCAAGAACGGCCAGCTTGCCCTCGATTTTCCCGGTGGCAATGAAGAAGGCCTCTCCGCCTTCCATGGCCTTGACGTAGATGTCGCCCGTGAGACCCTCGGCCCAATCATCGACGACATTCGGCGGATAGAACCTGGGGCCGATCGACTGGATCGAGTCACGATGCGCCTCAGCGATGTCGTCGGCATCGGACGGTTGTGCCAGGCGAGTGTCGAACTCGGCGTTCCTCATGAACCGCTCCGTTGTCTTCGCGGCCAATCACGTGCGCCCCACCTTACCACCACGGCCGCCGGCAGCGGCCCCGCCAGCTAGCGCTGCGAGTGGCGTCGCAGAACCACGAGGTAGAGCACAGCATTGACCAGGAGCACGGCGCTGCCCAGCACCCACTGCAGCTCGCGAGAAAGCGACGCGGGGTAGAGCAGCGGGAGCAGGTAGTGCTCGATGAAGCTGGAGCTGTAGGCGGCGGCACCACTCCGCGGTGCGAAGCCAGTTCTCGAGAGGCGTGAGCGGGCAGTGCCAGCCGGCCAACTCGACCCACGCGCCCCAGGCGACTGCCGGGACATGCAGCCAGGCCACTCGAGGCCGGCGCACGACGAGCAGACCGCCAAAGACCACGAACACGACGAAGGCGAGATGGACGACAACCGTGGCGTCTGCGAGCACGCGGAAGGCCATGATTCAGACCAGGTGCGGCGCGCCGGCTGCAGCGGGTGGTTAAGTGGCTGCCACGGTCCACGTTACGACGGCGATCCGCCACACACCCGCGTCATCGCGCTGCAATAACCAGCCATGCACCCCGGTGATGACCCCGCAGTCCGCTCCGGCCGGGCCTTCGACTGTTGTGCGGAAGGTTGCCAGCTTCCAGGCGAAGGAGCCTGATCCGGAGATCGCAAGATCGTCGATGTCGATACGCCGCACCCTGGCTTCAGCCTGTCGCTCGAGCCAATGCAGAATCTCAGCCCTGCCACAAAGCGGAGCCTCGTTCGGTGGCAACCAGACAGGTGCCGCAGTACACAACTGCAACAGCGCCGACGTATCACGCCGCAATTCGGCATTCAGCCAGTCGTTGTGCAGCGTCTCGATTGCGAAGCGGTCTTCGGCGGAAAGCACGGTGGCTCGATGTGCAACAGCTCACTTGTTGTGACCGACTTCGTTGGCGACGACGGTGACGAGCCTCGGCCTGCGCATGCAGGCAGCCTGAAGGGCTGCGCTGCAGGTTTCGTGAACGCTCTGATTAATCGTCAATCGGCAATCGTCAATTCAGGTCGTCTCGACGAATCCCTTGCGCATCGGGTCGATGGTCAGCGGCGGCGGTTCGTACTGGACGAGGTATTCGAACTCGTCCCGGAACTCCTGCAGCGACAGGCCCGCCGTCGCGGCGAACTTCGCCAGCTCGTGCGGGTCGTTGAAGTCGTCGCGCCGCAATCGAATCATGTAGCGGCGCGCGATCGCGTAGCGGGTCGAGTGCACGTCCACCAGGCGCACCTTCGTGCGCCCCGTATTCGGATCGACCATCTGCGCAAACGGGATCGGCACGAAGTGCCCGCCCTGCATCGAGATCATCACGCCGTTGCCGCCCGACAGCAGATACTTCGCCGCGCAGTAGCCCAGATCCCGCGTGTATTCCATGTCGGCCGGCACCGGATCGGCGCAGCGCAGCTCGTACCCGATGTTTTTCGCCACCAGCGTGGCCTTGATGCCGAACGCCTTGAGCCGCTTGGTGACTTCGCTCTTCAGAATCTCGCCGATGTTGACCTCGGCGATCCGGACGTGTCCGTGCGCGTCGCGCTCCACGTCCTCGAGCGCGGCCAGGTCCGCCGGGTCGATGTCGAGCACGAGGCCTTCGGCAATCACCGCGACGCCGTCGCGCCTGCCGTAGCTGAGCCGCTTGATGATGGCCCCGGCCAGCGTGTCCACCATCGCCTTGAGCCTGACGGTCTTCCCGGAGAACTCCTCCGGGATCATCGTCAGCGTCGCACCGGCGGCCTTGCCGATGCCCAGAGCGAGGTGCCCGGCCTTGCGCCCCATCGCGATCACGAAGTACCACCGCGATGTGGTCTTCGCGTCGACCATCAGGTTCTTGACGATCTCCACGCCGTAGTGCCGCGCGGTCTGGAACCCGAAGGTATCCACGTAGGACGGCAGGTCGAGGTCGTTGTCGATGGTCTTGGGCACGTGGACGACGCGGATGCGGCCTTGCGATTGCTGTTCGAGCCTCATCGCCGAGTAGGCCGTGTCGTCGCCGCCGATGGTGATCAGCTGGCTGACGTTGAGCCGCAGGAGCGAGATGACCGCGTTTTCGAGGTGCTGCGGATCCAGCGTCGGGTTGGCGCGCGCGATGCCGATGTGCGATCCGCCCCGGAAGTGAATCCGGCTGACGGCGTCGATCGTGAGCGGCGTGATGTGGTCGATGTTGCCCTGCATCAGCCACTCGAACCCGTCGCGGATGCCGATGACGTCGATGCCCTCCAGCTGCGCGCGGATCGTCGCCGCCATGATGACGCTGTTGATCCCGGGCGCGGGACCTCCGCCGACCAGGATTGCCACGTTCTTATGGTGAGCCACCGTCACGTCTGTCGCCCCCGAAACGTTCGTTGTGCCGCGCGTGTCGCCAAATACTAGCAGCCGGGGCGACCGGGCGACAAACCCGTCACGGTTTCGATGGACGGCAGCGGTGAGTCGCCGATCCTGTGTCGACGAAGGCAGGTCACTCGGCGCGCGTCGCCGACACGGGATCCACGCGCATGGCGCCAAGGGCGGGCCACAGGCTTCCGGCGACGGCCATGGCCAGCGCCAGCCCGGCAGCAACGCCGAACGTGGCGAGATCGGTTGGACTGACCCCGGCCAGCAGCGCGCGCAGCCACTGGCCTGCCGCATACGCGCCCGCCAGGCCGACGACGACGCCGTAACCCGAAAGGAGCAGGCCTCGCCCGACGATCAGTCGCAGGATGCGGCCCGACCCCGCGCCAAGCGCCATGCGCACTGCGATCTCACGCCCACGACCGGTGACGACGAAGGCGAGCAACCCGTGGATGCCGATGCCGGCCAGCAGGACGGCGAGTCCGGAAAACGCGGCCAGCACACGTAACTGCGCGCGTCGCGACGCCATCTCGTCGTCGACCACGTCGCCGAGCGCGCGGACATCGGACACCGGCTGTTGCGGGTCGGCACGCTGAACGATGCGGCGCACGGCGGGCGCCAGCGCCGCGATCGACCCGGTCGTGCGGATCACCAGGTCCTTCGGCGTGTAGTTGATGAGCGATCCGTCCGGCACGGCGGCCGACGGCAGATAGACCTGCGGTTCGCTGTCACGTTCGAGCCCGCGCACGCGGATGTCGCCGACCACTCCGACGATCGTGGCCTCGAGAAAACCGATGCGGAACCGCTGGCCGAGCGGCTTGCCGTCCGGAAGGTAGTCGCGCACGAAGGCTTCGCTCACCACTGCCACTGAAGGCACCGGGACGCCTTCGACCAGCGGCGTCGACGGATCGAGCTTGTCGCCTGCGCGCACGTCGCGACCCTGGCGCAGCGGGAATCTGCATCGTGTCGAAAAAGCCCGGCGTCACCAGTCGCAGGCTGACGCTGCGCGACTCGACCGGGTCTTCGGGTTGTCCTTCCGGCGTGACCGTCCAGATCCCGCCGCGCATCACCATCGGCAGGAAGCTGATGTAGGCGGCAGCTCTGCACCGCCGGCAGGGCGCGGATGTCGGTGAGGACGCGCTCGAAGAACTGCTCGCGCCTGGCCGTGCTGCGGTACGCGGGCCACGGCAGCGCTGTGCGCATCGTGAGGACGCCATCGGTTCGAAAGCCCGGATCCACCTGTTGCACGTTCCACAGTGCGCGCATCAACAGGCCTGCCGCGACCAGCAGCACGACCGACGCGGCGATTTCGGCGACCACGAGACCCGACCGCAGCCGCTCGGTCGCCCGGCCCGGACCAACCGGGTTCGTCTCGCGCAGGCCGTCCAGCCGGGTGCTGCGCGCAACGCGGAACGCCGGAAGCACGCCGAAGGCAATCCCAGTCGCAACCGTCACCATCGCGGCCAGTCCGAGCAGCCGAAGGTCGATGGCCGGCATCTCGGCGATTGGCAGGCTCGTCGGAACCAGCCGCGCGATGAGCGGCGTCGCGGCAATCGCGATGAGCACGCCAAGCGCGCCGCCACAGCCCGTGACCAGCAGGCTCTCGGTCAGCAACTGTCGGACCAGCCGCTCCGGAGCCGCCCCGATAGCGACCCGCACGGCCAGCTCGCGGCGGCGCCCGAGCGCGCGGGCGACCAGCAGGTGGGCGAGGTTCATGCACGCGATGAGCAACAGACAGATCGAGGCGCCCGCCAACGCAAGCAGCATCAGCCGCGCCTGCGATCCAAGTTCGTCCCGCAGCCGCACGACCGTCGCGCTGGTCTTCGCGTTGCCCTCCGGATACTGGCGTTCGAGCTGTGCGGCGATGAGCCGAAGCTCGGCCCGCGCCTGCTCGACCGTGACGCCGGGTGCCAGGCGCGCGACGACCTGCAGGAACGTGTTGCCGCGGTCCTCATAGGCGTCGGCGTCGAACTCCAGCGTCGTCCAGAACTCCGTCGTCCGGCTGGGGAAGTCGAACGCCGGCGGCATCACCCCGACGATGACGTGCGGCGTCTCGTCGAGGATGACGGTGCGCCCCAGCACGTTTGGATCGCCGCCAAAAAGCCGGTTCCACAGAGAGGCTCCGAGAATCACCGCGACGGGGGCCGCCGGCATCCGTGGCCAGAAACGTCCTGCCGAGCAGCGCATGGACGCCAAGGGTCGAGAACAGCTCGGTGGTCGCCCGCACGCCTTCGAGCCGCTCCGGCAGCCCGGCCCCGGTCAGGTTCATCGAGGCAGGAGTGAAGGCCGCCATCTTCGAGAACCCCGTGGCCATCTGCTTCCAGTCACGGTACCTGGCTGGCGAAAGCTCGAGGCGCGAGTATCCCTGGAGCGAGTCGTCCTGCCAGAGCTTGACCAGGCGAGCCGACTCGGGAAATGGCAGCGGGCGCACCAGGACGTGGTCGGCGACCGAGAAGACCGCGGTCGTGGCGCCAACGCCCAGCGCCATGACGAGGATGCTGGTGACGGCAAACCCCCTGGCACGAAGCAGGGTCCGTGTGGCATAGCCGACGTCCTGGCGCAGCAGGTCGGCGTGCACGCCACACGCATCGCGCACGGTCTCGGCGATGGTCACGAGCCAGAGCAGGGTGACGGCCCACGGGCCGGCGGCATCCCTTCGGCGCCTGGCGAAGATGGCCGACATCTCGCCCGCGTACTCGTGACGGAAGGACTTCGGAAACAGCCGGAGCAGCAGCCGATACGCGCGCATCACGCCTTGCCCGTCAGGAAGCCACTGGCTCGTGCGAGCCGCAGGAGCGAGGCCAGACGCGCGGCTTCCGCCTTTGCCACCGCACGACCGAACGGCGTGATCCGGTAGTACCGACGCCGCTCGTCGTCGAGCTCCGGCGCTGGCCGCTCGGTCAACTCTTCGAGGAGGCCCTGCTCGAGCAGGCGCTGAATGGATCGGTAAAGCGTGCCGGCGCTGAGCGTGACCTCGCCGCCGGTCCGCTCCGCCACGTCCTGGATGATGGCGTAGCCGTGGCGGTCATCATCGGCGAGCGCCATGAGGATGTGAAACGTGGTCGTCGGCAAGGGCAGGAGATCGGAGGCGTCGGGGTCGAGCCTTTGCATTCCTGGAGACTATATGCACAGCGCACACATAGTCAATGGCCGCCAGGATCAGCTTGACACGCCGCGCGCCGGTACCCTATTTTGCTCTATGCCTAGTTCAAACAAGCCTGACGCGCAGGCGTAGCGCGGTATCGACACCGATGGCATCCACCGACCGCAAGGATCTGTTTCCCGGCGCCCTGGAGATGATGGTGC
This sequence comes from Vicinamibacteria bacterium, assembly GCA_963818215.1. Lineage (GTDB taxonomy): Bacteria > Acidobacteriota > Vicinamibacteria > Vicinamibacterales > JAENWD01 > JAENWD01. The sequence goes on along the minus strand of CAWFRL010000035.1, from coordinate 15,158 downwards.
TCCGCGCCCTCAGCCAGGAGCCGCGGCACGGCTACGCGCTCGTGCAGCACATCAAGCGGACGTCCAACGACTTGTTGCAGGTCGAGGAAGGATCGCTCTATCCCGCGCTGCAGCGCATGCTGCGGGCCGGCTGGGTGAAGGCCCGGTGGGACACGTCGCCGAGCGGCCGGCGCGTCCGCGTCTACGCGATTACGCCCGCGGGACGTGCGCGCCTCGAACGCGAGGTCTCGAACTTCGAGCGCATGCTCGAAGGCATCAGGCTCGTCCTCGCACCGGTGAAACCATGAACATGCTGCGCCGGCTGATCGAGCGACGCCAGCTGGAGCGCGATCTGTCCGACGAGCTCCGGCAGCATCTGGACGAGAAGATCGAGGCGCTCGTGGCCGACGGCGTGCCGCGCGAGGAGGCGGAGCGGCGCGCACACCGCGAGTTCGGCAACGTGACCGCGATCGAGGAACGTGGCCGCGAGGTCTGGCGCTGGCAACTGGTGGAAGACGCGTGGGCCGACCTGCGCTACGCAACTGGCGCCAGTGGCGACGGACGCCGGCCTTCACGTGTGCCGCGCTGGCCACGCTGGCGCTTGGCATCGGCGCGAACACGGCCGTCTTCAGCGTGGTCAACGGCGTCGTGCTGCGACCGCTGCCGTTCCCCTCTCCTGAACGCCTTGTCTCCGTCCAGTCGGTCGATCGGCGTTCCGGATCGCCCGACAGCCTGTCGTACCCGAACTTCTTCGATATCCGCCGGAGCGCGCGCACGCTGTCGCACATCTCGAGCTATCGCGCCACCGACTTCACGTTGACCGGTCGCGGCCTGCCGGTGCACCTGCGCGGCCAGATCGTGTCGTGGGAGTTCTTCCAGACGCTCGACGTCGCTCCTGCACTTGGCCGTGGGTTCCTGCCGGCCGACGAGCAGGCCGGGTCGCGCGTGGTCGTGCTCAGTCACAACACCTGGATGCAGCACTTCGGCGGCGACGCGGCCATCGTCGGCCAGGCGATCAGCCTGGGCGGCGTGCCGTACGTCGTGGCCGGCGTCGCGCCATCGGGGCTTTCGTTTCCGATCGAGCGGCAGCCGGTCGACGCGTGGACGACGCTGGCGCTCGATGTTTCGTCCGACACGCGGCACGCCGGTCACCGAACAGCGCGGCGCGCGGATGCTGGACACGATTGCGCGGCTGGCTCCGGGAGTCACGATCGAGCAGGCCCGCGCGGAGATGAATGCCATCGCCGCCTCTTTGCTGCAGCAGCATCCCGACGACAACGCCAACGTCCCGACCGCCGATGTGCGCCACGAGATCGATCGGCTCCTCGGGCCATTGCGCGAGGGGGTCCTGCTGCTGTGGGGGACCGTGGCGCTGGTGCTGCTGATTGCGTGCGCCAACGTCTCCAACCTGCTGGTGGCACGCACGGCCGACCGTCAACGGGAGTTCGACGTGCGCCTGGCGCTCGGCGGCTCGCGGCGCCGTATCATCCGTCAGCTCGTCGCCGAGAACCTGTTGCTCGGCGTGTGCGGCAGCATCGCTGGCGTCGCGATCGCGTTTGCCGCGCTGCGCCTGCTCCTGCCCCTGGCAGACGGCCTGCCTCGCATCGAGCAGGTCGCGCTCGACGGCCGGGTCCTGCTGGTTGCCGCGCTGATCGCGATCGGGACAACCCTGCTCGTGACCGTGGGGCCGGCCGTCCGCCTGTCGCGATCGGGCCGTACCCGGCCCCTGTTGACGACGGCGAGGACGGTGGCCGAGGGCCGTCATCGTCTGCGGGGAGCGATTGTGACGGCGCAGGTGGCAGTCAGCCTGGTGTTGTTGAGCGCGGCGACGCTGCTGGTCTCCGGCCTCGTGCAGCTGCTCGACCGCGATCTCGGCTTTCGGCCGGAGCGGTTGATGGCCTTCGACTTCTCATTGCCTGACGTCAGTTACAACACCGACCGCCGCGTGCAGTTCTACTCGCAGCTGATGGAGAGAATCGCCGGCGTCGGCGGCGTGCGAAGGTCGCGGCGGCGATGCCGCTGCCGCTTGCGGGCCATCAGATCGGGGTCTCGTTCAGCATCGAGGGCCGGCCCTCGCCGTCGCGAGGGCGGCCGACGTCGGACATGGCCATCGTCTCGCCCGGGTACTTCGCGGCGATCGGCACGCCGCTGTTGAGAGGACGCGATTTCACCGACCTCGACGACCAGCACCACCCGCGCGTGCTGATCGTCAACCAGGCGTTTGCCGACAAGTTCTTCCCGGGCCAATCGCCGATCGGCAAGCGGATCACGTCGGGCGCCACCGGCCCCTATGACGAGGAAACGCCGATGCGCGAGATTGTCGGCATCGCCGGCGATGCCCGGCAGTTCCTGCTGTCGCTGACGCCGGAGCCGATCTACTACATGCCGTTCAGGCAATTGCCGTGGGGCTCGTCGATCATCGTGCGTTCCGACGTGCCGCCGGAGACGCTCGTGCCCGCACTTCGGAAGGTCGCCTCGGATCTCGACCCGTTGGTCGCCGTCCACGGCGTGAAGACGTTTGATGAAGCCCTGGAGAGCGGCGTGGCCGCACCCCGACTGCTCGTGCTGCTGATGGGAAGCTTCGCGGCAATCGCGCTGTTGCTCACCGCCACCGGGCTCTACGGGCTGCTCGCCTATGGCGTCCAGCAACGCACGCGCGAGTTCGGCATCCGGATGGCGCTTGGCGCGCAGCGGCCGACGATTGTCGGCGTGGTGACCCGTGAAGCGCTCGTGCTCGTGGGCATGGGCGTCGCACTGGGCGGCCTCGGCGTTGTGGCGGTCTCCGCCGTCATCCGCAATCTCGTGCCCGAGATTGGCGCCCCGCTGCCGCTTCTGCTCCTCGTCGCCGGCGGCGTGATCCTGCTGACAGCCATCTCGGCCGCGGCCGTGCCGGCCCGCCGAGCCGCCGGCGTCGATCCCACCGAGGCCCTTCGCGCGGAATAGCGACTTTTTCGGCCAGTTGCCGGGGTCACGGAACCCGGCATTGACAAATGCCGTCAAAGGCGAATATCTTCGCCGTGCGCGAAAATATTCGCGCTAACACCCGAGGCCTCATGCAGACGCCACCCCGCATCGACCTGACGCGCCGTGAAAGCCAGATCATGGAGATCCTCTACCGCCGCCGGCGCGCCACGGTGGAAGACATCCGTGCGGAGCTGCCGGATGCCCCGAGTCCGTCCAGCGTGCGCAAGCTGCTCGACATCATGATCGAGCGCGGCCTGCTGGGCCGCGAGTACGACGGCCCGCGCTACACCTACTACCCCGCCGCCAAGGTCGAAGACGCCAGCCGCTCGGCGCTGCAACAGCTTGTGCGCACGTTCTTCGACAACTCGCCAGGTTCGGCGATGGCGGCGCTGCTGGATTTGCCCGAGATCACACTCTCGGAGGCCGAACACCGCCGGCTCGCCCGGCTGCTCGAGCGCGGACGCGCGCAGGGAGACAAGCGATGAACGCATTTGCTGACGGCGTGTCGATGCCGCTGCTGACGCTGGCGCTCAAGGCGTCGGCGCTTCTCGGCCTGACGGCATTGACTATGCTGCTGATTGGACGTCGCGCCTCGGCGGCCACCCGTCATTGGGCGTGGTCGCTGGCCGTCGCCAGCCTGCTGGCGCTGCCGGTGCTCTCGCTGTCGTTGCCGGCGTGGTCGGTGGCCGTGCCGGTGGCCACGACGGTTGCCCCGCCGGCTGCGTCGACCGATCCGCTGCCAGTTGCCGCCGACGACTCGTCGGTGCAGGCGGCTGCGGAATCACAGGCGGCTGGTCTTGCCATGACCGCGTCGGCCAACGAGCCGCGCCAGGCAGGTCTCTCGTGGTCGGCCCTGGCACTCATGGTGTACGCGGCCGGGTTGGCCGCCATGGCCGCTCGCCTCGTCGTGCAGCAGGTAGCGGCCCGGCGTCTGGTCGGACGTGCCGCTCGAGGTCCGCGACACGCGACTGGATGGCATTGCTGACTGAATGCGCCGCGCACCTCGGCATTTCGCGGCCGGTCCGTTTGCTGCGGAGCCGAGAGCGGTCGATGCCGATGGCTGTCGGCGTGCGCAAGGGCGCAATCCTCATCCCGTCCATTGCCGACACCTGGACGACGGAGCGGCGCCGCGCGGTGTTGCTGCACGAGCTTGCGCATGTGGGACGCCGCGATTGCCTGACGCAACTGCTGGCGGAGGCCGCGTGCGCGGTGTACTGGCCGCATCCGGCGGTGTGGTGGGTCGCGCGACGACTCCGCGTCGAACGCGAACTGGCCTGCGACGACCGCGTGTTGCGCGCGGGGACCGACGGCGCGGGACTACGCCGGACATCTGCTGGAGATCGCCTACGACCTTGGCGGCTTCCGCGCGCCGTCGCTGGCAGTGAGCATGGCACGGCCGGGACAGCTCGAAGGACGCATGCTGGCGGTCCTCGACGCCGCACGCAATCGCGCGATTCCCGGCAAGCGCGCCCGGCTGGTCGGCACCGTGGCAGCGGCCGCGACGCTGTTGCCGCTGGCCGTGCTGGCAGGTGCGGGCCGAACCGTTGAGCGCAGAAATCGACGACCTCTCGATCCTCGAGTCGCCCGCGCGCGTCGGCGAGCCCCTCGCCCGCTCGGCTCCGGCACATATCCGACATGTCGAGCCGCACGCCGCGCCCGCGGCGGCCGGCCAGACCCAGTCTCCGTCGCGACAGTCGGGCGCGTGGACCGTTCGGCCGTCGGACAAGCAGCCCGGCACCGTCCATCTCGAGATGCGCGAGGACCACTCGTCGACGGGCCACAGTGTGCCGCTGTCGTCGCTCGAAGGTCTGACGGCTTCGCAGATGGGCGGCGACAGCACACCGGTGCGCTTCTCCATCCGCCGCGATGCCGGCACCTTCAACTTCGAGGGCACCTTCCGCAACGGCGTCGGCGGCGGCGTCTACTCGTTCGCGGCGAACCAGGCGTTTCCCGGCGAATTGGAGAAGCGCGGGATCGCGCGGCCGACCGCGGATCAGCAGTACGACCTGGCGCGGCATGACGTCGGCCTGGCGCTGCTCGACGAGCTGAACACGCAGGGATATCCCAAGCCGTCGCTCGAGACGCTCATCAAGGCCGGCCATCACGGCGTGCGCGTGGACTTCGTCCGGGAGATGGGACAACTCGGCTACAAGGTCGGCTCCGTGGAGGCCCTGATCAAGATGCGCGACCACGGCGTGTCGCCCGACTTCGTCCGTGAGTTGGCAGCCGCCGGCTACACGAAGCTGTCGGCTGACGAGCTCGTGCGGGCCCGCGACCACGGCGTGTCGGCCGAGTTCGTCAAGCAGATGCGCGACCTCGGCTACGGGACGCTGACGATGGACCAGCTCGTCAACGCGCGGGATCACGGGGTCAGCGGCGAGTTCGCCCGCGAGATGGCGGCGGCGGGCTACAAGCTGTCGCTGGAACAGATGATCAAGGCGCGCGATCACGGCGTCAGCACGGACTTCGTGAAGGAGATGGCGGCGCTCGGTTACAGCAAGCTGTCGCTCGACGAGCTGGTGAACGCCCGCGACCACGGCGTGTCGGCCGGCTTCGCGAAGGAGATGGCGGCGGCCGGCTACGCCAAGCTGCCGCTGAACGAGCTGATCAACGCGCGCGACCACGGCGTGTCGTCGGCGTTTGCCAGGGAGATGCGCGAGCTGGGCTACCAGGCCACGCTGGCGGAACTCGTCCGTGCGCGCGACCATGGCGTGTCGTCGTCGTTTGTCCGCGAGCTGAAGGCGCTCGGCTACGACAACATCCCGCTCGACCAGGTGATCAACCTGCGCGACCACGGCGTGTCGGCCGAGAAGATCAAGCGCGCCAACGAGAAAGCGGGCACGAAGCTGCCGCTCGACATGGTGCGGTCGATGGTCGACGGCGGCGGCCTGCGCTAGCGCGCGAGGCGGAAGCCGAAGTCGTTGTAGCGGAACGACGGATCGAGCTTGCTGCGCAGCGTCACGCGGCAGATGGTCTGCGCGTGGCGCCACGCTCCGCCACGAGCGGCACGCCGCACGCCGTGGTCGGGGCCGGCGGGATTCCGCTCCGGCGATCGGCCGTAGTAGTCCTTGTCGTACCAGTCGGCGCACCATTCGTGCACGTTGGCCGCGATGCCGAGCAGGCCGAAGTCGGTCGGCTCGCCGAGCGAGACGGCCCAGGGCGCCTGCAACGGGCCGCGTCCGCCGTCGGGAATCCACTCCGGCATCACGTCGCCCCACGGGAAGAGCGAGTGCTGCCGCCCGCGCGCCGCACGTTCCCACTCGGCTTCGGTCGGCAACCGGACCGGGCGCTCCTCGAGGCCGGATCGCCACGCGCAATACGCGACCGCGTCAAGCCAGCTCACGCCGACGACAGGGAGATCCGCCCGGGCAAATGGCGGGTGCGACCAGTCGCACGGCGGCTCGTGCCCCGTGGCGTTGATGAACCGCTCGTACTCCGCGCGCGTGACCGCGCAGACGCCCAGTTCGAACCCGTCGACGAAGACCCGATGCGGCGGCTGCTCGTCCTCGTGGCCCAGCTCGGTGCCCATCGTGAACCAGCCGCCGGGGATCTGCGCGAAAGCTGGGAGCGACTTCATCTGCAATCTGCAATCTGCAATCTGCAATCTGCAATGGTGACTCACACCGCCTGAATCAACGCCTTGATGTACCCGTAGCCGAACGCGAACGCCTGGTCCTGCCGCGGGTCGTCGTCATGGTGCGGCATGTGATCGGGCATCACCATGTACTGGTAGCCGACCTGCTTCAGCGTCCGCATCACCTCGGCCATGTTCATGTCGCCTTCATCCGGGAACACTTCCTGGAAGTCGTCGCGGCGTCCGCGGATGTTGCGAAAGTGGATGTTGAAGATCTTCCCGCGCTGGCCGAAGTAGCGGATGACGTCGTGGATCTCGGTGGCCGGCTGCTGCAGCATCTCGGCCGTCGTGCCCAGGCACAGGTTGAGGCCGTGATAGGGGCTGGCCTTGATGTCGACGAACCGCTTCATGCCGTCGACAGTGCCCAGCACGCGCGCCACGCCGCGGAAGCCTTTCGGCGGCACGCCGGGATCGTGCGGGTGACAGGCCAGGCGCACCTTGTGCTCCTCGGCGACCGGCACGACGCGCTCGAGAAAGTACGTGATGCGCTCCCAGGCCGTGTCGGCCGACACCACGCCGGCCGCCGTCAGCGGGGGCTCTTCCCTGGCCTCGCGCAGTCGCCACGTGCTGTAGTGCGAGCCGCCGCGCCCCGGCGTATCGGGCGTGCGCAGCACGCCGAGCAGGTTCATGTTGTACTTGGCGGCCGGGATGCCCACCGTCGCGCAATTCCGGATGATGGCGCAGACGGCGTCTATCTCCTGCTGGCGCTCGGGATCCTTGCCGAGCATGATGGCCTTGCCGTGGGTCGCGCCGCGTTGCGGGTTGGCCGCGTGCTGCTGAGACAAGCGATCGATCGAGGCCGACGACAGCGTCGGAAACTGCACCATGTCGAGCGCGACGCCGTGCGACTCGCACAGCTCGCGCAGGCGCGTGAGCGACTCGACGCTCCAGCTGGCCGGGTCGTCCTCGTTGCCCGGGTAGCCGCAGATGTGATCGACGCCATGACGCTTGAAGTGCTGGAGGCGCCGCGCGTCGGTGGGCGCACGCTGGCAGCCGACGACCATCGTCGCGCCTGCGGCGCGGGACTGTGGCGTCGCGGCGTGGGTCAGCGTACCCGGCGTCAGCGCGCCGAGTCCCGTCAGCCCCGCAAGCGACACGAACTCACGCCGTTTCATGATTGTTCCCGGACGTACACCCCGACGATCGCGCCATACGATAGCATTGGCGCTGCAGCGAACGACTGCGGGGTCGGGCCTCCAGACGCAGAATATTGCAGCACTACAGATGAACGGCTGCGATTAAACGCTCGGCTGCTCGAGATCGGCCGAATGTCGACTCCTGGCACGATCTCAGCGGCCGAGCTTAGGCCTCAACATATCACCTGTCGACAGTGAAGAACCTGCGTACACGGCAGGCCCGACCCCGAGAGGCCGTGCGAGGCCCGACCCCGATGATCCGTATTGCTTTCCCATAGGAAAGCTGCGACGATTCCTATGGCAATCCAATAGGAGTGACATGGGCGACAAGGCTGACGTCTGGCAGGGCACGCTGGCGTTGATGGTGCTCAAGACCATCGCGACGATGGGGCCGCTGCATGGGTACGGGATCGCGCGGCGCATCGAGCAGACCAGCGGCAACCTGCTCTCGCTCAACTACGGCACCCTCTACCCGGCGCTGCTGAAACTCGAGCAGGAAGGCGCAATCGCCAGCGACTGGGGCGTCTCGGAGAACAACCGCAAGGCGAAGTTCTACCGGCTGACCAAGACCGGCCGAAAGCAGCTGGAGAAAGAGTCGAAGCACTGGGAGCAGGCGACGGCCGTCCTCGCGCGATTCCTCGCGACGGAGGACCCGTCATGAGGCGCCTGCGCGCCGCCATCGCCCGGCTGATCGGACTCGTCTCGCGCGAGCGCCACGATCAGGCGTTCGACGCCGAGCTCGACAGCCACCTCCAGATGCACATCGACGACAACCTGCGCGCGGGCATGACGCGCCGACGAGGCGCGCCGGCGCGCGCTGCTGAAGCTCGGCGGCGTCGAATCGACGCGACAGGCGTACCGCGAGCGCAGCTCCGTGCCTTTCCTGGAACATCTCTGGCAGGACCTGCGCTTTGCGCTGCGTCAGTTGAGAAAGACGCCCGGGTTCACCGCCACCGCGATCATGACGCTCGCCCTCGGCATGGGCGCCGCCGTCGCGATCTACGCCTTCGTCGACGCGGCGCTCGTCGAGCCACTGCCCTACCCGCAGCCGACGCGTCTGGTGAACGTGACCGAGACCACGCCGCAGATCCCGCGCGCCACTCTCTCCTACCCCGACTACCTCGACTGGAAGCGGCTGAACACCGTGTTCAGCTCGCTCGACGTCCACATGGGCCGGGGCTCTGCGCTGGGCACGCCCACCGGTATCGAGCTGGTGCAGGGCGCCCGCGTGAGCGACGGCTTTTTCCGCACGCTGGGCGTGGCGCCCGCGCTGGGCCGCGACTTCTACACGGGCGAGGACCGCCCAGGCAAGCCTGACACGCTCATCATCAGCTACGCCGCATGGCACGCTCGATTCGGCGGACGACGAGACGTCATCGGCCAGACCGTCACGCTCGCCGGGGACCCTCACACCATCGTCGGCGTGCTTCCGGAGCGCTTTCAGTTCGCGCCTCAGGGGCGCGCCGAGTTCTGGACGCCGCTTCGCGCGACCGTCGGATGCGACGTGCGTCGAAGCTGCCACGCGCTGAGCGGAGTGGGACGCCTGAAAGACGGCGTGACGGTCGAGGAGGCCCACGCCCAGATGAACGGGATCGCCAAGCAACTGGAGCGCCAGTACCCGGACTCCAACCGTGACCAGGGCGCCAGCGTCGCCTCGCTCGCCGATGTGATTGTCGGTGACATCCGGCCGATGCTGTTGCTCCTGCTGGGTGGAGCCGCGCTGCTGCTCGCCATCGCATGCGTCAACGTCGTGAGCCTGCTGCTGGTGCGCTCCGAGGGCCGCAAGCGCGAGCTGGCGGTTCGCAGCACACTCGGGGCCTCGAATGGACGGCTGATTCGCCAGTTCGTCACCGAGGCTTTTGTCCTGGTCGCTTCCGGCAGCGCGCTCGGCCTGCTCTTCGCCAGTAGTGCCGTACAGCTGCTCTTCGGGCTGATCTCGGAAGACATGCGCGGGCGCATGCCTTACCTGGACGGCGTGGGCATGAACCCGCGCGTAGCGGCCTGCGCAGGCGTGCTGGCCGTCGTCGCGACGGCGCTCTTCTCGCTGGCGCCCGCCGTGCGCGTGCGATTCAGCGAACTGCGCGAGGGCCTGGCCGAGGGCACGCGCGGCTCCTCGGGAAACACCTGGCGCCGCCTCGGCTTCAAGCTCGTCGTGCTGGAGCTGGCGACGGCGATGGTGCTGCTGGTCGGGGCGGGCCTGCTGGGCCAGAGCCTGTACCGCCTGCTCAACGTCGACCTCGGGTTCGAGCCCGATCGTCTGGCGACCATGCAGGTGGCGGCCCCGGGCGCGCGCTTCGAGGGCGACGAGCAGCAGCTCCGGCTCGGGCGCGAGGTCGCAAGCCGGGTGGCGCGCCTGCCAGGCGTCCAGTCCGTCGGCCTGGTGGACTTGCTGCCCGTCAGCTTCAACGGGAACACGAACTGGATCAGGTTCGTCGGCCGCCCGTACAACGGCGAGCACAACGAGGTGAACTCGCGCGTCGTCAGCGCCGGCTATTTCACGACGGTCCGCGCACGGCTGCTGCGGGGACGCGGCTTCACCGACGCCGACACGCGCCGCCGCACCTCACGTGGTCGTCATCAACCAGACCCTGGCGAAGAAGTACTACCCCGACGAAGATCCGATCGGAAAGCGCTACGGCGACACTTCGCTCTCGGCGCCATCGATGAAAGAGATCGTCGGGATCGTGGACGACATCAGGGAAGGGGCGCTCGACGCGGAGATCTGGCCGGCCGAGTACGTGCCGTTCGAGCAGGATCCGGACAACTTCTTCACCGTCGTCGCGCGCACCTCGCAGACCGAGGCGTCGGTGCTGCCGGCGATGAATGCCGCGATTCGCGCCATCGATCCCGACATGGGCGCCAGGCGCGGCATCGTCATGCGGGATCGCATCCAGGACTCGCCGGCGGCGTACCTTCAGCGGTCGTCCGCCTGGCTCGTCGGCGGGTTTGCCGCGCTCGCGCTGCTGCTCGGCATCGTCGGACTCTACGGGGTCGTCGCCTACTCGGTGAGCCAGCGCACGCGCGAGATCGGCCTGCGCCTGGCGATGGGCGCCGAGCGGCGATCGGTCTACGAGCTGATTCTCGGGGAAGCCGGGCGGCTGATCGCGGTCGGGCTTCTGCTGGGCGTCGTGTGCTCGATCGCCGCGGCACGGCTGATGCGCACGCTGCTCTTCGACACGTCGCCATGGGACGTCACGACGCTGGCGGCCGTCGCGGCCGTTCTCGCCATCGCGGCGATGCTGGCCAGCTACATTCCGGCGCAGGCGTGCGGCGTCGGTGAATCCGATCGAGGCGCTACGAGTGGAGTAGGCCTCAGATCGCGGCGTGGCGCGACGGCGGCACATGACACTTGCGGTCGCGACGCTTACAACGATCGCATCGCGTGCGCCGTGGACATCGATCGCGATGTGTCCAACTGCAACACGTACCTGACAGAACACCGAGAGCTACCTGCCGCGATCTGCGGCGGGCCGAATACGGCGATGAACGCGTGCCGGAAATTACGCGACTTCTTCGAGAAGACGGCGCTGCTGAACAACGCGGAGAGATCACGAAGCCGTTGAGACGACCCGCGCGTGCCAGGACGGAAGCCGAGCAGATGGTCGCGAAGGTGCGCGGAAACGGCAGCCCCGTGTGGACCTGATGGCCAGCGACGAGGGGCACGGTTTCGAAGAAGCCGAACGTCGACTACAGTTCTACGCCACGGTGATGTTTGTGCGGCAATTCCTGCTGGGCAAGCAGCGCGCTGACGGCGTCGCGGTAGGAGATCACAATCGGTGAACCGATGCGGACGGCCGCAGTATGAGCCGCGCCTACTCGCGGCGGAACTCGGCGTCGACGAAGGCTGCCCTGAGGGGGCATCGGCGAATATGGCCGGCCGGCGGCCATAGCCTCGCGGTGGAACGCCTGCGGTGCGTCAGGACACAGCTTCAGGAACAGCTCGAGCGCCGCCAGCACGACGCCCAGATCGTCGAGTTGCCCGAGGACCGGGAGGAGGTCGGGCAGAAAGTCGAGCGGCCAGATCAGATAGAGCGCCGCAGTCGCCAGGACGGCCTTCGTCAGCGTCGGCACCGCTGGCTCGCGAACGAGCCGGACCGCCAGCCGAGCCTGCGCGAGCAGCGTCCGGAGCAGACCTGGTTTCTCCAACCACGATCCCGGTGCAGCCATGATCACCACCTTAGCACCGTCAGGCGGCCATGATCACGAACGCCTGTCGGAGGGCATCAGGAGCCCTCAAAGCAAAAACGGGCGGGGCCATGTGACCCCACCCGTCGTCTGTCGTCGGCATCGGCTCGGCGGGAACTGCACGTCCCGCCCCACGTACGTGCGTCTCCGTGTCTGACCGTGTCCTCTCGTGATTGACGCCTACGCACACCCGCTCGTCGTGCCGCAGTTCGCGCACTTGTAGCAGCTGCCGCTCCGGATCATGATCGACCCGCAGGTCGAGCACGGCGGCGCGTCTTCCTGGCTCTGAATCGCCGCGCCGGCAAACCCGCCCTTCGGCGCATCGGCTCTCGCGTCAGCCTTCGGGCCGTCAAACAGCATCGGCTCGTCGACCGGCTCGGCCATGTTCACGCCGGCATCGAACTGCGCCTGCCTGGACATGAACTTGGTCGACATCCACCGGAAGATGTAGTCGACGATCGACTTGGCGAAGCGCACCTCGGGGTTCCTGCGTCATCCCCGACGGCTCGAAGCGCGCGTGGCTGAACTTGTCCACCAGCACCTGCAGCGGCACGCCGTACTGGAGCGCGTAGGAGATCGCCTGCGCGAAGGCGTCGGCGAAGCCCGAGATCGTCGAGCCCTCCTTGGCCATCACCAGGAAGATCTCTCCCGGCTGCCCGTCGTCGAACAAGCCCGACCGTGATGTAGCCCTCGTGGCCGGCGATGTCGAACTTGTGCGTCAGCGAGTGGCGCTCGTCGGAGAGCTTGCGGCGCACCGGCCGCGGCATCGCGGCGACGGCCGCTTCGGCGACGGCCTGTGCCTTGTCGGCCGCCGTCTTGTCCCTCGACGTGTTCAGCGGCTGCGTGCGCTTGCTGCCGTCGCGGTAGATCGAGACGGCCTTGGCGCCCAGCTTCCAGCTCTCGATGTAGGCCGCCATGATCTCGTCGACCGTGGCTTCCTTCGGCACGTTCACGGTCTTGCTGATCGCGCCGGAGATGAAGGGCTGCGTCGCGCCCATCATCCGGATGTGGCCCATGTAGTGGATCGAGCGCTGGCCCTTGGCGGCCTTGAACGCGCAGTCGAACACCGGCAGGTGCTGGTCCTTGAGGAACGGCGCGCCCTCGATCGTCTCGTTGCTCGTCGATGTAGGCGACGATCTCGGCGATCTGCTCGTCGTTGTAGCCGAGCTTCTTGAGCGCCATCGGCACGGTGGTGTTGACGATCTTCATCAACCCGCCGCCGACCAGCTTCTTGTACTTGACCAGCGCGATGTCCGGCTCCACGCCCGTCGTGTCGCAGTCCATCATGAAGCCGATGGTCCCGGTCGGCGCCAGCACCGTGGCCTGCGCGTTGCGGTAGCCGAACTGCTCGCCCAGCTCCACCGCCTCGTCCCACGACGAGCGGGCGGCCTGGTAGAGATCTGCCGGCACCAGCTTGCCGTTGACGCCGCGCATGGCGTCGCGGTGCTTCCGCATCACGCGCAGGAACGGCTCGCGGTTCTTCTCGTAGCCGGCAAACGGCCCGCCGTGGTCGCGCGCGACGCGCGCCGACTGCGCGTAGGCTTCGCCCGTCATCAGCGCCGTGATCGCGCCCGAGTAGTCGCGGCCCTGGTCGCTGTCGTAGGGCAGGCCGCGCGACATCAGCAGCGCGCCCAGGTTCGCATAGCCCAGGCCGAGCGGCCGGTAGGCGTGGCTGTTCTTCTCGATCGCCTTGGTCGGATAGCTCGAGTTGTCGACCAGGATCTCCTGCGCCGTGATGAACGTGCGGCAGGCCGCCTTGAACGCGTTGGCGTCGAACTCGCCGTTGTCGGCGACAAAGCGCATCAGGTTGATCGACGCCAGGTTGCACGCCGAGTCGTCGAGGAACATGTACTCCGAGCACGGGTTGCTCGCGTTGATGCGATCCGTGTTCGGGCAGGTGTGCCACTCGTTCACGGTCGTATCGAACTGCATGCCCGGGTCGCCGCACACCCACGTGCCCTCGGCGATGAGGTGCATCATCTCGCGCGCCTTGTAGGTGTCCACGACCTCGCCGCTGGTCACCGCATGGGTCTGCCACTCGCCGTCGTCGAGCACGCCGCGCATGAACTCGTCGGTCACGCGCACCGAGTTGTTCGAGTTCTGGAAGAACACCGACGAGTACGCCGTGCCCGTGAACGAGCCGTCGTAGCCGGCGTCGATGAGCGCCCACGCCTTCTTCTCTTCCTCGACCTTGCAGTTGATGAACTCGATGACGTCGGGGTGATCGGCGTTGAGGATCACCATCTTGGCCGCGCGGCGCGTCTTGCCGCCGGACTTGATGACGCCGGCAAAGGCGTCGTAGCCCTTCATGAACGACACCGGGCCGCTGGCCGTGCCGCCGCCGGCCAGCAACTCGCGCGAGCTGCGGATCTGCGACAGGTTCGAGCCGGTGCCCGATCCGAACTTGAACAGCATCCCCTCGGTGCGCGCCAGCGTGAGGATCGAGTCCATCGTGTCGCTGACCGAGTTGATGAAGCAGGCCGAGCACTGCGGCGCCTTCTCGAAGCCGCAGTTGAACCACACGGGGCTGTTGAAGGCGCCCTTCTGGTAGACCAGCAGATGCTTGAGGTCGTCGCTGAACGCCTGCAGGTCCGCGTCAGCTGCGGAAGTACTGCTGGCGCCTGGCCCACATCGTGATGGTGTCCACGACGCGGCCGATCAGCTGCTTGACCGAGCGCTCGCGCTCGGGCGAGCCCATCTGCCCCCGGAAGTACTTGGAGACGACGATGTTGGTGGCCTGCTGCGACCAGGCCTTCGGAATCTCGACGTCGCGTTGCTCGAAGACGACGTGGCCCTTCTCGTTGCCGATAATCGCCGACCGAAGCTCCCACTCGACCTCGTCGAACGGATCGACGCCGGGCCGGGTGAAATAGCGTGGGAACTCCAGACCTGGCGCGGCGGTGGCCGGCGCGTCGGCCTGGTCGTCCTGCAGCACCCGCTGGGCGGTCGCCTTCGTCTCCTGGGCAGCCCCTGTCTGCATCATCCATCCTCCGCAACGAGACGGCACTCCCCCATGCCCCTGGAGGGGTGCCCCGACTTCCAAGTAATTTGGTTTGGCGCGATCAGGCGGTGGTGGCGGGACTTACTGTCTCGTCAGAACCGACAGGATGCTGGGAGCCCCTGCTTTCGCCCGTCTCGCGCGACGAGGACCGACTATGCGCCTCCGGTTGGACCTTGTCAAGCATGTAAACACCACATATTGTGGCAGCGTTTTAGGGCAATCGCAAGATGTGGCGAATTCTCGAAGAAAAGTGCCAGGA
>CAWFRL010000034.1:0-40402 GCA_963818215.1 Vicinamibacteria bacterium | reverse complement strand
TGGTCGATTGAGGTGACATGGCGGCCTCGCAGTCTAATATAGGCCCTCGTCCCTCATTTCGCATGGAGAGCCACCGTTGATCGTCCCGCGAACCTCTCGAACCGCCATCATGCAGAAGCTCGGCGCCAAAGTCGATCGGCGCCTGCCCGTGTTCATCGCCAGCGCGGGCAGCGGCCTGGTGGCACAACTGCTCGAACGCGCCGGCGTGGACTGCGTGAACACGTTCTCGGGCGCCCGGCTGCGCGCCAACGGCATGGGCACGATGTCGATGCTCTGGCCGATTCTCGATTCCAACAAGCAGACGCTGGACTACACGCAGCAGGACATCCTGCCGGCCATGAAGGGCGACGCGTTTGTCTGCGCGTGCATCAACGCCAACGACCCCCTCAAGGACATGCGCAGCGTGCTCGAGCAGCTGAAGGCGATGGGTGTCTACTCCGCCTCCAACATCGGGCCGTCGATCTCGTACGTGGACAAGGACAGCAACCTGTTCCGGGTGCTCTCGAGCGCCGGCATCACGCTGCAGCACGAGATCGACATGCTGAAGCTGGCGCGCGAGCTGGACATGGTGTCGGTCGGGTTGGCCTTTGACGAGGAAGACAGCCTGCGGCTGGTGGGGGAGGCGCAACCCGACATCTTCTGTTTCCACGCCGGGACGACCAAGGGCGGCCTGAAGGGCTACGACTCGGGCGAGACGATCGAGCAGACCGCCGAGCGCACGGAAGCGGCCAACCGGAAGCTGCGGGCCCTGAAGAAGGACATCATCCTCGTGGCCCACGGCGCCGCGATGGAAACGCCGGAAGACGCGCAGTTCATGCTCGACCACACCACCTGCGACGGCTTCTGGACCGGCTCGTCGACCGAGCGCATCCCAATCGAGCGGGCCGTCTCCGAGCAGGCCAGGACCTTCGCCGCGCTGCGCTTCTCCAACCGGTAGCCCCATGCCCAAGGTCATTGCCGTTCTCGCGACGCTCGACACGAAAGGCCAGGAGGCCGAGTTCCTTCGTCAGCAGCTGAAGGCGCTGGGCAGCCGCGCGCTGGTGGTGGACATGGGCGTGCTGGGGGCGCCGGCCGCGCGCGCCGACGTCACGCGGGCCGAGGTCGCCCGCGCCGGCGGCACGACGCTCACGGCCCTCAAGAAGGACCCCACGCGCGAGGCGACGCAGCCCGTGATGGCGGCCGGCGCGACCAAGCTGCTGCTGCAGCGCATCAAGGCAGGGAAGGTCCACGGCGTGATCGGCCTGGGCGGCCTGCAAGGCACGGCGACCGGCACGATGGTGATGCGGGCACTGCCGTATGGCCTGCCGAAGGTGATGGTGTCCACCGTCGCCTCCGGCGACACCTCGCCTTACGTCGGCATCTCGGACATCACGATGATGTTCTCGGTGGGCGACATCCTCGGGCCTCAACGCCTTCATGCGCAAGGTGCTGGCCAACGCCGCCGGCGCGGCGCACGGCATGGCGCAGGTGAAGGTCGAGCTGGCGAAGAAACGGAAGAAAGGCGACAAGCCGCTCATCGGCATCTCGAACCTTGGCGTGCTGACGCAGGGCACGCTGCACGCGCAGGCGCTGTTTGCGAAGCGCGGCTACGAGGCCATCGTGTTCCACGCCGTCGGCACCGGCGGACGCGCGATGGAGCTGATGATGCGCCAGGGCATCATCGGCGCGGTGTTCGACTACGCGATGGGCGAGATCAGCGACGAGCTGTTCCATGGCCTGCGCGCGGGCGGCCCGGACCGGCTCACCGTGGCTGGGTCGCTGGGCCTGCCGCAGGTGATCGTCCCCGGCGGCTCCGAGCACCTCGGCATCCTGGTGTCGACGCCCCACGTGCTGCCCGATCGGTGGAAGACGCACAAGCACGTGTGGCACAACGAAGTCGTGCTGGCGCCGCGCCTCAACGCGCGCGAGCTTCGCCAGGTGGCGCGCGAGGCGGGCAAGCGCCTGCAGTCCACGCGCGGCAACGCCGTGTTCATGATCCCGACGCTCGGCACGGGACGCTACGCCATGCCGGGCGGGCCGCTCAACGACCCGATCGACGACGCGATCTTCTTCGCCGAGCTGAAGGCGCACATGCCTTCGACCATCGAGATCGTCGAGCGCGCGGCCCATGCCGAGGACCCGGCCTTCGTTGAAGAAGCCGTCGATCGCCTGATCGCGCTCGTCGAACGACGATGAGCGCGGCGCTGGACGTCATCCGGAACGCGCAAGGCGAGCGGCTCGACGTCGCGTATCAGGCGCCGCCAGGATTTCCGTCTCCGCCGGATTCCGTGGTCGTCATCGCGCACGGCGTGACGGCGCACAAGGACCGCCCGTTGCTCATGGCGCTTGCCGACGCGCTGTCGGAGGCGGGGCTGGCGTCGCTGCGCGTGTCGTTTGCGGGCAACGGGGGCTCGGAGGGCCGCTTCGAGGACGCCGTGCCCAGCAAGGAAGTCGGCGACCTCGGCAGCGTCATCGACGCGCTGGTCGAGTGGGGCGTCGGCAAGATCGCGTACGCCGGCCACAGCATGGGCGGCGCCGTGGGCGTGATGCGGGCGTCCATCGATCCGCGAATCGACTGCCTCGTGTCGCTGGCCGGCATGGTGCACGTCGATGCCTTCATGCGCGCGCAATTCGGCCACCTGACCCCCGGCGAGCCGATGCTGGAAAAGCCCGAGTGTCCGTGGTCGCCGAACCTGGCCGAGGACGCCGCGCGCATCGGCTCGGTCACCGCGCAGGCGGCCCGGATCGGCGTGCCGTGGCTGCTGGTCCACGGCGAAGCCGACGAGCTGGTGCCGTGCCAGGACGCGCTCGACGCGCGTGAGGCGGCCGGCGGACGGCCGGAGCTGGTCGCGTTGCCGGGCATCGACCACCGATTCAACGGCGCCCTCCCGCAGGTGATCGACGCCGTCGTGCCGTGGCTGCGCGCGCGGTTATGAGCGCTCAGGCCGCGCATATCTGTGATACCCTCTCGGCTCTGCTCCTGAGCGTCCGCCTTCGCCTGCCGCTTCGGCGTGACAGGCCGGAGCCGAAGCGCTCGAGGATACGAAGATGCGAATTCGACCCACCACGACCTTCGGGTCCCCGCGACCGTCCGACCGCGACCTTCGCTAGCGTCGCGCGCTCCGGTCCGGGGTTGACCGGACCATCTCAGGAAAATTTCAGGCGTCCGTGTGCGTGGCCGCTCGCTGTGGCGGCTGACGCCGTGTGGCCTGTCGTGCAAGCGGAAGGGCAGTCATGTCTGCATTCAAGGAAGGGTCGGGGAGCACGCCCGCTGAAGGAGAAGCGCGTGAGCGTCGCGCCGGAGTCTGGGCGACGCTCGTCGAAGCCATCCGTGGCTCGTCGCTCGACTACACGACCGCCCCGGTGGGCCGGGCCATCGTCATGCTCGCGGTGCCCATGGTCATGGAGATGGCCATGGAGTCGATCTTCGTTCTGGCCGACGTGTTCTGGGTCGCGCATCTGGGCGCCGACGCGGTGGCCACGGTGGGCCTCACCGAGTCGATGCTGACGATGATCTACACCCTGGCGATGGGGCTGTCGATTGGCGCAACCGCGATTGTCGCCAGGCGAATCGGCGAGCAGGACCCCGAGGGAGCCGCCAGCGCGGCCGTGCAGGCCATCGCGCTCGGCGTCGGTGTGTCCGCGATCATCGGCGTGGCCGGCGCGTGGCATGCGCCGGCGCTGCTGGCGCTGATGGGCGCCTCGCCCGAGGTGATCGCGACCGGCAGCACGTTCACGCGCGTGATGCTGGGCGGCAACGCGACCATCGTGCTGCTGTTCCTGATCAACGCGGTCTTTCGCGGCGCGGGCGATGCCGCGATTGCGATGCGCGTGCTGTGGATTGGCAACGCGATCAACATCCTGCTCGGCCCCTGCCTGATCTTCGGCGTGGGTCCGTTTCCCGAGCTGGGCGTGGCTGGCGCCGCCGTGGCGACCAATATCGGGCGCGGCACGGCCGTGCTGGTGCAGATCGTCACGCTGACGCGGCTCCACAGCCGCGTGCAGGTGGCACGACGGCACTGGCGGCTCGACCTGCCGATGATGGGGTCCATGCTGCGGCTGTCAGGATCGGGCACGCTGCAGATCCTGATTGGCACCGCCAGCTACGTCGCGCTCGTACGGATCCTCTCGGTGTTCGGCAGCGCGGCGCTGGCCGGCTACACCATCGGGATCCGGCTGATCATCTTCGCGCTGCTGCCGTCGTTTGGCATCAGCAACGCGGCGGCGACGATGGTGGGGCAGAACCTTGGGGCCGGATACCCGGATCGCGCCGAGAAGGCGGTGTGGACGGCGGCGTTCTACAACATGCTGTTCCTGGGCAGCGTCGGCGCGGTGTTCCTCGTGCTCGCGCGTCCGATCGTCGGGCTGTTCACGCCGGACCAGGCGGTGGCGGCCTACGGGGTGAGCTGCCTGCGGGTCGTGAGCCTCGGCTTCCTGTTCTACGCGTACGGCATGGTGCTGACGCAGTCGTTCAACGGCGCGGGCGACACGTGGACGCCCACGCTGATCAACCTGTTCGTGTTCTGGGTGCTCGAGCTGCCCCTGGCGTGGGTGCTGTCGCATGCCGGAGGGCTCGAGGCCACCGGTGTGTTCGTGGCGCTCGCGGTGGCATACTCGATGCTCGCCGTGGTGAGCGCGGTGCTGTTCAAGAAGGGAAAGTGGAAGACGGCGCGCGTCTAGCCTTTCCACGGGATCAGGGAATGACCGACCCAAACGCGGCCTACATCTTTCCGAACACCTGCAGCAGCGCCGTCGTCATCCACGGCATGTAGGTGATGAGCAGAACGCCGATGCCGAGGATGGCGATCATCGGCAGCGACGCCGCGGCCACTTCCAGCAGCGGCTTCTTGAAGCGGTAGGAGGCCAGGAACAGGTTCATGCCGACCGGCGGCGTGAGGTACCCGAGCTCGAGGTTCGCGACGAAGATGACCCCGAGGTGCACCGGGTGGATGCCGAAGGCCTGGCCGAGCGGGACGATGAGCGGCACGACGACAAACGTCGCCGAGTAGATGTCCATCAGGCATCCGACGACCAGCAGGAACGCGTTCAACATCAGCAGGAAGACCATCGGCGAGCTGATGTAGGTCTGCGTCCATTCGAGCAGCCGGCCCGGCACGTCGGCGCCAATCAGGTAGCTGGTGAGGCCCACCGCTACGCCGAGAATGACGAGCACCCCGCCGACCGTGGCCACGCATTCGGCGAAGACGCGGCGCAGCGTCGCGAAATCGCGGGCGTCGCGGTGCACGAACACCTGCACGATGAACGCGTAGAGCGCGGCCAGGGCCGCCGCTTCGACGATGGTGGCAAAGCCGCCGAAAAGCGCCGCCAGCACCACGACCGGCAGCGCGACTTCCCACTTGCCCTCCCACAAGCGCCCGCATCGCGACCGCCAGCCGAAAACGGCGTGCGGCCCGTGTCGTACCTCACGCCTTCGCGCACGCCCCACGCGGCGGTCAGGCCGAGCAGGAGCACGCCCGGCAGGATGCCGCCGATGAACAGATCCTCCACCGGAATCTGCGCGACGATGGCGTAGAGAATCAGAGGCAGCGACGGCGGCAACAGCAAGCCGAGCGAGCCCGATGCCGTGAGCAGGCCGATCGAGAACTTCTCGCGATAGCCGTCCTTGAGGAGCGCCGGCAGCAGCAGGCCGCCGAGCGCGAGGATGGTGACGCCGGACCCGCCGGTGAAGACGGTGAAGAACGCCGAGAGCATCGCGCAGACCACGGCCGTGCCGCCGGGAAACCATCCGAACCACGCGCGGAACACGTTCAGCAGCCGCTCGGGGGCCTTGCCCTCGGCCAGCAGGAACCCGCACAGGGTGAACAGCGGAATCGAGGCCAGCGTGGGCTTCACCGCCAGCTGATAGGTCTCGATGAGGACCGCCGATGGCCCGACCCCCTCGGACATGAACAGCAGGAGCGCCAGTCCGCCCAGGACGACGAAGATCGGCGTGCCGCACGCGGCGGCCACCAGTACCAAGGCGACCAGCGGCCAGAGCGCACCTGCCGACAACGTCGCCGGGACTCCAGACCAGCCACGCGCCCACGACGAGCCCGCACGCCGCCACGGCCCTGGCCGCCCACGTGGATCCCGAGCTCCGCACCGTGCGGATCGCAATCAGCCCGAAGGCCAGCGGCAGCACCGTCTGCGCCATCCACGTGGTGACGCCGGCAGCGATGACGGTGCCCGCCTCGCGCTCGCTCATCATCAGCTCGTACGCGCCGGCGCAGAGCATCGCCGACACCGCGGCAGCCACGGTCGCCGCCAGCATCCCGGCTATCTCACGGACTCGACCGGCTGGCAGGAACGTGCCGGTCGCCAGCGCCAGCATCGTGCCTTCGCGCGCGGCCAGCGCCGCGCCGAGAAAGCCGACCCACAACACCAGATGCTGGACGAACGGAATGGATCCGGGAATGCCGAGGCCGAACACCCGCCGAAGCACTATCTCGGAGAGCGGCATGACGACCATCACGGCAAGCGCGATGCCCGCCATCGCGTCCTCGAGGGGATAGAGGACGCGGGCCAGGGGGCCGTGAGGGCGCTCGATTCCGGCAGGGATCGCGCCGCTCACTTGGCGGTCGACCGCTGCTTGCGATAGGCGTCGCGCTCGCGCACGGCAAGCTCGAAGACATCGCGCGGCACCATGCCGTCACGCATCGTCTTGGCGAAGCCATCGGCCGCGGTGCGGAACTCGGCCAGGGCGGCCTCGTCGGCCTTGACGACCGTCAAGCCGTTCTTCTGCATCACGGCGATCGACTCCGCGTCGGTGCGCGGCACTTCCGTTCGGAAGCGCGCCTCTGTCTTCTGGCGGCCGCCATCAGCTGAGCGCGGTCTGCTTCGCTGATGGCATCCCACGCCTTCCTGGTCACGATCGTCGCGCCGACAAGGGGCGAGATGCCGACGTCGAGCATGTACGGCGTGTACCTTGTACCACTGGAACGAGAGCGCCGAGAGCGGGGTCACCGGGACTGCCTCGATCATGCCTGTCGTGAGCGACGACAGCATGTCCGCCGACGAGAGCGGGACGGGTTGAAACCCGTTGGCCTTGTACCACTGCACCGTGAGATCGTCACCCGCGGAGGCGAACAGCTTCATGGCTTTCAGCTCGCGCAGGTCCTTCGCCGGCTTCTTGCTGAAGACCTGGACCCATCCGCCGCTGCCCCAGTTGACGAAGACTAAGCCCTTGTCGGCGAGCCGCTGCGTGATCAGCGGCTCGAGCTTGTCCATGACGTGCGCCAGCTCGGCGTAGTCCTGGTAGAACATCGGGATGAAGAACACGTTCAGCACTGGTCCATCTATATCGCGAGGCTGACGGCCGACAGCACGCCGCCTGCAGCTGCCCCGACGTGCGATCTTGCGGATGATGGCGTCCTCGTCGCCTTGCGTACCCGACATCAGCACCAGCCGCACGCGGCCGTCGGCGAGACGCGACCACTCGGCCGACTGTCTCTTCAGGATGTTGTTCCAGATCGGTGCCGGCGGGAACGACCGTGCCCAGGCGCACGACGGTCGCCGAGCCCTGCGCGCTCGGATATCCGGCCATCAGCAGGACTAGCGCCATCACCAACGCCTTCGTTCTCATCTCGTCACTCCGAATGCCCGCCGCGCCAGCGAGCCAAGTCCGTTCAATCCGACGATAGCCGGCGGCGGTTCCGCGGAACCGTCAGGCGTGAAGAGTTCATCCGCGCGTGCGAGCAGCGCGCGGGCCTTCCGTTGGTAGATGACGTTTCACAGCCGTAGCCGAGGCACCTGGTTGACGTCCATTGCCAGGCCCTTCGCCAGCAGCTCCTCGAACTCGTTCAGTTCTGCTCAGCCATGCTGACGCCGACGCCAGCGAGATTTTCTCACGGGCTTAGGAATCCGACCAAACGCGGCCTACATCTTCCCGAACACCTGCAGCAGCGCCGTCGTCATCCACGGCATGTAGGTGATGAGCAGAACGCCGATGCCGAGGATGGCGATCATCGGCAGCGACGCAGCGGCCACTTCCAGCAGCGGCTTCTTGAAGCGGTAGGAGGCCAGGAACAGGTTCATGCCGACCGGCGGCGTGAGGTACCCGAGCTCGAGGTTCGCGACGAAGATGACCCCGAGGTGCACCGGGTGGATGCCGAAGGCCTGGCCGAGCGGGACGATGAGCGGCACGACGACAAACGTCGCCGAGTAGATGTCCATCAGGCATCCGACGACCAGCAGGAACGCGTTCAACATCAGCAGGAAGACCATCGGCGAGCTGATGTAGGTCTGCGTCCATTCGAGCAGCCGGCCCGGCACGTCGGCGCCAATCAGGTAGCTGGTGAGGCCCACCGCTACGCCGAGAATGACGAGCACGCCGCCGACCGTGGCCACGCATTCGGCTGAAGACGCGGCGCAGCGTCGCGAAATCGCGGGCGTCGCGGTGAACGAACACCTGCACGATGAACGCGTAGAGCGCGGCCAGGGCAGCCGATTCGACGATGGTGGCAAACCCGCCGAAAAGCGCCGCCAGCACCACGACGGGCAGCGCGACTTCCCACTTGCCCTCCCAAAGCGCCCGCATCGCGACTGCAGCTGAAAACCGCGTGCGGCCCGTGTTGTACCTCACGCCTTCGCGCACGCCCCAGGCGGCGGTGAGGCCGAGCAGGAGCACACCCGGCAGGATGCCGCCGATGAACAGGTCTTCTACCGGAATCTGCGCGACGATGGCGTAGAGAATCAGAGGCAGCGACGGCGGCAACAGCAAGCCGAGCGAGCCTGATGACGTCAGCAGGCCGATCGAGAACTTCTCGCGATAGCCGTCCTTGAGGAGCGCCGGCAGCAGCAGGCCGCCGAGCGCGAGGATGGTGACGCCCGACCCGCCGGTGAAGACGGTGAAGAACGCCGAGAGCATCGCGCAGACCACGGCGGTGCCGCCGGGAAACCATCCGAACCACGCGCGGAACACGTTCAGCAGCCGCTCGGGGGCCTTGCCCTCGGCCAGCAGGAACCCGCACAGGGTGAACAGCGGAATCGAGGCCAGCGTGGGCTTCACCGCCAGCTGATAGGTCTCGATGAGGACCGCCGATGGCCCGACCCCCTCGGACATGAACAGCAGGAGCGCCAGTCCGCCCAGGACGACGAAGATCGGCGTGCCGCACGCGGCGGCCACCAGTACCAAGGCGACCAGCGGCCAGAGCGCACCTGCCGACAACGTCGCGGGACTCCAGACCAGCCACGCGCCCACGATGAGCCCGCACGCCGCCACGGCCCTGGCCGCCCACGTGGATCCCGAACTCCGCACCGTGCGGATCGCAATCAGCCCGAAGGCCAGCGGCAGCACGGTCTGCGCCATCCACGTGGTGACGCCGGCAGCGATGACGGTGCCCGCCTCGCGCTCGCTCATCATCAGCTCGTACGCGCCGGCGCAGAGCATCGCCGACACCGCGGCCGCCACGGTCGCTGCCAGCATCCCGGCTATGTCACGGACTCGACCGGCTGGCAGGAACGTGCCGGTCGCCAGCGCCAGCATCGTGCCTTCGCGCGCGGCCAGCGCCGCGCCGAGAAAGCCGACCCACAACACCAGATGCTGGACAAACGGAATGGATCCGGGAATGCCGAGGCCGAACACCCGCCGAAGCACTATCTCGGAGAGCGGCATGACCACCATCACGGCGAGCGCGATGCCCGCCATTGCGTCCTCGAGGGGATAGAGGACGCGGGCCAGGGGGCCGTGAGGGCGCTCGATTCCGGCAGGGATCGTGCCGCTCACTTGGCGGTCGACCGCTGCTTGCGATAGGCGTCGCGCTCGCGCACGGCGAGCTCGAAGACATCGCGCGGCACCATGCCGTCGCGCATCGTCTTGGCGAAGCCATCGGCGGCGGTGCGGAACTCGGCCAGGGCGGCCTGGTCGGCCTTGACGACCGTCAAGCCGTTCTTCTGCATCACGGCGATCGACTCCGCGTCGGTGCGCGGCACTTCCGTTCGGAAGCGCGTCTCTGTCTTCTGCGCGGCCGCCATCAGCTGAGTGCGGTCTGCTTCGCT
This sequence comes from Vicinamibacteria bacterium, assembly GCA_963818215.1. GTDB lineage: Bacteria > Acidobacteriota > Vicinamibacteria > Vicinamibacterales > JAENWD01 > JAENWD01. The sequence continues at coordinate 30,427 of CAWFRL010000034.1, read as the reverse complement.
GATGGCATCCCACGCCTTCCTGGTCACGATCGTCGCGCCGACCAGGGGCGAGATGCCGACGTCGAGCATGTAAGGCGTGTACTTGTACCACTGGAACGAGAGCGCCGAGAGCGGGGTCACCGGGACCGCCTCAATCATGCCCGTCGTGAGCGACGACAGCATGTCCGCCGACGAGAGCGGGACGGGTTGAAACCCGTTGGCCTTGTACCACTGCACCGTGGAGATCGTCACCCGCGGAGGTGAACAGCTTCATGGCCTTCAGCTCGCGCAGGTTCTTCGCCGGCTTCTTGCTGAAGACCTGGACCCAGCCGCCGCTGCCCCAGTTGACGAAGACGAAGCCCTTGTCGGCGAGCCGCTGCGTGATGAGCGGCTCCAGCTTCTCCATGACGTGCCCCAGCTCGGCGTAGTCCTGGTAGAACATCGGGATGAAGAAGACGTTGAAGGACTGATCGATCGATATCGCGAGGCTGACGGCCGACAGCGACGCCGCCTGCAGCTGCCCCGATGTGCGCATCTTGCGGATGATGGCGTCTTCGTCGCCTTGCGTGCCGGACATCAACACGAGCCGCACGCGGCCGGAGGTGATTTTCGACCACTCGGCCGACTGTTCCTTCAGGATGTTGTTCCAGATCGTGCCCGCGGGAATGACGGTGCCCAGGCGCACCACGCTCGACGCGCCCTGCGCGCTCGGATATCCGGCCACCAGCAGGACGATCGCCACCAGCAACGCCAACCTTCTCATCTCGTTACTCCGAATGCCCGCTGCGCGAGCGAGCCCAGCCCGTTCAACCCGACGACGGCCGGCGGCGGCCCCGCGGAACCTTCGGGCGTGAAAAGTTCATCCGCGCGTGCGAGCAGCGCGCGGGCCTTCCGTTGATAGATGACATTGGACAGCCGCAGCCGGGGCACCTGGTTGACGTCGATGGCCAGGGCCTTCGCCAGCAGCTCCTCGAACTCTTTCCGGTTCTGCTCGGCCACGCTGATCCCCGACGCCAGCGAGACATACGGGCTCGCCGACTGTCCCGCCGACAGCTCCACCGAGCGCGCGAAGTGTCGCCGCGCGTTCTGGACCGATCCGCCCATCGCTTCGGGCAGCGAGTCGAGCGAGATCAGCACGTCGTGGATGCCGCCGCGCTCGTAGGTCTCGTCGAGCTCGAGCGCGCGCGCCATGATGGCGCGGACGATCGGGAGCTGATTCAGCAGTTCCGGCTGCTCCGACCCGGCCGACACGGCTGCGCCCCAGGCCGCCCCGGTCCAGTAGAGCACCGGCACTTCGTCCTTCGAGAATGCCTGCACGGCGGCCACCGGGTCCTTCTCGACCGCGGCGCGGAATCCCTTGTGCGTCAGTTCCACGCGGCGCAGGCAATAGCCGAGCGCCCGCCGATACATCTTGAGCGCGCGCTCGCGGCCGGCCACCGACGCCTCGTAGTCCCGCGCTTCGATGAGTTCGGCGTCGGTCTGGACGAATGCATACGCGTACTGCGTGAACCCGCTGCAGGCGGTCAGCAGCAACCCCTGGTGCTCGGGCACCTCGACCAGCAGGGACTCGATCGTCTTGAGCGAGAACGGCACCGCGTCGCGAATGAGGTCCGGATCCTCGTCGGAGGCAAAGCTGTCGCCGCTGGCGGCCAGCGTGTCTGCCAGCCCGTTTATGGCCAGCTTCTTGATCGAGCAGCCGGCGCAGACCGAGGCCGCGACCAGCAGCGCGAGCAGGCGAATGGTCGGTTGAGGCATCCAACCGATCATTCTATTCCATCGCGTTGCCTCGTCGTCCCGGGTTGATCCGGTGCCTGCACCACGACGTTGGTCGTGATCTCCTCACCGGATGCGACCGGCCGCGCAAGCGGCGTCCGGAGGCCATTCGCCACTGGCCGTGTAGTTTCTATCGCAGTGTCGGGCCCCAATGCAGCTTGACCTCGTTTGCCCAGCCATCCGCAAAGGATCAGGTGTCGGGCCGCAGAGAGCTTCGGGGGCCTACACAGCGATTCGCTCCGGCGCGACAGCCGCCCCAGGACAGAGTGCGATCGGATGGCCCGTGGCTTGCTCAACGCCTGAAGCGTGACGCGCGACGAGCAATTCGCGTTATCGAATCGCGACAACCTGCCAGGCTGCCGACAGGACAGAACCGCAGCACAGACGGCGAGACCTGACAGCCGTGATGATCAACGTGGTGGTAAACCGTCTCGGGGTTGGTGATGCGACGGCCATCGGTCCAAATCCAACTCGGGTGGGTCGAGATCATGCTGATCGTCATGCTCCTCGCGTTTGTGGCCTTTCTCATGTGGCTACCGCAACTGGTGCAGTGATGCGGGACGATGACTCCTCTGCGTCAGACCGCGACACCGAGTTTGCCTCCGCTATCCCCGACCGGTTCGACGCTGGCGTGTCGCTCTCCATCTGGCTCGCCAAGGACGGGCAGGTGCAGTCCTGGGAGATCGAGCCAGGGATAACGCGAAGCAGCTGGCGTTACCGGATTGGCACCGGGGGCCGGGTCCAATCCGGCCACCTCCCGGACCGCGAGGCGGCGCTCGAAAAGCGCACGCTGTTTTTTCACGCCAGCCAGAACGCGAAGCGCGCTGGCTGGGTGCCAATCCCGCCGAAGCGCCGTGGCGGCGACTAGACGGACCAAAATCAGCTCCCCCACCCGAGTGAGGCCAGATCGTCCAGCCCTTCGCGAGCAAGGTCGTGCCGAGTGGTTCGTGCTGGAGTGATGCAGTGTTTACGCGCGTGGGGGGTTGGTCGGGCGGACATATGCCGCGACGACGCGCAGCAGCCCGCCCGGGTTGGTCTTGGAGACGAAGTCGGTAGCGCCGAGTTGGATGAGCTCGTCGCGGGTCGCCTGATCGTCGTCCGCCGAGAACATCACGACGGGCAGCGAATGGGAGTGCCCGCCTCCGGGGACACGTATGGCCCGCAGCACTTCGACTCCGGACATGTCCGGCATGGACATGTCGAGCAGAATCAGCGCCACCGCCGCGTGGCTGCGGACGAACGCCAGGGCCTCTGCCCCGCTGTGGACGGCCTGCGCGTCAAAGCCCGACGCGCTGAACAGCGACACCAACGAACGGGCGAGGGGCGCGTGATCGTCGACTATCAGCACCACACCGTTGCCGTTCATCGTCGGCTCCTCCCCGCAAACGCCCAGCGCGCGCCGCAAGTGCCGCACGGTCAGATTCACTCGCGGGTGACCGGCAGCGTGATCGAGAACTTCGCGCCGCGGTCGGGATTGTTCGCAGCCGATATCTTACCGCCGTGGCGTTCGATGATGGAGCGACAGATCGAAAGGCCCATTCCCAGTCCTTCCGGCTTGCTGGTGACGAAGGGATCGAAGATCGACTCGAGCTTTTCCGCGGCGATTCCAGTGCCGCTGTCCTGAACTTCGACCAGCACGTTCGATTCATCAATCGAATTCGTGCGCACGACCAGGCGCCGCGCGCCGTCGAGTCCGGTTCCGCTCATGGCGCTGAAGGCATTGAGCATCAGGTTCAAGATGACCTGCTGAAGCTGGACGCTGTCACCCTTGACCGGGCGGACGTCGGACGACAGGTCGAGGTGGACCGTGACCTTGTGCAGATTCGCGTCGCCGTGCGCGATGCGCTCGACGATGCGGATCACATTGTTCACATCGACGTTGGTCAAGCCCGCCGCCGTGCTGTCGCGCTTGAGCATGGCGCGCAGCCCGCCAACGACTTCGCCGGCGCGCTCGGTGACCTCGCAGATGTCGGCCAGCGTGCTGCGCACCTTGCTGGAGATCGGGCTCGGGTGCGTCGAGCAAACGCGCGCCGACGTAGGAGTTGGTGAGGATCGCGGCGAGTGGCTGCCTCAATTCGTGCGTCAGGGTTGCGGTGAGCTCGCCGAGTGTGGCAACGCGTGCGACGTGCTCCAGTTCTGCCCGCTTTTGCGCGGCTGACGCCTCCGCCTGTTTGCGAGCCGTTACATCCATCGAAACGCCGAAAAGCTTTGGGCCGGTGCCGTCGTCAGGCCCCACACAACGACCCCGCCCATGAATCCAGCGGGCCATGCCATCCGCTTGCTGCACGCGATACTCCACTTCGTATTCGCCTCGCGTCTGGAGCGCCTGTTTGATCGCGCCTTCACGGGCGGTGCGATCCTCGGGGTGCACGCGATCGAAAGTTGCCGCAAAATCGAGGCGCGCGTCTGGCTTGAGGCCAAACAGCGAGCGCCCCCGCTCGGTCATCCACACATCGTTGCCGGAAACATCCCACACCCACATGGCCAGGTTTCCTGCTTCCGCGGCGAGACCCATCAGGTTCGCGCTCTCACGCAACGCTTCTTTCGAGCGTCTTTCCTCTTCGATGACAACCGCGAGCAGCATCAGCGGAGTGGCGGTCACCAGGAGGAATAGCTGGAGTGCCGTCGCATTCTCGGCGGGGGTTTGGGCCAGGAACGGGCCGTGCCCGCGCATGGTTCCCCAGATCGCCTGGAACGTAATGATCAACATCGAGACGCTGATTCCACCAAGGCCGAAGCGGAGCGCCGCCCAGATGAGCAGAGGAATCGGCGCATATAAGAGAGCGGGCGAAGTGTTGGGACCCGCGGGCGTTTTATCGAATACGAAGATTCCCAGCGCCACCGTACACGCACCGACGAGAGCCGCTTCCAGCACGCGTCGGGGGGACAGGGCTCTCGGGCGTCTGACGAACAGATGGTGCGCACCCAGCAGAAATGCCGGCACCAGGACGACGGTCGTGACCGCATTCGAGATTCCCAGGTTGCGCCATTCGATCCAATAGCGAGTGCCGAAACCGTAGGAGACCGTAAAGGAAGCGCCCCAGAAGGCGGTCCCGAAAGGAACGAGCACCACCGCGATGAGGACGAAGAGAATCGCGTCACGAAGCGTGATCGCCTTGAGGGGAGACTTAATCAGAATGCGAATCCCCGCCGCTGCCGAGACGCATTTCACAGCGTCGAAAGCCTCGGCATGTCAATGCGTACAACGGCGGCCAGCCCGCCTGCTGGGTCGCCAGAAAATGAGCGCTGGCGGCGGCGAGTACGTAGGCCCACCAGTGCCGAGTGGGGACGAGCAGCAGGACGCAGAGCAGAACCGCCTGCGGGGGAAAAAAGAGCGAGACTTTGCTGTCGGGGAACGTAAGCGCCCAGGCGATCTGCGTGGCGACGTAATAGCAGACGGTGCTCGCCAGGACGTAGCCCACCGTGCGGAGCGATGCCCCGGCGGAGCGTCCCTCTGGTCCGGCGTTTATCCGAGCCGCGAGTTCGCGATTCAGCAACTGTTCACGCTGAGCATCGATCAGTTCCGTGCCGTTTTCCTTCCCTGCCGAAACCATAACGTAAGACCTGTTCTGAGACACAGCGACACACGCCGAACAGCCTTCAAATGTGGCAGGAAACTTATCACATCTACTTGGGGCTCCTCGATCGACACTGTGGCTCAGCGGGTAAACTCCGACCAAGCCGAAGTAGTGGGGAAGCTGCAGGCATGCCCCAACCCTAACGGGAAGGATTGGTCGTATTCGTCCGGAAAGACGCCAATTATCCAGTCCCTGATGACGTTTCGCGGTCGGGTGCCGGCCGGTTGCTCGGGATGGGGTGTGACCGGTGGGCATCGAGCCTCCGCCAGAACTCCGGTGTCTAAGGCGACAAAGCTTTGGATTCCTTAACTCCGGAGGTGCAGCAATGAGGGGCCTCCTCTTTGTTCTCACGGCAGGTCTCACCATCAGCGCCGTGCAAGCGGGATGCGGGGGCCTGAAGTCAGAGCTTTCGCTGGCGTTTGAAGTCATCTCAATAAAGCCCGCTCGCTCAGGCGACCCGCGCAACATGCGCATGCGAGTGCTGCCAAACGGTGACCTCCATGCGAGCGCGGTGCCGCGCTCTTGCTTTTGCGTTACGCGTACGACGTGCCGGTCAACCCCTCGCCGCGTCTTTCCGGTCTTCCTGGCTGGCGCGAGACGTACGATATCGAGGCGAAAGCGCCCGCCAACGCCGTTCCCCCCGGTCTTCCAGAGAGCGAAAGCGAGGCCGAATACAGGGAATGATTCGCGGGTTACTCGCCGACCGTTTCAAGCTCGTGATGCGGGTTGAGCAGAAAAGGATGCCCGTCTACGCTCTCAGCGTCGCAAGCGGAGGTCCGAATCTCCAGAAGTCCACCATCGCGGAAAGGACTGCATCTTTGACACAGGCACTCCGGAAAGTTGCCATCACTTTATCGTGGGGAGGGGCCACCCCCTGAATGCACGAGCTGTCAACATGGACGACCTTGCCCAGTACATCGAGAACTGGAGCGACTTGCCAGTGGTGAACCGCACGGCACTCAGCGGGCTGTTCGCCGTTGAGACGGAAGGCTGGGCTCCCATGGGGCTGCCGCCTCCTCCGCCAGGCAACCCGCCGGCCGCGCGCTTCGATGACCTCCCCACAATCTTCACCGTGCTGCGCAAACTCGGTCTCGAACTGAAACAGCAAGAAGCCCCAGTGCCTGTCTACACTGTGGAGCACATCGAGCGCCCGGCAGGCGAGTGAGACTGCGCCGCAACTGACCCCAGGACCGTTGGGTTGGGAATCTAAAGGGCTGCTGTAAGCCCGTCGTTGCCAGTGCGTTAGCTTCGCAGGGTCAACAGGATCGAAGTTCTCGCGCACTGGGTCTCGACGAACTCGTCAAAGCCATGCGTGTCGAAAATGTGATTCAGCCGCTGATCGTCGGACTCTTTTTGCTCGCGGCGCAGTCGGGCACGACCTGGCGTGATCCGTCGCCGCACCAAGTGCGGTTCGTCACGGTCGAGTCGTCCGTTCGATTGGAAGTGCTGGATTGGGGCGGATCCGGACGACCGATTCTATTTCTGGGTTGCTACTTCACCGGGCACGTCTACGATGAGATCGCGCCGAAGCTGACCGATCAGTTTCGCGTGTACGCCATCACCCGGCGCGGCGTCGGCGCCTCGGATCACCCTGCTACGGGATCGATCCGCAGCGCAGGGCGGACGACATCCTCGAGGTGATTGCCGCGGTCGGGATGCAGAAGCCAATTCTCATCGGGAACTCGTGTGGCGGCGATATCCTGCACACCCTCGGCGCCCAACATCCTGATCGCCTCGGCGGCCTCGTCTACCTTGAAGCTGCCGAGGACCCGACGCTCACGATGGCGGACTACGGCTTCGCTCCAGCCGATGTCGCGCGGGTCCTGGCACACATGCCTGCCCGTGTAGGCCAGTCAGTGCCGGTCACGTTGCCGGAGGGCGAACGCCGTCAGATGGCCGAGTGGCCGCTCGACCCCGCAATCCGTAAGGCAATCGTCGACGACAACAAGGTCCGGCCCGACTACGCGCGAATCCGCGTCCCCGTTCTGGCAATCTATCGAGCCGAAACGCTAGAACAGACCCTCAAAGATTATCCGCCGATAAATGAGGAACAGCGTGCGGCATTGAACCAGTCCTACGCGGGCAAGCGGGCGCGACTCTCAAAATGGCATCTAGCCATTGTCAACGCCGGTCGAAAATCCGACGTTTCATAATCGCGTCTTGTTTCGCACGATGTCGGTCCTCGAGCCCGATGGTGCCGGTCTTCTCGTAAACGCGCTGCTTGCGCAGCTTGAGCATCGCCCGACTGGCGGGCGGTGGCAGAAGCGGAATGCCGCCGCCGAGCAGGACGGGAATGAGCCCTACCTCGATGCGATCGACGAGGCCCGCCTCGAGAAGGCTACGAAAGAGCTCGCCCCCGCCGAAAATCGCGATGTCCTTGCCCGGCTTCGTTCGCAGCTCGGCCACCACGCGTTCGGCGTCGGACTCTATGGTGACGTGAGGGTAGTCGCTCGGCTTCAACGTGCGCGACAGCACGATGTTCTGGATGCCCGGCGACGACCTCCCGTCGCTTCCCATTTTCGCCATCGCCTCGAACGTCTTGCGGCCGATCAGAAACGTGTCGAACTGCGATTGCATTTCGGTGAAGTCGATGTCCGGATCCATGACGATCCAGTCGGTACTCGCCGCTGGGGCCCGCGATGTAGCCGTCGAGACTCATGGCGCCGCCGAATCGAACCAGGCGCATAGGGACCTCCTGCGCGCCTGTATGGCGCGCTGTGGCTTCACGGCATTATTTACTATCTGGCGGACCGTAGAGCGAGCCCGTCCCGGGGCTCGCTCGGCTTCGCGAGTCGGCGGCCCGGCCGCCCGATTGAATGCGACCCTCATCGGCCGCCACGAGCGACGTTGACGGGACTGCCGTCCGAGGCTCATGCTGCAGCCATAGCCCCGAGGCGCCGATGATGCTCCGAGCCGTCTGCGTGATCGCCCTCGTCACCGGATGCGCGCTGCGCGTCGAGGCGCAGCCCTCGTACCCGAGCTCGTCGAGCGCGCGAGCGAATACGTCAGTCGATTCCTGGCCGCGTTCTCCAACGTGGTCGCGGAAGAGCGCTACGAGCAGGAAGCGACATCGAGACGGCGGCGGCGCACGTTGCGCTCGGAACTTGTGCTGGTGCGCTATCCGGGCGCGAGCGCCTTGCACGTCTTCCGCGACGTGCTTGAAGTCGATGGCCGAGCGGTGGCTGGGGCGCGTGAGGGGCGATTGGCGGCGGTGTTCCTCCGCCCCGCCGAACAGGCGCTTCCCCAGGCGCAGCTGATTGCTGCGGCTGGCGCACGTCACAACATCCACGACATCGGCACGCTCAACAATCCGCTGCTCGCGCTGGCGTTCCTGCAGCGTGACTACCACGAGCGATTCCGCTTCACGCTGGCCACGCTCGACCTAGGCCTCGGTCCCACCGTTCGCATCGTGGAGTTCGAGGAGGTGCGTGTCCCGACGCTTCTGCGGCTCGGCGGCAACCGGGACATGCCGGCCAGGGGACGTGTGTGGATCGACGAGACCAGCGGCCGCGTCGTCAAGACGGAGCTCCGGGTCGGGCAGCGCGACTTCGCGCACAGCTCGATGACGTGGCGGCCGCCGAGCACGATCACGACGACCTTCGGCTTGAACGAGGAGTTCGGGATCGACGTGCCGCTCGACATGCGCGATCACTACGCGCTCGAGCCCGTCGAGGTCCGTGGTGTCGCTACCTACTCCCGCTTCCGCCGCTTCCCGGTGGGACCGACCGACGCCGCGAACGAACGTTGAGCGGTTGCCCGGACTCCGAGGCGGCATCGCTTGGTCTTCGTCGATTCGCGTGCTCTGGCGCTTATCGAAGGGCCGCGCGAACGCGGCCCTCATGCCCAACACGCGATGACGACCTTACGACGCCTTCCGCTGCCGCCAGCGACGAGCGCCCGCACCGATGAGACCGGAGCCGAGCAGGAGCAGCGATGCGGGCTCGGGGACGGCCGCCGGCTCCGCGTGCCGGGTGCCAATGGGCATCTGTTGACCGCCTCCCCGCAACCGCGACGACCGAATCCGCAACCCCCGCGCAACCGGACCCTGCGAAGGCCGAATCGGCTGAACCTGTAAGTGCTTGATTTCGTGTGGAGCCGGCGAATGGGCTCGAACCATCGACCTGCTGATTACGAATCAGCTGCTCTACCAACTGAGCTACGCCGGCCAGGCGTGGGGTTTGTCTGAGGCCCGCAGGGCCGAACAGACGATTTGCCAGTATATCACGCCGGTTCCGTCCGCTTGGCGCCCGCTATTTCTCGAGACTCCGCTGCAGCTCCAGCATCGGCCGTTGGCCCACCCGCACGAACCCGGCCCGCGGGAAATCCAGGTCGAGCGTCAATGACAGCACCGCCGCCGTCACCAGGACAAACGCGATGTTGCCCCACACGTGCCGGACGCCGGTGAGGCCCGTGCTGAAGCCGACGCTGGCCGAGACCAGCATCGCGGTCAGCAGCAGCAGCAGGACGACCGCCGCCGGCAGGTGGCGATGCAGCGCGTCCACGCGGGCGGCGTGCAGGTCGATCACCTCGTTCAACGCGGCCACCACCACGGTCGTCGCCGCCGGGGTCTCGCGTACGCCGGCCACGCCGGCCGACCAAATCGTCTGGTGCAGTTGTTCGCCCCTGGCGATGGCCGCCTGCACGGCATCGGGGTCCGACCCCGCGTCGTAGAACGCGACGCGCGCCGTCACGTACGACTTGAGCGCCGCTGCGCAGGGCCTCGGCGTGCGGCGACGGCAACAGGTCGGCACGCAAGTAGGCCGTCCCGATCGCGTTCGATTCCTGAAGGGTCAGCTCCTGGCGATCGGCGAATCGGCCGGCGGCCGTCGCGAAGCTGAACGCCAGCAGCAAGCCGAGCAGGCCGAGCAACCCGCCCTGGACGGTCCCCAGCTGCGCCGCGTCGAGCCCCGAGCCGCGACGCCGGCGCCCGAGCTGATTCCCGACGACGTTTGCGAGGAAGACCGCGCCGAAGACCACGAGCCAGACGCCGCCGATGGTGAGCCGCAAATCCTCTACGGTCATGCGATGGATTGTTGGCCAGGCGTCTGGCCGAATGTCGAGCGCGACGCGTCGGCAGCGTCTACTCGTGCGATGTCGCCGCGAAGCCGGTAGAAGGCATACGCCATCAGCTCGTAGAAGGCCGTCTCGCTGGCGCGCAGCGCGTACCGGTTCGGCACCAAGTCCTCGGTCCACGTGCTTGGTGTGCCGGGAAGCGAGCCCGAGACGGCCGGCACGACGTCGAGTCCGCGACTGTCGGAAGAGTGCCGCCGCCCGCCGCATGTGTGCGGGCGTCGTGACCAGCAGCACGCGGGCGCCCGGCGGCAGAAGGGCCGCGACTCGCTCGGCCTGTTCGGTGGTGGTGGTCGACGCCGACTCGAGGGCGATATCCTCGCGCGGCAACACCGAGCCGCACGAGGTATTCGCGCATCACCTCGCTCTCGGGTCGCTTGCCCGCGCCGCCGGGAGGCATTCCGCCCGACACGATGACGCGTCGTGGTCCCAGCAACCGATAGAGCCGCGCAGTTTCGCTGACGTTCAGCGCCGTGTTCGAGGACTGGCAGGTGAATCGCGGTGGCAGCCGGCCCGACGCTCACCACGCCGTTACCGAGCAGCACGATGGTATCGGCGCCGCGCGCCTCGCGCGCATCGGTGATCGGCCCGACGCCCGCCAGAGTCCGGTGGAGCCAGCCGGACACCAGCGGCACACTCACCGCGACGTAAAACACGAACAGGAGCGGCGAGCCATCGGCGGCCCCAGGCCATTGTCCGCTGGGCGGCCAGCAACAGAAGCGCCACGCCGATGCCGACAATCAGAAACGACGACGAACCCGGTATCAGATAGCCCTTTGCCAGCGACACGAACACGGTCATGAGCCGACTGTATCACCGGGTCGCTACGTCCGAGCGCGGCAGCGGCTCGGCCCGGTACAACGCGCGGGTGTTGCGGGCCGAGGAAAGCACGAAGACCACGCCCATGCCGATGGCGCCGATGAGACCGCCGACGTCGAACAACTGGAACGGCCCGAACCCGAACGGACGGACCTGCGGGCCGCGAGATGGCGGCCAGCGCGCCGGCCGACAGCAGGATGCGCAGCTCGGTGGGCCCCACGCCCGCAAACGAGATGCGAAACACGCCGAGCGCGTGCGTCGCCAGGAACGACTCGGCCGACAGCAGCAGATAGCCGACAAGCAGCGCCATCGCAATCCAGGGGCTGCACAGGCCCGACAGCGCCAGCCCCGCAAAGAGCACCGCGGTGTTGGCGATGTCCACGACGTGATCGAGGTAGTAGCCGTACCGCGGCCGCTGCTGGTTGCGGACGCGCGCGACGGTGCCGTCGAGGCTGTCGCCGAACCAGTTGACGGCCAGCGCGACCGGCACCAGCGCCAGCCACCGCACGTCGATCGAGGCGCCCGCGAATGCCGCGGCGGTGCCCACCATGGCGACCGCGCCAAGGGCCGTCAGGTGATCCGAGGTCACCCACCCCGGCAGCCGGTGCGCGATCCAGATGAGCAGGCGCTTTTCCACGGCCGCCAGCACGCTCGTGTGCTCCCGCACGTGGGTTCCTGCCGGCTTCGCTGTCACTGCCATCGTCGTTGTCGCCATCTGTTTCGGCCTCCTGCTCGTGAATGCGCAGGACGGACGTAAGATGGCTCAGTGGCCTACAGGGCTATGATTTGCCTCGTCTACGCAGGAGTGTTCGCGGTGTGAGCTCCGGGGCACGCGCGAACTGAAGTTGCGCCTACGCTGACGACGTGCTCCTGCCGCCATGCAGACCGACCCTTACGCCGACGCGCGCGCCCGCATGGTCGAGCGGCAGATCGCCGCGCGTGGCGTGACGGACCCGCGCGTCCTGGCGGCAATGCGCACGGTCCTGCGGCACCGCTTCGTGGACCGGACGCAGGCAGCCAATGCCTATGACGACCGCCCGTTGCCAATCGGCCACGGGCAGACGATCTCGCAGCCGTACATCGTGGCCTACATGACCGAGCTGCTGCGGCTGCAGCCCGGCGCGAAGGTGCTCGAAGTGGGGACGGGGTGCGGCTATCAGGCGGCGGTCCTTGCCGAGATCGCGCGCGAGGTCTACACGATCGAGATCGTCAAGCCGCTTGCCGATTGCGCGACGAAGGTGTTGAGGGATCTCGGGTACGCCAACATCCGCGTGCGCCACGGCGACGGCTACGGCGGCTGGCCCGATCAGGCGCCCTTTGACGGCATCGTCGTGGCCGCGGCGCCGGACCACGTGCCGCCTGCGCTGGTGGCGCAGCTTGCCGTGGGCGCGCGGCTGGTGATCCCGGTCGGCGACGCCGACCAGGAGATTCGCGTGATCACGAAGACCGCCGGCGGCCAGCGCGAAGAGCGGCTCATCCCTGTTCGCTTCGTCCCGCTGACCCGCGACGTGCGGGAGCAGGACTGATGCGGCCGCGCGCGGTCGCGTGTCGCTGCGCTCGCGATTGCGCTCGGCTCGGCCTCGTGCTCGCGAGGCCCGCGCAGAGTGCGTGCCGCTGCTGCCGCGGCCAGCGGCCAGCTACATCGTTCCCGGCGCGCAGGAGTTCGTCTACGCGACGCCGCCCGGCAGCGCGCCGCTCCTGCTCGACGCCTTCGCGCAGCCGGACGGCAAGGTCCATCCGGCCGTGGTCGTCGTGCACGGAGGAGGATGGACGACGGGCAGCCGCGTCGCGCACATCGGGCAGTTCCTCGAGCTGATCACCGAGGCCGGGCTATCAGTGGGTCGCCATCGACTACCGACTTGGCGGCGCCGAGCGCGCCGGCAGGAGCGCCGGCCGACCGATGTCCGGGCGGCCCTCGCGTTTGTCACCTGTCACGCGAAGGCGCTTCGCATCGACGCCGACCGCCTCGTGCTGCTCGGCGAGGACGTCGGCGCGCAGCTGGCCGTCCAGGCGACGACCGGCGGCGGCGTGCGCGGGGTCGCGCTGGTTGGCGGCGTGTATGCCCCCGCGACGCGCTCTGCCTGGCGTGCCGACGCTGGTCAGTGCACGGAGGCGCCGACACCGAGGTGCCGGTGGGGCAGGTGCGCGAGTTCTGCGATCGCATCGTCGGCCTCCGAAGGCGCCTGCGAGCTCGACGTCGTGGACGGCGCCATTCACCGCGCCGAGAACTGGCGGCCGTCGCAGTGGCACTACAAGCCGCGCCTGGTGGCGTGGCTGCGGCGTGTGCTCGGCCGCGGGCGCCGCGCGGCCGCTCACCTTCGAGCCGCAGCCGGTGCGCGACGTGTTCGGGCCCGGCCTGCACAAGCGCCTGATCTACAACGCCGCACCTGGGATGACCTTCGACGCGTGGATTCCTCCTGGCGCCGGGCCGCATGTGCCCGTGCTGCTCGTCCACGGCGGCGGATGGGAAGCCGGCGATCGGGTCACCTACATCACGCCGCTGTTCCGTCCGCTGGCCGAGGCCGGGCTGGCCTGGTTCTCGATGGACTACGGGCTCACGCCGGATGCCACGCACGCCCGACCAGCTGCAGGACGTGCGCGACGCCATCGCGTTTCTCCGCCAGCGCGCCGGCAGCTTCAACATCGACGCGCGCAAGCTGGTGATCGTCGGCGAGTCGGCCAGCGGCCAGATGGTGGCCCAGGTGGGCGCGGAAGACGCGTCGCTGGCGGGGGTGATCTCGTTCTACGGCGTCTACGATTTCCTTCCGATGGCGGCCAACCTCACGCCGCGCTCGGCTGTGACGCGGCTGTTCGGCATCACGCAGCCTCGACGACAACGCGCGTGCGACGCTGCGCGCGTACTCGCCCATCCATGCCGCGCACAAGGACCAGCCGCCGCTGCTGCTGATCCACGGCACGGCCGAAGGCCTATGGGCGCAGGGGCAGGCGATGGCGGCGCACCTGCAGGCGATTGGCGCGCGCCACGAGATGCTGGCGCTCGACGGCGCGCCGCACGGCATGGAGAACTGGGAAGGGCATCCGCAGTGGCAGCACTACAAGGCGCGCGTGGTGGACTGGATCGCGCGGGTCACTGGCGCGCGGGAGTGACCTCCACGGCGGCCACTCGGTCGACCGGGATGGGCGTGCCGTTGGCGACCGGAGTGATCGTCACGGTCCAGGGTCCTGCCAGGCGCAGCGCGTCGGGCGGCACCGTCGGCGCTTCGATCAGCACGCGATCGGTGGGGTAGAGCGTGTGCGGCAGATCCATGCGCTGTTCGTGCGTCGGTCCAGGGGATCGGGCCTGCCGCCAGCGCAGCGCGATTTGCACCGGTGGTCCCTTCAGAGGAGCATCCGTCGCCGAGCAGCCATGTCGACTTGCCGAGGTTGGCGACGACAATCGACACGGGCTCTCCCGCGATCTGCTGGGCCGGCTGACCCTCCACGAAGGTGACCGACCCGCGTGTCTCGAGGCCGGCGGCAGGCTCTATCGGCCAGTCGTCATCGAAGAGGTTGACGGTCTCGACCGCCACGCCGCGCGTTCGCTTGTCGTCGCCCACCCAGGTCGGGCTCTTCACGACAATGGTCCCGTAGGGCTGGGTCAGCGCGGAGGCCGGACACGCGCGCAGCGGAAACGTGCGGTACCACGGCGCGGATTCGACGCGGCCGGAAAACAGCTGGCAGTCGTTCAGCGTCAGCGTCAGCGTCGTGCCGCCCGGACGCACGCCCGTGATGCCGATGCGCAGGGACCTTGCGGGCCGCTCCGGGTCAAGAGGCACCACGAGCGCGCCGTCGCCAGTCGTCCACCGATGAGGAATGGGCTCGCCCTCCCGCGGGTAGAAGCCCGATTGCTTCACCGCCCAGGAATTCCTGCGCGCCGCGAGACGCCAGATTGATGTGGCCGGGCCGCGTGCGCGACGAGTACGCCAGGTGCAGGCGCTCTTCGTTCGGGGGCAGCACGTACACGCGGAGATCGCTCCGGCCCTTCGCAAACAGCGCCGGATTCACCACCGCGGCCCACGAGCCGCGTGAAGCAGCATCCTCCTGCCGGTACGTGCGCGTCACGGCCGTGACGATGCCGCCGACCGCGATGACGACCTCCGCATCCGCGGGGCCGCCGCGGGTATCGCGGACGCGGCCCGTCAGCAGGCCAGGTACACGCGGGCCGGCCGGGTCCACCGAGAACCACAGGTCCGCGTCGTCCACGAGCGCCTGCCAGGGCCCCTCGGTCACTTCCAGTTCGTCCACGCGACGGCCGATCAGATCGCCGCGACTGGCTGCCGCCGGAACGCCATCCCGGCCGCGTCGCCGAAGAGCGCGAATTTGCGGGCGACCGCGTCACCGCGCTTCTGCGCCAGGACGGCGGCCTCGACGGTGGCCTGCCAGGCGGGCGCCTCCGTAGCGGATCGTCTTGACGAGCCGGTCGGCGCCAGTGCCTGCCGCGCGGCCTTCCGGAGTCCAGGTGAGCTTGACGTCGAGCAGCGACGCGATGGTCGGCATCACGTCCACGCTCTGGATGTTGCTGTCGTCGATCCGCCCGCGTCGCTGGTGCGGCGCCTTGATCAGCAGCGGGACCGACATGATGTCGGCCAGGTTCGCGGCTGAGAACCCCTTGAAGTACTGGCCTGGCCGGAAGCTCACGCCGTGGTCGCTGGTGACCACGATGAGCGCGTCGTCGTACAGGCCCTCGGCGGTCAACCGCTCGATCGTCGAGCCGACAACGGCGTCCACGTACTCGACCTGCATCAGGTGCCGTCGATACGCGAGCGTGACGGGCCAGCTGTCGGTGGTCCAGCGGCCCACCTGATTCAGCCCGACCAGGCGCGCGTCGCCGGTGAACTCCTGGCCCGAGCGCAGGTAGACGTACGGCTCGTGCGGCAGCAGGCTGTGCGCGAAGTACAACGTGGGCTGCGGATCGTCGCGGCTGATCGAGGCGATCAGGTCGCGCGGAACCTGACGCCGGTCCTGCTTGCTTTCGGCCACCCACCGGCGCTGCCATCGCTGGTCCTGGATGAAGTCCTTCCAGTTCTCCGTGAGCGGCGGCAGGTGCGTGCGCAAGCCCGCCGGCAGCGCGACGTTGAGGTACACGACGCTGGAATCGAGCGTCATGCCCGCCATCCGCACGGCCAGGGGATCGCGACTTGCCGCGCACAGCCGTTCGGGGCACAACTGCGTGATGGGCTCGTGCACTTCGAAGCGATACCGGTTGCCGAGCCACGTGAACAGGTTGTGCGGGTAGCTCTTGGTCGTCGGGACTTTCGTTGGATTCGGCATCATGCCGCTGACGATTGGCGGCACGGCCCAGCCGGTGAACTCCGCGACGGTCGGTGGCGTTGCGATACCACGTGGCGTGATCGGCCAGCGCCGCAAAGCCCGGATAGCGATCGCGGTCGATCTGCCCGTGTGCGTCGAGCAGCGACGTCAGCGGCAACTGGTCGAAGATCAGGAACACGATCGGCGGCGCCGGGCCGTCGATGACGGCTGCCGCCTCGGCGCTGCGCCCATCGGGCCGCACGAACGCCGACATCGTCGGGTGCAGCAGGAAGATGACGGGGAACACGAGGACGCTCGGAGAGAGCATCGTCATGAACGTGCGCACGGCGGCCCGCGTCGCATAGGCCCACGCCAGGGCGGCGCCGCATGCCGCCGGCGACGGCCAGGTGCACAACGGTCGGAAGCGGAACGCGATGCGCCAGGATTTGTGAGGCCAGCGCGGTCGCCAGCACGCCGATCAGGGCCGTGAGCGCGATCCGGCCCGCGCGCGGCCATCCCGCCGCCAGCACGGCCCACGGCAGGATCAGCAGCAAGGGCAGGCCAACCGAAACCACGCCGATGAACAGCATCAGGTCCAGGGGCTGGGTGCGGTGGGCGATGAAGAACTCGCCGTTGCGCTGGAGGATGTCGTACAGCGGCTGGGCGACGGCGAACGACCAGAGCGCCAACAGATGGGCTGCCGGCAGCGCGATTTGGCCGATGCGTGCCCGCCACGACGGACGTGGCTGGCCGCCTGAAAGCGATGAGTCGATCACTATGGATGAGCTAGCGCTCGAGGACCAGGGTTTTCGGCATGTTACCTGATGTTTACCGCTGCAACCGGTCCGTGACGTGTCTCGTCGACGATTCCGGTTGCCATCCCGTCATCGCAATCGTCAATCGCAATCGTCAATCTATGATGGTCCCCCGTGCCCGCCCCCCGCACCCTGGCCATCGCCTTTGGCGCGCTCCTGACGCTCTACAGCGTGACGTGGATGTACCTGGTCCGTCAGGAGTCGGACATCGTCGTCGGCATCGACACCGAGTTCCGGCCAATCTGCCAGTGCCTGGAGTTGACGGCGATCACGCCCAACGGGCCCGGCCGCGCAGCGCCGGGCTTCAGGTCGGGGACCGGATCCGCACGCTCGACGGGCAGCCCTTCGATCGGTACGAGCCGTTCCTGGACCTGCGCCGCCACGGCCGCCCCGGTCAGGTGGTCCGGCTGCAGGTCGAGCGCGACGGCGCTCGTTCGCGATGTCGCCGTGACGCTGATGGCGCGAAAGGATCTGCCGCTGACGCCACAGACGGCCGCCTGGGCCAACCCGGGCGCGTTGATGCGGCTGGTGCAGCAGGTCCTGGCGCTGTACCCGATTCCGTTTCTCCTCGTCACCCTTGTCGTGCTGTTGCAGCGGCCCGACGACCCGCACGCCTGGCTGCTGGCGCTCATGCTCGGCGGTTTCATCGCCGGGGCCGGCGTCACCGAGTTCGAGTATCGCGTGCCCTCGTGGATGCGCGGCTCGCTGCTGGCCTTCTCGCTGCTGCTGGGTGTGCCGCTGGCCGGCCTGACCTACGCCTTTTTCGCTGTCTTCCCCGCGCACTCGCCACTCGACCGCCGCCTGCCGTGGCTCAAGACGGTCGGCCTGGCGCTGGGCTACTCGGTCGCGGCGGTGCTGGCCGTCGGCGCGCTGGTCGGGCAGGGCAGCTATTTCCGGTTCTGGCTCGACGAGCGGTTCGGCGCGTGGACGGCGCCCGTCGGCATCCTGCTCCTGATCTACGGCGCCGGGTTCTTCCTCCTCGCGGTCGTGTCGCTGGTGCAGAACGCGTTTGGCCCCGTCGACGTCCGCCGCAAGACCCGCGTCATCCTCTTCGGTTTGCTCGTCGGGCGCCACGCCCATCATCGTGTTGCAGTCGGTGGCCGGCGCGACCGGGACGCGGCCCTACGAGCTGCCGCCCTGGTTCTGGGTGTCCGCGATCCTGCTGCTCTTCGCGATTCCGCTGTCGCTCGGCTACGCGGTGGTGAAGCACCGGGCGATGGAGATTCCGGTGCTGCTGCGCCGCAGCGCGCGCTACCTGCTGGTTCGCCGGGGACTGGTGACGGTGGCGGTCCTTGCGGGCATCGCCGTGACGCTGGGCTTCGCGCGCCTGTTCGACAGCGTGCCCTTCCTTGGCTCGATGGACCGCACGCGCGGCGGCCTGATGGTGGGGTCGCTCTTTGGCGGCCTGATGGTGCTGGTCGGCCGCCGCGTGTGGCAGCCGGCGATGGAGCGGCTGGACCGTGCGTTCTTCCGCGGGTCGTACGACGCGCGGCACCTGCTGATGACGCTGGCGGAGCAGACGCGCACGGCCAACGATCGCACCACGCTTGCCGAGATGATCGACCACGCGGTGCTGCAGGCGCTGCATCCGAAGACGCTGCTCGTGTTCCTGCGCGGCGGCGACGACTGGACATTTCAGGCAGCGGCGCACGAGGAGTTGTCGGGCGACGACGCGCGCCTGCCCATTGCGCCTGCCCAGCTGGTGGATCTCGTGCGGCGCGGACGGCCGCTGTTGCTCGATCCCGCCGCAGCTCGAGCCCGGAGAGGCGTGGTCCTCGCTGGCCGCCCTGTCGCCAGAGGCGCTGGTGCCGCTGATGGGCCGGTCGCGCCAGATCGAGGGCCTGCTCGTGCTCGGGCCGCGGCTCTCGGAGGAGCCCTATTCGGGCGAGGACGTGTCGCTGCTGGCGTCGGTCGGCACCCAGTCCGGCCTGGCGCTGGAGAACATCCGGCTCGCCGAGAGCATGGCCGCGCGGATGGAGGTCGATCGCCGGGTCTCGCGCGAACTCGAGATCGCGCGCGAGGTGCAGGCCAAGCTGCTGCCGCAGGATCGGCCGGTGCTGGCCTCGCTCGACTATGCCGGCGCGTGTCTCCAGGCTCGCATCGTCGGGGGCGACTACTTCGATTTCGTGTCGCTGGCGCCCGGCCAGTTCGGGCTCGTGCTGGCCGACATCTCGGGCAAGGGCATCTCGGCGGCGCTGCTGATGGCCAGCCTGCAGGCCAACCTGCGCGCGCAATACGCCAACGCGCCGCACGATCTGGCGCAGGTGCTCGGGACCGTGAACAAGATCTTCTTCGACTCGACGGCCTCGAACCACTACGCGACGTTGTTCTTTGGCGTCTATCACGAGAGCGAGCGCAGGCTGCGCTACGCCAACTGCGGCCACCTGCCGCCGGTCCTGCTGCGGGCCAATGGACAGGTCGAGCGGCTGGGCGTGACCGCGCCGGTCGTCGGGCTGTTCGACGTGCCGTGGGAATGTGCGACCGGCGAGACATCGCTGGCGGTCGGCGACACGCTCGTCGTCTTCTCCGACGGGGTGAGCGAGGCCACATCCGACGAAGGTGACGAGTTCGGCGAGGACCGGCTGATCGCGCTGCTGCAGCGGCACGTGGACAAGCCCGCGCCGGCGCTGCTCGACGCCATCGTCGCCGCCGTCGGCGACCACAGCGGCGCCGAACAGTACGACGACCTGACGCTCATCGTCGCGCGCGTGCGGTGATGACGACCGTTAACCACAGAGACACGGAGACACGGAGGACGCACGGAGAAGAATTTGGCAGCGTCGGGTTGCTCCCTGCCGCTGGGAGCATCCCGGCGCTGCCAAATTCTGCTCCGTGCGTCCTCCGTGTCTCTGTGTCTCTGTGGTTAACGTCCGTCATCCAGCTAGTTCAGCACGTCGAACAAGCGCGAGAACTTGATGACCAGCGTGCGGTCGGTGCCGTGCGTGGTGCGTGGCACCAGGTCGTCGTCGATGAGCGTGTGCAGGTCCGTGTAGACGACGAAGAGGCCCGTGTTGGCCTGCTGCAGCCACCCGAACCGGAGGTTGGTGGACCACAAGTCGTCCTTGTCGTTGTACTGCACCAGCCCCTGGATGAACATCCGCGGCGTGAACGAGTACCGACAGGCGCGTGCGCGCGAGCGTCGTATGAAACGACCCCTCCGGCAAGTCGACGTCGTTGCGCGTGACGTTGACCTCGGCGTTGAAGGCCTCGCTGAAGCGGATCTTGAGCGAGGGCGTGACTCCCACGCGGTCTCCGCCGAAGAACCCTCCGACCCGGGTCGTCATCTGCAGGCTCACCGCCTTGGCGCGCGGCGTGTAGAGGACGACCTGCACTTCCTTCTCGTCGTAGGTGCCCCGGGGCACGAAGATGCCGGGATAGATCTCGAACGGCTCGGTCACGCCCTCGCGCGTGAGATTGAAGCCGGTGTGCACTTCGTAGCCGTTCTTCCATTCCCAATGGGAGTCGAAATGCGCAAAGCCGGTCTGTCTGGAAGCCGTCGCGATCCCAATAGCCGCGATACGAGGTGTGCGGGCGGATCTCCTGCAGGCCGAGAAAATCCGCCGGCCTGTAGCGGTAGAAGATGAGCGCCTCGCCCTTCCGGAATCCGCCATCGCGGCTCAGGAAGCCCACCTCGGGGTTGAAGTCGCGGCCAACCGACGTGAACATCGATGTGAGCAGCCAGCGCGGGCGAGTCGCGCTCGGCGCGCACCTCGAAAGCGCCTTCATCGTCGCCGCTGTCAGGCGTCACGGTGCGCGCAGCGAAGCCGGACACGAAGGCGTACCGGCCGATGCCTGCGCGGCCGTCCACGCGCGAAGCTGCGGTTGTAGTCGCGCGGGCCCGACAGCGACCCGGTGCCTTCGCGATTGACGACGATGGCGCCGATGTTCGAGCGATTGGGCAGATCCTTGCGCACGCGCGCGACGGTGAAGTTGCTGGCCGCCTGCGATCCGAACGAGTCGGTCTGCATGTTGAGCAGCCCGACGTTCATGCCGTGGACCTGGCCGGAGACCCGCGCGCCCGCCACGATCGGAATGACCTCGCCGTCGTCTCCGATGCCGATGCGACGGCTGAAGAAGAGCTCGACCTCCGCGGGGCTGCCGACCGCGAACAGGCCCGCGTTCTCGAGGAAGAACGGCCGCTTCTCCGGGTAGAACAGGTTGAAGCGATCGAGGTTGATCTGGAACTCGTCGACTTCCACCTGCGCGAAGTCCGTGTTGACCGTCGCGTCCAGCGTCATGCTCGGCGTGAGGCTGTACTTCAGATCGCCGCCGACATCGCCGCTCGACGTCGTCGCGCCGCTCGATGCGGCCGGCATGAGCGGAGCGGCCCAGCGCGTACGGCGTCAGCTTCAGGTTTCGCTGCCCGGGAATCTCGAGGCCGGTGACCGTGCCCGCCTGCGACAGACGGAACAGCGTGAACTGGCGGGACAGCGGCGACCAGTACGCGACCTCGTTGCGCCGGCGGATCGTCCGCTGGACGTTGATGCCCCACGGCTGCGCGTCGCCGGCGGGGTAGCGCAGCGTCCGGAAGGGAATCGCGAACTCCGCGCTCCACCCGATGTCGGTCACCGACGTGCGCACCGTCCACGACGCGTCCCAGTTCAAGTTGAATCCGCCGCCCGACCCGGCCTGCGCGCCGCCCAGCACGATGCTGCCGCCCTGGCCTTCGTTGGTGACCTGGCCGTCGTACTCGAGCGCATTGGGGTTGGTCCCGAACACGAACCCGTTCTGCTGATCGTGGAACGTGTCGAGGATGATCCGGACGCTGTCGCTGTCGTCGAGCGGCGCATCGCGCCGCGCCTCGGACGCGATGATCGCCGACGGCGTCCGGTCGTAGCAGACCACGGCGATGTAGAGCGTGTCGGCGGTGAACCCGATGCGCACCTCCGTGTTCTCTGACGCCGGCTGACCCTCGTCCGGCGTCGTCTGCCGGAAGTCGCCGCCGGCCACGACCCCGCGCCAGACCTCGTCGCCGACGACGTTGCCGTCCATGACCGGTGCGAGTGGGCAGCGGCGACGCGACGATCTGGGGCCGGGGAGTCGGCGCGGGCTGGGCGAGCGCGGGGACGGAGACGCCAGCGACGAGCACAGCAAGAACAAGGCGGGCGACGGTCATGCGGATCCGGCGAATTGTACCTCAGCGGTTTCAGGCCGACTCGCGGCACTGGCACCGCACTCAGCACCCGGCACGAGGCACCGCACTTCGGCACCTGGCACCGGCACCTCAGCACTCCGGACTCTAGCGACTAGAATCCCCTGTGTCCGACCCCCTCTCCGTCTTCGACATGTTCAAGATCGGCGTCGGGCCGTCGAGCTCGCACACGCTGGGGCCCTGGCGCGCGGCGCTGGCCTTTCTCGCGGATCTCGAAGCCTGGCGAGGCGCGCACGCGATATCGCGACGCTTCGCGTGGACCTGTTCGGGTCGCTGGCCAAGACCGGGCGGGGGCACGGCACGGACCTGGCGGTGCAGGCCGGCCTGCTCGGGCTCGATCCGGTCACCTGCGATCTTCCCGATCTCCACGCGCGTGTCGCGCGCATTGCGCGGACCGGTTCGTTGCCGCTCGGAGGCGCGTCGCCGGTGGCGTTTCAGCCATCGAGCGGCATCGTGTTTCATGTCGACCGCGCGCTGCCGTTTCATCCCAATGCCCTGACGTTCACCGCCGCCGCCACCGGCGGCGCGACCTGCGAGTCCACGTGGTACTCGATCGGCGGCGGCTTCATCGTGCGCGACGGCCAGCAGGCGGGCGCGACCGCGCCGGTGCGATCTGCCGTATCCGATCGACACCGCAGCCGACCTGCTGCGATGGTGCGACCGCATCGGCGGATCGGTCGCCGATGTGGTGCGGGCCAACGAACGCGCCTGGCGTCCCGACCTGGAAACCGAGGCGGGCGTGGATCGCATCTGGCACGCGATGCGGGCGTGCCTCCACCGCGGGTGCCACACGCCAGGCGAGTTGCCTGGCGGCCTTCGGCGTCAAGCGTCGCGCGGCGGCGCTCAACGCGCGGTTGCTCGGCGAGCAGGCCGCGCTCCGACGCCGCGTGACGACTACGACCGATGGCTCGAGGGCGTGCGGTCGAGCGGCCGGGACTTTCCGACGACGCTCGACTGGGTGAGTTGCTTCGCGCTGGCCGTCAACGAGGAAAACGCCTGTTTCGGTCGCGTGGTCACCGCGCCAACCAACGGCGCCGCCGGCGTCATCCCCGCGGTCCTGCAGTACCTGATTGCCTTCGACCCTGCCGGGTCGACGCGCGGCGGGGGAGTGATGCGGACGGTCGGGCGCGCGCCGTGACGAAGTGCGCCGTCGTACGCGAGTTCCTGCTGACGGCGTCGGAGGTCGGCTGCATCTTCAAGAAGGGCGCGACGATCTCCGCGGCGATGGGCGGGTGCCAGGCCGAGATTGGCGTCTCGTCGGCGATGGCGGCCGCGGGCCTGTCGGCGTGCCTGGGCGCGTCGCCGCGCCAGGTGCTGATGGCGGCCGAGATCGCCATGGAGCACCACCTGGGGATGACCTGCGATCCCATCGGCGGCCTCGTGCAGGTGCCGTGCATCGAGCGCAACACGATGGGCGCCGTGAAGGCGATCACCGCCGCGCAGCTCGCGCTCCGCAGCAATCCAGCCGACGCGCTGGTCTCGCTCGACGCCGTCGTCGACACCATGTGGCGCACCGCGCTCGACATGAACGCGAAGTACAAGGAAACGGCCGATGGCGGGTTGGCCGTGGCGATACCGATCAGCCTCAGTGAATGTTGATGACGGCGAACTAAAGTTCCGCCCTACATGCACTCGGGCTCGCGCCACTTGTCGAAAGCTCAGCCACAGTCTATAGTCCAACCCGCCCTGGCGGTCTGACCACTTGGTCGGTCGCGCCGTCGGCATGATACCGCCCCACGAGAGGACCGCCCACGTCATGAACAAGCAACGGCTTTTCACGGCCAGCTGCATTGCCCTGATCGCCACCGCGATGTCGTTTGCCATCCGCGGCGACATCATGGGCGACTTCGAGTCGATCTTTCAGTTGAACAAGACCAACGTCGGCTGGATTGCCGGCGCGGCGTTCTGGGGCTTCGGCCTGTCGATCTTCGTCGGCGGTCCCGCTGTGCGACGTGCTCGGGCATGGGCACGATCATGCGCCTGGCGGCGGCCGGGCACATCGGCGGCACGCTGCTCACCATCTTCGCGCCGAACTTCCCGGTGCTGTTTCTGGCGACGGTCATCATCGGCATCGCCAACGGCCTGGTCGAAGCGGCGGTGAACCCGCTCATCGCGACGATCTACGACAAGGAGAAGACCGTCAAGCTGACGGCGCTGCACGCCTGGTTCCCGGGCGGCATCGTCATCGGCGGCGTGCTGGCGTTCGTCTTCACGCAGATCGGGCTTGGGCTGGCAGGCCAAGATGCTGCTGATGCTCGTGCCGTCGGTCATCTACACGTTCCTGCTGCTCGGCCAGACGTTCCCGCCGACCGAGCGCGTCGCCGCCGGCGTGCCGTTCGGCGACATGTTCAAGGAGGCGCTGCGCCCGCTGTTCCTCGTGATCTGGGTCGGCATGATGCTGACCGCCGCCACCGAACTGGGGCCGGGCCAGTGGTACGCCAACGTCTTCAACGAGGTGATGGCCGAGCACCGCACAGGCCGGCATCCTCGTGCTGGTGTGGGTGAACGGCATCATGTACCTGATGCGGCAGTTCGGCGGCGGCGTCTCGCACAAGGTCTCGCCGGTGGCGCTGATCGCCGTGACGCGCGATCCCCGCCGCGGCGGGCCTCTACTTCTTCAGCCACGCGCAGACGCCGGTGGCGGCCTTCGCCGCGGCGGCGCTGCTGGCGATCGGCACCGCGTTCTGGTGGCCGACGATGCTGGGCATCACGTCGGAGCGGTTCCCGCGCACCGGCGCGCTCGGGCTGGCGATCATCGGCGGCACCGGCAGCTTCGCCACCGCCATCGCCGGCCCGGTGATGGGACGGCTCAACGACATGTACGGCCCGCGCGAGATGCTGGCGCATCTGGGCGATGCTGCCGGTCGCGCTGGTCGCGATCTTCGGGGCGATCTACCTGCGCGACAAGGCGGCGGGCGGATACCGCGTGGAGCGCATCGGCGCGTAGGCGAGTCGCACGCCACAATCACGAAGGCACGAAGGCCGAAGACACGAAGGCCACGAAGGCTCGGACGAGTTGGCTTACAATCGAGCACTCGGTCCGAGCAGTTTCGTCGCGACCTTCGTCGCCTTCGTGCCATCGTGATTGTGATTCTCCGACATGACTCTCTCGTCGCCCCTGAAATACCCCATCGTCCAGATCTCGCTCGACCTCACCAACCTTGCCGACGCCCTCGAGATGGCGGAGATCGCCGTCTCGGCGGGCGTGGACTGGCTCGAAGCCGGCACGCCGCTGCTGCTGGGCGAAGGCCTGCGCGCCGTCGAGGCGCTGCACACGCGGTTCCCGACGCATCCGATCGTCGCCGACCTGAAGACGATGGACGGCGGATACCTCGAAGCCGAGATGATGGCCAAGGCCGGCGCCAGCTTCGTGGTGGTGATGGGGCGCGCGCACGAGGCGACGGTGCGGCGCGTCGTGGACGCCGCGCGCGACTACGGCATCAAGGTGATGGGCGACAACCTGGCGGCCGAGGATCGCGTCGCGAACGCGAAGTGGCTCGAGTCGCTCGGCGTGCGACTACATCATCCATCACATCGGCTACGACGAGCGGCGCCTGGTCACGGGCCTGAGCCCGATGGACGAGCTCGACGAGGTCGTCGAGGCCGTCTCGGTGCCGGTGCAGGCGGTCGGCGGGCTGACGATCAGGCAGGCGATCGAGTGCCCCGCGCACGGCGCGCCGCTGGTGGTGCTCGGCGCGCCGCTGGTGATCGACGCCGACGACTTCAAGCCGGCCGGCAGCGACCTGCACGCGGTGCTGAGCGAGATCTGCTCCGAGATTCGGAAGACGCCGTTCAAGCGGCCGACAGAGACTGGCCGGAGTGCAAATGAAGACACAGCAACGCCGTCGTCCAGTACGCGCTCACGCCGATGGCGGTGGAGCTGCGGGAAGTGCCGGTGCCCGAGATCGGGCCGGCCGACGTGCTGCTCAAGGTCGGCGCGGCCTCGGTGTGCGGCTCCGACGTGCACCAGGCCTACGCGACCCACTCGTGGCCGGTGAACATCCCGGTGACGCTCGGCCACGAGTTCGGCGGCACCATCGCCGCCTCGGGCCGCGAGGTCACCGGCTTCAAGGAAGGCGACCGCGTCGTCAGCGAGACGGCCGCCGTCATCTGCGGCACGTGCCTGATGTGCCGCACCGGCCGCTACAACCTGTGCCCGACGCGCAAGGGCTTCGGCTACGGCGTCAACGGCGCGATGGCCGAGTACGTGAAGGTGCCGGCGCGCTGCCTGCACCACGTGCCCGACACGCTGCCGTTCGAGCTGGCGTGCCTGACCGAGCCGCACTGCGTCGCCTACAACTCGATGTGCGGGAACGCGACGATCAAGCCCGGCGACAGCGTCGTGGTGCTGGGGCCCGGGCCGATCGGGCTGCTGTGCGCGCGCATGGCGGCGCTGTCGGGCGCCAACCCGCTCATCGTCGCCGGGCTGTGCAGGCGACGGCGAGCGCCTCGCGACGGCGCGCGCGCTGGGCGCGACGCACACCGTGAACATCCAGGCCGAGTCGCTCGACGAGGTCGTGCGCGGCCTCTCGCCGCTTGGCGCCGATGTCGTGTGCGACGCGTCCGGCGCCAGCCGCCCGCTCGACGTCGCGTTGAAGCTGGTGCGCGCCGGACGGGCAGGTGATCAAGGTGGGCTGGTCGCCCGACCAGGTGCCGGTCGACCTCAACCCGCTCGTGCAGAAGAACGTGCGGCTGCAGGGCTCGTTCAGCCACAACTACCCGATCTGGGAGCGCGTGATCCATCTGCTGGACCAGGGCCTCACGAAGGCCGACCTGATCGTCGGGCTGAAGACGAATCTCGCCGGCTGGCACGACGCCTTCGACGCGATGCACTCGGGGCGGGTGATCAAGTCGGTGCTGATACCGTAACGCCGGGTGTGACGGGTTCGCACGGCGTTCGCGCACTCCGCTCGGGTCAAGTGCATGGTACGGTTCTACAGGTTCGACGCATGCTGACGGCAAAGTAGCCATCGTCACCGGTTCCACCTCCGGCATCGGGCGTGGCATCGCGGTGCGCCTGGCCTCGCTCGGCGCGCGCGTGGTCGTGCACGGGCGTGACGAGGCCGGCGCGCGGCAGACGCTGGCGGCCATCGCCGAGGCGGGCGGAGAAGGCGACTGGCATCGGGCCGACCTGGCCGACGCGGCCGCGTGCCGCGGCCTGGTCGCCTTCGCGGTCCAGCGCTTCGGCGCGCTCGACGTCCTCGTCAACAACGCCGCGCTGACCACGCGCGGCGACATCGAGCATGCCGGCGCTCGACGTCATCGACAGCATCCTCGCGGTGAACCTGCGCGCGCCGATGCTGCTCATCCAGGCGGCCATCCCGCACATGCGCGCGCGAGGCGGCGGCTCGATCGTCAACATCGGCTCGGTGAACGCCTACATCGGCGAGCCGAAGCTGTGCCCGTACTCGGTGTCCAAGGGCGGGCTGATGACCCTGACGAAGAACACCGCGGCGACGCTGAACCGCGACCGCATCCGCGTGAACCAGATCAACGTCGGCTGGACGCTCACCGAGGGCGAGCACAAGGTGAAGCTGCTCGAGGGCAAGGGCGAGGACTGGCTCGACGAGGCCGTCGCCACGCGCCCCTGGGGCCGCCTGCTGTCGCCCGACGACGTCGCCAACGCGGTCGAGTATTTCGCCACCGACAAGAGCGCGCTGGTCACCGGCGCGGTGATGGATCTCGAGCAGTATCCCGTCGGAGCGCCGCCGAACTGGTAGAGCGCCGAGTCACGTGCGCGTACGGTTGACCTAGTCGTGCCTTCGTGCCATTCGTGTCCTTCGTCGATTGTGATCTGACATGACTCAGCGCCTCGCATCTCCGTCTTCCCCAAGTGCTACTTCGACGAGCTCGTCTCCGGCCAGCGCAGCTACGTCGGCTGGATTCACGACGCCGCCACGCTCGGCGGCGAAGGCGTCGAGCACTACGACGAGTTCTTCCCCAGCTACGACGAACGCGACGTCGCGCCGGTGATGGACGCGATGGCGGCGACCGGGCAGATCACGTCGATGCTCTGCTTCTCGCCCAACTTCACGCATCCCGACACCGACGAGCGGCGGCGGCAGGTGGAGCGGCAGAAGCGCGCGATCGACCTGTCGGTCCGCATCGGCGCGAAGTACTGCCGCACGCTGAGCGGCCAGAAATATCCGGTCTGTCGATCGCCGAAGGCGTGGCGCGCGCCGCCGAGTGCATCAGGCAGTCGCTGGACTACGCGGTCAGCGCGACGTCGTCCTCTGCCTGGAGAACCACTACAAGGTCGGCGACTGGCTGTATCCGGAGTTCGCGCAGCAGGAAGAGCCGTTTCTCGCGCTGCTCGACGCGCTGCCGGAGTCGCCGCACTTCGGCGTGCAGTACGACCCGTCCAACGCCGTCGTCGGCGGCTTCGATCCGATTGCGTTTCTCGAGCGGATCAAGCACCGCGTCGTGACCATGCACGCGTCGGACCGGTTCCTGGTGCCGGGCACGACGCTTGCCGAGATCCAGCTGCAGGACGGCACGGTGGGCTATCCCGACAAGCTGAAACACGGCGAGACGGGGCAGGGCGCCAACGACTACGACGCGATCTTCCGCATCCTGCGGTCGGTGAACTTCACCGGCTGGATCTCGGTCGAGGACGGGATGGACGGCCTGGACGAACTGCGCCGGTCGGTGGAGTTCCTGAAGAGAAGCGGGCGCGAGCACTACGGAGTGCCGTAAGTGCGAGTGCGAACTGCAGTGCGTCGGAACCAGTCCGTCACATGGCATCTCGCCACGTGCGCGCGCTGCGCGCATGCATGCCACACTGCCTCGTGCCACCATGGCACTGACCAGCATGCATCCGCCAGACCCTGCTGGCACCTGACTGACAACATGCTTCGCCCGCGCTTCTGGCACATGCTCGCGCTCGGGCCGGTCGTCGGCATCCTGTCCGGCACGCTGTCCTACTGGCTGCAGTACCTGGATCGACCCCACCATCGTCACGCGCCCCATCGGCCAGTACGGCTGGGTGGTGCTCTACAACGTGCTTGCCTGGACGAGCTGGCTGCTTTTCATCCCGCTGATCTGGCGGCTGGCATCGGCCGTGCGGATCCGGCGCGAACGCTTCGTCCGTCCGACGCTGTTCCATCTGGCGGCCAGCCTGGTCCTGGCGGCGCTGGTCTGCGTCATCAGCGGGTTCGAGCAGTACGGCGTGATGGCCGCCTCGGGCATCACCCAGGCGGCAGGCCAGCCGCTGACGCCGGCCTTCAATCTCAAGCGCGTGTTCCTCTACACCTTCGAGTGGAAGGTGCTGCTCTACTGGGGCGTCGTCGGCGTGCACCACGCGATCTACTACGCGCACGCGCTGGGCGACCGGGAACTGCGCGAAGCCCGGCTCGAGGCGCGGCTGGTCGAGGCGCGGCTCGATGCCCTGCAGCGGCAGCTGCATCCGCATTTCGTGTTCAACACGCTGCACGCGATCGCCGGCGTGCTGCACCGCGACCCCGACGCGGCCGAGTCGATGCTGGTGCGCCTCGGCGATCTGCTGCGCGCGGTGTTCCGCAGCCACTCGCAGCAGGAGGTGTCGCTCGGCCGCGAGATCGAGCTGACCCAGCAGTACCTCGACATCCAGCGCATGCGCTTTGGCGCCGGCCTGCGCGTCGAGTTCGACGTGCCCGGGCACCTGCGCGACACGCTCGGTGCCGGTGCTGGTGCTGCAGCCGCTGGTCGAAAACGCGATCAAGCACGGGTTTGCCGGCCGCACCGACGGCGGCACCATCCGCGTCTCCGCGCGCCAGGCGGGCGATCGCGTCGAGGTGACCGTGGGCGACAGCGGCCGAGGCGCCAGCCCGACGCGTCGAGCGCGCCAGGCGACGGCGTGGGCCTGTCGAACACGCGCGCCCGGCTGGAACACCTCTATCCGGGCCGCCACGCGCTCACCGTCGCCGCACCGCCTCGGGCGGATTTGCCGTCACCATCTCCGTGCCCGCGACCGCCGTCGCGCCGGAAGAGGATCTCGCCGAGGTCCTCGATAT
>CAWFRL010000033.1:0-48840 GCA_963818215.1 Vicinamibacteria bacterium | reverse complement strand
ACCGCTTCCTGCGTTGCACCAGCCAGTTCTCGAGCTGTCCTTCGAATGCGGCTTCGTTCGCGAGTGCCTTCTCGAGAATCGGGGCCACGGCGGGCGGCACTGTCTCGGGACGCGCGGCTGGACGAACATGTTTTCCCCGCGCACGGCGCGGAGGATCAGGTCCGTGAACCCTTCGATCCACCATTCCTTGACGGCTCGGCCGTGCGCCGCCGTCGCCCTCGCGGGAGAAGAGAAATAGCCTTGCCAGCCCGGTGCAGTCGCTATTTCGCGCAACTCTCTAGAGAGCGCCCCGCTCGGCTCGGGAGCGTTTTGTAATTGGAACGAACCAGATCCGGACGGACAGCGAGCATGCCCGATGTTTCGCTCGACGCCGGCATGAACATCCATGCCGAAGGAGGAGAGCTCTGCGGCGGAAAAGTATTCGGCTTTCATCTTCTCTCCGCTCGCTTGAATCGCCGCATCCGCCCGGAAGAGCCGTGAGGTGCAGCATCGTCACGCGAAACGTTTCGCTGACGAAGTCGCACGCCTCGTTGATGGCGATGTTGTGCGTGGGTGCGCCGTGGCCGTTCAGGACGAAAATCCATTTGAAGCCGTTCTGCGCGATCTGTCCGCCAAGGTCAGCCACGAGTGATCTCAACGTCGACTGTCGAATGCCGTAGGTGCCGGGATGGACCGGCATGTCGCCCATCTGGTTCGCTCCGCCGTGGCCGTAATTGATGGCGGCATCATGACGATGTTCCAATCCGGCAGGCTCGGCTCACACGCCTCGACGCGCCGTTTGCCTCGTATGTGACGCCAAGCGTGTCGGCGCCAACGGGCAGATGAGGTCCGTGTTCCTCGATCATTCCCACCGGCAGGATGAACAGTGTCCGCTACGATCCAGGGCATCAATCTGGGGCCAGGTGAGCTCCTCGAGCTTGTAGATTTTCGAGGAGGGAGGGCACGTCGCGTTGCGCCGACTCCTGATCCTGCGCCGACGCGGCAGCCCACTTATGACCCACACGATCAAGACGATGAATGCTCGATTCATACGTCTCTCCCTGCCGCTTCCGCTCGAGCCGGTGGATGGTCCTCAGCGGGGCGGGCGACCTCGTTCGAGCGCTTCGATTGCCGCCGCGACGAACGGGTCGTTGCCGTCGGCTTCTCGCTGCGGATTCACGACGACGTCGGGTTCCAACTCCCATCGTGGCGTGCCATCGAGGGCATAGACCGGTTCGGTGGAGATCTGCACGGTGACCTTCGAATGTGGAAGCTCGATCCGGCCGACGGCGGCGCCGAGCCTGGCCATTCGTGTGCCCACGATGCGCGCACGCCCCAGGCCAGAGAGCGCCATCGCGAATCCCTCGGCCATGCTCACCGAGAACCGATCGACCACAACCACCACAGGCGCCGAATAGGTCCACGGTCCGCGCGCATCGACAAACTCCGGACGCCGCGGGCCGAGACCGGGCCCGTCGCGGCTTGTCATCCACGCGTACTGCCTGCGCGCTGTGATCAGCCGCCCGATGATGGGCCTGGCAATCGCCGTGTCCCCGCCCGCGTTCGAACGCACGTCCACGATCAGTCCCCGCGTGCTCCGAAGCGCATGCAGCGCGCGATCGAAGGCATCCACCACACCACGATTCGGCGCAAACGTCGAGAGCGCGATCAGCCCGATATCGGTTCCCACGCGCTTCCATTCCACGTCGCCGCGTGCCGGCGCCGCTTGCCGCTGGGCTTCAGGACCGATTCGCGACCGCCTCGTCGGATGAGCAGCTCGTAGCGCGTATCGTGGCGGCCTGCGACGGCGCTCTCCAGCGCCCACTCGTCTGCAGCCGGGTCCGCGCGCGACAGGAACCGCGGTCGACGGGACTCGAACAACGCGGACACCGATACGCCATCAATGGCCACAAGTTCGTCGCCCGGCCGAACGCCCGTGCGCTCCGGCAGGGAACCGCGCTGTGTCCTGCTGTGACGATGTAGCGTGCGGCGTCCGGCTGCACCCACACACCATACGGGACCGGCCGCCACGAATCCGGCGCATTCGTGTTCAGCTGGCTATGGCCGTCGTATAGCGAGTCCAGTGCCTCCTCGAGCACGTGGAGCCAGGCCGCGTGGTCGCGCGCGGCACGCCCCAGAGGCATCAGCGCACTGATTACGCGATTCCAGTCTGTCGCCTTCGTCGGCAAGAAGGCATGCGAGTCGCGAACGAACCGGTCGAGAGCGGCAAGGTCTGCCAGCGTTGCTGTGACAGACCCAGGGGAAGTTTAAGCAGAGGCCTGAAACAGGACGACGGTGGAGGACGACTCGGCAGTGCGTTGACACCGGCGCTCCACGATCGGTTTCACGGCACGCGAAGTTTACTCCCGTCGGAGACGAGCGCGATTAGCCAGCCCGACTGCTGACAGAAAGGACGGGCGTAGACTGGGAGGACCGCGGAGAGGCGACCTTGAGAGAACCCCGGTTGCGTCAGGTTGCGGCGTGGGGAAGTCATCATGACCTCGTTCAATCCAAACTATTTCATTCACGCGGCCAACGTCCTGCTGCTGGTGGCGTACAGCGTCCGCGACATTCTGTGGCTGCGGCTGTTCGCGGTGGCCGCGTCGCTGATTTCGCTCCCATACTTCGTCCTTCAGCCCACACCGCAGTGGGCACCGATCGCCTGGAGTGTCGTCTTCGCTGGAATCAATTCCTTCCAATCCTGGCGTCTCTACCTCGAACGTCGTCCGGTCAAGCTGACGCCCGACGAGGAGGAGGTTCGCCGGCTCGCGTTCGCGCAACTGCCGTCTCGCAAGGTTCTGCAACTTGTCAGCCTCGGGTCCTGGACCACAGCGGCTCCCGGCGAGCGTCTGATCGAGCACGGCACGCCGGCCGGGGCGATCGCACTCGTTGTCCGCGGCAACGTGCGTGTGTCGAAAGACGGACGGGTCCTGGGTGAGCTGGGGGCCGGGGATATCGTCGGCTCCGCACTCGTGCTGAGCGGCGCCCCGGCCGAAGTGGACGCGGTGACAGTGGAGCCGGTGCGTGCGTTGCGCTGGGAAGTGGCAACGCTGCGGCGGTATCTCGAAGCCGATCCCGAGACCCGGATCGTCTTCCAGCGCAATCTCACCCGTGACCTCGCCGGAAAGCTGCGGCGCCTGGGCGAGGATTATCTCCGACAGCCGCCGTCGCCCGGTGGGCAATCAGGATCCGCACCCGACCACCGCGAGGGCTGATCTTTCTTCTCCGGAACGCGTGCCCGCAACCAAAATGAAAAAGGACGGCCTGAGTACAGGCCGCCCTTCTGAATTTTGGTTGCGGGGGCGGGATTTGAACCCGCGACCTTTGGGTTATGAGCCCAACGAGCTACCGGACTGCTCCACCCCGCGTCACAACAACCTACGAAGTGTAGCACCCGCTCGCAGTCTGGCGCAAGCATTTCGCGCGAACGTAAATTGTGCGCGGCGGACGATTAGGAAGCCGCCCTATCGCAGCGCCGGAACTAGAGTTCCGGCCTCCGCACCCAGCAGCGCCATTCCGGCCCAACCAGGGCGAACCTGTTGTACAAACGCAGGATGCGCAGATTGTCCCCTTCGTCAGTCTTCCTGGCCGCCGCCCTGGTGCTGCCGGCCGTCGCCACAGCTCAGAGCAAGCGCGCCATCACCGTCGACGACCTGCTCGCGCTGCACCGCGTCAGCGATCCGCAAATCGCGCCAGACGGCAGCCGCGTCGTCTACACGGTCGCCACGCCCGACCGTCAGGCCAACCGCGTGGCACGCAATCTCTGGATCGTACCGACTGCCGGCGGCACACCGCGGCAGTTGACCTTCACCGGCCGCGACGGCGGCGCGCGCTGGTCGCCGGACGGATCGCGCCTGGCGTTTCTGTCGAGTCGAGACGGGGCTCAGCAGATCTACCTGCTCAACCTCACCGGAGGCGAGCCGACAAAGCTGACCTCGCTCGACGGCGGCGCCGACCAGATCGTGTGGGCGCCCGATGGCAAGACGCTGGCCTTCACCTCGTCGGTGTGGCCCGACTGCGCCGACGACGCGTGCAACAAGCGCAAGACCGAGGGCAAAGAGAAGGACCAGGTGAAAGCGCGGACCTACGACGGCCTGCTCTACCGCCACTGGACCGCCTGGGGCACCGGTCAACGGTCGCACCTGTTCACGGTGGCCGTCGGCGGCGGCACGCCGAGAGACCTCACGCCGGGCGCCGGATACGACGTGCCGCCCGTGCAACGTGAGGGGCCGCATCCGATCGCGTTCTCACCGGATGGCAGCGAGATCGCCTTTGTCGCGGTCACCGACGCGATGGAGGCCATCAGCACCAACGGCGACATCTTCGTCGTGAAGGCCGACGGCACCCAGAAAGCGCCGACGCGGATCACCGACAACCCGGCGTTCGACGGCGCGCCGGCCTACTCGCCCGACGGCAAGTGGATCGCGTATCGCGCGCAGAGCCGTCCGGGCAACGAAGCCGACCGGTGGCGGCTGATGAAGTACGACCGCCAGGCGAAGACGCACACCGAGGTGGCGCCGGGCTTACGACCGCAGCGTCAACCAGCTGGCCTGGACGCGCGACAACCAGACCATCTACTTCAACGGGGAGGACTCGGGGTACATGCCGGTATTTCGTGTGCCCGCCGCCGGCGGGACGCCAAGCGCCGTGACGCCAGCGACCTTTGCCGCGGAGTACGCGCTAGGTGCAGACGGCAAGACGCTGGTCATCGCCCGCAGCAGCCAGCAGGGGCCAGCCGAACTGGCGGCGGTGTCAGCCGACTGGCGGCGAGATTCGCGCGCTGACCTCGCACAACGCCGAGCGGCTGTCTCAACTCGACCTGCCGAAACCCGAGCACTTCTCCTTCGCCGGCGCCGGCGGGACCAGCGTGCACGGCATGCTGCTGAAGCCGCCGTCGTTCGATCCCTCGAAGAAATACCCGGTGCTGATGGTCCTGCATGGCGGACCGGAAACGCAGTTCGGCGACACGTGGAGCTTCCGCTGGAACACGCAGACGCTGGCCGCACCCGGGTACGCGGTCCTGATGATCAACCGGCGCGGGTCCACCGGGTTCGGCCTGCAGTTCACCGACGACATCAACAACGACTGGGGCGGCAAGGCGTACGAGGACCTGATGAAGGGCCTGGACGTCGCGTTGGGGAAGTACGCGTTTCTCGACGGCGCGCGCGTGGCGGCCGCCGGCGCGTCGTACGGCGGCTACATGATCGGCTGGATGGCGTCCCAATCGAAGGGCCGCTTCAAGACGCTGGTGTGCCACGCCGGCGTGTACGACCTGGTCAGCATGTACGGCGCGACCGAGGAAGTGTGGTTCCCGGAGTGGTCGTTCCGCGGCACCCCGTGGGCCAACACGGACAACTTCCTGCGCCAGTCTCCCCATACGAAGGCGGCCGACTTCGGCACCTTCAAGACGCCGACACTGGTCATTCACGGCGAGCTGGACTTCCGCGTGCCGTACACGCAGGGCCTCGAGTTCTACACGGCGCTCCAGCGGCAGGGCGTGCCCTCGCGCCTGGTGGTCTTTCCCGACGAAGGGCACTGGATTCTCAAGCCGCAGAACAGCGCGTTCTGGTACAACGAAGTG
Organism: Vicinamibacteria bacterium; assembly: GCA_963818215.1. Classification (GTDB taxonomy): domain Bacteria; phylum Acidobacteriota; class Vicinamibacteria; order Vicinamibacterales; family JAENWD01; genus JAENWD01. The sequence continues at coordinate 43,280 of CAWFRL010000033.1, read as the reverse complement.
CAGGCGTGGTTGAAGAAGTATCTGTGAGAGGGCGACGGCGGAACTGAAGTTCCGCCCTACAGTTCCGCCCTACTCTTTTCTGAGCGCCGACACCGGGTTGACGCGCGTGGCCCGCAGGGCGGGCCACAGCGTCGCCTGGAGCCCCACGACCATCAGCAGCGCCGCGACGGCGACAAACGACACCGGGTCCCACGGCGAGACGTTCCAGATCATCTCGCGCATCGCGCGCGCCGCCAGCGCCGAGCCGGCCAGCCCGATGACGATGCCGGAGGCGACGAGCTTCGCCCCGCCGGTCAGGACCATCGAGACGATGCGGTCGGTCGTGGCGCCAAGCGCCATCCGGACGCCAATCTCCTGCGTGCGGCGGCTCACCGCGTGCGCGATGACGCCGTAGACGCCCGACCACGGCCAGCGTCAACCCGAGCGTCGCGAAGACCGCAAAGAGCGTCAGGCCGAACCGGGGCCCGGCAAAGACGTAGTCGTTGATCGCCGACTCGAGGGTCCGGATGTCGGTGATCGGCTGGTCCCTGTCGAGCGCGGCAATCTCCGCGCGCACCAGCGTCGTCGCAGGCTCGGGATCGCCGTCGGTGCGCACGACGACTCCCTGCGCAAGTCCCGTCAGCGAGTAGGGCACGTACAGCTCGGGGCGCACCGGCTCGGTGATGTCGCGGGTCACCGTGTCCCCGACGACCCCGACGATCTCGAAGGTGTCGCGATCGAGACTTACCGGAGGCTGGCGAAGCCGCGGCACCCGCACGGTCTTTCCAAGCGGGTTCTCCTTCGCCGAAGTACCGCGTCACCAGCGCCTTGTTGACGACTGCGACCATCTGCCGCCGATCGACGTCGCTTGCGTCGAGCGCGCGGCCGGCAGCGAGCGGAATGCCCATGGCGCGGGTGTAGCCGCCGCTCACCTGGTGAAAGACCGCGGGGCGGGTGTCTTCGGTGGCGCTGCCCGGCACTTCAATCGGGGTCAGCCAGCCCGCAAACGGGTGGACGCCGGAGCTGACGGCCGCAGCCCGCACGCCCGGCGCAGTCTCGAGCCGGCCGAGCAGCGCCTGGAAAAAGGCCACGCGTCGGTCGCTGTCCGGATAACGCGTCTCCACCAGCGGCACCCGCATCGTCATCAGGCGCTCCGGCCGGATGCCGAGGTCGAGGTCCTGCATCGCGACGAGCGTGCGCATCATGAGGGCGGCGCCCACCAGCAGCATCACCGAGAGCGCGACCTCGGCGACGACCAGCCCGTTGCTCACGATCGCCTGGCGCCTGCCACCGGTCACCGACCTGCGCGCCGTCCTTCAGCGACTCGGTGAGATCGGTGAACGAGCCCTGCCACGCCGGCGCGAGGCCGAAGATGAGCGCCGTCGCCATCGACACCGCCACGGTGAAGGCCAGCACCGCGCCGTTGATGACGATCTCCGATTCGTCCGGGATCGTGTTGGGCGGCACGAGCGCGATGATGGCATTGAGGCCCAGGTACGCCAGCGGAACGCCGACAACGACGCCCCCGAAGGCGATGAGGAGGCTTTCGGTGAGCAGTTGCCGCGCCAGCCGCGCGCGTCCCGCCCCGATCGCCGCGCGCACGGCCATCTCGCGCTGGCGTGTCGCGGCGCGGGACAGCAGGAGGTTCGAGACGTTGACGCACGCGATCAGCAGCAGCAGCCCCACCGCGGCAAACAGGATCCACAGCGTCTCGCGCAGGCCGCTCGGGAACGTCTCCTTGAACGAGAGCAGGCCCACCCGCCAGCGGCTATCCGGAAACTGTGCCGGCTCCCGCTGCGCCAGGTCCGCGACGATCGGGCGGAGGTCGGCCTCGGCCTGTGCCTCGGTCACTCCGGCCTTCAGCCGGCCGAGCACGTGCACGTTCCTGACGCCTTCGATGACCTTGCCCTGCTCGAAGACGACGGGCACGTACACGTCGGCGCCGCGCCACATGAAGCGCTTGGGCATCACGCCGACCACCGTGCGGTTGACGCCGTTGAGCAGCATCTGACGTCCGACGACGGACGGCTCGCCGCCAAACTGGCGCTGCCAGAACTTGAACCCCAGCACCACGACCGGCAGCGCGCCCGGCACGCCATCGGCGGGCCGCACCGTCCGGCCCAGCAGCGGCGGCACGCCCATCACGTCGAAGGTATTCGTCGTGATGTGATTGCCGCGCAACCGCTGCGGGTCGCCGCTGCCGGTCCAGATGACGTCGCTGATGGTCGACGCGACGACGCCCTCGAAGATCGTGGCGCGCCTGGCAAACTCGAGGTACTGGTCCGTCGAGTAGTACGTGCGCCCGCCGCGCCCGCCGGGGTCGGCGACGCGGATGCTCATCAGGTTGTCGACGTCTTTGTAGGGAAACGGATCGAGCACCACCGCGCGCACGACGCTGTACATCGCCGTGGTCGCCATGATGCCGAGCGCCAGCGAGACGATCGCGAGCAGCGGCGAAGCCGGGCGCGCGGGCGAGCGAGCGCGCGCCAAACCGGAGATCCTGGAGCCCCTGTTCGAGCAAGCGCATCCTGCGTCTCTCCTCGACGCTGCCGGAACTAAAGTTCCGGCCTACTGCTGCCCGCTGATGGTGCGCCGACTTCTTGTAGTGCTGCTCCAGCAGGTCGACGCCGAAGTCGCCGTCGAAATCGCGCCACACGGCGTGGATGTGGTTGCCTTCGTTCTGGACGCAGTCGTATTCGATCAGGAAGGTCGGCCCCTGGACGCGGTAGTAGTGCAGCGCGCCCTTCTCGATGCCGCCCATCCAGGCGAATTTCACCTCGTCGAGGCCCGCCTTCTTGAGCTTTGCGACGCGCTCGGCCGCCAGCGCCTTGGGCTGAGCGCTGGCGTACTCCTCGATCAGCGCGAGCAGCATCCCGCGCTGCGCCGGGGTCATTGCCTTGTAGGCCAGCCCCGTGTTCTCCTGGATCGCGGCCTTGCGCGTGTTGGTGGTGAGGATGTCGTCGGGCGCCTTTTCCGCGATGACGGCCACCGCCCGTTGCTCCGCGGTGAGCGAGGTGACGAGCGCACGCCCGAGGTCTTCCTCCGCGTGCAGCACGCGCGTGCCCTTCGTGGGCCCGCCGCGCACCTCCGCCGGGTTGCTCCCGAAAAACTGCGGCGTGGTCGCAATCGCCACGCCGTTGACCAGCGTCCAGTGCAGCGAGACGTGGTGCCCCTCCCAGCGCATGCCCCACGTGCCGGCCGGCGACGGCTCGCCGAACAGGGTGAGGTAGTACTTCTCGGGATCCCGGCGCACCGGGTCCTTCTCGATCTCGGCCAGCACCAGGTCCAGCGCCCGGATCGCCTCGGCCTTCGAGTATCCCTTCTGGCTCAGGCCGGTCTCGATCAGATGCAGCGCCGCCTTCTGCTGCGCCGGCGACATCTGCTTCAGCGGCAGGCCCTCGCGATCCTTCGGGATGTAGAACCAGTTGAACCGCTCGTCGCTGTCGAAGGCCAGTTGCACCTTCGCGCGCTCGGCAGGCGCGAGCGTGGCAAGAAAGGCCGACGCGGCGCCGGCCAGCTTGCCGGACGAGCGCGTCAGCGGCGGTCGATGGTGGCACCGGCATCAGCAACGCGGCGAGAAGCAGCAGCGGCAGCGCGCGAGGAAACCCCATGGCGCGCATTGTAGGCGAACCAGACGCGCGCCGCGAGCAGGAACGCGACGACCACGCCGTAGCGCGCCGGGCGCGAGATGTCGCTCTTGACCAGCCACAAGTAGTGCACGACGCCGCCGATGGCCGACAGATAGACCAGCCTGTGCAGCAGGTTCCATCGCTTGCCGCCCAGCCGCCGAATCCAGCCGGCCGTGGAGGTGAGCGGCCAGCGGGATCATCAGCACGAACGCCGTGAACCCCACCGTGATGAACGGCCGCTTGACGATGTCGGCCACGATCTCGTCGAACGCGAAGAACTGGTCGAGGACGAGGTAGGTCAGGAAGTGCAGCGTGCCGTAGAAGAACGCGAAGAGCCCCAGCATGCGGCGAAAGCGAATCAGCGCGTTCCAGCCCGTCCACTTCCGCAGCGGCGTGACCAGCAAGGTGAGCGTCAGAAACCGCAGCGTCCACGTGCCGGTCTCGTCGGTGACCGCGTCGATCGGATTGGCGCCCAGGGTGTCGGCAAAGACGCCGTAGACCAGATACGCGACAGGTCCGAGCGCGGCGACGAACACCGCCGACCTTCAGCCATCGCGTCATTCAGTCACCGTCCGTCAATCCGCAATCCTGCAATCTGCAATCTGCAATCTGCAATCTGCAATTCTTCTAGTAGTTCTTCTTCAGATCCATCCCCGTGTAGAGCGACGCCGACCTGATCGCCGTAGCCGTTGAACATCAGCGTCTTGCGCTTGAAGAACTCGCCGATGCGGCGCTCGCGCGCCTGGGTCCACCGCGGATGATCGACCTCGGGGTTCACGTTCGAGTAGAACCCGTACTCGCTCGGCTGCGATGCGTTCCCACGAGCCCACCGGCTGCTTCTCGACCAGCCGGATGCGGACGATCGACTTGATGCTCTTGAAGCCGTACTTCCACGGCACCACCAGCCGCAGCGGCGCGCCGTTCTGGTTCGGCAGCACCTCGCCGTACAGGCCCACCGCCAGGATCGCCAGCGGGTGCATCGCCTCGTCGAGCCGCAGCCCTTCGACGTACGGCCAGTCGAGCGACCGGCGGCGCACGCCGGGCATCTGCTCGGGATCGTTGAGCGTGGTGAACTCGACGAACTTCGCCTTCGGCGGTCGGTTCGACCTTGCGCAGCAGATCGCCCAGCGGGAAGCCAATCCACGGAATCACCATCGACCAGCGCCTCGACGCACCGCAGCCGGTACACGCGCTCCTCGAGTTGATACGGCTTGATCAGGTCGTCGATGGCGAACTGGCCGCCCTTGGCGACCGCGCCATCGATCGTCACGGTCCAGGGACGGGGACGCAGGCTCTTGCCGAACCGCGACGGCGAGTCCTTGTCGATGCCGAACTCGTAGAAGTTGTTGTAGGTCGTGACGTCGGCGTACGGCGTCAGCTCTCGCCGGTGGTGCTGAGCGGGCTCTTCGTGAACGTCAGCTTGGCCAGGCCGCCTTGCGCCTCGGCCGTCGGCGGCCGACCACCAGCCACCCGGCAGCGCCCGCCACCAGCGGCACGGCCGCCGCGCGGATGAACTCGCGCCGCCGCAGGTAGTGGGCTTTCGGGGTGACGTCACTCCAGCGGAGATCGGGCGCCCTGCGAATCAGCATCTGGACTCCTCACCACAGGATAACGGTCCTGCATGGTAGTTTAGATGCGGACGGGGCGGTTGGGGGTTCCCAAACGCAACAGGCCGACCCCTCCGCGCCGCGCCGGACGCCATCTCCGGCAACAGCTGAGTAAGGAATCGGCCCGGCCCCGGAATCCTTGAATCGTCGTTACCATTCCCCATGCCCTCCCGCGAGGTGTCCCTGGTCGACCTGGTCGTGCACGAGCTGCGCACGCCACTGACGGTCGCGATTGGCAGCCTGCGGCAGCTGGGCGGCCTCGCGGACCCAGTTCAACAGGCCGCCGTCGCCCGCGCGCTGAGGTCGTGCGAGCGGCTGGAGCAGCTGACGGGCGAGATGCGCGACTGGACGCGTCTGTCGGAGTCGCCGGCCGAGCCTGGCGCCGTCGCGCTGTCACCGGTGGTGACCGAGGCCGTGCGTTCGGCGGCTGCCACCCGCGCGGGCGCGGTCGGTATCGTCGCCGGCGACGTGCCCGACGTGATGGTCAGGGCACTGCCCCACCTGTTGCCCGGTGCGCTCGCGTCGCTGCTGGCCGCCGTGGCCAGAGCCGCGGAGCGCGGCGAGGCGATCGCGGTCGACGTGACGGTCACCGCGGACACCGCGACCGTCGACGCGCGCCGGCCCGGCGCGCCATCAGGTGATGCGGGCGGAACCTTCTACGCCGAGTGGCTGGGCGGCCTGGGGTTTTCGCTGCCGCTGGCGCGGGCCGTCATCGCCGGCGGCGGCGGCGACGTGACGTCGACGCACTCGGCGGATGGCCGGCTGCAGGCGATCAGCGTGCGACTGGCGGTGGGCCGTCCGGCGCCGCTTCGCTGAGCACGACGGCGCCGCGTTGACGCGTCGAGGTAGTGCACGACGAGTTGGCTGCCGTCGAACACCCGCGCGCGATACGCCAGCACGTACGCGCCGCCGGCGGTGGGCAGCACGACCAGTTCCGGCGGGCGGCTTGGCCCCGCCGACCCCGGCGCCAGCGCCGTCACGGCCACCACGACTTCGGCGCGCGTCAGCCTGGGCACGGGGTTGATCGGCGATCTTCTCGTAGATCGTGCCCTCGGCGGCCGTCGAGCACGCCGCCTTCGACGCGGCGCCACACATCGGCGCCGACGACGGGCACGCCCTTGTGCAGTTGATCCAGCCACTGGTCATGCGGGCCGCTCGACGAGGTCGCGCGCTCTTCGCGGACCTTGAGCGCGCCGGACTTGACCATGCGCGCCAGGCGGCGATCCCATTCCGCGCGCGCCTCGGGCGTGTCGGCGAGCACGCGCACAAGGCCCGGGTGCGGTGCCTCCGGCGCCTTCGTCTGCGCATGGGCAGCGACCGCGGTCGGCGACGCTCACGGCCAGCACGAGTCCTCGAGACATTCCCGCCACTGTGACATGCGTTGCATGAGCGTGCAAGATTGCCGCGGAGGAGCAGGATCGGCGAGCGCTGTAGTGCTAACATCCTCGGCCGGTGCCCTCTTCGTCCTCGACACTCATCGTCACCTGGAACAACCGCGACTTTCTCGGCCGCTGCCTCGAGTCGCTGCCGAAGGACTCGGAGATCATCGTCGTGGACAACGCGTCCACCGACGGCAGCGCAGACTTCATCGCCGAGACGTTCCCTGGCGTGCGGCTGATCCGGCTGGATCGCAACATCGGCTTTGGCGCCGCGGTCAACCGCGCCGCGGCCGAGGCCACCGGCACCTACCTGCTGCTGCTCAACCCGGATGCGGAAGCGACGCCGAAATCCATCGAGCGGCTGGCGGAGTTTCTCGACGAGCACATCACGTGCGGCGCCGCCGGCGGACGCCTGCTCTCGATGACCGAAGACTGGCAGCGCGGGTTCAACGTGCGCCGGCTGCCGACCTACGCCACCGTCACCGCCGACCTGCTGCTGTTCAAGTACGTGTGGCCGTCCAATCCGCTGACCCGGAAGGCCGAGGCCGCCGAGATCACCGACGCCTCGTCGCAGGCCGTGGAGCAACCGGCCGCCGCGTGCCTGATGGTGCGGCGCCGCACGTTCGAACAGGTGGGCGGCATGGACGAGCGCTTCTTCCCCGCCTGGTTCGAGGACGTCGACCTGTGCCGCCGCATCCTCGAAGCCGGCTGGACGATCTTCTTCGTGCCGCGCGCCAACTTCCGGCACCTCGGCGGCACGTCGGTCGCCACTGCTGGGCGTGCCGCGGATGAAGCGCCTGTACTATCAGAACCTCGAACGCTACATGGCCAAGCATCATGGCCTGGTGGGCCGGGCCGTCACGCGCTCGCTGATCGTCACCGGGATGGGGCTGCGCGTCGCCGGAAGCGCCCTGGTCGGCAACGGCGACGGCATGCGGACCTACGGCGGCGTGATGCGAGCGGCAATCGGCGGATGGAAAGAGCCGGACTAGCGGATGTCACGCCAGCGCGCGCCGTCACCGAGCGCACGCGCGACGCAGGCGGCGGCCAGCGCGTAGGCCTGCCGGGCCGATGCGGCCGACACCGGACGCCGCAGGTCGTCGTCGCTCGGGCATTTCACGCGCCGCGGCACGCCGTCGGCGCCGACCAGTGAGGCCGGCGGCGGCTCGCCGGCAAAATGCATCGCGACGCCCTCCTTCACCCACTCGGGCCGCCCCTCGAGCGCGGGCCCGGTCAACACGTGCGCCAGTTCGTGCCGCAGCGTGGACTCGACCGTGCCGCGCTCGCGAAGCACGGCCGGCGGCAGCAAATCGATCCGTGACGCCGCTGGTGCGCGCGGCGGTCCACCATGGCTCGCCCGTTTCCCGCCGGAAGCTCTCGGCCGACGGATGAAACACGAGGCGAAGGCCTGGCGGGCGCCGGCTGCCCGGTCGCCCGCGAGAGGTCGGCGAGGGCGCGACGCGCAAAAGCCGTCAGCGCGCCGCGTTCGGGCTCGGCGCCGGCGGGAAGCTGGAGGGTGAGGCCGGGCGCTTCGGGCGCTTCCCGTGCCATGGGGGCTTCACGTGCACCGGTCGCGACGGTTGCGACGGCGGCGCTGGGTCCCGGCGTCGCGGGGCTTTCCCGCAGGCGGCCGATCTCGAGGCCGGGATAGTACGCGCGCAGGATCTCGCGGGCGGAGTCGCCGTGCTCGGCCCGCCGCACCGAGCCCAGCACGCACATGCCCACGCCGTGGCCGAAGCCCTTGCCGTCGAAGCGGTAGCCGCCGCCGGTGCGGCGGACGGTGAAGTCCGTGCTCTTCAGCAGGTGCCAGCCGAGCGCGCGGCCCACGACCATCCGCAGGTCCTGACCGGAAATCGCGTCCGGCGTCATCCCGTCGAGGTGCACGCGCGCCACGCGCCCGGATGAACTGCGGCCATCCACCTCGAGGTCCCGCAACTGCGACCCGCGATAGCCGGCAGCCGACGAGCGTTCGTTCGAGATCCTGCACGGGGATCTCGGCGGCCCATCGAGGCTCGCCCCCGCAGGCCCGATCCGACTTCGAGGGCAGGTAGCGCCGGATCGTCGGCGCCAGGCCAGACTGCCGACGGGCGCTCGGTGCGTCCGCCGCACGACGCCGTGTAGAACACCGACGCCGGCGCGCCGTTGACGAGCAGAACCTGGCCGGCGGTTGCCGCCGCCGCATCGCGCACGGCCGCGTAGGGCGTACGCAGCACCTGGCAGTGCGTGAGCGTGCACAGGTCGAAGCCGTCGCGCTGATGTCGCCCGCGATTGCCGACGGCAAACGTCCGCACCGCCACCGCGAGCGCTTCGAGCGCCGCAGGCCGGCTTCGGCCGCGGCTTCTCCGGCCAGCACTCGCGCGACGTAGTCTTCGAGCGCGTACGCCTCGACGGCGTAGCCGCCGCCCGGCGCGCGGCAGTGCCGACGCGGAGCGTCTGGGGCTCGGCGCTGCGCGTCGAGGGGGCGCGCTCGCTGCGCTCGGCGGGGGGCTCGGCGCTTCGCGCCGTGGGGGGCGCGCTCGGCTTCGCCTCGCGCGGGGGGCTGGCGACGACGGCTGCTGCCAGGTCGGCGGCGTCCTTGCCGGCGACGCCGGGTGCGACCAGGACCAATGCGCGCGCGTTGGCGCGCCGGCCGGCCATGCGGCGACCACGACGCCGACGTGCCTCCGGCGGGCTGAGTTGCGGTGCCGGTCTTCGCCAGGACGTCGAGCCCGCGTTCGCTGAACGCGTTGGCCGTGCCGTACAGCGCCGCGCCGCGCAGCCCCTCGACCAGCGTCGCCCGTCGCGTCGCGCGACAACGGGACCGCCGACGGCTGCCGCAGCAGGCGCGAGAGCGCCTCGACCCAGGCCATCGGCGGCGACGGCGAGGCGCGCAGTCCCGTGGCGACCAGCGGCATCGGCGCGCCCGACGGGCGTCGGCGGAAGGCCCAGCGCAGCCAGCACGCCGTCGAGTCGCGCACGCGACAGCCGGGCGCCGACGGTCGCAAACCAGACGTTGCACGAGACGGCCAACGCCTCGGCGGGCCGGAGCGGATGGCGAAGCCGGGGATGGCTGCAGCGGATGATCTGGTCCTTCACGGTCGCCTCGCCCTCGCACGGGCACGCGGGTGTCCGGCGAGGCCAGCCCAGTCGCAAACGCGGCGACCAGCGTGGCGATCTTGAGAAACGACCCGGGCTCGGCGGGCTGGCGCAATCGCGCCAGCTGCGTCGCCGGCGACCACGGCGCCGGCCGGCCAGTCCACGATGGCCCAGGCCCCAGACGCCGCCAGGCGGCGACTGCGCCGAGGCCGCACGCTGGGGCGCCGCAGGCGTCAGGCACATCGCGGCGAGCAGGGCGGAGACGCACGCCGCCGGCGTCATCACGCGCCCTCGAGAAACGTCACGACGTCGGCCCACATGATCTCGACGTGTCCGAGCAGCTGATGGCCGTCGTCGACCATTCGAAGCGCGACATGCGGGCGCGTGGCCGCCCATCGCTCTGACGCTGGCCGGCCGCGACGACCTCGTCGCCGCTGCCCTGGTAAATCAGAATCGGCAGGTCGAGGTCGACGGCGTCGCTGTCGAAGGTCCGCGCGTCGGGCATGAAGTCCCACGCGAGCTCGCGCATGGCGTCATCGCCGTAGTGAAACACCGGCAGGCGGCCGGTGAGCTCCCAGGCCGCCATCCTGGCGGGTCCGAATTCTTCTTCGAGACTGGGCACGAGATCGAGGGCGGGCGCCAGCAGCACGAGCCGGTCCACGGGCGCCAGCGCGCCACGCGCGCAGCCGCCTGGCGGCGGCGTGCAGCGCGACAAACGCGCCCAGGCTGGATCCCACCAGCGCAACCGGGCCCTCGCCTTGTGCCTCGATGGCGGCGTCTGCCTGGTCGATCATGCGCGACACGGTCAGCGCGGTGAAGTCGGGCTCGTTGAGATCGGGGCACGTGTAGGCCCAGCCGGCGCCGGCGGCCCGCTCGGCGAAGAACCGCGCCTTCGACGAACGCGGCGAGCTGGCGAACCCGTGCAGGTACACGATCGCGCGTCGGCTCATAGCGAGTTCTTGCAGTCGGGGCGGCACCGGCAGGCAATCCTGGCGTTGCCCGTCGTGTTGTAGTCGTAGCTGAGCTCTTCGCCGATCGCGATGTTGCGCGAGGCGCGGATCCAGATCAGGCCGTCCTTGATCCACGAGTAGCAGTTGGGCTTGCAGGAATGATTGATGTAGCGCGCGATGTTGCCGCCGACGCGTGCGTCGATGACCCAGCGGTTGTTCAGCGTGAAGCACCAGATCTGTCCCCTGTCGAGATAGCGCGTCTTCTCGATCGCGACTCTCCTTGTGCGTGATCTTCTCCCCGTCGTAGGTGACGATGCGCGTGTTCTTCGTGATGGGCCGGGTCGCGTAGACGCCCCAGCCGGAGATCTTCGAACGCCGTCTCTCGATCATATCGTGCCCTAAAGATAACATCGGGCCTGTTATAGTGAGCGCACAGGGTCAGCGTGCAGCCGCTCGGGCCGGAGGACGTTAATGGACGGGATCTTCAGTTCGTGGGCACGCATACTCGGCGGGTACACGCCGTCGCTGTCGATCGAGATCACTCGCGAGTGTCCGCTGCGCTGTCCCGGCTGCTACGCGTACGGCGACGATCATCTCGGTGGCGTGACCACTTTGCGCGGGCTGCGCGATTTCAAGGGACAGGCGCTCATCGACGGCGTCCACGCGCTGGTCGACCGTCACAAGCCGCTGCACGTCTCGATCGTCGGCGGCGAACCGCTGGTGCGGTATCGCGAGCTCAACGAGTTGCTGCCTCAGCTGTCGGCGCGCGGCCTGCACGTGCAGGTCGTCACCAGCGCCGTGCGGCCCATTCCCCGCGAGTGGGCCTCGATCCCGCGACTGTCCGTGGTGGTGTCCATCGACGGGCTGCCCGCCGAGCACGACGTGCGTCGCGCGCCGGCGACCTACGACCGGATCCTGAAGCACATCGAGGGGCAGCAGATCGTCGTGCACTGCACGGTGACGCGCCAGCTGGTTCAGCGCAGCGGGTATCTCGAGGAGTTTGCGCAGTTCTGGCAGAGCCAGCCGAACTGTCGCAAGATCTGGTTCAGCCTGTACACCCCGCAGATCGGCGAGGAGTCGGCCGAGAAACTCCGCCCCGACGATCGGCGCGATGTCGTCGCGACGCTGCTGGCGTTGCGCGAGCGCTACAAGAAGATCGAGATGCCACAAGGGCATGATCGAGGTCTACGCGGAGCCGCCGGCGTCGCCCGAGGAGTGCATCTTCGCGCGCGTGACGCGATCGGTGTCGGCCGACCTCGAGACGCGCGTCACGCCGTGCCAGTTCGGCGGACGCCCGGACTGCGCCAACTGCGGGTGCATCGCCTCGGCGGGCCTGGGCGCCCTCGGACGCTACCGGCTGGCCGGCCCGCTGCGCGTCGATCACGTGTTCAACGCCTCGCTTGCCGTGGGCTCGGCCGTCCGCGGCGTCCGCCAGCGGCTGGCACCTCCAGCCCGATCCTCCGGGCAGCCCGTCCCTCTGATACGCGACCATTGACTATGCGCCGACGCGTCCTGTTGCTCGTCTGTCTGCTGTCGCTGCCGGCCTCGCTCTGGGCGGCGATTGCGATCACGCTCCCCAACGCGCCCGACTCGCTGAAGTTTGCGGTCATCGGCGACAGCGGAAGCGGTGCGGGCCGCCAGTACCAGCTGGCCGCGCAGTTTGCCGCCGCCCACAAGCTGTTCCCGTTCTCGTTCGTGTTGATGCTCGGCGACAACATCTACGGACGCGAGACGGCGAAGGACTTCTTCAAGAAGTTCGAGCTCCCCTACAAGGCCGTGCTCGACGCCGGCGTGCCGTTCTACGCGGCGCTCGGCAACCACGACGAGCCGGTGATTCAGATCAACTACAAGCCCTTCAACATGGACGGCAAGCGGTACTACAGCTTCCGCAAGGGCGACGTCGAGTGCTTCGCGATCGACAGCACCTACATGTCGACCGAACAGGTCCGATGGGTCGAGAAGGCTTTGTCCGAGTCGAACGCGCCGTGGAAGATCGCCTACATGCATCACCCGACCTACTCGTCCGGCAAGCGCCACGGGTCCGAGGTCGGGTTGCGCGCGTTCATCGAGCCGCTGTTCATCAAGTACGGCGTGAGCGTCGTGCTCGCGGGCCACGAGCACTTCTACGAGCGGCTGAAGCCGCAAAACGGCATCGCGTACTTCACCTCCGGCGCGGCAGGCAAGCTCCGGGCGGGCAACATCAGGCGAGGGATCTACTTCGACGCGGGCTTCGACACCGACTTGAGCTTCATGCTGTTCGAGCAGATCGGCGACGACCTGCATTTCCAGGTGATCTCGCGCCTGGCCGACGACCGTGGACAAAGGCGTCGTCAAGCGGCGCGTCCTTCCTGATTCCACGACCGTGACTGACTATACCGGCCACGTCGTCATCGTCACCGGCGGCACCAAGGGCATCGGCCGCGGCTGCGTGGAGGTGTTTGCCGGCGCCGGCGCGCACGTGGTGTTCTGCTCGCACGAGCCTGAGGGCGGAGCGGAACTGTCGGCTGCGGTCACGGCGCGCGGACCGGGTCGCGCGGACTTCGCGCTGTGCGACGTCGCCGATGCCGCGGCCCTGACGGCGCTGGTCTCGGGGACCGCCGCCCGGCTGGGCCGGCTCGACTGCCTGATCAACAACGCCGGGTGGCATCCGCCGCACAAGCCAATCGACGAGTTCACCCTCGACGAGTTCGAGGCGCTGATGCGGCTGAACGTGACCAGCGTGTTTGCGGGGTGCCGTGCCGCGCTGCCGTTTCTGCGCCGCTCGCGCGGCAGCATCATCAACATCGCCAGCCTGGTGGCCACCATCGGCCAGCACTACGCGACGACCTACGTCGCCAGCAAGGGCGCGGTGCTGTCGTTCACCAAGGCGCTGGCCGTCGACGAGGCGCGACACGGCGTCCGCGTGAACGCGGTGTCGCCGGGCAACATCGACACGCCGCTCTGGCAGGAGGCCGTGGACCAGTCGGCCGATCCGCGCCGAACGCGGGCCGATGGCGAGGCCGCGCAGCCCATGGGCCGCATGGGCACGCCCGACGAAGTGGGCAGGCTGTGCCTGTTCCTGGCGGCCGAGGCGACGTTCACGACGGGCGTCGATCACATCATCTCGGGCGGGGCCGAACTGGGCTACGGCCGCAAGACCCGCGACTGAGGCCGCCTGTCACGACGGCTCGCCCGCCAGGCCGCAGCCCGGGCATCACGGTAATCGGCCGGGCGTGGCGGAACTTGAATCCGCGGAAAACCGGCCATATGTGGCCCGCCGCCACAGCCATTCCATCGGGCCAAACGGGAACCGGCCGAGCCACCACCAGCTGATGGCAGCCTGAAAGGCCACGACGACGCCGGCAATCAGCGGCCAGGTGACCGGGCCGGCCTCTCCCATCAGGCCCAGGCCGATGCCGTAGAAGAGCGCGATGGCGATGACGCGTCTGCATCAGGTAGTTGGTCAGGGCCATTCGGCCGGGAGCAATCGCCCAGGCGAGCCGGTCGCGCCAGACGGCCCGGCGCCAGAGCAGCGCCAGGTGCGAGGCGTAGGCCACGGCAAGCGGCGCGACGCCGAGCGCGTACGCCGCCGGGCCGAGGATGCTGCAACGGCGAGTCTGGCGGACCGGCGCCGACCTCCATCAGCGCCTGCACGAGCGCGGCCGGCAGGCCAACAGCCAGACACACCAGGCGCACGCGCCGAAGCAGCGGCACCCACGGCTCGATGTCGCGCAACATGCCGCTTCGGCCCACCCACAGGCCGAGCACGAACATCGCCAGCACCTTGAACGGGCGCCCCGTCGTGAGCAGGTCGGCGTAGCGGAACCAGATGCCGCTCAGTTGAAAGCGCACGGCCTCGGTGAGGCTCGCGTACTTGAGCACGGGTACGGCTCGGCGTCGGCGCCAAACCCCATCGCGATCTGCCAGCGCCGGCCGATCTCGAGCAGCGGCGCACCCGGATCGAGCGCGCCGTGGCTTGCGACAATCAGCGCCTGCTCCACCACGGGCAGCACGAGCAGCACGGCCGCCGTGACGATCAGGGCGCGCTGGGACAGCCGGCGCAACGGGATCAGCGCGAACCCGACCAGCGCGTACAGCGCGAGGATGTCGCCCCTCCAGATGAAGGTCAGGTGGATGAACCCGATCGCCAGCAGCACCAGCAGGCGGCGGCGGAACCGCCGCAGCCGCTGGTCGCCGTCGCGCGCGGCCGACTCGATCTGCAAGGCAAAGCCAATGCCGAACAGCAGCGAGAAGAGCGAGTAGAACTTGCCGTACCCGAGCCACAGGATGAGCAATGCCGCCGGCAGGTCGACGGCCGCGGTCGGCAGCGCCGACATCTCCTCGGGCTTCATGAAGACGAACCCGGAAAGCGGCGCGAGGTTCAGCGTGAAGATGCCGAGCAGAGCGACCCCGCGCGTGGCGTCGAGCAGCGGCAGGCGGTCGGAGGAAGGTGTGGGCGCGGCGGCGACGGTCACGGCCGTGGATAGTATCCTACCGAAAGTCGTGTGACTCCACGTCGATGGGCACGCCTTCGAGCGGCAGCACCCGCTCGGCCTGGATGGCCGTCACGCCGTCCTGAAGCTGCAGCAGGCCATCGACGATGACAAACGACGACTCGATGATGGCAAGCCGCTGCTCGTCGTAGACCTTCGGCCGGACGATGATGTTGCTGATGCCCGTTTCGTCTTCGAGCGTGAGGAAGACAAAGCCCTTGGCCGTGCCCGGCCGCTGGCGCGTGATGACGCACCCGGCCACGCGCACGCGCCGGCCCGGGCGCTGCCGTGGCAAATCCACGGCCCGCAACACGCCCTTGAGCGCAAGCGCGGATCGATGAAACGACATCGGATGCGGGCCGATGGTCAGTCCGGTCCCCGCAAAGTCTGCAGCCATGCGTTCCAGAGGCTGCATCGGGCGCAATGGAGACGGATCGGACTCCCCGACCTGAGCGTTGCCCCGATCCGTAATCTGCAATCTGCAATCGTCAATCTGCAATTCGAAGAGCTCCCCCTCCGGCCTCACCGCCTTCTCGATCTGCCACAGCGCCGCGCGGCGGTCGTAGCCGAAGGCGGAGAGCGCGCCGATCTCGGCCAGCACGGTCAGCTCGTCGCGTCGCGCGCCGGTCTTGCGAATCAGATCGTCGGGCGACGCGAACTTGCGCGCGATCGGTTGCGGCTCGGTCCAGTCGTGGGCGCAGAGGTTACAGAAGCACTCCCACAGTGCCGGGTGCTGAGTGCCGGGTGCCGGTGCGGTGCCGGGTGCTGCAGTGCCGGGTGCTGCGATGCGCGATCTCCAGCATCGAGCGGTCGTCGCAGCCGCACTTGGGGCAGCGCGCCGGCGGCGACGGCGGCTGCGCCACCGTGGCGGCAATGGCGCGGCCGACCGGCTCGCGAAGGCCCGCAACGTAGCGCAGGCCCAGGCGCACCCGGCCGTCGGGCCCGATGGTGCAGTCCCAGTCGGAGGCCTCGACATCGACTGGCGCGAAGTGCACGCCGTGCCGCTGCGCGTCCTTCACCAGCGTCGCCGGATGGTAGAAGCCCATCGGCTGGTTGTTGAGCAGCGCCGTGTAGAACACCGCCGGGTAGTGCGCCTTCAGATACGCGCTGGCATACGCGATGTGCGCGAAGCTGGCCGCGTGCGACTCGGGAAACCCGTAGAGCGCAAACGAGGCAATCGACGTGATGATCTGCTCGGCCGTCTCGCCGGTGATGCCCTGCGTGGCCATCCCGTCGCGCAACTGCTGTTCGATGACGCGCATCCGTTTCTCCGATCGCTTGAACCCCATGGCGCGCCGCAGCTCTTCGGCCTGCCCGCCGGTGAACCCGGCCGCCGTCATCGCCATGCGCAGCAGTTGCTCCTGGAACAGCGGCACGCCCAGCGTGCGGCGCAGGATCGGCTCGAGCGAGGGATGGGCGTAGGTCACCGGCTCGCGGCCCGCGCGCCGGTTCAGATACGGGTGCACCATCTGCCCGACGATGGGCCCGGGGCGGATGATGGCCACCTGCACGACGATGTCGTAGAAGCAGGCCGGCTTCAGGCGCGGCAACGTCGCCATCTGCGCGCGCGACTCGACCTGGAAGAGGCCGATGGTGTCGGCCTCCTGCAGCATCTTGTAGACCAGCGGGTCGTCCGGAGGTAGATGCGCGAGATCGAGAATTGAACCTTGTGGACCTTGTGAACTCGGATTGTGAACCTGGTGACCTTGAACCTGTGAACCCGTGAACCCGTGAACCTGGGAACCTGGTTCCGTGCTGTTGACCAGCACCAGCGCGTCCTGCAGCACGCTCATCATGCCCAGGCCGAGCAGATCGACCTTGATGAGCCCCATGTCGGCGCAGTCCTCCTTGTCCCACTGCACGACCACGCGGCCGGGCATGCTGGCGTTCTCGAGCGGCACCACCTGATCGAGCCGGTCCTGGCAGATGACCATGCCGCCGCTGTGCTGGCCCAGGTGGCGCGGCAAATCCTGCATGCGGTGCCAGAGGTCGGCGAACTGGCGCATCCGCGGATCGACGCTGTCCACGCCGACCTCGCGCAGGTGCCGGGCCAGCGTCTCGCTGCTGTCCACGAACTCGAAGCGGTGCATCAGCCTGGCCAGCCGATCGATCAGGTCGGCGTCAAAGCCCAGCGCCTTGCCCACTTCCCGCGTGGCGCTGCGGTTGCGGTACGTGATGACGTTGGCCGTCATCGCCGCGCCCAGCTGGCCGTAGCGCTCGTAGACGTACTGGATCACGCGCTCGCGCCGATCGCCGCTGGGCAGGTCGAGATCGATGTCGGGCCACTCGCCGCGCTCTTCCGAGAGGAACCGCTCGAAGAGCAGCTCCATCCCGACCGGGTCGACCGAGGTGATGCCGAGGCTGTAGCAGACGGCGCTGTTGGCCGCCGAACCGCGGCCCTGCACGAGGATGCCGCGCTGGCGGCAGAAGTTGATCAGGTCCCAGACGATGAGGAAGTAGCCGGCCAGATCGAGCTTCTCGATCAGATCCAGCTCGCGGCCGACCTGCGCCCGCGCGCGGTCGTGATACGGCCGATACCGCTCGCGCGCGCCGACCTCCGCGATCTTGCGCAGAAACGACGTCATCGTCTCGCCCGGCGGCACCGGGTACTCCGGAAAGCGATAGCCCAGATCGGCCATCGTGTACTCGAGGCGATCGGCCAGCTCGCGCGTGGCGGTGATGGCCTGCGGCAGATCGGCAAAGCGCGCCGCCATGGCCTCGGGCGACCGCAGATAGCGCTCGGCGTTGGCCACCAGCCGGCGGCCCGCCTGCGCCAGCGTCGTCTTGTGATGGAGGCAGGTGAAGACGTCGTGCAACGGCCGCTCGACGGGCGAGGCAAACCGCACGCCGCCGGTGGCGATGATGGGCACGCGATAGGCGGCGGCCAGATCGATGAGCGACTCGTTGTCGATCTCCTGCGCGCGATCCAGGTGCCGTGCGATCGCGACATAGACATTGGAGCGGCCGAAGGTGCCGACCAGCCGATCGAGCAGCCCGCCGACGCCGTGCTGCCGCGCGTTGAGCAGCGGCTGCCCCGGCAGCGCCACCAGGCCCTCGACGTGGCCGTCGAGATCGTCCAGCGTGAGCGCGCCCTCCCCTTTCGGCGCGCGCAGCTTCATCCGCGTGAGCAGACGGGAGAGATTCTGGTAGCCCGTGCGTGGAGCGACGAGGACGGGCAGGGTCCAGGAGGATTGCGATTGCAGATTGCAGATTGCAGATTGAATTGTGGATTGGCGGATCGAGGACGCGACGCCGGGGATGTCGTGCCATCTGCGGAATCACAATCCGCAATCTGCAATCTGCAATCGTCAATTGTCAGTTCCACGCCCACGATCGCCCTGACCCCCGCGGCCTGCGCGGCCTTGTGAAAGCGCGGCATGCCGTAGAGGCCGTCGCGATCGACCAGGGCCATGGCGGGGTACTCCAGCGCCGCCGCGCGCTCGGCCAGGGTTTCAGGCAGCGAGGCGCCACGCAGGAAGGAAAAGGCAGAGGCGGTGTGGAGTTCGATGTACACGCAGGGAGCCAAATTGACGATTGCAGATTGACGATTGACGATTACGAAAATTACGCAGATTCAATTGGATTTGCGTTTATTCGCTTTTTGTTCGCCTAGTGTAGCGGGCCTGCCGGAGGGGATCAAGACGGCAGATATGGGGGGTGCGGGCGACGCACCCAGTAGGGGCGCGCCGCGTGCGCCGCGCTGAGCGGTTCAGGCCGGCTAGTCCGGTGTCAGGCTATCCGTCAGCGCCGCCGCGGATTGTCGACCATCACCTGCGCGACCTCGCGCTCGGTGAGGCCGCGCGCGCGCAAGCGCGGGGAGGAAGTCCGTGAAGATGAAGTCGTGCGGGCGATACGTGCCGCCGTCGGGCTCGCCGACGCGATACCAGCCGGCGTCCTGCGAGACGAGCACGCGATCGAGCAGCCGGGCCTCGCGCATCGCCAGCACGTTGTCGAGATGCCGCTCGAGACTCTGCGCGCCGACGCCGTCAAACGACACCCACGCGCCACGCCGCCCCACCTGGGCGTGCACGGCGCGGTCCGATTCGTTCTGCGCGTGCACCCACACGAACGCACCAAGCGGCGCGCGCTCTTCCTCGAGCACGGCCACCTGCGCCAGTGCCGCGATGCCATTGCCCGTGTGGGAGTAGATCGGCAGCCCCGTGGCGCGATGGGTCCGCGCCGCCGCCCGCACCAGTTTGCGATCGACGTCGGACAACGGCCCGGCATCGACGCCGATCTTCATGAACGCCGGCATGATGCCGGTGCCGTCGATGCCGTCGCGAGCCTCACGGATCCACCGCGCGGCCAGTTGATCGGCGTCTTCGGTGAAGGCGTGCGGCGGCAGGAACTTGTCGTTGGCCGCGCCGTAGTAGCCGGTGTTGGTGAGGATGTGCAGCTTCGAGGCCCGAGACAGGCGGCGCAACAACTCCGGATCGCGGCCAAGGTAGGCCGGCGTGCACTCCACCAGCGTGCGGCATCCCAGGCTGTAGATCCGCTCCAGGTGCGGCAGCGCCCTGGCAAACGCCGCGTCGCGGTCGTAGCGCGAGGGCGACACGCGGTCGGCGCCAATGAAATCGACGAGCACGTGCTCGTGCGCCAGCGTGACGCCGAGCGCATCGGCGGCGATGGGGCCGGTCGACGGTGCTGACGGTGCCAGCCGCAGATGTGCAGACGTACCTGGCACCTAGCGTACCTGGCGCCGTCAGCGACAGCGATCAGAAACTCGCGTCTGGTCATTCGACTCTAAACCCCGCGGCGCGCAGCACGTCGACGGCCGCTGCCAGCATCGGTTCCTTCACGAGCACGTAGTCGGTGTCGTACGTCGCGACCGGAAACAGGCTGATGCCGGCCGCCGCCAGCGGCTGCGACAGCGACGCGATGAGCCCGGTCACGGCAAACGGCACCGGCCCGACCACCTCGATCACGCGAAACCCGCGTTCGCTGGTGACCTGGTCGGGCACCTGGGCCTCGGGCACCAGGATCGACAACTCCGTCTCCGATCGCGCCACGACGGAGAGCGGCGCCGGCGCAGGTCGCCCACGCCGGCACCGCGTCGTCCGGCGCGAGCCGGCACACGGCCCATCGCCCGGGCCACACACGCAGCGGAAACCCGATCATGCGCCCAGCGGCGACCGTGTTGACCAGCGTGCCGATGGGCTCGATGACAATCGCGACCTCGTCGCCCGCGGCCAGCGTGAAGTCGTCGGGCGGCACGATACCGGTGCCCGTCAGCAGCAGGCAGCCGTGCGGGAAACTGTTGTCGCGAAACAGATAGTCCACCAGCTCGCGCGGCGTCCGCTTCATGGCGGCAAGCGACGTCGTGCCTGCAAACACCACGGCGCCGGCACGCCGAATCGCGATCCGGATCTCGGTGTCCGGCGGCAGCGGCTCCGGCGTCACGTAGATGGCCGGTCCCAATCCGCAACTGCCGTCGTACACCTTGGCCTGCGGCAGGTACAACGGGTTTTCGCCCTCGATGTCGCGCGAGCTCATGTCGTTGCCGATGGTGTACCCGATGATCGCGCCGCTCGACGTGACCGCCAGGGTCAGCTCCGGCTCGGGCACGTTCCATCGCGCGTCGCGGCGGATGCGCACGGTCTGGCCCGATCCGCGCACGCGGTGCGGGCTGGCCTTGAAGAACAACTCCGGACGGGCCGCGCCGTAGACGCGATCGTAGAAGTCGCCGCCGCCGGCAGACTTGGACTCTTCCATGCGCGCGGTGCGGCTGCGGAAATACGTCACGCCCGCCGCCCACACCTCCTGCGATCCGATCGGCGCCCGCAGGTCGGCCGGATCGGGCGGCGTGGGCAACGGCGCCTGTCCGGCGATCGTCGCGCTCAGAAAGGCATGCAGGTCGTCGCGATTGACGAGGGCGTCCCACGTCTGCGACGGCACCGCAAACCAGCTGATTGCCGAGCTCGACGACGAGGCGAGCGAGGGGTGCAGAAAAGTCGCATGGTCGGGCTGGATGATATCGCAGCCGGCGACGGCCCGAGGCGGCGTCGAACTTGCTAAGGCATGAGGTGGAGTATCCACGATGCCACCCTCGCACCTGCCTTCTCACAAGACACCTCTGTCTCGCCGACTCAGCCAGTGGATCTGCGGGGTGCACGGGCACGACACCCAGTTGCAGATAGGCGCCGATCGACTGCTGTTACGTTGCAATCACTGCGGTTACGCCTCGCCGGGCTGGGTCGTCAGGCCCCCGGCTGCGGGCATCCAGCACGACAGTCGCCCGGCGCCCTCGGCACCTCTAGCTCGCCGGCTGCCGCGTCGGCACAATGAGCACAGCGACGGCTGATCCTCGACCCGAGAATGTCACGGCCGACGACAGCCGTGTAGTTGTTACGCCCGACACGAGCCTGTTTCCGCCGGATCGGCTGGTGGAACACGCTCGCCAGCTTGGCGCAACGCACAAGGTCGAACGCCAGCCGCGCGGCTGCGGCCGAGGGCTCCTCGCCCGGCTCGACGCGGCGGCCGAGCGGCTCGAGTCGGTCTACCTCGCCCTGAGCGCCAGCGCCGACGACGGCCGTCTGCCATCGGAAGACTGGATTCGCGACAACTTCTACGTCGTCGTCGATCAGGTCCGCCAGGTACGGACCGACCTGCCGCCGCACTTCTACGCTCGAGCTGCCGCGGCTGGCCGATGGCCCGCTGTCGGGTTATCCCCGCGTGTACGCGCTGGCGACCGAGATGGTCGCGCACAGCGACAACCGCATCGACGTCGACGTGCTGCGCACGTTCGTGCTGGCCTACCAGGAATCACAGCCCCTGCGCATCGGCGAGATCTGGGCGATTCCGATCATGCTGCGCATGGCGCTGGTCGAGCGTCTGTGCGTGCTGGCCGACGAGGTCCTCCGCGCCCGCATGGATCGCGTGCGCGCGCAGGAAATCGTCGTCGCAGCTGGAGCAGCAGGCGGCCGCCAAGCGCGGACGCCTGTGGCGGTGGCGCTCGGAGATCGAGCTGCCGGAGCTCGTTCACGCCGCCGTTTGTCGTGGAGCTGCTGCGGCGGCTGCGCGATCGCCCGCCGTCGATGGCGCCGGCCTGGGCGCAACTGCTCGAGCCGCTGCACGCGCAAGGCGGCGCCGACGCGATGATCCGGCAGGAAGCGCAGCTGGAAGCGTCGATGCAGGTGTCCATCGGCAACGCCATCACCAGCATGCGAACGCTGTCGGCGCTGGACTGGCCGACCTTTGTCGAGCACGTCAGCCACGTCGAGCGCGTGCTGCGCGACGACCCGGCGGGCGCGTACGCGCGGATGGACTTTGCCACGCGCGATCGGTATCGACAGTCGGTCGAACAGATCGCGCGCGGCTCGCGCTACTCGGAGATCGAAGTCGCCCGGCGCGCCTGTGCCCACGCGGTTCGCGCGCGGCAGGACGCGCCGGCCGCCGAGCGCCGGCACCACGTCGGGTACTACCTGGTGTCGCGCGGCCGTTTCGAGCTCGAATCAGACCTCCGGTATCGCCCACACGCTCGCGAGCGGTTCGCGCGGTTCGTCTTTCGGCATCCGGCCCTGGGGTATCTCAGCGCGATCGGGTTGCTGACCGCCCTTGGCATCGCGAGCCTGCTGTCAACGCGGCCCGCCACGGCGCCTCGCTCCCGATGCTGCTGCTGGTGGCGCTGGCCATCCTGGTGCCGTTGAGCGAGCTGGCGATCAACTTGATCAACCGGCTGGTCACGGCGTTTGTGCCGCCGCGCCCGTTGCCGAAACTCGACTACCGCGGGGGCGTCCCCGAGTCGGACCGCACCATCGTCGTGGTGCCGGTGCTGATCGGCTCGGCCGACAAGGTCCCGGACCTGCTGGCGCAGCTGGAAGTGCGGTACCTGGGCAACGCGGACTCGCACGTCCATTTCGCCGTGCTCAGCGACTTCCCCGATGCCGACGTCGAGACGGCGCCGAATGACGCCGCCATCATCGAGGCCGCCACGCGCGGCGTGACGGCCCTCAACCGAGCGTCACGGCCACGACCGCTTCATGTTCCTGCATCGCGCCCGTCGACTGAACCCTGCCAGCGGCAAGTGGATGGGTTGGGAACGCAAGCGCGGCAAGATCGAAGAGTTCAACCGGCTCGTGCTGGGCCACACCGACACCTCCTACAGCGTGCAGGTGGGCGAGGTCGGCGTCATCCCCCGCTGCCGGTACGTCATCACCCTCGACGCCGACACGCAGTTGCCGCCCGACAGCGCACGGCGACTGGTGGGCACCATCGCGCACCCGCTGAACCGTCCGCGGTTCGACGCCGGCGTCGGACGCGTCACCGAAGGCTACGGGGTGCTGCAGCCGCGCGTCGAGATCAGCCTGCCCAGCGCGTCGCGCTCGTGGTTTGCGCGCGTGATGTCGGGACACGTCGGCTGGGACCCGTACACGACGGCGGCGTCGGACGTCTATCAGGACCTCTTCCACGAGGGCAGCTACGTCGGCAAGGGCATCTACGATCCGCGTGCGTTTCATGCCTCGCTGGCCGGGCGCGTCGCCGACAACACGCTGCTCAGCCACGACCTGTTCGAGGGCTTCTTCGCCCGGGCGGGACTGGTGGCCGATGTCCACCTGGTCGACGATTTCCCGAGCCACTACCTCACGTGGGCCGCGCGCCTGCATCGATGGGTGCGCGGCGACTGGCAGATTGCCGGCTGGCTCGGCCGGACCGTCGTCGGCGGCGACGGCGCGCGCGTGCGCAACCCGCTGCCGGTCCTGGCGCGCTGGAAGATCCTGGACAACCTGCGGCGAAGCCTGCTGTCGCCGTCGCTGGTGCTGCTGCTCGCGCTGGGGTGGACGGTCTTTCCGGGATCGGCGTTCACCTGGACGTTGCTCTCGCTGCTGGTCCTCGCCTACCCCGCGTACCTCGGACTGGGAGAATCGCTCAACAGCCGCATGCGCGGCGTGCCGATTGGCCAGCACCTGCGCAGCCAGCAGGCCAACCTGACGGCCAGCGCGCGGCAGGCGCTGCTGACCGCGACCTTTCTCGCCCACCAGTCGTGGGTCATGGCCGACGCCATCGGCCGAACCCTGTGGCGGATGCTGGTGAGCCGGCAGCACCTGCTCGAATGGGAGTCGGCCTCCGATGCCGCGCGCCGTCTGGGCAGCGACGCGTGGTCGGTGTGGCGCCAGCTCTGGATCTCGCCGGCCCTGGCCGCTGGTCCTGTGTCTGCTGGTGTTGACCTGGCATCCGATGCGCCTGCTGGGCGCGCTTCCGCTGCTGGCCCTCTGGGCAGTGGCGCCCGCTATCGCGTACAGGACCGGCAAGCCGCGCCGGGCCGACCCGGTGCGGCTCGAGGCGGCTGGCCGCCAGCGGCTGCGCCGCGTCGCGCGCCAGACGTGGCGGTTCTTCGATGACCTCGTCACCGCCGAGCACCAGTGGCTGGTGACGGACAACTACCAGGCCGATCGCAAGGAACCCGTGGTGCCGCGGACCTCGCCGACCAATATCGGCCTGCAGCTCCTGTCCACGATCGCCGCCCGCGATCTCGGCTACCTCACGGTGTCGGATCTCGTCGAGCGCCTGGAGCGCACGATCTCGACGGTCGCGCGCGTGCCGAAGTACCGCGGGCATCTCTACAACTGGATCGACACCAGGACGCTGGCGCCGCTGCATCCGATGTACATCTCCACGGTCGACAGCGGCAATCTCGTCAGCTGCTGCCTGGTCACCCGCGAAGCCCTGCGCGAGCTGCGGACGACTGCCCCGTTGATGGACGCCAACGCGCTCGAGGCGCTTGGCGACGACCTGGGGCTGGTCGAGGAGCGCGTCGTGGGATGGGCCGCCGGGCGCTCCGGGCCGGCCACACGCGTCGCCGAGTTCCTGCGGGAGGTCGACCTGATGCGCCAGCGCCTGGTCGTGGTGCCGCGCGCGCTGTCGGGATGGCTGTGGCTGTTCCAGGATCTGTCGGACCGCCTCACCACGCTCGACGTGCTGCTGCACGAGATCGAGGACGACACCACCGAGGCGGCCGCCCTGGCAGGCGCCCGCCAGGGGCTGGGCCGCATCGCCGCCGGGCTGGATGCGCGGCGGCTGGAGCTGCGTGCGCTGGCGCCGATCGTCGCCGGCCAGCACACCGGCGACGACGTGCCCACGCTCGGGAAGCTGGAGGCCGCCTCCGACCTGGTCGCGCGCATCGAGCGGCTCGAGCATCAGCTCGACACGATCATCGACGACACCGACTTCGCGTTCCTGTTCGAGCCGACGCGCCGCCTCTTTTCGATCGGCTTCAACGTCAGCGATGGGCGCCTCGACCCGTCGCACTACGACACGCTGGCGTCGGAGGCGCGCCTGGCCAGCTTCCTGGCGATCGCGATCGGACAGGTCCCCCAGGACCACTGGTTCCGCCTGGGCCGCGCGCAGGCGCCCGCCGGCACCGGCCGGGTGTTGCTGTCCTGGAGCGCGTCGATGTTCGAGTACCTGATGCCGCTGCTCGTGATGCGCAGCGACCCGGGCACGTTGATTCACGAGACGTGCCTGTCCGTGGTGCAGGAGCAGATCGACTACTGCAAGCGCTTCTCGGTGCCCTGGGGGATCTCGGAGTCGGCGTACAACGCTCGCGACCTGGACGGCAACTATCAGTACAAGGCCTTCGGCGTGCCCGGCCTCGGGCTCAAGCGCGGCCTTGGCGAAGACCTCGTCGTCGCGCCGTATGCGTCGATGCTGGCCGCCTCGCTGCGCCCCCGCGAGCTGATCGCCAATCTCGACGCGCTCGACGCCGAAGGGCTGTGGAGCAGCTACGGCTACTACGACGCCATCGACTATACGGGGAGCCGCCTGCACGCCGGCGCGCGCGGGGCGGTCGTGGCGACCGTGATGGCGCACCACCAGGGCATGACGCTGGTCGCGCTCGACAACTGCCTCAACGCCCAGATCATGCCCCGCCGCTTTCATCGCGATCAGCGCATCCGTGCCGTGGAGCTGCTGCTGCACGAGCGGGTCCCGGCGCTGGTGCCTCTCTCGCCGCCGCCGATCGAGCAGACCAGCGACATCCGCACGCCCCGCACGTCGCTGACGCCGGTCGGCCGCCGCTACACGACGCCGCACACGGCGGGGCCGCGCACGCATCTGCTCTCCAACGGCACGTACGCCGTCATGGTGACCAATGCCGGCGGCGGCTACAGCACCTGTCGCGGCCTGGCGCTCACGCGGTGGCGCGAAGATCGCACGACCGACGCCTGGGGGCAGTATCTGCTTCGTCCGCGATCTTCGATCCGGTGCGGTGTGGTCGACGACCTATCAGCCCACGCTGGTCGAGCCCGACGACTACGAGGTCGCCTTCGGCCCCGATCGCGCGATCTTCCGGCGCCGCGACGGCACCCTCGACGTCCACACGGAGATCGCCGTGTCGCCGGAAGACGACGTCGAGCTGCGCCGCGTGTCGGTGATCAATCGCGGAAACGACCGTGCGCGAGATCGAGCTGACCAGCTACGCCGAGGTAGTGCTGGCGCCTGAAGGCGGCGACCTCGCGCACCCCGCCTTCGGCAACCTTTTCGTCGAGACGACACTGCTGCCCGATCGCGACGCGATTCTCTGCACGCGCCGGCCGCGCGGCGACGAGCCGCGCCGGTATCTCGTGCACGTGCTTGCGTCACGCGGCCGTGTCGGTGGCGGCGCCGAGTTCGAGACGGACCGCGCGCGCTTCCTCGGGCGCCTGGGCCAGGTCGCCATGCCGCAAGCCCTGCGATCCCGGCAACCGCTGTCGGGCACCAGCGGCGCCGTGCTGGATCCCATCGTCAGCGTGCGCCAGCGCGTGCGACTGCCCGCTGGCGCCACGGCCCGGCTCTCGTTCGTCACCGGCTACGCGGATTCGGAGGAACAGGCACGGGCGCTCATCGAGAAGTACCACGACCGGCAGGCGGTCGCCCGGGCGCTCGCCCTCGCCGGCGGACACAGCCACGCCGAGCTGCGACACCTCAACCTCGACGATCGCCAGGCCAACGCGATTCAGCGGCTGGCCTCGCGCCTGCGCTTTGCCGACCCGCGGCTTCGACAGGCAGAGGCGATCGCGCGCAACCGGCAGTCGCGCGACGCGCTGTGGCGCCATGGCATTTCCGGCGACCTGCCGATCCTGCTGGTCGTCATCGACCAGGAAGGCGATCACGGAGTGGTGCGCGAGGCCCTCAAAGCGCACGAGTACTGCCGGCTGAAGGGCTTCGCCTTCGATCTGGTGCTCCTCAACGAGTTCGGCAACGGCTATCGCCAGGAGGTGCAGGACCAGATCGGCGCGCTCATCGAGGCCAGTCCGTCGGCAAGCTGGCGCGACAAGCCCGCCGGCGTGTTCCTGAGGCGGTCCGACGCGTTGACGCCTGATGACACGATCACGCTGCGCGCGATTGCACGGACCGTGCTGGTGACGTCGAGCGGATCGCTGGCGCATCAGCTCGAGATGCCGGGATCGTCGGCGGCGCTGGCGAGCGCCTCGGAAGGCACGGCGCCGGCGACCTGGAACGCGGCTGCTCCACCGGCGGGCGCCGACGGTCCCCAGGTGCCCTCCACCGTGGTGCTGGCCAACTCGCTCGGCGGCTTCGCGCCGGATGGCGAGGAGTACGTGCTGGCGGTCGGCGGCGAAGGCCGGACGCCCGCGCCCTGGTCGAACGTGCTGGCCAATGCGACCTTCGGCTGCCTGGTCACCGAGGCGGGGCCCCGGTGCACGTGGGTCGACAACAGCCAGTCGCGCCGCCTGACGACGTGGGCCAACGACCCGGTGACCGACCCCGCCACCGAGGCCGTCTTCCTGCACGATCGCGCCACCGATCGGGCCTGGTCCCTCACGCCGTCGCCTCGCCCGTCGGGCGCGCGATATGTCGTTCGGCATGCGCAGGGCCGCACGACGTGGGAGCACGCGACCGACGAGTGGCTCAGCATGCTCTCGGTGTCGGTGCCTCCGGACGCGCCGGTCAAGCTGGTGCACCTGCGATTGCACAACGCGTCGAGAAATGCGCGCACGGCCACCCTCACGTGGTACGCCGAGCTGACGCTGGGGGACCAGCGATCGCAGACGGCTTCAACCGTCGTCACGCGCGTCCATGCAGAGACAGGCATGCTGATCGCCGACAACGCCATGAGCGAGCACTTCGGCGGCGGCGTGGTGTTCATGGACACCTCCGCACCGCCAGCGCGTCGTGACCGGCGACCGCACGGCGTTCATCGGGCGCAACCGCACGCTGGCGACGGCCAGGGGACTCGAGCGGGATCGCCGCCGGCCGCGTGGGCGCCGCGCTCGACCCGTGCGGCGTCATCCAGGTCGTCGCGACGCTGGGCGCCGGGGAGACCCGAGAGGTGTCGTTCGTGCTCGGCCACGCCCCCGACGTCGACGCCGCGCGTGCGCTGGCGGCGAGGTTCCGCGATCCGTCGGAGGCGCGCGTCGCGGGAGACCGGGCGGTGACGGCCTGGAACGACCGCTTGAGTCGCGTGCAGGTCCGCACGCCCGACCGGGCCTTCGACGTGATGGTCAATCGGTGGCTGCTCTATCAGACGCTGGCCTGCCGCCTGTGGGGGCGCACGGCCTTCTACCAGTCGAGCGGCGCATTCGGCTTCCGCGATCAACTGCAGGACGTGCTGGCGCTGCTCTGGGTGGACCCGGCGCTGGCGCGCGGGCACCTGCTCCGCGCCGCCTCGCGGCAGTTCGTCGAGGGCGACGTGCAGCACTGGTGGCACGAACCGGGCGGGCATGGCGTCCGGACGCGGTTCTCCGACGATCGCCTCTGGATGATCTACGCCGCGATGCACTACATCGACTTCACCGGCGACCACGCGGTGCTCGACGAGGTCGTGCCGTTTCTCGTCGGCCGGCGGCTCGAGCCCGACGAGCACGAGGTCTACCAGCCCGTCTCCGCGTCGATCGAGCGGGGCACGCTGTTCGAGCACTGCGCGCGGGCGATCGACATCAGCCTCGACGGCGGGGCCCACGGTCTGCCGCTCATCGGCACGGGCGACTGGAATGACGGGATGAGCCGGGTGGGCGAAGGCGGGAAGGGCGAAAGCGTCTGGCTGGCCTGGTTCCAGCTCGCGCTGCTGCCGCGCTTTGCCGAACTGGCCGACGCCCGCGGCGAGCACGAGCGCGCGCGCCGTTACCGGAATCGCGCGATGACGCTTGAAAGCGCGGCCGACGACGCGTGGGATGGCGCCTGGTATCGGCGCGCGTATTTCGACGACGGGACGCCGCTGGGCTCGACGGCGAACAGCGAATGCCGGATCGATGCCATCGCGCAGGCCTGGGCGGTGCTGAGCGGTCGCGCGGACCCCAAACGCGTGCGCCAGGCGATGGCCTCGGTGGACCGCCTGCTCGTCCGCCGCGACAGCGGCCTCGTGCTGCTGCTGACGCCGCCGTTTGACCGCATGGTCCCAAGTCCCGGATACATCAAGGGCTACGTGCCGGGCGTGAGGGAGAATGGCGGCCAGTACACGCACGCCGCGTTGTGGGTCGTGCTGGCCTTTGCCCGGCTCGGCGACGGCGCGAAGGCAGGCGAGCTGCTCTCGATGATCAATCCGGCCCGCCGCACCTCGACCGCCGAGGGCCTGCAGCGCTATCGGGCCGAGCCCTACGTGGTCGCCGCCGACGTGTACTCGCAGGAGCCGCACGCCGGCCGCGGCGGGTGGACGTGGTACACCGGGTCGGCGGCGTGGATGTATCGTGTCGCGCTCGAAGGCCTGCTGGGCGTGACGCTCCGCGGCGGCGACACGCTGCACGTCGAGCCGTGCATCCCGCCGACGTGGGACGGCTTTGAAGTCACGCTGCGGCGGCCCGGCGCGACCGAGTACGTGATCGCCGTCGAAAACCCGCACGGCGCGTCGAGCGGCGTCGCGCGAGGTCCAGCTCGATGGGGTCGCGCTCGAGGGCAACGCGGTCAAGCTGGTCCAGGACGGGCGCAGGCACGACGTGCGGGTCGTGATGAGCACCCCGCCGGCGGCACGAGCGACCCAGCGCGGCGGCGACCGTACCAGCGGATTTTGGCGACAGCCAGCGACCCGGCTAGTACTTCACGTACGCCGTCTGCCACTCGCTGTAGAAGTCGATCGCCACCGGGCCCTGCTCGCGCATGCCCATCGACGAGGCCTTCGACCCGCCAAACGGGACGTGATACTCGACGCCAGCCGACGGCAGGTTGACCATCACCAGCCCGGCCTCGATCCGGTTGATGAACTCGTAGGCGCTCGTCAGCGACCGCGTGCAAATCGCGGCCGACAGCCCGAACCGGATGCCGTTGGCGATTTCGATCGCGTGGTCGAGGTTCCGGGCAGGCAGGACGCCCAGCACCGGGCCGAAGATCTCTTCCTGCGCGATTCGCATCTCCGGCGTGACGTCGGTGATCACGGCCGGCGAGGAAAAGTGCCCGCGCGCGTGGGCG
This sequence comes from Vicinamibacteria bacterium, assembly GCA_963818215.1. Lineage (GTDB taxonomy): Bacteria > Acidobacteriota > Vicinamibacteria > Vicinamibacterales > JAENWD01 > JAENWD01. The sequence goes on along the minus strand of CAWFRL010000033.1, from coordinate 12,856 downwards.
CCAGACGACAGGCGCTCGCCGCCGGTGAGCAGCCGCGCCCCTTCAGCCGTCCCCACGCCGACGTAGTCGAGAACCGTCTCGAGCTGCCTGGCGTCGATCGACGGGCCGATCTCGATGCCGGCCTCGAGGCCGTTGCCGACCTTCAACGTCCTCGCCCGCTCGACCAGCGCGGACGTGAAGCGTTCGACCAGCGGCTCTTCGACGATGACGCGCGAGGTCGCGGTGCAGCGCTGTCCCGTGGAGAAGAACGCGGCGTTGACCACGACGTTGACGGCATCGGCGATGTCGGCGTCGGCAAGCACAATCGTCGGGTTCTTGCCGCCCATCTCGAGCTGCACGCGCGCGCGACGCTTGGCGGCTTCAATCGCAATGGCGCTGCCGGTGCCCTCGGATCCCGTAAACGACAGGGCCTTCACCGCCGGCGTTGGTGACCAGCTCGTTGCCGACCTTCGATCCCGGCCCGGTGACCAGGTTGATGGCGCCCTTGGTGACGCCCGCCTCGTGCAGCGCCTCGACCAGCCGCACCGCGCACAGCGGCGCCAGGTCGGAGGGCTTCAGCACGACGGCGTTGCCGCAGATGAGCGCCGGCGCGGCCTTCCACGTGGGAATCGCGATGGGAAAGTTCCACGGGGTGATCAGCCCGACGACGCCCAGCGGCCGGCGCCTGGTCTGGATGAACACGCGCTCGCGCTCCGACGGCGCGTGCTCGCCGCCGAGGCGCGCGCCCTCGCCGCCGACGTAGCGCAGGATGTTGATCGCGCGGCCGACCTCGCCGCGCGCTTCCGGCAGCGTCTTGCCTTCCTCGCGCGTCATCTCGCGCGCCACCTGGTCGGCGCGCGACTCGAGAATCGCGGCGGCGCGATGCAGGATCTCGCCGCGCTTGGGCGCGGGAACCGCCGCCCACGCCGGCTGCGCCGCCCTGGCCGCCTCGATCGCCTGCCGCGCATCGTCGGCATCGGACTTCTGGAAGACGCCGACGACCTCGTCGGTGTCGGCGGGGTTGCGGGTCTCGAAGGTGGCGCCGGTATGAGAGGCCGTCCACTCGCCGCCGATCAGGTTCTTGAAGGGTGTCATCGTCGGGTTGAGTCGGGTTGGGTCAGGTTCGGTCAGGTTGGGTCAGGTTCGAGTCGAAGGTTGAGCGGTCAGGTTGACTGCAGCGACGCATGCGCCAGGTTGGCCGCGTGCAGCGCGACGGCCACCGGCTCGAGCTCGCCCAGCTGGCTCGCGACGAGCGCGCTCACAAACGGCGGGATCGGGCCGCTCGGCGTGATCCCTGCCAGGTCCACGGCGGCGTGCAGCACGCGTGCGGGGCCCCACGCGTCGCGCAGATCCTCCAGCGGGATGAACCGCTCGCGCACCTGGCGTGCGGCGTCGAAGTCGCCGCGCGCGCACGCCTCGAACACGCGCTGGCTCAAGGCCGGCGCGACACATCCCGATCCGGTCGTGAACCCGGGCAGGCCCCACTGCTCGACGTGCACGACCGCAGGCCGCTCCCCGATGCCGCTGATGACGACGCTGCGGTCCACGCGCGCGAGCAAGGCGTCGAGGTACGGGTCGACGGCCGGATCGGCGCGGACCACCGCGTATTTGATGGCCATCGCGACGCCGTCGCGGACCAGGCGCGCGACGGCATCCAGCCCGCGCTCGTGATCGCGGCCCCAGTTGTCGAGGTCCTTGAGGTACAGCACGAGCGGGATCCCCGCACGCTGCGCGATCTCGCGCGCGCCCGCCTCCAGCCCCTCGGCGTCGCGCGGGTCCGCGCACGGCAGGAGCATCGCGCACGGAAACGGAAACGCGCGCAGCAGCCCCACCTGATCGATCGCGCGGCCAAACGACGGCCCGAGGCTCGGGATCATCCACAACGAATCGGGTGCGCTGGCCATCCACCCCAGCAGCTCGGCGTAGTCGTCGAGCGACACGTGGTAGAGAAAGGCGTTGCCGCCGTACAACAGCCGCGTGATGCCGCCGCCAACGATGTGGTCGCGCATGGCGTCGTTGGCCGGCAGGTTGATCGCCCGGCGTGCTCCGGCCTGGCGCGCCAGGGGCGGAACGGCGTAGACGCCTGCGAGATCGGAGGGAAGGGAGGTGCGCATTGACGATTGACGATTGACGATTAAGGGAGACCGAACGCGACGATTGTATCTGAGACCGTCGTCGAGAATCGGCCGCCCCCGCCGGCGGCCACGACCACCAGCTGCCGGCCCGAGCGCGGGGCGCGGTACGTGATCGGCGTGGCATGTCCACTGGCCGGCAGCGGGGCGTCGAACACCACGCGGCCCGAGGCGGCGTCGAAGGCGCGGAACCTGGCGTCGTTGGTGGCGGCGATGAACACCAGGCCGGTGTCGGTCGCGATGGCGCCGCCGATGTTCGGCGTGCCGGTGCCGGTGATGCCGCGCGCGGCCAGTTGCGGCGCGTCTGCCCAGCGGCACCTGCCAACGGATGTCGCCCGTCACCAGATCCACGGCGTGCAGGCGGCCCCACGGCGGCTGCTGGCACGGCAGGTTCGACGAGTCCCAGAACCTGGCGTACTCGCCCCACGGGCTGGCGCGTCGGTAGGCCAGCGGCGCGCCCGGCGGCTGCTCCTTCATCAGGCCCACGGCGCCGACGTCGTTGGTGTTGACGAACAACAGGCCGCGAGCCGGATCGGCAGCGCCGCCCGACCACGTCGCGCCGCCCATCGTGCCCGGATACCAGATCGTCGCCTCGCGCCCGGGCGCGGTGTAGAGCCCGCCGCTTCGCGCCTTGTCGAACATCGCCTCGCACTCGGTCCGCGACTCGGGCGTGACCGTGGTCAGCTCGTCGCGCGTCAGCGCGGCAATCCGCGACAGCGGCGGCGGCTTGACGGGAAACGGCTGCGTCGGCCAGGTCTTCTCGCCCGGGACATCGCTTTGGGGCACCGCCCGCTCCTCGAGGCCGAACACCGGCTCGCCGGTGACCCGGTCGAAGACGAAGACCAGCCCCATCTTCGTGAGTTGCACGACGACGGGTATCGTCCGGCCCGCTCGCGTCACGTCGACGAGAATCGGCTGCGCCGGAAGGTCGTAGTCCCAGATGTCGTGATGGACCAGCTGCTGATGCCAGCGGCGGACGCCGGTTGCCGCGTCGAGCGCGACCAGCGAGTTGGCGTAGAGATTGGCCCCGGGCCGATCGCCGCCGTAGAAGTCGTACGACGCCGAGCCCAGCGGCAGGTACACCAGGCCCCGCGACTCGTCCACGCTCATCGACGTCCAGACGTTGACGCCCGTCCGCCGCTGCCACGCATCGGCCGACCAGGTGTCGTGGCCCGGCTCTCCCGGCCGCGGCACGGTGTGGAACCGCCAGCGCTGCCGTGCCGGTTCGCACGTCGAACGCGCGCACGTCACCGGCCGGCCCGCGTGCCGAGCCCTCCGGCGCCATGGCGCCCACGATCACGAGGTCGCGGTAGATCGCGGGCGCCGACGTCATGCCGTACTCCTCGCCCTCGCGCGCGTCGACGCCCGGGCGCAGATCGAGCACGCCGGCGGCACCGAATGCGCCTCGCAGCCGCCCGACCGCGGGATCGATCGCCAGCAGCCGGCCGTCGCACGTGCCCGAGAATATCGTCGCCTCGGAGGGCTCGGCGGGCTGCCACAGCGCGACGCCACGATGCGGCGACTCGCACGTGCGCGTTCAGCCCCACAAACGGATCGACGCGCCAGCGTTCGGCGCCGGTCTCCGCGTCAAGCGCGATCACCTTGCTGGTCGTCGTCGTGACGACCAGCAGATCGCCGACCAGCACGGGCCGTGTCTGGAACCCCTCCACCGCACGCGTGGGATGTGGCCCCTGCCCACCGGCAAACTCGCCCGTGTGCGCGGTCCACCGAACGCCCAGGCGCGCGACGTTGGCCGGAGTGATCTCGGAGAGCGCGGAGAACCGCGCCGACGGGTTGATCGGGTTCGGTCGGGTTGGGTCAGGTTGGGTCGGGTTGGGTCGGGTTGGGTCGGGTTGGATCAGGTTGGGTCGGGTTGGGCCAGGTTGGCGAGCGCGGCACACACACCGAGGGCGATGAACGGGCCGCGCATGGCGATTCCCTACTTCGCGCTGAAGGCGCGGTCGACGAAACGGGACGGAATCGACACCACGAAGCGGCCGCCGTTGGGTTCGACGCGCAGGCGCAATCAACTGCGCCTTGCAGGCCTCGTCCACGTTGGCGATCCGTCCCGGCTCGGTGTTGGCCGCGCCAGGCCTGACGTTGCGATGCAACTGGAACACGCCCGACGTCGCGCAAGAGCGTGATCAAGTGCGCCATCGTCCTGGGCTCGCCGCCTTTGCGGGGGCCGTTGTTGACGATGGCGACTTCCGGCGCGAGGGCCTCGACCAGCACCGGGTTGTTGCTGGTGTCGGCCCCGTGGTGGTTCACCAGGTACACGTCGACCTTGGGCACGATGCGGCGCGGGCAGACGAGCTTGTGCTCGATGTTCCAGGTGAGGTCGCCGCCGGCCAGCAGATCGAAGTCGCCGTAGTTGAGGTGCAGCGCCAGGCTGCGCGCGTTGTCCGACGTGTCTTCCGGGCTGGGCCTCGTGGCCCTTCTCGCACTTGACGACGGGCGGCGCGCCCTCCTTCTCGCCGTCCACCAGGCCGTTGGCCGCCAGCACGCGCAGCTTCGGCGTCGGCGTGCCGCGCTTGCCGCGGAGCGAAATGGAGTCGCCGGCCGCGAGGAACGTGGGCGTGGCCGACACGGCCTTCCAGGCGGCGACCAGGTCGGCGTTGATGTCCTCGGGCAGCGGATCGGGCAGGCGGTGCCCGTAGGTCGCGCGCACGGGAATCAGCTTGGAGAGCGGACCCGATGCCGCCGACGTGATCGCTGTGCCAGTGCGTGGTGATGTAGTGGCTGATCTCGGTGAGGCCCATCTGGCGGGCGGCCTCGGCAATGCGGCCCGCGTCGCGGTCGCCGGGATTGCCCGAGTCGATCAGAATCGACTCGCCGGCCGGCGTGACGATGAGCGTGGCCGCCCCGCCTTCGACATCGACGAACGAAAACCGCAAGCCGCTGCTGGCGTCGCTTTCGGCGGGCACCTGGGCCGGCGGGGCCTGGGTCGGAGGCTGCGCGGAGGTCACGATCGTGGCGGTGACGAGCGCGGCAAGAAGCGTCAGTCGGAATCGCATGGCGCCGATCCTGACAGCCCGCAGCTGTAATCGTCAATCTGCAATCTGCAATCTGCAATTCAGTCGTACACACCCGCGACGTACCAGCGGTCCTTCAGCCGATCGCGCGACAGACGGCAGATCGTCCCGCCCGCCAGCGCGACGTCCCACTCGTCGTGGTCCCAGGCCGCGTCAAACGCCCACCATTCGCCTGAACACCGCCAGGGACCGGCCATCATCTCGATGGCGCCGCCGGCCACACCCGCGCGGGCCGCCCGAACCTGTACGGGGCGCCCATCGACCACGCTCACCCGGGCCGGCACCGGCGGCCGATAGCGTCGGAGGGCGGGAACAAGCTGGGCTTCGGGCTGCGGCTTCGGCTCGATTGATCGCCTTCGTGCCTTCGTGCCGTCGTGCCTTCGTGATTGTGATCTTCCCCCGTGAAGGTCTCCATCGTGAAGGCGTCGGGCCGGTGCGAGTCCATCAGCACGGGACGGCCGACGCGCCGGGCGCCCATCAAGGCCGACAGCCGCGCCACCAGCGTCGACACCTGTTCGGGTTTCGGACGCGCACGTTCGAGCAGCGAGTGCTGCAGGGTGCGCGCGGGCGTGGGGTCGACACGCAGCGTCACCGCGTCGATGGCCGCCGGCGGCGGGTTCGATTCGAGGTCGAGCAGCACCAGCGTCCTGAAGGTGCGCGGATCTTTCATCGGCGCCGGCAGCTCGAGCCGGCGTGCCCAGACCGTGCGGGTGACCAGCTTGAGCTCGACGTGCAGGATGGAGGCGGCGCGTCCCCGTCGTTCGAGATGCTGGCAGAGCGGATCGCACAGCCGGCTCGAGCACGAACGACAGCGGCTCGAGCCCTTCGATGGGCCATTCGAGCGCCAGCGTGGCTTCAAACCGCTCGTCTTCGACCAGCGGCACCAGCGGCGCCGGGTCTTCGCCACGCGCCAGCGCCTGCAATCGAGGCCCCTGGGCGCCCAGGCGAGCCGCCAGGTCGGGAGCCGGCAGCGCCGCCAGATCGCCCAGCGTGCGCAGTCCCCACCGGCGAAACACCTGCAGCAGATCCGACACGGGCGTCTGCCCGCGGCGGCGCCGGGGCTTGACGATCTCCTGCACGGGCGAGGTGCGATAGAACCGCGCCGACGCCCGGGGCCCCGGGTCGGGATCGCCGCTGGCCGGCTCGTCGCCGAGCAGGCACGGCAGCAGCGCAATCGGCAACGCCGCCAGCGCCTCGGCAGTCAGCGCCCGGCGCGACGACCGTGAGCCCGGCGCGCGCGTGCGCCAGCAGCCGCGCCGCCGTGCGCGTCGCGGCCACCGCGACGTGCGTCTCGAGTCCGGCCTTCGCCAGCGCGCGCCGCAATTCCTCGCCGATGGCGCGCGGCTCGCCAAACAGCCGTTCGAGCCCGTGCAGATCGATGGCCAGCGCGTGCGGTTCCACCCAGGCCACACGCGGCGAGAACCGCTGGGCGACCTCGAGCAGCGCCGTGGCAGGCGTGGCAATGGTGTCGGCCCACCGCACGAGCAGCACACAGGCGATCACCTGACCTCCGATCTGCCACCGAGCCACGGAGCCGGAGAAGATAGCCACAGAGCACAGAGACACGGAGTTTTGGGGGAGCCACAGAGGCACAGAGAACACAGAGACAGAAATTGACTCGATCAGCCTCGAGTCCGATTTCCTGGCCTGTGTCCCTAAAGCCTCTGTGGCTCTGTGCTCTGTGGCTACCTAAAAGCTCTGTGCGCTCTGTGTCTCTGTGGCCAAATCCCTCTGTGGCTCCGTGGCCGTGAGCACGCACGACGCGCTGCGCAACGCGTACTGCACGTCAGCGCTTGACGACAGGCCCTTGAACCGGCGCGCGTGAGGACCGGTCCCGATGAACCGGTTGGCCCGCACCCGCGCGTGAAAGTCCGGCACGGCCGTGCGTTCGGCGATCCCGGAGTGCCGGCCGATGCCCAGGCGCACGGATGCGCCTCCGGTGCTGCGCGCCAGCGGCGCGTCGGCCAGCAGCACGCAGGCCGTGTCGCTGCCTTCGAGCACGCGCTGCACGCGCAGCCAGGTCGTGAACGGCAGTTGCCGCAACGCGCGCGCGGGCACGCCGCCGGCATCGAAGACCACCAGCCCGAACCCTCCTGCCGACACCACCAGGTTGAGCGCCTTGATGCCGCGCGTCACGGCGGATTCGGCCTCGCCGCGCACCCAGAGCAGTTGATCGAGCCTGACGCCCTGCGCGGCGGCCGCGGCCGGGTCAAACGCGTCGCCCACGTCCACCACCGCCGCCAGCTCTCCCTGGCCGGTGGCCTGCGCCAGCAGCCGATGCAGCACCGCCGTGCGGCCCGAAGAGACGACGCCGACCAGTTCTGAAATCTGGCCGCGCGGCACGCCGCCGCCAAGCGCGGTGTCGAGCGCGGGCACGCCGGTGGTGATCAGCCGTTCGGCTGGAGGCGCGACCGGCAGCGGATGTGCGACGGTGAGCGTGCGATCGAGCTTCCGGGCACGCAGCAGCGATTCCAGTTCGGCACGGGCAGCGGCAGGAGCCATGGCCATATTCTACTTTCGCTTTTTATTCGCTTTCAAGTCTTTTCTGGACCCCGGGCAAATCCCTCGTGCCTGGGCATATAAAGGAGCCTCACCCCGCGATGCCCCGATACGCTGGTTTCTGGGTTCGTCTAATCGCCGCGATCCTGGATGTCGCGTTCCTGTGGCTCTCCGAGGTCGCCCTCGTGGGTGGCGCGTGGCAAATCGGCCTGCTGCCGATCACGGAAAAGGAACTCGGGGAAGGACTCGCCCTGCTGCTGGCCATCTCGTTCTGGCTGTTCCCGGCCTGGCCCTACTTCACGATTCTCGAGCGCTCGAAGATGCAAGGCACGTTGGGCAAGCGGCTCTTCGGTCTCCAGGTCACGGACCTTCGCGGCCATCGCATCGGCTTTGGCCGCGCCAACGGGCGATACTGGGCGAAGCTGTTCTTGTGCCTGCCCTTCCTGGCCGGCTTCGTCCCGATCGCGTTCACCCCTCGCAAGCAGGGGCTCCACGATCTCATGGCGAAGACCCTGGTCCTGTGGCGGCGCGGGCGAGTGCTGCCTGAAACCGACGACGCCCAAGTCGAGGATTGGTGACGCCGAAACTATCAAGATCTCAATTTGCGACCCATGGATCAGAAGGCGCTCGCATGGCAGGTCGGCGTGTGGAACGGCATCTCGGAGATCTACCTCCGCGAAATCGACCGCCGCTTCGCGCCAGTGGTCGACGCCGTCATCACACGTGCGGCGCTAACCTCCGGCGAGCGAGTGCTCGACCTCGGTACCGGCACCGGCGCCGTCGCGGCACGGGCGGCGGAGGTCGTCGGTCCCGGCGGCCACGTGGTTGGCGTGGACATCAGCCCGCAGATGCTCGCCCTTGCTCGAGCACGTGTGGCCGCACGCGGGTTTGCGCATGTGACGATGCGCGAGGGATGCGCCGAGGCGATACCGGCTGACGACAACAGCGTCGATGTCGTCCTGGCGTCTCTGAGCCTTATGTACGCGATCGATCGGGACGCGGCGGCGCGCGAGATGGCTCGCGTGCTGCGCCCCGGTGGCCGCGTCGTGGCTGCCGTGTGGGCCGGGCCCGACGACTGCGACATCGTCCGGTTTCAGCAAACCGCCGGCAGCTTCGCGGGGCCACCACCTGCGCCTGGCGTAGGTCCCGGTGCGTTGGCCGATCCGCGCCCCTTTCTTCAACAACTCGCCAAGGCAGGCATCGAGGCGCGCGCGAGGCGGAAGCCCTGGGATTCCGACTCGACAGCTTTGCAGCGGCCTGGGACGTCCTGGCCCGAGTGACGACCGCGCATCTCGCGCCGGAATTGCAATCCGCCGCCAGGAGGCCGTTCTGGCGGCGATGTACCCGGACGGGGACGGCCCCCGGTATTTCCGGAATGTGACGCAGTTCATTCTGGCGGCTCGAGGCCGTGATGACGGCGCACGTGCGATGACCTGAGGATGCGATTCCGCAGGACCGGCGCGCGTTGCTGGTGGCCATGCTCCTCACCTTTCCGTGCCCGATCATCGTCCCGCTCGGTTTCGGCCTCCTGCCTGTCAGCGCCCTGGTCCTTCCATTTGTGAGTTTGGTCGTGGCAGGAGTCAGGACCCCTTTTGCACTCCTGGGCGCCCTGATTGTCGCTGGTGTACATCATCGTCAACGGGGCGTGCCTTTACTGGCTGGCCGGTTTCTCACTCGTCGGCTGTCTTCGGAACGATTCCAGCCTGCGCGCGCGCTCGAGGGGACTCCTCATCGCGGCTCTCGTCCTTCTCGCGGTGTTTCCCGTGTATTCGTTCGATCACATGGACGGACGACCGCTGCGGTGGTGCAACTGGTACGAGCTGCATTTCGGGTTCTTCCGCGTTGTCGAACCTTGCGGGGACTTCCACAACTAGCCGTGACGCGGCGACGACCGTTCCAGGTTTTGACGAGAGGTATTTGTGCGAGTTGCCGCGTACCAGACGCCTCTTCTTCCATCCGGCTCCATGGAGGCCATCGAGCTCATTCGCGACCGGGTTGCCTGGTGTGAGTCGGAGAGAGTAGACATCCTCTGTTGCCCGGAGGCGGTGCTTGGGGGTCTGGCGGACAACGCGGAACGTCCGGCCGATTTCGCAATCGACGCGGAACGCGGTCAGCTCGACGTTGTGCTGGCACCGCTTGCCAGCGACACGGTGACGACGATTGTGGGCTTCACGGAGACCTGCGGGGCTGGTCAGCTCTACAACTCGGCCGCGGTCTTTCACAAGGGGGCCGTCGTCGGCATCTATCGCAAGCTGCATCCGGCAATCAGGAAGTCGATCTACAACGCCGGCGATCGGCGGCCGGTTTTCACAGTGGGCGGCCTGACGTTCGGAATCATCATCTGCAACGACTCCAACTACTCCGAGCCAGCGCGGGTCATGGCCGCGCAGGGCGCCGCGGCGATCTTCGTGCCGACCAACTGCGCGCTGCCAGTGCAGAAGGCCGATGTGGTCGGGGATTCGAGGAACGCCGACATCGCGCTCGCACGCGACAACGGCGTGTGGATCATCCGTGCTGACGTCGCGGGCCGTACCGGCGGACCTGGTGTCCTACGGGTCGTCCGCGATCGTCGACCCCCGACGGGACGGTCCTGCAGTCAGCGAAGCGGCTGACCTGAGGATCTCCTCGTCGCAGATATCGACACCGCCACAGGTGAGGGCACGCGCACATGACGGCGAAGTGCCGCGACGAGCAGCGGAGGTAAAGGACATGACCAAGTCGCAACCCATCCGAACGCCGACGTCCTTTCCGCCAGGCGTCGGTGGGTCCCGCCCTGCGGGCCTTGAATACGGCAGGCATCAGGTCGCTAACAGACCTCGCCCAAATGGTCCGAGCGAGAGCTGGCCGTGCTGCACGGGCATGGGTCCGAAGGCGCTCGGGGTCCTGACGGCGCGCGCTGCAAACGCGCCGGGCGAGTCCGCCTGCGCGCGAGTGAGCCCGGCCTCGCGGCGTTTCTGTATCGCCAGGTATCACGGCGCTCGCCACGACCATCGCCATCGGTCGGGGCGCAAGCGTCGCGCGGCGTACCAGCACCGGATGTGGGCCCGAAGAGCACTCAGGTGCTACTTCATAGGCCGCGTGCAGGCCGTGCGGACCGTGGCCTAGCGGCGTCGAGTGACCTCGGCTCGGCGTGTTCTGACAGCACTGCTCAGGGCGAGTCACGGCGGAGCCGTAGGCGCGGTCTCATCATCTCGGGCATTCGTCCTGGCGGGGGCAGAAATCTGCCCTCGCCCAATCGGCCGTCGCACCGCGCTGAAGATCGCCAAGCTGCTGCGGACTGAAGAGTTAGCGGCAGCTCGCGCCGGGAAGGCCGGCCGGGCGGCACCTGCATTGCCCCTCGTGTGCCAGACCGTCCCAGTGCCTCTGGCCTTGAGCTGACAAAAACCCAGCCGGCCGGTATCGGGGGAGACGCTGGGATGGTCTGACCGTCGACTTCCTGGCTCCCCAGCCAACCACGCGGGCTTCAGGCTTCCGGATTCAAGACTCCGGACCTGAAGCCTGTAGCCTGATTCTCAAGGCCGGGTATCATGCCCGGTCATGTCCCAGCGGCTCCAGCGTCTCTTCTCGCATTCCTGCTCGTGATGGCGCTTGCGACGCCGCTGGCGGCGCAAGCCCCGTGCCGCCGCTGCTCTCGGCGTCACCCGCATCGTCACGCTCGGCGACAGCATCACGCAGGGCGGCGGGCAGCCCGGCGGCTACGTGTGGCTGCTCGACCGCTACCTCAATGCCCTCTACCCCGCCACGCCGATCACCGTCGTCAACGCCGGCATCTCGGGGCACTAAGGCCACCGACATGCAGGCGCGCTTCGAAAATGACGTGCTGGCAGCCAAGCCGCAGCTGGTGACGATCAGCGTCGGCGTCAACGACGTGTGGCACTCGTTTCGCGACTTCAAGCAGCGGCGCGACTACCCCGACGGCAGCTTGCCCAACGGGGTGCCCCTGCCGCTCTACCTCGAGAAGCTCGAGGCCATGGTCGTCGCGGCCAAGGCGGCCGGCATCCGCGTAGTGCTGCTGACCCCCACCCCGATTCATGAAAACCCGGCGTCGCCTGAAAACGCACGCCTGGCGTCGTACGTGAGCGCGATGACAGCCCTGGCAGCCAGGCACCAGTGCACGGTCGTGGATCTCAACGCCGCGATGACGCGCGCGCATCGCGGCGCTCCAGCGGGAGGCGGGGCCCCGCGTGAACGTGGTCACGACCGACGGCGTGCACCTCAACGCCGCCGGCAATCAGTTGGTCGCGTGGACCATCCTGCGCGCGCTCGGCGTGCCGGCCGCCGCGCTGGCGGGCGCCGCACCGGACAAGCCCGTCGCGGCCGCTTCGACCCCGCGCATGAAGGTACTGCTCGACACGGACATCGGCACCGACATCGACGATGCGTGGGCGCTGGGGCTGCTGATGGTGTCGCCGCAGGTGGAGCTGGTGGGTGTCACGATCAGCGACGGCGACACCGCGGCACGCGCGAAAGTCGCCGCCAAGTTGCTGCACGCCGGAGGCCGCGGCGACGTGCCCGTCGCCGTCGGGCGCGCCACCGCGCCGCCCGACTCGGTGGACTACCAGTTCACGTGGGCCGAGGACTTCACGACCGTTCGGCCGGTCGCGCAGTCCGCGGCCGACTTCATCGTCGAGACGCTGCGGCGGCATCCCGGCGAAATCACGCTGCTGGCCGTGGGGCCGTTGCAGAACATCGCCGACGCACTGCGGAAGGAGCCGAGTCTGGGCACGCTCGCCAGGCGAATCGTGTTGATGAGCGGATCCATTGACGGCAACGTGTGGTCGCCAACGCCGATTGCCGAATGGAACGTCGTCCGCGCGACCACCGATGCGCAGCTGGTCTACTCGAGCGTGCCTCTGACGATCGTGCCGCTCGATTCGACCAGCTACGTGAAGCTCCGGGCCGACGAGCGGGCGCGGCTCGAGAAGCACCCCGCCGCCGTGACGCGTGCGCTTGAAGCGCTCTATCGGCTGTGGATCGGCGACCCGACGCAGCAGATGACGCTGCACGACCAGATGGCCGTCGCCGAGGCGCTGCAGCCTGGCGTGTTCTTCGGCCGCTGCACGCCGATGCCGATCCGCGTCGACGACAAGGGCTTCACCCGCGTGGACCCGGGCGCGGGCAAGCCCGTCTCGGTGTGCCTGGAACCGAAACGGGACGCCTTCATGAAGTTCTACGTGGATGGGTTGCTTCTTGCTCGATGACGGACGTCAACGT
>CAWFRL010000032.1:0-64670 GCA_963818215.1 Vicinamibacteria bacterium | reverse complement strand
GGCGTCTGCCCGCAGGACCGCGCGCGCTGTTTGGTTTGCCCGACGGCTCTGAGTTTCCGGGCACGCCTGCGCAGTACCGGACCGGCTATCGCGCCCAGGCCAGGTTCGTGCTGGATCAGGTGGAGGCGCTGGTAAAGGACCTGCGGAGTCGCGCCCGCCCCACGGTCGTCATTGTGTCCGGAGACCACGGCCCAGGTGGTCGCTTCGACCGCTACCTCGCAGAACAGACTGACCTCCGCGAACGATTCAACGTTTTTCTGGCCGTTCACGTGCCGGGTCGAACAGTAACGCTGCCAGTGGGCCTGACCTTGGTGAATCTCTATCGCCAGGTGCTCCGCCACGCCCTCAACGCCGAGGTCGGCGACCTCGCCGATCGCACTATCTTTACCGGCTCTCGACCCGGTACCGCTTCGAGGAGGTCTCCGTGCCACTATGGTGATTGTCACTTGGCCCAGCGTCAATCGTCGATATCGAGCGAACCAGGGACCACAACTGCCGACAGGCGCCAAATGGCAAAGGCCATCAGCCCGCCGACGTAGCCATCGATGGCGTAGTGCCATCCCAGCACCACCGACCCGATCAAAATCACGACCGCATACGCCGTCAGGGCCGTTCCCGCCAGCGGGTGCCGAGCCCAACCTATAAGCGCCAGTAACACGGCCATCGCGACATGCACCGACGGCATCGCAGAGATGCCACGGAACGGCGCCGCGGGATGCTGGGCTGCGCCGTCCCACAGCATTCGCTGAAGAGCCCGTGCCTGAATACTCAGGCCGTCTCTCGTTATGGAGATCGAGCGTCGCCAGTAAGCGCTCGTACGGATCTGGTTGGCCTGGCACCACGTCTCGGTAGTAACACGGCCCTGCGCTGGCCAGGCTGAAGGCGGCCAGGTTGCCGCAGACCACCCAGACCAGCACGGTCGAGATCAAGGCACGCTGGCGCAGGCGCGGCAATGGCGTCCAGGCGGCCCAGAACAGGAACAGGGTCATGATAGGAAACCACCACAGGTAGACCCGAATCCAGCCAGTCTGCGATCACACGATTTCGCGCCATCCAGAAAAGCCAGTCCGCAGGGTGATGCCCTCCGTGCAACATCCGGTCGATTTCAGCTAGCGTCGCGTCCGGGGAAGCCTCGAAGATCTTCGATGGTTCGCTTGATGCTGGTGAACGTCGTTTGAAACGGCACGATCACGCCGATGACTAACACCGCTCCCATGACAGCCTCGGGACGCCATACGGGGCTCGCCCCACGGCTCTTCAAACGTGCGAAAAGCAGACGTGCGCTCGAGAAGGTCATGGCGGCGATGAACCACAGCGGGTACGCTGGCCGAACCTTCCACTCGTTCCACCTGCCGAGTGCGGCGAAGAACACGGCGGCCGCACCGAAATAGGTGATGATGAGTGCAAGGAACACGGCATGTTCGCGGAGGAACTCGCGAAGCCGCACACTGGTCGTCGTCGCTGGCGCTGGACGAGTCATCGGCGCACTTATCGCTTGTGGATGTGGCTGTGCACGCAACGCCCTTATGTCTGGCACAGTGTACTGGCAGATCCCAACGCGATACCTTGCTTAGAGGTCTGGGTTCTGCCACGCTAATCGAGGATGATGGGAGGCCTGCTGCGGATTCTGAACAACATCGGCTGGCTTCCTCTCATCGCCCTCTGGAGTACCTACCTCCGCTGGCCACGGGCCTGCTCTTGTGGACTCAGTCCCACTACAGATCGGCCGTGTTGCAGGAATATACGGCATATTCTTGACGCTCGGTATGGTCTTGGCGTTGAGCGGGGGCCGCCGGCCTGAGAGGCGCCTCGCACGCGCATCCAGCTACTGCGTCTCAGTCGTTCTGTTCCTCGCTTATCCTGTGTTTGGGGTCCTGACCGGGATCAAACCACTCTCGTACGTCGGATTCTGTTCTTGGCATCTGCTGGCTCATTTTTCTGGTGGCCATCGCAGTCGCTGTTGGCCGCCGACGTGGCAAACAGCTCTATGAGTTGGCGGGAATGCTCGCGGTCGTCGGAGTGGTGTTTGTCACTATCACTTGGTTCTCCGGATGGCACAGGGCCGTGTTCGGCGCGTGCGCCAATTGCGACGACCTCATCACGAGCTTCGCCGTGCCGGGCGAACGACTCGTGCAGCCCAGACCGCCGGCCCGACGTCATTCACGTGATACTGGACGGCTTCGGCCGAGAGGACATCCTGCAACGCCGATTCACCTTCGACTCGGAGGGTGAGCTGCGTCAGCTGCGCGGTTTCGGGTTCGCACGGCGCCCGATGCGGTTGCCAACTACAGCCAAACGTATTTGGCAGTTGCCTCGGTGCTGAACATGCAGTACCTGGATGGCGTCTCCACGTTCGCACGATGGCCCACCGATCGCTGGCCGCTGAAGGCACTAATCGACCACAGTGCCGTTCTCACGCTATTGCGTGCCCACGACTACGAAGTCGTGTTCATTGGCAGTCCCTATGCGGCCACGTCCTCGCTTCGGGATGCGGATGTGTGTGTGTGTGACGGTCCCGTCGTCGGAGATTTCGAGTCGCAGGTGCTCAATGCTAGCCCACTGCGAGCGCTCGGAGCATCGACTCTGGCGTACCGGGAACATCGTCTGAAACTCCTCACCGGCCTTGAAGCGCTCGCACAGTGGCGACCGGGCTCGAGACCACAGATGGTCTTCGCACATCTGCTTGCACCGCATCCGCCATTCCTCGTTGGCGCCGCCGGCTCGCTGTCCAACCCTGCTCGCGCCTTCGGCATGCAGGACGGATCGTTTTATGGCGGGTCCAAAGAGGAATATCGCGCTGGGTATGCGGCGCAGGCGCAGTTCACCCTCCGCGCGCTGACAGCAGCGCTCGAAAGCGCACTACGCCATCGAGCGAACCGCGACGTCGTGATATTCGTGCATGGCGACCATGGTTCGGGCTCCAGTTCAGCATGACCTCGATCGGCGAATCCGATCCAGAGGAGCGGTTGTCCGTCCTCCTGGCGACTTACTGGCCACGCGGCACCGACGTTGTGGAGATACGCTCGCCGGTCAACCTTTACCGGGCGTTCTTCAATGCGTTTTTTGACGCTCGGCTGCCCCTGCTGAAAGACCGCAGCTTTCTGTCCACCTTCGTCCGCCCATACGAATTCGTCGAATGGACGCCGACGGAAGGCACGGCGTCCCGATCAGCCGGGGCACCGCCTCGGTCCGGTCGCTTCAGGTTCTCCTGCTCGGGCTCCTGGTATTCGGCGCGGCGTTGACCCTCGAGAAGCGAGGTCGTCGGCTTCTACCATGACGATGGAATCTATCTTTCTTCGGTGCCCGCGCACTCGCGAGTCGAGGCAGCTATACGCTGATCAATCTGCCAGGAAGTCCCGCTTCGACGAAGTCCGCCAGGGTATCCGCCGTTCTGGCGATCGTGAATGTTCTGGCCCCCTCATCTGGGACGGCCTTGATCGCCTCAAAGGCCATCAGCGCGCTGGCTTTGGCACTCATCTCCATTTTGACGTGGGGCTGGCTGCGCGCCGTGGCCGGCCTGCCATCAGCCATGGCGTTTGGCAGGGCGCTGGTGGGTGGGCTGAATCCTGGTTTGCTGTCGCACGTCGACCTGCTGCTCAGCGATGTGGTTTTTGTGGCGCTTCTGCTCTCCGCACTCGTGGCCCTCGATCGTGGGCAGGACCGTGGAGGTATGACACTTGCCCTCGTGGCGGGCGTTTGCGCTGGACTGGCGGCACTGACGCGGAGCGTCGGAGTGCTTGTGATTGTCGGCCTGGCCGCATACCTTGCGCAGCAGCGGCGCTGGAGTGCGCTCGTCAGTTTCACCGCCGTCGCCAGCGTCATCGCGTTGCCGTGGTGGCTGTGGCAATCGCAGTTCGGCGACACCGGCGGCAAGCTCGTCGAGTATACCTGGCGCCCGAACCGCAGGCATGGCGGTATCTGCCGTCGGAGGCCCCTGCGAGGTTGGCGCGGATCGCCTGGTCCAATCGAGATCTTTTTCCTCCGCTCGGCGGGGATGGTGCTGGGGCTGCCCGGCTGGCTTGCCCTCACCGTAGGTACCGGGCTGGCGTTGGCCGGAGCGTGGAAGGTCGAGGAGCAGGACCACGAAGAGCCGCATAACAGTTTTGTCATGCTGGCCCTCTACTGGGTGGGGCTGCTGGGGCACCCATACCCTATGGCAAGGTATCTCCTCCCATTGGTCCCGTTCTTCTCGATATTTGTCGCTGTCGGGATTCCAGCAGAGAGTGCTCCCGGAGCCCGGCAGGATCACGATGCTGGTGGTCTTGATGTCCCGATAGTCGGTTGGCTCCACAGGATATCAGGCGTTGGGACCAGGCGCCATCACGGCGGGTTCGGTCGACGATGATCCAGCCGTTGGGCGGATTCCTCGAGACCGCGGCGTGGGTGCGTCAGTGGACGAACGAATCAGCTCGTCTCGCGAGTGCCTTCGACCCGTTCTATTGCCTGGCAACCGGGAGGCAGGCCATCCGCCCTTGGATTCATCGACCCGAAAAGTCCACGCCTGGTTACGGGGATTATCTGGCACTTGACGATTCCAGCGCGACGCTGCAGGCCGAGCTGGATGCCCTTGGCGTTGGCGTCTTGATTCGCGATCCGCTGCTCGCTGAGGGCAGCGGAGAGTATGGTCGTCGAGCCATCGGCCATCTCCTGCGGCGGCCGCCGCAAGCGTGGCGCCTGGTGTACCGTTCGGACGACGGCACGCACGAAGCATTCCTGCGCGTGGGACGTCACGATCTCCGAGATGTGTGCGACGAGCCTTGGACCCGCGCGTCCCACACCGTCTCTCCGACATGCGCGCCGTTTTGCTGACCCTCGCGCTGACCAGCGCGGGATTGCATGCGCTGGGTCTGGTGTTGGGCACGGCCGCCGTTCTGCCGTGGGTAGTCGGCCTCCGGGTCCTGCTCGTGGCGCTCCCTATCGCGTTTGCGTTGTGGCTGCTCGGAGTCCAGGTCGATCGATGGTGCGGTGACAGCCGTTTCTCCTCGGCGATCGCTGCGGCGTGCGGCGCAGGACTGGTTGCCTTGTCGCCCCAGACTGGATTGTCGGCGACCTCTGCGCTGGCGCTGCTGGTCCTGGCCATTGTCGGCTTCCGGCAGTGGACGGTTCGGCGAGGTGGACAGCCCTTGCAGCCGTCCTCGCCTTCGCCCTGCTGCTGCTCGCCGTGCACGATCTGAACTACCTGCTGCTCGCCTCCGCCGGCCACCGGCTGCAAGATCCTGCGCTTCGCAGGGTCGACCTCTGGATTTATGGCTGGTTCGTGCGGGACGTCAGCTATGACGGGATCTTTCCGATCGTGAAGTCTGGAACGGCGTTCCAGCTGCTCGAGAACGGATACGTCACGCTGGCGTTCCAGCCGGTGCTGGCCTTGCTGGCGCTGACCGCAGACCGTCGACACCCTGCCCGATTCTTCTACGCAGCAGGTGTGTGCTATGCCATTGGTCCGGAGTCTTTCTGCTGTTTCCGGCGATCGGACCGATGCTGTCCTTCCCCGAATCATTCGATACGCGTTTCTCGCACTCGCTGACGCATGCCGTCACAGTTGCGCTTCGTTCCGACGTGGTCGCCCTCAGGCAGGGGACGCCGCCTGTTTCGGGGCTTGGCTACTTCATCGCACTGCCGAGCATTCACGCCGCCGTCGCCATGGTGTGTCAGGTCGCCTTGTGGTACAGACCGACCCTGTTCTGGATGCTGGTGCCCATGAACGCGCTGCTGCTGGCGGCGACGTTTCTGCTCGGTCAACACTATGTGGTCGACACGATCGCCGGCGCGCTGCTGGGAGTGGGAGCGGCATATCTGCTGCGGCCTCGGCCGCAGTCGCTCACCTGGCGGCGCTACGGAGTCTGGTGAAGGCCGACCACGCGAGTAACCGCATACGGTGCGGTAAACGGCGACACGAACCCTTGATCGGGAAGCGGGGGCAAATTGGCCTTGAAGACCTGCCGAAACAGGGTGCGATAGATGTTGACCAGCGAGATCGGCGCCTGGTCGGGGCGCCCGCGCTCGGGCCAGCGAATGGCGAGCAGGACAGGCAACGTGAAAAGGCCAGACTCGGCGGTTGGATGGCGCGCATCGAGACCGAGACGAGGCCCGTGATCGCCGGTGATGATGATAATCGCGTCTCGTTTGTCACGACGGCTGGCCTCCACGAGCCGTCGCGCCGATTGGACGGCGCGTCGCGCGGGTAAACGTGGCCTGCGCGCGATACCCGGTACGGTCCTGGTTCGGCGGTGCCCATGAAGAACGAGGCGTCAGCACCGCTTGGGTGCTGCATGCGATCGATGAGTCTCCCGCTCTCGTCAAGGACGAACGCCGGGTGAGGAAGCATGGTGTGGGCGTAGACATACCTCGGCTTTGCGCCAGCCCGTTGCCGTTCGAACAGTTCGAATATGCGAAGCGATCGCTCGATGTGCGCCTTTCCGAACCCGAGTACCCAGAGGCGTTCAAAAGGCGTCAGGCTGATCGCCCGCCTCAGCTTCCGCGTACCCAGTCGGGGACAATCGCAAGCGTCCGCCTTCTCGAACACGCCGTTCGAGCGTACCGAGAGCCGATGAACTCGACCTCGTACCAAGTCGCTTGAACACCGACGGCACCCGGGCTCGCGAGATCAAATCTCTAAGGGGGCGTCGATTCGGGCTGGTCCCCTGGGACGCCAGCAATTCGTCGAGATACACCATGTTGAGCATGGACGAGAGGGACAGGTGGGTCTGCACATAGTTGGCGTGGCCTCGGGTGCGCCCGACATCGAATCCCAGACTCCTCAGCTCGTCCAAATCTGCGTCAATCATGAGGCCGTAGCGATCCGCGAGAATATCCTGCCGACCCATTCCATCGAGCATGAGGTGATACACGTCCGGCGTCCAGTCGCTCGCGAGTGGGCCCGAAAGAGGCGCCGAAATGCGACTCATTGCAGCAACCGTCGACGCTGAGTAGCCACCCGGCCACCAATAGGCTCGACCAATGACCCCGACAGATAACGCCAGCAGGATGATCGAGACGATCGACAGCACGTCGTGCAACGAGCGTGTGACATGCCTCGGCATTTGCGAAGCGGCACGGCGTCCAGAGGCAAAAGACCAGATACGGCAACGAGAACATCGACTCCGGGACCCCAACGAGCTTCTGCGCAAGCGTGTAAGCGGCCGGATACATCGCTATCAGCAAGAGTGGAAGAGCGACGATGTTCGAAGCGGTGACTCGGTCGTGACCTCGGCGAGCAAAGGTCAAGAGACCAGCCCGATGACGAATCCGCACAAGGCGATTCTCTGACGCTCGACCACGGTGCGGATGACCTGTGCCGACACCATGACCATCCCGACAACGGGACTCAATGTGAAGACAAGGGGTACCAGAAGCGCTTTCGTTGCCCCGAGGCGAGCGCGCCATTGGCGCAGCGGAGCCACGACCCCGCCATGCTCAGTGGTCACTTCATTTTCTCCAGGCGGCCGCTGGCAGTGTCATATGTGTACGCGACCCTAGTCGGTGGCGACGGCGCGCAGCACGGTGTTGTGACGACCGAGGCTCCGCACTACCCACACGCGGTCAGCGCCACTGTGCACACGGGATGATGGACGAGACCAAACGCCAGGTTCCAGCCGGGGCGATAGTCCGACGAACACTATAGCCGGTTCAGCAATCGAGCCCGAAGGCCGCCCAAGCAGGCGCCACGTGTGCCTGCCAACGTGCGCGGTGCACGTACGCGTCCAGACGTCTGCGCACGGCCAACGCCAGCAGGCCACGACGCAGCTCCCTGTCCACAACGCTGAGCCGTAGCCCCATCGCGTGCCCCATTGCGACGATCCGCACTCCGCCCAGACTTGCAAGCAGGCACACGATGGGAACGGCTTCCATGTAGTACAGGGTCCAAGTCGGGGGGTGGGCGAATGACAAGTGCGCGACAAACAGCAGGGCGGCGCTCGCAATGGCCACTCGCAACGTCGAGGAGGATTTGGCGGCCCCGAGGCCCAAGCGGCAAGCGGCAGCAGAATCAGGCGCCATCCGCCAAAAGGCGCTTCGCAGCGCGGATAAACGGGCCACTGCGATTGCCGGGATGCGCTGCGCCGTTGCGTCTCGAAGTACGCGCCCAGCGCCTTGCCGTGCTCGACCATGTCCGCCGGCAGTGGTTCGACGAGGTTGCACGGCCATCGAATGCTGAACCCTGGCTTATCGAAGGGGAAGAACTGCCTTGCGTACTCCGCATACGGAGTCGTGTCGAGGCGTCCGAGCGTCTGCTGACTCCAGATCGGGATTATCGAAAGGCAGGTGACCACGACAATGCTGCCCAAAGAGCATCGGCGCCACGACGCTGGCGCAGAGTCGCTGGCCGACCGCCCAGGGCGATTGGGCCGCCGAGCGCGAGGGCCGTCGGCGGGCGGGCGCCTGCGTTGAGCGCGACTGACGCAGCGCAAGCACGAGGTCCGCTCGCCGTGCCTAGGCCGTCCATCGATCGAGAGAAAACGAGCCCGACCGAGAAACAGCAGGGTCGTGGTCGCCTGCGAAAAGTAAGAGGCCCTGAATTCCAAGCGACCGGGCATGTCAACCACAAGCAGCCAGGCGAACAGCGTCCAGCGCTTCGTGGTCACCCGAGGCCAGGCCCACACACGAGCGCGCCGGTCAATCCCGGAAAAGACGACAGGACCGAGTGCCGGCAGGCCGGCCAGACATCCGGGTGCCATGAGCAGCGAATGCACCGGCCAATACTTGCTCGCGACGACGGGCTCCGAGAACACGTAGAACTGTCGGAAGAACTCGGGAAAGGCGGGGATGGCGCCGTCCATCCGCCGGTCGCGAAAATTCGGCACTGCAGTTCGTAGGCAAGCTCATCATGAATTGCCGGCGCCGGGGTCACGCTGCCCCACACGAGCCAGGTAAGACCGGACGACGCGAGCGCCGACAACAACAACGAGCAGCCGAGGCACAGGCAGACACGCGGGGATCCTGTCATCGCTCGAGGCATCGGTCAATTCCGACTATGCTGCGACAGGACTGCCGATGAGAGAGCCACACATCCGACTGTCCGCCCGGCACGCCGCTTCGGTGGCGCTTTGGCGCCGCACTGCTCGCTTCGGGCTGCTGGCGTGGCATGCCTACGACGTGGCCACGCCGGGACTCACCGACCGCTCGGGCCGGCTCAAGGCGCCGGACTTCCTGCAGTTCTACACATACGGCGCACTGGTGGCCGAGCACCAGACCGGCCGCCTGTACGACGCAGATGCACACGCGGCCATCGCCCGCCGCCTCGTGGATCCGCGGCTCGTGCTGACGTCGTTCACTCCCAACTACAGCCCTGTCATCGCATGGCTGGCCGTGCCGCTCACGGGCCTGCCGTTTGCGACTGCCATGGTGGCCTTCTCCGCGTTCTCGGCGTGGACTCTATGGCGTCTCGATCTGGCTGCTCGCAAGCATCACCACGCGGGTCAAGTCCGACGTCATGACCGACCGTGCTCGTCGCCGCGGCGTTTCCGGCGTTGTTCATCACGCTGCGCTACGGGCAGATCAGCGCGCTGTCGCTGCTTCGTTCTGACCGCGGCCACCGTGGCCGCCGCCCGGGGCCGCCGTGGCTTGCCGGCGCCGCCCTTGGCTTGCTCGTCTACAAGCCGAACCTGCTGTTGGGTCCGGCTGTTGATCCTCGCTGTTGCCAGGCAATGGCGGGTCGTTGGATGGGACTGGCGTGGGGGCGGGCGTCGAGCTGCGCTGCGAACCTGGCGATCGCCGGTCCCGACGTCATGCGCCAGTATGTGACGCTGCTGCTCGAACTGGCGGCGAACCCGGAAAGGGTGCAATTCTATCCTGCTGAATCGCATTCCTTTCGCGGGCTCGTCCAGTTGCTCGTGCCCTGGCCGCCCCTGGTAACGGCGGCAACTGTGGTCGGCACTCCCGCTGGCGGCCTGGCTCGGCGCGCGCGTGTGGCGCGCGCACGACGACTTCAGGCCGCGCTGGGCGGCGCTGGTGGTGGCAAGCCTCGTCGCCAGCCCCCATGTGCTGACCTACGACTTGCTCCTGCTGGCGGTGCCGTTGGTGCTGCTGGTGGACTGGTCGCTCGAGACCCAGAGCGACCTGCCATCCGCGGCGCTCAAGTGGAGCCTCGTGCTGCTCTACTTCGGGGCGTGGCCCGGGCCGTTCATCGCGCGGCTGTATCACGTGCAAGTGTCAACGGTGGGGATGCTGGGGCTGTTGTGGCTGCTGGCTCAGGCTCCTCGAGCAGACCGAGCATGAGCTCGTAAGCCGACAGCGCGACGACGATCCACTCGACGGGCCTCGTAGGACCAGTAGTCCCACATGCCCGCCGTCATGAGCAGGGCGCTCGTGAGGGCCCAGGGCAGGAGACGTATGCCGGGCGCCAGACGCGCGCGAGCAGCCACCGAAGTGAAGATACCGTGTGAGCCCATCCGGCAGTTGCTTACGCAATGGTAATGCCGATCACGATTGTGTCGGCACGCGCGGTATCGCGTCGCTGAAAGACCGCACCGATGCACGATCTTCCTCGCCAGACGATGTTCTCCCGGGCAGCGCCACACCAGATGACCTCAGTCGTCCGCGGGAGGGCGCCTCCAGAGGATCACCCCGGCCAGGTTCGAGTAGTCGTCGGTCCAGGGCCTTACGTCCGTCGCTGGCGTGGCCAGCCACTTGTCGTTCGGAAGGCCGTTGGCGGCAAACGCGGCGTCGGTGCCCGACACCACCCACCGCGAGCCGGAATAGCCCTCCGCGACCAGCTGCGGTGTGACGCCTCCAAACTGGTCGGCGCACTTCAGCCCTACTGAACGGGCCACGCCGGCGACCGTGGGTCGCACCTCGATGTTGCGATTCGAGATGTGCGTGACGATCAAGCCCTGCGGGCTCAGGTGGCGCTTGTAGATCTCGAAGGCCTCGCGCGTCATGAGGTGCACCGGAATCGAATCGGAGGAGAACGCATCCAGGAGCAACAGGTCGAAGCGCTCGGAACGTGAGTGCGCCAGCGAGAGCCTGGCGTCGCCCATCACGATGCGGGGCCGGGCGGCCGATTCCCTCAGGTAGGAGAACCACGCAGGAGTCTGAGCGACCTTCACGACTTCGGCATCGATCTCGTAGAAGACGAACTCGTCATTGGCCTCGGCGTAGGCGGCCATGGTGCCGGTGCCGAGCCCGACGACGCCGACGCGCAGGGGCCTCTTCCAGGTTCGCTGATGGCCAACCAGTTGCCCGATGGGTCCCTTCACGTGGTAATAGCTCAGCGGCAATCGGCGACGCATCGCGCCACGCCGATCCTGCCGGCCATGCGTCGTCGTGCCGTGTCGCATGACGTGGAAGGCCCCGCCCTGTTCGGCGGTCACCTTGATGGTTCCGAAAAACGTCCGGGTTTGGTACAAGACCCTGATCGGCGCGCTCGGCAGGATGTTGGTCATCAGCGGCAATGCCGTCAGCGCCAGGCCCAGCCTGAGCCAGTGTTCGCGGAACATCAGGCACAAGACCGACGGCAACAGAAAGACCGCCATCAGGGCGTACCGGACCCGTTCCCATCGTCTGCTGCACGACGGCCGTCGAAGCCAGCGCCAGCAGGCCAATCGCCAGTCCGATTGCGGCATCGACCAGGGTCGGCGCGAAGGCCCCGTATGAGGCCAGCGGCAGCACGAACCCGGCCAGGCCAATCACCAGCGGATACTCGGAGAGCTGACTGAACACCTGGGGCGCCACCAGTGCGTTGAACGCTCCGCCAAGCACGCCACCTACGGCCACCCACAGGTAGAATTCGGTGAGCCGCGAAGGATGCGGCCGGTCCGACGCCAGGAAGCCGTGCGCCCGCACTCCGACGACGAACAGCAACATCGGGTGCAAGACCAGGTTGACGAGCGTCGGCAGCGTGGTCGGCCGACTCAGCGCCGCCAACGCGGCGATCGCCAGCACGGGAAACGCCCAACTCGCGGCGGTCACGAGGCGCGTGGCAGGCTTCGGGCCGAACGTGATCGCAAACGACAACAGGTACAGCGACAGCGGAATCACCCACAGCAGCGGCACTGCCGCCAGGTCGGTGCTGATGAACGTCGTCACGCCGATCGTGAGGCTCGACGGCACAAACGCCACGGCCACCCACAGCGCGCGCCGCCGCCATGTCACCGGTGCGGCTCGGCGCTTGCGCCTGGTCGATCTGGTGAACCGGGACCGTCCGCCACACGTGCCGACCGCAGGCAGCGACCATCAGGACCAGCGCGGCAAAACCGGCAATCCACACGCCCGCCTGGGCGCTCAGCGGGAGCCACGGCTCGAACACGAACGGGAACGCGAGCAGCCCGAGCAGGCTTCCGAGGTTGCTCGCACGGTAGAGCGAGTAGGGATCCTGCGCCGCTCCCGAGGAGGCGAACCATCGCTGGAGCAGCGTGGAGTTCACCGACAGCACCAGAAACGGCATGCCCACCGTCGTCGCCAGCGCCGCCAGCAGCCAACCTGTCGGCGAAGCGTCGACGGCTGGCTCGCCAAGCGGCGTCCACCAGCCGTAGGCAGCGGCGGCGGCCGCCGCCGTCAGCAGCACGAGATGCGCGACGACCTGCGTGCGCGGTTTCAGGCGCACCATCCGATCGGAGACGGCATAGCCGATGAGCAGAGTGGCTTGAAAGAAGACGAGGCAGGTGTTCCACACCGCCGGCGAACCACCCAGCAAGGGCAGCAGGCGCTTGGCAATCGAGCGGCTGCACGACGAACGCCAGCGCCGCACTCAGAAACAACGTCAGGCTGAACAGGGGCACGCCCCGGAACGGTAACATAGCCCGGACGCATGAGGCGACTCATCTCACTTACTCGCGATCAGGCCAGTCTGCGGCGTGGCGCTGGTCGCCCTCGCCACGCTGGCGTGCCTGTCGCCGGTCCACAACGACACCTGGTGGCACCTCGCCTACGGCCGCGAGATGGCGATGCGAGGCGGGTTCGGCCAGTTCGACGCCTTCTCGTACACGGCCGCGGGACGTCCGTTTCCCAACCATCAATGGCTCGCCGAGCGCCTGATGTACGCGCTGTGGGCGCTGGGCGGCCTGCCGCTGCTCACCCTGCGCTTGCGCCGTGCTTCTGGTCGGCGGATGGGTGCTGTGCTGGCGCCTCACACGGGGACCCCTGCTCGACCGCCTCCTGATAACCGGGGGCGCCATCGCAGCGTCCACCCTGGTGTGGTCGATCCGGCCCCAGGTGTTCACCGTGGCGCTGTTGCCGTTTGTCATCACGCTGCTGGTGCGGCAGCGGGTGTGGTGGATTCCCGGCGTCGTGCTTCTCTGGGCCAACCTGCACGGCGGGGTGATGCTGGGGCTGCTGGCAATCGCGATGTGGACGGCGGTCGCCTTGCTCTACGACCGCGGCACTGTCACGCGTCTCGCGACGGTCTTCGGGCTCAGCGCGGCAGCCACGTTCTTGCACCCCGTTGGGGACCGGTTACTGGCCGGCGATCTTCGCGTCGTTGAAGCGATCGCAGGTCAATCGGCTTCAGGAATGGCAGCCACCGGGTTGGCCGCCCGAGCACCTGTTCTTCTGGGGTGCGGCGGTTGCGGCTAGTCGTTCTGAGCGCGCAGCGATGGCGGAGGCTCACGTCGACGGCAGACCGGGCGCTGGTGGCCACGGCGATTCTCTTTCTGCCGTCTGCCAGCCAACAGCCTGAGGAACATCTCGCCGTTCATGATGGTCGCGGCGCCCGCCATTGCACGCTTGCTTTTCCAGGGCAGCGTCCAGGCCGACCGGCCCGCGGGGCGAGGATGCGGTCGCGGGGCTGCTGCTGGCGGGCGCGAGCCGCGACTTGCGTGGTGTTCACCGCGTGGTCCGGCCCGTGGCCGCGCCTGGGCTGGGTTCCGCTCGAGCGGGCCGATATCGACGCCATCGGGGCCTGCCACGGCCCGATCTACAACACCTATGCCGAAGGCGGGCCGATCATCTGGTTCGTTCCGGGCCAGCCTGTCTTCGTGGACAGCCGTCAGGACCACTATCCAGATGGCCTGATCGCAGAGGCGACGAGCATAGAGGTCGGCGGCGACCCTGGCCGCGCTGTTCCGGCGGTTCGCGATCCAGTGCGCGGTGTTGCCCACTTCCTCGCCGACCGGCCCGCCGGCTGGTGGCCGTCGGCTGGTCCGTGCGCCATCGGTCGAATGGCTGGGTAGTGCTGCAACGGCCGGCCGGTTCCACGTGAGAGATGTGTCACTTCAGATACCCTGGTAGTCATCGACAGACACAAGGTGGCCCGCCGGGCTAATGATTCCGGGCCTCCCTGCGCTATTCTGGCTATCACACCTCTCGGCCGGGAACTGGAACCGCGAGACGTGATTGTCTCTTCAATGGCAATGAGAACCTCTGGCGCTTCGACCGAGTCCCGCATGACCGTCGCGATGGCCATCATCGCGCTGGGCGTTGCGATGCTTCTGGCTGGGGGCCCCGGCAACTTGATGCAGCTCTGCGAGAACTCGCTGCGGACGGTCGCGGAGTCGATCTATCAGGGCTGGGTGGCCTTCAGGGGCTAGAGCGAGGTCTCGATCGTATCTGGACGCCACGCCGCTCGGCAGCGAAGGCGCATAGGCGCACAGAGACGCCGCCAGACGCCGGCCTGCGGCCGCATCGCGCGCGAAGAAGGCAACCGTCGCACCGGACACCGCAACGTTGTTCGCGATCGTCCATTCCCCCACCTTGATCCACGACGCTGGCAGGATCGGCGTGAACACGCTCCTCGTAGAGCGCGATCGCCTCGACGCCTCCTGGTCGGCAAGCTCGACCCAGTGCCGCGGCGTCCAGCGCTCCCCGGCGCTTGAGGTCCGCGACCGGCTGCGACGCCAGGCCAACGATGTCCAGGATGCGGCTCGACGACAGCCAGGCCACCGCGCCAAGGTCGTTGACGGCGATCGGGCCGGTCCGCGTAGAACTGCTCGAAAGAACCGTCCCAGCTGCACCTGTTGCTCGTAGACATTCTCCGTCGCGGGCGCCGTCATGGCCAGCGCGCTGAGCGCGCGAACACCCAGCGGCAAGCCCAGCAACACCAGCAGCGGCACGGTCGCCGGATGTAGCGGCACCGAGCGCTTCCGCGGCGTGCCCGGCGGCCACTCGACCAGAGGCGCGAGGCCGGCGACAGCAAGAAGCCCCAGAGCGACGAGGTACGCCTCGTAGCGGAAGAACCACTCGATCTTCACGAGGCACGCGTGCAACACGCGAGGCGCCGAGGAAGAGCACGGCCATCCAGACACGCGCGGCACGCGGTGCCAAGGCGTGCCGCCGGCACGAGCAAGCAGCCCGATGAGCGCGCCTACGGTGAGCACCAGTTGCGCGAGGCCGCAGAAACAGGTCGCGAACGGCGAGCCAATCGGAGATGACCGCCGAAACGCCGGCGCCAAAGGTGCCGAAACGCGCGGGTCCGGACTTCATCAGCACCGAGTTGGGAAGCACGAGCCCGCCGTGCGCCACCGAGTAGAGCGCGAAGCCCACGACGGGCGCCGCGGCGGCGACGCCCAGGAACGATCGCCGGCACCAGCTTGCCCTGCCAGAGCAGGATCGCACCGACGACGGCGACAATGAACAAACGACTCGTAGCGGGTCGCGACCATAGCGCGGCAACCACGGATGGCCAGAGCCAATCGTGCCGCTCCCCTGCCAGACGTTCGGACGCCTGCCACGCGAAGATCACCACCAGCAGCACCTGCAGCGTGTGCTCCATGCCGATGAAGGCGAGCGTGGGGAGCGGGGTGACGAGGACGAGGGCGCACGTGATGGCGATCGTGTGCGCAGGGCTGAAGCCCTGCCCCACGTGACCGTGCTGCGACGCAGCAACAGCACACAGCCAGTCACCACGTTCAGCGCGAACGGCACCCAGACGGCGTGAGCCCCGAGCTTCCAGAAACCGGCCAGCATCAACGTCCACAGTGGCGAACTGGAGGCGGACGCGAACTCGGTGGGCCGGATTCCCCAGACCCCGTGGTCGGCCAGCGTGCGGGCGAGGGCGAGGTGGATATACGGGTCGTCCTGCGCGTAGACGAACGTGCCGCCCGTGCGCGCCAGGGAAAGCCACAGCAGGATGCCAACCAGCGCAAGATAGAGGGCGATGGCACGGCAGCGCGACGTACGTAGGCCCGAACTTCAGTTCGGGCGTCCCCTCTGGCGAATCGAGCATCAGCCATAGCAGTGCGGTCGCGTAGAAATATGCCGACGCCAGCGTCAGCGTCGCCAGCGCCGAGGGCTGCCCCGCGTTGGCCACTTCCTGCGGCGTGTACAACAGCGCGATGGCGATGACGAACACGGCCAGCGCGGGCCTCGGCAATTTCTTCAGACGCGCCCAGCCCTCACCTGCGCCCATCCAGCCCAGCACCGGCGCGTACGCGAGGGGCAGATAGTACACCCAGCCCAGCGGCGAGGCGAGAATCGCGCCCAACAGCAGCACCAGCAGCGCCCACTCCCGCCACCCGACGTCGTCGGGCCCCCGCCAGTCGATCGCAGCGTGGCCGCCAGCACGAAGGCCGCGCCGAGCACCGCCATGGGCTGCACGAGCCAGGGCACCAGGATGGCCGGTTCGATCGTGGCGCCGCCTTGCAGCACGCGGCTGGCGTATCCGGGCCAGGAGGCGTTCATGGCCATCCACTGCCAGCCGACCGTGCCCAGCGACCCGGTCCACAGACGGTAGGCGTCGAAGCCGAAGACTCCCCCGCCCAGCAGGACCAGCACGAGGGTCGCAGCCGCGCAGGCGCCCAGGGCCCGCCATTCGCGCCGCAGGGCCAGCCAGGCCGCAAGGACGCAGAAAGAAGAGCTTCAGGCTGACCAGAACGCCCAGCCAGGCGCCGGCGCTCACCCAGTGCCCGCGCCGCCAGGCACGCCAGAGCAGCGCGAACGGCAGCATCAGGACGAAGGTCATCTCGCTGGTCACGGCCACGGTCGTGAACGGCGCCAGGCCTATCGTGAACGCGCCCCACGACACGAACCGCGTCCACGTGAACGGCACCTGCAGTTCCCGGAAGATCACCACCAGCGAGGCGACGAGGCACGCGAAACTGAAGGCCACCCACGCCAGCAGGGCCTGGCCGTACGGCAGGCTGGCCAGCGGCACGAACAGGATCTGGAAGTGCGGAGGGTTGAGGTTGCCCAGGTGCCCTGCGGCCCAGGTCACGCCGTACCGCGCCGGCGACTCGCCGTACATCGGCAGGCCATCGGCCACCATCCTCGCGGTGTAGTAGAAGATCGTGAAGTCGCTGCTCGAGGGATCGTGCCAGCGTCAGCCGGATCATCCGGAGGTACACCTGCGCGAAGGAGATCCAGACGACGATCGCCAGGCCCCAGAGAAGCGCCCGGATGAGATCGCCGACGAGCGCGACGGTCGAGGGAGAGGAACCGGCGGAGTGCGGCGTCAGAGATCATCGGCCACAATCACGAAGGCGCGAAGGAACGAAGGTTCGGCGCTTCATGATCGTGCCCGGCTTACTGTCATCCCGTCATTTGTCCGGCGCGTTGTAGCCGCCGCGGCTGAGGACGGCGACGCCCTCCTTCCTGCTCCGGATCTCCACCTTGCGCCAGGCGCCGTCGCGCGTGCTGTTCGTGCTGGTGTAGCTGATGACGTAGCGGCGGCGCAGCGTCTCGAGGATGCGGTTGAAGTCCTGCGACAGCGACGCGACGTCCTGCGGGAAGTACGACTCGCCGCCGGAGATCGTCGCGAGCTCCTCGAGCTTCTTGCGGTCGATCTTCGCGCCCAGGCCCACGGCGTAGATGGTGGCGTCGACGGTCTTCAACCGTTCGAGCACCTGCGCGTACGTGTGCACGCTGCCAGGCGCCGTGCCGGGGTTGTTCTCGTCGCGGCCGTCGGTCATCAGCACGACGACGCGGCGGCCCTCGATGCCGCGCAGCCGGGTGAGCGCGTCAAACGCCGCGTCGTACAGCGCCGTGCCGCCGCTGGCGACGTACTTGTCGATGGCCTCGACGCTCCAGTCGCGCCGCGTGGTCATGTCGTGCGCGAACTGCGACTTGTTGGCGAAGAGGATCAGCGCCAGCGCGTCTTCCGGGCGGACGTTCTGCACGAAGGTCTTCGCCGCGGCCTTCACGTCCTCGGTCGCCTTCTTCATGCTCCCGCTGGCGTCGAGCGCGAAGACGATCGAGACCGGCGTCACCGCCTCCTGGAACGCCTCGAGCCTCTGCGCCACGCCGTCTTCGACGACCTCGAGGTCGTCGATCGTGACGTCCACCAGCTCGCGCGTCAGGTCCTTCAACGTGAACTCGATCGAGGGCCGCACCGGCGCCGGCCTCGGCGCGAAGTAGCCGGGCCTGGCGCGCACGCGCAGCGTGGGGTCGCCGACGGCCACGCCGATCTTGCGCCACGTCCCGTCCACCTTCTGGTTCTTCGGCACGTAGGTGAGGATGTAGCGCAGCGTCACCTCGTTGGCCACCAGCTCGTGAATGGGCTTGCAGCTCGATCTCCCGCGTCGGGAAGAACGCCCGGCCGCCCGTGTCGCTGGCCAGCTTCCTGCAGGAAGCGCTCGCCCTTGAGCGAGATGCCCGCGACGCCGCCGATCCCGACGACGTACACCGCGGCGCCGGTCCGCTGCACCGCCGCCAGCGCGTCGTCAAACGCCTGCGTGCTGTGCTCGTCGTAGCCGTCGGTGAGCAGGATGATGGCGTGCCGCCCTTCGAGCGAGGCGATGGTCCTGGCGGCGTCCTCCAGCGAGTCGAGGATGGCGGTGCCGCCCCTGGGCTCGAATCTTCGAGATCGCATCGGCCACGGTCGCCCGGTCGTCTGTCGGGCCGGTGATGGCGCCGAGCGTGCGGGAGAACGGCGCGACGAGGATCCGGTCCTTCTCGCGCAGGAACGAGGAGAGCTGCGTCGCGGCGTCGCGGACGAAGTCGATGCGGCGCGCCATGCTCTGGCTGCTGTCGATGAGGAGCGTGTAGGTGGCGGGCAGCTGCTCCGCGCGGACGACGTCGAGCGTCTGCGCGACGCCGTCCTCGGCGAGCGAGAACACCGCCGGGTCGAGCCCCGTGATGAAGCGGCCCGTCTTGTCCTGCACCGAGGTCTCGACGTAGACGCTCGAGATCTCCGTGCGCTCGACGATCTCGAGCGGCTTGAGGGTGATGTTGTCGCGCGCGACGTTGCCGTCGGAATCGGCGACGTCCACGCGGATCTCGCGCGCCTCGAACGGGTTCTCGTCGGTCCACTCCACGGCAAACGGCGGTCCGGACGGATCCTCGCCGACCAGCGCGTTGTCCACGTAGAAGCGGACGGCGCCGAGGGCGACGTCCTTCTTGCGCGGAGACCTGCGCGACGATGCGGATGGCGCCGGTGGTGCCGGTGCGGCCCAGCGGCGAGGTGATGCGGATCGCGAGCGGTGGGGGGACCTGCGGTCGAGCGCCTGACGGCCTGAGGCCTGACGGCTACCGAGCGCCCGACTGCAGTTCGCCGACGGCGAGCGAGAAGGCGAGCGAGCCAGCGAACCGAGACGGGCGACACCGTCGTCATGCATGCGGCTGCAGCGTGGACATTTCCTCGGTGCTGTCGTCCACGAAGTAGCTGTCGCAGGCGGCGCGCAGCAGCTCGGGCGTCAGCTCCTGGGCGTCGCCGAGGTACTCGGCCAGCGACAGCGACTGCTCGATCAGGTCGCGCGGGTGGCAGCCGCGCAGGCTGAGGTTGCGCGGCTTGTAGTAGTTCTCGAGCAGGTCCTCCACGAGGCCGCGGTTGAAGGCGACGTTCTTGGTGTGGCAGTAGTTCCGGAAGATGACGATGTAGTCTTCGTGCGTCGGGCTCTCGCAGAGCACCTTGTAGTGGATGCGGCGCAGGAACGCCTCGTCCACCAGCTCCTGCGGCCGGATGTTGGTGGCAAACGCCACCAGCGTCATGAACGGCAGCTCGAACTTCTGGCCCGAGTTGAGCGTGAGGAAGTCCACGCGGCTTTCGAGCGGGACGATCCAGCGGTTCAGCAGGTCGCGCGGCGCGACGCGCTGGCGGCCGAAGTCGTCGATGACCAGCACGCCGCCGTTGGCGACGGCCTGCACCGGCGCCTTGTAGAAGCCGGCGGTCGGCGTTGTAGCTCAGCTCGAGCGACTCGAGCGTCAACTCGCCGCCGACCATCACCATCGGGCGGCGGCAGCGCACCCAGCGGCGGTCCACGTCGGTGCCGCGATCGATGCCCGCAGGCACGTTCTCTTCGACGCAGCTCCTCGTGCATGACCGGGTCGAAGAGGCGGATGATCGCGCCCTCGACTTCGAGGGCGTGCGGCACGTGCAGGTCGCCGTCGAGCAGCTTCTGGATGGCCTGCGAGATGACGGTCTTGCCGTTGCCGGGAGGGCCGTAGACGAACATCGAGTGGCCGGCGTTGATGGCGGGCCCGAGCTGGTCCATCACGCGGTCGCTGATGACGAGGTGCGAGAAGGCCTGGCGCACGCGCTCGCGCGTGGCCGTGTGCGGCGCCTTCTTCTTGTACTCGTACATGTAGCGCTTGTACTGCGTCCAGCGGCACCGGCGCCGCGCCGACGTAGTGGTTGCTCTCGAGAAACAGCTGCGCGCGCGACGCGGCCGGCGTCGGTGATGCGGTACCGGTAGGACGGGCCGCCGATCATCGAGCCGCCGGCGACCTCCACCTGGTGCTGCTGCTTCAGCGCGTGCAGCGCCGGGTCGATCACCGAGAACTTCACGCCCAGCCTGCCTGCGATGCTCGGCGCCCGATCAGCTCGCCGACGAAATGCAGCGTCTTGAGGACGAGCTGCAGCACCAGGTCGAGCGACAACCCGGCCTCCTCCAGGGTGGTGGGCGCCGGCGGGTGCGGCAGAATCGACGGGACGTTGGGGCGGCTTGCCAGCATGATCGAGGTTCTCAGGTTCACAGGTTCACGGGTTCACGGTTCCAGGTTCACGGGTTCGACAGGTTCACGGGTTCCTCAGGTTCACAGGTTCTACGTACAAGTATCGGCCAGACGCGTGACGTTCTGCTGGGCCCAGCCGGCGTCGGGCTCCAGCCGCAGCGCCTCCCGGTACTCGGCCAGCGCCTCGTGGCACAGGCCCCGGCGCTCGAGGATGGTGCCCAGGGTGTTGCGCACCGTGGCCGACGTCGGGTGCGAAGTACCTGGCGCGGTGCGCGTCGCCCAGCGCCGGCAGCAACAAACCCGCATCGCGCCACAGCCGCGCCCGGCCTCGAGCGCCGCGACGTTCCGCGGCTCGAGGCGCAGCGCGTCAGTGTAGTGGTCGAGCGCCAGGTCCTGGACGCCGACCCGCTGGTACTCCTCGGCCACCCGAAGGTGCGTCGCCACCGACGGCGCCTTGCCATGAGCCGCCAGCGCCTTGCCGCAGCGCCGGGTCGCGGCTTTCGATCGAGGGCAGCGTCGCGCCGCTTCTCCGTCGCGCGCCTGGCAACCGCGTCGCGCGTGGCTCGCTCGACGTCCTCGCGCTCACCGGCGTCGGCGCATCGGCCGGTCCACCGAGGTCGATGAACCCGGCCGCCTTCTTGACGAACGGGCTCGACGTCGAGCGGCTGGCGCACGCCCCGGCTGCCAGGGCAGCCAGCGTCAACGCGAGTGACAACCCGACGCGCAGCGCGCCGGCGAAGCGCGGCAGCCACGCGCGCCTAGTCGTCGTCGCTCTTCAGGCGCGCGCGGCGCTTCATCAGATACAGCACCAGACAGGCCCCGGCAACGATGATCAGAATCGTGTTCATGTCCATGCGACTGAGACTCTCCTTGTGACGCGACCACCAGCGACGAGCTGACTCGGCTACATCAAACTTTCCATGATCTTGATCACGGCCGGCCCCAGCACGACGACATAGAGCGCCGGGAACAGGCAGAACACCAGCGGAAACACCAGCTTGACGCCGAGCTTGGCCGCGCGCTCCTCGGCGCGCTGCCGGCGCTTCGTGCGGGCAGTCGCGGCGTGCGTGCGCAGCGCCTGCGCGATGCTCGTGCCGAACTTGTCGGTCTGCACCAGCATCGCGACCAGCGACGCGGACGTCCTCGACGCCGGTGCGCTGCGCGAAGTTCTTGAAGGCCTCCAGGCGCGGCTTGCCGGCGCGCGTCTCGGTGGTGATCAGCCGCAGCTCCTCGGCCAGCGCCGGATAGGACATCGCCAGCTCCTCGGACGCCTTCACGATGGCGGCATCCAGGCCCGCGCCCGCCTCGACGCAGACGATGAGCAGGTCGAGCGCGTCGGGAAGCCCGTTCTGGATCTGCTTCTGGCGCTGCGCCGTCTTGCGCGCCAGCCAGAAGCCAGGCAGCGCGTAGCCGACGCCGGCCGCCAGCAGCGCGAAGATCCCGCCGCGCACCACGCCGAGCGACGCGATCGTCGCCAGGGCAAACACGATCGGCAGCACGACCTCGGCAACCGCGAAGAAGACGGCGGCACGCGGGTGCTTGATAGCCGGCGCGCGTCATCCGCTTCTGCAGCCGGCCCATCTCCTTGGGCGACTTCGGCACGAAGGTCGTGACGCGCTTGACGACCGCGTCGGGCTTGTCCGTCAGCGAGACGGCGCCGCCCATGCCGAGCGACGCCGGCGGCCGTCG
This sequence comes from Vicinamibacteria bacterium, assembly GCA_963818215.1. Lineage (GTDB taxonomy): Bacteria > Acidobacteriota > Vicinamibacteria > Vicinamibacterales > JAENWD01 > JAENWD01. Next base: position 42,227 of record CAWFRL010000032.1, on the reverse strand, counting down.
CGGCCATCATCTCGCGCAGGCGGCGCCGCTCGGGCGAGGACCGCGCCAGCACCAGCGACGCGACCAGGCCGGAAAGCACGGCGACGCCGATGAAGACGATCGATGAGGGCGAAAATCAGCTGACTGGTCCATGGCGTCAGTACTCCACGTCCACCAGTTTGCGGATGATCAGCGTGCCCGTCACCTGCAGGATCAGCGCGACGACCACCATCTTGATGCCGGTCGGGTGCGTCCACAGCAGGCTCATGTGCGCCGGGCGCCAGCACCGTCAGCACGGCGCCCAGCGACGGCGGCAGCAGCGCCAGCACCCAGCCGGTGATGCGCGCGTGGGCGGTGACGACGCGCACCTGCCGCTTCACCTTGAACCGCTCGCGGATCACCGTCGCCAGGTTGTCGAGCACCTCCGACAGGTTGCCGCCCGCCTCGCGCTGGGTCAGCACCGCGGTCACGAAGAACCGCGCGTCGAGCAGCGGCACGCGCTCGCCGAGCGCCTTGAGCGCGTCCGGCATCGGCATGCCGAAGTTCTGCCGGTCGTAGGCCAGCCGGAACTCGGTGCCGACCGGGTCGGGCATCTCTTCGGCGACCATCGACAGGCCCGTCGTGAACGCGTGGCCGGCGCGAAGGGCCCGGGCCAGCAGGTCGATCGCCTCGGGGAACTGCTCCTCGAACTTGCTGACGCGCGACCTGGCCTTGAACCCGACGAACCAGATCGGGATGTACGCCGCACAGCGCGCCGATCACCGCCGCGGCCAGGGTGAGCCGCGACAGCGTCTGCACCAGCAGGAACACCGCCACCGCCGCGCACAGGCACATCAGGATCAGCGCGCCGACCGTCAGGTTCAGCCCCGACCGGTCGATCAGCCTCTGTGCCGGCCGGCTGACGATCGCCGCTCGAGCCCAGGATGGCATTGACGACGGGAATCTGGCTGAGCGGCGCGTCTGGTCCGGAGCAGGCCGGCCGCATCAGCAGCGGCGGCCCGCGACGTGGCCGTCTTCAGGCGCTTGCGCAGCGCGCGCTGCTCGTCGTCTTCCGGCTTGAGGACGAGCAGATAGTACGCTCGCCCCGATGATGCCGATCACCAGCAGAACGTGACGAGAACCGGAGTCGGGATCATCGCGCCACTCCGCTACGCCACCATCTGGACGTGCTCGAACATGTCCATCGGCAGCGGATGGCCGGACGCGGCAAGCCGGTCGTTGCACTTCGGACGGATGCCCGTGGCGCGGAACCGTCCCGACACCTTGCCCGAGGCCGCAAACGCCGGTCTTCTCGAACAGGAAGATGTCCTGCATGGTGATCACTTCCTGCTCCATGCCGGTGATCTCGCGAGATCGCCGTGACCTTGCGCGTGCCGTCGGCCTGACGCGACACCTGCACGATGATGTCCACGGCCGAGGCCACCTGCTGCCGGATGGCGCGGTCCGGGATGTTCAGGTTGGCCATCGCGACCATCGTGTCCAGACGATACAGGGCGTCGCGCGGCGTGTTGGCGTGAATGGTCGTGAGCGAGCCGTCGTGGCCGGTGTTCATGGCCTGCAGCATGTCCAGCGCCTCGGCGCCGCGGACCTCGCCGACGACGATGCGGTCGGGACGCATACGCAGGGAGTTGATCACCAGCTCGCGCGCCTTCACCGAGCCCTTGCCTTCGATGTTGGCCGGACGCGTCTCCAGCCGGACGACGTGGCGCTGGCGCAGCATCAGTTCGGCCGCGTCCTCGATCGTGACGATGCGCTCCTTGTCCGAGATGAAGCCCGACAGGATGTTCAGCAGCGTCGTCTTGCCGGCGCCGGTGCCGCCGGAGACGATGATGTTCAGCCGGCTGTGCACCGCCGCGCGCAGGAAGTCCAGCATCGGCTGCGTCAGCGACGACGCGTTCCACCAGGTCGGTCGCGCCCAGGCGATCGGTGCGGAAACGGCGGATCGACAGCACCGGACCGTCCAGCGCCAGCGGCGGGATGATCGCGTTCACGCGCGAGCCGTCCTGCAGGCGGGCGTCCACCATCGGGCTGCTCTCGTCGATGCGGCGGCCGACGGTGCTGACGATGCGCTCGATGATCTGCATCAGGTGCCGGTCGTCCTTGAACGTGATGCCGGTTTCCTCGAGCAGGCCGTTGCGCTCGATGTAGACCTGGTCGTGCCGGTTCACCAGGATGTCCGAGATGTCGCGGTCCTTGAGCAGCGCTTCGAGCGGCCCGAGGCCGAACAGCTCGTCGAGCACGTCGATGATCAGGTTCTCGCGCTCGAAGAGGCTGAGCGGCGTGTTCACCGCCTCGACCTCGATCATGTGGTTGATCAGCTCGCGGATCTCGGGCTCGGCCTCGCGCCGGCTCACGCGGTTCAGCCGCTCGAGGTTCAGGCGGTTCAGCAGCTCCTGGTGAACCTTGGCCTTCAGATCCTGGTAGTGCGAGCTGCGTGTGTCGCCGGCGGCCGCCGGCATCGTCTGGTGCGCCATCTGGATAACTCCAACCACGAACGCGGACCTCAGGCCTCAGGCCTCAGGCCTCGATTCCCTCACTTGCCGCATGAAGCCGAACAGGCCCGCCGCTCTTTTCCTTCTCGACGACCTTCTCGACGCGAATGCCGGCCAGCTCGAAGGCCAGGCTCTGGAACGCCGGCGCCAGCTTGCTTTCCTTGTCGAGCGCCAGCGGCCGTCCCTTGTTCAGCGAGTTCAGCGCCGCGCGATAGTCGCTGGGCACGGTGTAACTTCACCGGCGACCCGACGACGCGCTCGACGTCCTCGGTGTCGATCTCGGCCTGCTTGTCGTAGCGGCTGATGACGATCTTCACGCGATCCTTGCCGTATCGCTGGCGCAGCGTCGCGGCGATGCGGCCCGCGTTGCGCACCGTCGCCAGTTCCTGGTTGGCGACGATCAGGATGTTCGCGACGCCTTCGAGCGAATCGAGCACCGCGGCTTCCGAGCGCGGCACGTCGAGGAACGTGTAGCGATAGTGCGTCGCGGCAAACTGAGAGCAGCGTCGCAGATCCGCCGCATGTCCACGGTGCCGACGGCGCGCTCGGCCGAGGCCAGCAGGTGCACGCCGGTGCTCTTGCTCTGCACGACCAGGCTCTCGAAAAACGCCTCGTCGAGCCGGTGGGTGTTCTCCATCGCGTCGGCGACCGAAAACCGCGGCTCGGCGCCGAGGAACACCGCCGCGTCGCCGTAGGACAGGTGGAAGTCCATCAGCAGCGTGCGCTCGTCTTCGAGCGACTGCGCGAGCGCCGTCGCGACGTTGACGGCGATCGTCGTCGTGCCGACGCCGCCTTTGGCGCCGACGAACGCGAAGATCTGCCCCTGCACCGAGGCCGACGCGCGCCGCGCCGACACGCTCGATGGCGGCGTTGAGCTCGGCCGCGGTCATCGGGTCGGCGACCCACTCGTTGACGCCGGCGCGCATCGCCTCGAGCATCAGCACCGGGTCCATCCGCGCGGCGACGATCACGACGCCGGTCGTCGGGTGCTGGCGCTTGAGCGTGGCCAGCGTCGGCGGCAGCGACGCCGCTGTCGCGCAGGTCGAGGATCACGACGTCGGGCTGGCTGGCCGACGGCTGCGCCAGCGCCAGCAGGTCCGACACCGCCAGGCTCTTGAGGCGGACGTTCGGCCCCCGCAGCAGCTCTTCGAGCTGGCGGTCGGTGGCGCCGACGAGGGTGATGCTGAGACCCACAGTCGCTCCTCGCTTCCTACCGGATCAGACGATGATCTGTCGGATGAACGACGACGACGGATCGACGACGTTGCCGCCGGCGTAGAAGCCGGGGACGGTCAGAATCCGGCCAAACGTCCAATCTGTTGCCCGCCTTTGCCCGGGCCGTAGGTCTTGTTGCCGTCCTTGTCGACGGTGCCTTCGATGAAGAACCCGAAGATGTTCGCGACCACCACTTGGGTGTGGCCGTTCGGGTCCCCGGCGTAGAACGTCTCGGGGTTGATGACCGGCAGCGGCACGATCCGCGGGCTCGCGTTTGCCCCGTAGTCGTCGGACACGATCGCGCCGGCTGCCATTGAAGGCCGTCCGGGTCCCAGTGCGCCGCAGGGTCCTCGGCTGTACCAGGGAATCGGCAGTCGGTCCAGAGGCACTGTCTCGCGTCGGCCCCACCATGTTGCCGTTCTCGTGTCGCAGAGCGTCTCGCCGATGACGTTGGTGACGCCGCTGCACTCCTTGATGTTGTTGCAGTAGTCCTTGGCGCCGCTGTCGCTGTCCGGCAACTGGAGGGGCATGAACCAGCCCGCCGATGTCTGGTCCTGCGCGCCGGTCTTGATCTGAATCTCGCTGCCGTAGTCGATCGGGTTGCCGTCGTCGTCGAACAGCCGGAATCCGGTGCCGACGACGCAGGCGTCCGGATCGTCCGGCGTGACATGTCACGTGCGGCGCGTAGAGATCGCTTGGTCGCGTAGTCGCTCGCCCTTGCTGTCGTAGTTGTCGTAGGTCGAGTCGAGCAGTCCCAATCGGGCTCGATCTTGTCGTCGTTCGTGTTGTAGTCGTGCTCGTTGCCGTTGTCGTCGTCGTTGTACTCGTCCCACTTGTCCATGATGGCAAACGGCAGCAGGCACTCGATCGCGTTGCCCGTCAGGACTCTGCGCGGTCGCCGTGGCCTTCATGTCCTGGAGAGATGCCGACCAGCCGCGCGAAAAACGTCGGCAGCGGGTTGCCGCGGAGCACGGTCGCGGTAGACGTTCACCCGGACGCACGTGTCGGTCGGCCGTCGTCCGGGGGCACGGCGGAAACGTGATGTCCTGTCGTGATGTCCACGTCTGTGCCGCTGCGCCTGAGTGACTCGTTGGCCAGCGCCGCCGAACACCTTGTGCGACTCGCCGACGCTTGGCCGTGGCCGGCATCGGTGTAGTCGCCCGGCGCGTCGTACGCCAGGCGCCATCGCGCCGGCCAGCGCGCGCGGCGTCGGCCGACGTTCTGCGCCTGCCGGCGGCGCCACCAGATGATGCCGTAGTCGATGACGAGCGCGCTGAAGGCCAGCAGGCCCAGCATCGCGACCGCGACATGAATCAACACCGCCCCGCGCTCGCGGGAGAAGTTGATGCGGGTCATGGCATCGTGCTCCGTAAGTCGACTTCCACTGACGTCGCCTTCACGCCCTACTGCGGCCGCGCGTGCGGCGGCGGCAGCGGACGCGGCGCGTCGGCCGGCGGCTCGCGGCGGCGTTCCGTCGGCTTCTCCGGCGCGGGCAGGAACTCGCGCGGCTGCGTCGGCAGCGGCGGCACCTCGTCCGGATCGAGCGCGCGCACCAGGCGCGGCGTGATCAGCACCATCAACTCCGTCCGCGTCGGCGCGCTCGGCCTTCGACTTGAACAGGGTCCCGATGATCGGGATCGCGCTCAGGAACGGGATCGCCGACGTCGTCGGTCTGCGAGACGTTGTCGAGCAGGCCGGCAATCGCAAACGACTGGCCGTCGCGCAACTCCACTTCCGTCTCGGCGCGCCGCGTCGTCAGCGCCGGAATGCGGAAGCCGGAGATCGTCACGCCGTTGTTGAAGTCCAGCGTGCTGACTTCCGGCCGCACCTTCAGGCGGATCACGTCGCCGGCGATGGTCGGCGTGAAGTTCAGCCGGATGCCGAACTCCTTGAACTGCACCGTCACCTGGCCCGGACTGCCCGCGACAAACGGCACGGGGAACTCGCCGCCCGCCAGGAAGCTGGCTTCCTTGCCGTTGTAGGCGATCAGGTTCGGCTCGGCGAGGCTCTGGAACAGCCCCTTCCGCTCAGCGCGCGGATCACCACGCCGATGCCCTCGCTCTTCGAGAAGAAGAACAGGTTCAGGAGGTCGCTGAAAACGTCGTGGTGTCGCCGTCGATGGTCGGCGCCGGCAAACTGCCCGGTCGTCGCCCGCGCCGCCCAGTCGCTCCGGTTGACCGAACAGGATGAGCGCCGAGCTCCTTCAGCGCCGACCGGTTCACCTCGGCAAAGCGCACCTGCAGCATCACCTGCTGGCTCTCGGTGCCGCCCGGCAGCTGGAGCAGGTTGATGACCTTCAACTTGGCCGAGCTGAGCGTCGCGATCTCGGCGGCCTTGAGCATGATGGCGTTGCTCGACACGCTGCCGGACAGAATCAGCGCCTCTTCGTTGACGATGACGCGAATGTCCTCGCCAGGAAACAGGGTCTTGAGCTGCTGCTCGAGGCCGAGCACCCCGGCATCCACGACGACGTCGTACTGGATGCGCTGCCGACGCGCCCCAGATGATCAGGCTGACGGTGCCGGGCGCCTTGCCGTCGATCAGAATCTCGCGCGGCTGCACCACCACGGCGTCGGCGATCGCCGGGTTCGTGATCGCGATGCGCGTGACGTCGAACTCCGTTGTCAGCACCGTCGAACGGCCGGCCGTCAGCGGAATCTTCGGGTACTCGGCGCCAGGCCGCGGGCGCGGGCAGCGGCTGCGCGCGGCGCGCTCGACGGCGTGCCGGCAGGCTGCTGCGCCGCGGGGCGCCGCGGCGGCCATCAGAGCGACCACCACACCGAGCCGAACAGACTGTATCGCCGGAGATACTCAACGGACCTCCTCTTCAGAGCGCTTGGCCGCGCGAATGGTCTCGACCGTGTAGACCTTCGGCGGCGGCGGCGGCCGGCGGCTTGGGAGCGGCGCGGACAACGGTACGCCCGCCGACGACCTTCTTCACCGGCGGCGGGCTCGCCTCCCCGAGCAGCTCGCTGAGAACCTGGCGCCCTCGGTCGACCGTGGGCGCCACATCGAGCGGATTGCGAAGCGTCAGCATGATGCTGCCCTTCCACGGACGCCAGCGTCAGCTTCTCGGCGTCCTCGGGCGTCAGCAGCAGCGTGACCACGCTCGGTCGGGATCGGCTTGCCCTCGCGCGGTGGCGCCGCTCCTGGTCGTAGCGCGTGCCTGCCGTCAGGACCTGGACGTTGCTCAGCACGACGCGCGTCTGCGTGCTTGGCTGCCCTTCCTGGCTGCGCGACGTGCACGAGCACGTCCACCCGGGTGCCGGGGATGACGAACCCGGCGACGCCGACCACCTCGTTGACGCGAATCGACACGGCGCGCATGCCTTCGGTGATGCGTCGGCGGCAGGCCCGCGCCCGGCACCGACGGCCGCCAGCTTGGCCTCGGTGAGCGGCTCGTTCTCCGACAACCGACACCGACGACGCCCCGATTGACGACGCGCTCGATCTCGGTGAACGCAGCCGGGCACCTGGTTGGCCGCGGGCCACGGCACGACCTTCACGTCGTCTTTGGTGAGCATCATGCCGAGCATCAGCGGCCGGGCCGCGACCACGGCCTGCGCGCGGGCGACCTCGACCTCGCGCACGGGCATGCTCCGCACGGCCAGGTAGACGCCAAAACTGGCCAGGCCGGCCATCAGCACGGCCACGGCCATGACGATCAACGTTCGCGTGTTCCGATTCATCGAATCCCTCAGCTCCCGGAGCCGCCGCCAATGCTGTTCGTTTCGCATCTGCGACGTCGCGCGCAAGCATGGATGCTGACCCCAGCTTGCTTGTTGATCAGCCGCAGCATCGGCTGCAGCAGCAGAAATTCGTGGTTGTAGGTCACGGTCACCGTGGTCGCCGGCAGGTTGAAGGTGTCGGTGCCGTCGGTCACCGTGATGCGGCGCTGCGTCGTCGACGCACGACCTGCCGCAGCAGGCAGCGACCGCAGCGTTGAGCGCCGCCGTGCTCAGGCCCAGGCCCTGCTGGACGTACTGACGGACCCGGTCCTCGATCATCGGTCGCGTTGCCCTGTAGCCGGGCAGCGATGGCCAGCCGCGCGCCCTCGCGCGCGGCGTTGGTGATGACCTCGTATCGCTGAAACACGAAGCCGAAGTCCACGATGCCAGCAATCACCACCAGCAGCAGCGGCAGGCACAGCGCGAACTCGACCAGCGCCGCGCCGCGTTCATCGCCGCTTCGTTCCGGAGCGGTCTTATCGGAGCCATAGCACTGCCACTGCACCCGCGGTGATCGGAAAGGCGTACGGCAGGCGCGGGCCCGCCGCCGTCGCCAGCGTCAGCTCGGGGTGCGGCTGCACGCCGGCCACGCGCCAGAACATCAACAAGTCCCCAGACATTGCGCACCATCGTGGCGAAGTAGCCCGGCGCCAGCGTCACCACGATCGCAAACACGCCGCCGGCCACGGCCGCATACAGCGCGATCCAGAGCGGCCGTCCCCGGCCCGAGCCAGGCGCCCAGCGCCGCCAGCAGCTTCACGTCGCCGCCGCCCATGCCGCGCAGCAGAAACCAGGGCAGGAACAGCAGGCAGCCGACCAGCCAGCCAGCCACGCTGAAGCCGAGGCCGGTCGGACCACCCGACGCCGCCCAAAACACAAAAGCCGCAGCGGAGGCGCCGAACGTCAGGACGTTCGGAATCCGGCGCGACCGCAAATCTGTGACGCACGCGACAAGGCCGACCAGCAGCACGGCCGCCTGCGAGACGCGAAGTCACCTGTCGGCATCTACGGGGCTCGCGGCGACGCCCAGAGCGTGTTCGACGTTGGTGTTGTAGTCGCGTAGTGACGTCGCCCGATCAGCGTCGACGATGTTCTGCCAGACCACGCACGCTGACCACGCCGACGAACGCGCCCAGCAGCGCGTACTCGACCAGGTCCTGCGCGCTCGTCGTCGCGACGAAGCGCCGCATGACGAAGTGCCTCGCACCAATCCATGCCACCCCATCGATGCCCAAGCAGCATGAGCCGGCCGGCGCGCCACGCCGGCCGGCCATGCCCTGCGAACGCACGGTGCGCGTCTAGCTGACCGCGCCCGACAGGCGTGCTGGAGATGCCGTTGTACGTGTTGTTGATGGCCGTGCCCAGGTTCTGCAGGCCGATGATGCACGCCAGCGCGATGAACGCGATGAGCAACGCGTACTCGACCAGGTCCTGGCCCTCTTCCTCACGCACGAAACGAGCAATCAGATTCTTCATGGTTCCTCTACCTCTGTCCTTGACCGGACAACTTCCCGCGGAAGACCATCCCCCGCATGTCGACATGCGCACAACTGCTCGCGGTATGGTCACCAGCCGGCTGTGCGCCACGGCTGGCTCGCGTTCGCGTCCGGGTGACCGCCCGCCCGCGAATTTCAGAATGCCTAAGACCCCATCGAGTTCACAGCGACGTCGAGACGGTGTTGTACGTGTTGTTGATCGCCGTCCCCAGGTTCTTCAACCCGAGGATGCAGACCAGCGCGATAAACGCCATCAGCATCGCGTACTCGACCAGGTCCTGTCCTTGCGCGTCAGCAATCAACGGGCGCAGCCGTTTCAGCACGCAGCCTTTCACGTCCGACCTACATCGGGCGCGACGAAAACTCGATGTCCACGGCCTGCTGCGCCAGCACCTGGCGCAAGCCGCGCCACCACCCGGCGCAACGACCGCGTCCCCGGCTGCGTGGTCCACAAGAACTCGGCGCCGACGTGCCACGTGCTCCCGGCGCCCTGCACCTGCTGCACCCGGGCGACCCGCACGTCGTCGGCGTAGATCGTCGCCGCCGACGCGAATCCGCAAGTCGCCGGCCGTGCCCGGCTCCAGCCGCGTGCTGCTTTCGATCAGGCAGCCCGACGAGCTGATGTTCACCAGCCGCACCCGCACTTCCCGGGTGATCACACCCACACAGTCGTCGGCCGCCAGCACGTCGTCGATGACCATCGCCTAGACCGCCGCTTCCAGCGGCTCGCCGGTCGCTTCCGGACGCCGCGAGCGCTCGAGCACCTCGAGCCGCACGCGATGCCGGACGTTGCCGTCGAGGATCACCGGACGGCTTTCCTGCACGCGCACCTTCAAGGTCACGACGTGCCCCGCACCCGCCACATCCAGCGTCATCTGCTCGCCGATCACGCCAGGCGCCTGGCCGATCGTGACAAGGCCGCCACTCGGGTCCTCCTGGACGATGACGTCGCGGAGAACTCTTCAGCGCGCCATCCCACGGCTGGGCCGGGGCAAACCGTTCGTGTCTTCGACGACCCGACATCGCCACCTCGATGGAGCGCTTGCTACGACTACGGCCACCCGCGTCGTTCCGGATGACCCCAACGCGCCCCTCAGACCGTGGCGCCGACCGGCTGCCCTTTCGCAACGGCCGTGCCGGATACGCCCCGTCCGAGGGTACCTCGGTCGAAAGCGTAAGTTTATTCACATTTCTGGCATTTCGGGCATCAATTCCGCCCAACTGTTGTGTCAGTTCGGCTACAGACCGGCTCCCCTTGTCTACTCGCGTGTCAGACAAAACTCTCAGCGTCACGGATTGCACGCCGTTTCACGGCCACCGGTCCCCCACGCCAAGGCCCGCGCGGGCCGCCCCGCCCGCTGGCCAACTCGATCACCGCGTAGCCCCGAAACGCCGCCGCCATGCGCCAGGCCGGCACGGCCTGCCGGACCTTCACGACCGTCCCGCCCTGGAGACAAACACGATGTCGATGGGGAACCGCATGAAGAAGGTGTGGACCGCGTTTGTCGGGGCAATGACCAAACCGCCGCCATCCGCCAGCCCCTCCCTGCCCAGCAGCCCCTTCTTTCGCGTCGCCGAATCGACCGCCACTTCCAGGTCCGGCACCGACCACCCGGCCCGACGGCTCCGCTCGACCAACTCGAAGCGTGTGCCGGGCGGCGCCTTGGAGACCGCCGAGAGGAACGACGCCATTGACCCCTTATCGGCGGGTCTGTCAGCCCTGTCTGCACGGAAATACACAGTCGCGGTGAGAAAAAGTTGGTGTGAAAGAACTACGCCCTGAGGTCGTCGAACTGCGGCAAGCACCGAAACGGCGTCCGGAACCGCTCCAGACCGCTCGCCGCGCTGCTCGATGCTCCCGGCCTCGACGTTGCCCAGGAACTCCCCCGCCATCTGCAGGAACGTCATCCGCTCCGGCCGCAGACCCATCACGCGCGCGCAGGTGGCATCGACGGCCACCAGGTCCTGCCCCATCACCACGCAGCCGACCGGCCGCGCGCGTGCCCATGATGGGGCCGTCGCCTTCCATGCCGACGATGCCGTCGACGATCGCCAGGCCGGGCCGGATGGTCGAGACCAGGTCGACGATGGAGTTGTCGATGCCGCGCCAGTGGAGGATGTTCTTCGGCCAGCCGTAGACCGCGCCCGGGCACGACGCCGAAGAGGTTCTTCATGCTGCCGGTCATGCCGGCCCAGTGATGCGTCTTGAGCTTCGGCATCGACACGACCAGGTCGGCCTGCAGCAGTTCGACCGGCAGCTGCAGCTCCGCCAGTTCCGTGAAGCGGCTGCCCAGCGTCACCGTCCGCACGTCGTCGTGGTTCAGATCGACGAAGCGCGCGCCGACATCGCGCAAGTAATCGTAGAGGCCCGTGGCGGTGACGAGGTATTCGATGTCGCGGCGATGGCCGGGCCCTTCCGCGACGACCACGCTGGCCGCGCCGGCGCGAAGCATCGCCTGTGCGGCGCCGGCCACCAGCGCGGGATGGGTGTTGATGACGCGCTCGGCCGCGTACTCGACCATGTTCGGCTTGAGCAGGACGCGCTTGCCGCGCACGTCCATCTTCAACAGCGCCAGGCCGCGTCCGACGACGTCGGACAGGTCGAGGTCGTAGCGCGAGGCCGGCAGCAGGGCAACCGTCGACGTGGAGGGATGCGCGAAGCGCGCCGGGTCGTACGGGCGTGGCCCGCGACGGCACGCCGCCGCGCCGGCGAGCGCGGCGACAGGCAGCGCCTTCAGCAGGTCGCGACGGGAGATCAGCGCGGGACTTCAGGCCGACCTCAACCTGATCAACGCCGATCAACCCTGATCCACGATCAGCCGATCGGCGGTCAGACACGGAACGCCTCGTAGCCGCCCGCGGCGGCGGCCTCGGCGTAGAGCGCCAGCGCCGTGACGTGCAGGTTGCCGAGAAACGCCGACCGCGTCCACTGCTCGGGCAGCGCCTGCGGACACGTCGGCGGCCGGGCCGTCAGACGCCAAGCGCGATCCGTGTCAGCGCGAGCGCCAGGCCAGACCGCTCGTCAAGCGGTTGAGGACAGATACCGCAGGCTGCGGCGCACGACGTCGTTGTCGCGGCGGTCGCGGAGCGCCATGAGGGCGAGGGCAGTCGGCGGCATGTGCGGCTCGAGTTCACGGCCGAGCGCGTTGGCGTTGCCGTAGTTCCAGCCGCCGACCTTGCAGGCTCGATCCAGCAAGCAGACGCTCCCCTTCGGCGATCCGCGCGTCGGCGGCCCGGCAACGACCGAGCCGCTTCAGCGCGATCACCGCCAGCGCCGTCGGCTCGACCCAACTGAACGTGCCGCCGGTCCACGGCCAGCCTTGCAGCTGTTGTCCTGCACGTTGACGGTCGACTGCGGCAGCTTCTGCCCCGGGCCTCGATCAACGCGGAGGCCAGCGCGCGTCTCGACATCGGCGCGTCCGGCTCGAGCGCACCAGCGCGACCGCCAGCAACCCGTTGATCCCGACGTTGACCGCGTCGCCGCCGCGATCGAGGAACCAGCCGTCGCGCCGCGGCCACGCCAGCAGTGGCTCCAGCGAGACGCGCTTGCCTGCGGCCCGCAACGCCAGCAACGCCCACGCGGTCGGTTCCAACCGGGACGTCTTCCCCGCGTAGTACGGCCAGCCGCCGTCGGGGTTTCGCGCGGCGAGGAGCGACCGCCTGAAGCTCGCGTGACGTCTGGGTTGGGCTTGGTCACGGTGAGCAGCTGCGGTAGACCGGCGCTCAGCACCGGTGAACCTGCGGCGTCAACCCGCTGACAGTACCGGTGCAGATCGTAGCCGGACGCGCGCCATGTACCGGACCGGCCGGCCGTCCTTGTATGCCGGACGGAACTTCCACATCTTCGCGGCCGAGACGAGCATGCGCTCGTGATAGCGATTGCCGGGCGAGATCAGCTTCACGTGCAGCACGTCGCCTTGCTCGTCCACTGACGACGTCGATGGTGCCGATCTGGTCGGGCGGCACGCCGAGCGGCGGTTCCTTGGGCAACACGGGACGGACGATCACGGCGGGCGTCACCGTGGAGTCGGCCGCGGTGAACACTTCGACCCTTCTTCGGCCAGCGGACCGAGTCGCGGGGCCGGCTCGATAGCGTCGGCACCGGCACCGGTTCAGGCGTGGGCGGAACCACGACCGGCTCGGGCGGCGCGGCCGCCACCGGCGCGGGCGTTGCGCCAGGGCGACGCCTTCTTCGGCGTCCGGCGAGGCTTGGCGTCGCCGGGGCGCCGCGGCCATCTTGGCCTCGGTCGACGGCTTGGCGGCGTGGTCACGGCCGGCGCCGGCGGCGGCGGCGACCCGACCAGGAGTTCACGGCAGTACGCACCCGTCGCCGGCACGATCCAGCAGCGAGCGCTCGCCCTGTGCCGGCGTCGCTGACGACGGCGGCGCGGCGCCGCGCCGGGAGTCGAGGCCGGCTGGCGCACCGGCAGCGCCGCGGGTGCCGTCGCTGGCGCAGCCGTCCCGCCGCGGATGCGGCCTGCCCCGCGGTCGTCCTCGGCAGCGGCGTGCCGGACGGGGTTCCGCCGGAGGGGCTGGCCGCCGGCGGGCTGCCTGCGCGCAGCGGCGGCGGAGGCGGACGCCTGAGGTCGCGCGCCTGCGGCCACAACCACAACCAGGCGCCAATGGTCACGACGCCGATGGCCGCCACCAGCGCGATCGGGACCGTCTTGACCTTCGCCTGCTGTTGAAGGAATTCCGGAGGCGGCCATGACCTGCGTGACCTCGGACGCGCGATCCTTCAGCCGCTGCAACTCTTCCTCGGCACGGCTGGTCTGCTCGGCCGCCAGCGCCGACCCACCAGACGCTCGACGTCGGACCGGCGGCCCGGGCGCTCGAAGAACGCAAGATTACGCGAAAACTCGGCGACCGTGTCGTACTGCGGCGGTTGCGGCCACATTCCGCGCGACAAACTGCTCCAGCTCCGGCGGCACCGGCACGCCGTCGATCAGCAACTGCAGCATCACCGCGGCATGGCGCACCGGGATCGCCGGCTCCGGGCTGCCCGGCAGCGCCACGACGTCGCCGTTCGGGATCAGGGCGACGTGCTCCAGGTCGGGCAGCAGCTCGGCCGACCCGGTGGTCGCCTTCACCGTCTGGATCAACTCCTGGACGACGGCGACGGCTTCCTGCCAGATCGGGGTGACGTTGCGCGCGCGAAGGTCGGCCAGAGACATCATAGTTTGGCTACGGTCCGGCTACGGGTACGGAAGCTACAGGCTACGGATGCTAATACGGCCGGCCTAGTTCTCCGGACTGATTTCGTCCGCAAACACCGGCGTGTGCCCGACCAGCGGCGGCAGCAGCCGCGGCGCCCGCATGGGCCCGGTCGGCGCGGTCCCGGCCCGGAACGCCCGGAAATCCACGTTGCAGTCGTGTGCCGCCAGGAAGTTCAGGAAGCGCTTGTAGTCGGCCGCCGGCATCCCGAACAGCCGCAGCAACGACCGGTAGTTCCCCCGCGTCGTCGTCAGCCCACGCCGCACCAGCTCGCGCATGTCGTGCCGTGTGACGTCGCGCTGCAGGAACAGCGGATGCATGTGCTCCCAGAAGTTGTAGCCGCCGTTGACCAGCGCGCCGTACAGCTCGTCGGCCACCTGCTTGCGGCGCTCCTTGACCGGCAGCACCATGTCGGCCGCGGTCTGCACCGCCACCGGCAGGTGCTCCACTTCGACGGCGCTGCCGTTGGACATCCACAGCGCCTGCTCGACGACGTTCTGCAGCTCGCGGATGTTGCCCGGCCAGCGATAGCGCTCCAGCGTGCGCATGGCCTCGTCCGAGAACTCCACCGTGCGCGCCGCGTTCTTCGAGGCCAGGTGCTCCACCAGCACGCGCACGTCTTCCTTGCGCTCGCGCAGCGGCGGCACGTGGATGTGGATCACGCGCAGGCGATACAGCAGGTCCTCGCGGAACTGCCCGTTGGCCACCATGTCGCCGAGGTTGCGGTTGGTCGCGGCCACGACGCGCACGTCCACCGTGGACTTGACGTGGTCGGCGCCGACGGCCTGAATCTCGCCGTTCTCCAGGAAGCGCAGCAGCAGCGCCTGCATGCGCAGGCTCATCTCGCCCACCTCGTCGAGAAACAGCGTGCCGCGATGCGCCAGCTGCAGCTTGCCCGGCTTGTCGCGATAGGCGCCGGTGAAGCTGCCCTTCACGTGGCCGAACAGCTCCGACTCGAGCAGCGTCTCGGTGAGGCCCGCGCAGTTGACCGCGATGAACGACCCCTGGCGCGCGACGATCGCGCGTGAATCTCGCGGGCGATCAGGTCCTTGCCCACGCCGCTTTCGCCGGTGATGAGCACCTTGGCGTCGCCTGTGGCCACGCGTGCCACCAGCGAGAGGATGTCGCGCATCTGCTGGCTGGCATGCACCAGCGGCGAGGGCGCCGCGGGCTTTTCAATTGGCTCGGCCACAGGTCCGGCCGCGGATTCACTTCGCACAAATGCCTCCACTGAGAATTGGAGATTGCAGATCGTCAGATCGGGCCAAGGCTCGCCGAGCTAGAGGCAGCAAGGGCGATGCCCATGTCGGGCTGGAGGCGGATTTTTCGGGTCTGGTGGTCATCGCGCGCCGGAATTGCACGGGATTTCCGGGAGTCTGACGCGACTCGGAACTCTGCCGCGTGTACCTCAGACCTCTTGCGCGCGCCAGACTTTATTACGGATCTGTAAGTGGCCTTACAGGTTGCTGCCACGGGCCGGCCCTCCCGGCGGCTCGAGGCGGCCGCGGGATTCGCGCGCCTCGGGGCGCGGGGCACGGAACTCCCGGAAGTCCAGGGCGCACTCGTGCGCGGCCAGGAAATTCAGCAGGCGCTTGTAGTCCTCGCGCGCCATCCCGAACAGCACCAGCACCGACCGGTAGCTGCCGCGCGTGGCCGTCAGCCCGCGCCGCATCAGGCCGCGCAGATCGTCGCGCGTCAGGTCGCGACGCATGAACATCTCGTAGACGTCGGTCCAGAACGTGTAGCGGCCCTCGATCAGCCCGGTGTAGATCTCGTCGGCCATCTGCCGCCGCCGCTCGCGCACGGGCTTGAGCCCGCCGGCCGCGTACCCGCGCACCGACTCGGGCAGGTCGTCCAGCCGCACGGTCGCATGCGGCGCCGTCCACGTCAGCTGCTCGACGACGTTGCTCAGCTCGCGGACGTTGCCGGGCCAGTAATAGTGCTCGAGCGCGGACCACGCTTCGTTGGTGCAGGCCAGCGGCCGGCCCAGCTTCCGCGACTTCCATTCGGCCAGCGGCCGCACGTCGTCGCGGCGCTCGCGCAGCGGCGGGACGTGCAGGTGCACGACCTTCAGCCGGTACATCAGGTCTTCGCGGAACTGCCCGTGCGCCACCAGCTCGCCCAGGTCGCGCGTCGTCGACGCGATCACGCGCTGCTCGTACGGCAGGCCGTCAGGCGCCGACAGGCCGCCTTCGAGCAACCGCAGCAGACGCGCCTGGAGCGTCAGCGGCAACTCGCTGATCTCGTCGACGAACAGCGTGCCGCCGCGGGCGGCGAGGATCGCCGCGTCGATCTGATCGCTCAGCGACGGCTCGGGCAAGCCGACGGCCGACACCGACACGAACGGCAGCGAGGCGCGACGCGAATGCGCGTGGATGAACCGGGCGAGGACGTCTTTGCCGACGCCGCTTTCGCCGCTGACCAGCACGCGAGCCTCGCCCGTCGCCACGCGCGCCGCGATGGCGCGGAGGTGCTCGATGGCAGCGCTGCGGCACACCAGCAAGGTATCGAGAGGATGCTGGGGAGCAGCGGCGCCAGGGGTCAGGTTCGGCTTCGTCAAGAAGCACCATTCCCGTCGCCGGTGGTCAGACCAATAGCTACGCAAGATCGTGCTGGTGCGGGGGCGCCCTGACGTTAGGGGTTGAGTGGGGGAGTGTCAAGCTCAGCGTCAGAACCTTGCAGGCTTTCGAGGTGCTGCCGCTGCAGATCCGCAATCTGCAATCTCCCAGTCGTCCCGAGTCTCTGAACAATCGAGTCGACGTCGTAGACGCACCCTCCCCAGGTTCCGCCGCTGGCGTTCTGCAGCGCGGCCCACAGCCGCGTGTCGGCGGGCAGGTCGGGGTCGGGGTGCAGGTCGTCGCGCAGGGGGCGGCTGGCCAGCTCCTGGTCGAGTGGCGCGCCGGCTGATCCACCAGGTCGACGCGGCCTTCGAGGGTGGCGCGGTCGATGACGACCGAGATGCGATCGCCGTCGCGGATCTTCCCGATGGGCCCGCCGGCCAGCGCCTCGGGGCCGACGTGCCCGATGCAGGCGCCGGTCGAGACGCCGGAGAAGCGCGCGTCGGTGACGAGCGCCACCTGCTTGCCGACGTCGAGGTACTTCAGCGCGGAGGTCACCTGGTAGACCTCCTCCATGCCCGCGCCCATCGGGCCGCGGCAGATGAGCACCATCACCTCGCCGGCGCGATGCGGTCGTCGCCGTGGCTCTTGATCGCGGCAATCGCGGCGCGCTCGCTGGTGAACACGCGCGCCGGGCCGGTGAGCCGGTACACGCCGTCGCTGCCGACGACGGCCGGGTCGATTGCCGTGCTCTTGCAGATCGCGCCTTCGGGCGCGAGGTTGCCGCGGATGAAGCAGACCGTGGGCGTGAGGCCCCTGGCCGCGGCGCGATCGGGCGAGAGGATCACCGCGTCGGCTCCACGCCGTCGGCCTCCAGCAGCCGCGCGCGCAGCGCCGTGCGGCGCTCCGAGGCCTCCCACCAGTCGAGCACCGCGTCCAGCGTCTCGCCGCTCACGGTCTTCACCGACGTGTCGAGCAGGCCGGCGCGGCGCAGGTGCAGCATCACCTCGGGCACGCCGCCCGCCAGGTAGACGCGCACGGTGGGATGCGGGCCGTTGGGCAGCACGTCCACCAGGCGCGGCACCTGGCGGTTGATCGCGAGCCAGTCGTCGATGACCGGGCGCCGCAGGCCCGGCGGCGTGGGCGATCGCCGGCACGTGCAGCAGCAGGTTCGTGGATCCGCCGAAGGCGGCGTGCACGGTCATGGCGTTGCGGATCGCGCCGTCGGTGAGCACGTCGCGCGTCGCCAGGCCCGCGCGGATCATCTGCGCGGCCGCGCGCGCCGACCGGCGCGCGACGTCGGTCCAGATCGGCTGCCCCGACGGCGCCAGCGCGGCGTGCGGCACGGTGAGGCCGAGCGCTTCGGCCACCACCTGCGAGGTCGCCGCGGTGCCGAGGAACTGGCAGCCGCCGCCGGGCGACGCGCACGCGCGGCATCCGAGCTCGGCGGCTTCCTCGAGCGACAGCTGCCCGTACGCGTAGCGCGCGCCGATGGTCTGCACCGCGCCGGCATCCACGCCATCGGTAGGCGGCAGCGTGACGCCGCCGGGCACGGCGATGGCCGGCACGTCGTGACACGCGGCCAGCGCCATCAGCATCGCCGGCAGGCCCTTGTCGCAGGTCGCGACGCCGATCACCGCGCGACGCGTCGGCAGCGATCGGATCAGCCGCCGCAGCACGAGCGCCGCGTCGTTGCGATACGGCAGGCTGTCCATCATGCCGGTGGTGCCCTGCGTGCGGCCGTCGCACGGGTCGGTGACAAAGCCGGCAAACGGCAACAGGCCGGCCTTGCGCAGCGTCTCGGCCGCCGCGCGCACCAGCAGCCCGACTTCCCAGTGCCCGGTGTGATAGCCGAGCGCCAGCGGCGTGCCGTCGGGCTCGCGCACGCCGCCCTGCGTGCTCAGGATCAGCGCCTCGGGCCGCTTCAGCTCCGCCGGCTGCCAGCCCATGCCGACGTCCTGCGTCCAGCCGAAGATGTCGCCGCTGGCGCGATGCAGGAGGTCGTCGGGCGTGATCGGCAGCGCGCCGGCGGGACCGGGCTGCTTGGAGATGACGGAGTACAGAGACGGGTCGTCGGAGTCGAACGGGCGTTCACGGAGCAGTATACCGGTTGGATTAGGTTGGCTGATTGATCAGGTTGGCAGGTTGACCCGGTTGGGCGCCTGGTCGACGACGGTCCAACCCGCCCAACCTGCTCAACCCGCCAACCCGATCGACCTGTGCGAGTCAGCGAGTCTCTTCGGTCGTCGAGACTGAAAACTTCTTGTAGTCCCACCATTCCGTCACCGAATCGATCGCGAACTTGCGGAACAGCGCGCGGCCTTTCGCGGTGAAGCGGGCGCGCGCGGGGAGCCACACTTCGCCGTTCACCTTCGTCCGCTCGAACTCCCCCACGGTGCCTTTGTACAGCTTGCCGATCACGCCGAGGCCGACGCCGATGTCCTCGAGCGCCTCGATTTCCACGCGCACGATCTGATACTCGGTCTCGTGAATCCACGCGCGCGCGCGGATCTTCTTCATCATCTTGCCTTCGTCGGTGCGGGCCTTGTAGTTCCGTCGCGGCTCGAGCGCGGCGAGGATCGTCGGATGGCCGTCGACGGCCTCGCGGCGGACCAGCGTGATCTCGTACGCGGCAAAGATCTCGTCGATCTCCCGCTTCTCCTCCGCGCGTTCCTTGGCCTCCTCGCGCGCGCGCTTCGCCTTTTGTGCCGGCGACTCGTTCAGCCGCGCGAGGATGTGCTTCTGGTGCACCGCGTCGTTTTTGTCGAGCTCGGCCTCGCTCAGCGGCTTGCCGTCCACCGAAACCAGGCGCTTCTACAGGTTGCCAGGATCCTCCGACGGATAGACCTCGTACACCTTGACCGGGCCGTCCTTCACCTTGCCCAGCTTGGACACGCGAATCTCTTCGCGCCGCTCCATGAAGGTGTACTGCGCCTGCAGCGCCCGGTCGGTTCTGAGCCGGGCACGGACCTGGGCCGTAAACGCCGATACCTCGGGTAGCGGGGCGGTCCTCGGCCTGGGGCCCAGGGCCTGAGGCCCGGCGAGGCCAGCAGCGTGCCGAGCGATCAGCGCGAGCACGGCAACACGCGTAGGATGAGCTGGGTCCTGCAATTCATGGAAAGTCGCTGCAATACAATGATGTGGGCTAGAGGAGTTATGCGTTTAGACGACGCCCGCTTGTGCCTGGATTGCGAGGAGATCCACGAGGAGCAGGAATGCCCTGCCTGCGGATCGGAGGCGTTTGCCTTCCTGACGCGCTGGATCCAGTCGACCGCCCCCAAGCCCAAGAAGCGCTCTGGCCCCCGAGCGCGACCCACCCGCGGTCCGCGCAGACAGCCGAGCACCTGGCCGCGTGGCGGGAGATTACCGACGGCACGGCTGACGGCGGGCCGGCAAGGCCGCGGCAAGAAAATCGTCACGCGCAGCCTGCTGGGCCTGGCGGCCATGGGCCTTGCCGGATGGGCGTGGGCGAAGACCTCTCCTCGAAAGACGACGACTCGTAGCGATTTCGGTCAGGGTTGGGTCAGGTGGGGTACAGCAGTTGCAGCTACAATTGAAAGGTTATGCCGAAATCGAAGGTCGCCCTTCTCACCACGACCCCCGCGACGGTCCTGCGGGACTACCACGACGTCATGAACCTGGCCGGCTACCAGGACGTCATCGCGAAAGACGCCGATACCGCGCTCAAGGTCAACATCTCCTGGCACTTCTTCTACCCCGGCAGCTCCACCACGCCGTGGCAGCTCGAGGGCGTCATCCGCGCGATGAAGCAGGACGGCTACCGATCCGACCTGATCCACGCCTGCCACAACCGCACCGTCGTCATCGACGCCCATCTGGGCGAGCGCGAGAACAAGCAGGTCAACGTCGTCGAGGCGCACGGCCTGCGCAACGTGCACCTGTACGAGGGCGAGGAGTGGATGCCGATCGGCGAGGCCGTCGGCGACCTGACGAAGAAGTTCCTCTGCCTGAACGAGGTCTACCCGAAAGGGTTCATGATCCCGCGCCGGTTCATCGGCGAAAACATCATCCACCTGCCGACCGTGAAGACGCACATCTTCACCACGACGACCGGCGCGATGAAGAACGCCTTTGGCGGCCTGCTCAACGAGCACCGGCACTGGACGCATCCGGTGATCCACGAGACGCTGGTCGACCTGCTGATGATCCAGAAGAAGATCCACCGCGGCGTGTTCGCCGTGATGGACGGCACGTTTGCCGGCGACGGCCCCGGGCCGCGCTGCATGGTGCCGCACGTGAAGAACGTGGTGCTGGCCAGCGCCGACCAGGTGGCCATCGACGCGGTGGCGGCCAAGCTGATGGGCATGGACCCGATGTCGATCAAGTTCATCCGGCTGGCGCACGAGGCGGGGCTGGGGTGCGGCGACCCGCGCGACATCGAGATCGTCGGCGACGTCGAGGCCGGCCAAGCAGAACTGGCACTTCGACGGCCCGTTCAAGAAGATGACCTTCGCCAGCCAGATGCAGCACAAGATCTACTGGGGGCCGCTGAAGAAGCCGATCGAGTGGTCGCTCAAGACCGTGCTGGCGCCGTGGGCCTACATGGCCAGCGTCGTGTACCACGACAGCTTCTGGTATCCGGTGAAGGCCAAGCACATGATGCGCAAGGTGCTGCACTCGGACTGGGGCAGGTTGTTCCGCAACTGGGAGCAGCTCACGCCGGACGCCAACGGCTTCCCCACCGTCGGCGCCGACGGCGTCGAGCTGAAGCGGGTGGGCCTGAAGGCGTTTGGCACCTCGCTGGGCATCCTCGGCACCTGCATCAAGGAAGCGCCGGAGTTCAGCAACAAGAAGCGCAAGGTCGTGACGCCTCCGCAGCGGGTTAACAGTAGCGTTAACCCGGGGACTTAAGAGGCAGGTTGAACGGATTGAGTACCTGGTTGCGGCGATCTCTGCACGATAATCGTGGTTCTGACCCGACCTCCTGGCTCAGCCGCATCCAACGTCCTGATTAACCCGTCATCCAGACTCCGCACGCCATCGAGCGTCTAACCAGCAGGCCAGCGTCTCTGTAGAGTTCCCTTATGCGTTCAGTGTTCGTGTTGGCGGCCGCCCTCGCTGGCGGCCGCGCCCGTCGTCGCCCAGAAATCCGACCCTGCCCAGCGGCCGCTGATCGGCGGCGCCTGGACGCTCAACCGTGAGTTGAGCTCGACGCCGCGCGGCGGCGGCGCCGACCCGGGCGACCGGATGCGGCCCTCGGGCGGCGGCATGCGCGGCGGCTTCGGCATTGGCGGCATGAGCAGCGGCCCGGGGGCGGCAAGGCACCGGACCGCGAAGAGATGGCCCGTCGGCGCGCGTTGATGAAAGAGGTGGTCGAGGCGCCGAAGAACTTCGTGATCACGGTGGAGGACCCGCTGGTCATCTTCACCTTCACCGACGGGCGGATCGTGCGCTACAAGGCCGACGGCAAGGAAGAACGGCACCAGTTCCCGTCAGGCACGGTCAAGACGAAGACGAAGTGGGAGCTCGACCGGCTGACGATCGAGACCGACATGGGCGACGGCTTCAAGATCACCCACGCCTACAAGACCAACCCCGAACCGCGTCAGCTCGTCGTCCTGACGATCACGCCGGGCCAGTCGAAAGACCTGCCGCCGATCTCGCACGTGTACGACGAGACGCTGCAGTGACTGATGACGACGTTAACCACAGGACGGAGACACGAAGAACGCACTGAGAGATCTTGGGGTGTGCGGATGCACCCAGCGCTGGGGCCATCCCAGCTTACCCAAGCCGTTCTCGGTGCGTTCTCCGTGCCTCCGTGTCCCGTGTTACGTCCGTCATCCGTCGCAGATCGTCCTGAACCCCAATCCTTTCGCGCGCAGCAGTGGAATGAGCCGATCCACGGTTTCGATGGCGTAGCGCCGGTCGGCGCGCGGGTTCTTGTGGTGGCCGTCGTGCAGGACGATGATCGAGCCGGGACCGGCGCGGTCGCGCGATGCGCGGCGCGAGCCGCTTGGCGGTGCGTGCCCGGAACCAGTCCCAGTCCCACAGGAACATCCCCCATCCCACCATCCGGCGTCCGCTCTGGCGCAGGCCGGCCATCATGTCGCCGCTGCGACCGCCGCCATGCGGCCGGAACGCGGGGCACGGCCGCACGCCGGTGAGCCGGGTCAACCTCGCCTCAGCCTGGTCCAGCGTGCGGGCAAGCGCGTCGGGCGACAGCGCCATCAGACGCTTGGTATGCGAGTGCAGCGCGATGGCGTGGCCCTCGGCCGCCGCGCGGACGACGATCGGCGCGGTCTCCGGCGTGATGTGGCGATCGATGACGAAGAAGGTCGCCGCGGCCTGATGCCGCGCCAGCACGTCGAGTAGCGCCGGCGTCGCCTCCGGGTTCGGCCCGTCATCAAAGGTCAGGTAGACGGCGCGGCCGCCTGCTGGCTGCGGGACTCGCCACATCGCCACGTCCCGGTTCGCCCAGTCGAGGAGGAAGGGAAACGGCGCCAGGTGCATCAGCAGCAGGACCGCGCCGGCCAAGAGTGCAACGAACCACATTTGGCAGTGATGACGAACGTTAAGACCGACCTCCTGATGACGACCGTTAACCACAGGGACACCGAGACACGAAGAACGCACAGAGATTCCCGGGCGCACGGGGGATGCATCCCGGCGTCGGGGCTCATCCCAGCGTACCCAAGAATCGTCTCTGTGCGTGCTCCGTGCTTCTGTGTCCCCGTGGTTAACGTCCGTCATCGTCCCTGTGGTTAACGTCCGTCATCGATCGAGAGGCGTGACCAAGTAGCCCGCGGATTGCTGCTCTCGGGCAGCATGGAACGCATCTACGGGCCCACCGGAATCACACCTGACCCCATACCAGAGCACCTTAACTCGTTGACGGCGCGGATCATCGGTTGTGCCATCGACGTGCACAAGGCTCTCGGTCCGGGCCTGCTCGAAAGCGCCTACGATTGCGCTTTCTGCGTTGAGCTGGCCCACGAGGGGTTGCAGTTTCATCAACAACTCGGATGCCCCGTTACCTACCGAGGCCGGACTGTGGGTGACTATCGGCTCGATCTTCTGATCGAGGACTCCATCGTCGTCGAGATCAAGAGCGTCGACCGATTCGAGCCGGTGCACGTTGCACAAGTCCTGACTTACCTCAAGGCGACCGGAAAACGGCTCGGCCTCATCATCAACTTCAACGTGCCCATGCTTAAGGACGGCATCCGCCGTGTTGTCCTTTTGAAGGGTCGCGCCTGATGATACGTCAACCACTGAGCCACCGAGAACACCAAGAACACACAGAGATCTCTTCGGGTCTCCCCAAAAAAACTATATCCACTTTACTCGTGCTCTCCGTGTCTTGTATGTTGGTCTCATCGCTTGACTGGCGCTCCAGTTCGAGCGGTCTACTCAGGGACGCCTGAGTAGGAGCGTCGGGGCGCTGGTTCGTGCCTAAGGCCATGCGAGCCTGCCATCGGAGATCAGCGCCCGACGCTCAGCGTGTGGCGTCCGGTCAACGGTATCGAAAGCCGCTCTCACGAGCGCAGCTTGCATGCACAAGGCTGACCGCACACGACGCCACCGAAAGGAGCGGGTGTGGACGCCGTGCTCGGAATCGAGATTGCCAAGGCCAAATTCGAGTCGCCTGCTGACGCCGGACGGCCAGCTGCGCCGTAAGAGCTGCGCCAATACGGCGGCCGGCTTTGCCGAGCTCGCCGCCTGGCTGCAGCGCCAGCAGGTCGCCCAGCGTGCACGCGTGCCTCGAGGCCACCGGCACCTACGGCGAGGCGCTGGCGATCTGGCTGCACGATGGCGGGCATCGGGTCAGCGTCGTCAATCCGGCGATCATCCACTACCTATGCGCGCATGCAGCTCGCGCGCGGCAAGACCGATCGGCTCGATGCGAAGCTGATTGCGCACGTTCACCGCCACGCAGCAGCCGCCGGTGTGAACGCCGCCCGCACCGGAAATTCGCCAGCTACAGGCGCTCGTGCGGCGCCTCGACGCGCTGCACGGGCATGCGCACGCAAAAGCTAATCGCCTCGCCGCCGGCGTCGGGGTCGCCGAGGTCCGCACCTCGATCGAAACCGTCCTCGCCCACCTCGACGCGCAAATCGCCCACGTCCAGCATCTGATTCGCCAGCATCTCGATCAGCACCCGGGCTTGCGCGCGCAACGCGACCTGCTGACCACCATTCCCGGCATCGGCGAGACGACGGCCGCGGTCTTCATCGCCGAGCTCTTCGACAAGCCGTATCCCAGTGCCCGGCAAGCCGCCGCGTTTGCCGGCCTCGTGCCGCGCGTCGTCCAGTCGGGCACCCTGCGCGGCCGCGGACGCGCCTCTCGAAGATTGGGCCCGGCCGCCTCCGCAAGGCGCTCTACTTTCCCGCCGTCGCCGCGCTGCGCTGGAATCCCACGATCCGCGCGGTCCGCGGTGCGCCTCCACGCCGCTGGCAAAGCCGCCCATGGTCATCATCGGCGCCGCCATGCGGAAACTCATTCACCTCGCCTACGGCGTCCTCAAATCACGCCGCGGCTATGCGACCGACGTGTGCCCACCCTTGACGTCCGACACGGTATCTCCGTGTCCCTGTGGTTAACGTCCGTCATCCTTCGAGGTACTTTCTTCAGCCACCCCAGCACTTCGCCGTACCAGTGCTTGGAGTTCTGCGGCTTGAGAATCCAGTGGTTCTCGTCCGGGTAATACACCAGCCGCGCCGGGATGCCCTTGGCGGCGAGCACGCCGTACAGCTCCAGGCCCTGCGTCACCGGCACGCGGAAGTCGCGCTCGCCGTGCAGCACCAGCATCGGCGTGTTGAAGCCGGTGGCGAAGCGGTTCGGGCTCCACTTCTCGACGTTGGCCAGGTTCGTGAACGGGTAGCCGCCGTAGGAGTGCTGGCGGCCCTCGGTGCCATCGGAGGCGAACTGGCCCGTCAGGCTGTAGACGCCGGCGTGGCTGACAATCGCCTTGAACCGGTTGGTGTGTCCGGCGATCCAGTTCACGAGATACCCGCCATACGAGCCGCCGGCGGCCGCCATCTTCGTCTCGTCGATGTAGCCTTTCGCGATCAGGGCGTCGGTCGCCGCCATCACGTCGATGTAGGGCTTATCGGCATGCGCGCCGAGGATCGACTCGATCCACGGCTGGCCGAAACTCGACGACCCGTGGAAGTTCACCATCGCCACGACGTAGCCGGGCGCGGCAAACGCGTGCGGATGCCAGCGGAAGCTGAACGCGTCGCCGAAGGTCCCCACTGGCCCGCCGTGGACCAGCTGCACCAGCGGATATTTCCTGCGTCTTGTCGAATCCCGGCGGGAACACCACGAACATCTGGACGAGATCTCCGCCGGCGCCCTTGAAGGTCATCTCCTCCACCGCGCCAATCGCGGTGCGCGACATCAGCTCCTTGTTGACGGCGTGAGGTAGCGGAAGCCCGAGCCATCCGACTTCACCACCGCCAGCTCCGGCGGCGCATCGACCGAGTGCCGCTGGAAGACGACATCGCCCGTCGCGCGTGACCTCCACGCCGGCCAGCGCGCCGCCGCGATGCAGCTCGCGTGGCGCGCCGCCCTCGACGCCGATCGCATAAAGGTTGATGCGCGCGCTGACCTCCGCGACAAACAGCAGCGTCGCGCCGTCTGCGGTCCACTGCCAGCTGCCGGCGCTGTTGTCCCAGCCGTCGGTGAGCATCCGCGTGGCGCCGCTTCGCACGTCCATCACGGCCAGCGCGCGTGTAGTCGGGCCATCCGGCTGCCTTCACCTCGCGGCCGTAGGCGATGCGCGTGCCGTCGGGGCTGAACACCGGGCCGGTGTCCGATGCCGGGTTGTCGGAAGTGAGGTTCTTCACGTCGCCGCCGGCCGTCGGGACGCTGAACAGATCGTAGTTCAGCGATCGGTAGGGCTCGGGCGAGGCCAGGGCCGAGAACACGATGGTCGAGCCATCGGGCGAGAGGTCGTAGTCGCCGCTGCCCTCCTGCAGGCCGAACAGGCGCTTCGATCCCGGCAGCAGGTCGGTCACCTTCTTTGTCGCGATGTCCACGACGAACAGGTGCGGGAACTCCTCGTCGGTGAGCCAGCGATCCCAGAAGCGGTAGAGGCGATTCTCGGTGACGCGCGCCTTCACCTTGTTCTTCTCCCGCGCCTCGAGCGCCTTGGTCGTGGCCTCGGTCGACTCGTGGCCGGCAATGACGTGCGACACAAACGCCAGGCGCGTGCCGTCGGGCAGCCACTTCACGCTGCCGGCGCCGAGCGGCATCTCCGTGATCCGCATGGCCTCGCCGCCGCGCACGTCGATGACGTAGATCTGCGCGGCCTTGTCGGCCTCGCGCCGCGACACAAACGCCAGGCGCGTGCCGTCCGGGCTCCACACCGGCCCGCTGTCCGAGGCCGGGTTGGTCGTCACGCGGCGCGCGTCCCCGCCGGCGGTCGGCACGATCCAGATGTCCGCGTTCCCCCGGTTCTCGTCGACGTCGTAGGTCGTGACCGTGTAGGCCACCTGCAGGCCGTCGGGCGACACCGCTGGCGTGCCGACGCGCTGGATCGCCCACATCGTGTCGATGGTGAACGGCTTCCTCTCTTGCGCTTGAGCCGCGGCGGTGCTCACGGCGACGGTCAGTGACAGGGCGAAGGTCAGTGCGCGCATGGCGACAGCATAACGAACTCGGTTGTGCAGTGCAGGTGCTGGTGCCAGGTGCGGTGCGACGTTGGGTCGGGTTGATGTCGGTTGAGTGCGGGTTGCGCCGGCAACCTGGCACCAGCACGCCGACCACACCGACCGCAACCGGACCAACACCTGACCCAACCTGGCCCAACCGACCCAACACTGGCCAGACCCGTATAATTCGGGAATGCCCTACCGCGCCGTCTTTCGCTGCATCGCGGGCTGCCATGGCGAGCACGCCCTGGCCCAGCCGATCTACTCGTGCCCCAGCTGCGGCGACCTGCTCGAGGTGAGCCACGACATGACCGCGCTCCGGGACCGCAGCGCCGCGGCGTGGATGCGCCTGTTCGACGAGCGGTACAAGCGCACCGAGTGGCCGTACGGCTCGTCGGTGTGGGGCAAGAAGGAATGGGTGTGCCCCGAGATCCGCGACGAGCACATCGTCTCGATGGACGAGGGCGGCACCAACCTGCTGTGGGCCGACCGCTTCGGCAAGTCGCTGGGCCTCGACGACCTGTGGGTGAAGCAGTGCGGCAACTCGCACACCGGGTCCTTCAAGGACCTCGGCATGACCGTGCTGGTGTCGATGGTCAAGCAGATGATGGCCGACGGCAGCTCGGTCCGGGCCGTCGCCTGCGCCTCGACGGGCGACACCTCGGCGTCGCTGGCCGCCTACGCGGCCGCCGCGGGCATCCCGGCCATCGTGATCCTGCCCAAGGGCAAAGTCACCACGGCGCAGCTCGTGCAGCCGCTGGCCAACGGCGCGCTCGTGCTGTCGCTCGAAACCGACTTCGACGGCTGCATGGCCATCGTCAAGCGCCTGGCCGGCGAGCAGCGCGTCTACCTGGCCAACTCGATGAACAGCCTGCGGCTCGAAGGCCAGAAGACGGTGGCCGTGGAGATCGTGCAGCAGTTCGACTGGCAGGTCCCCGACGTCGTCATCATCCCCAGCGGCAATCTCGGCAACGTCAGCGCGCTCGGCGCCGGCTTCGACATGCTCGAAGCGATGGGCATCACGCAGAAGCGCCCGCGGCTGGTCGTCGCGCAGGCGCAGGCGGCCAACCCGCTGTACCTGGCCTACCAGCGCAACTGGGACTTCGAGCCGGTGCCGGCACAGCCGACGCTGGCCTCAGCCATCCAGATCGGCAATCCCGTGTCGGTGCGCAAGGCGATTCGGGCGCTGCAGAAGTACGACGGCATCGTCGAGCAGGCCAGCGAGCAGGAACTGGCCGACGCGGCGGCCGAGGCCGACCGCACGGGCATGTTCAACTGCCCGCATACCGGCGTGGCGCTGGCGGTGCTGAAGAAGCTGGTGGCGCGCAAGCAGATCGACGCCGGGCAGCGGGTCATCGTGATCTCGACGGCCAACGGCCTCAAGTTCACCGACTTCAAGATCGGCTACCACGAAGAGCGCCTGGCGGGCATCCAGTCCCACCACGCCAACCGCCCGCTCGTCCTGCCCAACGACTACGACGCCGTCGTGCGGGCCATCGACCACGGCGCGGCAATCCACGCTGATGACGTCGCGACTTGATGACGTACGTTAACCACAGAGACACGGAGACACGGAGGACGCACAGAGATCCGTTTGGGTCGCGCTGGGGATGCACCCAAGCGTCGGGGTGCATCCCAGCGCACCCAAACCGTTCTCTGTGCGTTCTCTGTGCCTCCGTGTCTCTGTGGTTAACGTCCGTCATCCATCAAAGATCTCACTTCGACGAGAACGCGTAGATGAACGACACGCTCAGCGTCGTCTGGTTGTCCTTCAAGTCCCCGTCGTGGTCCTCGAAAAAGGGGTCGCTCGAAAAGTCGGTGCGGTACTCGAAGCGCGTCATGAGCCCACCGATGGCCTTGTACTCGCCCGTAAGCGTGACGCTCGACACGCGATCGGTGCCGCCGGTCACGAACCGTGACGCCGTCGGCCAGCGTCTCGAAGCGCGGGGCCACCGCGAACTTGTCGGTCGCCTGGTACTTGAACGAGCCCGCAAAGCCGACCAGTCGACCGTGTCGCCCTCGAGCTCGTCGCGGCCGTAGTCGAAGTTGCCGAGCACGGTGAGCTTGTCGGTGGCGGCGTAGGACACGACCGTGTCCAGCAGGTTGCGGACGCCGCCGTCCACGTCGCTCGACCATTCGTCGCCCACAAAGTAGTTCTGGAAGATGGACAGCTTGGCGGTGGGCTTGACGGCCAGCGACACGCCCCCGGTCTTCGCGTCGTTGTTGTCGCTGACGTTGTTCCAGCCATTCACGAGATACCCGGTGAGCGATACCTTGTCGTTCACCGCATATCCGACACGCGCGCCCATGTGATAGTAGGGGATCGCCAGCGCGAACAGCAGACCGCGGCTGTAGTTGAAGTTGTCCTTGTTCTCGATGACCTCTGCGCCGGCCGGCGTGACGAACTTGCCGAAGTCAATCGTCAGGCCCTTGCCCACCGGGGCGAGGTAGGAGACGTAGGCCTGCTGGACGTACTTGAGGTAGTCGGTGCCGCCCGGCTCGAACGCGTTCACCATGTTG
The DNA here is from genome assembly GCA_963818215.1 of Vicinamibacteria bacterium. Classification (GTDB taxonomy): domain Bacteria; phylum Acidobacteriota; class Vicinamibacteria; order Vicinamibacterales; family JAENWD01; genus JAENWD01. The sequence continues at coordinate 12,406 of CAWFRL010000032.1, read as the reverse complement.
GCGGTGTCGCCCGCGCCGAAATCGACGCGGAATCCGCCGCGACTCGTCTCGGTGGCCGGCTTCGCGAACGCCACTTCCGCGTAGCTCAGGCTGAAGGTGTTGTGATTGACGTCGAAGTTTCGGAGCTGCGGGGTCGACTCGTTGACCGCCCACAGGTAGTACCCGTCCACGAACCCGTAGACCTCGATCTGCTTGAAAAACTCGACGAGCGGACTGGCCGCCGCGTCCTGCGCCTCGTCCTTCTTGTCCGGGGTCGCCGGGTCAGGTGCCGTCACGGCGAGGCTGGCGGCGGTAGTCAGGGGCTTGGCCGCCGGCGCGACGCCATCGACCGGGTCGGCCGCAAACGCCGTCGTGGCGACACCGACGGCCAGAACAGCCGTAGCCGCGGCGCGCATCGTCGTCACCAACCCTGCCCGGCCAATCATTCGCTTCATCGTTTCGGTCCTCCTGGAGGTAGACGCACGACGCCCTTTGGCAGCGCGTGCGTTGCGCATCGTTTACAGCACGGCGCGTACCAACCACGGACCAGCGCGACCAAGTGGATCGACCACTGACGAATTGCTGAGGGAACGCGACGCGGCACGGCCGGGGCGGGATAGCCCTGCGGAGGGGTTACTGGCGATACAGTTTCGTAGGATTGTGTGCGGCGTCCCTACATTAGTGTCGTTCAGTCAGTCTCCTGAACCGCTCCGCGTTGACGCCGTACTTCCGGACCTTGTAGTTGAAGATCCGTTCGGTCGTCCCGAGCAGCTTCGCCGCGCGGGCGCGGTTGCCGCGCGTGGTCTTGAGTGCGTCGAGAATCAGGTCCTTCTCGAAGGCCTCGACCGATTCTGCCAGCGAGACCCGGGGCACGGTGTCGGACGCCTCGGCGGTCTGCAGCGTCGGGGGCAGGTGATGGGCGTGGACCACGCCGCCGTCACAGACGAGCACGGCGCGCTCGATGGTGTTTTCGAGCTCGCGCACGTTGCCCGGCCAGTGGTAGCTGGTGAGCATGTCGATGGCCGGCGTCGAGATGCGCTTGATCGCCTTGCTGTGCTCGCTCGAAAACTTCTGCAGAAAGTGATCGGCCAGCAGCATGATGTCGGGCTTGCGCTCGCGCAGCGGCGGCGCGAACACGGTGAAGACGTTCAGGCGGTAGAACAGGTCTTCCCGGAACAGCCCGTCGGCGATGTATTTTTCGAGCGGCCGGTGGGTCGCCGCGACCAGCCGCACGTTGACGCGTACGCTCTGGGTGCCGCCCAGCCGTTCGAACTCGCGTTCCTGCAGCACGCGCAGCAGCTTCACCTGGGTCGCCGGGCTGAGATCGCCGATTTCGTCGAGGAAAATCGTGCCGCCGTCGGCCAGCTCGAACCGTCCCTTCTTCAGGCCCTGCGCCCCGGTGAAGGCCCCGCGCTCGTAGCCGAACAGCTCCGATTCGATCAGCGACTCGGGCAGCGCCGCGCAACTCACCTTGATGAAGGGCTTCCTGGCCCGGGCCGAGTTGTAGTGAATCGCGTGCGCGATCATCTCCTTGCCGGTGCCGGATTCGCCCCGGATGAGCACGGTCGTGTTGGTGCGCGCCACCTGCGTGACCTGCTCGTACACCTGCCTGATGGGGGCGCTGGTGCCCACCAGGTGCTGGAAGGCGTAGCGGTCGCGCAGCTCGTCGCGCAGGTGCGTGTTCTCGTCGACCAGGCGCTTCCGCTCGGCCTCGGCCATGCGGCTCACCTTCACCGCCTGCGCGATGATGGCCGCCACCAGCTTGTAGAACTTGAGGGACCGGTCGAAGTCGCGGTCCTTCTTGAACGGCAGGTCCACGCCGAGCGCCCCGACGGCCCGGCGGTTGACGACCAGCGGCACGCAGATGAAGGTCAGCTCCTGGCGGTCGCGCCGCGCGGCGCGGTTCAGCAGCAGCGGCTCCTTGCTCACCTGCGGCACCACGACGGGCTTGCCGGTATCGACGACGCGCCCCGTGATGCCTTCGCCCAGCTTGTAGCGGGCGCGCTGGCCGTCGGCCGTCAAACCGGTCGAGGCCCGGATCGCCAGCTCGCGCGTGTCCTCGTCGAGCAGCGTGACGGCGCTGCGCACCACCTGGTGGTGCCGCTCGAGCACGTCGAGCGCCTGCGGAAGCGCGGAGGTCAGATTCAATGTCCCCGACAACGCCTGGCTGATCTCGATGAGCGAGGACAGGCGGCGGATCTCCCGGGTCGCGCCGCGGGAGCGTCGCTACAATTTCGTCGTGGGCGACGGACATGCAGACAGAATTGTAGCCTGAACAGTTCGGTCGGGTTGGCCTGGTGCGGCCTGGTGCGGTCAGGTTGAGGCTGCCGGTTGGTCAGGTTGGCGACCGGCTGGCAACCCGATCAACCAGCTCGACCGAACCCGACCGAACCTGACCGAACCTGACCGAACCTGGCCAAACCTATAATTCCTGCATGCCGTCGTCATCTCAGTCGCGCATCGCTCTGCCGTCCTGGACCGTCGGCTTCGGTCGATCGCCCCATCGATGACGATCGAAAGCGCGAGCTGTATCGCGCCCTGCTGTTCCCGCGCCTGGTCGAGGAGAAGATGCTCATCCTGCTGCGGCAGGGACGGCTGTCGAAGTGGTTCTCCGGCATCGGGCAGGAGGCCATAGCGGTGGGCGTCGCGGCGGCGCTGCGGCCCGACGACCCGATTCTGCCCCTCCATCGCAATCTCGGCGTCTTCACCAGCCGCGGGCTCGACCTGGGCACGCTGTTCCGGCAGTTGCTGGGCCGCGACGGCGGGTACACCGGCGGCCGCGATCGCACGTTTCATTTCGGGGCGCCGGCGCACCACGTCATCGGGATGATCAGCCACCTGGGAGCCATGCTGCCGGTGGCCGACGGCATGGCGCTGGCCTTTCAGCTCAAGGGCGAATCGCGCGTGGCCGCGGTGTTCAGCGGCGACGGCGGGACCTCCGAAGGCGACTTCCACGAAGCGGTGAACCTGGCGGCGGTGTGGAAGCTTCCCGTGCTCTTCGTCATCGAGAACAACCAGTACGGCCTGTCCACGCCGGTAAGCGAGCAGTACGCGTGCGCGCGGTTGTCGGACCGCGGCGTCGGCTACGGCATTGCCGCCGAGACCGTGGACGGCAACGACCTGCTCGCCGTCGTCGAGGCCGTCGCGCGGGCAGCCGCCCGGGGCCGCGCCGGCGAGGGACCGACGCTGCTGGAGTTCATGACGTTCCGGATGCGCGGCCACGAGGAGGCGTCGGGGGTGGCCTACGTGCCGGCGCACCTTTCGAGGAGTGGGCCGCCAGAGATCCGATCGCGCGATTCGAGCAGGCGCTGCTCGACCAGGGCGTGCTGACGACGGCGGACCGCGACGCCATCCGGGCGGCGTTCAAGGCGCACATCGACCAGATCGCCGACGAGGCCTACGCGGCGCCGGAGCCGGAGTCGACGGCGGAGCGGGAGCTGGCGGACGTCTACGCGCCCCACAATCACGACGATCACGAAGGCGTCCACGAAGGTCACGAAGCGCGGCGCCGGACGAGTGACGACCCCGTAGCGGGCGCAGCGGCGTGCGCCCCGCCGAGCGGTGCCCGCCGGTTCTGAGGCGCCCGCGCGCGAAGCGCGCTACATCGACGCGATCTCCGACGGCCTCCGCACAGCGATGCGCCGAGACCCCCGCGTCATCCTCCTGGGCCAGGACATCGCGGAGTACGGCGGCGCGTTCAAGCTCACCGAAGGCTTCGTCGAGGAGTTCGGCAAGGCGCGCGTGCGCAACACGCCGATCATCGAGTCCGGCGCCCTTGGCGCGGCGATGGGCCTGGCGCTCGAGGGGCTGCGGCCGATGGTCGAGATGCAGTTTGGCGACTTCATCACCTGCGGCTTCAACCAGATCGTCAACAACCTCGCCAAGACGCACTATCGCTGGGGCGTCGGGCTGCCAATCGTGATCCGCGTGCCGGTCGGCGGCGGCACCGGCGCCGGGCCCGTTTCATTCGCAGAATCCGGAGGCGTGGTTCACCCACGTGGCCGGCCTGAAAGTGGTGGCGCCGTCGACGCCAGCCGACGCCAAGGGCCTGCTGCTGTCGGCGTTCGACGACGGCAACCCGGTGCTGTACCTCGAGCACAAGTTCCTGTATCGCTCGGCCAAGGGCCCGGTGCCCGAAGGCGCGATGCCCGACGCCAATCGGACCGGCGCGCGTGGCGCGCGAAGGGCGCGACCTGACGATCGTCACGTGGGGCGTCGGCGTCCTCTGGGCCCTCGAGGCGGCGACGACGCTGCGATGCCGAGGGACCTCGATCGAGGTGATCGACCTGCGCACGCTGCTGCCGTGGGATCGCGAGACGGTCCTGGCCTCGGCGCGCAAGACCTCGCGCGTGGTCGTGCTGCATGAGGCGCCCGAGACCGGCGGCTTCGGCGGCGAGATCGCGGCCGCCATCGGGCAGGACGCCTTCGACGCGCTCGACGCGCCGGTGACCCGCGTGGCGGGCCTGGACATGCCGGTGCCGTTCAGCAAGAAGCTCGAGGCGATCTACTCGCCGCAGGGGAGATTGATCCCGGCGATTCGACAGGTCCTCGCATATTGATCGCACACGTCCGGCGGCACGGGCGCGGCCATGCATGCGCCTCCGGCGATCAATGCTCGTTGTGACGTTCGTAGGGGCGCGCTGCGCGCGCCCCGCGCGGGTTCAGCCGCGTGGGTGGCGTCCGAAAGTTTGACGGCGCAGGAAAGGAGAAAGCGTTTATCATGATTTCCCATGAGCACAACAGGCGGGCGCCTCAAGCACGTAGGCGCCGGTGAGGTCTGGAGCGTCTCGGACGCGAGCGAACTCTACGAGGTGCCCCGCTGGGGCAAGGGCTACTTCTCGGTCAGCAGCAGCGGCAACGTCATGGTCCACCCGACCAAGGACCCGTCGGCCGCCATCGACCTGAAGCAGCTGGCCGACGACCTCCAGGCCCGGGGCATCAACCTGCCGCTGCTCATCCGCTTCAGCGACATCCTCCGGCACCGCCTCTCCGACATCCACGACGCGTTCAAGGCCGCCATCGCCCAGCACCAGTACGGCGGACGCTACTGCTGCGTCTACCCGATCAAGGTGAACCAGCAGCGGCAGGTCGTCGAGGAAGTGCTCAACTTCGGCGCGCCGTACCGGTTCGGCCTCGAGGCCGGCAGCAAGCCGGAGCTGCTGGCGGTGATCGCGATGGCGTCCAACGACACGCCGATCATCTGCAACGGCTTCAAGGACGCGGAGTACATCGAGGCGGTGATGCTGGCCACCAAGATGGGCCGCAACATCATCCCCGTCGTCGAGAAATACACCGAGCTCGAGCTGATCCTCGAGTACCTGCGAGAAAGTCGGCGTCCGCCCGCAGAGTCGGGATGCGCGTGAAGCTGGCGGCCCGCGGCGGCGGCCGGTGGCAAGGCAGCGGCGGGTATCGCTCGAAATTCGGCCTGACGGTCGGCGAGATCCTGCAGGGCCTCGAGGCGCTGAAGCAGCGCGGCATGGCCGACTGCTTCAAGCTGCTCCACTTCCATCTCGGCAGCCAGATTCCGAACATCCGCGTCGTCAAGCACGCCTTGAACGAAGCCGCGCGGATCTACACCGAGCTGCACAAGGCCGGCGCCGGGCTGCGAGTATCTCGACGTCGGCGGCGGGCTGGGCGTGGACTACGACGGCAGCCAGACCAACTTCGAGTCGAGCACGAACTACACCCTCGAGGAATACGCCAACGACGTCGTCTACCACATCCAGAGCGTGTGTGACGACGCGGGCGTGCCGCACCCGACGATCGTGTCGGAAAGCGGCCGCGCCGTGGTGGCCTACCACTCGGTGCTCGTCTTCAACGTGCTGGGCGTGAGCGGCTTTGGCGGCAACGGCGGGCCCAGGATGCCAAATCCCGAAGAGGTCGAGCAGCCGCTCATCGATCTCACCGACACGTTCAACAACCTCACGACGCGCAACGCGCTCGAGGGCTATCACGACGCGCAGCAGGCGCTGGACATGGCGCTGAACCTCTTCAGCGGCGGTTACCTGCCGCTGACGCAGCGCGTGCAGGCCGAGACGCTGTATTGGGCGATCCTGCTGAAGCTCCAGAAGCTGGTGCAGCAGATGGACGAGGTGCCCGAGGATCTGCAGAACCTGGACGAGCAGTTGTCGTCCACCTACTTCTGCAACTTCTCGCTGTTCCAGTCGATTCCCGACAGCTGGGCCATCAAGCAGCTGTTCCCGGTGATGCCGATCCACCGCCTGCAGGAGCGGCCCACCGAGCACGCCGTGCTGGGCGACATCACGTGCGACAGCGACGGCAAGATCGACCAGTTCATCGATCGGCGCGACGTCAAGCGCACGCTGCCGCTGCACGCCTTCGGCGACGAACCCTACTACCTCGGCGTGTTCCTGGTGGGCGCCTACCAGGAAATCCTGGGCGACATGCACAACCTCTTCGGCGACACGCACGCCGTGCACATCCGCCTCGACGGCAACGGCAACGTCGTGCTGGAAGCGGTGATCAAGGGCGACACGGTGCGCGAAGTGCTGGACTACGTCGAGTTCGACGCCGAGATGCTGCTCCACCGCATGCGCGTGGACGTGGAGGCCGCCGTCCGCGAAAACCGCATCGAGCTCGAACAGTCAGGTCGGCTGCTGCGGTTCTACGAAGACGGACTCCAGGGTACACGTACCTCGAAGACAAATAGACTCGCTCCCTGTACGCAGGTTGATCGGGTTGGGTCAGGTTTGGTCGGGTTGGGTCAGGTTGACATGGGTTGGTCGGGTTGCCTCGCGGCAACCCGGCCAACCCCGATGCAACCAGCTTCAACCCGACCCAACCTGACCGAACCTGACCGAACCCGTGCTCGAGTCGTCGTCTAGTTCAACGAGAACACAACAGTCACCGTCATGATCACGGCGACCGGTTCCCCGTTGAGCCGCGTCGGCGTGAACACCCACTGGCGCACGGCGGTCAGGGCGGCTTCGCTCAGCATCGGCTTGCCCCGAGTCACCGTCGCGTTGCGCACCTTCCCGTCTTCGCCAATCAACGCTTCGATGGTCACCGCGCCGTCGATTCGCGCCTGCTGCGCGGCGGGTCGGGTAGATCGGCGCGATGCTGACGATCCGCCTGGGCGCCTGAATCAGTCCGCCTACCTTAATCGGCTTGCGTTCCACCGGCGCTGGCGGCGGCAAAGGGGCAACTGGCGGCCCAATCGAGCCCTTGACGCCAAATGGCGCGCCGTCGTCGTCGCCAGAGTTCGGCTCGAAACTCTGAGTGAGCTCGATAGCCGATTCAGGGTTGATAGCCGCTGGCGCCTCGATTGGCGGCTTGTTTGGCGAGGTCGTCGGAGCCTGCTGCGACGGCGGTGGCTTCAGCTTCACGGCCGGTGGCGGCGGCAGCTCGATGCTCGTGTACGCGTAGTTCAGTGGGCGATTGGGCGGAGGGAACTCGATGTCGCCCAGCAGCGGCGCGGCGAAGATCGCGGCGATGACGACGACGTGCGCGGCGATCGAGATTGGCAGCACCGACGCGCGACGCCGGGCGGCTGCACTCGGCAGTTCGGAGCGGAACAGTTCGGATGCCATACAGAGATCGACACCGAACACGCGTGGACGGATGGTGCGTGCAGGGCTAACCAGCCTCCGCCAAGGCTACGGCGGTCCGCCGAAGCATCCGCGAAGGCGGAAGCTCTGCCGCCACAACCGACCGGGTCACTCTTCTCGCAGCGCAATCGCGGGATCCACCGACAACGCGCGACGCGACGCAACCAGTCCCCCGCCAATGCCGACGGCCGCCAGCAGCGCCACCGCGCCGGCAAGCGTCAGCGGATCGGTGGGCGAGATCTCGTACAGCAACTCGCCCAGACCGCGGCTGCCCGCAAGCGCGACGCCGAGGCCGGCGACGATGCCGATGCCCGTCAGCACGACAGCCTGGCCGAGCACAAGGCGCAGGACGTGCGCGCGGTTGGCGCCAAGGGCGATGCGAACGCCGAACTCCCGCGTGCGCCGCTCGACCGACCACGCCAGCACGCTGAAGGTCCCCACCGCCGCCACGACCAGCGCGATGCACGCCAGCGCCACCAGCAGCACCGCGGTGAAGCGCGGCCCGGCAGTGGCCTCCTCCACGGCCTGGCTCATCGTCGAAACCGTGGCGAGTGCGATCTCCGGATCGGCGTCGCGAACGGCGGCGCGGATGGCGGCAACGGCTCCGAGCGGGTCCGGGCCGCCTGCGCGCACCACCAGATCCATCCGGCCGAAGTTCCATTGGGTGTACGGCACGTAGAAGTCCGCGCGCACGGCGGTCCACTCGCGATAGCGCACGTCGCCGACGACGCCGACGACCGTCTTCCACGGCTGCTTGCTGTCGGGCGGACCGGCCTTCAGCCGCTTGCCGATAGCGCTCTGGCCGGGCCAGAAACGGCGCGCCATCGACGCCGACACGATGGCGACTGGTCCAGCGTCGGGCCCATCGGCGTTGTTGAAGATGCGTCCGTCAATCAGCGGAATCTTCATCGTCGAGAAGTAGTTCGGGCTGATCGACTCGTAGTTGGCGTGGGGGTTGCGCGCCTGCGCCTCGGGCGTCTGCCCCTCGACGGTGAAGGGATAGTCCCAGCCAATCGGGTCGGCCAGCGGGCCGCAGCAGCACCAGTCCCGCCGAATCCACGCCCGGCAGCGCCGAGAGGCGGTCGAGCAGCGGACCGTAGAAGGCCGCGCGCGCCTTGTGATCGGGATAGCGGTCGCTGAGTTGAATCTTGGCGGTGATGACGCCGGCAGGCTCGAAGCCCGGTTCCAGGCGCGCGAGCGTAGCAAACGACTGCGCCGCCAGGGCGGCACCGGCGACAAGACCGAGAGAGAGCGCGAGCTGGCCGGCCACCAGCACGCCGCGCGCGCGGCCCACTCGACGGCTGCCGGCCACACGCAGGCTCGACTCTCGCACGACGTCTCCGGCGTCCACGCGCGAAGCACGCCAGGCCGGCGCGGTGCCGAAGAGCACCGCGGCGCCAAGCGACAGCGTGAGCGCGACGCCGAGCACGCGCCAGTCGATGGCCAGGCGGTCCACACCGGGGACATCGACGGGAATGAGGCCGCCGACGATGCTGATCGCCCAGGTCGCGATCAGAACGCCGGCGCCGCCGCCAAGCAGGCCCAGCATCAGGCTTTCCCCGAACAGCTGCGATGCCAGACGGCGGCCCGACGCCCCCATGGCCGCCCTCACGGCGAGCTCGCGCTCGCGATCCACGCCACGCGCCAGCAACAGATTGGCGACGTTCGCGCACGCAATCAGCAGCAGGCAGGCGACAGCTGCCACCAGAAGCCGCAGCGCGGGTCGAGTCTGGCCGTAGATCTGGTCGGCCAGCGGCACGACCTGGGCGCCCAGGCCTCCGCGCGCGGGCTGCTCGCGCGCCAGCGCCGCGGTGACGACGTCGAGATTGGCGCGAGCGGCCTCGAGCGTGACGCCTGTCTTCATTCGTCCGATGAGCTTGAGCACGCCAAGGTCCGGCGCGCCCTCGGCCAGACCTGCCGTCGAGATCCAGATGTCGACGTTGCGCGGCAGCATCCCCGGCGGCATCACGCCGACGATGGTGGAGGGGCTGCCGCCGACGCTGATGTCGCGACCCACCAGTGCCTCGTCGGCGCCGTACTGACGACGCCACAGGCCGTCGCTGATGAGCACACGCGCGCCGGTCGTGTCGGTGCGCTCGCTGTCGCCGAAGTCGCGCCCTCGTTGCGGCGCGACGCCAAGCGCGCCGAAGTAGCCCGGCGAGATCAGCGCGGCCTCGACCTGGACGGCATCGCCACGGCCCGTGAGGTTCACGCGCAGGTTCGCCGCCGTCACCGCGGCCAGCGCGTCAAAGACCTTGGCGCGATCGCGGAAGGCCTCGAACTCGCGGTGTGAGAGCTCGACAACAGCGGCGCCCTTCTTGAGGTCGGTTTCCCAGACCATCACCAATCGGTCGGGCTGGGCAAACGGCAGAGGCGTCAGCAGCACGGCCTGCACGGCCGAGTAGATCGCGGTGGCGGTGCCGACGGCGAGACCAATCGTCGTGATGGCCGCAAGCGTGAGCGACGGGCGGATGCGAAGGCCTCGAACGGCCTGACGAAGGGATGCTAGACTCATGGTTCATGGCCGAGGCAACGAAGTCATCGATTCTCGATGCCGCGGATCGCCTGGCGTCGCTGTTGCAATCCGTGCCTGCCGACGCGCGGCGCGAAAAGGCGCTCTACCATCTGCAACGACTGCAACTCTCGGTGAACGCGTCGCATTCCGAAGCCGTTCGCTTCGCGGCATTCACGGTCAACAAGACCGTGCGCGACGCCAAGGACTGGGAACCCGCCATCGCCGCCGCAATGGAAGCCCTTCGAGCTGAACTGCACGCCAACGGCCACGACTTCTGAATGCTGTTGCAGGCGCACCGCGTGCGCGCGCCTTTTCCTCAGTAACGCAATCTGTCCGGCATGGTAGATGTCGTGCGCGACGATGCCGTGGAGCATCACCGCGACACTGACGCCGCTGCCCAGCCCGGCCTCGCGCCCCTCCCCCACCAGGCGATCGAGGTCGGCCTCCGTCAGGCGCTTCACCGCGGCGACCAGCCATCGATGGGACGCGTGCAGGTCTTCGAGCACGCGCGCCCACTCGGCATCGTCTGCAGGCACGGGCGGCCAATCGCCGTGCTCGGGCAGCGTCGGCGCCTTGCCGCCGAGCCGCTGCTCGACCTCGCGCCGCCACGCGAGGATGTGCAGCGCGGTCTCCCAGATCGTGTGGGCGGCCGCGATCGGCCGCGCGCGCGCTGCGACAGCGTCCACACCGTCGAGCGCCGCCACCACGGACGGCCCGTGCCACGCGTCGCCGTCGTGAGCGCGCTCCAGGAGATCGACGATGCGGTCGACTTCACGCATGGCGCAACGATAGCGCAACGCGCGGACAAGTTGGGTCTGGTGGGGTCGGGTGGGGTCTGGTTGGGCCAGGTTGGTGGCTGGTTGGGTCCGGTTGAGATCGGTTGGCCGGGTTAACCAACCCGATCAACCAGCTTCAACCTGACCCAACCCGACCGAACCTGACCCAACCCGACCAAACCGGCAGGTTACTTCTTCACGTTGTAGGCGTAGATCGTGTCCTGGTCCCGGATTACATCCGTCCCCCCGAGATAATCGGGTGCGCCCACGTGGGCAAGCCCGCGGGCTGGATGTTGAAGCGGCCCTTCTCGACATACCCGGTCGGCGTGGCCTGGGCGAGACCGACGACGCCGTTTTCGCTGAACAGGTAGAGATTGCCCTCAGCAAAGGCCATCGACCCTTTCCCGACGCTGCGGTCCTTCCACGCCGTGACGCCGTCGGCAAAGCGCAGCGCCGTCAGGATCGCGCTCGAGAAGCCGTAAAGGTGATCGCCCACCAGGATGGAGCTGCTGTGATGGTTGCGCATCTCCTGGGTGAAATACACCTCGGTGGCCGTGACGCCGCCTCCGCTGGCGTCCAGCTTGAGCAGCGCCGCGCCGGTGCCGTAGTCCGACGAGAGGAACACGAAGTTGTCTTTCACGATCGGCGTCGCGATGTTGGCGACGCGGTTGGACACGCGCGGGTAGCCCCATAGCAGGTGGCCGTCCTTGATGTTCACGCCCACGGCACGGGTCGCGGTGAAGAACACCGCCTGCTCGGTGCCGCCCACCCGTTGCACGACGGCGGAGGAATAACCGGCGCCGTCGCTCTCGCTCTTCCAGATGACCTTGCCGCTCTGCTTGTCGAAGGCCACGATGGAGGCGCCAGGACCTCCGGCGTTGACCAGCACGCGCTCGCCGGCCACCAGCGGCGACTCGCTGAGGCCCCACTTCGGGTTGCTGCCGCCGAACTCCTTCAAGACGTTGACGCTCCAGACGCGCTTGCCGGCCGGCGTCTCGAGGCACGTCAGGTCGCCGCTGGCGCCCAGCACGTAGAGCCGATTGCCGTCGATGGTCGGCGTGCTGCGAGGCCCGTTGCCGCGATCGTTGCTGAACTCGGCGCCGTTAGCCGCTTCCCACAGCTTCTTGCCTGTCGCCAGGTCGAACGCGTGGATGTACTCGGTGCCGCCGCGGCTGCCGACGGTGAACAGCTTGCCCCCGGCGGTGCTCATCGAGGAAAATCCCGTGCCGGCGCCGCCTGCCTTCCAGGCCAGCGGCGGGCCCCCGGTGGGCCACTGCGACAGCAGACCGGTTTCCGTGGAGCGCCCGTCGCGATTGGGCCCGCGCCACTGCGGCCAGTCCGTCGTCGATTGATTCGAGACGGACGCTGAAACGGACAGACAAAGCACCGCGACAAGTGCGACCACAGCTCGAGAGGACACAGGGATTACCTCCATCCGTAGATACGTCCGCTCAGCAGAACCTAATTACCAACCCGACCCAACCTGACCCAACCCGACCCAACCCGACCGAACCCGACCGAACCAGACCGAACCTGACCCACATGTTCATGGCAGCCCGTGGACGCGA
>CAWFRL010000031.1:0-118605 GCA_963818215.1 Vicinamibacteria bacterium | reverse complement strand
TTACGCTGAGCGCAGCTAAATAGGTGCGGGAGTTGGAGCTGTAAATGAAAAAGCCCGTCCCGGTGGAATCTGCGTCTGCATTGATCGACGAGAGGATCAAGGAACTTGGGGACTGGCGCGGGAAGACGCTCGCGAAAGTGCGCGAAATCATACACGAGGCAGACCCTGAGATCGTCGAAGAGTGGAAGTGGATGGGGACTCCCGTCTGGTCCCACGGCGGCCTCGTCTGCACGGGAGAGACGTACAAGAACGTCGTCAAGATGACGTTTGCCAAGGGAGCTGCGTTGAAGGACCCTTCAGGTCTATTCAACTCCAGCCTCGACGGGAATGTCCGGCGCGCCATCGACATCCACGAAGGCGACAAGATCGATGCGGCGGCCTTGAAGGATCTCATCCGCGCTGCCGTGGCGCTCAATCTCGAGGGCAAGAGCAAGCCGAAGCCCCGGCGAGCGCGCGGCAAGCGGGCCCACTAGAGCGCATCTCGGCGTTCCGTTATTTCGCTGGCGGTTGTCGACCGCCAGGCTCGGGTGGCCAAGGCCCCTACCTCGCAGCATTCACATCCTTGGAGTTCATGTCGATGGTGATAGTCCACCCTGAGGTCCCGCGAAACTCGAACGGTGCAGGCTTGGGACCGCGACGATAGGCGACGATTTCGACCGGCAGGATATTGAACCCGTCATTTCGAGTGGCGGCGAAGTAGCTCATGTTCCTGATGACAGTCGTACCTTTACCTGTGGCGAGGGCATGTCGAGTCAGCACCACTTCAGCCGCCTTTCCGCCATCGAGCTTGGCCTCGGCGCCCACCGCACCGGCTTTCCACTCGATCTTCGCATCGCGTCCTTCGATGAAAGACTCCCACTCCAGCGGAGCAAATGGGACAAGAACTCACGGATCCCCTCCGCTGCTCTTTGGTCGCGGAAGGCTCGAAGGTCAGTTCGACGGTCTTGGCGTCGCCCTTGTCTCCCGCGAACCAGAACTTCAGACCATCCAGGCTAACCTTGCCGTGATGCCCCTTATTAACCCGAAACGCCTGGTTGAAGTAACAGGACCTGTGTCCCGCATGCTCGTGGGTCGCAGCGGAGCCGACTGTGGCGGGCGATCCGAAGATACACGGACACAGCATGCGGCAGCTGCAGCCATCGATAATCGTCGCGTTCATCGCCCAGTCGGCCGAGCTTTCCTTCGGAGCGCGTGCGCGTGGACGCTGGCAACGAGGAGAGTCGCAACAAGTGCATGACCTCTGATGACATCCTCCTGCTGGTTCGTCGTCGGGGTCGTCCCGCCGACGGCTCCATCGCACCACGGCGGACGCCGGCTGTGAAGTCAAGAATCTGGACTTCACAACCGAAGCCGGGTGCGCAACACTGGCGTCGTGAGGATGTACGGCCAGTACTGCCCCATCGCACGCGGCGCGGAGATCTTCGCCGAGCGCTGGACACCGCTCATCATCCGCAACCTTTACCTCGGCTGCGGAAGCTTCAGTGAGATCCTGGAAGGCGCGCCCGGACTCTCCCTAACCCTGCTCTCACAGCGGCTCAAGCAGCTCGAACGGCTCGGTGTCGTCAAGTCGGCACCCAAGCCGGACGGGCGCGGGCACCACTACGAGCTCACGTCTGCGGGCCACGACCTCTTCGCGGTCTGCCAGTCGCTCGGCGAGTGGGGTGCGCGTTGGCTCGAGATCGCCCCCGAGAACCTCGACCCGTTTGTGGCCCTGTGGTCGATGTGCAACGCGCTCCGACGGGACCGGCTCCCGGATCGGCGCGTGGTGATCCGCTTCGACTTCACGGGCCGCCCGCGCCACGAGCGCTATTGGCTGCTCATCGAGCTAGGAGACACCGAGATCGCAAGATGTACCCCGGCCTCGACGAGGACCTCTACATCACGGCGGAAGCCGAAGCCTTCGTCAAATGGCACGCCGGCCAGCTGAGCTGGGCGCAAGCCACCCGCGACGGCCGCATCCAACTCGACGGCCTTCCGTCGCTGGTAAGGGCCTTCCCAACCTGGAACGCCCGCAGCATGTTCGCCCACATCAGGCCGGTCTCCCGCACACCGCTCTGGACATGGGGAAGTCATCGTGACCTCATTCAATCCAAACTATTTCATTCACGCTGCCAACGTCCTGCTGCTGGTGGCGTACAGCGTCCGCGACATCCTGTGGCTGCGGCTGTTCGCGGTGGCCGCGTCGCTGATCTCGCTCCCATACTTCGTCCTTCAGCCCACACCGCAGTGGCCACCGATCGCCTGGAGTGTCGTCTTCGCTGGAATCAATTCCTTCCAATCCTGGCGTCTCTACCTCGAACGTCGTCCGGTCAAGCTGACGCCCGACGAGGAGGAGGTTCGCCGGCTTGCGTTCGCGCAACTGCCGTCTCGCAAGGTTCTGCAACTTGCCAGCCTCGGGTCCTGGACCACCGCGGCTGCCGGCGAGCGTCTGATCGAGCACGGCACGCCGGTCGCGGCGATCGCACTCGTGGTGCGCGGCAAGGTGCGTGTGTCGAAGGACGAACGGGTCCTGGGTGAGCTGGGGGCCGGGGATATCGTCGGCTCCGCACTTGCACTGAGCGGCGCCCCGGCCGAAGTGGACGCGGTGACAGTGGAGCCGGTGCGTGCGTTGCGCTGGGAAGTGGCGACGCTGCGGCGGTATCTCGAAGCCGATCCCGAGACCCGGATCGTCTTCCAGCGCCATCTCACCCTTGACCTCGCCGGAAAGCTGCGGCGCCTGGGCGACCGCGACGGATTCCACGCATAGCGACGTCGGCGATGAGCGTCTAGTAAAACACCGGGCTGCTGCGGCAGACGAAACCAGACCTGGTAGTGATGTTCCTGGAGTGGTATCCGGACGTGAGGGCCAGTGGGCTGGTTCGCGAGCAGTATCGGGTCAGCGCGAAGAAGGTCGTCGCGGGAGTGCGAGCATCACCGGCTGGTCTGCCGCCAGCGCTGGCCGTACCATTCCCACGTGTCGGTCGGTCCGCCGATGCCGCCATAGAGGACGGTCTGGTCGCGCGCCCGGTCGTAGACCATGACCGGCTGATAGCGATGCCCCGGTGTGCGGGCCCGCGAGCCGGATTTCGGTCCAGCGTGCGCCATCCCACTGCCACATGTCGCTCAACGGCGCATCGCGGTGGGCCGCGGCGCCGCCATAGAGCAGGACGACGCCCGCGCGTTCGTCGAAGACCATTCCATGGGCGTAGCGTCCGCGCGGACCGCCTTCCGCCGCCTTCTGCCAGCGTGCACCGTCCCAGATCCAGGTGTCGTCGAGAAACGTCTGACCCTGATTCGGTCCGTGCGGCGCGCTGACGCCGCCGAACAGCACGACCTGCCGTCGCTTGCGATCGTAGGCCAGTGCCGCGCGGCCGCGCGCGGGAGGGCCCTCGGTCGCCACACGCTTCCAGGCGCCGCCTTCCAGCTGCCATGTATCGGTCGGCCACGAGCCATGACGGTCAGCCGGGATCCCGCCGTACATCAGGATGCCACCACGGGAATCTTCCACCAGCGCGTGATGGTCGCGCGGCGTGACGTCGGCGATTTGTCGCCAGCCGCCCGCGTCTCCTTCCCAACTGTCACCGACTACCTCCCATGTGTCGCCGTCCGCCGTCTTTCTCGAACCGCCGACGACAACGGCTCTTTGGCCACGGGCCTCGTAGGCGGCAGCGGCATTGACCCGGCCCATCGGTCCGGTGCCGGTCATACGCTCCCAACGGAGGCCACTCCAGCTCCAGGCCGCGTCGTGGTCGCCATGCTTCGGATCCCCCGGACCACCAACGAGCACGATCCGTCGCAATCGCAGGTCATAGAACCCCACGGCGTGATCGGTGGCCAGACCTTTCGCGGATGTCGCTCCGTCGGATACCGCAGGCTGCGCGTCGGCGGAGCGGAGGCAAGCGAGGAGAGCCAGGGTGACGCCGAACCGCAAGATGTGCATTCGCGGATTCTCGAGTCGCGTCCGCGGTTGCGCAAGCGAAGTGTGACGGGACCCGTTCAGCGATGGACGAGCCGCGGCCACAGGATGGCCGGCGACGCCGGTCCTCGAGGCGAGGCGCCTGGCGACGCGTCCTACTTGAGCAGCACGACGACGCCCGTCACCACCAACGCGCCGGCCCAGAGCCAGTCCACGTTGAACCACGCCGTGCGGAGGAGCGCCAGCCCCAGCTTCCGGTACACGATCCACGCGACCAGCGCAGTGACCGTCAAGTACGCAAGGGAGTGAACGCCCACGGCCAGCGCGTTGGGCCACGACGTGCCGGCGCTTGCCGCCGCCGCGTGCAGCGCATGGCCGCTGGCAGCCGACACCTCCGCCGGCATCGGCATCACGAAGGGGAGCACCATGAGCCGGCCCCGTGCGCAGAGGCCATGAGGAACGACCAGATCGTCAGATCGCGGAAGCCGACCTGCATCCCCCCGAAACGCGGGTGCCGATGCCGCCGCAGTCGATAGAGCCCCAGCGCCACCAGTGTCGTCGCCACCACGATTTTCAGCACGTCGGGCGAGACCACCATGCGCGCCAGCCAGGCGGCGGCCACGACGACGCCAACCGCGGCCAGGTGACCCAGCGCAATCGGCGGCAGCGCACGCCACACCCCGCGCGCGCTGCCTTGCTGCATGCCGAGCGCGACCGCAAACAGCCATCCCATCCCGGGATTGATCCCGTGATAGGCGCCGAGAAGCAGCATCGCACTCCAGTCCATCGGGCGTTCAGGCGTAACAGTACCGAATCGGAGGACGCGTCGCCGCCTTCGAGGCGAACCTGATGCGGCCGCATGCCCTCGGGCTCGAGGAAGAATCCCCGGTCCAGTTCCATGCCGCCCCCGGGCTTCACGTTCACCTTCGCCATCCAGCCCTTCACGCCGTCGGGGTAGAACTGCTCGTCCCACGGCGTGTAGAGCCCGTTGGTGAAGTAGACGCGCGTGCCGTCACGGCTGATTTCCACCATCTGCGGACCGCCATTGAGCGGCTGTCCAGGCTTGCCCGGGTGCGCGGCGCGGCTGACGATGCCGCCGAGCCGGATGGCGCCGACCTTCTTCGGCGCGAAGGGGTCGGTGACGTCGTACTGGATGAACTCGCCGGTGCCCCAGCACGACACGTACAGGTACCGATCGTCGAGCGACAGGTTGATGTCGGTCACCAGCGGCGCCACGGCCTTGAATCCTTGAAGGATTGGCGGCAGCTTTTCCGGATCGGCGGGCTCGGCCGGGATCTCGATGACTTTCGTGATCGCCCACTTGCCGTTGGTCCCCTTCGAGCCGCCCTCCTTGTGCCACAGCCAGATGGACGAGGAGAGATCCTTGAGCGACAGCACGACGCCCACAAAGCCGTACGCCTTGGTCGGGTCGTGGGCCGGCCGTAACTCGAGCACCATTTGCTGCTCGGCGCCAAGCTCCAGCTCCTGCACGTGACGCCGCCGGCGCAGATCCCAGATGTGAATCCGGTTGCCGTACTTGCCGCCGAGCAGGAGCTCGCCGTTCACGCCGTCCTTCACCATGTTGGGCGTGCCCCACGTGCTGGTGACCATGGTGTCCAGTCCCAGGTGCCACCAGATGTCGTACGCGAGCTGCTGCGGCCCGCGGTCCAGCTCCCACTGCCCGCGAATGTCGAATGTCTCGGGGTCGAGGATGAACGTGCCGCCGGGCCCGTTGCCGTCGGGAGCGCCCAACGCGCTCATGTAGACGCCGTCGGGTCCGCAGTGCACCGTGTGCGGGGAGGCGTAGCCGGTGCGATTGGCCAACGTCTCCGGCTCGATCACCTTCACGATCGTGGGCTGCCGCGGATCGGGCTTCGTGTCGAGGATGTGAATCCGCGACGAGTTGATCCCCGGCACGATCAGGTAGCGCCGCTCCATGTGCGGGTGAGGCGCGTAGGGACACAGGCAGGAGCTGCACGCGTTCCAGCCGAAGTGATGCAGCTCGTCGCCCGCCTGCGGCATGTCGGTCTGACCGACCAGGCGGCCGTAGCTCTTCGAGCCGGGGTCCAGATCCACGACGCCCATCGCGTCGGCCCGTCCACTCTGCTTCGGGTTGATCAGCGCCACGTAGCCGAGCTTTTCCGGCGCCGATTGCATGGCCATCTTCGGGGAGGGGTAAAACGTCGGGTCCGGCTTCAGCAACGGCATGTGTGCTCCTTCGCGAGGGGACGTGAATGTTACTGCGGGAAGCGATTCGGGGAAAATGCCGATTACCGCGGCACGCCACTGCTGTGCTGGCTCGGGATAGACTTGGCCGGATGGCCGACCATCGCCGGCCGACAAGAACCTGATGGCCAACATCTCTCACTACCGCATCGAAGGCGAACTGGGACGCGGCGGAATGGGCGTCGTCTATCGCGCTGTCGATTCACGTCTGGGGCGCGCGGTCGCGATCAAAGTCCTGCCGCCCGAGGCAAGCGACGACCCGGACCGGCGCCGGCGCTTCATACACGAAGCCCGTTCCGCGTCGGCCCTCAACCACCCGAACATCGTCACCATCTACGAGATCGACGAGCACGAGGGCGCGACCTTCATCGCGATGGAACTGGTCGAGGGCATGCCGCTCGACAAGGTCCTTGCCGCCGGTGCGCTGCCCGTGGCGACAGCGCTTTCCTACGCAGCGCAAATGGCGTCGGCGCTCGAAGTTGCGCACGCGTCGGGCATCATCCACCGCGACATCAAGCCCGCCAACGTCGTCATCGCCGGGCCCGGTCACGCGAGCGACACACGGATCTCGGCGCCGGAGAGCGCGGTTCGTAACGAAGCTTCGAGGAGCGGCATCGGTCAGGCCGGGCGGCTCAAGGTGCTCGACTTCGGTCTGGCCAAACTCGTCGAGCGGCGTGAAGCCGAACCGACCGTCTCGGCGCTCGGCACGACTCCAGGCACGATTCTCGGCACCGCGTCCTACATGTCTCCCGAACAGGCGCAGGGGTTGCCGGTGGACGCGCGGTCCGACGTGTTCTCCCTCGGCGCGGTCGTCTACGAGATGCTCGCCGGGCGCCGGCCATTCGCGGGGACGTCGGACGTGGGACTCCTCACGGCGATCCTCCGCGACGACCCGGTGCCGCTGCGGCAGGTGCGTCCGGAAGTGCCCGCGGAGGTTGCCTCAATCGTCGCCCGCGCGCTGGCTAAGGATCCGGCTGGCACGGTACGCCGACGCGGGAGCCATGCGCGCCGCCATCGAGGCGGCACTGGAGGCGCGGACCGGTCAGCCAGTATCCGTCCTGGCGCAGGCCGGCGATTCTCGTCCCTGCGGCGCTGGCGCTGCTCGGCTGGCGGCCTTCGGCACGTGGCAGACGGTGCAGGCGCGGCGGGCACGATGGGCGCGCCTCGAAGCCATTCCAGAAATCGAACGGCTGAATCTGAGCGGCCGAACGATGCATGCCGTTCGGTTGGCGCGTGACGCGGAGCGCTATGCGCCGGACGAAGTACGTGAAGTGCGACAGGGCTGGCTGCCGTTCACCCTCGATCACCGAGCCTGACGGCGCGCGCATCGAAGCAAAGAACTACCGCGATCTGGATGGCCCCTGGGAGTTTCTCGGGCTGTCACCGGTGCGGGTCACGCTGCCGTTTGCGTACTACCGCGTTCGCGTGACCAAGCCCGGGTACACGACCGTCGAGGTGAGTGCCATGCAGGGACGCGCGCCGGTGAAGCTGACCGAAGAAGCCTCGACGTCGCCCGGGATGGTCTTCGTGCCCGGCGGCCCGTTTGCGGTGGGCGTCGCGCCGCCGGTCACCCTGCCGGACTACTGGATCGACCAGCGCGAAGTCACCAACGGCGAGTTCAAGCGGTTCGTCGACGCCGGTGGATATCGCGACGCAAAATACTGGAGTACAGCCGTTTGCTGACGGCGATCGCGTGATCCCGTTTGACGAGGCGATGTCGCGCTTCCGCGATACCACGGGGAGGCCCGGCCCGCGCACCTGGGAACTTGGCAGCTACCCGGATGGCCGCGCCGACTATCCGGTCGGAGGTCTGAGCTGGTTCGAAGCGGCGGCCTTCGCGGAGTTCGCGGGCAAGAGCCTGCCCACCCTGTACCACTGGTTCCGCGCTGCGGGGACCAACGAGATCTACTCCGACATCCTTCAGCTCAGCAACTTTGACGGCAAGGGTGCGTCCAAGGCCGGCGAACGCGCCGGTCTGGGGCCCTGGGGCACGCTCGACATGGCGGGCAATGTGAAGGAGTGGTGCGCCAACGAAGTGCCGGGCCGGGGTCTGCGGTACACCCTGGGCGGGGCGTGGAACGAACCCAGCTACCGGTTTGCCGAAGAGGACGGCCAGAACCCGTGGGAACGGCGCGAGACCTTTGGCGTGCGGCTGGTCAAGAATCTGGGACCCGCAGAACACGCCGCCGTGCCCGTCGGTCGCGTCATGCCCGACCCCAGATCGGTTGTCCCGGTGTCCACCGAGTTGTTCGAGATTTACAGGCGCGCCTACGACTACGACCGGAGTGCGCTCGACCCGCGGGTGGAGTCGGTCGACGAGAGCTCGTCCTACTGGCGAAAGGAGAAAGTCAGCTTCGCCGCCGCGTATGGCAACCAGCGCGTGCCCGCCTATCTCTTCCTCCCGAAGAACGCGGCGCCACCCTATCAGACGGTCGTGTTCTTTCCAAGCGCATACGGGCGACAGGTGTCGTCGAGCGCCACCCTGGATCTCGTCGACGTTCGAGTTCATCGTACGCAGCGGACGCGCGCTGCTATATCCGGTGTATCAGGGAACCTACGAGCGACGCGGCAATGTGCAGGCGGGGCGGAGTGGCGTTCGCGACATGCAGGTTCAATGGGGAAAGGACTTTTTCCGCGCGGTGGATTATCTTGAAACACGCAAGGAAATCGACATGCAGCGACTCGGGTATTACAGCCTCAGCATGGGAGCATACTTCGGACCGATTCCTGTGGCGCTCGAGCCGAGGATCAAGGTCGCGGTGTTCGCGGCGGGTGGGTTGCGGTACGGGGTGCCGCCGGAGGTGCAGCCGGCCAATTTCGCTCCGCACGTGAAGGTCCCGACACTGCTGGTGAACGGCAAGGATGATTTCGGTGTGCCGCTCGACGCGCAACGGCGCTTTATCGAGATCATCGGGACGCCCGCGGCGCACAAGAAGCACGTCGTCCTCGAAGGCGGCCACGTGGCGCAGGACATCCGCGGCATGTTCCGCGAGGTGCTGGCCTGGCTGGACAAGTATCTTGGACCGGTTGGCTAGGACTTGCAGCGCCTACGCGCTGAACTGGCGCAGGTGGTGGTCCATGTGGAGGTACGCCCACCGGAGCCACGCCTTCTCCGTCAGCCTGCCGAAGATGGGATGTTCCGGCCACGTGATGGTATGTGACTGCGCCGTGATCACGTCGACCAGCGCCACCAGATCCGCGACATCCGCCGCGAAATCGCCAGGGCAGGTCCCGCCCACTCCCTGAGCGATCTCCGGCCGCGTCACGATCCCGGGCGGCCACGGCAGCGGAGTGTACAGCGCGACCCACTTGGTGATCGTGCGTTGGATGCGGCCGCCGGCCGGGCTGACGAGCTTGGCGCCGGTGGCCATTCGAAACGCGTCGCTCAGGTGGCACACCATCTCGTGCGCGGACATCGTCCCCCACCGACGGGTGCTCCCGGGTGGATCCGCGCCAGCCGCGACAGAATCTCGTCGCGGTCGCGCTGCCGTGCCAGCGTCTTCATACGCCGAGCAGCCGTTCACCTCCGGCGTCGCGGAACGCGGCGAGCGCGCGGAGGCGGCCAGACTCCGACTCTGCCAGCAGCGTGTCGAACGCGGGCGACCCGCGCAGCGCATCGAACTGCGGGCTGCGCGTCAGCGTCGCGGTGGGGAAGTAGCCCTTTGCGACGGCCCGCTGCAGGTAACCCAACCCGAGCTCGTATTCGCCGACGTCACAGAGCAGCCACCCCTCCTGGAAGATCGCTTCGGGGTCGTCCCGGATCTTCAGCGCGCCAAGGGCCGAGATGCCCACGATCATGTCCTCGCGCCGGCGATCCAGCCACGCCAGCAGGTGGTCGGTCCACAACTGGAATGTCGGAATGCGCGAAGACTGGCGCATCACCGTCAGACGTTCGCGCGCCTGGTCGCGGCGCGCTGCCATGCCGAGCGCGATCACCCGGATTCCGTCGTCGCCGCCGGCGATCACGGCAGGCTGCTCGAGGGCGATCAGCCGATCGACGTCGCCACGTCATCAGCAGCGTCTGATCGATGGCGGTGGGCACGTTGGGGTCCAGCCGGCGCGCTTCGGCGTGCGCGGCGAAGGACTGCTCGAACAGACCGCTGTAGCGGCAGGCGTGCACGAGACCGGCAAACAGCTCCGGATCGTTGCCATGCCGGCTGGCCTCGTCGAGCAGACGCACGACGGCGCGCTCGGACTGGCCGATGTCGGCCTCGAGGTTTGCGTAGAACTTGTGCGCGATCGACAGGCGCGGGTTGAGCGCGAGGGCACGGCGGAACGCCTCTTCGGCGCGTGTCTCGCTGTCGGGCTCGTCGGCGACGTACTTGCCGATGACGCGATGGCAGCGGCCCAGCCGCGCCCATGCCGGCGCAAAGCGCGAGTCCAGCTCGAGGCTTTGCAGGTACAGATCGCGGGCGGCGACCAGACCGGCGTAGGTCCGGGCCAGCTCGTTGCCTCGAAGGTAGAGCTCGTAGGCGCGCCCATCGTGCGGCGCGTCGGGCGTCGGCTGCGGCGTGACGCCCGCCAGAGGCAGCGACAGCGCCTCGACGATGCGCCGGGCGAGGTCGTCCTGCAGGCCGAACAGGTCGCCCATCGACGACTGAACCGTCTGCGACGTCAGCAGGGTCCCGCTCGGGGCCTCCACCAGTTGCGCCGTGACGCGGAGTTGATCCCCGGCGCGGAGCAGCGTGCCCATCACGACGCGGTCCACGTCGGCGTCGGCCGCCAGGCTCTTGAGGTCGGGGGCCTCGCCGGCGAAGCGCGCCGCGACGGCGCTCGAGCGCAGCACCAGCGACCCCACGCCCGCACAGCGACGTCGAGATCGCATCGGGCAGGCTGAAGGCCAGGAAATCGGTTTCGGGATCGGGCCGCAGCACGCGAAATGGCAGCACGACCAGGCGCGTCAGCGCATGCGCGAGAACCGCGGTGTCGCTTCCGGCGACGCCGGCGCCGGGCACCGCGCGCAGTTCCTCGGCCATCGCATCCGCCGAAGCAGGCCGCTCGTCCGGCCGCTTCGTCATGGCTCGGCGAATCACGCGATCCACGGCCGCGACCGCGGGCGACCCGGTGAGGGCCGGCGGGTGCTCGTACCGCGTGGCGTGGAGGATCTCGATCGCCGATCGCCCGCCAAACGCGGGTCGGCCCGCCAGCATCTCGAACAGGATCGCGCCGGCCGCAAACAGGTCGCTGCGGGCATCGACGAGGCCGCCGGCCGCCTGTTCCGGCGCCATGTAGCGCGGCGTGCCCAGCACCAGGCCGGCGCGCGTGACGCCGGTGACGGTGTTGAGCGATTCCTCCAGCTCGGGTCTCGCCAGCCCGAAGTCCAGCAGCTTCACGCCGTGCGCGGTCAGGAAGACGTTTGACGGCTTGAGATCGCGATGGACGATCCCGCGCGAGTGCAGCGCCGACAGGGCAGCCAGGATGCCCAGGCCGATCGGAACCGTTTGGGCGGCGCTCAGCGGCCCGCGCCGGAGAAGGTCCGAGAGCACCTCGCCCTCGAGCAGTTCCATCGCGATGAACAGCTGCCCGTTGTCCTCTCCGATCTCGTAGATCTGGCAGATGTTGGGATGATTGACGCTCGCCGCGGCCCGGGCCTCGCGCCAGAATCGCTTGCGCGCGGTCTCGTCCCCGCCAAGCGCGGACATCGTCTTGACGGCGACGGTCCGTTCCAGCCGCGGGTCGCGGGCCGCGTAGACGACGCCCATCCCGCCCTCGCCGAGCTTGTGCACGACGGTGTAGTGCCCGATGCGGGACGGCAGCGTCTCCAGCGTGACGTCGCCGGGCTGGCCCGGCGGCCGCGGCGGAGATCGCGGCGCCCGTCAGCCAGCCATAGAGAGTGCGCAGCGCTCCGCGCGGTGTCTTATCCACCAAGTATGCAGACCCAGGAAAACGTCGATCATATCCTCAGACGCCGGCGACCTTGCCGTCCAGACGTCGAAGCTCGGCGGCATGAAAACCGAAGACCGTCGCGCCTATTCGTCCCGCAGCACCACCATCGGATCCACCTGCGCGGCGCGGCGCGCCGGCAGGAAGCAGGCGATGACGGCGACGGTGACGATGGTGGCCGACACGACGGCGAACGTCGCCGGGTCGGTCGGCTGGACGCCGAACAGCAGCGACGCCATCACGCGGTTGAGCGCCAGCGCGCCGGCCAGGCCCAGGACCAGCCCGGCGCCGGCAATCGCGATGCCCTGGCCCATCACCATCTGGACGACCGAGCGCTGGGCCGCGCCAAGCGCCATGCGGATGCCGATCTCGCGCCGGCGCTCGGACACCATGTAGGACAGGATGCCGTACGTGCCGAGCGCGGCCAGCAGCAGCGCCAGCCCCGCAAAGGCGCCCAGCAGGTTGGCGAGCAGCCGAGGACGGCTCACGGACTCGGCAAACACCTCGTCCATCGCCCGGTAGCGGATGATCGGCAGCGTCGAATCGGATTCGCGCACGGCCGCCTCGACGACGCCGCGCAGGCTCGCGGCCGGCAGCGCGCTCCGCACGACGACGTTCATGTTGCGCTCGGGGAAGCCTGCCGCCGCCACCTGCTCGGCCAGGAAGTAGATCTCGGTGCCCGTCTTCTGGTCCACGCCGCCCTGCTTGACGTCCTTGGCGATCGCCGATGATGGTGAACCAGCCATACTGCTCCGGTCCGGACTCAGGCGGCCGCCGACGGCGTTTCGTCCACGGAAGAAGCGCTCGGCCAGCGCCTCGTTGATCACCACCGCCGGTCCTCGCGCGACGTCGGCCAGCTCGAACGCTCGTCCCTCGACGATGGGGATACCCATCGTCTCGAAGTAGCCGATCGAGGCCAACTGGTAGTAGTCGACGTTTTCGATCGGGTCCTCCTCGGACCGCTTCTCGTACCCCTCCATGTCGGTGTCGTTGGCGTCCACGCGCCGGTTCGGCGGCAGACCCGACATCACGGCGACGCCGGCCACGCCCGGCGCCTGCCGCAGTCGCGCGGCGAGCCCGTCGAAGAAGCGCACGACCGCCGGGCCGTCGGCGTAGGTGGCCGTCGGCAGGTCGAGCGCGAACGTCGTCAACGGCGCGCGGTCGAAGCCGGCATCCACCTGCATCAGGTTGACGACGGTGCGCAGCATCAGCCCCGCGCCGACCACCAGCATCACGGCGAGCGCGACTTCGGCCATCACCAGACCGCGGCGCACCCAGTGGCGAGCCGATCCGGTGGAGCCGCGGCCGCCGCTTTCGCGCAAGCGTCACGGCGAGCGAATCGGGCGACAGGTGCAGCAGCGGGGCGAGGCCGAAGACGACCCCGGTCGCCAGCGACACCAGCAGCGTGAAGCCGAGCACCATCGGGTCCAGCGACACCTCGGCCGAGCGCGGCAGGCTTTCCGGGTACGCCGCCAGGAGCAGTCCGCAGGCCCGACGACGGCCACCGCCAGGCCCAGCACGCCGCCGGCCAGCGACAACACGATGCCCTCGGTCATGAACTGGCGGAGCAGCCGCCACCGGCCCGCGCCAAGCGCGGCGCGCACGGCAAACTCGCGGTGCCGTGTCTCGGCGCGTGCCAGCAGCAGGTTGGCGAGGTTGGCGCAGGCGATGAGCAGCACGAAGCCCACTGCCGCCTGCAGTACCCAGATCGCGCGCGAGGCGCTGCCGACGATCTCGGCCTGCGCCGGCTCCATCTGGAGCTGGTGAAAGTTGGCGCTGGGCTTGTGCGTCTTCGGGAACTGCTCCTCCCATCGGGCGTACAGCGTGCTGATTTCCGCCTGCGCTTCCGGCATGCGTCCGGCCGTCGGCGAGCCGGCCGATGAGGTACAGCCCGTGGTTGCCGCGGTTGCGGCGGTTGGAGGGGTCCAGGCGCAGGGGCAGCCACACCTCGACCTTGTTGTCCATGACGTCGAAGCCCGGCGGCATGATGCCGACGACCTCCCACGATCGGCCGTTGAGGCTCATGGTCTGGCCGACCATGTCGCGTCCGGCAAACACGGCCTGCCAGGTCTCGTGCGACAGCATGGCGACGTCGGGACCGCCGGTTCGCGTTTCCTCCGCGGTGAAATGCCGGCCGCGCGCCGCTGGCACACCCAGCGTCTTCAGCAGCGCGGCGTCCACGTTGCCCGTCCGCACACGCCGTGGCCGGTCGCTCGCCGACAGGTTCAGCTCCCCGGTCGTGAACGCCCCGACGCTCGAGAACGAGCGGTTCCACTCCGTGAACTCGAAGTACTCGGGCGGGGAAATCCAGAACTGATCGAATCCCAGGGACGGAAAGCGGCTGGTGATGAACATCAGCCGCTCCGGCTGGGGGTAGCCCAGCGGTCGGAGGATCACGCCGTTGACGACGGAGAAGATCGCGGTGTTGGCGCCGATGCCCAGCGCGAGCGTCAGGATCGTGACCAGGGCGAACCCCGGCGTCCGCAACAGGTTCCGGATGGCGTGACGGAGATCCTGAATCAGCGTGGACATGGTGCCGAATTATACGGGCCGGGCCGGCGGCGGGTTCGCCCGTTTCGTCGATTGACTTGGACACCCGACGTCACTATCGTCTGAGCCTCACCCCAGAGGACCTCATGGCTCACGTCTCGATGACCGTCAATGGCAAGGTCCGTAAAGGGGACGTCGAGCCGCGCCTGCTCCTCGTCCATTTCCTTCGCGAGCACCTGCTCCTCACCGGCGCGCACGTCGGCTGCGACACCAGCCAGTGCGGCGCCTGCACCGTGCTGGTCGACGGCCGCAGCGTCGAAGTCGTGCACGGTGTTCGCCGTGCAGGCCGACGGCTCGGCGATCACGACGATCGAAGGTCTGGCCAGCGACGGCCAGCTGCACCCGCTGCAGGAAGGCTTCTGGCAGGAGCACGGGCTCCAGTGCGGCTACTGCACGCCGGGCATGATCATGTCGGCCGTCAACCTCCTGAACGAGACGCCGAACCCGACCGAGCAGCAGATCCGCGAAGGCATCTCGGGCAACTTCTGCCGCTGCACCGGCTACCAGCACATCGTCAACGCCATTCAGTCCGCCTCAGGGGCGAGGAAATAGCCATGGCGACCATCCCCGTTCTGCCAAAGCTCGTCGGCGAGCGCGTGAAGCGCCGCGAGGACCCGCGCCTGATCCAGGGGCGCGGCACCTACGTCGACGACATCAAGATCGCCGGCATGCAGCACCTGGCGTTCAAGCGCAGCGACGTCGCGCACGGCCGCATCCGCTCGATCGACGTCAGCGCCGCGGAGGCGATGGACGGCGTCGAGGCGGTGTTCACCGGCGCGCAGATCGCCGAGATGCTGGCGCCGATGCCGATCGCCACGCCGTTTCCCTCGCCGCCGCATCGCGCCGTCGCGGTGGACGTCGTCCGCTACGCCGGCGAGCCGGTCGCGGTGGTGGTGGCGAGCAACCGCTACACCGCGCGCGACGCCGCCGATGCCATCGTCGTCGACATCGATCCGCTGCCCGCCGTGGTCGACCCCGAGCTGGCGATGACCGGGCAGCCCACCGTCATCCATCCCGACTTCCCGAACAACCTCGCGGTGGCGCTGGTGCCCAGCGGCACCGGCGTCACGCCCGACGGGAAGGTGGACGACTCGGCCATCGACAAGGCGTTTGCCGAGGCCGAGGTCGTCGTCTCGCAGCGCATGATGAACCAGCGGCTGGTGCCCGAACGCCATCGAGCCGCGCGGCGTCGTCGCGCACTTCGAGCCCGGGCAAGGGGTCGATGACGATCTGGTCGTCGACGCAGAACCCGCACATCCTGCGGTCGATGATCGCGGCGATGACCGGCCTGGGACAGGACCAGGTGCGCGCCATCGCGCCGGAGGTCGGCGGCGGCTTCGGCGCCAAGATCAACATCTACGCCGAGGAGTACGTCGCGGCCGCCATCTCGAAGCGGCTGGGCATGCCGGTCAAGTGGATCGAGGATCGCTCGGAAGCCTTCGTCGCCACCACCCACGGGCGCGACATCATCGGCTACATCGACATCGCCGCGACGCGCAGCGGCAAGGTGCTCGGCCTGAAGATGCGGCTCATCGCCGACATCGGCGCCTACAACATGCTGCTGACGGCCGCCATTCCGACGCTGACGATGCTGATGGCCAACGGCACCTATGCCATCCCGGCCATCCGCACGACGCTCACCGAGGTCTTCACGAACAAGACGCCGACCGACGCGTACCGCGGCGCCGGGCGTCCCGAGGCGACCTACTTCGTCGAGCGCGCGATGGACATGCTCGCGCGCGAGCTGAAGATGGATCCCGCCGAGCTGCGCCGGAGGAACTTCATCCCGCCGGACCAGTTTCCGTACGCGACGCAGATGGGCGCGGTCTACGACTCCGGCGACTACGGCAAGGCGCTCGACCTCGCGCTGAAGGCGTCGAACTGGAAGGCCCTGGTCGCCGAGCGTGACGCCGCCCGGAAGGAGGGGCGGCTGGTCGGCCTCGGGCTGGCCATGTACGTCGAGGTCTGCGGCCTCGGCCCCAGCTCGTCGCTGCCCACCGGCGGCTGGGAGCATTCGCAGGTGACCATCGAGCGCGACGGCCGGATCAGCGCCACCACCGGCGCCTCGCCGCACGGACAGGGCAACGAGACGACCTTCGCGCAGATGCTGGCCGACCAGTTCAGCGTGCCGATCGAGCACATCACGATCCATCACGGCGACACGGGCGTGGTGAAGCAGGGCATCGGCACGTTCGGCAGCCGCTCGCAGGCCGTGGGCGGCACCGCCCTGCACCTGGCCGGCGGCAAGGTGAAGGCGAAGATGGCGAAGTTCGCCGCGGCGCTGCTCGAAGCCCACGAGGACGACATCGTCTTCGAGAACGGCCGGATCGGCGTGAAGGGATCGCCGGCCTCCGCCAAGTCGTTCGCGGAGGTCGCCGGCTACGCGTATGTGCCGGTGCCGCTCCCCCCGGGGCTGGAACCCGGGTTGAGCGAGGAGGCGTTTTTCGAACCCGCCAACAACACCTATCCGTTTGGCTGCGTCATCACGATGCTCGAGATCGACCGCGAGACCGGCGAGCCGACGCTGCTGAAGCTGGTGGCCGTCGACGATGCCGGGCACCTCATCAACCCGCTCATCGTCGAAGGGCAGATCCACGGCGGGCTGGCGCAGGGCATCGGCCAGGCGATGGTCGAGGAAGCCGTCTACAGCGACGACGGGCAGCTGCTGACCGGGTCGTTCATGGACTACGCGCTGCCGCGCGCCACCGACTTCCCGCGCTTCGAACTGCACGCGACGGTCACGCCGACGCCGGTGAATCCGCTCGGCGCCAAGGGCGTGGGCGAAGCCGGCACGCTGGGCTCGACGCCGAGCATCGTCAACGCGGCCGTCGACGCGCTCGTCGGAGTTCGGCGTGACGCACATCGACATGATGCTGCGGCCCGAGAAGCTGTGGCGCATCATCCACGGAGGCCAGGCGTGATCCCGACGACATTCGAATACGCGCGCGCCACCTCGCTCGACGACGCGCTGGCGAAGTTGAAGGCAGGCTGGCGAGGGCGGCAAGTTCATCGCCGGCGGCCACAGCCTCGTGCCGCTGATGAAGCTGCGCCTCAGCGAGCCGCAGGTGCTGATCGACATCAGCCGCATTCCGGGCCTCGCCGGCATCCACGAGCGGGACGGCAAGATCACGATTGGCGCCGCCACCGTGCATCACGACGTCGCGACCTCGGCCCTGCTCCGGGCAAAGTGCCCGGCCGTCGCCGAGGCGGCCGCGAGCATCGGCGACCCGCAGGTGCGCAACCGGGGCACGATCGGCGGCAGCGTCGCGCACGCGGATCCGTCGGCCGACATGCCGGCCGTGCTGCTCGCGCTCGACGCGGAGATCCACCTCAAGGGACCCAGGGGCTGGCGCGTGGTGAAGGCGCCGGACTTCTTCCAGGACCTCTTCAGCGTGGACATGCGGTCCGACGAGATCATCGCGAGCGTGCAGTTCGTGCCGGTGCGCGCCGCGGCGTACGCCAAGTTACATCAGCGCGCGTCGCACTACGCCATCGTCGGCGTCGCGGCGTCGCTCGAGGTGAGTGGCGGCACGATCGTGTCGGCGCGCGTCGGCGTGACCGGGGCGACGTCCCATGCCACCCGGCTGTCCAATGTCGAGCAGGCCCTGGCGGGTCAGCCGCTGTCGAGCGCGACGATTGACCGTGCGGCGCAGATGGCGGCCGCCGGAGCTGGGCGAGGTGAACGCGGACCTGCACGCCAGCGCGGAGTACCGTCGTGCGATGGTTCAGGTGTTCGCGCGCCGGTCGCTCGTGGCGGCGATGGCTCGCGTGTAGGCGCCGCTGATCTCGACGGCCGACACGAAGAAGCGGTCGAGCATCATCTTCGAGACGCCGCCGATCAGCCGCTGGCCCAGGCGCGCGATCGGGCCGCCCGTCTGCACCGTGCCGGTGACGTCCACGATGGTCGTCGCGCCGTCGGCGCGCAGCGTGATGTCCGCGCTCCCCTTCACGAAGCCCGGCCGCCCCTTGCCCTCGGCGGCCAGCCGGTACGACGTCTGCGGCACCAGGTCCGACAGCGTGACCGTGCCCTCGTACGACCCGGTGATGGCCGCCAGCGCCACGGTGAGCCGGGCGCGATAGCTGTTCTCGCCGATCGGGCTCGAAGCTGTCGCAGCCTGGAACGCACGACGAGATGACGGCCGGGTCCATCAGCAACGCCCAGACCTGGTCGGGCGGCACGGGGAAGGTGTACGAGCCGGCGATCTCCATGGGTGGAACGCTGCGCCTGGCGCCGAGCGGCCCGTCAGGCCCGTCCCGGGAGCCTGTTCAAGTGTAGCGCCAGGTCCGCGAGATTGGTCAGCGTCCGGGCCGGCAGGAAGTCGTCCACAAACGGCAGCGCTGCCTGCAGTCCACGCGTCAGCGGGGCGTAGTCGAGCGTGCCAATCAGCGGGTTGAGCCAGATCAGGCGATGGCAGCTCCGCTGCAGGCGCTTGATCTGCTCGCGCAGCACGACCGGATCGCCGCGATCCCAGCCGTCCGAGATGAGCAGCACGACCGGGCCGCCGTGAAGCGTGCGGCGCGTCCACCGCTGATGGAACTGCCGGAGCGCGTCGCCGATGCGGGTGCCCCCGGACCAGCCGGGCGCGGCACGCGCGACGTCGGCCACGGCCTCGTTGAGCCTGCGGGCCCGAATCTCGTGGGTGACGCGGGTGAGTGCGGTGGAGAAGACGAACGACTTCGACGCGGCGGTGCCGCCGCCCGATCGCGTGGGCGAAGTGCAGGAGCATGCGCGAGTAGCGCTCCATCGACCCGCTGATGTCGCACAGGAGCACGAGCGGCCGCTCGCGCGCGCGCCGCTTCCGGCGCGGCAGCTGGAAGACGTCGCCGCCCGTGCGCACGCTGTGCGCGAGCGCGCGCCGGAGGTCCACGCGAGGTCCGCGTCCGCGAACCCAGCGGCGTGTCCGGCGCTCGCCTGGCGTCCATTCGAGCCGGTCCATCGCGGCGCGGGCCAGCGCGATCTCGTCCGGCGGTGAACTCCGCGAAGTCCTTGTGCGCCAGCGTCTGCGCATCGCTCCAGGTCTGCAGAACCTGCGACGACGGCTCGACCGTTTCCTGGTCGTGCCGTCAGCGCCATGGCTTTCCCACTGTGGACGGGCGCCCGTGCGCTGGTCGAGTGTGCGCGGCTGGCGGCCTGGCCGCTGGCGCGTCCGGGCCACCAGGCCGTCGTGCTCGCGCCAGAACGCGTCGAAGGCGCGGTCGAACATCGCGAGGTCGTCGCGGCGGTGGACCAGGAGCGCCCGGCACGTGTGGTACACGTCGTCGCGCTCGCCGAGGTTCACGTGCTGCAGAGCGTCGGCGATGTCGAGGAGCCGCCCGACGTGCACCTCCAGTCCCGAGCGCGCGCAGCAGCCGGCCAAAGACCAGAAGATTGCCGAGGAGAGCGGCCATGGCGCGGGAGTTACCGTGACGCCGGCGCGGGCGACGAGGCCGACGAGCGCCTCGCCCTGGACCGCCTCGATGTCGTCCTTCGACTTGAGCGCGACGCCGAGCGTCGCCTCGACGCTGTCGGGGTCCAGGGTGTCCTTGTCGAGCGCCGCCAGCGCCGCCACCCAGTCGAGCGTCTCGGACACCCCGGGCAGCTTGTACAGCTCCATCGCTCGCAGCCCTTGCACGAGCGCCGTCACTTGCGTGGCGAGCCGTGCCGATGCCTGAGGCACCCGCGCTCGCACGATCGCCAGTTCCTTGTCGAACGAGGGGTACTCGATCCACTGGTAGAGGCACCGGCGCTTCAGCGCGTCGTGCACTTCGCGCGTCCGGTTGGAGGTGAGGATGACCAGCGGCGGTTCGGTGGCGCGCACGGTCCCGAGTTCCGGAATCGTGACCTGGAACTCCGCCAGCAGCTCGAGCAGGTACCCTTCGAACTCCTCGTCGGCCCGATCGATCTCGTCGATCAGCAGGACCGCGGGGCGCGTTCGCGCCGGGTCGATCGCCTGCAGCAGCGGCCGCTTGATCAGGAAGGCGTCGCTGTACAGCTCCCGCCGGGCGCCGGTCGCGGTCCAGCTCGCCAGAGGCCTCGAGGATGCGCAGCTCGACGAGCTGCCGGGCGTAATCCCACTCGTAGACCGCGTGCGTGACGTCGAGCCCCTCGTAGCACTGCAGCCGGATGAGGTCGGTCTCGAGCGCCGCGGCCACTGCGCCGGCCAGCGCGGTCTTCCCGACGCCGGCCTCGCCTTCGAGGAAGAGCGGCCGTCCGAGCCGGAGCGCGAGGAACACGGACACGGCGAGGCCGTAGTCGGCGACGTAGTGCTGCGCGGCCAGCCGCTGCTGCAGGTCCTGGATCGAGCCGCTGAAGGAGGTGTTCACGCCTGGTGCGGGAGCATAGCACGCACCACAGGCCGGCCTGCTGCGACATGATAGCTGCAGGAGGCTCCCCAGGGAGGTGCGGGCATGAGGGTGTTCCTTGCCGGGGCGACCGGTGCAGTGGGCAAGCGGCTCGTTCCGTTTCTCGTGCGAGCCGGTCACCACGTCACCGCAACCACACGCACGCCAGGAAAACTCGACAGCCTTCGCGCCCAGGGCGCCGAGCCGCTCGTCGTCGATGGCCTGGACCCCGACGCCGTCATGAAGGCCGTCACCGCGTCTCATCCTGACGCGATCGTCCATCAGATGACCGCGCTCAGCACCATGCGCAGCCTGAAGCGCTTCGACGATGAGTTCGAGACGACCAACAGGCTGAGGACGGAGGGCACTCGTCATCTCCTCGCGGCAGGACAGGCCGCCGGCGTGCGCAGGTTCGTGGCGCAAAGCTACGCGGGCTGGCCCAACGAGCGTCGAGGCAGCCGCACCAAGACCGAGGACGACCCGCTCGACCCGAATCCGCCAGCCGCGATGACCAGAACGTTCGCCGCGATTCGTGAGCTGGAGCGTCTGGTCTCGACGGCCACCTCCGTGACCGGCATGGTGATGCGGTATGGCAGCCTCTACGGGCCTGGCACGTCGCTGTCGGCCGATGGCGAGATTGTGGAGATGGTTCGAAAACGGAAGTTCCCGCTCGTCGGCGATGGCGCCGGCGTCTGGTCGTTCATCCACGTCGACGATGCCGCCCGCGCGACGCAGATCGCGCTTGAACGCGTGGCGCCTGGCCTCTACAACATCGTCGACGACGAACCCGCGGAGGTGTCGATTTGGCTGCCCGAGCTTGCCCGGCTCGTCGGCGCCAGGCCGCCGTTCAAGTTGCCAGTCTGGATTGCCCGCTTCGTCGTCGGCGATGCCGGCGTCTCGGTGATGACCGAGGTCGCGCGGCGCGTCCAACGCCAAGGCGAAGCGCACACTCGGCTGGCGGCCGGAGTTTGCAAGCTGGCGTGACGGATTCCGTTCGACCTGTACTCGGGCATCGCCGGTCCGGACGGCTGCGCTGTGAGAGTTCGCGATCGGCGACGGGGTATGATCCCGGGCGCCGGAGGGCCATTCACATGACGCCGACCCACGCTGGCGGTTCGAGCGCGCTCGCGTTACGCGTGCTTTCGGTCTGCATGGGCGTGTTCTTCCTGTTCATGGGCCTCGACAAGATTGCGTGGTTCGCCGAGCCGGGGCTGTTGACCACGCAACTGCGTGGGTGGCACGCGCGAAGCGCCCGAGGTGAGCCGTAGGTACCTGGACACCGTCGCGATCCCGGGCGCGCCCGTCTTCGCGCGGATCGTGCCCGCAGGGGAGTTGGCCGTCGGCGTCGCTCTCATCGCCGGAATCCAGGTGCGGCTCGCCGCCGTCGCCGGCTTGTTCATGGTGGTGAACTTCCATTTCGCGATGGGCGTCCTGCTGCGCTACAACTACCTGTGGAACGGCTACGGCCCGCCCGTCCTGGGCAGCCTGATGGCGCTGGCAATTGGCGGCGCCCGCCTGCCGTTCAGCGTGGCGTCTCGACGCGCACGTTGAGCCGCGACAGCACGCACGCACATGCAGACCGGCACCGCAGACGACTACGAGCGCCTGGCGCGGGACCTGGTGCTTGCGCATGACGCGCAGGATCCTGCCGCGCTCGAGAGGCTGAACGCCCACTACCGCCGCTCGTTCACCTTCGGCGACCTGGGTCGCGGAGATCTGGCGCCGCGTCTACGCGTTCCGCCAGCGCTCATCAAGAGTCGCCAGGAACTATCTCCAACTGGCCGAGGCCCAGACCCTCATCGCGCAGGATGCTGGCTTTGGCAGCTGGCCCGCTCTCACGCACGCGGCAACGACCGGTGCGCCGCCCGTCGAGGCATACGCCGTCGACACGACGGACAACAGCATCGTCCCTCGCCGGCAGCTGAGCGACGTGGAGTGGGACGAGCTCGTCGGCGTCATGAAGGAGCGTCGTGTGACGGCGCTCGATGCCAACGGCCTGATGACCGATGCGGTGCTCGCGCGTATCGCCGGCCTCGATCACGTCACCAGCCTCGCGCTCGGCGGCTCACGCCAGCTCACCGACGACGGCCTCCGTCACCTGGCGCGCATGCCGCAGCTGCAGCACCTGAACCTGAGCGGCGCCAAGCTTACCGACAGCGGGCTCGAGGTCCTCCGGCACCTGCCCAACCTGCGCACGTTCGACATGACCTGGCAGCGCGGGATCACCGACGCCGGCGCCGCCAACCTCGGGTCGTGCGAGCGGCTGGAGCGCGTGAACCTGATGGGCTCGCCGACCGGTGACGGCGCGATTGCGGCGCTGCAGCACAAACCTCGCCCTTCACTACTTCAGCAGCGGCAAGCTCGTCACCGACGCCGGCCTGCGCCATGCTGCAGCAATTTCCCGAGGCTGAGGACGTTGCACGGCGAGGAAGACGACGGCGCGCACCTGTTGATTGACGGGCCGTTCACCGACGAGGGGCTTGCGAGCCTGGCCGGGCTCGACGGCGTGTTCGAGCTCGACCTGTTCTGGCACGTCACGGGGATCACCACTGCCGGATTCGCGCACCTGGTGAACCTGCGTAATCTCGGTGCGCTCGGCGCCGACGGGGCGCTCAGCGACGACGTGGCCATGCGGCATTTCGCCGCGCTGCCGCGTCTCCGCAAACTGCGGGCGCAAGGCACCGTCGCTACCGATGACGGGTTCGAGGCGCTGAGCCGGTCGAAGACGCTCGAGGCCCTCTGGGGACGCGAGTGCCCGAACCTCGGCAGCCGCGGATTTGTCGCGCTCTCGAAGCTGCCGGCCCTGCGCGCGCTTGGTGTGAGCTGCAAGAACGTCGACGACCGGGCCCTGTCCGTGTTGCCGCAGTTTCCGGCACTTCAGGAGTTGACACCGATCGACGTCCACGACGACGGCTTCGCGCACGTCGGCCGCTGCAAGCGGCTGGAACGCCTGACGTGCATGTACTGCCGCGACACGACCGACGCCGCCACGGGGCACGTCGCCGCGCTGCCGCTGCGGTACTACTACGCGGGGTTGACGCAGATCACCGACCGCAGCCTGGAGATTCTGGGCCGCATGCCGTCACTGGAGCAGGTCGAGTTGTACGAATGCCTCGGGCGTGACCGATGCCGGACTGGTGTTCCTCGCAGGCCTGCCACGGCTGCGCGAGGTCCATCTGGACGGGCTGCCGGGAGTCACCCTTGAAGGCACCCGGGTACCCACCCCACGTGCGCGTGAAGTACTCGACCTGACGCGTCAGGTGTTGCCGGCTCGAGCCTGCGAGCATCTTGACGATGTCGGCACGCTGGAAGAACTCGGCCCAGCCGATCGCGTCGCTGTCGTGTTTGCTGTCGCGGATGCGCGGGTCGGCGCCCGCGTGCAGCGAGGAGCCGCACGATGTCAGCATGACCGCCGAGGACGGCAAGATGGAGCGGGGTCACCTCCGCGTCCCAATGGCTCCAGCGCGCGTTGGGATCGGCGCCGTGGTCGAGCAGCCATTCCACCGCGGCGCCGTCATTTCGCTTGGCCATCAGGTGCAGAGCGCCTCCGCTCGGCCCGCCGGCCTGAATCAGCTCGGGGATCTCGCGCACCAGGCGCGCGGCGGTCTCCCGGTCGCCCAATGCCAGCGCGGCCATCAGGTCCATTGCGCCGGCCCGCGGCCGGCGATCTCCGCGCACGGCGCTTGTCAGCTCCGCCGAGGTCATGGCGGCGACGCCTTCCATCACGCGGCGGTCGACCAGGGGCGAGGCCGCATACGCCGCTGCCGAAAAGCCCGAACCATCGACAGCCAGCGGGTCCGCGCCGAGGTCCATCAGCAGCGCCACCATTTCCGGGCGATTCATCCGCACGGCAAAGTGCAGCGGCAGCTGATGGTTCTCGTTGCGGCTCATCCGGCTGTTCAGCGCCGCCGGGTCTCGCGACACGATCCCGCGGACCTCGTCGGCAAGGTTCAGCGCTATCGCCGAGAAGATGTGGTGACGCGCGCCGCGACTGACGAGCAGGTCCACGACGGCACGGTGGGCGGCGTCGTCGCACCCGCCCCAGCAGCTCGCCCAGCCAATCACGTCGAGGGCGTGATCGTCGCCGTCCCCGATGACGTCGCCTCCGGCGTCGGCGAGGCGCCGGACGACCTGCAGGTGCCCGGCCGCCGCTGCCCAGTGCATCGGATAGGTGTTGTCGCCTTTCTCGCGCGTGTTGACGTCAAGGCCGCGCCGGAGCAGCAGGTCCACCGCTTCCAGGTGGCCGCCAGACGCCGCCACGTGCAGCAGCGATTGCTCGTACGGTTCCGTGCGCAGGTGAAGCTTGTCGGGGTACTGGTCCAGCAGCGCGGAGAGCGCAGCGGCGTCGCCGGTGCGGGCCGCCTCGACCACGCGCTCGTCCACGGTCGCCCCGGCAGCGTCGGACATGATCCCTCAGGTCGGCTCGCGAGAATAGTCAGGTCAGCTCGGCGAGGTGCTGAATCATGACGCAACCCGCCGTTTCCGCAAATCACAAAGCGCCGTTCGACGTTGTCGCCGATCGACACGCGCCGAGATCTGTTACAGTCTCTTCAGCGCACGGGGCGCTTCCAGTCCGCGGAAAGGGCCAAGCCCGCCCGAACGTCTTTTCAGTCCAGGCAAGCTGCTTCCTCGCCTGATGCTGCGGACCACAGGCCGCCAGCCCGCCATCGGCGGGCGAGGAGGTCGCTATGCCAACGCGTCAGCTGCCCAACGACCGTCCCTCGAACATCTCAGGAAACAAGCCAAGCGCCTGCGAAAAGGCGTCGATGGCCGGCGATGCCGATGCGCTCGCGCAGGTGAGGGCGCATCACCCGCGCGGCGGGGAGGCGCTTACCGGCTTCTCGCTCAGTGACGCCCAGCTCGTCACGGCGCGCCTCTATGGATTTCCGACCTGGACGCAGCTCAAGCGGCACCTTGCGGTCATCGAGCCGTTCGTCTGGAACCCGCCGCCGATCCTCCCGGCAGCTCGGAGCCGCTCGTCGATGTGTTCCTGCGATTGGCGTGCCTGATCTACGGAGACTGGCATCGATCGAACCCGGCAAAGGCGCGCCGATTGCTCGCCGACCATCCGGAGCTTTCTCGCGCCGACATCTACACCGCGTCGGCCACGGGTAACCTCGACGCGGTGCGCGCGATACTGGCCGCCGACCCGACGATCGTGAACGCGAAGGGCGGCCCCTTGCGGTGGGAGCCGCTGCTCTATGCGTGCTACTCGCGGATGGACGGGGACGATTCGAAGGGCTCCACGCTGGCGGTGGCCAGGTTTCTCCTCGCGCATGGGGCCGACCCCAACGCCGGCTTTCTGTGGGGCGCGACGTATGCCTTCACGGCGCTCACCGGCGCGTTCGGCGAAGGCGAGGACGGCATCAACCAACTGCCGCACCCGCACTCCGTCGCGCTTGCGAAGCTGCTTCTGGAATCCGGCGCCGACCCGAACGACGGCCAGACCTCGTACAACCGCCACTTCAAGGAG
Organism: Vicinamibacteria bacterium; assembly: GCA_963818215.1. Taxonomy (GTDB): domain Bacteria; phylum Acidobacteriota; class Vicinamibacteria; order Vicinamibacterales; family JAENWD01; genus JAENWD01. Next base: position 92,257 of record CAWFRL010000031.1, on the reverse strand, counting down.
AACGACGACCACCTGAGGCTGCTGCTCTCCTACGGTCTCGGACAAGACAAAGGCGGGCCGTGGATCCGACGGCTGGGCGCCCGTGGCTACAGCCCGCGCGGATGCTCGTCGAGGAACTCTGGGGCGCGGCGAAAAACGGCTTTCACGAGCGAGTGAAGCTGCTGGTCGCTCACGGAGTTGACGTCAACACCCCGGGCATTCGCAACGGCCGGACGCCGTATGAAGAGGCGTTACGCGCCGGCCACGACGCCATCGCGGACTACCTCGTGGCCCACGGCGCGACCAGGATCGATCTCGATGCCGTCGAGGCTTTTGCTCTTGCGTGCATCGCAGGCCGACGTGACGACGTGCGTGCCAGGCTTGCGAAGGATCCGGCGCTTCTCGAGAAGCTCGGACCGTACGGCCGCGTCGATCTGATCCACCGGGCGGTTGAGGCCAATCAACCCGACGGCGTTCGGCTGATCGTGGAGCTTGGCGTCGACGTCAACGGGATGATTCCAAATACCGGCCTTTCGTGCAGTCCGCTGCACACGCGCGAGCCGCCTCGAGATGGTCAAGCTCCTTCTCGAGCTTGGGGCCGATCCCAACCTGCGCGATCCGTCGTTCCACGCCACGCCGATCGCCTGGGCCAACCACGGCCAGCAGCAGCACATCGTCGACTACCTGATGCCGTTGGCGTCGATCTTCGACGCCGTGCAGTGCGGGGGAGTAGAGCGCGTCGCCGAGCTGCTGCGGCAGGACTCGTCACTGGCGATCTCGACCGACGCGGAAGGCAACCCACTGGTGTTCTACCTCCATGCCGAGCTATCGCGCCTTCAAGAGATGATCCGCCTGCTGGTCGCGCACGGCGCGAACCTCAATGCGCGTAACAAGGCTGGAAAGACGCTCCTCGATCGAGCGCTGGCGCGAGGGTTGACCGACTTTGCCGACGTGCTTCGCGCGCACGGGGCCAGCACGGCCGACGGGCATTGACCTGGCTACCCGCTGCGCCCATGGTAGATTCGGGGAAATGCCATGAACGAGATCGACCTGCTGCTGACCCAGATCGACCAGGCGTACAACCGCCGCTCCTGGCATGGCACCAACCTGCGGGGATCGGTACGCGGCATGACGCCCGAGGACGCGGTGTGGCGGCCCGGCTCGAGCCGCCACAACGTCCAGGAGATTGTCGTCCACGCCGCCTACTGGAAATACGTCGTGCGGCGCCGGCTCACCGGCGGCACGCGCGGATCGTTTCCGCTCGAGGGGTCCGACTGGTTTGCCCGGCCGCGCGCGGATGCCAGGATCTGGCGAGCTGACTTGCGCCTTCTCGACGACTGCCACCGGCAGTTGCGCGAGGCGATCGCGGGTCTTGGGGCAAAGCGGCTGCACCGCGCGGCGGGCGGCTCGACGACCGCCCTTGCGCTCGTGACGGGCATCATCGCGCACGACCTGTATCACGCGGGCCAGATTCAACTGCTGAAGCGGATGCGCGAGAGCCCCTGAATCGTCATTCCTCGCTTCGGAGCAACGGCTTCTTCGTGTACTCCGCCGGGAGCGATCGCAAGGCGTCGGGCCAGCAGTACTCTTCCAGCTTCGCCTCGGCGCGCCGCCGGCCCACGACACGCACGTAGCCAAGATACCGGCCGCCATCGGCCTCGAGGGCCGCGATCTCCGTCGCGTTGTCCGGCGCGACCGCCTTGTGCCAGTCCAGCCACACCCGCCACCCATCCGGCATCGCGTCGGCCAGCGCGACGTCGACGATCCCGGTACGCTCCCAGTGGCGCCGCCACCATGCCGCGGAATGGAAGCACCAGCAGTCCTGGCTCCACCACGCCTGAAGGTGCTCCGGCACCGGTCCCTCGATCTCCTGGACGATGCTGGCGCCGGCGATGCCGATCGGCCCTCCCGGCTTGACGAAATGCGCCAGGTAGTTCAGGTACAGGTCGTCGGTGCCGTAGTACGGGAACGAGTCGATCGAGACGATGGCGTCGAAGAACTCGGACGCAAACGGCAGCGACCGCGCATCCGCGTGAACGCGGAAACACGCCGTCGTCGACACCGGCATCGCGGACCCGCTGGATGTTCTCCGCGGCGCTGAACCACAGGTCGGTGGCCCACACCTGCACGCCGAACTCGCGCCGCAGGAAGATCGATGTCGATGCCCTGCCGCAGCCCAGATCCAGCACCCGCATTCCGGGTCGAAGATCCAGGGCGGGTGCGAGCCACTCGGCAAGCCAGAGGGCATTGGCCCCGCCACTGGCGTTGGTGAGCACCCAGTCGGGGTGGTACCTGGAGGAACGCGGAAAGCGCTCGGACACGAGACGGGCATCGTGCGGCATGCGGATCGTTTCTCGCCGGTGTTCGCGTCCCTGGACTATCGCACAGCAGCGCGAGATCGCGCCGCGAGCTGGCGGGTCACGGCCGCACTGGTCAACTCCCGGAGCGCGTCCCTGCCCACCCACCGCGGCGCGGCGTCAGGATGAGGACGCCAGGCGGCGCGCCAACGTCACCGAGGCGGCGTTCAATTCGGGGTTGCGCCTGCCGACGGCGCGCAGGGCCCAGCTGACGCCCTTCTTGACGAAGTTCCGGTCGTCGTCGGCGGCGCGCTCGATGAGCGGCAGGCTGTCGAGAAAGAGCTTCGTGCCGGCCGTCTTGTCGTGAAGGGCAAGGCTCGCCAGCAGCGCGAACGCGGCGCGCTTGACGAACTCCTCGCGCCGGTCATGCCACTTGGCGACCTTGCGCCACGCGTGGGGTGTCCGATCGAAGAGATGAAAGCACACCGTGTCGCAGATGCCCCAGTTGTCGAAGTCGCGACACCAGCGGTCCATCTGCGCAGACGTGACGAGCGCCGGGTCGTCGACAAACGAGGTCACCATGCGCGCCTCGTAGATGCCGGTGTCCCACAAGGCCGCGGCGAGCTCGTGGTTTGTGCCCGAGGCGCTTGCCCAGCACCTTCATGTTCGCCATCGACACGCCCAGCGCGTTGATCCGATGGCAGGCCGTAGCGCGCCATGCCGTCGCGCGTGCGCCTTGGTGCTGTGGCGCTTCAGCCAGGTGATCGCCGACTGGACCTGCTTCTCCAGGGACGGCTGCGAGCGCTGTGCGCTGCTCGTCATCTCGGTTGCCCCTCAGTCGCGCGCGTTCAGCCGAAGGCGTCGGCCCGATAGCCGCGCTCCCGGTACTCGAAGTAGTCGAAATCTGCCGGCCTGCCCGTGCCCGCAATATCCTGACATGCCATGCCCACAAACGCCCCGGTGAAGTTCGGCAGTCCAGGCGCGGTGGCTTCATCGGAGAGGATGCTGGCATCGAAGGACTGCGGCAGCCAGACCCACTCCTCGCCCTCCACGCGGTAGCGCGAACTGGAGCCGCTCGAAGTCGACTTCCACTCTGAGGTGCACGGGCGTGCCGGCCGGAATCGGGACCGGCGAGCGTGAACGCGTCGGCCTGCACGTGGTCGGGCAGCGCCGACATCACGCGCATGTGCCTGCCGAGCGCGTCGTCGTGCGAGACGTGGAGGTAGTGGAACTTCGTCGCCGTTGTAGTAGCAGACGAGCCCGGCCATCTGCTGGAAGTGCTCGGGCTCGAAGTCGACGACGGTGCCGGCGCTGTAGCAGTGCGACTGCTGGCGACGCGCCACCAGCGCCTGGCGGAACAGGCTGCCCATCGTCTCGCGGCCGTAGAGTCGCAGATGGCCGGGCCGCGCCGACAGGCTGAACAGCTCGTCGGGCCACGGCGAGCGCAGCCACTGAAACTCGATCGGCAGCCGCGGGCCGTCGAAGTCGTCGCCGTTCCGGCGCCGGTGAGAACGTGTGCTCGGGCAGGTCCGGCGCCGCGGCCTCCAACATCGGCAGGCCCTGCCCATCCGTGGTCCGGAGCCATCCGTCGGTTCCCCACGTCATCGGCTGCATGGCCGTTTCGCGACCCAGCGTGCAGCGGCCGCGATTGGGAATCGGCCGCCCGCAGAGGTAGACGATGAACGTCTCGTCCGGTCTGCGTGTCGACCAGATCGGCGTGCCCTGCCCGCTGCAGTGCGACGTCGGGGCGATCGCGCGCCGTCAGAATGTAGGTGTCCGGATGCAGCTCGTATGGGCCGGTCAGCGAGCGGGACCTCGCCATCGTGACGGCGTGGCCCCAGCCGGTGCCGCCCTCGGCGGTCAGCAGATAGTAGAACCCGCCGCGCTTGTAGAGGTGCGGCGCCTCGGTGAAGCCGATCGAGGTGCCCTCGAAGATCACCTGACGCGATCCGATCAGGCGCCGCTCGGCGGCCGAGTACTCCTGCAGCACGATCCCGGCAAACCGATTGCGGCCCGGGCCGATGGTCCCAGAGCATGTTGAGCAGGTACTTCCGGCCGTCGTCGTCGTGGAACAGCGACGGGTCGAAGCCGCTGCTGTTCAGATAGACCGGGTCGGACCACTCGCCGTCGATCTGCTCGCTGGTGACCACGTAGTTGTGGAAGTCGCGGAGCGAGGCGCCGGAGGCGCCGCCGACGGTCGTGCGGCCGTAGCGCTTGACGTCGGTGTAGACCAGATAGAACAGGCCGTCGGCGTGGGTCAGGCAGGGCGCCCAGATGCCGCACGAGTCCGGATCGCCGAGCATGTTCAACTGGCTCGCGCGCGTCAGCGGCCGCGTCAGCAGCCGCCAGTGCACCAGGTCGCGCGAGTGATGGATCTGCACGCCGGGGAACCACTCGAAGGTCGACGTCGCGATGTAGTAGTCGTCGCCGACGCGGACGATCGACGGATCGGGATTGAAGCCCGGCAGGATCGGGTTGCGGATGTTCATGCGAGCCTCTGCCTGGGGATCGCGCACGAGGATCCACAGCAGCGCGGCGCCGGCCAGGTCGAGCACGGCCAGGCCGACGAAAAACGGCGTGTAGCCGACGGTGGCGACCAGGCCGCCGATGAGCAGCGAGAAGACCAGCAGCCCGGCGTTGCCGAACGTGCCCGCCATGCCGGCGGCCGTGGCGACTTCGTTGCGCTTGAACAGATCGGACGACATCGTGATGACCGTCACCGACAGGGTCTGGTGCGCGAAGCCCCCAAGGCTGAGCAGCGCGATGGCCGCATAGGGGCTTTCGACCACGCCGACAAAGCCCATGCCCATCATCAGGCACGCGCCCAGCGTGAAGGCCCAGCGTCGCGCGTTGATGAGGCTCACGCCGCGCTTCTGCAGCGCCAAGCACCAGGGCGCCGCCAAACAGACATCCGAGGTCGGCGGCCAGAAACGGCATCCACGCAAACAGCGCAATCTGCTTCAGGTCGAAGTGCCGCACCGTAGTGAGGTAGAGCGGCACCCAGAAGGTCAGCGTGCCCCAGGTCGGGTCCGCGAGAAACCGCGGCAGCGCGATGCCCCAGAAGTTGCGCTGCCGGGCGATGTGGGCGATCGACGGGCGCCGGCCGTCGCCGCGCAGGTGCGACTCCTGTCCGGCGGCGATATGCGCGCGCTCGCCGTCCGAGAGCCGCGGGTGCGTCTCGGGCGATTGATACAGCAACAGCCACAGCCCGACCCAGACCAGGCCCAGGCTGCCCGTGATGACAAACGCCATCTGCCAGTTGTAGGTGAGGATCGCCCACACCACCAGCGGCGGCGCCAGCATCGAGCCCACCGAGGCGCCGATGTTGTAGACGCCGCCGGCCAGGCCTCGCTCCCGCGCGGGAAACCACTCCGCGGTCGCCTTCATGCCCGCCGGGTTGGCCGAGCCCTTCGGCGAATCCGAGCAGACCGCGCAGCGCGGCGAGCATCGGCCAGTTGTGCGCCAGGCCGTGCGCCATGCTGATCAACGACCAGGCCGTGGCGAAGATCGCCAGGCCGCGCTTCAGGCCCAGCACGTCGAGCACGTAGCCGCAGATCGGCTGCAGCATGATCGCGATCTGAAAGGTCCCGACGATCCATGAGTACTCCTGCGCGGAGATGCGCAGGTCCTTCAGCAGCGTGGGGGCCGCGACCGCGAGCGTGCTGCGGGTGAGGTAGTTGATGATGGCGCCCAGCATCACCAGGCCGATCATCCACCACCGCAACCCTTTGACTTTGGATGTCGCATGTCGTCTGAACTGCGATGCTTGCGAGGAGAGCAGGTCGTCGGCTTTGAGGAAGCCGCTTCGCACCTGCGCGTTCGACGTGACCTCGTCGTTAGCGGGTCGTCGAGCGCAGGATCTCGCGAGGCCGGAGTAGGCTGCTGCACGTCGGTCGCAGCAGCTGTTTTCTGGTATGCTGCTGCGGCTTGTCGCGCCGGCAGTAGAAGGCGTGCATGGCCAGCCGCGGCAACGACGAGCGGTTGGCCGTGCCGCCGTGCCACAGGTGGGCGTTCATCACCGCGACGCTGCCGGCCATGCCGGTCAGCAGCACTTCATCGGGTGCGGGGCCATCGGATCGGCGAGCACATCCTGCGGCCGCGTGCCCCACGGTGCGAGCCGGGGACCATGCGGTGGCGCCGTTGTCCGGCGTGAAGTCGTCGAGCAGCCAGACGGTGTTGCACACCCAGTACCCGCGCTCGTCGGGATCGCGCCCATGTCGACGTGCAGCGGCTGCCCGGCGTCAGATCCCGGGTCGGCCGATCGGGCGTTGAGGCTGCTCAACTTGATGTCGGGTCCGAGCACCTGGCGAACGCCGTCGAGCAGGCCGGGCAAGCGATCGCGCGACGGAAGGCCTCGCCTTTGTCCACGAGGTTCGCGAGCCGATGCGCGTGGCTTCCTGCCGGAACTCGTTGCCGGCGCGATCGCCCTCGTGGTCGAAGAGGCGTGGATGGCGTGCCAGTCCTGCAGGAACGCGTCGTCGATGAACCCCGGCAGCAGCACGAATCCCTGCTCGTCGAGTCGCTGCCGCGTCTGGCCGTCCGTCACTGCTCATTCGAGCGTCGCCTTGTAGGTCGGCGCCTTGCGCGCCTTGACCAGCTGCTCGAGCGCGTAGCCGAATCCGATCAGCTGCGGCTCGCTGTAGGCGCGGCCCATGAAGGTGAGCCCCACCGGCAGGCCGTAGCTCTCGCCGACCGGAATCGTCAGGCTCGGTGTGCCGGCCACGGCCGCCATGCCGTAGCCGGCGCCGAGGAAGTGATCGCCCAGCACGTAGTCGGTCGGCCACGCCGGCGAGACGCTCGGCGCGATCACCGCGTCGAGCTTGTTGCCGTCGAGCGCGGCCAGCAGCCCGTCCTTGCCCGCCAGCCGGCGCGATTTCTCGAGCGCCGCACGATAGGCCGCCTCGGTCAGCGGCCCCTTCTTCTGCGCCTGTTCGAAGATCTCCTGGCCGAAAAACGGCATGGCCTTCGCCGCGTTCGCGGAGTTCCACGCGATCAACGCTTCAAGCGAGGCGTGCGGCGAGCCGCTGGCGCGAAGGTATGTGTTGAGTCCGTCCTTGAACTCGTACAGCAACACCTCGAACTCGCTGGTCGTTCCAATCGTTGTAGGCGCCGATCTTGACGTCCACGACCTCGGCCGCCGCTGGTCTTTCATGGCCGCGATGGCCGCTTCCATCGCCTTGTCGACATCGGGATGAAAGCCCATCGCCTGACGCAGCACGCCGAACCGCTTGCCCTTCAGCGCGCCGGCGTCGAGCGAAGCAAGATAGTCGGCGGGGATGCGGTCGCGTGCAGGCGGTCCCGCCGGATCGCTGATCGTCGACCGAAGCCATCGCTCCGAGCAGCAGCGCGACATCGGCCACCGTTCGCCCCATCGGGCCGGCCGTGTCCTGCGACACCGAGATCGGGATGATGCCGCGGCGGCTCACCAGCCCCACGGTCGGCTTGAGGCCGACAAGGCCGGCAACCGACGCGGGGCAGATGATGCTGCCGTCGGTTTCGGTGCCGACCCCGATCGCGGCCAGGCTTGCCGCGATAGCCGCGCCCGTGCCCGAGCTGGACCCGCAGGGATTCCGATCGAGCACGTACGGGTTCCTCGTCTGCCCTCCGCGCGAGCTCCAGCCCGAGGTCGATCGCGACGACCTGAAATTCGCCCACTCGCTCAGGTTCGTCTTGCCGACGATCACCGCGCCGGCGGCGCGCAGTCGTCCCACGAGGAAGGCGTCGCTGGTCGGCCGGTGGTTTGCCAGCGCCAGCGAGCCGGCCGAGTTGGCCATGCCGACGACGTCGATGTTGTCCTTCAGCAGCACGGGGATGCCGTGCAGGGGCCCGCGGACCTTGCCGCCACGCTCGCTCGGCGTCGAGCGCATCGGCGTCGGCCAGCGCCGTCGGGTTGATCTCGATGACCGCGTTGAGCCGCGGCCCCGCATCGTCGATCGCGGCAATGCGGTTCAGGTACGCCTGCGTCAGGGCAGCGGGACGTCAGGGTGCCGGCGGTCATGCGATCGCGCGCCTCGGTGGCGGCAAGCTCCACGACGTCGGGTGTGCCGGCCGGCGTGCGAGGCAGGCGGCGCCGACGGCGGCGAACAGCCCCAGCTTGCCGCCGTCAACACGCACAGAGCCACGAAACGACGCATCGCCACCTCACTCCTCATGCAACGCTCGCGCGAGCCGGTCCGCCAGCGTTCGCAGCACCTTCAGCCGCGCGTGGTTCTTGTCGTCGCCTTCGATCAGGGTCCACGGCGCCTGCCGCGTGCTCGTGCAGGCGACCATGTCGTCGACTGCCGTTTCGTACGCCTTCCACTGCTTGCGATTGCGCCAGTCCTCGTCGGTCAGCTTCCAGCGCTTGTGCGCCAGCCGCTCACGCTGCTTGAAGCGCCGCAGTTGCTCGTCCTTGCTGATGTGCACCCAGTACTTCACCAGCACGATGCCGTGGGCGACCAGTTGCGCCTCGAAGTCGTTGATCTCGTCGTAGGCCCGCTGCCATTCCGCGTCGAGCGCGAAGCCCTCGACCCGTTCGACCAGCACGCGGCCGTACCACGACCGATCGAAGATCGTGAGCCGGCCGGCACGCGACAGATGCCGCCAGAAGCGCCACAGGTAGTGCTGGGCGCGCTCTTCGTCGGTTGGCGCCGCCACCGGAATCACCTGGTACTCGCGTGCGTCGAGCGCCGAGGCGACGCGGCGGATCGCGCCGCCTTTGCCGGCGGCATCCCACCCCTCGAAGACGAGGATCGTGGAGAGCCCGCGCCGCTGAGCCTTGCGGTGGAGAAGATTCAGCCGGCCCTGCGCCCTGGCGAGCGCGACCTCGTACGTGGCTTTCGCGACCGTGCGCGACATGTCGAGGTCGGAGAGCGACCGTCCGGTCGGCCTTCGCGCGCGCGTGGTGTTCGGGCGCTTCGACGCGTGCCTGCAGCACCCTGGCCACCGCGGCGACCCGTCGCGGACGCCGGCCCCGCTCATCTTCGTCCAGGCGCCGCGTCACCCGATCGCGGATCGTGCGCGCCACGACCAGACTCCGATGCCGCTCGTCGGATCCGTCGACCAGCGTCCACGGCGCCTGGCTCGCGTCGGTCAGCCGCACCGCTGTCGCCTCGGCCTCGACGAGCTCGTCGTACGACCGCGCCTGGCGCCACTGCTCGGCGGTGACCCGCCAGCGGGTCAGTGGATCCCGTTCGAGCGCCTTGAGGCGCTCGCGCTGGGTGTCGCGCTCGAGGTGAATCATGAACTTCAGGATCAGCGCGCCGTCGTCGGTGAGCAATTGCTCGAGGCGGGCGATCCGCTGCAGCTCGCGCCGGAACTCGGCGGCCGTGGTGACGCGATGCGCGCGCCGGTCGATCGGCGCCGCGTACCACGCGTTCATCAGGATGCCAATCTGGCCCTTCGGCGGCAGGTCGCGCCAGAAACGCCAGTGTTCCGGGCGCTCGCGCTCCTCGTCGGACGGCTCCCCGTAGGCATGGGTATGCAGCCAGCGCGGGTCCATCCACTCGTGAAGCAGGTTGACGGTCTCGCCCTTGCCGGCGCCGTCGACGCCGGAGAAGAGCACGACGACGGGGAAGGGAGCCGGTCGCAGACGCTGCTGAACGGCCAGCAGCTCCTCGCGCAGCAGCAGGACCTGCGCCTTGTAGGCCTGCTTGCTCAACGGCCGCGCGGGCGAAGGGCTCTGGAGCATGCGTTAGTCTAGCGCCAGCGGCTTCTCGAAACAGACGCTGTCGTCCCACGCGACGTACGGCCCGAACGGCGGGATGTGCCGATAGCCGCTGCGCTCGTACAGGCGGATCGCTCCGGGCTGCCGGTCGCCGGTCTCGATGCCGCATGGTGGGGTAGCCGAATGCCCGCGCGCGTGCCGTTCGAGCTCGGCCAGGACGGCCGCCGCGACGCCGCGGCCGCGCCACGCCGGCACGGTGTACATCCGCTTCACCTCGGCGATGTCGGCATCGTACGGCCGCAGCGCCCCGCATCCCACCGCGTGGCCTTCGCGCGTACGCCACCACGAACACCGCGCGCGGCGCCGTCGAGGTCGGTCAGCGCGAACCCGCCGGTCCCGTCCTGGCCCTTGTCAGCGTAGATCGCCGCGATTTCGGCCGTGAGCTCCGCGAGCAGCCGCTGCGCATCCGTCTCTCGCGGATCGACCGCGATCAACTGAAGATCCATCGCGCCTTCGCGCCTTCGCGCCATCGTGATTGTGTGCTCGCGCCTTACGCGGAGGTGCCTCTCCACCTTCCGCAAATCCGGCGGCTTCACCTTCCACAGCGCCTTCCAAAGGTCCCCGACCTCGGCCAGCCGCGCGGGCAGCGTGCGAATCGTGAAGTCGCGCCGGTCGACACCGGCGTCCACCTCGTCCCACGTGAGCGGCGTGGAGGCCCCGGCAAACTCGCTGGCGCGGCCGCTGTAGGCGCAGGCCAGCGTCTTGCCCTCGATGTTCTGCAGGTAGTCCACGTAGACCTTCGCGCCGCGCCTCTTCACGCTGCGCTCCACCGTGGCCACCTGCGGGATGCCGGGTTGCCACGATCGTCGCGACGATCTGCGCCCAGATGCGCCCTGTCTCGTACGGTCGTCTGCTTCGGCATCGGGACGAACACGTGCAGGCCGTCGGAGCCCGACGTCTTCGGCACGCCCACCGCGCCGACCTTCGCCAGCTCGTCGCGCAGCCAGCGGGCGACGTCGAGCACGGTCTCGAACGACGTGCCCGGCATCGGGTCGAGATCGAAGGCGATGTGGTCGGTGAACGTGCAGCGACTGCACGCGCGAGAACCACGGGTCCTGCGAGATGGCCGCCAGCTGCGTCAGGTACAGCAGCGTCTTGAGCGTTCCGCCGACCGGGCGGCTCGGCACGTCGTCGTCGGGCAGCACCTCGATGCGCACGCCGGACGGCACCTTGTCGGGCGCGCGATGCTGGTAGAACGCCTCGCTGCGCACGCCGTCGGGATAGCGCTTCATGACCAGCGGACGGTCCGTCACGACCGGCAGGATGAAGGGCGAGACCTGCACGTAGTACCGCATCAGGTCGCCCTTGGTCAGCCCCTCGGCTGGGCCAGAAGATCTTGTGGAGGTTGCTGACCTCGAGCGAGTCGCCATCGGGCAGGGCGAGCGCGGCCTTGGCCTTGCGAGCGGCTTCGATCTGGTGGAGCTGGTCGATGACGAGATCAAGTGCCGGAGTGCCGGTGTGCCGGGGTGCCGGAGTGCGCGTGCTGTCGTGCTGGCGTGCTCGAGTGCTGGCGTCAGCTCCGGCTCGACGCTTCGCGCCTTCGCGCCGTCGCGCCTTCGTGATTGTGGCGTGGGCGTGGCTTGTGCGGTGGCCAGCCGCGCATGCGCTTCCTTCACGAACGTCCCGCCCGGTTCGCGCCGCACGGTGCTTCGGCGCGATGTCGTCGCGCAGCCCGAGATACGCGGGATGCCGCAGCCGGCCCTCGTCGGTCCACTCGGTGAAGCGCACTTGCGCCACCAGCTGGGGCTTCACCCAGTGAGGCGTCTCGTTGGTCGCCGGCGGCGGCACGTCGAAGGCCGACGTCTTGCGCTCGAGCGCGGCCAGCAACTTCGTCAGCCGTGCCAGCTCGCTCTCGGTGAACCCCGTGCCGACGTGGCCGACATAGGTGAACCGGCCCTCGTCGTCGTAGACGCCGAGGAGCAGGGCGCCGAAGTGCGGGCGGTTGCCGCGCGGCTCGGTCCAGCCGCCGATGACGAACTCCTGCGCATGCTGCAGCTTGAGCTTGGCCCAGTCGGTGGATCGCTTGCCCGAGAAGTAGCGCGACGAGGCGCGCTTGGCGATCAGCCCTTCCCAGCCCCGCGTCATCGCCTCGCGGTACAGGTCGCGGCCGTCCCGGCCCACCTGCGGCGTCAGACGCAGCAGGGGAGAGCCGGGATCGCCGAAGACGCGTTCGAGCGCGGCGCGCCGCGCGGTCAGGGGCAGCCCGCGCAGGTCGTGGGGGCCCTCGCGCAGCAGGTCGAAGGCAATGAACGCCGACGGCGCGTCGTCGGCCGGGCCGATGTGCTTGCGGTTGATCCGGCCCTGCAGGTGCTGAAAGCCGACGGGCTCGCCGCGCGCGTCGAGCGCGACGACCTCGCCGTCGAGCAGCATCGGCTCGCGCAGCCGCAGGGCGTAGCGCTGCAGCGCCTTGACGATGGCGGGAAACTGCGCGGTCTTGTCGTTGCCCGCGCGCGACCAGAGGCGCACCGTCGGCACGGGCCGTCCGGGCGCGACGCGAACCAGCGTACGCACGCCGTCGTACTTCGGTTCGTACACGAAGTCGGAATGCGTCAGCGGGGCCTCGACCGTCGAGGCCAGCATCGGCCGGACCTGGTCCTCAGCTTCGCGCCATGCCGCTATCGACACGACGCGAGGATAGCAGGCTACGCCGTCGTGAGCTCGCGCTCGGCCAGCAGCCAGGCTGCCAGCGGGTCGGCGCCCTGTTCGATCGAGATGAAGTACGCGCGCATGGCGATCTCGTCGTGCGACGGCTGCTGCGGGGCGGCCGACGGGGTCGCTTCCGCTGCCACGGTGACTTCGCTCGACGTGGCCTTGCGACGGGTGCGGGGCGCCTTGGGCGCTTCGGCCGGTGTCGCGTCAACCGCGGGCTTGGCGGACGCGGCGGCGGGGCGGTCCGGGGTCGTCTTGCTATCGGGGGTGCGTGCGCTTACTCATCTGTCTGCATCTCCGGCCGAATCCCGTACCGGGTCCGGCCCGTCCATCATGAGCGTGTAGGGCGACGTCCTCGTCAGCCCGATGTATCGATTGTAGCGTGATATTTCCCGGCGATTCGCGTGGTCCGACATCACGTTCGGCGACGGTGATTGGATGCCACTGGCCGCAGATGCAGCCGGCAGTGCCATCGACCGGTCGGGCCTGCGTGGTCGACCACTGGGCAGTCGGCGAGGAGGTCCGGCGATGCTCGGAGGACGCAGCAGCGACGAGTGGGTGGCCGAGTACAGCCAGAGCCACCAGCACCCGATCAACCGGATCTGTCACACCTTCGGCATCCCGCTGATCGCGGTGTCGCTGGCGCTGTTTGTCGTCGCGTGGTTCGTCGACGGCTTCTGGCCCGTGCCGGCGACGCTGTTCGTCCTCGGCTGGGTGTTGCAGTTTGTCGGCCACGCCGTCGAGGGCAAGCCGCCGGAGTTCTTCAAGGATCCGCGATTCCTGCTGGTCGGCCTGCGCTGGTGGCTTGCCAAGATGCGGGGCAAAGCGTGAGATTCACGAATACCGGTCGTTGAACCACGGCTCGGCGCTGTTGGAGTAGCCGCGCACTTCCCAGAACCCCTTCTGGTCGCGGGCGAGAAACTCGATCTTCCGAATCCACTTCGTGCCCTTCCAGGCGTAGAGCTTCGGCGTGATCATCCGCACCGGCCCGCCATGCTCGCGCGGGAGCGGCTCGCCTTGCCACGTGTGGACCAGCAAGACGTCGTCTTCCACCGCGCGGGCGAGCGGCAGGTTCGTCGTGTAGGGGATGCTCGTGCCCGGCATCTGGTCGTAGCCGGTGCAGAGCACGTGGCTCGCCTCGTCATTGGGCACGGCCAGCTCGGCCAGCGTCTTGAAGCGCACGCCGCGCCAGTGGTTGTCGAAGCGGCTCCACGTCGTCACGCAGTGAAAGTCGCTGACGTCGTCGACCTGCGGCAGCGCGAGAAACTGCGGCCACGAGAGCGTCACCGGGTTGTGGACCAGCCCGCCGATCTCGAGCCGCCACTGGTCGAGCGGCACCTCCGGGACGTCGCCAAGGTCGAGCACCGGCCAGTTGCGCACCTCGTGCTGGCCGACAGGCAGCCTGGGCATGCCGTCGCGGTTGGCCTCGCCGGAGCCGATCGGCGACAGCCCGTCGAAGACCACGTTGACGGCGTCTTTGTGGAGCGCCTTCTGGCGCTCGATGTAGCGCAGGCGTTTCTGTACTAGAGTCGTCCATAGGTCTGTACGGGGGCCAGGCCCCGTTAAGGGAATGAAACGCGCTTAACGGGGCCTGGCCCCCGTGCGTGTGCCTTGCGCCGGCTCTCCACCGACCGCTTCCAGCCGGCCGGGTCGACGAACGGGTTCGGCCCGCCGGCCTTCTGCTTCTCGCGCTTGTCGGCCAGGCCGAACAGGCCGGCGTGCGCGGCCAGCCAGATGTCGGGCGTAGAGCGCGGCCTGCACTTGGAACGCGCGGTCGTAGTCGGCGCCGATGGTCGGATACGTCGGCATCGACGGCAGCACCGTGCCGGGATTCACGCCGGTGCTTCCCGCAAACACGACCTTCAACGTGCGTCCGCCGTCGGCGATCTCGGTCGTCCACGTCGTGCAGCCCTTCGTGTGGCCCGGCGTCAGCACGGCTTTCAGTGTGATGCCGCCGAGGGTCACGGTGTCGCCGTCCTGCAGCACGCGGTCGACTTTCGCCGCCGGAAACGGCTGCGAGTCGCCGAACAGGTAGTCGCCCTTGCCGCCGGCCTCGACCAGCGCCGCGTCGCCCTCCATGACCATCACCTTGCCGCCGCTGGCCTTCTGCAGCGCCGCCAGGCTCCCCACATGATCGAAGTGCGCCTGCGTGGTGAGGAGCACCTCGATGTCCTCGACCTTGAAGCCGAGTTGGCGAATCGAGCGCTCGATGAGCGGGGCCGACTCCGGCAGTCCGCCGTCGATCAGGACATGCCCGGCCGGCGTCGTGATCAGGTAACGCGGCCAACTCGCTGGTGCCGACGTAGTAGATCGGGCCGGCGATCGTGAAGGGCGCGAACGGCAGGTTCCAGCTCGACGTGTCGAACTGCCGCGCGACCGGGCCCGCCGTCAGCGCGACCGTCAGACGTCATGAAGACACCAACGAGCGACGAATCATCCAATGATTATAGGAGCCAACCTGCGCCCGGATTAAGATCGGAACGTGGTCGACGAGGAGCCGCAGGATGCGGCGCCCCCGCCGCGTGGTCGATTCAGACGCTGGATGAGGCGGGCCCTGATTGGGCTCGTCGCGACGACGCTCGGCCTCCTCGTCGTGCTGCACATGCCCCCCGTGCAATGGTGGCTGGTCTCGACGGCGCTGTCGGGCCTGCAGACGCGGCAGTCACTCGACCTCACGTGGCGCGACGTCTCGTTCAACCTCGTCACGCGCTCCGCGCAGATCCAGGGGTTGCGGCTCGGCGCACGAGGCGCCTCGGCGCCGCTCGTCTCCGCCGAACAGGTCGCGGTCAGGTTTCCCTTCGGTCTTTTCCGCGGAAAGCTCGACGGCCTCGACGTCACGCTGGCAAACGGCACCGTCACGCTCGCGCGCGAGAACGGCCAGTGGTCCACGATTCCCGCGGCTTGGACGCGCAGCACGCCGGGACGCCCGCCGCGCAGCCTTCCCGCCTTTGCCGCCCTGCGCCTGCACGACATCGCGGTGGTCTACGACGACCGCGACGCGCGCTTTCGGACCGAGACCAAGGGCCTTCGCGTCGACCTGCTGCCGACCGGGACGGCGCCAGGCGATCTGGCCGGCGACCTGGTCGCCGGCGCCACCACGGTCGTGCGCTGGGAACCCCGCGGCACCACGCTGACGCTGCGCGGGGGCCGCGCGTATTTCTCGCCGGGCGGCGCCGGCGTGAAACAGCTGCAGCTGGATGCTCCTGAGGGCCGCATCCAGTCCGACGTGCGCTTTGCGTTCAAGGGCACCGATCGCTTCGCGCTGACGGCCCGCGCCGACTTGAAGGCCGACCAGCTGGCCGGGTGGGTGCAGGCGCTCGACACGGCGCGCGGCGAACTGCAAGTCGACATCTCGATGCCGGCCGCCAGCGGCGCGCCAGCCTTTGCCGACATCACCTTTGTCGGGCCGCGGTTCAGCTGGCGCGGTCTCGAGTTCGAAGACCTTCGCGGATCGGGCCCGCTTGAAACCCGCGCCATTACCCTGAAGCACATCGAAGTCGGGTCTGGGGCCGGGCCGCCTCGAGGGCGACGGCCGCCTGGTGTGGACAGGCGACGGCGACAACCACGCGACGCTGCGCGGCCGCGACATCGACGTCGGCGTCGACGCTGCGGACGCTGTTCCGCAGTCGCCGGCCATCGCGCGGTTCACACCGGGCGCGCTTGTCAGCGGCGAGTTCACCGGGTCCTGGCGCGGCTGGCATTCCGCCACGCTCGACGGCAGGCTCGACACGGAGTGGCGCCAGCGCCCAGCCGGCTCGAGCGCTCCCGAGCGCTACGCGGTCACCGGCCGTGTGCTGCACGCGATTTGCACGCGGGTCCTGGATCATCGACATGGACACGCGCGTCGACGACGGCCTCGACGTGACCGGCCAATGGACCTTGCGGGCCAGCGCCGCCGACTTCGCGCGATGGCCGATGAACGGCTCGCTGGCGCTCGATGGCGCGACGCCTGTCGATCCTGGCGACCGGGTTGCGGCTGTTCGACATCGATCCGCCCGTCGACATGGCGGAGGCATTCGGCGACCTCGGGGGCACGGTCGAGCTGACAGGCACGCTCGGCGCGCCCGAGGCGACCGTCGATGTCGCCGGCTCGCTGGCGTGGCCCGACCAGCCGGACATCGAATCGCGCGCGCAAGCGGTGATCACGGCCGACAACGTTCGCCTCACCGCGTTTGAGGCCGTCTCCGGTCCTGCTCGCGCCACATCGACGCTCGCCATCGACCTCAACCGCGACACCATCGACGGGCAGTTCGAAGGAACGTGCCGTGCCGGTTGAGTCGTGGCTCCGGCGCTTCGAGATCAGCGCGCCGGTCACCGGACCGGTCGACGCGACCGGCCGGCTGTCGGGACCGCTCTCGCGCATCGTGCATCGACGCCGACGTCACGGGCGGTCCGATCGTCGTGACGGGCCAGTCGTTCGATCGGCTGACCGGCCACGTGCAGTACGACGGCCTCGCGGTCCGTGCCACCGGCGTCACGCTCGGCCGTGGCGAGGGCACTGTCACCGGCGACCTCACATGGACGCGGCAGGGCGATGGCCTCGAAGGGTCGTTCCAGATGACGTCGGTCGCCTTCGACACCACGGTGCCGGGCGTCGATCGACGTCGAGGGCGCTGCCGCCGGGGCGCTCAGGGCCGTCGTTGGCGGACGCGCGACGCTCGGCGGCACCGTGCAGCAGCCGCGAGTCGACCTCGCGCTGTCGACGCCCGACGTGACGCTCGACCAGCGCCGCTTCGGTCCCGTCCAGATCGAGGCGCGCACCGAGACCGCGGCGGTCACGCGCGTGGCGGCCACGGCGAAGGATCTTGGCGCGACGCTGGGCGGCACGGTTGACCTCGAGGGCACGCGCGTCTTCAACCTGACTGCACGAATCGACAGCCCCGACTCGCCGCTGGCCGTCGATACCAGAGGTGTCGCGCTCGAGCTTGGCGCGATGACCCTCGAGGCGCGCGCCACCGGGCAGCTCACGCCGCAGTCCATCGAGACGCTCGATGTCACGATTCAGAAGCTCGAAGGCGCCGTCGTTGGCATCGACCGCGACTGCCGCAGAGACGACGACGGTCGCCTTGCAGCCGAGACGCACGCCGCCACGACGACCCCGCTTCTGCCGCTCGAGGTTCAGGCGGGCAGCAGGCTCAGCTATCGACCCGAGTTGCTGACGCTGTCAGACGTCGTCGTGACGTCAGGCAATACGAAGGTGACCGCCAACGGCATCTTCGGATCGCTCGATGACGTCCTGCGGATCGACAGCAACGGGCGGTTGGAGGACCTGCGCGCGTTGCTGCTGGCGCTGTCGCCACCGGGCGTGGAGAACCTGGTGTTTGAAGGGCCGGCCCGCGTGAACGCCGTCGCCTCCGGGACATTCGAGCGGCCGACCCTCAAGGGCTCGCTCGAAGTCGACGGCGCGCGCCTTGGCGACGGGATTCGACCGCCATTTGAAGTCGGTGTGGGTCCGCGTCGGCCTCGACGGCGAGCAGATTCGCCTCGACCTGGTCGAGGCCCGGTGGCAGGGCGCGCACATGGCCCTGTCCGGGATGGTGCCGACGTGGTTCGCCCGCCTGCCCGGATCGTCGCCGACCAGCGCGCAGGCGACGGCTCTCAGGGCACATCGACGAGGTGACCCTGAAGGTCCTGGAGCCGTTTGTGTCGCGCCCGACGCCCTCAAGGCGACGTCGTTCGATTCGAAGCTCTCGTTCGAGCTCACGGCGGCCAAGCCCGAGCTGGCCTCGGTGACCGGCGACGTCGTGGTCACCGAGGCGATCCTGAAGTCCCAGGACCTCGGCATCGGCGCAGCGCGGACCCGCGCGCCTGCACCTCGAGCGCGGCGTGGTCACGCTGGCGCCGTGGACGCTCGGCGCGCCGTGGTCCACTCGCACGCTCTTCACGCTCGGTGGGTCGGTGACCCTGCCAGACGCCGACACGGCCACTCACCTGGACGTCGGCGTCGACGGCACGGTAGACCTGCGCGGCCTGGGCCTGCTCCTTGGCGGATATCGCCCCGCCGGGTCGGCGGCCATCAAGGCCCGTCTCACCGGTCCGGCTGACCGCGCCATCGGTCGAGGGCTTCGTGCGTCTCACCGGCGGGGAGTTGCTCATTCGAGATCCGCGGTTCCTGCTCGACGACCTGAACGGCGAAGTGCGGTTCAGCGGCGGCCGCCTGACGCTCGAAGGCGTCAGCGGCACGGTCAACGGCGGGCCGCTCGAAGCCAGCGGGTCGATGCGCCAGCCGGGCAGCGGAAAGCCGGACGGCGCCATCAAGATCGTCACAAGCGGCATGTCGCTTGAAGTGCCGCGCGGGCTGCGCAGCGCCATCGACACCGACCTCACCTTTTCGGAGCGGCCCGACGGGCGGTTCACCCTCGGCGGCACGATCACCGTGGCCGATGCCGCGTACCGGGAGACCATGCTGGTGACCGGCGGGCTCATGTCGCTCGTCTCGCCGCGCCAGGACGCGATCGTGGTGCCCGATTCCGAGGGCGCTGGCGCGACCTGGCTGGTGATGGACATTCGTGTTCGCGCCGACGACTCTATCGCCGTCGACACGACGTACGGCAGGTTCAGCGTCGGCGCCAACCTCCGCGTGCAGGGCACTCCCGCTCAGCCGCGCCTGACCGGCACGGCCGCGATCGCGCCTGGCGGCGAGCTGTACCTGGGCGGCCACACCTATCAGGTCGAGTCCGGGAGTGGTCGAGTTTCCGCAATCCGACGTCGCTGCGGCCCGACATTCGCTTCAACGCGCGCACCAGCGTGTCGGGTTACGAGATCACGCTCGACATCCAGACGCGCAGCGGCGTGACCGAGACGACGCTGCAGTCGGACCCGCCATTGCCCGAAGACGACATCGCGTCGCTGTTGCTGTCGGGCCAGAGGCGAGGCGGCGGCGATGCGGCTGAAGCCGTCACCGAGCAGCTGGCCGCGGCGTTGTCGGGCGAGATCGTCGGCGCCGTCGGCCGCGCCATCGGCTTTGACAGCGTGCGCGTGGAGCAGAGCAACCCGGGCGATACCCTCTTTGACGCGAGCCTGATTTCCTCGGAGGCCAACCCGGCGCAGCGCCTGACGTTTTCCAAGCGCGTCTTCCCCGACCTCGAAGTGGTCGTCAGCCAGAGCCTCCGCGAAAGCGGCGACGTCACCTGGATCCTCAGCTGGCAGCCGATCTGCCGGGCTGGAGCTGCGCTTCGTGCAGCTCGACGACGAGGACAAGTCGTACGAAGTGCGACACGACATCGCCTTCGGCGGCGGCGTCAAGCGCCCGCGCAAGGCGCGCCAGCGGCGCGAAACCGTCCGAGACCGTCGCGGTGACCGCCACCGGCGCGATCTCGGAGGCCACGGCGCGATCGCTGTTGAAGATCGACGAAGGCGATCGATTCGACTTCTACGACTGGCAGGACGACCGCGACCGCCTGTCGCGCTGGCTGCTGGACAACGGCTACTACGAGGGCCGCGTGGTCGCGCGCCGCAACCCGCCAACCCCGCCGCCGATGGGCGCGACCGAACAGTCGCCGGTGGACCTGAGCTACATCATCGAGACCGGCCCGCGCACCGAGCTGACGATCACCGGCATCGAGGTGCCCGACAAGGTCCGCCGCCAGCTCGTCACCGCCTGGGTCGACGTGCCGGTCGACGGGCTGCTGCGCGAGGAGTTCGAGATGTACCTCCGGCCGTGGCTGGCCGAGCAGGGCTACCTCCGGCCCGAGATCGACCTGGCGATGGCCAGCGGGCCTGGCGCCCTGCCGATGCGGCCGACGCCGACGAAAGTCGCCGCTATCTCGATCGCGCCCGGCAACAGGAGCACCGAGCGCGTGGTCGTGTACACCGGCAACGAGGGGCTGACCGACGCCGACCTCGACAAGGCGATGGCCGGTGTGGTCGACCGCGTGTGGACCTCGCCCGGCGACGCGAAGGCGACGGTGCTCGCGGCGTACCGTCGGAACGGATATCTCCTGGCCCAGGCGACCGTCGGCGAAGTGCGCATCGACGGCGCGCGCGCGGAGCTGCCGATCCGGATCGAGGAAGGGCCGCAGTTCCGTGCGGGCACCGTGCGCATCGAGGGCGTGGGCGAGGTGGACGGCGTCGATCCGAAGCCGCCGGTCGCAGGAAAACGCGGTGCTCACCGATCGCATGGTGGCCGACGCCGTGCGCGAGCTCGAACGGCAGTTCCGCCGCGCCGGCTACCGCGGCACGCGCGTGACCGCCGAATCGACCACACGCGCCGACGGCGGCACGGTGGACCTGGTGTTCAACGTGCTGCTCGGTCAGCGTGCGCGGCTGCAGGAGATCCGGGTGGCCGGCGCCACCGATACGTCCCCGGCGCTCATCGAGCGCACGATGGGTCTCGACCAGGGCGAGGCGCTCTCGTTCGATCGCATCAACCGCGCGCGCGATCGGCTGTACGACACGGGGCTCTTCCGCACGGTGAACCTTGAAACCGCGCCGATCCCCAATGCCGACGGCACGCCCAATCCCGGCGTGCTGCGCGCGAATGTCACCGTGGAAGAGCTGCCGAAGTATCGGCTGCGCTACGGCTTTCAGCTGTACGACCCGTCGTCGCCGCTTGTTCGATCCGAAGTGGGGCACGGTCGATCCCGGCGTCGTCGCGGACCTCACCCGGCGGGGGCTGTTCGGCCGGGGCCTCACTGGCGGTATTGGCACGCGTCTGAACCCCTCTCAGCAGACGATCCGGACCTACATCAGCAGCCGCACCTTCTTCGGCCTCCCCGCGCAGACCAACGTCTATCTCAGCACCGAGGACGAGAAGACGGCCAGCGCCGGCGTCGTCCTCAATTCCCGCACGAACTCGATCACGTTCGACCAGCGCGTCCGGTACCGCCGCCTGCTCCAGGTGGGCTACGGCTACAGCTTCGAGAAGCGGAAGTTCGACTTTCTCCTGCAGGTGCCGACGCTGCCCGCGCCGATTCCGATTGAAGGGCGCGCCAACATCGGCCGGCTCCTCGGCAGCGTCGCCATCGACAAGCGCGACGACGTCATCAACACGCGGCAGGGGCCGTTCCATTCATCGAGCGTCGAGTGGGGGCCGACCGAACTGGGCTCGACGCGGCCGTTCAGGAAGTACCTGGGCCAGCATGTTCTACTTCGTGCCGTGGAAGAAAGTGACCTTCGGCAGCGCGGCACGCCTGGAAGTCGCTGGCGGACCCGGCCGCGGTCTGATCACGACCGAACGCCTGCGCGTCGGCGGCGCCAACACCGTCCGTGGCTACGAGGACGACACGCTCTCGTTGCGCGGCGTCGGCGAGAATACCGAAGGCTCGACCAGCATCGTCGTGCTCAACCAGGAGATCCGGTTCCCCCTCAGCGCCCGGCTCCAGGGCGTCGGCGTTCTGGGACTACGCCCACATCTACGGCGAGACGGGCGACTTCACCGGCCTGCGGGTGCGCAACAGCCTCGGCACAGGGGTTCGGCTGCTGCTGCCCTTCATCATCGTGCGCGTGGACTACGGCTACCCGCTCAACCAGGACCTCGTCAACGACAAGGGCCGGTGGTACTTCGCGATAGGGCAGGCTTTTTGAGAATTGCAGATTGCAGATTGCAGATTGCAGATTGCACAGATTACGCGGATTTGCTTCGCGGTAGCACGATTGGAGATGCAGGCCCGCATGGCCGCCATGGCGTAGCGTCGTACGCCGGCCCGGCGAGCTGGTTCGAACGGTCGCCGGGCTGGCATATCATGCGACATGCGTGCTTCCGCGCGCCGTCGTGTGACTGTTACTGCCGCGCTGGCTGCCGTTGTGTTCTGCACGACAGGCCTCGTCGCGCAGGACAAGCCCGTCCACGTCGTCGACACCGATCCGGCGCCGGCGCAGATCGAAGGAGGCACCTTCTTCCTCGTCGGCGGCCTGGTCGCGACCTCGGTGCGCAACCGGCACACCGCGCCGGTGTGGGTCACGCTTCGCGCCTGGGTGTTCGATCAGGCCGGCCGCTTCAAAGGCACCAACGCCCACTGCGTCGCCGAATGGCTCGATCGCGGCACGCGGCGCGTGATCAGCGCGCCGCTCGACGTGCGCGACCTCGTCTCGACCGACTCGGTGACCGTGGCCGTCGAACGCGTGATCTCGGAAGGCCGCGAATGGACGATAGCCGACTCGGCCGAAGACGGCGTGAGCCTGGCGCGCGCAGCGCGGGCTTGGCGCCGGCCGACGGCTGCGTCTCGAGGAGCGACGCACCGAGGGCGTGCCTGCCACTCTCTGTCCCTGTGACTGTCAGTCTACGGCGGCCTCGTGTGAAGCGCACTGCTTCGACACCGGGCTGCAAGCGCCTTCACCTGCACGCCGATCGCCTTTGACGGCTGCTCGGCCAGCTGCTCCTGCAAATGATCATGCGCCGACTACTGCTCGTGTTCTTCGCGTTCACGGTGTCGCTCGTCCCGGTAGCGGCCGCTGACCATCCACAGATCGTCGTTCTCGTCCGGCACGCCGAGAAGTCCGATGCGCCGCCCGGTGACGTCGCGCTCAGCGTGACCGGCCAGGCGCGCGCCGAGGAACTGTCGATTGCGCTGGCCGAGGCGCGCCTCGACACCATCGTCACGACACAGTTCCGCCGCACGCGCGACACAGCGGCCTTTCTGACTCGCGGACTCAAGCTCACCCCGGTCATCGTGCAGGCCGGCGACGACACCGCCAGCCACGCCAGGGCCGTGGCGGCGGCCGTGCGCGCCGGCGGGCAGCAGCGTCCTGGTGGTGGGCCACAGCAACACGGTGCCGGCCATCATCGCCGCGCTGGGCGGGCCCGCGATGGAGGAGTTGTGTGACAGCGAGTACTCCAACCTGTTCACGCTCGCGTTGATGCCCGGCCAGCCGGCCCGCCTGGTGCACGGTCACTACGGCGCGCCCGATCCGCCGTCGGCCGCGGAGTGCCATCGGCAGATGAAGCGTAGGAATTGCAGATTGCAGATTGACGACTGCGAATTACGCAGATGAGGTCGAGCCGTGGCCGATGACGCGAGCCAGGCGGTGGTGGATCGCGGGCGTCGCGGCGGCGTTGCTGGTCGTCGTGACGCTCGGGCTCGTCGTCTTGTATCGCTGGCAGCTGCCGCGAGTGCGCGAGCAGCTGGTGTCGATCCTCTCCGAGCAGCTCGGCGCCCGCGTGGAACTGGCCGAGCTCGACGTTGTCCTCGGGCGCGAAGTGCAGGTCGTTGGCCGCGGCCTCGTGCTGCACCACAAGATCGCGGGCGAGGGCCGCCCGCCGCTGGTGCGCATCGCGCACTTCACGATTGACGTGCCCGTGCTGGCGATCCTGCGCAGGCCGATTCACGTGAACTCGGTGACGCTCGACCGGCTCGAGATCTTCCTGCCGAAGCGAAAGCCCGGCCCGACCGCCGACGCCGCCAAACCGCCAGTCCGATCGCGAGGCGTCCGAGCTCCATCGTGCCCTGCATGGCCCGTCCCCGGTGGTGATCGACGCGCTGCGGTCGAGCGACGCGACGCTCGCCATCGAGTCGAGCAAGCCCGATCGTCCGCCACGCACGTTCGAGATTCACGACCTGGAGCTCACCGACGCGGCGTTTGACCGGCCGGTCCGCTTCACCGCGCGGCTGACCAATCCAAAGCCCACGGGCCTCATCACCGCCACCGGGCAGTTCGGTCCCTGGGTCGCCGACCAGCCGTCGGCGAGCCGCGTCAGCGGCACGTACGACTTTGCGCACGCCGACCTGGACACCATCAAGGGGATCGACGGCACGCTGGAATCGAAGGGCGCCTTCGCCGGCGCGCTCGATCAGATCGACGTCAAGGGCACGTTCGACGACGCCGGACTTCAGCCTGGACATCGGCGGAACCCCCTTGCCGCTTTCGACCACGTTTGTCGCGCTGGTCGACGGCACCAACGGCGACACGACCCTGCACGACGTCGACGCCCGGCTCGCCAACACGCCGATCAAGGCGAAAGGCGGCATCCTCCATACGCCGGGCCGGAAGGGCCGCACCGTCGTGCTGCACGCGACCATCGAGAAGGGGCAGTTGCCCGATGTGCTGCGCCTGGCGCTGGACGACAAGGAGCCGTTCATGAACGGCCTGTTGTCCATGCGCTCCCTGCTCAACCTGCCTCCAGGCGAGAGCCGTGTCGTCGACCGCCTGGAGCTCGACGGCGAGTTCACCATCGAGCAGTTGCGATTTGCCAGCGACGCGGTCCAGGACAAGGTGGACGACTTCAGCCGCCGCGGCCGGGGACGGCCCGGCGACGCCACGATTCAGAACGTGGCCTCGACGATGCGCGGGGGATTCCGGCTGCAGAGAGGGCGTGCTGCGCTTGTCGGGCCTGCGATTTGGCGTCCGCGGTGCGCTGGTGCAGTTGAACGGCTACTATGTGCTGCGCGGCGGCGCGCTGGACTTCCGGGGATCGGTGCGGCTCGACGCCCGGGCGTCGCAGACGATGACGGGGTGGAAGTCGCTGGTGGCCAGGGCCATCGACCCGCTGCTGGCCAAGGATGGGGCTGGCACCGTGTTGCCCATCAGGATCACGGGCACCGCCAAGCAGCCGAAGTTCGGTGTGGAAGTGAAGAAGATCTTCTGAGATGCGGGTGCCGTGCCGCGTGCTGCGAGCGCGCGTGCGGGAGGTCATCTATGACCCGTGACGAGATCGTCGCGTTGCTGGAACGTCATCGCGCGGCCTTCAAGCGCCAGGATGCCGAGGCGCTCGCATCCGATCACGCCGACGAGGGCACGTTTGAAAGCCCGGCCCACGGCGTGGTCACCGGCCGGGCGGCCATCTGCGATGTCTACCGGTACTGGTTCACGGCGTTTCCCGACTTGCAGATCACGTGGGACGAGGCGTTGATCGACGGCGATCGCGCGGCGGTCTTCTGGAGGTTTGCCGGCACCTCGCGCGGCCCGTTCTTCGGCGTCGTCGGCGCGGGCTCGCGCGTCGAGCTGCGCGGCGCGGCCGAGTACGGGTTTGCCGACGGCGCCATCCAGAACGTGCGGCACATCTACGACTTCTCCAGCATGCTGGTGAAGACCGGCGTGTTGAAGGTGAAACCGGCGACTTGAGAATTGCAGATTGCAGATTGCAGATTGCAGATTGAGAAATTACGCGGATTGAGTGATGGAGACGCTGAGCCAGGAGTTCACCGCCGGGTTGCCCGACGCGGCGACGTTCATGCGCCTGGCGATGCGCCTGGCGCTGGCGGCGGCGATGGGTGCGATCGTGGGCTACGACCGCGAACGCATGGGGAAGCCCGCGGGCCTGCGGACGCACATGCTGGTCTGCATGGGCGCGGCGCTGTTCGTGCTCGCGCCGTCGGAATCGGGCATGGCGATCGCCGATGTGTCGCGCGTGATCCAGGGCCTGGCGGCTGGTGTCGGCTTCCTCGGCGGCGGCGCGATCCTCAAGCTGAGCGCCGAGCGCGAGATCCTGGGGCTCACGACGGCGGCGACGATCTGGATGACGGCGGCGCTGGGCGTCGCGATCGGCCTGGGCCGCATCGGCCTGGCGATGGTCGCGGTGGCCTTCACGTGGATCACGCTGAGCCTGGTCGGTCTGGCGGAGCGGCGCTGGGATCCTCGCGACGACGGGTCGTTTGCGGCGGAGAGACGCCCGCGCGGGAACCCTCCGCCGGTTTAACGCCGTTCAGCGCCAGCCGTCCAGCCGCGCGGCCTCGATTTCGGCCTCCCACTCCCTCTTGACGGCCTGCGCCCGCTCGTGAGTATTGCAGCTCGTGGCGGTGATGGTGCCCGGGCCGTGGACGGTGCAGCGCCAGCCGTGTTCCCAGGAAATGATGCTCCATCGGCGCAGGGCGCCCTCACGACGCAGCGTCACGTCGAGGAGAACGCTGTCGGGTGGCGGCGGCACGAGGCGAACGGTAGCACGAATGGCTGACCTGGCATGTGCGCCGATGAGTTGCTGAAAATGGGGCGACTGACGGGCTTCGAACCCGCGACCTCCTGAGCCACAGTCAGGCGCTCTACCCCTGAGCTACAGTCGCCATCTGGCCGGAACTGACAAGTGTAGCAAACAGCCGGAGTTCTGGGCTACTGGCCGAGGGTGTCTCTGACTGATCTAGACCGGAAAGATCCGCGCGAAATTGCCGCCGTGATCGCGTCCAGGTCGGGCTCGGGCAGGTTCAAGCGTTCGAGCGCCTGGTGCTGCGCGTCCCACACGCCGCGGTTCCAGCCGCGCGGGAAAAACGACGAGTCGGTCCCGAACAGCAGGCGCGAGGGGCCAGCCACGAGCAGGGCCTGCCGGAACACGTCGACCAGCGTGAGACCAGGGTGGTAGTCGATCCAGTGATTCGAGCTCGACGTGTCGAGCAGGACGTTGGGGCACAGGTCCGCCAGCATCAGCGCCTCGCGGAACATCCCCGCGCCGAAGTGCGGCACGATGATCGGCAGGCGCGGATGCGCCAACGCGATCGCATGCAGGTCCAGCGGGTTGCTGAAGCGCATGTCGAAGCGGCTGGGCAGCCCGAGCTTGCGGCGGATGCCCACCGTCAGCACGCCGCAGTGCACGAACAGCACCGCGCCGGGCGTGCGCCGCGACCTGCTCGATGACGGCAAGCACGCGCGGGTCGTGCACCGAGTACCGCTGCATGGCAGGGAACAGGCACACGCCGCGCAGGCCAAGCGGCCCCAGGGCACGGGCCACGCGCTGCGGCGGCATCGTCGGCGATCGGGTTGAGCATGAAGAAGCCGACAAAGCGCCCTGGCGCCAGCGCAATGGCGGAGGCGACCGACTCCTCGTCACCGGGGACGCTGGCGATGAGCGCCGCGCGATGCACGTGCTGACGATCGAGCTCGGCGACCCATCGCGCCGCCAGCGCTTCGACCGATTCGGGAGACTCCCACTGCAGCGTCGCGCAGATCGAGTCGACGGCGTTGGTGGCGAACCGGCCGTGCGGGTCGTCGCGCGCCAGCGTCTCGAAGAAACGCGGCGAGAAGAAGTGACAGTGAGCGTCGTTGGTCACGCTGTCGGAAACAGCAGGAGCAGGCGGCAGCCGCCGCGTTCGCCGGGGATCACCTCGGCGCCCCCGCGGTGGAGCTCCGCGACCTTCCGCGCCGCGGCGAACTCGGCTGCAGCCTGGTAGCCGCCAGGGCGGTCGGTCCAGGTGAGATCGAAGAAGCGGCCGAGCGCCCACGCCGGCACGGTCACGGCCTGCTGGGCGATCTCGAGCATCAGCGACGCCCGCGTGCCCGAGGTCGACAGGCGCACGTTGAGGGCGGGCGCCTTCGCGCCGTGCACCAGCGCGAGCATGCCGCCCAACGCCCCGGCCAGCCCGACGGCCAGCCAGTCCGGATCGCCTCGCAACTGAAACGGGCCGTCGCCCACGTCGACGCCGACGGTGGCGCCGGACAACCGCCGCTCGGGCGCAAAGCCTTCCACGACCTGCTCGAATGCCGACGCCAGCGAGACCTCGACCTCCGAGAGCGACGGCTCCTGGCCGATCGCGGTGAGACAGCGCACGAGGCGGCCCGCGCGGTGGACTTCGGTGCGCACCAGGTCGAGCGCGACCCGATCGCGCAGCGCCGTGTCGCGATCCGCCAGCAGATGCAGGCACGACCCGATCGCGCTGAAGCTCTGCGACAGCTCGGCGAGCGCCGCCGCCGGCACATCCGTCAGCGCCGACGCTGCGGCAACCGCCGGCTCGGCGACGTGCAGGTTGTCGGATTCGGCCAGCGCGCGCGCCCGCGTGTCGTCCACTTGATGGACGAGGCACGGCACTTCCGTGAGCCCTGCGCTGCGTCGCCGCGCTCAGACGCCGCTGTCCGGCAATCAACTCGAAGCGTCCGGCACGCGGACGCACCAGCAGCGGCTGGAGGATGCCGTATTTCCCGATCGATCGGACGAGAGCGTCCGAGGTCGCGGCCGTCGGCCGGACGGGCTCCGTCGATGTCCCTCAAGGGGATGAGCCGCACTTGCGGCGCGGTGCTGCGCGTCGTCAGCTGATCCACGTAATGCGCGTCGTGCCGCATGCGAAACCCGGGCGGCAGGCCCTCGCGTTGAAACGGTTCGTCAAACCGCCGGCGCATGTCATCGGCAGACAGTCGGGTCGGCGGGCGAAGGCGGCACCACCGACCGCGCGCGTTCGAACTCAGACACCAGGTACCCTCGGGAGCAAAGGGATGAAGCGACGCGAGCGCGGTGCGGCTCGCCATGGATGGACCGTGTTTATAGCACATCTGCACGCTGATCGCCCGAGTTGCACGCTAAATTGCCACCCGGACGCAAGCCTTGGATACGTGTCGAGGCCGGGCCTGAAAACACAACGGGCGCGGCTGGTATCTGCACCAGACGCGCCCGTCGGTCCTGCAATCTGCAATCTGCAATCGACAATCGACTCGATCTACCAGTTCAGCGGCTCGGGGAAGAACTCGTCCACCAACTCCTCGTAGTACGGCCGCAGCGCCTTCACATCCGGCCGCCCGTCGCCCTTCGAGTACAGGTCGTAGCGGTTGAACGCCTTCACCCACTTCATCATCGCGCGATCGGTGTCGTTGGCGAGATGGTTGTAGGCGCCTTCCTTGTGCCACGGGTAGAACGAGTGGTAGCGCAGCGCGTACAGCGCCTCGGTGGGCAGGTGGTCCTTGACGACGTGGTAGACGTACTCGTCGTGGCCCCAGGACAGGTGGATGTTGTCCAGGCCGCAGCCCGGCGCGTAGATGCCGTTGTCGGTGGAGTAGACCGGGTGCGTGCTGTCGGGGTTGTCGGCGAAGAACTCGGAGTAGACGCACTTGTCCGAGAACTTGCAGCCCACCGCGTGCGTGTCGCCGACCACCGCCCACTGCGGCTCGCCGTAGATGCAGAGCATCTTGCCCAGGTCGTGAATCAGCGCGGTCACGATCATCCAGCGCGGCTGGTTCGACTTGCGCGCCGCTTCCGCCGTCTGCAGGGCGTGCTCGATCTGCGTGAAGTCGACGTCGGGATCCGAGTCGTCCACCAGCGTGTCGAGGAACTCGAGCGCCTCCCACACCTTCATCCGCTTCCGGTTCAGCGCCAGGTAGTCCCGCTTCTTGTCGAGCACGAAGTCGAGCGTCTGGTGCGTGTGGTTCAGGCGATAGAACTCCTTCACCGTGTCGCGCGCTTCGGCGGCGTAGTTGCGAAACTCCTCGGCCGGCTTGCCGATCGGGCTGCCCGTCTGCGTCTCGTGCATGGCGTCTCGTCGCTCCCTGGTATGTCTCGGCAGAATGTAACACAGAAACAAATCATGTAACGCTGTAAACGATTCCATCACAACGAGATGCAACCGCCTGCAAGCCATGGCCAGGTCGCGGCCTGCGAATTTCCCGAACCGGTAACCGCCGCGAAACCGGCATGAAATGCCGGGGCCCTGACACTCGACCTGAAACCAGGAGAAGCGCACATGCTGATCGCCGGAATCGTTGTGGCCGTGGTGGGAATCGGACTTCTGGTCCTCGCGGCTCTGGCCGCGGCCAGGCATCCACGACGGGCGCAAACCGCAAGTGGCGGTGACGGCGGCGAGTGGCCTGGATGTCTGCGTGGGAGCGAGAGCGGTTCGGCGGACGACTGCGGCGGCGGCGTGACGGCGGCGGCGCGCTGACGGCGGTGGGTGCGGAGGCGACGGCGGGGGCGGCGGAGGCGGGGGAGATTAGGGCTTGGCCTGCACCTCGAGCGACACCGTGTCGGCGGAGCTTGCGCCGCTCGAGTCGGTCGCTCGCAGCGTGATCGTCAACGAGGTCGGCGCCGATGGCGCCGTCCACGTCGTTCGGGCGGTTGACACGCCGCTCAAGCGTGCCGGCCGTCGCCGTCCACAGCAGCGTCAACTCGTCGCCGTCAGGATCGTAGACGTTCGAGCGGAGCGTCAACCGCGTGCCGGCCGTCACTCGCGCCGACACTCCCTCGATCTTCACCGACGGCGGACGATTGCCGACGACGGCGGCCGCCGGCGCCGTCATGGGCGGATCGGCGAGTTGCACGGACGTACGGCACGCGGCGGGCATTGCGGCGCACAGCAACAGGAAGCAGACGAAGTAGCGCCGTGACATCGAGGCTCCAGTTCCGGGGCCGCATAGCCGGCTGACGCCGGGTCAACCGGCCGTCGCCGCACCGAGGCCAGGGCCGTCGGCCCGCGTGCCGACGCCGCTGCGCATCAGTGCGATCAGCTCCACGCAGTCGATGGGCTTGACCAGATGGTGGTCGAACCCGACGGCTTTCGACCGCTCGCGATCCTCCGGCTGTCCGTACCCCGAGATCGCAACGAGCAGCATGTCGCCGCCGCCGGGCCGCGCACGCAACAGCTCTGCGACGCGATACCCGTCCACGACCGGCAGGCCCAAGTCCAGCAGCACGATGTCCGGCGGCCGCTCTCCGGCACGCTCCAGGGCCTCACCGCCGTCCTGCGCCGTGACCACCTCGAAGCCGGCGTGGGTCAGCAGCAGTGACAGCGCGCGCGTCGCGTCGACGTTGTCGTCGACCAGCAGGACGGTCTGACTGTTCGCGACCGCCGGCGCCGACGCCGGGACGTCCGGCGGCGCAGCGGCCTGGACGACCGGCTCCACGAGCGGAAGCGTCACCACGAACTCGGCGCCGCGCCCGAGGCCGTCGCTGTGCACACGGATGCTGCCTCCGTGCAGATCGGTGAGCCGCTGTGCCAGCGACAACCCGATGCCCAGGCCGCCTTTGGCGCGGTCGAGGCCCGTCTGCGCCTGCGCGAACAAGTCGAACACTCGCTCCGCCATCCCCGGTTCGAGCCCGATGCCTTCGTCCCGCACGTGCACCTCCACGACGCCGCTTTGTGCGATGGCGGAAAACCAGATGCATCCTCCGTCGTGGCTGTACTTCGACGCGTTGCCCAGCAGGTTCACGAACACCTGCTCGATCCTGGTGGGGTCGGCGTCGGCCCAGAGCGGCACGGCCGGCAGCGCGACGTCGAGCTGCTGACGCCGCTCGGCCACCTGCGCGCGCACGGCATCGGCGGCCCGCGCCAGGACGATCGACAGGTCGAGCCGCTCGCGGCGCATCTCGATCTTGCCCAGCGTGATTCGCGAGACATCCATCAGGTCGTCGATCAGCTTCTCGAGGTGACGCACGTGCCGGCCGATCACCGCGATGCTCCAGTTGCGCTCGCGCTCCAGCTGCGGAGTGCGCGCGACGGTCACGGCGCTGCTGATGGCCGCCAGCGGATTGCGCAGCTCGTGCGCGAGCATCGCGAGAAACTCGTCCTTACGACGGTCGGCGTCGAGCAGCCGCGCCTCGGTCACTTTCCGCGACGTGATGTCCTCGACAGTGCCGACGTGGCCGACGGTCGTCCCCTCGTCGGTGACGATCGGGCTGGTGCGCACGTGGACCCAGCGCGTCTCGCCCTGACACGTGAACCGGGATTCACAGGACCAGGCCTCGCCGGCGTCCACCGCCGCCTGCCAGCTCGCCAGCGTCTCGACGCCGCGGCCGTCACTGACGACGTCGGCCCAGCGCAGCCCGCCGGCATCTTCGGGCGCCCCGCCCGTCGTGGTCTGCCAGACCGGGCTCGCGTACACGCAGTGGCCCGTGGCATCGAGCTGGAAGATGCCGACCGGCGCCGCGGTACACAGCACCTGGAATCGCCCCTCGCTCTGGCGCAGGGCGTGCTCGGCCTGCTGACGCAGCCGCGCCTCGGCCTCGCGCAGCAGCTCGGCCTGTCTCCGCACCTCCAGCCGCTTCCGAAAGAGATCGGCGAAGACGGCGACCTTGGCCTTGAGGACGTCGGGCTGCACCGGCGTCGGCATGTAGTCGACGGCGCCAAGCGCGTAGGCCCTGGTCAGCTGCGCCTCCACCGCGTAGGCGGTGAGGAACAGAATCGGCGTGTGCTTCGACAGCGGGCGCTGGCGGATCAGGCTCGCGGTCTCGAAGCCGTCCATGT
Organism: Vicinamibacteria bacterium; assembly: GCA_963818215.1. Classification (GTDB taxonomy): domain Bacteria; phylum Acidobacteriota; class Vicinamibacteria; order Vicinamibacterales; family JAENWD01; genus JAENWD01. Next base: position 59,825 of record CAWFRL010000031.1, on the reverse strand, counting down.
CGGGCATGTGGACGTCCAGCAGAATCGCCGCGAACTCCTGCGTCAGCAGGCGGCGCAGCGCCTCGCGCGCCGAGCTCACGCCGACCACTTTCAGACCGGGCTCCTCGAGGATCGCCTCGAGCGTCACCAGGTTCTGCCGCGTGTCGTCGACGACGAGAATGCTGATCGTGTCCATGAGGTGCCCTACCGGTGAAGCCAGGTCCGGAAGACGGTCAGCAGCTGGTCGGACGCCACCGGCTTGGGCAGATAGTCCCAGGCGCCGGCCTCGATGCACTTCTCGCGGTCGCCCTTCATCGCCTTGGCCGTCACCGCGACGATGGGCAGGGAGCGAAAGGCGGGGATGCCGCGGATGGCGCGCATCGTGTCGTAGCCGTCCATGTCGGGCATCATGATGTCCATCAGGACGATGTCGATGCCCGGCGTGGCCCGCAGTTTCTCGATGCCGTCCTTGCCGTTCTCGGCGGCCACCACCTGCATCTGGTGCGTCTCGAGGACGCTCGTCATCGCGAAGATGTTGCGGATGTCGTCGTCGACGATGAGCACCTTGCGCCCCGCCAGCATCGCGTCGCCGCGATAGCGCAGGTTCAGCGCCTCGCGCGCCTCGGCCGGCATCTGCTGCGGCCTCACGTGCAGCAGCAGCGCCACATCGTCGAACAGCCGCTCGATGGAATTGGACACGCGAACCGGCCGCACCAGCGTCTGACGGCGGAGGTCGCGCGAGGTGTCGGCGGACAGGCCCGACGGCGCGTACACCGCCAGCGCGGTCGCGGATTCCGGCGGAAGCGCGGCGAAGGCGCGATTCGGCGTCGGCGCCGTCGACCACGAGGCAATCGAGGGCGCGTCCGGCCAGCCGCGCCTCGGCCCGATCCCATGAGTCGACCGGCTCGAGCGTGACCGGCGAGTCGCCGAAGAGCCGCCGGAGGTCGCCTGCGACGTCCCCCGCGGGTCATGACCAGCGCGAGCGGGGGCTCCGGCCGCGTGACGCGCGCGAGGGTGTCGAAGACCACCTCGAGCTGCTCGCGCGTCTGCACGGGCTTGTTGAGCACGCCGGCCGCACCCAGCGAGAAGCTGCGTTCGCGTTCTTCGTCGGTGGTGATCACGAAGACCGGGAATGTGACGGGTGTCGAGGTCGTGCTTCAGCCGATCGAGCACGCGCCAGCCGTCGAAGTCGGGCAGCGAGATGTCCAGCGTGATGGCGTCGGGCTGGCGTTCGCGTGCCAGCGCGAGCGCCGCGGCCCCGAACGCCGTCGTCAGGACCTTGTATCCGTGGTCGTGCGCCAGGTCGGCCATCACGCCAGAGAACGCCTGGTCGTTGTCCACGACGAGCAGCACGCGATCCTGCGGGCCGACCATGTCGCGGTCGTCGACCAGCGGCGCCGACAGCGCGCGCAGCGCCTCCACCGGTTCGTCGATCGGTGCCGGCGCGGCGGGCGTCGCGACCGGATCGGCTGCCTCGGGGCTGGGCTTGCGGCCGCGCGCCTTCGTGTAGCGCTGCGGCAGGTAGAGCGTGAAGGTGCTGCCCTGGTCGGGTGCGCTGACCAGTGTCAGCTCGCCGCCAAGCAGGCGCGCCAGTTCGCGGCTGATCGCCAGGCCGAGGCCGGTGCCGCCGTACTTGCGGCTCGTGCTGCCATCCGCCTGCTGGAAGGCCTCGAAGATGATCTGCTGCTTTTCGGGCGGGATCCCGATGCCGGTGTCGCGAACCGAGATGGCCAGCACCGACCGGGCCCGGTCGAGCGCGTCGTGGCCCTGGCTCCATCCGCTGCGTGCGCTGCCGATCGACAGCTGCACCGACCCGCGGGCCGTGAACTTGAAGGCGTTCGAGAGCAGGTTCTTCAGCACCTGCTGCAGCCGTTTCGGGTCGGTCTCGAAGGTCTTGGACAGCCGCGGCTCGACGTCGATCGTGAACTCCAGGCGCTGCGCCTCGGCGACGTGGCGGAAGGTGCGATCGACGTAGCGCCGGAGCTGCTCGAGGCTGTAGTCCTCGATGTCCACCGCCACGGTGCCCGATTCGATCTTCGACAGGTCGAGGATGTCGTTGATCAGGGTGAGCAGGTCGTTGCCCGACGCGTGGATGGTCTGCGCGAACTGCACCTGCTTGCCGGTGAGGTTGCCGGCCGGGTTCTTCGAGAGCTGGTCCGAGAGAATCAGCAGGCTGTTGAGCGGCGTGCGCAGCTCGTGCGACATGTTGGCGAGGAACTCGGACTTGAAGCGCGAGGTCAGCGCCAGCTGCTTGGCCTTCTCCTCGAGCGCCTGCCGCGCCTGCTCGACCTCGGTGTTCTTGCGCTCCACCTCGACGTTCTGTTCGGCCAGCAGCTTGGCCTTCTCTTCGAGCTGCTGGTTGGTGAGCTGCAGCTCCTGCTGCTGGAACTGGAGCTCGTGCGCCAGCGACTGCGACTGCTTCAGCAGATCTTCCGTGCGCGTGTTGGCCTCGATGGTGTGCAGCACGATGCCGATGCTCTCGGTGAGCTGGTCGAGGAAGGCGTGGTGCGTCGGGTTGAACTGGTCGAACGAGGCCAGCTCGAGGACGCCCTTCACCTGTCCTTCGAACAGGATCGGCAGGATGACCAGATGCTGCGGCGTGGCTTCACCGAGGCCGGAGACCACCTTCAGGTACTCGGCCGGCACACGGTCGACCTGGATCTTGCGCCGGTCCATCGCGCACTGACCGATGAGGCCTTCGCCCAGCGCGAAGCGTCTCGCCGAGCGCGTCCTGCGTCTTGTGCGCGTAGCCGGCCAGCAGGCGCAGGACGCCGTCCGGCGTCGACGAGTCGAGCACGTAGAGCACGCCTTGCTGGGCCGAGACGACCGGCGCCAGCTCCGACAGCACGAGGCGGCCGACCGTCAGCAGGTCGCGCTGGCCCTGCAGCATGCGCGAGAACTTGGCGAGGTTCGTCTTCAGCCAGTCCTGTTCGGCGTTCTTCAAGGTCGTGTCCTTGAGGTTGCCGATCATGTAGTTGATGTTGTCCTTGAGCGCGGCGACTTCGCCCTGCGCTTCCACCTGAATCGAACGCGTGAGGTCGCCGGTCGTCACCGCCGTCGCCACTTCGGCGATCGCGCGCACCTGCGTCGTCAGGTTTGCCGCCAGGCGGTTGACGTTGTCGGTGAGGTCCTTCCACGTGCCGGCGGCGCCGGGCACGCTGGCCTGGCCGCCCAGCTTGCCTTCGACGCCGACTTCGAAGGCCACGCTGGTGACCTGGTCGGCGAAGGTGGCCAGCGTCTCGATCATGCCGTTGATGGTGTCCGAGAGCGCCGCGATCTCGCCTTCGGCTTCCACCGTCAGCTTGCGCGTGAGGTCGCCGCCGGCGACGGCCGTCACGACGCGCGCGATGCCGCGCACCTGGCTAGGTCAGGTTGCCGGCCATCAGGTTGACGTTGTCGGTGAGGTCCTTCCAGGTGCCGGCGACGCCCTGCACCTCGCGCCTGGCCGCCCAGCTTGCCTTCGGTGCCGACCTCGCGCGCCACGCGCGTGACTTCCGCGGCAAACGACCGGAGCTGGTCGACCATCGTGTTGATGACGTTCTTGATCTGCAGGATCTCGCCGCGCACGTCGACGGTGACCTTCTGCGTGAGGTCGCCGGTGGCGATGGCGGTGGCGACCTTCGAGACGTCGCGGAGCTGCACCGTCAGGTTGCTCGCCATCAGGTTGACGTTGTCGGTGAGGTCCTTCCACGTGCCGTCGACGCCGGGCACCTCGGCCTGGCCGCCCAGCTTGCCTTCGGTGCCGACCTCGCGCGCCACGCGCGTGACTTCCGCGGCAAACGACGAGAGCTGGTCGACCATCGTGTTGACGGTGTTCTTCAGCTCGAGAATCTCGCCCTGGACGTCGACCGTGATCTTCTTGGTCAGGTCGCCGCCGGCGACGGCGGTGGTGACGGCGGCGATGTTGCGGACCTGGCTGGTCAGGTTGCCGGCCATCGAGTTGACCGAGTCGGTGAGGTCCTTCCACGTGCCCGACACGCCTTCGACGCGCGCCTGGCCGCCCAGCTTGCCTTCCGATCCGACCTCGCGCGCCACGCGGGTGACTTCCGCCGCAAACGACGAGAGCTGGTCGACCATCGTGTTGACGGTGTTCTTCAGCTCGAGCATCTCGCCCTGGACGTCGACGGTGATCTGCTTGGAGAGGTCGCCGCGGGCGACGGCGGTGGTGACGGCGGCGATGTTGCGGACCTGGCTGGTGAGGTTGCCGGCCATCGAGTTGACCGAGTCGGTGAGGTCCTTCCACGTGCCCGACACGCCTTCGACGCGCGCCTGGCCGCCCAGCTTGCCTTCGGTGCCGACCTCGCGCGCCACGCGCGTGACCTCCGAGGCGAACGACCGGAGCTGGTCGACCATCGTGTTGATGGTGTTCTTCAGCTCGAGGAACTCGCCCTTGACGTCGACGGCAATCTTCTTGGTGAGGTCGCCGTTGGCGACGGCCGTGGTCACCTCGGCGATGTTGCGGACCTGGGCCGTCAGGTTGCCGGCCATCAGGTTGACGTTGTCGGTGAGGTCCTTCCACGTGCCGGCGACGCCGCGCACCTGCGCCTGGCCGGCCAGCTTGCCTTCGGTGCCGACCTCGCGCGCCACGCGCGTGACCTCCGAGGCAAACGAGCCGAGCTGGTCGACCATCGTGTTGACGGTGATGGCCGTGCGGCGGAACTCGCCTTCGAGCGGCCGCCCCTCGGTCTCGAGCGCCATGGTCTGCGACAGGTCGCCCTTGGCGACGGCGCCGATGACGCGCGCCATCTCGGTCGTGGGTGCACCAGGTCGTCGATCAGCGTGTTGACCGAGTCCACCGACGCGGCCCACGACCCGCGCACGTCCCCCAGGCTGGCGCGCTGCGACAGCCGGCCCTGGCGTCCGACCGCGTGGCTGATGCGCTCCAGCTCGAGGGCCATGCGCTGGTTCATCGCGACGACCTCGTTGAAGGTGTCGGCGAGCTTGCCCTCGATGCCGGTGAGATCGGACGGAAGCCGGTGGGAGAAGTCGCCTGTCGCAGGGCCATCAGGCCCTGCAGCAGGTGGCTGGCGACGGGTGAGGACAGCGTTTCAGCCGTGGGCATCGGGGGTCACTTCCTAGCGTCCAGGACGCGGGCCGCTCGAGCGCGTCCACCCGATGGGTGGAGCGAAACTGGTCTCGTTCGACTGGAAAGTCGAGCTTGAAGCCCCCGCAAAGGCTGCTGACCAATGCCGCTGGACAATGCTGGAAGAAACTGACCAGGACACAGCCAGTCGGAAATTCTACACTGTGTCCGCTGCGAGACATGTAGCGGTGCCCGTGTCGCCAGGACATTCCTGCACGCAGTGTCGCCAGCGGTGGACACCGACGTCGTGGCCGTCCACAGACGACTATCCGCGCTCGAACCGTATCGACGCGGCTGTCGGCCCGGCAAGGCATGTAGAATGCCGGTGCGAAGTGGTCCGACCGCGGTAGGATATTTGCGCTGCAGGAGGTGACCGTGTCCAGTGATCCAAAAGACCAGAACGCAATGTCCCGGCGGGCGTTTGCGACGCGGGTGGGCGGGGTCGCCGCCGCGGCCTTTGTCGCGGGCAACGACTTTCTTCACGCCGGCCGGGGTCAGCGCGGCGCCGTCTGTGTCGGGCCGCGTCATCGGCGCCAACGACAAGGTCGTGGTCGCCAGCATCGGCATCCGCGGCCAGGGCAACGCCCTGAAGCGGGGCTTCGCACGCATCCCCAACGTCGAGATCAAGACGCTGTGCGACATCGACGCCAATCTCGCCGACGAGCGCGTCAACGACGCGCGGCTGAAGGACGTCGCGACGTTCAAGCCCGGCTTCGTGCAGGACCTGCGCCGCGTCCTCGACGACAAGGACATCGACGGGGTGATCATCGCCACGCCGAACCAGTGGCACGCGCTGGCGACGATCTGGGCGCTGCAGGCCGGCAAGCACGTCTACGTCGAGAAGCCGGCGTCCTACACGGTGTGGGAAGGGCGGCAGATGGTGAGTGCCGCCAGCCGCTACAACAAGGTCGTGCAGGTCGGCACGATGAACCGCAGCCGGCCCGCCGTGCGGCAGGCCATCGAGTTCATCCAGAAGGGCGGCATCGGCAAGGTGCGCATGGCGCGCGGCCTGTGCTTCAAGGTGCGGCCCGGCATCGGCAAGTATCCCGACGGCCCGCTCGGCCCCGGCGAGAAGTACCGCCTCAACGTCGAGATCGAGCACGTACGAGCCGGCGTGGGACGCGGCCTATCTGAGCAAGGTCGACTACGACCTCTGGCTCGGTCCGGCGCCCGTGCGGCCGTTCAACCGGAACCGCTTCCACTACAACTGGCACTGGCACTGGGACTACGGCAACGGCGACACCGGCAACCAGGGGCCGCACCAGTTCGACATCGCGCGCTGGGGTCTGGGCAAGAACGAGCACCCGGTGAAGGTGAGCTCGATGGGCGGCTACTTCGGTCCCGAGTCGTCGCAGGAGACGCCCGACACGCAGACCTCGCTCTTCGAGTACGCCGACGGCATGGTGCTCGAGTTCGGCACGCGCGGGCAGTTCACCAACGACGAGGGCACGCAGACCATCGGCAACCTGTTCTACGGGTCCGAGGGCTGGTTGTGGATTGACGGCGACGGCCGCAAGTGGCAGTCCTACCGGGGACGCAAGAACGAGCCGGGCCCCGGATCGGACGCCCCGCCGGACAGCGGCAGCGGCGGCAGCGACCCGAACGTGCTGACCAGCATCGAGACGCCGCACTACCGCAACTTCGTCGACGCGCTGCGCGCCAACGACCCGAAGATCCTGACCTGCGACATCCTCGAAGGCCACCTGTCGTCGACGCTGCCGCACCTGGCCAACATCTCGTACCGGGTGGGCCGCAGCCTGACGTTTGACGGCAAGACCGAGCAGTTCGGCGACAAGGACGCCGACAAGCTCCTGTCGCGGGAGTACCGCAAGGGGTTCGAGATTCCGAAGCTCACGTAAGCGCGCACCTGATGTGCCGAAGTGCCGCAGTGCCGAAGTGCTGACGTTCAGTGCTAGGTGCTGCGGTGCCGAGGTGCAGCGTCCAGCACTTCAGCACGACGCACTCGGCACTCCGCACTCGAGCACTCCCGCACTCGCGCACTTCGGCACTCCGGCACTTCAGCACTCGGCACTCAGCTTCGTCCCCGCCGCCGCCAGCCGCGTCCAGCGCCTCGTAGCGCGCCTTGAACGCGTCCTTCTTCGCCGCAATCGTCGTGTCCAGATGCATCACGCCGGCGCCCGACGCGGCGTCGTACCGAGGCCAGTCGGGCAGGCCCTTGCCGTTGGGATTGCCCGAGCGCGCGAAGTTGGCCCAGTACGACATCATCTGGTCCGACAGCGTGCGATCTTCCGGTGTCCACGTGACGTTGGGCACCGAGTCGAGCTGGCCGAAGACGTACTCGATCTCGCCGGCGTGCCGCGCGCCGATGTCGGCGGCGGTGGCAGCCTTGCCGTTGACCTTCGTGTCGGGCGGGATCGGAATCTTGCGATCGAACGAGTAGCGGTAGACCGGCGCGCGCGTGGCGGCGTGGACCTGAATCCACTTCCAGGTCGAATAGCCGATGAAGGTGTCGCTCGCCAGCGCCGCCGCCGCCTCGATCGCCTCGGCGTCGGTCGTGGGCGCGTACGCCTTGAGAATCGCGTCAGCCGCCGGGCCGAACCGCTTCCGCGTCTGCTCGGTGAAGCTGGCCACGGTCGGCTTCACCGGCGCAAGCGTGACGCTCGATCGGATTTCGTCGGCGTTCCATCCCGCCAGCAGCGGCACGGTGTTCTGCTCGCCGGCCGCGTAGATCTCCGCCGCCGTCTTCGGCAGCACGTAGCCGTCGATGATCGGCGAGAACCACTGGCCCTTGAGCGCCGCCTGCAGCACCTCGTCGGTCGTCTTCGCGCGCAGCGCCGCCAGATCGGCGGCGCCGAGCCCGGAGGCGAACTTGGCCCCCGTTTCCTCGGCGGCCGCAGCGGCCGCGCGTGCTCAAACGGCCGCCGCCCAGCGTGAAGAACGCCCCGCTTTCGCCGATCGCGCGATGGATCAGCCCCTTGGCAAGCGGCGAGACCACCAGCGCGCTCACCGCAAACGACCCGGCCGACTCGCCGAAGATCGTGACCTTGCCCGGGTCGCCGCCAAAGGCCGCGATGTTGTCGTGCACCCACTGCAGCGCGGCCACCTGATCGAGCAGGCCGTAGTTGCCCGACGTGTTGCGGCCCGATTCCTTCGTCAGCTCCGCGTGCGCGAGAAACCCGAACACGCCGAGGCGGTGGTTGGCCGAGACCACGACGACGCCCTTGCGCGCGAGCCGTTCGCCGTCCTGCCGCGGCTCGGAGGCCGAGCCGGCCTGAAACCCGCCGCCATGAATCCAGAACATCACGGGCAGTTTCTCGCCCGCCTTGGCCGCCGGCGTCCAGACGTTGAGGTAGAGGCAGTCCTCGCTCATCTCGTCGCGGAAGATCATGTCGTTGAAGATGCGGCCCTGCGCGCACCGCGGGCCGAACGCGACCGTCTTCTTCACGTCCGTCCACGGCGCCACCGGCGCCGGCGCCTTCCAGCGGCCCTCGCCAACCGGCGCGGCGGCAAACGGGATGCCCTTGAACACGCGCACGCGGCCGTCGGCCGACGCCGTGCCCTCGACCGGGCCCGCAGTGGTCTTGACCTGCGCCGCCGCAGTTGCTCGCCATGCCGAGCACCATCGCCACCACCATGCCGCACACCGACACGCGGTGGCCAATCGCCTGAAGCCTCATCATCTGACTCTCCTCGACCGGACATCCTACTCGCGAACCTCAGAACCTGTGAACCCGTGAACCTGTGAACCTGCGAACCCGTGAACCCGTGAACCCGTGAACCTGTGAACCTGTGAACCGTGATGTAGCCCCATCGGGCTACCCGGTAAGCGTCCAGGGACGAGATAGTCGTAATCCAGCGGGCGGCGGGCCAGCTGGACACTCCGGAGAGCCCTGCGGAGACGTATGATCGCGAGAGCGTCGGGACCCGACTCGGGCCCGCGCAGCGGGAGGTTGTGACCAGCGTGAAGGTGCGGTCTCGAGTGGTTCGTCGGGCATCGATGACGATGCTGATGGCCGTGGCGGTTGCGCCGCTTGCGGCGTGCAAGGCCTCGTCTGCCTCGCGCGATGCGGCCCACGCGGCGGCGCCGCCGCAGAAGCGCGCGAGGTGCAGGTCGTGCCGGCGACCGAGGATCGGCTGGTCCGCGCGATCACCGTCACCGGCACGCTGGCGGCAGAGGAGCAGGTGACGCTCAGCATGAAGGTCACCGGACGCCTGCAGGATCTCTACGTGGACCTGGGCAGCCGCGTCACCCGCGGCCAGGTGCTCGCGCGTCTGATGCCCACCGACTTCAACCTGCGCGAAAACCAGGCGGAGGCGGCGCTGCAGCAGGCGCGCGCCCGCCTGGGCCTGCCGGTCCAGGGCGACGACGACCGGGTCGATCCCGAGAAGACGTCGATTGTGCGATCGGCCAAGGCCCTGCTGCGAAGAGGCGCGGCTGACGCGCGAGCGCACGGCGACGTTTGTCGAGCGAGGCATCTCGCCGAAGGCGGCGCTCGATTCGGCCGACGCCTCGCTGCAAGTGGCCGACAGCCGGTACCAGGACGCGCTCGAGGAAGTGCGGAACCGGCAGGCGGTGCTCGAACAGCGGCGCACCGAACTGGAACTGGCCCGCCAGGCCGTGCGCGACTCCTCGCTCACCTCGCCGCTTGACGGCATGGTGCGCGAGCGCCACGTCACGGAGGGCCAGTACCTGGCCGCCGGTTCGCCGGCCGTGACGATCGTCCGCGTCCACCCGCTGCGCCTGCGTGTGGCCGTGCCGGAGCGCGATGCGCACGCGGTGCGGGTGAACCAGGACGTCCAGGTGACCGTCGAAGGCGACACGACGTCGTATCCCGGCCGCGTCGCGCGCGTCAGCCCGGCCATCGACGAGGCCAGCCGCACGCTGATGATCGAAGCCGAAGTGCCCAATCCCGACGGCGCTGCTGCGGCCGGGATCGTTTGCCAACGCCGTCGATCGTCTCGACCGACTCCGATCGCGCGGTCATCGTGCCGACCTCCGCGCTGGTGACGTTTGCCGGCGTCGAGAAGGTGCTGAGCGTCAAGGACGGCAAGGTCGTCGAAAAGCGCGTCACGGTCGGACGTCGCAACGCCGAGCGGCTCGAGATCCTCAGCGGCCTGGCGGTGGGGGACCCGGTGATCGCCAAGCCCGGCAACCTCGTCGAGGGCACGCCGGTGCGCGTTGCCGGCGGCCGCGCGCCGGTCGCCGCGGCGCCAGCCAGATGATCGCGCCGGAATCGCGCCATGAAGAAGCTTGCCGCGGTCTGCATCGAGCGTCCGGTCTTTGCCGCGATGCTCATCATGTGCCTGGTCGTGGTCGGCACCGCCAGCTACGTGCGCCTGGGCGTCGATCGCTTCCCGGCCATGGACCTGCCCTCGGTCTTCATCCGCACGCAGCTGCCAGGCGCCTCGCCCGAGGAAGTCGAGGTCCTGGTCAGCCAGCAGATCGAAGAGGTCGTCAACACCGTCCAGGGCCTCGACGAGCTGCGCTCGATCTCGGGCGCCGGCAGCTCCGATCGTCATCGCGACCTTCTCGCTCGACCGCGACATCGAGGCCGCCACGCAGGACGTTCGCGACCGCATCGCGACGGTCCTGGCCCGGCTGCCGCGCGACGTGCGGCCGCCGGTTGTCGGCAAGGCCGACAACGACAGCTCGCGCCGATCATCACCATCGCGCGTCTCGGCCAACCGGCCGCTGCGCGAGCTCACCGAGATCGCCGACAAGCTGGTCAAGCCGTTCCTGGAGCGTTCGGCCGGCGTCGGCGAGGTCGAGATCATCGGCGGCCTCGAGCGCGCGATCAACGTCTGGGTCGACGCCGACCGGCTGGCCGCCTATCAGCTGCCGATCACGGCCGTGCGCGACGCGCTCGCCAGCCAGAACGCCGACCTGCCCGGCGGCAACGTCACCGGCACCACCCGCGAGCAGACGCTGCGCACGATGGGACGCGTGGTCGACCCGCGCGCCTTCGGCGATCTCGTCATCGCCACGCGCAACGGCGTGCCCATCCGGGTGCGCGACATCGGCTGGGCGGAAGACGGCACGAAGGAGCAGCGGTCGATCGCACGCCTCAACGGCGTGCCCACGGTCACCCTGGCCATCCGGCGTCAGACCGGCGCCAACACCGTCGCCGTCATCGAGGCCGTCAAGCGCAACCTCGAACGGGTGAAGCCGCAGATTCCCGCCGACGTGACGCTCGAGGTGATTCGCGACCAGTCGCGCTACATCTACGCGGCGCTGCACGAGATCAACATCCACCTGGTGCTCGGCAGCGTGCTGGCGTGCCTGGTGGTCTTCGCCTTCATGCGCAGCTGGCGCGCGACGGTGATTGCCGGCGTCGCCATTCCGGCCTCCGTGATCTCGACCTTCGGGATGATGGAGGCGCTGGACTTCACGCTCAACAGCGTCACCATGCTCGCGCTGGTGCTGATGGTCGGCATCGTCATCGACGACGCGATCGTCGTGCTGGAGAACATCTTCCGCTTCGTCGAGGAGAAGCAGGTCGGGCCCTTCGAGGCCGCGCGCGCCGCGACGGCCGAGATCGCGCTGCCGGTGCTGGCGACCACGCTCAGCCTGGCCGTCATCTTCATCCCCGTCTCGTTCATGTCGAGCATCGCCGGACGGTTCCTCTACCAGTTCGGCATCACCGCCGCCGTGGCCATCATGGTCAGCCTGCTGGTGTCCTTCACGCTCACGCCGATGATGAGCGCGCGCCTGCTGCACGCCGATGACGCGGCGGGCGGCGGCCACGGCGCCGCGAAGTCGCGCGGCGGGTTCTACGGCCGCATCGACCGGTTCTATTCGTCGGCTGCTCGGCTGGTCGATGGCGCATCGGCCGATCATCGCCGGCCTCGCGTGTGTCGTGGCGCTGTCATCGGTGCCGCTGTACTCGCTGGTGCGGCAGGAGTTCGTGCCGAGCGGCGTCGACGAGGGCGAGTTCGAGGTGAGCGTGACCGCGCCCGAGGGCTCGAGCCTGCCGGCGATGAGCGACGCGCTTGAACGCCGTCGAGAGAGAGATTCGGTCGATCCCCGGCGTGACGACTGGTGCTCGCTTCGGTAGGCGGCGGCTTCCTCGGCGGCGGTCAACCAGGGCGAGTTCTACGTGCGGCTCGCACCGCACGAGGAGCGCGTTTTCGGCTGGGGCCGGTTCTTCTCGGGGCTGGCGCGCCTGGATCCCCTGTCCGCCTTCGCGAACAACTTCTCGCAGGGCGACGTGATGCAGGACATCCGCCGGCGCCTGCGGAAGTTTCCCGACCTGCGCGTGCAGCGTTCGCAACATCCAGTCGCTCAACCTGGGCGGCGGCCGCGGCGACCTCGACCTGGCCATTCGCGGTCCGGAGCTGACGGCGCTGGCCGACTATGGCGAGCGCCTTCGACTGAAGGCGCCCGAGATCGGCATCGTCGATGCGGACTCCACGTTGCGGCTGAACAAGCCCGAGCTGCAGGTGCAGATCGACCGCAACCGCGCGGCCGACCTCGGCGTGAACACGGAGGACATCGCCTCGGCGCTGCGCGTCATGGTAGGCGGCGACGACGAGGTCACGCGCTTCCGCGACTCGAGCGTCAACGACGACTACGACGTCCAGCTGCGGCTGGCCGAGACCGATCGCAACGACCCGGCGAAGCTGGGCGGGCTGCTGGTGCCGCGCAACACCGGCGAGCTGGTCCGGCTCGACAACATCGTGAGCATCGTGCACGCGGAAAGCCCGTCGCGCATCGACCGGCAGGACCGCCAGCGGCAGGTGAACGTGCGCGCCAACGTCGGCCCGGGTTTCGCGCAGGCGGACCGCATGCAGGCGCTGCAGCAGGCCGCACGCGAGTTGAACATGCCGGCCGGCGTACTCGACGGCCGTCGCCGGCCGCGCGCGCGAGCTCGAACGCACGTTCCGCGAGTTCCTGTGGGCGTTCCTGCTGTCGGTGATCTTCATGTACATGATCCTGGCGGCGCAGTTCGAGAGCCTCGTGCATCCGCTGACGATCCTGCTGTCGCTGCCGCTGGCCGTGCCTTTCGCGCTGCTGTCGCTGTGGGCGATGAGCCAGACGCTGAACCTGTATTCGGCGCTCGGCCTGCTCGTGCTCTTCGGCGTCGTGAAGAAGAACGCGATTCTGCAGATCGATCACATGAACAACCTGCGGCGCAGCGGCCTCGACCGCGCCGACGGCCATCGTCGAAGCCAATCGCGACCGGTTGCGGCCGATCCTGATGACGACGCTGGCGCTGGTCGGCGGCATGCTGCCGCTCGCCCTGGGCACCGGCCCGGGCGCCGAGGAGCGCCGCAGCATCGCCGTGGTCGTCATCGGCGGCCAGACGCTGTCGTTGCTGCTGACGCTGCTGGTCACGCCCGTGGCGTACTCGCTCTTCGACGACCTGGCGACCAGCCCCGCCCTGACGCGCCTGGCCTTCTGGCGCAGGCCGCAGACGGTTGAGAATTGACGGATTGCAGATTGACGATTGACGATTGAGAATGGCGCAGATTCCTCATGCGCCGCGCGCTGACGCTCGTCGTCTGCATTCTCCTCGCCGCGGCTTCCCGCCGCGCAGTCCGGCCTTCGCGCCAGGCTTGTCGTCGGCGAGGGCCTGAACGAGCCCTTCGCCGTTGACTTCGACGCCGCGGGCCGCATGTTCATCGCCGAGATGGGCGGCAATCGCGTCAGTGTCTGGGACCGCAGCCGCCTGACGCCGCTTGCGACGCCGTTCACCGGCCCGCACCATCTGCTCAAAGGCCCCGACAACTTCATCTACGTCGCCGACACGTGGAGCAACGTCGTGCGCCGCGTCGACCCTTCGACAGGCACGGTGACGCGCTTTGCCGGCACCGGGCAGAAGGGATTCAGCGGCGACGGCGGTCGCGCACTCGACGCCCAGTTTGGCGCCGTGTTCGCCATCGCGATTCACGCGGGCACGCTCTACATCGCGGACCTCGACAACCGCCGCATTCGATCGGTGAACCTCACGACCGGCATCGTCGGCACCGTCGCCGGCAACGGCGAGAAGGGCGTGCCGAAGGACGGCGCCGACGCGAAGGCGCAGCCGCTGGTGGACCCGCGCGCGGTGGCCGTCGATGCCACCGGCCAGATCTACATCTGCGAACGCGGCGGCCATGCGTTGCGTGTCGTCGACGGCAGCGGGCGCATCCAGACGGTGGCAGGCACCGGCGAGCCGGGCTTCGGCGGCGACGGCGGTCCTGCGCTGAAGGCGACGATGAACGGCCCGAAGCACATCAGCATCGACGCCGACGGCTCGGTGCTGATCACGGACACCGAGAACCACGTGATCCGGCGCTACCGTCCCGACAGCGGCACCATCGAGCGCGTCGCCGGGACCGGCACGCAGGGCGCCGCCGGGCTCGATGGCCCGCCCGACCAGCTGCAGCTGAACCGCCCGCACGGCGCCTTTCGGTACAAGGGCGCGCTCTACATCTCGGACAGCGAGAACCACAGAGTCGTCGCGATCGACTGACTGGATTCCTCCAGGTCCCACGCCTGCCCCGCTTCGTCCTGGAGTAGGCTTGGTACGCCGTGACCGTGCCTCGGATCAACGTGCGCCGCGCCGTCGACGGCTGACCTTCCGGCCCTGGGCCGCATGGGAGCCGAGCTGATGCGCGTGCACTTCGCGCTTCGATCCGCTCCGCTTCATGGATCCTGGCGTTGACCCGGAGTCCGGGTACGCGTGGTTTCTCGGCACGCAGATCCACGACGACGAGGTCGCGATCTTCGTCGCCGAACTGGACGGCGCTCGCGGTCGGCTACGTCTACGCGGGCCTCGAACCCCAATCGTGGAAGGAGCTTCGCGAGGCCGCCGGCTTCGTGCACGACATCGTCGTGAGCGAGGACGCACGACGGGCGGGCGTGGCGACCGCGCTGATGGACGCCGCGCTGGCTGGCTGAAGAGCCGCGGCGCTCCGCGCGTGATGCTGTGGACCGCCGAGCCAAATCGTCGGGCGCAGCAGTTGTTCGACCGGCTCGGGTTCAGGCGGACGATGGTCGAGATGACCAAGGAACTGTGACGACTGCCGTCCTTCATTGGACCGTCTTCGCACTAAGGATCTTCACTGCTCTACGCTCCGGTTATTGAGGAGCGTGCCGATGACTCTTCGACAGCTGATCGCTACAGGTCTGGTGCTGGCCAGCAGCGTTGCGACGCCGCGCAGCCGCCAGCGACTCACCGGCGGCGAGACCCAGGTTGACGTGCAGGCCGGCGTGGGCAAGACAGCGCGTGGATGCCTTCTTCAAGGCGCTGGCCAGTGGGAACCCCGACACGTTCGAGGCGATGGCGAAGGAGCACTACGCGCCGGAGCTGCTGGCCCGGCGGACGCCCGCCGATCGCAGGCAGATGGTCGAGCGCATTCGCGCCGACTTCGGGCAGCTGACGCTCGGGAGGATCGAGAAGCGCACGGACGGCCCGGTGACGCTCAGCGTGCGCGGCGCGACCGGTATGCAGGGCACCATCGAGGTCACGCTCGAGGCGCCGCCGGCCGAGCGCATCACGCGCGTGGCCATCGAGGTCGGCGATGCCGGCCCCCGCGAGGGTGCGCCGCCACCGCCCGACGTGCGCGGGACGATGACGCCAGCCGAACTGGCGCGAGGGCTCGACGCCTATCTTGCGCCGCTGGTGGCCGTCCGACGCGTTCAGCGGCGTCGTGCTCGTCGCCAGAGTCGGGCGAGCCGGTCTACGAGAAGGCGTTCGGGCTGGCCGATCGCGAGCACAAGACGCGCCAACAGCGTCGACACCCGCTTCAACATCGGCTCGATCAACAAGATCTTCACGAAGACCGCCGTCGCACAGCTCGTGTCGCAGGGCAAGCTGAAGCTCTCCGACACGCTCGGCGCGTTGTTGCCGGACTACCCCAACGCCGAGACGAAGTCGGCGACCGTGGACCAACTGCTCTCGCACCAGGGCGGCGTCGCGGATTTCTTTGGCCCCGTCTTCGACACAGGCGCCGAAGGATCAGTTCCGGTCGAATGCCGACTACTATCGGCTGGTCGCTTCCCAGCCGCCGCTGTTTGCGCCAGGCGCGCGGCGCCAGTACTGCAACGGGTGCTACATCGTGCTGGGCGCGATCATCGCGAAGGTGAGTGGCGTGGCCTACGAGGACTACATCGCCGCGCATGTCTACACGCCAGCCGGCATGACGACGGCCGGGCCAACCGGGCAACGCGGCGGCTGTCGGGTACACGCGACGGGCGCCGGGCGGCGACGGGCCGCTTCGCAGCAACGTGACGCATGCACGGCGTGTCCGGAAGCGCGGCCGGCGGCGGGTACGCCACGGCCCGCGACCTGCTGAAGTTCGATGACGCGCTGCGTGCCGGACGCCTGGCCGACCCGACGCAGACCGCGTGGCTGCTGCAGGTCGGCCAGGTCGACGCCGGGCCGCAGCGAGGGCGGGCTGGGCATTGCCGGCGGCGCGCCAGGCCTCAACGGCATTCTCGAGTCGAGCAAGGACCTGGACGGTCGTCGTGCTCGCCAACCTCGACCCGCCCGCCGCCCAGCAACTGGGCGTCGCCATCCACAATCAGCTCTCGCGGTGACTGACGCCCTGCCCACGCGCGTGCTCATCGTCGAGGACGACCCGGTTGTCGTCGAGACGCTGACGACGTACCTCGAGCACGCCGGGTTCGACGTGATCGCGACCGGCGATGGCGCCGACGGGCTGGCGCGCGCGCAGTCGCCGGATGTCGCGATGGTGATTCTCGACTGGATGGTGCCTGGCATGAACGGGCCGGAAGTCTGCCGGCGTCTCCGCGCGGTGTCCACGCGTGCCCGTGCTGATGCTCACGGCGCGGACCGCCGAGGACGACCGGGTGCGCGGCCTCGAAACCGGCGCCGACGACTACGTGCCCAAGCCGTTCAGCCCGCGCGAGGTCGTCGCGCGCGTGCAGGCGCTGCTTCGGCGCAGCCGCCGCTCGCGGGCGGCAGAGCCACGCGCCCGCCGACGTCGGTCGGCGAGCTCGAGGTCGACCACTTCAAGCGCGAGGTGCGCGTCGGCGGCACGCTCGTGGCCCTGACGCCGACCGAGTTCCGGCTGGTCGAGGCGCTGGCGACGCATCCGGGACGCACGTTCACGCGCGAGGAGCTGGTGGCGCGTGCGTTCGGGCCCGACTACGACGGCCTCGACCGCACCGTCGACACGCACGTCACCAACCTGCGCCGCAAGCTCGACGCCGGCCTCGGCCACTCGCTGATTCACACCGTGCATGGGGTCGGCTATCGCCTGATGGTGCAGCGAATGATCGGCGAGCCTGCAGACTCGCCTGCTCGTTGACCGTTGGAGCGCCTCGCGCTTGACGGCGGTCGTAGCCGTCGCCCTGGCGGCGCGGCAAGGCACGCGCCAGGATTTCACGCGCCTCGCAGGAGCTTCGAGCGTCGCGCGCACGGACGTCGAGTGCATCGAGCCGCACTGCGGAGTCGGCGCGCACGCCTGCAAGGAGCGCTGCTGCCAGCCGCGAGGCGCATGGACGCTGGCGCGCGCGAGTTCCCTCTGGACCAGGCGCGTGCTGGTGGTCGACCGACGTCGCGGGCACGCTCATCGCCTCGGTCGGCGGGCCGCTGGATTCTGCCGACGGCTCGTCACGACCTCGCGCGAGGGCCGCATGCTCGCGATCGAAGTCACGCTTGGCCGAAACGGCGGCGGCGAGATCGTGCAGTCTGTCGCGTTTCCGGCGGACGGCACCGCGCTGACGTCTGGCCGACGGCAGCGACGCGTGCGCTGCATCGTTCTGCCGTTGCCGAACCCCGAGCGCAGATCGGCCGCGTCGACGCGCATTCTCTACTCGATGGATCTTCGCCTGCGTCTGGGCGACCGGCCTCGTCGGCGCACTGGCGCTGGCCGTGACGTGGGTGATCGCCAGAAGCAGCGTCCGGCCGCTCGGGGCGCTCGCGTGCCGCGACGCGCGAGCTGGCGCGCGGCCGGCTGGGCGCGCGCGTCGAGCCGCGAGGCAGCCGGGAAGTGGTGGAGCTCGGCCGCGACTTCAACGCCATGGCCGACGATCTCGAGCGCCAGCACCAGTTGCGGCAGCGGCTGCTGCACGACGTCGCGCACGAGCTGCGCACGCCGCTGACCGCGCTGCAGTGCCGGCTCGAGACCGTCATCGACGGCCTGGCGCGCGATCCCGCGCAGGCCGTGCGCGACCTGCACGAAGACGTCCGGCATCTCGGGTCGCTCGTCGACGACCTGCAGGATGTCGCGCTGGCCGAGGCCGGCGAGCTGCGTCTGTCGATCGCGGACCACGCGGCTCGGATCTGGTCCGCTCCGCGGTGAGGGCTGCCGGGCTCGACGGCGACGCCCGGGTCCGCCTCGACGTGCCGGACGCGTTCACGCTACGGGCCGATGCCCGCCGGTTGCGTCAGATCCTGGTGAACCTGCTGTCCAATGCCAGCCGTCACACGCCCGCCGACGGCGTCATCGGCATCGCGGCCGACGATGGCGGGGGCGAGACGCGTGCTGTCGGTGCAGCAACACCGGAAGCCACCTCACGCCGGACGAGTGCGCGCGCGTCTTCGACCGCTTCTACAGGACCGATCCCGCCCGCCAGCGATCGACCGGAGGCACCGGGCTCGGGCTGGCGATTGTCAAGCACCTCGCCGAAGCGCACGGCGGGCGGGTGTGGGCCGAGCAGCGGCGGCAGACGGCGTCACGTTCCATGTGGCGCTGCCTGCGGTAGCCGGTCGAGCCGCATGACAGCGACTCGAGCAGATGCGTCCGCGAATGGTGCCACACGATGGGTTCTCGGCGTGGACGCGCGATGCGGAGCCGTCCCGCCTGGCGCGTACGGGCTCTAGATCCGGTACCCCTTCGCGAGTGTCACGAACGCCTCGGTCTCGCTGGCGATGCGCCCGGCATCCCACCCGAGCTCCTCGCCCATCAGCCGCGCGACCTCGGGAGCCATCGCCTCGGCGGCGCGCGCGTTGAGGAAGAGCGCGCGCGTGCGGCGCGCGAGCACGTCCTCGACGGTCCGCGCCATCTCGTTCCGGACGGCCCACACCACTTCCGCACCGGTGTAGGGCAGCGCGGCATGAAGCGGCGCGGCGAGTGAAGGCGTCGCGCGCATCAGGTCCTGAATCGCAAGCGCATCCGACCCGTACACGCTCAGCGCGCCAAACCGATCGGCGTTGGGGTGGAACCCGTGCACGTTCAACGTGCGTGTCACGCAGGGCCGCTCGGTCAGCCGCGCCAGATCGGCGGCCTGGTCCACGGTGTGCTCCGCCATGTTGCGATAGGTCGTCCACTTGCCGCCGGTCGTCGTCAGCAGGCCCGAGGCGTCGATGTGGATCGTGTGGTCGCGAGACAGCGCCGCCGTCAGCGTGCCGTCGCCGCTTTTCACGAGCGGCCTGATCCCGACAAACACGCTGAGCACGTCGTCGCGCGTCGGCGCCTTGTGGAGGTATTGGCCCGCCGTTTCGAGGATGAAGTCGATCTCCTCCTGCAACGGACGCGGCTCGAGCGTCGGGGTCGCAATCGGGGTGTCGGTCGTGCCCACCAGGGTGTGCCCATGCCACGGAATGGCGAACATCACCCGGCCATCGGAGGTGTGCGGCACCATGATGGCGGCATCGCGCGGCCAGAAACGAGTGGTGGAACACCAGGTGGATGCCCTGGCTCGGGGCGATCAGGGTCTGCGCGTCCGGCTCGGCAAGCCGCCGCACCGCATCGGAGAACGGCCCGCCGGCGTTCACGACCACGCGCGCGCCGATGGTCCATTGGCGGCCGGTCTCGCCATCGGAGGCGACGACGCCGTCGACGAACCCGTCGGCGCCCTTGGTGATGCCAACCACCTGCACGTAGTTGACCAGCGTCGCGCCCTGGTCGGCCGCCGTCTCCACGAGGTTGATCAGCAGCCGCGCGTCGTCGAACTGACCGTCGTAGTACACGACGCCGCCGCGAAGCCCATCGGTCTTGATCGTCGGCAGCCGCGCCAGCGTCTCCTCGCGCGAGAGGATCTCGGAGGTGCCGAAGCCGTACTTGCCGGCGAGGACGTTGTAGACCTTGAGGCCGAGGCCGTAAAACGGCGCCTCCCACCAGTCGTAGTTCGGGACGACGAAGGCGAGGTTGCTGACCAGGTGCGGCGCGTTCTGCCGAAGCAGGCCGCGCTCCTTGAGGGCCTCCATCACCAGCGCGATGTTGCCCTGTTCCAGGTAACGCACGCCGCCGTGCACCAGCTTGGTGCTGCGGCTCGACGTGCCCTTCCCGAAGTCGTGCTGCTCGAGCAGCAGCACGTCGTAGCCACGACTGGCCGCGTCAACCGCGATGCCCACGCCGGTGGCGCCGCCGCCGATCACGACGATGTCCCACGGCTCGCGGCGGCCGTCCAGCCGCGCGATCATGTCAGGCCGGAGCATCGCTAGCTTCCCGGCGTGATCCAGTTCTTCGAGCGGTTCAGGGCCTCGCGCCACTCGGCGCGCCGCGCGGCCACCTGTCCAGCAGGCATCGACGGCTCGAAGCGCTTGTCCGCGCGCCAGTGCTTCGCCAGCGCCTCGGTCGAGTCCCAGAAGCCGACGGCCAGGCCCGCCAGGTAGGCGGCACCAAGCGCGGTGGTCTCGGTGACTTCAGGCCGCACGACGGGCACGCCGAGCAGGTCGGCCTGGAACTGGAGCAGCGCGTCGTTGGCGGCCGCGCCGCCATCGACGCGTAGTTCGGCCAACGCGATGCCGGCGTCGCCGCCGACCGCCTCGAGCAGATCGGCCACCTGGAACGCGATGCTTTCAACGGCCGCCCGGCGATATGTCCGGCGGTCGTCCCGCGCGTGATGCCGACGATCGTGCCGCGGGCGTACGGATCCCAGTGCGGCGCGCCGAGCCCGGCAAAGGCCGGCACCAGGTAGACGCCGCCGCTATCGGGCACCGACTTGGCCAGCGCCTCGACATCGGACGACTGGCGGATGAGGCCGAGCCCGTCACGCAGCCATTGCACCACCGCGCCGCCGATGAACACGCTTCCTTCAAGCGCGTACATCGTCTTGCCGCCGACCTGCCACGCCACGGTCGACAGCAGGCGGTTCTGCGAGACGACCGGCCGCTCGCCGGTGTTCTGCAGCAGGAAGCAGCCCGTGCCGTAGGTGTTCTTCGTCAGCCCAGGCGTGACGCACATCTGGCCGAAGAGCGCCGCCTGCTGGTCGCCGGCGATGCCCGCCACGGCGACGTCGCCGGCGCCGAGCGTCGTCGAGACGCGGCCGTACACTTCGCTCGACGAGCGCACCTCGGGCAGCATGCTGGCCGGCACGTTCATCAGCCTCAGCAGGTCCTGGTCCCACTGCAGCGTGTTGATGTTGAACAGCATCGTCCGCGATGCGTTGGTGACGTCGGTGATGTGCGTGGCGCCGCTGGTGAGCTGCCATACGAGCCAGCTGTCGACGGTGCCGAAGGCGAGCTTGCCGGCTTCGGCCCTGGCCCTGGCGCCCGGGACGTTGTCGAGAATCCAGGCGACCTTGCTGCCCGAGAAGTACGCGTCGATGACCAGCCCCGTCCGCTCGCGGATGAACGCTTCGTGGCCGTCGCGCTTCAGACGATCGCAGAACTCCGCGGTCCGCCGGTCCTGCCAGACGATCGCGTTGCAGATCGGCTTGCCGGTCTCGCGGTCCCACACGACCGTGGTCTCGCGCTGGTTGGTGATGCCGATGGCCGCGATGTCGCGCGGCGCGCAGCTGCGCGCGTCCCAGAGCCTCGGTGGCCACGGCGATCTGGGTCGCCCAGATCTCTCCCGCATCGTGCTCCACCCACCCGGGCTGCGGGAAGATCTGCCGGAACTCGCGCTGGCGCGACGGCGACGATGCGGGCGTCGTGATCGAACAGGATGGCGCGCGAACTGGTGGTGCCTTGGTCGAGTGCGAGGATGTAGGACACGCCGGGATTCTGCCACAGAGCGGCCGGCGGGCTTGACGCACGGTCGTGGTCGCTCCTAGCATGCCGGAAACTCATGCCCCGACTTTTGTCACCTCTCGTGCTGCTCGTCCTCCTCGTCGCCCACGCCGCGCACGCCGAGGTGAAGCCGCTCAAGGGTTGGCGGCAGATGCGGTCGGCCAACTTCTATCTGATTGGCGACGTCGGCGAGGGCGACCTCCGGCGCGTCGCCGGACGCCTCGAACAGTTTCGCGCCGCCGTCGGCATGATCCTGCCCAAGGCGACGATCACCTCGGCGACGCCGACCACGGTCCTGGTCTTCCGCAGCCACCGGAACTTCGAACCCTTCAAGCCGCTCTACAACGGCAAGATTCGGGAGGACATCGCCGGCTACTTTGTCGGCGGGCCCGCGGTCAACTACATCGCGCTCACCACTGAAAACGACAGCACGGACGAGGACGCGCGCTTCGGGATCATCTTCCACGAGCTCGTGCACCTGATGGTCAACAACACGGTGCGCGGAGTGCCTGTCTGGTTGAACGAGGGACTCGCCGAATACTACCGAACCCTCCAGGTGGCCAGCAGCGGTCAGCAGGTGATCGTCGGCCGGGTCCATCCGCCACACGTGCTGCTGCTGCGGGAACAGTTCCTGCCCGTTGACAAGCTGGTCGCCGTCGACCACAAGTCGCCGCTCTACAACGAAGGCGCAAAGGCCACGGTCTTCTACGCCGAGTCGTGGGCGCTCGTGCACTACCTGCTGCTCGGTGAGAAACAGAAGTACGCAGCGAAAGCCGGACCGCTCCTGGACGCGCTGGCCTCGGGCCTGCCGTTTGCCGAGGCGTGTCCACGGGCGCTGGGTATTTCGGCCGCGCAGCTGCAGAAAGAGCTGAAGGCGTACGTCTCGAGAGAGAGTTTCACCATGCTCCGATGGACGTTCGCCGGTGGCGGCGTAACGCCAATTGCCGATCGCGCGCGTTGGCCTGACTGCGCTGGCGCCGCCTTGTCAACTTCGCCTACTACCTCGCCAACGCGCAGCAGAACGCCGACGCGAAGATCGTGCTGAGCGGACTGGCCTCTGGCGCGAGCGACCCCGAAATCCGGGACAACGCCAAGGGCCTGCTGAAGCGCATCCTCGACTTCGAGCACCAGCTCAAATCGGGCGAGGCGGTCGTGGAGCGCACCGCCGAGGGGCCGCGGATGTTCAAACTCGACCTGCGCGCGGTCAAGGGCGGCGAATCGCAGCTCAAGGGCATGCTGCGGGCCATCGAGTGCCGGCAAGGACAGATCCGGATGGTCGTCGAACACGACGGCAAGACATCGCAGGTGCAGGCGGCAAGCTTCGACAGCATCGAGTTCATCACCTACCGTGAGAGTCAGGGCGGAAGGATCGAGTGCGGCAAACGTCCGGACGGCGACCGCGTGCTGGTGACTTACCGGCCCGGATTGCAGGGTGACAGTGTCGGCGAACTCGTGGCGGTCGAGTTCCTCCCGCTGACGCAAGAGCCGAAATGACGCGGCTCCGCACCGCCCACGCCGCCGCGATTCTCGCCTCGGCCATCACGACGGCCGGAGCCGCCCAGGATGCGGTGCGCGCCGTGGTGCTGCGGCCGGCGCAGGGTCTTTGACGGCGAAGCGCTGCACGACGGATGGGCGGTCGTCGTCCGGGGCGATCGGATCGTGTCGGCCGGCGCTGTCGACCGCGCGGACACCACCGGCGCGGAGGTGATCGAACTGGCCGGCGCGACGCTCCTGCCCGGGCTGATCGACGCGCACTCCCACGTGCTGCTCCATCCCTACAACGAGACGAGCTGGAACGACCAGGTGCTCAAGGAGTCCACCGGACGTCCGCGTGGCCCGCGCGACGGCGCACCTGCGCGAGACGCTGATGGCCGGCTTCACCACCCTGCGCGACCTGGGCACGGAAGGGGCCGCGTACGCGGACGCGGAGCTCAAGCAGGCGATCGAGCAGGGCGTGGTGCCAGGGCCGCGCCTGCTGGTCGCCACGCGCGCCATCGTCGCGACCGGGAGTTACGGTCCCAGAGGCTACGCGCTCGATTGGCGTGTTCCACAAGGCGCCGAAGAGGCCGACGACCACTCGCTGGTGCGCGTCGTGCGAGACCAGATCGGCCACGGCGCCGACTGGGTGAAGGTCTACGCCGACTACCGCTGGGGCCCTCGCGGCGAGGCGGCGCCGACTTCTCGATCGACGAGCTCACCCGGATTGTGGACACCGCGCGCAGCAGCGGCCGCCCGGTGGCCGCGCACGCGTCGACGGCTGAAGGGATGCGGCGGGCCGTGCTGGCCGGCGTCGAGACCATCGAACACGGCGACGGCGGCACGCCCGAGGTGTTTCGGCTGATGGCCGAGCGCAGGGTCGCGCTCTGCCCGACGCTCGCCGCCGGCGACGCCATCGCGCAGTACGGCGGCTGGAAGAAGGGGACAGGCCCGGAGCCGGCGCGGCTGGCGCAGAAGCGCGCGACGTTCAAGTCGGCGCTCGATGCCGGCGTCACGATTCTTTCGGGCAGCGACGTCGGCGTCTTCGCGCACGGCGACAACGCGCGGGAGCTGCGGTTGATGGTCGACTACGGGATGTCGGCGCACGACGCCCTTCGAAGTGCCACCTCGGTCGGCGCGCGCGTGCTCCACCTGGACGATATGCTCGGCCGCGTCGGTCCCGGCCTGCTGGCCGACCTGATCGCCGTCGACGGCGATCCCACGCGCGACATCGGCGCGCTCTCCCGGGTGCGCTTCGTCATGAAGGCGGGTGTCGTCTACCGCCGGTAGCACCTTGACGCCTTGACGCGTCACCCACCGGCTGCTACCGTTAGCTAAATTTTTAGCACAAGCCCTGGAGGGCCGCATGTTCGACGATCTGCGTCACGCGCTTCGGGGGCTGGCCGGCCGCCCCGGCTTCACGGTGGTGGCCGTCCTCACGCTGGCGCTGGCCATTGGCGCCACGACCGCCATCTTCAGCGTCGTCGACGGCGTGCTGCTGCGCGCGACGCCTGTGGCCGAGATCGATCGCCTGGTGATGGTCTGGGAGACCGACCGTCACACGGGGACCACGCGCGAGCCGGCGTCGGTGCCCGACTTCCTCGACTTCAAGCGCGACAGCCGCACGCTCGCCGCGGTCGAGGGCGTGATTGGCACGGAGGTCAACTTCGCGCCGCCGCAAGGCGAGCCCGTGCGGCTGGCGGCGCTCATCGCCAGCCGCGGCCTGCTGCCGATGCTCGGCATCGCGCCCATCGCCGGCCGGACGTTCAGCGTCGCGGAAGATCAGGCCAGGGGACCAAAGGTGGCCCTGATCAGCGAGTCGTTGTGGACGCGGTCGTTCGGGCGGGCGCCGCAGACCATTGGCGGGACGATTCGCCTGGACGAGGAAGCCTACACCGTTGTCGGCGTCATGCCCGACCAGGCGGACTTCGGGATGCTGCAGATCCTTGGCGCGGCCGACTACTCCCGCGGGTACGCCGACCGTGGCGATCGCGCGACGGCCGATGTCTGGCTGCCGTTGCAGGCCGACGTCGAGGCGCTCCCGCGCAGCACGCACCCCATCCTGCTGGTGGGCCGCCTGGCGCTCTGGCGCCAGCGTCTCGTCGGCGCAGACCGAGTTGACGCGCCTGTCCGCGGCACTCGAACGCGCGTACCGTGAGAACGACGGCCGCGGGGCGTTCATCGAGCCGCTCGACGCGGTGGTGTTCGGCCCGGCGCGGCCGGCGCTGCTGATGCTGTGGGGCGCCGTCGGCCTCGTGCTGCTGATCGGCTGCGTGAACGTCGCCAACCTGCTCCTGATCAGAGGCCGCGGCCGCGCGCGC
This sequence comes from Vicinamibacteria bacterium, assembly GCA_963818215.1. Lineage (GTDB taxonomy): Bacteria > Acidobacteriota > Vicinamibacteria > Vicinamibacterales > JAENWD01 > JAENWD01. Next base: position 34,158 of record CAWFRL010000031.1, on the reverse strand, counting down.
GAGGTCGCGGTGCGCCTGGCGCTCGGCGCGAGCGTGTGGCGGCTGGCGCGGCAATTCCTGCTCGAAAATCTCGCGCTCACGCTGGCTGGCGCCGCGCTTGGCGTCGTGCTGGCGGTGGCGGCGCTCGGCGCGTTGCTCGCGCTGGCGCCGCCCAGCGTGCCGAGGCTCGATGCCGTCGGGTTGAACATGCGGGTGCTGAGCCTCACCCTCGGGCTTGCGATGGTGACGGGCCTGATTTTCGGGCTGGTGCCGCTGCTGCAGGCCTGGCAGCTGGACCCGCAGGCCACGCTCAAGAGCGAAGGCCTGCACGGCGCCTCGACGGGCCGCTCGCGGCGCCGCACGCAGCGCGTGCTGGTGATGAGCGAGCTGGCGCTTGCCGTCATGCTCGTCATCGGCGCCTCGCTGCTGGTCCGCAGCTTCTCGCACGTCATGCAGGTCGACGCGGGCTTTCACACGACGGGCGTGATCAAGGCGGAGTACCAGCTTCCGGCAAGCCGGTATCCGGTGGACTTCTCCAAGTGGCCGAACCTGGTCGAGATCCACGCGTTCACCAACCGGCTGCTGCAGCGGGCGTCGCAATTGCCAGGCGTCGACGCTGTCGCCGTGTCGGGCACGCATCCGCTCGATCCGGGCTTCACCAACTCGTTCCAGGTCGTGGGCCGCGAGGCCGAGTCGGAACGCTGGCCCGAGCTGTCGATTCGCAGCGTGACGCCCGGCTATTTCCGCGTCACCGGCCTGTCGCTGTCGCGCGGGCGTCTGCTCGGCGATGCCGACGGCACGAAGACGACGCCCGTGCTGGTGATCAACCAGGCCGCCGCGGCGCGGTTCTTCGAGGGCCGCGAGCCGCTCGGCGCGCGTATCCGGTTCTGGGGCGTCACGTGGACGATCGTCGGCGTGGTCGCCAACGAGAAGTTCCACGGCGTCACGGAGGCCGATCCGATCGCGGCCTACGCGCCGTTGGCGCAGGCGCCGACGCGCGGCACCGGCGTTCTGCTCGTGCGCGCCGCGTCCGACCCGAGCGAACTGGAGGCGGCCATCGGCTCCGTCGTCCGGCGAGATCGATCCCGCACTGGCGGTCTTTGGCGTCGAGCCGCTCGACGACACGCTGCTGCGATCGGTAGGGCAGAGGCGGTTCGCGATGATCCTGCTGACGCTGTTTGCCGGGCTCGCGCTGCTGCTGGCCGTGATCGGCGTGCACGGCGTGCTCAGCTACGGCGTCACCGAACGCCGCCGCGAACTTGGCATCCGCGTCGCCCTGGGCGCCGCCAGCCGCCAGATCACGTGGCTGGTCGTGAGGGAAGGGCTGCTGTTGACCGCCGCCGGCATCGCCGCCGGCATCGGCGGCGCGCTTGTCGCCAGCCGCGCGTTGTCGTCGCTGCTGTTCGGCGTCGGCGCCACCGACGCGGCGACCTATGTGGCCGTCGCCGCGGCGCTCGCAGGCGTCGCGCTGACCGCGACGCTGCTGCCTGCCCGCCGCGCGACGCAGATCGATCCCGCGCAGCTGCTGCGAGACTGACTCGAGTGCGGGACTGGTCGCGCGAGGCCGGAACTTCAGTTCCGGCGAAGCTCAATTGAACGTGACCGTGTGCGAGTGTCCCGCGATCGTTCGTCGACGACTTTCGAGACGCGCTGCTGCGCGCCAATCATGGTCACTTCAGCCGCCGACAGGCTCACCGTGTGCGGATGATCGGCCGCCGCCGCGAATGTCCAGCTGAATGGCATTGCCGGCCGTCAACACCGCGGAGGTGATGGTGGCGGTATGGCCGTGATTGCCGTCGATGGTCCCGCTGACATCCCCGGCCCGGCGGTTCGGATTCGGGACTCGGCGACGGAGCTGGTGAGCTGTCGCCGCCGCAACCGCTGATCGTGATCGTTGCGGCGCTCAGGATGGCCATTGCACTCTGCAGGGTGAACTCGCGACGGTCGAGCGTTCGATGCTCCATCTGTGCTCCCTCCGAGGAACCACGAGTGACAGAGAGCAAAGACGTTGCCGCCGGAATCGCGCCCAGTTTCGAGTGAATCATCCCGTCAGCACGACCTGGACTGAGGTCGCGCTGCGAAAGTGGTTACGTGTCCGGTAAGTCCCCGCGCGCGCCCTCGAGCTCGCCGGCTACGCCGAGGCGAGCCCCTACCGCAGCGCCCGAATCCGCGCGATGAGCGCCGCGTCGTCGGGGAAGAGGCCCGGCCGCCGGCAGCCTCGTCAGCAGGTCCGCCCAGATTGGCTCTTTCGCGAACACCGCCTTGAAGATCGGCGCGGCCTCCGCCTCGCGGCCAATCGAGGCGAGCGTCACGGCGTGCCAGAACGGCAACTCCAGAATCTCCGGCGCAAACCGCGCGGCGGCCTTGTATTCCTCGAGCGCCGCGTCCACCTTCTTCTCGGTCATCAACTCGTCGCCGCGATTGGCGTGCGCGTACGCGCGCTGCAGCCGCACCAGGCGTCGAAGCTCCTTCAGCGGGTCGGGATGGTCGTCCACACGAAGGTCGAACGTGCGATCGGCGCCCACCCACGGGCGTCCGGTGCCCTTGCGCCTTGACGATGAGGAGAGCCGCGGATTGCCGGCCGCGCACGTCGCCCCCGGCGGCCTCGGCTGCCTCGAGCGCCGCCAGCATCCGATCGGCCAGGTCGCCGGCCGTCGATTCGAACGCGCGGCTCATCGCGGGCCAGATGCGATCGTTGGCCATCATGTTGGCCTGCACTGAATAGCCCGAGCCGATGTGCTGGCCGGCCGCGGCGATCGCCGAGCCGCCCGTGTAGGCCGACACGCGTCCCGCGGTGTCGATCATCGCGACCTGCCGGCCGGCGCGCTGCTCGTCGGCCTTCACGAGCTGATCGAGTGCGTCCGGGGCGCTCACGCCCCCGCGCATCAGCGCCAGGCCGCGTGCGCCGTATCCAGGGTCGATGAACGACTGGGTCGCGACGACGCCGACGCCGGCCTCGGCCCAGGTCACGACGGACCCGACCGAGAACCAGTGCGACTGCACGGCGACGCCCATATCGCCGGTTGCCGGGTCCCGCGCGACGATGGAGTAGGTGTGCACGATGCGGGTCGGCAAGGCCCGCATGCGAGAAGGTGAGGCACAAAGCGACAGCAGCGGCGACCAGAATCGGTGCGCGTCATGCCGCGCACGATAGCACGGTCGGCTCAGGGCCGCGGCTCAGGCGACCGGCCGGGCGCCGATCGGCGGGCTCGTGCGCCTCGTCGACAGCTTCGGCAAACGACGAGACAGGCACGTGGCCGCGCGTCGCGATCGGCGTAGAGCCGTGTGAACTCCGCTCCGAGCAGCACGATCTGGGAAGAGTAGTAGACCCAGAGCAGAAGAACGACGACCGAGCGGCCGCGCCATAGCTCGACGCGGTGCTGCTTCGACCGAGATAGAAGCCGATGATCTCCTTGCCGACCGCGAAGAGCACCGCGGTCACCAGCGGCGCCGGTCGCGACGTCCGCCCACGACAGCTCGACGTCGGGCAGGAACTTGAAGAGCAACGCGAACAGCGCCGTCGTCACCGCGAGCGAAAGAATGAAGCTGGTGGCCTGCAGGAGGACCGGAATCCCGGTGCCCAACGACCGAGCCAGGCGCCCAGCGCCGCGATGGCGGCGCTCACCGCGAGCGACACCATCAGCAGGAAACCGATCGCGACGACCAGCCCGAACGACCGCAGGCGATCGACGAGGAACTCCCTCAGGTGCCCGTCCGGCGCGGGTGCGACGCGCCAGATCGCGTTGAGTGCCGCCTGAAGCTCCAGGAACGCGCCGCACGCCGCCAGCACGAACGTGATCCCGCCGACGATCGGCGGCAATGGTGTTGTCCTGGCGTTGAGAAGCCCCTTGCAGCAGCGCTTGAACGGCCTTGCCGCCTTCGGTCCCGACCAGCCCGTCAATTTGGCCGACGATTTCGCCGCGCACCGCATCGGGCCCGAAATCGTGCCCGCGATCGCGATCGCGACGATCAGGACCGGCGCGATCGCAAACAGCGTGTAGAACGCGACCGACGCCCCAAGACGAAGGGCGTTGTCATTCCACCACGCCGCCACCGCCGCGCCGAAAATGCGGACGATGCTCGTCACTTCACCGTTCTCGGTCGCGGCCTCGCGCCGCGTTTGCCGGGGGTCCCCGTGGACCGGCTCGATGAGCCTGCAGGGCGCGGGCTGGCGGTCCGAGGGCGGTTCTTGCGGCTACGATCGCCGCCGTAGGGATACCGATCGTCGCGTTCGTCGTTGCCTCGTCGCTTCACCGGGTCGTCGTCTTCGATCGCAAGGTGTCGTGGATCAGCCATTGGACCCTCCTCGCATCCCGATTCGGTGCAAGGAGGAGGCCACGGCAACCTCAGGCGGAAGCGGCCTCGCCGGTCGGCATCGACAGCGGAGGCAGGCCAGCGGCGATCCCGGCCCGCTGGCTCTCGAGCCAGGGCGGCAACACCAGCGACTCGCCCAGGTGCTTCGGGTCCTCGTCGACGGCAAAGCCCGGGCCGTCGGTGGCCAGTTCGAACAGCACGCCGCCGGGCTCGAGGAAGTAGACCGACTTGAACCAGAAGCGATCGATCACCGGCGTCGGACGCCGTCCGGCGCCGTCGACCTGCGTGCGCACGGCCAGCTGCTCGGCCTCGTCGGCGACGCGCCACGCCAGGTGGTGGATGCTGCCGACGCCCCACGCGCCACGGCGCGTGTCGGCCGGCACTTCGCGGACATCCAGGTACTCGCCCGTGCCGCCGGCGCCCACGGCAAAGCGGTGCCAGTCACCCTCGGTGCCGATGTGCCGGAACCCGAGGACCTCGGTCAGGAACGACGACGTGAGCGCGAGGCTGTGCTCCCACAGCCGCGAGCTTTCGAGGCCGCGGATCTGGCGCTCGACGGCGATCGGGCTGTCGTCCCACGGCGCAAACGTCCGTGTCGCGACGTCGGGCGCTTCGACCAGCGCGACGCGCAGTCCGTGGGGGTCCACCAGCGGCAGCGTGCGGCGCCCGAAGCGCAGCTCGATCGGATCCTGCCGGACGCCGTAGCGCGTCAGGCGCTCGCTCCAGAAATCGAGGCTGCCCGGAGGCACCGTCAACGACACCTCGACGCTCAGGCCATGTCCCATGCGCGGCGGCGCCATGTGCGCCCACGGAAAGAACGTGAGGTCGGTGCCGGGATGGCCCTCGCCATCGGCGTAGAACAGGTGATAGGTGCCCGGGTCGTCCTGGTTGACGCTCTTCTTCACCAGGCGCATGCCGAGCACACCGGCATAGAAGTCCAGGTTCTCCTGTGCGGGTCCGGCGATGGCCGTGACGTGGTGGAGGCCACCGACTGGCGTGACAGACATGACTGCGCGCTCCTTTGACGAATCGTACACCGCTTGGATGCCGCTGGTCCCACCGTTGGTCCACGGGAAAAGTCGGGCGAAGGCGTCGAACGGCCCGGCGGCCTTACTAGAATCGATCGCATGCCGCTACGCTGTCCGCCGCTTCGGCCGCTCGATGGCGCTGCTGTCCGCCCTGTCTGCGTGCGCAGCGCCTGGCTCATGCGCAGGGCGAGGCCGGAGACATCGATCGCCTCGTCGAGGCCCTCGGCCTCGCGCCCGGCGCCATCGTCGCCGAAATCGGCGCCGGCGATGGCACGTTGACGGTGTCGCTGGCACGCCACGTCGGCGCCGGCGGGCGGGTGTTCACGACGGAACTGGGCGACGATCGCCTGCGAACGCTGCGCCAGGCGGTCAGCCGCGGCCGACCTGTCGCAAATCGAAGTCGTCGAGGCGCGCGCGACGAGCACCAACCTCGCCGACGCCTGCTGCGACGCCATCGTGATGCGCGACGTCTACCATCACTTCGGCGATCCGGCGGCGATGAACGCGAGCCTGCTGGCGTCGCTCAAGCCAGGCGGACGCCTCGCGGTCCTCGACTTCGGGCCGCCGCCCGGCAAGGAAAGCGACACCGCCGCCGGGCGTTCGCGCGACGGCCACCATGGAGTTGGACGCCAGACGGTTTCACGCGAGCTGGAGGCAGGCCGGTTTCACCGCGATTGCCGGCACGGCGCTCGACGGCCGCCGGTTCATGGTGGTGGGACGAAAGCCGTAGAGCCGCTACTTCTTCCGCGAGGACGGCTTTCTGGGCACGCGGGCGCCTTTGTCGCGCGCCTCGCTCAGCCCGATCGCGATGGCCTGCTTGCGGCTGGTGACCTTGTCGCCTGAACTGGACCGCAGCGTGCCGCGCTTGCGGCGGCGCATCGCGCTTTCGACGGTGTCGCTGGCCTTCTTCGAATATCGCTTCCGTGTTGCCGGCATTGTCGACCTCCGTACGGCGCAACGGGCGGGTGTCCGCTTGACGGACACCCATGTAGAGTTCGCCCGTTGGCTGGAGCCTCAGGATTGAATCGTCGTGGTGGGCGGCTTGCCAGCTGAGACTGACAACATGATGCCCAGCCCGATGGCCACGACCAGCCCGATGGCAATCCACACCGGGGCCAATGCCCGCAGAATGCCCACCTGCCACAAGGCCAGGGTCAAGCCAAGGATCAGCACCACGTAGCCAACCAGATACATGTTGATGAACTTCATCCCGCCTCCTCGAGCGTAGGCAGGTGCAAGCTTCACGCCGGCACGGCCTTTGAAGCACCTGGACCTCAAGGGAGTCACAGGATGCGAATTGTTCAAGCGGCCGGCGTGCTCATCGTCGCCTCACTCGTCACGGCCGGCCCGGCGGCGGCTCAATCCGAACAGCGCAGTCAACGCGTACGGCGCGGCAGTCAAGGCGTTCCGCGATCGCGTCGACGCGTACCTGGCGGTCCACAAGAAGGCGGCTGAAGGTGTGCCGGCCCTCAAGCAGACCGACGACCCGGCCAAGCTGACCGCGCGCGAGCAGGCGCTCGGCGAGGCGATTCGGCAGGCGCGGGCCGGCGCCAAGGCCGGTGACGTCTTCGGCGACCGATCTGTCCGCCCACATTCGCCAGGTCGTGCGCAAGGACTGGGCGAAGCGCTCGGCGGCCGACAAGGCGGGGCTGGCCGAAGACATTCCGCCCGGGACGCTGGCCGACGTCAACGCGACCTATCCGCCGGCGTTGCCGCTGGCGACGTTTCCGGCGTCGCTGCTGGCGGCGCTGCCGCCGCTTCCCGAGGACATCGAGTACCGCTTCGTCGGGCGCCACCTGATCCTGCGCGACGTCAAGGCCAACATCATCGTCGACGTGCTGCCCAACGTCCTTCCAGGAGCGCGCACATGACTTCGCCGGCTCGCTCGTCTCGGCGGCGTGCTGGCGCTGTGGCTCGTCGCCGGTTCGCGCGCTGGCGCAGGAGGTGTCGCCGCCGTCGGCGAAAGACTCGGTGCAGTTTCTCGCCATCGGCGACACCGGCACCGGCGATCAGCGCGCAGTACAAGGTCGCGGCGCAGATGGCCAAGGCGCACGCCGTGTTCCCGTTCACGTTCGCCATCATGATGGGCGACAACCTGTACGGCATCCGAGCGGCCGCAGGACTACGCAGAAGAAGTTCGAGATTCCGTACAAGCCGCTGCTCGACGCGAAAGTCGAGTTCTACGCGTCGCTGGGGAATCACGACGATCCGAACCAGCGGCTCTACAAGCCGTTCAACATGAACGGCGAGCGCTTCTACACGTTCAAGAAGGGCAACGTGCGGTTCTTCGCGCTCGACAGCAACTACTTCGACCAGCACGCAGGCCGACTGGCTGGAGAAGGCGCTGGCCGAGTCGAAGGAGGACTGGAAGATCTGCTTCTTCCATCACCCGCTGTACTCCTCGGGCGGCCGTCATGGCTCCGAGGTGGACCTGCGCGCGCAGCTCGAGCCGCTGTTCCTGAAGCACGGCGTGCAGGTGGTGTTTGCCGGCCACGAGCACTTCTACGAGCGGCTCAAGCCGCAGAAGGGCATCCACTACTTCGTCAACGGCGGCGGCGCGAAGCTGCGCGGCGGCGACATCACGAAGACCAGCGATGACCGCCGTCGGGTTCGACACCGACCGCTCGTACATGCTGGTCGAGATCGCCGGCGACGTCCTGACGTTCCAGACGCTCTCGCGCGCGGGCAAGCGCGTCGACAGCGGCTCGATCCGACGGCCGAACGCGGTCGAACCGACCGCCGCCACGTCGGCGACGAAGAACTAGACCTAGGTCGTCACGGATGCGCGTAAGTATTACGCGCCTGGCTCGCCAACTGAACAATGGCGGCCGCGCGCCTTCCTTGCCAGCAATCGGTCCAAGTCCCACAGTCTGTTGAGGATGTCAGCCACGTCATCGCCCGCGTTGGCCGCGGCGCGAGACTTGCTGATCGACCTCGGCGTGCTCAGACCTGATGTGCGATGCGCCGGCGTCGGCGATCGCCGGATGCTGAAGGGCCATCGATGATCCCCGACTTCGTGCCGCAGGCTGCCGAGCAGGTGTCGTTGCTCGAAGCGATGGTGCGGCTGCCGCTGGCCGCCGCGCTTGGCTCCGCGCTGGCGATGCGCCCGCGCCGCGCGGGAACGCCGCCGCGCAAGCCCGCCGTCGTGCAGACGCAGGTGATCCTCGCGGTCATGGGCGCGCTGGTGCTGATCGTCGTCGGCGCCAGCCTCGCGCGGGCGTTTGGCGTGGTCGGCATCGCCGGCCTGATTCGCTACCGCGCCAAGGTGGACGACCCGAAGGACGCCAGCGTGATGCTGGCCGGGCTTGGCGTGGGCCTGGCCTGCGGCGTGGGCCTGCTGTACCTGGCCGCCGTCGCCACCGTGTTTCTGCTCGCGCTGCTCTGGGTGCTGGAGTCGAAGGAAGCGGACCTGGCGGCGCCGTTCACGCTGAAGGTGACGACGGCGGACCCCGCCGGCCTGCGCAAGTCCGGTGGAGGCGCTGCTTGCGACGTCACAAGCTGGGCTACGAGTTGCGCAGTTGGGGTCAGCGAGGAGCTGGTCTACGCGGTAGACGTGCCCCTGGCCATGAAGACCGACGAGCTGTCGACGAGCCTGGTCGGCCTGTCCGGCAAGGACAAGGTCGGCGTCGAGTGGGGCGAGAAGAAGAACAAATGATCGCGAGGGCCTGGTGAAACTTCTGGTGCTCCCCGAAGATGGCATGACGGCAGTCGTCAACGCCATCAAGAAGGCGAAGAAGTCCATCGACATCACCGTGTTCCGCCTCGACCGCGCCGAGATCGAGAAGGCGCTCGAGGCGGCCGTCGGTCGTGGCGTGCGCGTGCGCACGCTCATCGCGCACACCAATCGCGGCGGCGACAAGCTGCTGCGCAAGCTCGAGCTTCGACTGCTGGGCGCCGGTGTGACCGTGGCGCGCAGCGGCGACGACCTGGCGCGGTATCACGCGAAGTTCATGGTGATCGACGACCGCACGCTCTTCGTGATGCTGTTCAACTGCACCGCTCTTGACGCCAAGAGCCGCAGCTTCGGCGTCATCACGACTCAGCGTGCCCAGGTGCTCGAGGCCTGCCGGCTCTTCGAGGCCGATGTCACCAGGCAGGTGTGCGACCCGCCACCCAAGGTGCTGGTCGTCAGCCCCGACAACGCGCGAAACAAGCTGGCAGAGTTTCTCAAGGGCGCGAAAAAGTCGCTTTGGATCTACGACCCGAAAATCAACGACAGCGGCATGGTCCGGATCCTCGAGGAGCGGGTGCAGAAAGGCGTGGATGTCCGGGTGCTCGGCACCGTCGGCAAGCGCGCCAGGCAGTTCCAGGCCGATCGCATGAAGTCGTCTGCGGCTGCACGCGCGGGTCATCATCCGCGACGGCCGCGATGTCTTCTTCGGCAGCCAGAGCCTGCGGACGGTCGAGCTCGACGGCCGGCGCGAGGTCGGGCTGATCGCCAGGGACGCGAAGCTCGCCAAGGCCGTCATCGCGACCTTCGAGAAGGACTGGGCCGAAACCAAGGTCGCCAAAGTGGAGGCGAAGGAAGAAGCCGAAGCCGCCGCCGAGCGAACCGGCGGCGGCCTCGGCCTAGCGCGCTACCGCCGCTTGCGGGGACGCTGCGTGCCCGCTATCGTCGGCGTCGGCCGCCATCTCCGGGTGAGCCAGCTCCGCCGCCGACTGGTTGATGCCGCCTTCGGCCAGCGCCGACAGCTTCTCGTCGGCGGCCTTCTCTTCCTCCAGGTTCTGCTGCAGCAGGTCGGCGGCGTCGTCGTGCTGCATGCTTCGCGCCCACGCGACCAGCGTGCCGTAGGTCGCCATCTCGTAGTGCTCGACCCGCTGAGCCGCCGCAATCAGGCTGGCGTCCCTGGTGATGTCGTCGAAGTCCTCCTGAAGAATCGCCTTGCCCTCCTCGAGGATGCCTTTCATGCCCTCGCACGTCTTGGCCCGTGCCGACTCGCCGAGCAGCTCGAAGGCCTGCTCGATGCGCGCGACCTGGCCTTCGGTTTCACGCAGGTGATCGGCGAACGCTCTTGGCCAGCGACTTGTCCGAGGCGGCTTGCACCATCTTCGGCAGCGCTTTCGTGATCTGCTTTTCGGCGTGGTAGATGTCGCGCAGCTCGTCCAGAAATGCGTCGTGCAGTGTGCTTGCCTGAGCCATTGAATCCCTCCAGTCCGATGGAGGAATCCAAGGGACGTGCCAGCTTGCGAGCTGCTGCTAGAGTACCGAGCCAAGCTGCAGTTGCCGCGCGGGCGTGCGTTGCATGATTCGCGCGGCGCCTGCGCGATAGCTGCCGTCGCTGTTGAAGAGCACCGAGGCTTGGGCAGGCCAGGTTCCCAGTTGAGAGGTTGAAAGCTTCGAGTCGTAGTTGCACGCGTGTCGGCCTGCGGTCACTTGCTTGACGAGCGCGAGTCGACGAGCTTCAGGCCCACGAGCCAATCCGCGGACCGAAGATCGCGGCACGCGTAGCGCGACGGCGACGTTCACTCCGACATGATCGCCGACTCGGCGCGATCCGCCTGGGCAGGCGCGGGCAGGTGCTGGAGCGCCCGCACGCACGCATTCCAGCGCAGCACCGCGTCGTCGTTGCCGGCGGGCCGCAGGCCGATGGCGCGATCGAAGCCGTGAAGCGCGCCCAGCAGCCACTCGTAGGCCATCGTCGCCCGGCCGGCGTCGAGGGCCGCGCGCGCCCGACGCTCGTTGATGATCGCGCCGTAGTACGCCTGGGTATAGGGGTCGCGCAGGCCCGACACCAGCCGCTCGGCGCGGCCGACGTGAACCGCGGTGCCCTCGTCGCGGAACTGGTCCGTGATCGCCAGGATCATCATCGCCAGCGCGTCCTGGTTGTCCGGGTCGATGGCCAGCACGTCCTGGCAGATGCTTTCGGCCTGCCCGCTTTCGTTCAGCAGACGGTAGCGCTCGGCCTTGGCCAGCGCGGCGGGAATGGCGGCTGCCGACAACGGTCGCAGCTCGAACATGACGACCTCCTTCTGCTGTCGTGGGCAGGGCTTCAGCCCTGCATACCGTCCACGTCTTGAACATACGCAACAAACGGCTCACCGGATCGTAGAAGCGGTCCACGACACGTTCCTTCAAGGGGATGATCGCGTTATCGGTGATATGGATGTGCTCGGGGCACACCTTCGTGCAGCACTTGGTGATGTTGCAGTAGCCGATGCCGAAGTCCTTCTTGAGCGCGACCTCGCGATCGGCGGTGTCGAGCGGGTGCATCTCGAGCGCGGCCGCGTAGGTCAGGTAGCGCGGGCCGATGAACTCCTCGTGCAGGTTGTGGTCGCGCAGGACGTGGCAGACGTCCTGGCAGAGGAAGCACTCGATGCACTTGCGGAACTCCTGCACGCGGTCGATGTCGCGCTGCGCCATGCGCCACGTGCCGTCGGGCGCATCGGCCGGCCGCGGCGTGAACTTCGCGATCCGCGGCTTCACGCGGAAGTTCCACGAGACGTCGCTCACGAGGTCCCGAATCAGCGGAAACGCACGCATCGGCTCCACCGTCACCGGCTCGGCCATCGGCAGCTCGTTGAGCCGCGTCATGCACATCAGCCGGGGCTGGCCGTTGATCTCCGCCGAGCACGAGCCGCACTTGCCGGCCTTGCAGTTCCAGCGGCACGCCAGGTCCGGCGCCTGCTCGGCCTGGATGCGATGCACCGCGTCGAGCACGACCATCCCCTCCGAGACCTCGGTGGAGTAGTCCTCGAAGCGCCCCTCGGTGCCGTCGTCCGCCAGATCCGAACGTCGCCTTCGCCATTCGATGAACCTGTGAACCATGAACCTGTGAACCTGTGAACCGTGAACCAGTGAACCTGTGAACCCGTGAACTCGTGAACCCTGGCCTCCTGTCTATTTCATCTCTTCGATCACCTGCCTGAGTTCGTCGGGCATCGGCGGAATCGGGATCCGCGTCACCTGCATCGCGCCGTCGTCGCCCCGCGCGACCTTGACGTTGTGCGTGCCCCACTCCTTGTGCTGGGTGGGGAAGTCGTCGCGGAAATGTCCGCCGCGGCTTTCGGTGCGTTCGATCGCGGATCGCGTGATGGCTTCCGACACGGTCAACAGGTTCCGCAGGTCGAGCGCCGTGTGCCAGCCCGAATGGTACTCGCGGTGGCCCGTGACGCCCACGCGATCGGCGCGCGCGGCGTAGTCGGCCAGCCGGACCAGGGCCTCGCGCATCTCGCTGTCGAGGCGGACGATGCCGACCAGGTCCTGCATCGTGGCCTGCAGTTCCTGCTGCACCTTGTAGGGAATCTCGGCGTTGGCGCCACGGTCGAACGGCGCGAGCGCCGTCTTCGATGATCGCCTCGACCTGGCTCTCGCTGACCGGGCGGGCCGGGTGTGCCCTGGCGTACTGCGCCGCGTACTCGCCGGCGCGCTTGCCGAAGACGACGATGTCGGAAAGCGAGTTGCCGCCCAGGCGATTGGCGCCGTTGATGCCCGAGGCGCACTCGCCGGCCGCAAACAGCCCCTCGATGGTGGACATCTGGGAATCGGCGTCCACCTGCACGCCGCCCATGATGTAGTGGGTCGTCGGCCCCACCTCCATGGCTTCCTTCGTGATGTCGATGTCGGCCAGCTGCTTGAACTGGTGGTACATGCTCGGCAGCTTGCGCTTGATGTGTTCCTCGGCGTTGGGCAGCTTCTCCTTGATCCAGGAGATGTCGAGGAAGACGCCGCCGTGCGGGCTGCCGCGGCCGGCCTTGAGCTCGCGGTTGATGCAGCGCGCGACGTGGTCGCGCGTCAGCAGTTCCGGCGGACGCCGCGCGTGCTTGTCGCCCTGCGTGTAGCGCCAGCCTTCTTCCTCGTTGTCGGCGGTCTGCTTCTTGTAGTTCTCGGGGATGTCGCCGAACATGAACCGCTCGCCGGCGCTGTTGCGCAGGACCCCGCCTTCGCCGCGCACGCCCTCGGTGACGAGGATGCCCTGCACGCTCGGCGGCCAGACCATCCCCGTCGGATGGAACTGCACGAACTCCATGTCGATCAGCGACGCGCCGGCGCGGTAGGCCAGCGCATGGCCGTCGCCGGTGCCTTCCCAGCTGTTGCTGGTGATGCGGTAGGCGCGGCCGATGCCGCCGGTGGCGAGGATCACCGCCTTGGCGCCGAAGAGCAGGAATCGTCCGCGCTCGCGTTCGTATCCGCAGGCGCCGGTCACGCGGCCATCGTCGGTCGTCAGATCGACGATGGTGCATTCCATGTGGACGGTGACGCCGGCGTGGACGGTGTGATCCTGGAGGGTGCGGATCAGCTCGAGGCCCGTGCGATCGCCGACGTGCGCGAGGCGCGGATAGCGGTGCCCGCCGAAGTTGCGCTGCAGGATGCGCCCGTCGGCGGTCCGGTCGAAGACGGCGCCCCACGCCTCGAGCTCGCGCACGCGATCGGGCGCCTCCTTGGCGTGGATCTCGGCCATCCGCCAGTTGTTGACGTACTGGCCGCCGCGCATCGTGTCGGCGAAGTGCACCTTCCAGTTGTCGCGATCGTCGACGTTGGCGAGCGCCGCCGCGATGCCGCCTTCGGCCATCACCGTGTGCGCCTTGCCGAGCAGCGACTTGCAGATCAGGCCGACCGACACGCCGGCTCGCCGCCGCCTCGATGGCCGCGCGCAGCCCGGCGCCGCCGGCGCCGATCACGAGGACGTCGTAGTCGTATCTCGTGTAGGCCGCCACTACAGCAGCCTCCAGTCGGTCCAGACGCCCGTGGCGCACAGCCGCACGTAGATGTCTGCGAACGCGACGGAGATGAGGCTGCACCACGCCCACGCCATGTGCCGCCCGTTGAGGCACGTCACGCAGTCGGTAGGCCGCGGCCCGCGTGTCCGACGTCAGCTCGTCGCGCTTGCCGCCGACCACGTGCCGCAGCGAGTGGCAGCCGAGCGTGTAGCCGCCGAGCAGCACGACGTTGATCGCCAGGACGATGCGTGCCCACGCCGATGCCGAAGCTCGCGTGGCCGGTCGCCGGATCGACGAACCACATCGCCTTCCACACGTCGTGCGCCAGCACGACGAGGAAGCCCGAGCGCGATGAACAGGAAGTAGCGATGGACGTTTTGCAGGATCAGCGGGAAGCTGTTCTCGCCGCGATAGCCCTTCCGCGGCTCGCCGACGGCGCACGACGGCGGATCGGCCCAGAACGCCTTGTAGTAGGCGCCGCGGTAGTAGTAGCACGTGAAGCGGAACAGGCCCGGGAACGGCAGGATGAGCAGCGCCGGCGAAAACGGCAGCCACGCCGGCCAGATCGACGGCTTCGGGCCGAACCAGGCGTGCGGCGAGTCGCCGAAGATCTCAGGCGAATAAAACGGCGACAGGTACGGCCCGTAGGTGTAGTGCTGTCCCTGAAACGCCGCCCACGTCGCGTACACGACGAACGCCGGACAGAATCGTGAACACGACCGCCGGAACCGCCCACCACGTATCTCGCCGCGTGGTTTGACCGAAACCGCGCGGCACTACCCTTACGGGAACCGTCGTCATCGCCGACACTCCGACCGAGCCGCCAGGAAAAGGGAATTACCATGCAAGCGTGCCTACCTTATGGCAAGCGGGCAGTGGGGGGCAAGTGGCAGGTCGCAGCGAGCGGTCTGAGCCCTTCTTCGGCACGTCGATCCTGGGCACGACCTGCTGCTTGATGATCCCGTTGGCATGCGTGAAGAGGTACTGGTTCCGCTGCATGGTCGGCGTCCGCGGCGTCTTGAAGGTGATCGTCACCACCTCGCCGGGCTGCAGCGGCTTGGGGTTGCGATACGTGTCGCCCATCACCGGGTTGCCGGACTTGTCGTACCAGTTCTCCTCGACCTTGAGGCCTGCGATGGGCGCGGCCTCGATGTTCTTGAGACGGAACGTCGTGACGATCTCCTTGGCCGAGACCTTGGTCTCCGGCTTGGTGATCTCGACTTTTGCGTTGCCACGGACCGGCGCGACCAGTTTTTGTGCGACCGCCACGCCGCTTGACAGGCTCAGTGCGACCGCTACCGCCACGACGCGCAGACTCTGACGCATGGGCGTTCCCTCCACGCTGGCACGCCCGGAGGCGGCGTGCCGGCAGACCGTCGGGTATTCGAGGCGCCTTCGATCAGCGGCATTGTAGAGCCAGCGACCGGTCTTGCCAACATGGTGGGAGGAGGGACAGCAGGCCCGGTGACCGGGCCTGCTGCTTCTGGCGGGACGTGTCTAGAAGGTCTTTATTGCAGTGAGAAATGCCTTCGCGCTCGTCCGGGGCCGGCACGGCGCCGGTCAGGATCGCGCGGTTCGTCATGGGCTTGCCGTAGAGATCCTCGTTGGCGCTGTCGTCTTCCCGCAGCGTGCCGCCCTCGAGCGCGACGCCGGCAAACACGCCCCGGCTGCGCGAGTAGGAGAGGATCTCCGCTCTCATCGATGCGTCGGTCTTCGCCTGTGCGTTGCGGCCCACGGGACCTGCCGCAACCGTCGCATCGCCGCCCAGCGTGAACTTCGTCGACAGCAGGCGATCCATGCCCTTCTTGTTCATCACCAGCATCACGACTTCGCTCTCGCTGCCGCCGATCTGAAAGCCGACGCTGCCTGCCTCGACCCTCACCGCGGCCGGCGCGGTCCAGCCGCTGGCGCTACGGCACGACGCGAAGCCGCGCCCGTAGTCGGCCCCGACGATGAACGCGCCGGACTTCAGCGAAGGGATGACGACGATGCACGTCGCCTTCTTCAGCAGGTCGGCCGGGATCTCGCTGTCGCCTGCCTTCGAGAGGTCGTTGAGCGTCTCCACGGCCGCGGCCAGGCGCCCCGGGGTGTCTGCCCACGCGACACCGGGCAGAATCTGCACGAGAGCTGCACGACGCCGTCGCGATAATCAGGCCTCGAAATCTCATGAAACGCTTGCCTCCGCAGTCATCTAGTGCAAGGCGGACGCCAATTCCCATCTCGATTGACATCTCGAGCGGCAGGTGATCTGACGCCTTGCCAGCCTCGCTCGGGCTGCAGCACCCGGCAACTGCGAAGACGCGCGCGCGTGGCGCGCCGGCATGAAGGCGTAGTCGAGTCGCAGGTGCGGGTCCCATGTCGGAAACGTGTAGCCGCGGCCCGTCAGGCTCGACGAGTCGAAACGCGTCCACGTACCCGGCCTCGAGCATCAGCGCCACGGTCTTCCAGCGGATGCGGCTCGGCCGGTGAGCCATGTCACGCGCCCGCAGCCGTGCCGGAAGCCGCGCCAGGTCGAGCGTTTCACCTGGCGCCAGCGTGTTGAAGTCGCCTGTGAGGACCTGCACGTCGTGCCCTTCGACCTTGGCCATCGTCAGCAGGCCGCGCACTTCCCGCACCCGTCGCCACTCGGTCCAGTTCGAATGGATCGGCGCTCAAGTGCACGCCGAAGACCGCCAGGCCTTCCTGCGGCACCAGTCTCCAGGATGGCGTGCTGCGACCACGCCGGGCGCCGCCAGCGATACGACACCACGGGCTGCCGGCTCAGGAACGCGAGCGACGACCCCCGGCGAGCCATCCACTGGGCCATGCCCGTGCTCTCGGCGAGCCGCGCGACCACGGCGGGAGAGGTGGCCTCCTGCAGCACCACCAGATCGGCTTCTGACGCGCGGATCACCGACGCCAGCGCGTCCTCGCGGCCCGCGCCGCCTCGGAGGATGTTGTACGTCAGCAGTGAAAACGACATCAGGCGCCGGCCTTTTCGACGAGCGTGAGATAGGGCTGTCCCAGCAGGTCGCCACGGAGGAACATGACGATGTCGCGTGTCACCTGGATGTTGACGGGGCGACCGACCATCGCCATCAGCCGCTCGCGAAGCGGCACCAGAGCCGGCGCGATGTCGGGATCGTCGTCGCTGAGCGGTTTGCTGTGCACGACCGGGAACGAAGAAGCCGTCGAGCGAGTACAGCTCCAGCAGGTCCGGCCCGACGCAGTGTCAGGTCGATGTCGCTTGTGCCCGGGCCATCGGCGTCAAACGGCGCGCCGTCCTTCCATCGCACACCGCTCACGGCGCTTCCGCGGACCACGGCACTGGTCGACGGCGGGCAGCATCGCGCGCACGACATCGCGAGAACTCCTCGAGCCGGTCCTGGTCGCCGCCAAACACAGATCGACGACGTTGTTTCGCATCTCCGCTTCGCTCAACGACGTGTTCTGCACGACTGACCGACTCGTTCCAAAGGGCAGTGCCAGGCCAGCGCAGCTGAGCAGAGCGCTGGCACCGCCTTTGCTCTTGATCCGCGGCCGGAGAACGACCATGCGGATTGACGAATCTCTGCGATATCTCGCGACCCAGGACATCGACAACGTCGCGACCGATGCCAGCGTCACCGTTGAGTCGGCTGACGGCGCCGAATTGGGGCGTCTTGACGGCTTCATGGTGGATCCCCAGCGGCACACGTTGCGGTACTACGTCGTGAGCCGGTTTGGCGACTGGGGCATGAAGCTGGGCCTCGTGCCATTTGTGCCCGGTTGTCTTGACGCCGAACACGGCGTGCTGCGGCTGCTGGACCGTGCGACGGCGCAGCCGCTCGGCTAGGACGTGTCTGCCCGGCAGACACCCAGGCAGGACCTGCGCAATGACGCGGCTGGCGCGCACTGCCGCCCTGGCGATCCTCGCGCTGGCGTGCGCACCGGCTGCGACCGTCCTGACGACCCCCCCTCACGTCCACCCCGCCGTCACCGAGGTCGACACCAGGGGCGTGCCTCCCGGCTTTCTCGGCTCTGCCATCACGACCAGACTCGGTCAAGTTCGCCGTGATTGGCGACAGCGGCCGCGGATGGGCGCCGCAGCACGACGTGGCTCGCCAGATGGCCGAGCTATCGCGAGCGATTTCCGTTCGCCTTCGTGCTGATGGCCGGCGACAACATCTATCGAGGGGCCGGCCACGCCCGACGACTACCGCGTGAAGTTCGAGGAGCCCTACGCGGCGCTGCTGGCGGACGGCGTCAAGTTCTACGCGGTCCTTGGCAACCACGACGATCCCGACCAGCGCAACTACCCGGCCTTCCACATGGCGGGACACCGCTATTACACGTTTACGCCGCCTGCAAACGCTGCTCGCGGGTCTGGTGACCGACGTGCGGATCTTCGCACTCGACACCACCGACTTCGACGACGCGCAGCAGGCGTGGCTGGCCGACCAGCTCTCGACAGTCCGACGCCCGCTGGAAGGTCGTCGTGATGCACCACCCGCTGTACACGTCAGGCCGCTACAGCCTGCAGGCGCGCCTGTTTCGCTGGCAGGTCGAGTCGCTGCTGGTCGACCACGGCGCCGACGTCGTCTTCTCGGGTCACGAGCACATCTACCAGCGCAGCCGTCTGCAGCGCGGCATCCAGTACTTCATCACTGGCGGGGCCGGGTCGCTCCGCCGCGGCGACGGCCGCGAGACGCCCGCGATCGCCCGCAGCTTCGATCGCGATTTTCACTTCATGCTGATCGAGATCGCCGACGACGCGATGTACTTCCAGGCGATCACGCGAGCCGGCGTGACGGTGGATGCCGGAGTCCTGCGGCAGGAGTGACGTGCGCCAACGCGCTTCGCGCGTTACGACGGGCAGGCCGGGCCCGACGCGATGCGCATGGACGCGCGCCTTGAAGAGCGCCGTCCACTCGCCGATCGTGCCGCTCGTGTCGATCGAACCTGGCGCCGCGGAAGAGCGCCTCGATCTGGTCGACACGCAGCCGCGTCAGCCGATCGGCCAGGAAGCGCCGGCCCTTCTCGGAGATCGTGTGTCGGTGAAGGTCGCGCCGCCGTGGGGCAGCGTCTTCATGCTGACCGTGCACGACGCCCGGTCCTTCCAGATGGGCGCGTCCCGCCACCCGTCCAGATCGGTCTTCCTCGGGCCGAACGTGCCGCCGACGTCCTGCAGCATCGCCAGCGGCCTGGCGCATCGGCCGTCGCGCGCCGGCTTGCCGCTCAGGCACACCAGCCGCTGGTTTTCAGGCTTGTTGTCCCAGTGCGCCAGGAACACGGCCATCAGCGTCAGGGCGTCGGCGTGGACGCGCGAGGCGGTCGGCACCTTGGCCAGTTCATGAAACGCCCAGCCACGGCCGTCGGGCGTTTCGATCTGACTCGCCCGAGAACTTTCGCTCGACCGACACCCACTCGAAGTCCACCGCCGAGTCGTAGTCCAGGCCGCGCGCGAACAGCTTCTCGGCGCCGACCAGCGTCACGACCTTCAGCGTGGGGAACGGGAAGTGCGGGCAACCGTAGCAGCGCACGCGCTTGACAAACGACACGCGGTCGGCGCGCAAAGCCCAGCGTCCTCAGCAGACGCGACGCGGCGACCTCACCGTACGGCTCGGGGCCGGTGTACTTCACCTTGACCACTTCGCCGTCGGGCAGCTCGCACTCGAACTTCGGCGTCAGGCCGTTGACCTCGTCCACCTTGAACCGGCAGCGCACGTCATCTGGCAATGTGCCCGGTGTCTGGGCCAGATCGGCCGACTCGATGGGCGTCTGCGGCGGCTGCCACACGACGGCGCGCCGCAGCGCGTCCTTGCGGGCCGCTTCGGTCCACCCTGGCTTGTCGGCAGCGTGTGGCTGCTCGGTGACGCTGGCGCACACCAGCGCGGCGGGCAGGGCGAAAGCGGCAACGCGATGGCGCATCAGCACGCATCCAGCTCCTGCAAACCGGATGCCCCGCTGAGTCCGCCTGAGCCAACGCGACTACTCGCCCAGCAGCGCCGCGACAATCGCGCGCCGCTCGTCGTCGAGCGCACCGCTGGCTGGCGGCTTTCCGGCGCGGCGGTACCAGTAGTGCGCGTTGCTGATGTCGCCTTCCTTGCGGTGGAGGTAGGCGTGGACCCACGCGCCGTCGGTGGTCTCCACGTCCTGCGCGAGCGTGTGCGCGGCTTCCCAGTCGCCGGTGGCGTCGTGCCACAGGGCTCTCACGAGCGGCGCTGTGCCGGCCGGCAGCGGACGCCGCGCGGCGACGGCGGCGTCGAAGTCGTCGAGCGTCATGCCGCCATTGTATTGATGACCTGCGTCGACGATCGACCGCTCGACATTGCACGGAATGGCCAGTGTCCGCATTCCAAGGCACCTCAGCGGTGCTCCGTCAGCGCGCTAAGTCCTTTCGTTGCAGCACTCCATCAGGCGGCACGCGGCTCGCATTGCCAATTGACAGGCGAGTCGCCCCCAGCTCGACCGGGAGGACAGCAATGCGACGGCAATTGATCTGGATGCAGGCGGCGCTGTGTGCCGTGACCTTCTCGACGGCGGCTCCGGTGCTGGCACGTGCGGACAACGGACAGCCACCGCCGCATGCGCAGGCACACGGGCACGACAAGGACAAGGACAAGGACAAGGACAAGGACAAGGACAAGGACAAGGCACAGCAAGGCCAGCAGCAAGGACCAGCGTCCACGGAGGACGGCACAGGTCCGCGCAGAGTGGAACCGACGCGCGTCCTGGGAATCGGAGGCGCGTTTCGCGACGGCTGCTCGGGACCGCAGACCGCCGAACAACGTCGTGAGCCGCGCGGAGTGGAACGGCGACGATCGCTCGTTTGCCAGCCACGACTGGAATCGCGACGGCGTGCTGTCTGGCGACGAGCTGCGTCGCCGGCGCGACGCGCCCGACGGCGGCGGTCGCCGCGCCGCCCCCTCGCGGCCCGCGTACCGAGTCCGACGAGGTCCTCTTCGCGCGCAGGGACGTCAACCGCGACAACGTCGTCTCGCGCAGCGAGTGTGTGGGGACCACGAGCGAGTTCAATCGCCTCGACCGCAACAACGACGGCGTGCTGAGCCCGTATGAGTACGGCGTGGGCCGATAGCAACCTCCAGCCTGAACGCCGGCGCCCGGGTTCCCAACGGCGGACGCGACACGTCCCACGTTCGGACACCCGGGCGCATCCGCCTCACACGAACCGCAGGAAACACGCCACATTTCGTGCCGCGCCGGCCGGCGCGGCCTGGCACACGGCTCGCACACTGCTGGCCTCCAAGCGGAGGCAGCGATGTCTGACGTCGTGCGGGACATGCGGATGGCGGCGCGGCGGTTGCGCCAGGCGCCGGGATTTGCCTCCGTCGCGGTGCTGACGCTCGCCCTGGGCATCGCGGCGACCAGCGCGATCTTCTCCGTCGTGGACGCGGTGGTGCTGCGTCCGCTGCCGTACGACCACGCCGATCGGCTCGTGCGGATCACCGCCGACCTGCAGCGGCTCGGCGTGTCCGACATCGGCTTGTCGGCCTCGGAGCTGTTCGACTACCGCGATCGCACCGACCTGTTCGACGACATCACGGGCATCTGGCCCATCACCGCGAACCTGACCGGGTCGTCGCGCCCCGAGCGCGTGGAGACGGTCCTGGCCGGGCCGACCTACTTCCAGATGCTCGGCACGCGGCCGCAACTGGGCCGGCTGTTTGGCCCGCAGGACTACCACACCGGCATTGCCACGGTCGTCGTGATCAGCGACGGCCTGTGGCGGCGGGGCTTCGGCGCCGACCCTCGCGTGATCGGACGGAAGCTCCGCATCGACAACGACGCCTACGAGATCGTCGGCGTCACGCCGCCGTCTTTCCGCCATCCCAGCGTGACGCTTGAAACCGACGTCGAGGTGTGGGCGCCGGCCGGCTGGATCACCGCGCCGTTTCCCGAGCCGGCACATGGCCGCCGTTTCCTGCCAGCCGCCATCGCGCGGCTGAAGCCAGGCGTGACGGTCGCGGCCGCCGAGGCGCGCCTGGAGGCGCTTGGCGTCGAGCTTCGGCGCAGCCACCCGTCGGACTATCCCGAGCGCACCGGCTGGACGCCGCGCGTGCTGCCGCTCAAGCAGGACCTGATTGCCTCGGCGCGGCAGTCGCTGCTGATCGTGATGGCCGCCGTCGTGCTGGTGCTGCTGATCGGGTGTGTGAACATCGCCAACCTGCAACTGGCGCGTGCTGCCGGGCGCGAGCGCGACGTGGCCGTCAGGCGCGCACTGGGCGCCAGCCCCGCGCGCATCGTGCGCGAGCACCTGATCGAGAGCCTGGTGATTGCGGCGCTCGGCGGCGGCGTCGGGCTGGTGCTCACGCTCTGGACGCTGGACCTGGTGCTGCAGCTGGCTCCCAACACGCTTGCCGCGCCGATCCGAGGTCGGTCTGAACTGGACCATCGTGGCGTTCAACGCCGGCGCGTCGCTGCTGACAGGCGTGCTGTTTGGATTGGCGCCGGCGCTGCAGTCCGCCCGCACGAAAATCCACGATGTGCTCAAGGGCGGGCGCGCCGCCGGCAACCGCGAGCGCAGCCGGGCGCGCCGCGTGCTGATCGTCGCCGAGTTCGCGATTGCCGTGGTGTTGCTGGTGGCCGGCGCGCTGCTCGTGCGCAGTTTCTGGAGCCTGCAGAACGTGCCGTCCGGATTCGATCACGCGCGGCGTGACCGTGGCGCGCGTGTGGCTGCCGCAGCCCAACGACCCATCCACCGGCCCGTACTTCACCCAGCAGGCACGTGCGCGGTTCTTCCGCGACCTCCTCGCCCGGCTCGCACCGGTCACCGAGCGCGCCGGCTTGTCGACGGGGTTGCCGCTTGCCACCAACATCTTCACGAACTTCCGCGTCGAGGGGTGGCCTGACGATGTCACCGAAGTGGGCACGGCCAGGCCCTGGTTTGTCGCCGGCGACTACTTCGGCACGCTCGGCGTGCCCGCTGGTGCGCGGGCGCGTCCTCGACGAACACGACGACGCGGACCACCCGCGGGTGATCGTGATCAACGAGACGATGGCGCGCACGTACTGGCCGAATCAGGACGCGATCGGCAAGCGCATCCAGCAGGTCGGACGCGACGGCCGGCCCGGCAACGGGCCCGCCAACTGGATCACGGTCGTCGGCATCATCGGCGACGTGCGCGCCGATGGCCTGGATCGCCCCGTGCCCCCGCAGATGTACGGCTCGCTGTGGCAGTTCTCGAGCCTCAACGTCGGCGTCGTCATGAAGACGCGTCCAGGCGTGAGTGCCGAGGATGTGCTGCGCCGCGAGGTGAAGGCGGTGGACGCGGAGCTGCCGGTCTATGCCGTCCGGCCGTTCGACGAGGTGCTCGCCACGAGCAACGCGACCCGGCGCTTCGTGATGCTGCTTGTCGGGCTCTTCGGCCTCGCCGCGATGCTGCTGGCCGCGCTGGGGATCTACGGCGTGATTGCGTACGCCGTCAGCCAGCAGCAACGCGAGATCGGCATCCGCATCGCGCTCGGCGCGCGGCCGGGCTCGGTGGTCCGAATGGTGCTGGCCGACGGGCTGCGGCTCACGCTGGTCGGCGTGGCCTGCGGCGTGGTCGGGGCGCTCGCGACGACGCGCGTGCTGGCGGGGCTGCTCTTCGGCGTCGGCGCCAGCGACCCGGTGACGTTTGGCGGATCGTCGCGGTGCTGGCACTGGTCGCGCTGGCGGCGTGCTGGGTTCCCGCCCGCCGCGCCGCGAAGGTCAGCCCGCTGGTCGCGCTGCGGTCCGAGTAGCGTCGAGCTCGGCCGGCGTAAGAAGTACCCGCTCGCCGGCCTTCGGAACTCAGCGATTGCTGCGGATATCGCCATTGCAGCCGCATTCTGTGGAAGTTCGACGGCCCGGGTGCTGGCCCGAACCTTGCCCCTCGTACGCCGATCCCGGAGGGTTCGCCATGAGAGCACGAAGTCCGATTCTCGCCATCTGTGCCATTGCGGCCTTGTCAGTGCTGGGCTGCGACAGGATGAGCGGCACACGAGATACCTCCGCCAGCCGGGGCGCTCCGGCGCCCGAGGTGGCCCAGGTCATCATCGGCGAGTTGAGAACCGTCGATGCCGACGCGAAGACTTTCGTGGTCCGCGCAGATGATGGGACCGAGCACTCGTTCAGATACACGGACGCCACCGACGTCGCAGGTGGTGCGTCCGCGCAGGGCCTGGCGGGCAGCGAGGGCGACCGCGTGCGCGTGAGCTATCGCGAGTTGCCGCCGTCGGGCGACAGCACGGCCCCCATCGTCATCGAGGCCACGAGAATAGAGATGGTGCCGACGCCGACCCCATAGGCACCGGTAAATGACTGACGCCTTCTGCCTACGCGTCCGTGCGAAGCGCGACGACCGGGTCGACGCGTGACGCACGGCGCGCCGGCAGGTAGGTCGCCACCAGCGCCACGGTGCCGAGCACCGAGCGACACCGCGACGTAAGTGACCGGGTCCATCGGACCGACGCCGAACAGCAGTGTCGACATCAGCCGCGTCAGCGCCATGGCGGCGGTGAGGCCGAGCACCAGCCCGATGGCCACGAGCTTCAGGCCGTGGCCGACAAACAGCCGCCGCACATCGGAGGCCTGCGCGCCAAGCGCCATCCTCACGCCGATCTCGCGAGTGCGCTGCGCGGCGATGTAGGCGATGACGCCGTAGATGCCGACGATGCCCAGCAGCAGCGCCACGCCCGCGGCAATCCCGAGCATCGTCAGCGCAAACGAGGTCTGCGCCATCGAGCCGGCGCGAATCTCGGCGAGCGACCGGGCGTTGGCGACCGGCAGGTTCGCGTTCACCGACCAGACGGCCTGCTGCAGCTCTCGCAGGAAGGCTCGCCGACTTTGCGCGTTCCGACCGGATGGCGTACCCCATGGTCCGGTAGACGAAGGTCTCCTGGTCCCAGAACCTGGTCATCGCCATCGGCCAGTACACGATCGCGGGCGCCGGGCAGGTGCACGCCGTTGTCGCGCTCGTCGCCGACGACCCCGACGACCTCGCGCCACGGGTTTGCCGGGCGTGTTGCGAATCCGCTTGCCAAGTGCTTCGCCCGGAGTCTTCCAGAACTCGCGCGCGAGCTTCTCGTTGATCACCGCGACCGGCAGGCGCTGATACGCGTCGTTCCACGTCAGGGTGCGCCCGGCAACCACGCGGTTGCCCATCGTCTCGACATAACCGGGGCCGATCCACTTGTATCGCCGCAGCGGCGGGATACTGCCGCCTTCCGGTGTGATGCCTTCGACGAACACGGGGTCGTTGCTGTTGTAGCCGTCCATCGTGAGCGCGGAGCTCAGGCCGACCGACGTCACGCCGGGAACGCGAGCCAGCTGCTCGGCGATCTGCTGGTGCGTTCGAACGACCTGATCCGCGATCGGCGACGAGGGCGTCGGGAACCGAGATGCGGAAGGTCTGCACCTGGTCCGGATTGCGGAAGCCGGGATCGACCGCGCGCAGCGCCTGGAAGCTCCGAATCATCAGCCCCGAGACGACCAGCAGCACCAGCGCCAGCGCGATCTCGCCGACGACCAGCGTGTTTCGCGCGCGATGGCGCGCTCGGGCCTTCGCTGGCCGACCGCCCGCCTTCCTTGAGCGCCGTGACGCTCGGCTCCCCGAACCGCATCACGGGAATGAGCCCGAAGAGCAGCCCGGCCAGCAGCGACATGCCGAGCGTGAAGAGCAGCACCACGCCGTTGATCTCGATTTCGTTCAGCCGCGGCAGACCGTCGGGCGCAAACCAGACGAGCAGCGCCAGGCCGGCGCGCGCGAGCGCGACGCCGAGCACGCCGCCTATCAATCCCAGCGCGACGCTTTCCGACAGCAGCGACCGCGCGATCTGCCCGCGGCTGGCGCCAAGCGCGGTGCGGATCGCAAACTCCTGGTGGCGGCTCTCCGCGCGCACGAGACACAGGTTGGCGACGTTGGCGCAGGCGATGAGCAGCACCATCCCTACGGTGCCCAGCAGGATCCACAGCATCTTGCCGACATCACCGACGGCGTCCTGCACCAGCGGATAGACGTCGGGAGTGATCTTCAGGTCATCGAACATCTTCCGCGTGAAACCCGGGGGAAGCGGGTAGCGGTCGGCAAGCGTCGGCAGCAGCCGCGCGACGTCGGCGTTGGCCTGCGCGATGGTCGTCCCCCGGCTTCAGGCGAGCCACGCCCTGGTAGCTGAAGTTGCCGATGAAGAGCTTCGCGCGATCGAACTGCAGGGGCAGCACGATGGACGGGTCCTCGTTGAGAAACCGAAACGACGCCGGCAGCACTCCGACGATCTCGAGCGGTTCGCCGTCAACCGACATCGACCGGCCGACCACCTCCGAGCCGCCGAACCGCCGCTGCCAGTAGCCGTGGGTCAGGATGACCCGGCGGGGAGTGCCAGGAGAGTCATCCGCTTTCGTGAACAGACGGCCCTTTGCCGGTACCACGCCCAGCAGCGGCAGCGTGCCGTCGGTGACGAGCAGCGCTGCAACCCGTTCGGGCTCCCCTCGGCCCGTAATCGAGACCGCGTTGGTGTTCCAGATGCCGATGTCCTGGAACACGCGGCCGCTGTCGCGGACGGTGAGGTAGGTCGTCGGGCTCTGGTTCAGTTTGTCGATTCCCAGGCCCGGCGCCCTGTGCCAGACCGCGACGAGCCGCTCGGGCTCGGCAAATGGCAGCGGCTTCAGAAGCACCCCGTAGACGACGCTGAAAATCGCGGTGTTGGCGCCGATGCCTATAGCCAGGGTCAGCAGCGTCACGGCGGTGAACAGCGGCGCGTGCAGCAGCCGGCGGAGGGCGAGGCGAGGGCCAGTCCAGGACATGCCGGGGTATACGAAGCGCCCGTGCAGGCCGTTCCAGCCTCGAAGCCCTCGCAATGGCGGCCTCACATTGGCGCGGTTGCTCGCATTGGACGACAGGAACGTTCCCGACTGGCGACTCAAGTAACCAATCGGGTCACAACCTGTATTGCTCAGTGGAGGGTCCATGCGAAGGATGGCTATCGTCGTGGGAATCGCGCTTTGCGCCGTCGGCTGCGACGGTAAGTCCGAGGGGCAGCATGCTGTCGGACCGTCACGCACGGTCGCGGCCGTCAGCGTCGGTCCGGACGCCAACAACCTGCTGCGTATCGGTGTCGAGCGGGTGTACACAGCGACGGTTCGCTGGAGCGACGGCTCGACGAGCACCGAAGTGGTGTCCTGGCGGAGCGACGCGCCGCTGGTCGCCGCTATCGACAACAGCGGACGTGCCCGCGGCATCGACACTGGGGAGGCGAGTCTCGTGGCTGCCTACCAGGGAGTGAGGGCGTCTTGCGGATCCGTGTCCTGCCGAACTACGACGGTGGCTGGACCGGCGCTGCGGTCGTACGCACCTGCCGTGAGACGGGCGACTGGTTGGGGTCGGATGTCTGTCCTGACCTTCGAGCCTTGGGTCAGCTGCCGACGACCCTCGCGCTGACCCAAGACCGCGACCGCCTCTCTGGAACGCTCACGCTGGACGACATCGAGGCTGCGATCGCCGACGGCACGATTCGCAACGACGGGACGGCGTTGCTGACGGCCCGACTGGTCGAATCCGACCAGGGCACGACGCTGACCATTGCGTTCGATCCAGTCGAGCTCAAGGTCCAGGGCGAGAACATGAGCGGCACGCTCACGATGACGGCGACCGCTACTGGTACCGAGGGGGACTTCAAGGCTGACTTCGAGATTCCGCGACTTCTGCGGAGCGGCGTGGGGCTGCAGGCCCACGCCGGCACGCAGCTCGGCGGTCTCCGCGCTCTGCTCTCGCGAAAGCCGCCGGCCCGTTAGTGGCGGTGGGGTAGTGCTGAGTGGGGGTGGACGCCGCTTATTCCGCTCAGCACTACTACTTCTGGTTCCAGTACGCGTTCTGTCCCACGTAGTCGTCGTCGGGGAAGCTGGCCAGGATGGTCCGCCTGGTCACGAGCGGGTCGATCACGCCGTTGGTCTTCATCAGGACCTTGCCACCCGGCGCGATGACCATCGAATACGGGACGCCGCCGTTCCACTCGGGATCGAACGCCTTGATGAGCTCGTACGGGTCCATCGTGGCCGACAGCAGGTTGCGTGACGAGGCGTGCTGTCCCTCGAGGAATTTGCGGACACCCTTCTCCTCGTCCGGGTAGTTGATGCTGACGGTGACCAGGTCGAACGGCCGCTTGCGATACATCCGGTAGATCGTCTGGAGCTCCGGAAACTCCGCCGTGCACGGCGCGCACCACGTGGCCCAGAAGTTCACCAGGATGGTCTTGTCCGTCGCGTTCTTGCGGAGCGCCTGTATGCCTGCCGCGTCGATCTTGTCGAGCGGCACTACCTCTTTCTCGATCGCGCGCTGCTCGGCGTCGTGCAGCGTCGCCTTGTCCAGCCACTTCACCGAGCAGCCGACCGTCGGGGTCTTCTCGACTGCGAGCGTGCCCCCGGCGAGCACCGCGTCGATGGCGTTTCTGGCGTCCGGCACCTTCGCGTACGCCTCGCGCGGGTTGCTGTCGATGCGGCCCTGGTAGCGCAGGCGCCGCTGCTGGTCGAACACGAAGACGTGCGGCGTGGCGGCCGGGCCGTACTTCCGCGAGATCTCCTGCGTCTCGCCGTCATAGAGGAACGGGAAGTTGAACTTGCGGTGCTCGGCGCGCACTTTCATGTCGTCGAGCGAGTCGCCGAGATCGGTGTAGCCCATCTCGTCGAGCCGAAGCGCCTTGGCGCTGTTTGGCTGGATGACAGCGAAGGCGACGCCCTTGGATTGGTAGTCCGCCACGAGCTGCTTCATTCGCGCTTCGTACACCTCGGCGGTGGGGCAGTGGACCGCCGTGAAGATCACGACCAGCACCGTGCTCTTCGCAAAGCTCGCCAGCGAGTACGTCTTGCCGTCCACGCCAGGCAGCGAGAAGTCCGGCGCCTCGGCGCCAATGGCAAGCGGAGCCGGCACGTCGGCAGCGCGAGGTGCCGCGACCAGCGCCACGGCCACACCGGCCAGCAGGAGCGCACACACGCGACGGGCAGCAGGACGTGGCATCGTCGTTGGTCTCTTTAGGGAGTCGGTGGAAGTATAGACGCGCCGCCGACCCGGTCGAACGCCTCGCGCGCCTGCGCCGTGCCGGCCTCGGATCTCGCCAGCAGCCGCTCGAAACGCTCGCTCGATCGGGCGGCGTCCCAAAAGGAATCCTGGCGAAGCGAGGACGGGCAATAGTAGCCGCCGGTGACCGTCCGCTCCAACGCGTCGAGTGCGAGGTCGAGCGCCCCGGCGCGCGCCACGAACGCCGACAGGCAGAAGTAGCCTTCCGGATCGGCAAATCCAATGTCGACCATTTGCCGCATTCGGGGTGCCAGCCCCTCTATGTCGCCGTCGATCGCCCGGCGATAGGTGCCTGAGATCAGACGGACGACCTCGAGCGGGCTGGAGTGCTCCAGCTGATCGAGCATCGGACGGGCGATGTCGAGTTCGCCGAGACGCATCCGCGAGATCGATGTCGCAAACGGCATGCTGGCGCTGTCGGTCTCGATGGCGCGCGCGAAGTCGCCGCGCACGTAGAACGTGTAGGCGGCGCTCGTGCGAGTCGCCGGATCGAGGCGGCGCACCTGTTCGTACGCTGCGAGCGACTCGTCGAGCAGCCCGCAATAGCGGCACGTGGTGACCAGCCCGGCGAACAGCTCCGGGTCCGATCGCCGCGACCGCGCTCTGGTGAGCAGCCGCACCATCGCATCACGCGCGCGTCCGGTTTCCGCCTCGAGGTGGGCGTACAGGTAATGGGCAGTGGTCAGGTCGGGGTTGAGGGCGAGCGCGCGCTCGAAGGCACGCTCGGCGCGCGCGAACTCCTGGTGCGACTGGCCGCCGCCGAACTTTGCGATCACGCGCAGCGTGCGACCCAGCCGCGCCCACGCCGGGGCATAGCCCGGGTCGAGCGCGACCGCGCGCTCGTACAGATCGCGCACCTCCAGCCAATGCGACGAGTCGGCAGCCATCTTGTTGCCGCGCAGGAACAGCTCGTAGGCCTCGGCGTTGCTCGGCACGTCCTGCCGCAGCGCCCGGTGGTCGTGCGCCGTCAACGGGACGTGCAGCGCCGCAACGATGGCCTGGGCCAGCGTGTCCTGGAGCTGGAAGAGATCGTGGATCGGCGCCTGAATGGTGTGCGACCACAGCAGCGAGCCTTCCGGGACGGCCACCAATTGCGCAGACACCCGCAGCTCGTTGCCCGCCCGCATGAGCGAGCCGGTCACGACTGCGTCGACTTGCACCTGGCGGGCCAATGCCGGCAGGTCAGGCCCGCTCGGCGTTGCCGGTCCCGCCGACAGGCTCGACCGCACAACCACGGATTCCAGGCCCGCCAGCGCTGCCGAGACGGCGTCGGGCAGGCTGAAGGCGAGAAAATCGGTGTCGGCATCCGGCCGTAGCAGGCGGAACGGCAGCACGATCAGTCGCGTGAGCGCGGCGGGCTTCTGATCCGGCATCGCCATCGCGACGGTGGCCGTCGACGACCCGGCTCGCAGCGCATGCGCAAGCAGCGCCGCCGTGGCGGGCCGCTGTGCGGGATCCTTGGCCAGGGCTTGCCGCACGGCGTGTTCGAACTGCAGCGGCGCCGTGCCTGGCGCCAGCGCCGGCGGCTCCTCGTAGGCGACCGCGTGCAGGATATCGACCAGCGACGGGGCGTCAAAGGCCGCGCGGCCCGTGAGCATCTCGTAGATGACCGCGCCGGCCGCGAAGATGTCCGAGCGATGGTCCACCGTCTGGCCGCGGACCTGTTCCGGCGCGAGGTAGCGCGGCGTGCCCACGACCAGGCCCTGCTGCGTCAGCCGTGTGTCGACGGCTTCGGCGGGACCGACGTCACGGGCCAGGCCGAAGTCCAGCAACTTCACGCCGTGGGGCGTCAGGAAGATGTTGGCGGGCTTCAGATCGCGGTGAATCAGCCCGCGATCGTGGACCACGCCCAGCGTGTCGACGACGGTCAGCGCGATGGCCCTGGTTTCATCAAACGGCAGGGGACCCCGCGCGAGGCGATCGGCCAGCGACTCGCCATCGAGCAACTCCATGACCAGGAAGTCCACGCCGTCCTGATGCCCGACGTCGTGGATGGCGCAGATCTGCGGGTGGTTCAGCGCGGCGATGGCGCGCGCTTCGCGCTCGAACCGGCGCCGGCGGTCGGGATCGGACGACACCTCCGAGGGCAGCACCTTGATGGCGACGCTGCGCCCCAGCCGATCGTCATGGGCACGATACACCTCGCCCATTCCCCCCTTCCCCAGCGGGGCGACGATTCGGTAGGGCCCCAGGGGTGTGCCGGCGCTCAGACTCATAGACGACTTCATTATTCAACGAATGCCGGCGGATGCGGCCCCGCCCGTCTACAATCGCACTCCTGATGCCCTCCGCCGCGCTGCCGCCCCGGCACGCCCCGTCATTGGTCCGCGGTCTCGGCCTCACTGCGGCCACGGCGATCGTGATCGCCGAGGTCATCGGCACGGGCGTCTTTCTGAAGGCGCGGGTCATGACGTGCAACGTCGAGTGGCCATGGGCGGTCATCGTCGTGTGGATTGTCGCCGGCCTGCTGGCGATGGCCGGCGTGCTGACCTACGGCGAACTGTCGGCGATGATGCCCCGGGCCGGCGGGGAATACGTGTTCATCCGCGAGGCCTACGGCAAGCTTGCCGGCTTCCTGTTCGGGTGGATGCGGTGTTTCATCGGCAACACCGGCGGGATGGCCGCCCTCGCCTTCGGATTGGGCATCTTCCTCAACGTGCTCTTCGGCGGCGCGCTGGCCGGAGCTGGCTTCTCCGTTCCGCTCGGCTCCACGTCGTTGAGAGTGAGCGGTATCCAGTTGACCGCCGTCGTCGCCTTGTCGATCGCCTGTGCCATCAACTGCGTGGCGATCTCCGTCAGCGGCCACATTGCCTCCCTGCTCGCGGCCCTGAAGATTGCTTTTGTGCTGGGCATCGGCACGCTGGCCTTCTTCTTCGGTCACGGCGACTGGGGCCACTTCACGATGTCGGGTGCGGCGGGACTCTGCGAGGGCGTGCCGGCGGCGGCCAGAGGCGGCATCGCGGGCGCCGGCGCGGCGATGATCGCGGCGATGTCGGCGTACAACGGCTGGAACGAGGTCACCTACATCGCCGGCGAGGTCCGCGACCCGGGGCGGAATCTGCCGCGCGCGCTGATTGGCGGGCTCGGCATCATCGCGTTCCTCTATGTCTCGGTGAACATCAGCTACTTTTTCGTGCTGGCGCCGCACGACGTCGCCAGCGTCGCGCTGGGCTCCACCGTCGCCACCGACGTCGTGACACGCGTGCTCGGACCACAGGCCAGCAGCCTCCTGGCCGCGGCCTTTGCGATGTCCGTCTTCAGCGCGCTCGTCATGGCGGCGCTGGTCTCGGCGCGCGTGCCGTATGCGATGGCGCAGGACGGCCTGTTCTTCAGGGCGCTGGCAAAGGTGTCGCCGCGCTCGAAGGTGCCGATCCGCTCGCTGGTCGTGCAGACGATCTGGGCGGCGTTGCTGGTGATCTCCGGGTCGTTCGACACGCTGACCGACTACGCGATGTTCGCGATCCTGGTCTTCGTCGGGATGGCGACCGCGTCGGTGTTCGTGTTCCGGCGGCGGATGCCTGACGCCGAGTGCCCGTATCGTGCATGGGGCTACCCTGTAGTGCCGGCGGTCGCGCTGTGCATGACGGCGTGGCTGCTGATCAACACGCTCGTGACGGCGCCCTCGCAGGCGTTGGCGGGTCTGGTACTGCTGGCCCTGGGGCTGCCGTTCTACTGGTACTGGTCGCGGGCCTGAGAAAATGGTTCCCCTTCACTACCGCGCACATGGCCGTGCCACCGGCGAGGCCATCGTCCTGCTGCATGGCTGGCCCGATTCGGGTCACTCATACAGCCGGGTGATGCCGCTGCTTCCGACGCACTTTCACGCGGTCGCACCCGACCTTCGCGGGTTCGGCGACTCGGAGAAGCCCGAGACCGGTTACACCATCCCCGAGCTCGCGGCCGATGTCGTGGCGCTGCTCGACACACTCGGGATCGAGCGTGCGACCGTGGTCGGGCATTCCTTCGGCAGCTTCGTCGCCCGCCGCGTGGCGGAGGCCACCACCGGCCGGGTATCGCGGCTCGTGCTGATCGGGTCGGGATTCAGAGCCGCCAACGACGTCACGCGAAGTGTGCTCGACGAGCTTCGGACGCTGCCCGACCCTGTGCCCGAGTCGTTTGCCCGCGCGTTCCAGG
Organism: Vicinamibacteria bacterium; assembly: GCA_963818215.1. Taxonomy (GTDB): domain Bacteria; phylum Acidobacteriota; class Vicinamibacteria; order Vicinamibacterales; family JAENWD01; genus JAENWD01. Next base: position 1,034 of record CAWFRL010000031.1, on the reverse strand, counting down.
CCTCAACCATCCACATTCCCCTGGCGGACTCGTTCTTCGACGAGCTAATCGGCGAGAGCCTGAAGCTGCCGTCACGGCTCTGGTCCCGGCTGCTGTCCGGACTGTTGGCGTTCGAGGATGTGGAAGCGCTCGGCCGTGTGCGTTGTCCGACGCTGCTGCTGTGGGGCGATCGCGATGCGCTCTTCTCGCGCGCGGATCAGGACCAGCTCCTCGCGGCGCTGCCGGACGCGCGCCTGCGCATCTACGAGGATACGGGGCATTGCCCGAACTGGGAGCGGCCCGATGCGGTGGCCGCCGATCTCGTGGGCTTCATCGAGGCGACCTCGGCGGGCGGGCCATCGTGACGTCCGTGCTTCTGTCGCTGGTCGTTGCCGGCCTGCTCCAGGCGGGTCAGGCCGTTGATCCTGCCCAGTCTCCGGCCGATCGACCGGCGCCTCGAACCGACACCAACTCGATGGCCGCGCACGCCGAGCTGCTGACAAAGGCCGCAGCGGCCGCATCGACGTCTACTTCGTCGGCGACTCGATCACGCGTCGCTGGGGCGCCACCGACCACCCGCACCTGCTGGCCCACTGGCGCGCGAGCTTCCACGGCTGGAACGCGGGCAACTTCGGCTGGGGCGCCGACCGTATTCAGAACATCCTCTGGCGACTGGAGAACGGCGAGCTGGACGGCGTGAACCCCAAGGTCATCGTCGTGCTCGCCGGCACGAACAACGTCGGGCCGACGCCGGGTGACGAGGACAAAGTCGCCGACATCACGCGAGGGCTCGAGGCGATCCGCGACGTCTGCCGTCGCAAGGCGCCGAAAGCCACCATCGTGCTGACCGCGATCTTCCCGCGAAACGACAACATGGCGGTGATGCCGGAGATTGACCGCATCAACCGGAACCTGCGCGTGATGGCCGACGGCACGCGGGTGCGCTACCTGAACGTCAACGACAGGCTGGCCGATGCCGAGGGCCGGCTCTTCGACGGGATGATGAACGAGCGCGACAAACTGCACCCGACGCTGAAGGGATATCAGGTGTGGGC
>CAWFRL010000030.1:0-70214 GCA_963818215.1 Vicinamibacteria bacterium | reverse complement strand
TAGGAGAAATGGGAACTGGTCATGGGCCTGCCCAGTAACTGGTGCGGGCCCGTATCCGGGTGCCCCGTCGCTTCACCTTGACCTCCAGCCTGTGCCACCCGTCGCCGGTGGAGATGCCCTCGCTGGGGCGTAAACGACAGGATGTAGCGCTGCCGGGGACTCGGCCAGGATGCGGCGAAAGACGCGCCGAGCCCGGAGTTCCACGACGCTTCGATCGCGCGGCCGCCGGTGTAGTTTCCGCGATGACGCGCAGCAGGGCGAGGCTGTCGCTGGTCCGCAGGTCCGGGCCACGCCCCGGACCCATTGCCGATCCGCACCACCGCCACGGTAAATCAACGCCTCCCAGCGTCGGGCGACGTCCACGACGTCCGCGGCCTTCAGCCAGCTTGAGTTATTGCACCGTCGGTCATGGCCAGCACCAGCCTGGGACCGGGCTCCGCGCCTGCCTCCAGGATCCCGCCGTAGAGCCCGTCCACCAGCGCGGTGCCGCCCGCCGGCTTCACCAGCTCGAGGGCGCCGGCTCCTGAGCTCCTGTAAAGGCCAGTCCCCAAATTGAACTCGGGATCTCCTTTTTGTGAGGCTCGTCAGCGTCTCGGTGTCCGGTTCTCCCACACTTCCACCCACGTCGGCACCGGCCGTTGCGGCGAGAAGTTGCCGATGACGAGATCGATGTCGCCGTCGCCGTCATAGTCGGCTGCATCGAGGCTGGCGTGCGTGGGCGTGCCCAGTTCAAGTGTGTGGCGCGTGAATTCCGTTCGGGCCGACGCGTTCCAGCCACACGACGGACGGCAGCGGCGCTCCGCCGCCTTCCCGCGCGAGCGCGATCATCGCCGCGGCCACGACGTCGAGGTCGCCGTCACCATCCAGGTCCACGGCCAGGCCCGATGCGCGCCCGCCAGCGGCGCCACGCGGTGAGCGGTATACGGATACCGGCCTTCGTTTTCCAGCCACTGGATCCCGTGATACGGCTTCAGCAGGAAGTCGTCGAACGAGTCGCCGTTGGTGACGAGCACGTCGAGGTCGCCGTCGCCGTCGAAGTCCACCAGCTGCATGCCCGAAGAACCCCAGTTGGGATGGGGCGCCGTGTAATCGTCTCCTGCGCGAACCCGCCAGCGCCGTTGTTGAGGTACGCCACCACGGCCTCGTGCTGCTGTGAGATCAGCGCGACGAAGTCGAGCCGTCCGTCCTTGTTCAGGTCGGTCGGGATGACGTTGATGGTCCCGGTGCGCTCGTCGAGGCGCGTCGTCTCGAACGACGGCTGCGAGTAGTTGGTGGTGTGATTGGCGAGCAGGCCGATGAACCCGGTGCTGCGCCACCCGAATGCGCCCACCAGCAGGTCGGGTTTGCCGTCGCCGTTGAAGTCTCCCGCCTCGACGTCGGCGACCCGTGGGAAGCCCGTCAGCTCGAACACGCCGTAGCGCCCGTCGTCCATCCGCCGCAGCCACGCGACGCCGCCGTGCTGGTGGTCGCCGGGCAGGAACGACCCGAGGTTGGCGACCAGCAGGTCGTCGCGCCCGTCCTTGTCCAGGTCGAACATGGCCGTAGTGCGACGGGTGCGGGATGTCGGCGACGATGTCCAGCAGTCTCGCCTGACGGGTCCGACGGCCGCCCGACCATCACGTAGCCGTAGCTCATCTCGGTGGCGACGATTCTCGAGCTTGCCGTCACGATCGATATCGGCAAATCGCACGTTGGAGACCGACGGCGTCTTCGACGCCCGCTCGGGCGCGAAGGCCCTGCGCTCGAAGACCACCTTCGGCGTCGCTCGTCGATGGCCGGCCATGCTTCCGGCGCCGGAAGTTCCGCCGGCGCGTGTGCGGTGTAGAACCGGAGCACGCGTTCCATGTCGGGCGGCAGCACGACCATGCGGCTCAGCGTGCCGGGCGGCCCCGGCGGCACCGGGTTGCCCTGGCGGAAGAGCGTCATCTTGGCAATTTCCTCCCGCCATTCCGACCGTGGAAGGATGTCGGGAGGAGGATATCGGTGGCACGCGGTGCCGCACAGCGCGCGCACGTCGGCTTCGCTGGCCGCGGTCTCAGCGCGGACTGCACCGGCGGCTTTTGAGTGTCCGCCGAGATGGACAATTGCGCCGCAGCCCAGGCCGCCGCGCAGACGACGATGGAAGATGACGATCCGACGCCCCGAGTGCACGCCCTCTACCTTATCGCACCTGATGGCGCGGAGCCGTCGAGGCGGCGGTAGGTCGAGGCGTCCTCGCGGATCTCGATGATCTGGCCGGCGGCGAATCGCCGTGAACGCTGACGTCCGCCACTGGCGGGCCACACCACGTCGAGCCGCTCCACGTCGGCAGACGTGCCCAGGCCGATGAGTTGCAGGTACGGCGACGCGCCAAACGAGCCGCCGCTGGTCACGACGCGATGGCGTTCGGCGAGCGTGCCGTCGGGCTGACGGACGTGCGCGCTGATGCGCGCGCCGATGGCCGGCGCGATTGCTTCTTCGCTGCCGACCAGACGCACGCCGAGCCAGTGATTTGCATTGCCGGGATTCGCTGAACAGCGCCTTCCAGTACGCGTCGCCCGGAACGAACCCGCCCATGTTGGCCAGCAGGTCGTCGTCGCCGTCGCCGTCGACGTCGCCGAAGGCGACGCCGTGGCCCTTCTGCAGGTGGCCGGTGCCGCTGGCCGCGGTGACGTCGAGGAAGCGCCGTCCGCCGTCGTTGCGGAACATCACGTTCGGGACCAGCGCCGCGTAGGACGGCGCGCCGGTGCCGATGTACATGTCGAGGAAGCCGTCGTTGTCGATGTCGCCGAAGTTGGCGCCCATCGCCGGGACGACGCGTGCCAGCCCGCCTGCCGCGCGTCACATCCTCGAAGCCGCCCTGCCGGTTGTTCCGTACAGCCGCATCGTCTCGGCCTGCGGCGGCAGGCCCATGATAGCCGCGGACGACTTCGGTGACCGACGGCACGAAGCTGGCCACGAACAGGTCGAGCCAGCCGTCGTTGTCGTAGTCGAAGAACCAGGTCGCAAAGCTCATGAGCGGCAGGTCGACGCCCAGCGACTGCGCGACCTCGTCGAATGTCCCGTCCTTGCGGTTGTGGAACAGGAAGTTGCGTCCGGCGTAGTTCGAGACGTACAGGTCGGCGAACCCGTCGTTGTCGTAGTCGCCCCAGGTCGCGCCCTTGGTGAACGCGGTGCGCGCCACGCCGGCGGCCGCGCCGACCTCGCGGAACGTGCCGTCGCGCTCGTTGTGGTACAGCGCGCTCGGCGACTCCTCGTGGCCCGACGAACAGGTCCACCCAGCCGTCGTTGTCGTAGTCGGCCCACGCCGCGGTGTGCGTGCGGTGCGGGCGCTTGTCGAGCAGGCCCGGCTGCGCCGGTCACGTCGGTGAACGTCCCGTCGCCGTTGTTGCGCAGCAGGGAGTTGCGCATCGGATACTCCCAGCCGCCGCGATGCACGTAGATGTCGAGCCAGCCGTCGTTGTCGTAGTCGGCGTGCGAGATGTTGATGCCGCCCGGTCTGGTCGAGCACGCGCGCCCGCTCGGAGACGTCCTCGAACCGGCCGCCGCCCGCGTTGTGGTAGAGGCGCAGCGGTCGCACGGCCCCAGGCTGGAGACGACGATGTCGAAGCGGCCGTCGTTGTCGAAGTCGTCGATGATGGCGCCGCCGGCGCGCGTGCGCAGCGGCAGGCCCGACTCGTGGGCGACGTCGGTGAAATGCGGCGCGCCGCCGGCCTCGGCCTCCAGCGACGCGGATCAGGTGTCGGACGGCACGCCGTCCGGGTACTTGCCCGAGCGTCATGTAGGCGACATTCAGCAGCCAACGCGTCTCGAGGTTCTTCGGGTCCTGCGCCAGCGCCCTGGTGAAGTACTCGACGGCGCGCGCGGACCCGGACTGGTGCTGATGCACGCCCCGACGGCTGATGGGGAAGATGCACCGCTCGGCGTTGTGATCGAGTGAGACAGTTCTCCAGTTCCCCCCGCCGGAGGTTGGCGACGGCAATCGACAGCTCGAGCAAGTGCGTCGCCTCGCGCATCACCGGGTTGGCCGCGCCAGTGCGGCGCGATGGTCTCGTACGCCTTGTCGAACGCCTCGCCCGAGCGGCCATCTCGCCCTGATAGGCGTAAATCTGCCCAGAGCGTGCGATACGCCCATGGCCAGATCCTCCGGTGATCGGCGATCCGGCGGCACCGCCTGCAACAGCCTGCAAGTCGCGCCGGGCGCGTCCAGGTGGCCGCTCGGTCTTCTTCTGCGCGTCGCAGATGGATTCGAGGTCTGGGGATTCGGGGACACGCGGTAGATGGACAGCTCCGTCCGTCCCGACACCTCGAAGACCGTCTGGAAGTCGCCGCCGCCGATGGCGCGGCGGTCCCAGAGCGGGTCTGTCGATGGTCTGCTGACCGGCCAGCGTCGAACCCGCGAGCAGAAGGGCGATCGGCGCCGCCAGACGCATCGCGGCGGTCAACGAAACTGACGCATCCTCATCGGCTGGCTGTAGATGACGACCTTCTGGTTGCGGAACACCGGCGTGAGACAGTCCGGCCAGGCTTCGAAGCTCTCCACTCAGGATACGTCATTCGATCGAAGGTCCTGGGGGTTCGGCTACACCTCAGCGGCGGCGATGGAACATCGGCGCCAGAATCACCGCGACCGCATCCACACATTCCAGGAAGATGCCTGCGGTGATCCCTATCAGGATTAGCAGAACGAACACGACAGACCCCACGAGCGATCGCCCGATTTTCAGGCCCATCGGTCTCTCCAGGTGTGCCGCGGGCGACTACGGCTCATCGCGTGGCATACACCGTGACCTCGCGGTTGCGAAACACCGGCTCGAACCAGTCGGGACGGCGATCGAACTTGGCGACTGCCGGATAGGTGAGCACGGTCCGTGCCATCCACGTACAGGAAGTCGATCCCAAGCTCCCGCGCGAGGCGGCGGGCCCGTCTCGGGGTCGGCGCCGGCGTAGATCTCCTGCACCGCCCGGCTGCGCGTGTCGTACGCCGGGACATGCATCAGCGAAATCGGCAATCCGGCGGCCATGCGCCGGCCGGCGAAGCTCGGAATCACGCTCCACGCTTCGCGGCCGCGCACGCGTCGGTTCCGCCTGCACGATGGCGTTGGACGGCGTATGTGTCTGGAATCCAGGACAACGCGTCCTGCTGTGAGGCGCGACAGCGACAAGGTCCAGTGAAAGCCGGGACCCATGCTGGTGTTGGCGACATCCTGCGCGTCGTAGGCGTCGATGACCGTCGTCGGCAGGCCGCTCAGCACGATGCCCGCCGTCATCAGCGCCGGCAGCGCGGTAGTGGCCCGCTTCCCGGAGCCGCACGTATCCCCACGCCACCAGCGGCGGCAGGAACCCGAAAATCAGGTGCCCCGTCCGGAAGCCCACCCAATGGGGGTCGACGCGCAGGGCGACGGTGAACATCAGGATCAGGCTGACGCAGAGTCCCGCCACGTGCCGGCGCTATCCGTGTCTCGGGCGCCGATCGGCCCAGTGCCACTCCGGCGATGGCGGGGATCGCCGCGGGCAGAAACGACATCGCGAGGGTCGGCACGGGTCGCGTGCGTCGCCGGGCCCCACCACCCGAGGACGAGGCTCGACCCCGAGCCCGACGTGATCTCGATTGGCGGCACACCATACCAGCGCCAGCGCCACAGGGATCGCGACGCTCAGGTGGCGCGCGACACGCGCAGTGGCGAGCCGGCCCTGATGGCGTTGGTCGCGATGGCGATGCCGTAGACCGCCGCGAAGACGGCGCCGACAAACGGGTTCAGCGTCACCGCGATGCCCAGCGCGATTCCGGCCAGCGCGATGGCGCCGCCACCGATACCTGCGCCGCCCATCGCCACCAGCGTCGCGATCGTGCCCAGCGCAAAGGCCGCCGCGTGCTGCGGGGTGTACCACAGCGCGCGCGGAGGTTGTCGATGCGAAGGCCGTGGAAGGCCCAGGCCGGCAGGGCATCGATGTTGAGCTCCCGCACGTACGAGACCGACCAGCCCTGCCACCACCCGTAGCCCAGTGCGGCCGCCCCCTCGACGCTGCCGCACAGCATGACCACGGCGACGGCCAGCGCCGCTGTGAACCCGTGGCCGGGGACCGCGGCCCACGCGCCCAGGTACAGCATGCCCGTGAAGAGCAGGCCGCAGGCCAGGGCGTTGAGGGCCAGGGCATTGGCCGCCGTCAGCCCCGGGCAGGCTCGGACGTCAGCGCCGACGGCACGAGGAAGTACGTCCAGTAATAGTGAAGTCGCTCGGGCGCCAGGTACGGGATTGGTCGGCGGTCCCGTCGTGCTTCGTGAGCTCCTCCACGAGCGCCATGTGCCAGACGAAGTCGGCGGTGAAGTACGCCCGGTAGCGGCGGCTCGCCATCCTCTTCGAGGTGGCCGAATCTGAGAAAAGGGCCGCGCCACCAGTATCGGCACCAGCGCCATCGTCAGCACCAGCGCAGCGTGTTCGGCGCGCGTCCAGCGTCGCAGGGTCACCAGCGGCGAGGCCCTGGCGCCATCGACGGCTCAGACGTCCACGACGCTGCTGTGCACGCCACCCACGCGGCGATCCACCAGGGCATCGACGCGCCCCCCGGCGATCGCCAGCAACCACCAGAGAAACCCGGCGCCCCAATAGCCGAAGAGCGCGCCAGCCAGCCACCCCGCGGCGTGCCGCGACCCGAACAGCGCAAGGCCCCACGGCAGACCGCACAACAGCGCCGCGGCGAGCACCGCCAGATAGAGCAGACCCGGCGCGCCGGCAATCACCCAGGCCGTGGCCAAGCACCGCCGCGGCGAGCGCACACGAGGCCACCGCCAGACGCACCCCGATGCTGTCGCGCCCTTTCTCCGTCACTGGATCGGCCCGACAGACCAGGATATTATTTTATTAAAAATCACGACAAGTCGCTAGATTATTCTCACTTTTTAAATGTGGCGTCGCCGGGCAACGCGCTAGAACTCGACGGTCAGGCCGGCGGTCGGAAGTCGCGGCAGAAGCGTTTTCGTGAACCCGATCGCCTCGCCGGTTTCCGGCCGGATGATGCCGTTGGCGAGGCCGACGTTGGTTCGGTTCAGCACGTTGGCGACGTCGACAAACAGCGTCACTCGACGGCCGGCAGCTCGGAACGCGCGCGAGGCGCGCACATCCAGTCGCGCGTAGCGCGGCAGGCGGACGTCGTTGGGATGGGTTCCCACGAACAGGCTGCCGTCGCGCTCGACGAAGTATCCCGGGATGGGAACGTTGCTGCCGCTTCGAAACGTGGCGGAGAGGACCGTGCGGTCAGAGAGTCTGTACAGCGCCGAGAAATTGATCGCGTGGCGCTGGTCGAAGTCTCCCCAGAACATCTCGTTGCGCGACGGATCGGTGTACCGCGTGCGCCCGTAGGAGTAGGCGGCCCATCCCGACAGCCCCGACGGGCTCTGACGCTCGAGCAGCAACTCGATTCCTTCTGAGGTGCCTCTCAGGCGGCCGTTGAACCGGTCGATTCCCGGGGATTGGATCGGTGCCGGAACCAGCAGCCAGGCAGTGGGGTCCGGCTCGCGCACGATGTCGCGCTCCCGGCGCGCGAACCACGTCGCCTGCCAGCGCACGGACTGCGTCAGGCGGTGACCGATCCCGACATCGACGTGCGTGGCCTGCTCGGGCTTGCCCTCATCCTCGGCATACGCAATTCGATCGACGACGTCGGTCCCCGGAAACTGGTGAGACCGGCCGGTCGAGGCCTTCACGGTCCAGTTGGGGTTGAGCGACCACTCCGTCAGGAGCCAGGGCGAGACCGCCGGTTGACTGGCGCGCGTCGAGTCGGCGACGCGCAGGCCGGGGGCCACCTTCAACCGCGACATCGGCATCCATGTGAAATGCGAATAGGCCGATCGCAGCCATGCGGCGCTCGGAACGAATGTCGCCGCCACGCCGCACGTGCTGGATCTGCGCGCCAGCTTCCAGCAGGCCGCCCGCAATCGCACTGGCCACGTCGGCCCGATACGCGAACGCTCCCGCGGAGCCGCGTTTCTCCAGACTGCCCGGCCTGCACGTCGTTGTCGAAGGCGTGCATGAGCGTCGATACCCGCTGGCTCACCGACGTACGCGAGCCGAACGTGGATCGCCACCCAAGCGTCGCCAGCGTCACGCGACTGGCTCCTTCCAGTTCCTGTTGCTCATCGAGTTCGTCCGCGCTCGAACGGCCGACGAGCACGCTGGCGCTGACCTGCTGCGCCGTGGACACGTCGTACACGAGCTTCGCCTGCGCATCGCTGAACCCCAGGACCGTGCCGCTTGACGGGCGCGGCGTCCGGATCGGCCAGTCACGATGGCTGTTTCGAATCGTGGCCAGCCACGAGCCGCGCTGCGATCGACTCCGATCGGCCCCTCGCCGACCAGCGTCGAATGCAGAGTCGTCACCGCTCCGAGAAAGCTGGTCTTCTCGCGCGACCCTTCCCGGAGCGTCAGATCCACTTCGGCGCCAAGATGGTCGCCGTGGCGCTGCGCGTAGGCCCCTGACTGCAGCGTCAGCTTGTCGACGCCATTGCTGTTGAGCATCGCGACCGATGCCGGTTCGTTGCGTCCGTACGCGGCATGCCGGAGCCAGCCGGTCATCACACCGTCGACGACCACGCCGATGTGACGGTAGGCGCTGCCACGCACGGAGAACTCGCTGCGGAAGTCGTCGCCGGTTGCCGCGCCTGGAAGCGTGTGGGCCGCCCGCAACGGGTCGTCGGCCAGCACGCCCGCCACTTCCCGCAGTTCCCGCGACCGAAGGTGCCCCGAGGAAACGGCGTTGGGCTCGTATCCGGTCCCGACGGCGGTGACGGTCACGCGCTCCGATGTGTCTCTGGCAGGGGAGGTGTCGGCGCGGCGGTGTGGCCTGGCGAACGCGAGCGCTCTTGACCGGGCGCTTCGCTCGGACGATCTGAATCACGCGGCCCGGTCCCTCCCTGGCCGACAGGTCGTGTGGCTGCAGGAGCTCGTCGAGCACCTTGCGCGCAGACGTCGCGCGCGGCTCCACGGCCACTCGCATCTCCGGCGTGACGATCTCCGAGCTGAACACGAGCCTGAGCCCGCGAGTCTGGAGGATCTTGAGCGCGTCTGCCAGGCGACGCCCCGCATACTGGTCAGGGCTCGTTTGTCCGGCCGAAGGCGAGGCAGACACTGCCATGACGGCGATCAGGACCGCCATCACGGGCGCGCGGCAGGAGCGATCGGGCCCGGCCCTCCCTGAATTCACTGCGACTCCCGATCTCTGAAGACGTGCAGATCTTCGCCATCGAGGCGATGGCCGAGCCCGCTCGCCGACAAGGCCACCGCGATCGCATCCTGCGGCAGAAGGCCGGCAACCGAGCCGTGCAGGACGATGGCCGCCGAATCACGGGTCAGCCGGGCGTCGGCATAGTGCAGCGTCCAGCCCTGTTCCCGCGCCGTGTGCTCCAGGAATGCGGCGACCGTGCGCCCCTCGATCTCGAACACCGGCGCGAGGTCTGGCGGCCCAGGCCCAGTCAGGCGCATTCGCGGGGATCGCCCGTCGTGTGGCGCCGCCAGACGACACCGTGAGTTCGGTGCCCGCTCGCGCGGTGAGCGACTCGCCGCTGCGTCGCAGTTCGACGACGCCGCTGCGCACGCGAACGCGGACCGCCGCCGGGTCCAGCCGCACCTCGAACTGCGTGCCGATGTCGTGCGCGGTGCCAAATGCGGTGCGGACTTCCAGGGCCGTCGAGTCCCGCCCGGTGTCGAGATACACGGCGCCGGAGGTGAGCTCGATGACGGCGGGCGCGAGCAGGCGTGCCCGGGACCCGCGGTCGACGCGGACCGATGTGCCGTCGTCTAGGCGCAGCGCGACGCGAGAGGTCGCCGCGGTCTCGATCCACTCGTTCGTGCGAATCGCGGCCCCTGTCTTCAGTGCGCCAGTCCCCTCCACTCGTTCGACGGTCGCCATGACGAGATCGCGTGAGGCCGCCTCGTCCGCCCCAGGGCCCAGCCGCACCAGCAGCACGACCATCGCTGCCGTCGCCGCCAGTGCCCCCGCCGCCCAGACCGCCCGGCGCGCACGCCGCCGCCGCGTGCCGATCTGCCAGCGTTCGTGCACGGCCTCACGGACGCGCGCGGCGCGCTCGGCGGGCACGTCGGGCCGCGGTCCCGCCAGGTGGAGCAGCCGCGCGGTGGTGTCTTCGTCGTGGCTCATTGCCCTTCCATCAGCGCGAAGCCGTCTCGAAACGACTGACGCGCGCGGGTCAGCAGAGACTCCGTCGCCTTGTAGCCCAGGCCGAGACGGTCCGCGATCTCGGCGACCGTGAGCTCCTGGATGTACTTCCATTCGAGGACGTCGCCGTACCGGCCCGGCAGGTGGTCGAGCGTGGCCTGCACGAGCCTCGACAGCTCGCGCCGGCGAAGCTCGGCGTCCGGATCCTCGTTGGAAAGCGCGGCGACCGCGTCGAGCGCCGCGCGGATGTCGGGGCTGTCGTCGACCAGCGCGACCTCGGACGCTCGTCCCGTGCGCTGGCGCCAATCCGAATCTCGCGGCGGCACAGCGTGCAGAGCCACGTGAACAAGGCCGCATCGCCCCGATAGGTGTGAATCTTGCCGAGCGCCCTGATGAGGGACGCCTGCGTGACGTCTTCGGCCCACGCGTCGTTGCCGTCCAGCCGCGCGCGGGCAAACCGGTAGACGCGCGGAAAATAGTCCGCAAAGAAGGCGTCGAAGGCTGCTTCATCTCCCGCCGCCAGCCGGCGAGCCAGCGCAAGGTCCTGCATGGCCAGAGACTCGACGTTCCGGTAAGCCGCCGTTCTGTCTAACGATACTCCTCTGGCCGGTCCGTGGCGTCGTGGGTTAGACGGGAAGTAGGTAGCGAATCCTTCGGGCGCCGGACGATTGGGTGGCGGACCTGAAGGTCTGCGCTGCAGAAGGTCGGGTGGACGTCGCAAATTCGCAGATCCGCCTGTAGCGCAGGGCTTCAGCCCTGCCCCAGGACGGTCGGGGCGTGGCAGACCTGAAGGTCTGCGCTACATGTGCCCGACAGGCGTGACCGGTGACGGCGCGGGCGGCCTGCCATTTGCACCGTGCAGCGCATGCGCAAGGATCGGCCTCGCCTTGAACCTGCCGACTACGCGGGCGCTGTCGCTGGGTTGTTGACGTTCTGCACGAGCGGTCGCCGAGCGGCGTTCGTGTCGGACGAAATTGTGGAACGTACCCTGACGCAGTTTCTGCGCGCGGGCATCCAGACGCACGTTGCCGTAATCGCGTACTGCTTCATGCCCGATCATGTTCACCTGGTCGTCCAGACGACCGAGCTCACCGGCGATGTGGCCCGGTTCGCGCGCCTCGCAAAGCAATACGCCGGCTATGCCCATAGCCAGCAGGTGGGAGGGCGCTTCTGGCAACCAGGCTGGCATGATCGTCTGCTTCGCAAGAGCGACGACTTCGTCACCGTCATTCGCTATGTGCTGCAGAACCCGATTCGAGCTGGCCTCGCACGTGAGGTTCAACAGTATCCGTTCCTCGGCTCCGGCATTCTCACGCGGGAAGCGCTGCTCGAAAGCGTGCAGCTATAGCCCCGGTTCACGGGCCGCAGCATGTAGCGCAGGGCTTTAGCCCTGCCCGTGTTCGGGCGCTTGGCAGACCTGAAGGTCTGCGCTACTGGTCGATGGGCTGACTGATCCGGATACGTGGGCGAGCCCGCTCAATCGTCAATCTGCAATCGTCAATCCCCACCTGCCCAATACCGGCTTCGCGCGCGCACGATCGCGCCCCGGCGCTTCACCCTCACGCTGAGCTCGTGCCAGCCGTCGCCGGTCTTCACCCCCTCGGGCGTGAACGTCAGGATGTAGCGCTGGCGGTACTCACGGAGGACCTGCCCGAAGACTTCGCCGAGCCGCGTATCCCACGTGCGCCTCGACCGCACGGCCGCCCGTCTGTTCGGCGATCACCTGCAGCAGCGCCAGGTTGTCGTTGCCGCTCCTCTTGAGCGGTGTGACGCCAGCCGTCGACCTGCGATGCCCGCACCTACGGAACCACGGGGTAGATCACGGTTTCGTGGCGTCGCGCGCTGTCGATGACGGCCGTGCCCGGCAGCCAGCTCGAGTTGTTGCGCCCGTCGGTCATCAGGACCAGCAGTTTCGGCCCTGGCCCTTGATCGGATTGCAGAATGCCCGCATAGAGGCCGTCAACCAGCGCCGTCCCGCCGCCCGCCCGAATCGTGCTCCAACGCCGTCGTGGCGTCGGCCACCGACGCGCCTGGCCTGGCGACGCGCGCGACCTGATCGGCGAAGGCGACAATCGCGAACCGATCGCCGCGCTTCAGCTGATCCAGCAAGTCCAAGGTCGCGGCGCGGGCGATCTCCAGGCGGTCGCCGGTCATGCTTCCGCTGACGTCGAGCACGACGCCAAGCTGCACGGCCTCGACCGTCACCGACGGCCGTGACGCGCTGCCGCACGCCGTTGTCGACGGACCTCGAAGTCGCTGGCCGTCAGCCCCGTCACCGGCGTCGCCGTCGTCGGTCACCAGCGCGTCGATGCGGACCAGCTCCGTGCGCGCGCGAAATATCGGCTGCTGGGCCGTCATTCCGCTGACCGCGATCGACAACACGATCAGCAGGCGTGTCACTTCCCCAGCCCTTCCGCGCGGAGTCTTGCCAGCCGCCCCTGGAGCATCCACGCCTGGCCGCGCTGGTACTGCCACCAGGGATCGACTCGATTCCGTCTGGTCGCATCGAACGACCGCTGCAGCCACTGACTGGCGCACCGCTCGTCGGCCGCGGCATCGCACAGGCGGCTGAGCGCAAGCATCGGCGCCTGGGCCGACGGCACGAGCGCCAGGGCGGCCTGGTATTCGGTGACCGCATCTGCCGGCTGCTGTTCCAGTTCGGACAGCTCTCCGAGAAAGATGCGGGCAAGGTATTTCACCGGCGTCGGTGCATCGCTCGAGGCGACCTGGCCCAGCGCACGCCTGGCCGCCCTTCGGTCGCCGAGATGCCGGTTGATGCGGCCCCACCGCAACGTTGCTTCGTGCAGATCCGGGTGGTTCCGGGCCGCCTCCTGGTAGTCCCTGCCAGCGGCGCTCATGAAGTTACGCCATCGCTCGATGAACCCCGACGTGTAGACCTCGGCCGACAGCGACCGATCGACGATCGCGACGTCGGCCTCGCCCTCCGAGATGGAGCCACGGGCCAGCAACAGCTCGGGATCGTCCCTGAACAGCTCGAGCCCGCTGGTGACATGCGCCTTCAGGTATCTGGGCTGATCCGCCCGTTGCAGGTGTGACGCGATGACGAGGAACCAGTTGCGGACGAACCGTTCCTGGCCTTCCCACTCGTCCTTTTCGAGATCGCGCGAGGAGAGTCACCCATCCGCGCGCGAGGGCGAGCTGGTCGCCGAGCGGTCCTGGAGCCGTCACACGGAGAGCCGCTTCGGTATGCACCAGAAGAGTCAGCTTCAGCCGTCGGAGGCGCTCCCGCCTGAGCTGATTCAGGCGGTCCCCTGTCGGCGCCTCTGGGGTCGCGGCCTTCAACCGCTGCAGCAGGACCATCTGGTCTTTGATGTCCTCGATGATCACGAGCCGCCCAAGCTCGCGCGCGGCGGCGGGGTTCAAGGTCAGCGCGGTCCTGGCGGCGCCCTCGTAGTCGCCCGATTCGTAGCGCTGCAGGAGCGAGAGATAGGCGGTGACCTGCGGCGTGCCTGGCTGCGCGACGGCCGGCGGCCCCGCAGGCAACGACAACAGCACGCATGCGAGTAAGCCACGGGCGCAAAGACCGGACCAGGACATCGGGAGGCAGACCGTCGGCGTTGGCGTGGGGTAGTGTAGCCCATCGTCAGTTCTTCGGCCCTGACCAGTAGCGCGTGCGGGCGCGCACCATGGCGCCTCGCCGCTTCACGCGCACTTCGAGGTCGTGCCACCCATCGCCGCTCCCGACGCCGGTCGGCGTGAAGCTGACGATGTAGCGCTGCCGGTACTCGCGCAGGATCGTCTGGAACACCTCGCCCAGACTGCGGTCCCAGCCCGCGTCGACCTGACGGCCTCCGGTCTGATCGGCGATCTCCTGAAGGAGCGCGAGGCTGTCGCTGGTGCGCCGCCTGACGCGGCTCGGCCAACGGCGATCCGGATCGACCGCGACTGGATAGACGACCGTCTCGTGGCGTCGCGCGGCGTCGATGACCGCACCGGCCTGCAGCCAGCTTGCGTTGTTGCCCCCATCGGTCAGCACCAGCAGCAACTTCGGGCCGTCCCCGCCGTCTGCCGCCAGGATGCCGGCGAAACGTCGCGTCGAGCAGTGCCGTTCCGCCGCCGGCCTGCAGAGATTCCAGCGCCGCGACGGCATCGGCGACCGATGTCCCGCGGTTGGCGACGATCCCGACCTGGTCTCCAAACGCGACGACGGAGAACCGATCCGCCTGGGTGAGCAGGCCAAGCAGGTCCGACGTCGCCCGTCGAGCCAGCGCCATGCGCTCGCCGGTCATGCTTCCGCTGGCGTCGAGCACGACGCCAAGCTGCACCGATTCGATGGTGGCAATTGCCGCGACGGTCTGCACGACGCGGTTGTCGCGCACCTCGAAGTCGCTCGCAGCCAGTCCTTCAACGGCAACGCCATCGTCGGTGACCAACGCGTCGATGCGGACCAGTTCCGTGCCCGCGCGAAACACGGGCTGCGACAAAACAGGCGCGACGACACCGGCCAGAAAGACAAAGGCCGCCAGGACGCGCCTCATCGACGCAGTCCCATGAGGCGGAGCTCAGCCAGCCGCCCCTCGAGCATCCACGACTGGCCGAGCTGGTATTCCCACCACGGTTCAGGACGTCCGGGGCCGATGGCGTTGACGGAGCGTGCCAGCCATTTCAGGGCGCTCGCGCTGTCTCCAGACGCATCGCTCAGCCGGCTGAGCGAGAGCAGCGGCGCCTGTGCCGTGGGTAACAACGCCAACGCCGACTGATAGGCGGAGATCGCGTCGGCCTGCAGGTGCTGCTGTTCGGCCAATTCCGCCAGAAACAAATACGCCAGGTAGCGCATCGCCACTGGGGCCTTCTGGGCGACCTGCGTCAGAACTCGTCGTGCCTCGTCCCTGTCGCCAAGATGTGCTTTGGCGCGACCCAATCGCAGCCAGGCTTCATGCAGTTCGGGCCGTCGGCGTACGGCGTTCCGGTAGTCGCCGCCGGCCGCGCTCATCGACTCGCGCCATTGCTGCATGAACTCTGACGTGTAGATGAAGGTGGCCATCGAGCGATCGATCATGCCGGCGTCAGCTTCCATCTCCGAAGCCGTGCCACGCGCGAGCAGCAGCTCGGGGTCATTTCGAAACGATTGCAACGCGATGTCGACGTGCCGCTTCAGCAGCTCGACGTTACCCATCCGCTGCAAATGCGAGATCACGACGAGGTGCCACTGGCGAATCAGCCGCCAGACCGCGTCCCATTGACGCTCGCCTGCCGGTCGCCGTTCCGACGGCGCGGCATCGCGCATGTCGATCCAGCCCTTGGCGCGAAAATCCCTTTCGAGATCGCCGAGACGGTCAACGACATCGTCGAGCAAGGACAGTTGGCCGAGCAGTGGTTCGGGCGTGTTCAGCCTCACCGCCACCTCCGTGTGCACCAGCAGCGTGAGCGTCAACCGGCGGAGACGCTCGACTCGAAGCCGGTCTTGCGTCGCCAGATCCCGGTTCTGCGGTCGCCCCATCTCGATCTCGATGTCGTCGAACACGCGGACCGCCAATGCCCGCGCCGTAGCGGCGTCGAGTCGGTAGACTTCGAGGGCCACCTCCTCGTGCTCGCCGTGTTCATAGCGGGACAGGAGTTCCAGGTACGCCTTGACGGATGTGTCGTTGGGGACTTGGGCCGTAGCGGGGGACGACCCGATCGCGAGCAGGGCCAGCAGCGAGGCCACGACCGGCGGCAGCCTCGACGCACTCAGGCCAGCAACTTCGTCACGACCTTGCCGCTCACGTCGGTGAGCCGGAAGTCGCGCCCCTGGAACTTGTAGGTGAGCTTCTCGTGATCGATGCCCATCAGGTGCAGCATCGTCGCGTGCAGGTCCTGCACGTCCACCGGATCCTCGACGATGTTGTAGCCGAAGTCGTCGGTGCGTCCGACGGTGGTGCCGGCTTTGACGCCGGCACCGGCCATCCACATCGTGAACGCGCGCGGATGATGGTCGCGGCCCAGGAGCTTGGATCCGTTGCGTGCCTCGTTGATCGGGGTCCTCCCGAACTCGCCCGCCCCAGACGACCAGCGTCGTGTCCAGCAGGCCGCGCTGCTTCAAGTCCGTGAGCAGCCCGCCGATCGCGCGGTCGATCTGCAGGCACAGCTGGGGCACGCGCACGACGATGTCGGTGCCGATGCCGGCGCCGTGGGTGTCCCACCCGCGGTGATAGAGCTGGACGAAGCGCACGCCGCGCTCCACCAGCCGCCGTGCGAGCAGGCAGTTGTTGCCAAACGACACCTGGCCGGGCTCGGTGCCGTACATCTCGTGCGTCGCCGGCGATTCCCCCGAGATGTCGGTGAGCTCCGGCACGCTCGACTGCATGCGGTACGCCATTTCGTAGGCGGCGATGCGCGTGGTGGTTTCCGGATCGCCGACGCGCTGCCCCTCGAGCGTGTTGAGCGATCGAATCAGGTCCAGCGACTCGCGCCGGGTCTGGCCGTCCACGCCGTCCGGGTTGCGTGAGAAGAGGACCGGCTCGCCCTTGGCGCGGAACTCGACGCCCTGGTGCACCGTCGGCAGGAAGCCGCTGCCCCAGCAGCTCTTGCCGCCGTCCGGGTTGTTCTGTCCCGACATCAGGACGACAAACGCGGGCAGGTCCTTGTTGTCGCTGCCCAGGCCGTAGCTGAGCCACGAGCCCATGCTGGGCCGCCCAATCACCTGGTGCCCGGTGTTCATGAAGATCTGCGCCGGCGCGTGGTTGAACTGCGTCGTCTTCATCGAACGGATGATCGCGATCTCGTCGGCATGCTGCTGCAGGAACGGCAGCAGCTCGGACATCTCGTTGCCCGACTGACCGCGCGGGCGAAACTCGAATGGCGACCCGAGCAGCCGCGGTGTGCCCTTGACGAACGCGAACCGCTCGCCCTCGGGGATGATGCCGGCAGGAATCTCCTCGCCGTCGTGCTTCTGCAGCATCGGCTTGTGGTCGAACAGATCGAGCTGCGACGGCGCGCCCGCCATGAACAGGAAGATGACCTGTTTCGCCTTGGGCGCGAAGTGCGTCCCGACCTTCTGTGCCGCCGCCTGGTCGGACGGCGAAGCGGCAAACAGGCGCTCGTTCATCAACGAGGTCAGCGCCAGCGACCCGATGCCGAACCCGACGTCCTTGAAGAAGTGCCGGCGGGTGATGTCGCGAAGGTGAACGATCGTGGGGTTCCATTAAAGGTCTCCTTCGTGCCTGTCGCGCCATCGTGCCTTCGTGATTGTACCGGTCGATCGCCGGGGTCATTTCGTCACCGTCTCGTCCAGGTTCAACAGCGCATTGGCCACCAGCGTCCACGCGGCCTGTTCGATCACTTGCGGCGACGGGGCAGAGGCCTTCATCACCTTCGCCGCGGCCTTCGGCTTGAGCCGGTAGCGTCGCGAGCTGCCGCTTGTACGACCCGACGATGGCGTCGACTTCGCCTTCGGTGGGGTGGCGGCCGGTCACGAGCCGGAACGCCTCGCTGGCGCGGCGGCGTGCCGAGGCCGGGCTCGGCGCGGCGACCTTTATCGCCAGCGCGCGTGCCGCCTCGAAGAAAGCCTCGTCATTCAAGCTGGTCAGCGCCTGGAGCGGCGTGTTGGTCCTGACGCGCCGCACGGTGCAGAACTCACGGCTGGTGGCGTCAAACGTCATGAAGCTCGGATACGGCGACGTGCGCCGGATGAAGGTATACAGCCCCCGCCGATGGCGATCGGCGCCCTCGCTGGTCTTCCAGACCTCGTCGCTGTACGGGTTGTCCCAGATGCCGTCGGGCTGCAGCGGGAACACGCTTGGGCCGCCGATGGCGGGGCTCAGCAGGCCGCTGGCCGCAAGCGCGACGTCGCGCATCATCTCGGCCTCCATGCGGAAGCGCGGCCCGCGCGCCAGCAGCCGGTTGTACGGGTCCTTGTCGATGAGGACGGGCGTGGCGGCGGCATCCTGCCGATAGGTCGGCGGAGGTCACGATCAGCCGGTGGAGCGCCTTCTGCTTCCACTCGAGCCTCACGAACTCCGTCGCCAGGTAGTCGAGCAGCTCGGGGTGCGACGGCGACGCGCCCTGCGTGCCGAAGTCCTCGCTGGTCTCGACCAGGCCGCGCCCGAAGAACTGCTCCCACGCCCGGTTCACCGTCACGCGCGCGGTGAGCGGGTTGTCCGGCGACACCAGCCACTGCGCCAGGCCAAGCCGGTTGGGCATCTGCTCCGCGCTCATCGGCGGCAGCACCTCGGGCGTGGCGGCGTACACGCGCTCGCCCGGCGTGAGAAACGCCCCGCGTTCGCGAAACGGCGTCGACGGCCGCTCGAAGTTGTTCCGTTCCTGCATCACCAGCGCCGTGACGATGCCCAGGTCGCGCAGCTCCTGCTCGATGGCGGCGATGCGATCGCGCGTGGGTTTCAGGGCCGGGGCCTGCCCGCGATACTCCGCCTGCACGACCTTGGCCTGTTCGGGGGTCCGGCTCCCGGGGGCAATGCCGAGCACGCGCCTGGTCCGCGCGCGAATGCCGACTACTTGAAGCGGCGTCTCATCGGAGGTCGCCGAGAGCCTGAAGCGGCCGATGGCCTGCCCGACGTTGCCGCTGTCAAACGACAAGGTCACACGCATTCGTGCCGGGCGGTCCAGCTCCAGGGGCTTGCCGGGGACGAACACAATCTGGCGCGACGTGCGGGTGTCGTCCCTGGTCGCGTCGATGGCCCAGCCGTCGGGATCCTCGCTCAGGTACGGGCGTGGCGTGAGCTGGATGAGCGCCTTGACATCCGCCGCGCTGCCGTCGTCGGTCTTGACGTCGTCGAACGTGAGCCGCGTGGCGCTCCCCGCCTCGTCGAGACGATCGACGGCAAACCCGGTGAGCACGAAGTTGCCGTAGTGGTCGCGGCCGGGCCCGCCCTTGGGGAGCGAGGCGTCGGGCAGCGCTTCCAGTCGGAGGCCGGTGGTTCGGCCGGCCGGCACGGTGACGTCGCACCTCGTACTCGTCGCGTCCGCGGTGAAGGCCCGAGGCGAGCACCGATCCATCGGGCTGCACGGTCAGCGTCGCCGCGCCGGCGCCGACGCGCTCTGGCTGCAGCAACGCCCAGGCCGACACCGCCGCCTGCTGGGCAGCCTCCCAGCCGGCCTGGCCGGCATCGATCTCGGCGCCGGGCGCGCCGAGCGTCGCGTTGAGCCTGGCCAGTTCCGACGTCAGCGCATCGCGCCGGTTGGCCTGTTCGGGCGACGGCAGGTCGAGCGTCGGTTCCTGGATGAAGTGGTCGCCGCCGGGCTTGCCGAAGACCGAGTACTCGACGTTGTCGAAGAACGCGAGCAGGCGATAGTAGTCGCGCTGCGAGAACGGGTCGTACTTGTGGTTGTGACACTGCGCGCACGCGACGGTGGATCCCAGCCAGACCGTGGCCGTCGTGTTCACGCGGTCGAGCAGCGCCTCCCATCGCGCCTCTTCGACGTCGATGCCGCCTTCCTGGTTGAGCTGCGTGTTGCGATGGAAGCCGCTGGCGATGCGCTGATCGGTGGTCGCTTTCGGGAGCATGTCGCCGGCAATCTGCTCGATGGTGAAGCGATCGAACGGCATGTCCTCGTTGAGCGCCTTGATCACCCAGTCGCGGTACTTCCACATCGTGCGCAACGCGTCCTTCTCGTAGCCGTTGCTGTCGGCGTAGCGCGCCAGATCCAGCCACGGCCGCGCCCAGCGTTCGCCGTAGTGCGGCGAGGCCAGCAGCCGATCGACGACGATCTCGTACGCGTCGGGCCGCTGGTCTGCGACGAAGGCGTCTATCTCGGCGATGCGTCGGCGGCAGCCCGATCAGGTCCAGCGAGACGCGGCGAAGCAAGGCCGCCTTGCTGGCCTCCGGTGATGGTTTCAGGCCCTCCTTCTCCAGGCGCGCCAGGATGAAGGCGTCAATCGGCGTCCGCACCCAGTCGGCGCGAGAGACGCGGGGGAGCGCGGGACGAACCGGCGCGCGGTAGGCCCAGTGCGCGCTGTCCTCGGTGCGTGCGCCGGCTGTCATGCCGTCGTCTGGCCACACCGCGCCCTGGTCGATCCACGCCCGCAGCAGCGCGATCTGACCGTCGGGCAGCGGATCCTCGTCAAGCGGCATGCGGTCTTCGCCGTCCAGACCGAGCACGCGCCGCACCATGAGACTCTGATCGCTGTCGTTGGCGATGACGGCCGGTCCGGTGTCGCCTCCCTTGAAAGCGGATGCCTTGACGTCCAGGCGGAGGCGGCCGCGCGACTTCTTCGGCCCGTGGCACTCGAAGCAGTTGGCTTCGAGGATGGGGCGGATGTCGCGGGAGAAGTCGACCGCGCCCGCCGTTGTCCGCCGACGCCCTAGCGTCGGCGGGCTTCGGCGCCTGCGGCGGGGATTGCGCCGAGACAGCCAGACCGACCCACATCAGGATGACGCTCAGCGCTGCCAGAACGGGTCGCATCGGATTCAAGGGGATTCTAAGAGATTACGCCGAACGGGTATATCCGCAGATTACGCCGATTACGCAGATTCTTGAGCAGTCCAGCGGCCGCTGAAGCGGAGACTGCGTGACTGCGAAGGGCGTCACATCTTGAGTAAGATCGTCGCAGCCTATGCAGCATCTGATGCCTCGGTGTTCGCGCCGCACGTTTCTACGGACAGCGGCCATCGCCGGTCTCGGCGCCGCGTTGCCGTTCGGCCACCGATCGCCGCTGCTGGCCGCGCCGCCGACGTTCGAGGAGATCCCGCCCTCCGTCAGCGGCCTCACGTGGGTGCACGAAAACGCGATGTCGACCGAACGATTCCTGCCCGAGACCATGGGGCCGGGCATGGCGTTTTTCGACTACGACAACGACGGCTGGATGGACGTGCTGATGGTCAACAGCGGTCCGGCGGATTTCTACACGCCCAAGACGCCGCTGAAGCACGCCCTCTACAAGAACAACCGCGACGGCACGTTCACCGACGTCACCGAGAAGGCAGGTATCACCGGCCAGACGTTTGGCATGGGCTGCGCCATCGGCGATTTCGACAACGACGGCTACTCGGACATCTTCATCACCGCGTACGGCCGGCCGATTCTGTATCGGAACAACGGCAACGGCACCTTCACCGACGTCACCGAGAAGTCGGGCCTCCACAAGGCCCCACACTGGACGACCAGCGCCGTCTGGTTCGACTACGACAACGACGGCCGCCTGGATCTGTTCCTGTGCTCCTTTGTCGAGTTCTCGCTGAAGACCAACGTTTTCTGCGGCGACAACAAGCTCGGCAAGCGGTTCTACTGCATTCCGCGCGTCTTCCGGCCCACGCCGAGCGCGATCTTCCACAACAACGGCGACGGCACGTTCACCGACGTCACCTCGGGCACCGACATCGCGCGCGCCATGGGCAAGGGCCTCGGCGTGGTCGCCACCGACATCAACAACGACGGCCTGGTCGATCTTTTCGTCGCCAACGACACCGTGCAGAACTTCCTGTTCGCCAATCGCGGCAAGGGCAAGTGGGAGGAGATTGGCCTGGCGTCGGAGGTGGGCTTCAGTGCCAACGGCACTCCGCGCTCGGGGATGGGCGTCGATGCGACCGACTTCGATCAGGACGGCAGGCAGGACCTGTTCGTGGCCAACGTCGACCAGGAGATGTTCTCTCTCTACCGCAACGACGGCAACGAGTTCTTCACCGACGTCGCCGCTACCCACGGCATCGCACAGGCAACGCGTCTGCTGTCTGGCTGGGGGTTGAAGTTCTTCGACTACGACAACGACGGCCACGTCGACCTGTTCCTGGCCAACGGGCACCCCGACGACATGATCGAGCAGTACAGCCAGCAGGTGAAGTACAAGGAACCGCTGCTGCTGTTCCAGAACAACCGGCAGGGCAAGCTGCAAAACGTCAGCGCCGCATCCGGCCCGGTGTTTGGCAGGACCTTTCCGGCACGCGGGCTGGCCATCGGCGACTACAACAACGACGGCCGCATCGACGTGCTCATCGGCAACAACGGCGAGGCGCCGATGCTGCTGAAAAACAACGCCGGCGAGGGCCATCACTGGCTTGGCATTCGCCTGCAGGGCACCGCCTGCAATCGCGACGCCATCGGGGCCATCCTGTCCTGGTCGATCGGCGGCCAGAAGCGCTCGCGCTTCAAGGTCGGCGGCGGCAGCTACCTGTCCGCGCACGACCCGCGCGAAGTGATCGGCCTCGGCTCCGCGACGTCGATCGACTGGCTGGAAATCAAGTGGCCGCTCCCAAGCGGGAAGGTCGAACGGTTCACCAAGCTGCCAGTCGACAGATATGTGGCGATTGTCGAAGGCAAAGGCCAGATCGAATCTTTGTAGGCCTTCTCACGGCAGGCCCGCCGATCCAGGCATCGCCAGAATGATGATGTGGGGCGATACGCGTCGCTCGACGACGGGCGAGACGTCGACGCGTCGGCGATATGTGCGGGACAGCCATGCCGCTGCCACGCTTGCCACCGTCTCGGCCAGCGACGACAGCGTCGATTGACTGTAGAGAACGTCACCGTCCTTCCCAATGCGCCGAGACGACGACCTGTAGGCCCGAACCGCAAACTGCGGATCGCCGAGCTTCAAACGCAGGTGCGAGGCAAGATCCATGGCAGCTCTCTCGTCGGTCTCGCTGAGGTAGTGGATGGACACGGTGGCCGACACGATCACGTGGAGCAGGACGCCGTTGCGGCTCGGAGCGCCAGGCGGATCGGCAAGTCTGAACTGGCCGATCACCGAACCCGGCGTGCCACGATCGTCCAGGTACTTCACGTTCACCGTGAAGCCAGCCCGCACGAGGATGTCGCGTGCCCGGGCCATCGGCTGGCCCATGACGTCCGGCGCACCGCCTGGCGGCGGGCCGACGGGGAGCGCGCGGTCGCCAATGATGAGCTCAAAAGTCCTGACGCTGTTCTCGCGACGCACGCGGATCCTCACTCGGTCTCCCGGCGAGCTGCTGTGCGCCAGGCGAGTGAGGGTCTCCGCGTCGGCGACCGCCTGTCCTGCATACTGGACGACGACGTCTCCTGGCAGGAGGCCCGCCATTGAGGCAGGCCCCTTGGGTTGAATCTCACCCAGCAACGCGCCGCGAGCTGCGCCTTCAGCGTCGGTCGCATCACGCACGAACGCGCCCAGCCAGCCCGCACTCGGAGGCCGCGTCGGCGCTACCCGGCCAGGCATCAGCAGAAGCACCGCCCTGGGCCTGAGGCGGGTGTCCAGAGTCGTGCGGAAGCCGACCCGGCGGCCGTACTCCTGACCGAGCCATGGCCCCGCTGTCCTCGCCAGGGCCGTGGCCAGCGACTCGAATGTCGGAGCGTTGTAGCGGACTTCGCCTTGAATGGCGGTGGCCCGAGTCCTGCCCGAGCGAATCACGTACTGCGGGTCGGTGGACCTCCGCAAGTGTGCGGTCAGGTCATTGGCCGTCGCCTCGTCGTCTCCGTCGAGGTAGAGGACCATCACAGTCGCCGACGCGACCACGTGCAGCAGCACTGTGCTGCGGTTCGAGGAGCGCGGCGGAGCGCCGACCTCCTGGTTCACGACCGTGCCCGGCGCGGCCCGATCCTCGACGTATTTCACATCCAGCAGCACGCCGGCTCGTGACAGGATGTCGCGTGCCTCAGGAAGCAGGCGACCCACGACGTTTGGGACTGCCGACTCCGGTGGCGACTTGGCTTCACGAGACGCGTTGGCGGGCGTGACGCGCGCGGGCGGCGCTGCCGATGGGCCCGTGCCAGGGGTGGGATTCGGAGAAGGCGGAGGCGCAGGTGCGTCCGCAGCCGAGAGATCTCTGGTGGCCGCTGCGACGGCCTGATTGGCGCCAGACACAGACTCCGAAGGAGTTGTCGAGCCCTCGCTGGCGCCCGCGGTCGGCGTCGTCGGCTTGATATCTGCTACCCGCCCCACGGCGTCGGGAGTGGGTCTTGAGATTGGTGGGGGAGTGGACGGCGCCCAGCGATCGCGGGTCGCAAACCCGATAACTGCCGCGACGATGGCGACAGCCGCGGTGCCGATCCCCCAAATCCGGCTGCGGCTCGCTCGGCGGTTGCCGCCCGGGCGTGACGCGTCGCCCTCGGCCTGTACGTGGCGCCAACAGCCGCTCGAGCACACTGGTCAGGCTGTCGACGTCCGCGAGCCAGTGGGTGTCGCGCAGCTCGACTGCCTGCCGTCTGGTGAGCGGTTCGAGATCGGCAGGCAGATCCTCCGCCGCCGGCATGGTGGCGCCCTCGACCAGCACCGGGATCACGCGAACATTGCGCTTGAGCGCCGTGCCGATCTCCAGGCGAATGAAATCGTGAGGGTCGTCGAGGCGTCTGCGTCCCCTTCGGTCCGTGGACGACAGCCACTCCGGTCCAATGACAGCGAGCAGCACGTCGCACGAGCCGACGGCGCGCTGGAGGACGTCGACGAAATCGACACCGGCTTCGATGTCGGTGACGTCCATGAACACGGAGGACGCCCCGAAACGCCCCCGCATGCGGTCAAAGAGCCGACCGGCATGACCGGGGCAATCCTCACGTCGGTAGCTGATGAAGACCGTGGGCGTGACGCACACTCCGCTCAGATGAAAGGCTTCGGTCGGAGTGGTCCGTAGTGTGACCGAACTGGCGCCCGGCGCGACATATTTCTTGTGCTGCTGCGCGCTAAAGCTCTGCCGTGGACTCTCAGGTCGTTAGTTCGGTTGGCAGCGGAACGGAGGTGGCGATTTATCTGCCCCATGTCCCCGAAGCAGCGGTTGCCGGCGCCAAGAGCGGCGTAAGCAAGGTCGCGTGCGCGCGCTGCTCGATGTGGTTTAGGGGCCTGGCCCCCGCGAAGCGTACGGAGGGCCAGGCCCTCAAGTGGTGCTAGACTCGGCTCATGAGCGAGCCTCACGATCTGCCGAAAATCATCCCCGTCACGCCAGCTGACGCGCCAGCGCCCGATGGCATCGCGCGTCGCACGATGCTGCAGACGCTGCTGGGCGGTGTGAGCGCCGGGCTCGCACTGCCTTCGGTGGTCGAGGCGCAGCACCCGGTGCAGCACCACCTGGCCAGTGCGACCGGCATCGAGCAGGCCCAGAAGAAGGCGGCCGCGGCCGCCTACAAGCCCGAGTTCTTCGACGCGCACCAGTTGAAGACCCTCGAAGTGCTCGCCGAGGCCATCGTCCCCGGATCGACGACCGCCAAGGTCGCGCCGTTCCTGGATCAGCTGATCGCCGTCGAGTCCACGCAGAACCAGCGCGGCATCATCGGCGCGCTTGGCGCGTTCGACATGGCCGCCATGGACAAGCACGGCAAGTCCTGGAAGGCCATCACCGCCGCCGAGCAGGACGCGCCTGCTGCAGGAGGCGTCGACCGCCGAGGCCGGCACGTCGAAGTTGCGAGCCCCCTTCCAGAACCTCAAGGGTTGGATCTCGGGCGCGTACTACTCGTCGGAACAGGGCATGCGCGAGCTTGGCTGGACCGGCAACGTCTTCCACACCGAGCTGCCCGGCTGCAATCACCCCGGCGGCCATTCGGCGTAGTTCTGGGCCTGGCCCCTACGCCTTACGCGGGGGCCAGGCCCCTTCTGAGGCGACAACCGTGCAGACGACGAAGTTCGATGTGATCGTGGTGGGATCGGGCGCCTCGGGTGGCTGGGCGGCCAAGCGACTCTCGGAAGCCGGCATCAAGGTGGCCCTGCTCGAGGCGGGCAAGCCGCAAAGCGACAAGAACTTCACCGAGCACGTTCCCGCATACGACCTCAAGTACCGCGACAAGGCGAGCGACCTGATGCGGCGGACGCGTCCGAAGCAGCGCGACTGCTACGCGTGCCGCGAGTGGAACTACAAGTGGTTCGCCAACGACCTCGACGAGCCGTACACCAATCCGGACGACAAGCCATTCAGCTGGCAGGGCCGCACCCGCGTGGTCGGCGGACGCACCAACGTCTGGGGCCGCCAGAGCTATCGGCTCAGCGAGCAGGACCTGAAGGGCAAGTCATTCGACGGGTACGGCGAGGACTGGCCGCTCAGCTACAAGGATCTGGTCCCCTACTACGAGCTGGTCGAGGACTACGTCGGCATCACCGGCCAGGCGGAGAACGTACCGGAGCTGCCCGACAGCAAGTTCCATCCCGCCATGCCGATGAGCTGCGCCGAGATGCAGCTGCGGACGCGCGTCAAGGAGAAGCTGGGCTGGACGGTCACCATCGGCCGCGCCGCAAACATCACCAAGCCGCTCAACGGCCGGGCGCCCTGTCACTACTGTGGGCCCTGCGAGCAGGGTTGCGCGACGCACTCGTATTTCAACTCGGCTTTCACCACGGTCGCCGACGCGCTCAAGTCCGGCAACACCACGCTCATCACCGACGCGATGGTCTACAAGGTCCTCACGGACCCGTCGACGCACAAGGCGACCGGCGTCGATGTACATCGACCGCGTGACGCGCGAGGTCAAAGAGGTCAAGGCGCGGGCGGTGCTGCTCTGCGCGCAGGCGCTGGAGTCCACGCGCATCCTCCTGAATTCAGCCGAAGGCGGCCTGGCCAACTCGAGCGGCGTGCTCGGGCACTACCTGATGGATCACTTGTGGGTCACCGGCGGCGCCAGCGGCGAGTTCCCGGATGTGCCAGCGCCGGCCCCGTCGCTGGGCGGACCGCGGCGGCCCAACGGCATCTACGGCATCCGGATGAAGAACACCATCAACGGCCCGCGCCACAAGGACTACATCCGCGGGTTCGGGTTCCAGGGCGGCGGCAGCACCAACTTCCGCATGAACGCCCCTGGATTACGGCCAGGCGTTCAAGAAGGGCGTGCTCGACCCGATCACGTCGGTGACCCTGGCGGGCTTCGGCGAGGCGCTGCCGCGCTTCGACAACTTCATCGCCGTTGACCCCAACGTCGTGGACATCTTCGGCATCCCGGTGTTGCGCATCAACATGTCGTGGGGCGAGAACGACAAGAAGATGATCCCCGACATGGCCGTCACCGCCGCGCAGATGATGGAGGCGGCCGGGGCGAAGAACATCCAGCCGTTCACCTTCGCCAACCGCGTTCCCGGCTTCGGGATTCACGAGATGGGCACGGCGCGGATGGGCAGCGACAGCAAGACGTCGGTGCTCAACCAGTACCTGCAGACGCACGACATCAGCAATCTCTACGTCATGGACGCCTCGTCGTTTGTCTCCGGCGGGTGCCAGAACCCGACGCTGACGATCATGGCGCTGGCGGTTCGCGGGTGTGATTACCTGATGGAAGAGATGAAGAAGGGGAACGTGTAGCGCAGGCCTTCAGGCCTGCCACGACTGACGCGACGATTCAGGCAGGGCTGAAGCGCTGCGCTACTCGATGCGTGGAAACGCCGTAATTCGGAGCCGCGCCGTCCCATAGGGCACCAGGCGCAGCGTCTCGTCTCTCTCGCGACTGATGACCGGGCTTTGCGGGAGCGTCCCCGCCGAGCCGTCCTCCATCTGCCATTCCGGCACCCGGCGTCCGGTCACTTCGATCTCGACCGGTGGCGCCTCGCGCGCAAACGGCACCGGTCCCACCGGCCGCTCGATGACACGCAGCGTGGACGCGCCGTCCCCGGTGCCGGCGTGCTCAGTGCGATGCTCGAGACGCAGGCCGTAGTTCCAGGGAGTGGTCGGCAACACCTCCCAGTCGGCGGCCGGAGCCGGCGCGGGCTTTTTCATGCCGCTGGTGACGCGCCGCCAGTCCTCGCCAACGGGCAACGAGAACACCAGCGGTCCACGTTCCACTGCTACGGAGCCGCGATACCAGGTCGACACGCGCGCGGCGCATCGGCAACGTCAGGCGGACTGTCTCGGCCCGATTCCACAACCGCTCGATCCGGACAAAGGCGCCTGGCGTGACGCCGGCCACCGGCGTGCCATTGACCGTGACCGTGGCGCCCTCGGCCCACGACGGAATGCGAAGCTGCAGCGGGAACCGCAGCCGGTTGACGCTGGGCGTGACGGTCAGCGTGACGACGCCGCTGAACGGATAGTCCGTCACCTGACGTATCGTCACCTGCCCGGCCGCGCCAACGCGCGCCTTGACGACGCTCGGCGCGTAGACGACGGCCGCCAGGCCGTTGTCGGGGGTGGCCATCCAGAGGCTGCCCACGAGCTTGGGCCACCCCTGGTGCAGATTGGCCGTGCAGCAGCCGAAGTTGGGCTCGAGGCCGAACAGGTTCGACTCCGGTCCGTTGGTCACCCAACGCCGGCGGTTCAGGCTGCACATCACCTGGTTGGCCTGCTGGTCGTACTGGTGCGACCACATGTCGGCCGACATCGTGGCGGGCATCGCGTTGTACGCCACGCGCTCGATGCGGTCGGCCAGCGCCACGTCGCCGTTGACGGCGACGACGTGCTGCAGCGAGTAGAGGGACTCGACGACCGCGCAGAGCTCCGTGCCCTGCGACGGATCCTGACCGGCGTGATGTTCGTCCGCGCTGAACATGCCGTTGGGCTGACCGTGGTAGCGATCGAGCACCTCCAGCGCGCGGCTGGCGGCGTCGCGATCGGCGGCCTCGCCCGATACCAGCGACCAGAGCGCGGAGGTCTTCAGCGCCATCGCGACGTTGACGCCGTGCGCGCGCATGCCGTCATCGGGAAGACGCTCGGGGCCGCCGAACCCGAGCAGCTTGTTTGAAGTCTTCTCCCTGAACGCAAACGTGTCGAAGTGCGCCCGCCAGTCGGTGCCCTGCGCCTTCAAGGTGCGCGCCAGTTCCAGCAGGCGCGGGTCGGCGGTCCGGTTGAAGAGCCAGACGATGGTGGCCAGTTCGTCGGCCCAGCGATAGACGGCCCAGTCGTGCAGCGGCCTGCTGGCCGCAAGCGACGCGTGATGGGCGAAGTAGCGGGTGAGCGCCGGCACGACGCGTGGATCGCCGGTGGCCTCCTGGTACTGCGTGAGCACCTTGAGCATCACCATGTTCGGCCACCAGTCGGTGTTGCTCGCCGGGCCAAGCCATCCGCTCTCGGCCTGATTGGTCAGCGTCCATTCCACGTAGCGTTGGGCCTTGGCGATGAGCGCCGGATCCTCCAGCAGATACGCGAGCGGCACCAGGCCGTCGAGATAGTACGGCCCGCGCTCCCAGCTTTCGCCGGAGCCGCCGAGCCAGCCGCTATTGGGGCCCACGTCGGGCCAGAACTCGTCGAGCCGCCCGGTGAGCCCGCGCGCCTGGATCGCCAGCTGCCTCTTGAGCCAGCCCTCCGGCCGCACCGATCCCAGCGGCAGCAGCGCGAACGTGCCGGGCTTGAGCGGCAGCCGATTGCGCACGACACGCGCGGCCGCCGGCGCCGGATCCGGCCGGGGCGCTCGCGCGCGGCGCGTGCGCTGGGGCGCCGTCGTCATCGCGAGCGCGATGACGCAGATGATGATGGCTCGCATGCTGGATTTCGCGGAGAGTCTATCCGCAGATTGCGCAGATTACACAGATTCTCGGTCTGATCTGGAATTGGCGTGCGAGGCTGCGAAGCGGGTGTACGCGCAGCGCTTCGTGCCTTCGTGCCGGATCCGTGCGCAGGCCTGAAGGCCTGCGCTCCGGCGTGACGGCCTGTGCACGTCCGTCGCGGAATAGAATCGCCTCATGTCCCGGCACGCACTGGCTCTACCGTGCTTGCTTCGTATGCGCGCTTGGCGCGGCGGCGCCCAATGCCGGTGCGCCTCAGGCCGGGGCCGCGCCCGCCCAGGCGCAGACCTCGGCGCAGTTGATCGCCGAGGGCGTGGCTCTGCTGCGAGCGGACCGTGCCGATGAGGCCGAGCGACGCTTTGCGGAGGCGGCCGCGCAAGCGCCGTCGAATCCGGAAGCGCACTACTTTCTCGGCGTGGTCCTGGAGCGCCGCAAGCAACTCGACCAGGCGGTCGGCGCCTACCGGCGCGCGATCGAGCTCGCCCCGAGCATGGCGGAAGCGCACGATCGGCTGGGGTTCACGCTCGGCCTTCAGGGCCATGTCGACCAGGCGCGCGAAAGCTTCGTGCGCGCCGTCGCGTTGAACCCCGGCGCTGTTCGACGCGCAGTATCACCTTGGCGTGACCGAATGGCTGCGCCGCGACCCGCAGAAAGCCCTGGCGCCGCTCGAGGCCGCCGCGAAGCTGCAGCCGCGCCACGCCGAGGCGCAGTACTACCTCGGGCTGACGCTGCGCGCGCTCGGGAAAGTTGCCCGAGGCCATCGGCCACTTCGAGAAGGCGACGACGCTTGCGCCGACCCTGGCCGTCGCTCACGCGCATCTTGGCATCGCCGAGCGCGAGCACGGCGATCTGGACGCGGCAGAGACGTCGCTTCGCCGCGCGCTGGAGCTCGAGCCAGGCCGGTTCGACGCCCTCAACGCGCTGGGCCTCACGCTGATGCAGCGCGGCGCCGCCGACCAGGCCGTCGCGACCTTCACGCAGTTGATCGCCGCGCATCCGAACGAGCCGACCGCGCGGCTGAATCTCGGCACGGCGCTCATGCAGCAGGGCGACCTGGCGGGTGCCGTGACTGTGTTGCGGGCGCTCACGGATCGGCGGCCCGAGTACGCCGAGGCCTTCTACAATCTGGGCACCGCGCTCAAGCAGCAGGACGATTTCGCCGGCGCCGAGACCGCGCTGCGGGAAGCGGTGCGCCTGAACCCGCGCTTGCCCGATGCCCACTACACGCTGGGCGTCGTGCTGTGGCAGACGCGGCGTCCCGCCGAAGCCATCGACGCCTTCCGCGCGGCCATCGACGCCAAGCCCGACTACGCGCAGGCCCACTACATGCTCGGCACCGTCCTGAAGCAGGAGGGCCGTCTCGATCAGGCGCTGGCAGAATTCCGGCAGGCGCTGAAGTACGAGCCCGAGTCAGCCGAGGCGCACCTCAGCATCGGACAGGTGCTGCGCCAGCAGAACGACGTGACCGGCGCCGAGCAGGCGTTTGCCGCCGCCGATCGGTTGAACAAACGGAAAGCCGACGCGCAGGCCGCGGCGTTTGCGGCCGGCGGCGGCCGCCCGCCGTCGAAACGCCCCGAGGAAGCGCCAGCGGCGGTCGAGCGGCCCGAAGGAGGTCGTGTCTCGCGGACGCGGCCGGCGATCCCGGGTTTCTCGTTTCGCGCGCTCGGTCCAGAGGCGGGCCTCACCGGTTCGACGACCTTCGGAGGCAAGGCGACGAACCGGTATCTGCTCGAGACCACAGGCTCCGGCGTCGCGCTGATCGACTACGACGCCGACGGCAAGCTCGACCTCTTCCTGGTCAACGGCACGACGCTCGAGGGCTTTCCAAAAGGGCAGGAGCCGCGGCCGCACCTGTACCGGAATCGCGGCAACGGCACCTTCGAGGACGTCACCGGCCCGGCAGGGTTGCGCGATCAGTGGGGCTGGGGGCAGGGCGCCTGCGTCGGCGACTACGACAACGACGGCCACGACGATCTGTTCGTGACCTACTACGGGAGCAACCGCCTGTTCCACAACACCGGGCGCGGCGGCTTCGCCGAGGTGACGTCGGCCAGCTGGCCTGGCAGACCACCAGGCAGCGATGGGGCACCGGCTGCGCCTTTCTCGACATCGACCGCGACGGCCGGCTCGATCTGTTTGTCGCCAACTACATCGATTCTCGATCTCGCCACCGCGCCGACGCCCGATTCCGGCCTGTGCCGGTACAAAGGCGTCCCGGTCGCCTGCGGGCCGCCGGGCCTGACCGGCGGGAAGAACCTGCTGTACCGGAACAAGGGCGACGGAACTTTCGTCGACGTCTCGGACAGCTCCGGGATCACCAGGGCCAGCGGGTCGTACGGCCTCGGCGTCGCGACGCTGGATTTCGACAACGACGGCTGGACCGACATCTACGTCGCCAACGACTCGAACCCGAGCGCGCTGTACCGCAATCGCCACGACGGCACGTTCGAGGACATCGGCGTCACGGCCGGCTGCGCGTACAGCCAGGACGGCAAGCCGCAGGCGGGCATGGGCGTCGGCATCGGCGACTTCGATCGCAACGGCTGGCTGGACATCGTCAAGACGAACTTCGCCGGCGACACCTCTTCGCTCTACGCCAATACGGGCCAGGGGCGCTGTGAAGACCAGACCTTCGACGCCGGACTCGGCCTCAACACCCGCTGGCTCGGGTGGGGCGCGGGCTTTGCGGACTTCGACAACGACGGCTGGCTCGACATCTTCCTCACCAACGGCCACGTCTACCCCGAGGTGCGCCAGATCCGCACCGAGGTCGGCTACGAGCAGCGCAAGGTGGTCTACCGCAACGCCGGCGGACGGTTCGAAGACGTCACCACTGCGCCTGGGGGCGCCGGCGACCACGCCGAAGGCGGGCCGCGGCACGGCCTTCGGCGATCTCGACGACAACGGCACGATCGACGTCGTCGTCAACAACATCCACGACACGCCCGACGTGTTCCTGACCACCGCGGCAGCCGGCCACCACTGGCTGGCATTGCGGCTGGTCGGCACGCGGTCCAACCGCAACGCCATTGGCGCCAGGGTCCGCGTGACCACGGGCCAGGTGACGCAGATTCGCGAAGTGCAGGGCGGCGGCAGCTACCTCTCCCAGAACGATCTCCGCGTGCACGTCGGACTTGGCGCCGCCTCCATCGTCGATCGCATCGAGGTGCGCTGGCCCAACGGGCTCGAAGAGACCTGGACCGGCGTCGCGGCAGATCGCCTGCTGACGCTGCGCGAGGGCGAGGGGAAGACGCTCAGCCAATGACGACGGTCATGATGCTCGTCGCGCTGCTTGGGCCGATGCAGGCGGCGCCGCCTTCGTCGCTGTCGCCAGAACTGGCGGCGGTTCGCGCGCAGATCCTCGAGGGGCGACCCGACAGCGCGCTCGAGCAGCTTGCGCGCATGCCAGCCGATGCGCCGCCCGTGCGCTATCTCACCGGACTGGCCTACTACCACCGCGACGACCATGTCCGCGCCATCGAGTACCTCGCGCCGGTCGCGCAGACGCTGGCGGCCGGTTCGCTCGAACGCCGTGAAGCCATCCAGGTGCTCGGCCTGTCGTACTATCTCGCCGGCCGCCTGCGAGAAGCGCTTCCGCTGCTCGAGGAGACGCGGCAATGGGCCAGGGACAACAGCGAACTGGGCCACGTGCTCGGCCTCGCCTACATCCAGACGCAGCAGCCGGACAAGGCGAGGGCGGTGATTGCCGAGACCTTCGGCGTCGGGCCCTCGACCGCCGCGGCGCACCTGTACACCGCGCAGCTCATGATCCGCGTGGAGTTCCACGAAGCAGCCGGCGTGGAGCTGACCAAGGCGCTCGCGCTCGACCCACGCGTGCCACAGGCGCACGCCCTGCTGGGACAGCTTGCCGTCGTATCGCGCCCGGCTGGACGAAGCCGTGACGCTTTTCCGCAAAGCCATCGAGATCAGCCCGCTCGACGCCATGGCGCACTATCGGCTCGGCGAGACCTACGCGCGACAGCAGCGGTGGGACGACGCGATTGAAGCTCTCCAGCAATCCATCTGGATCAACCCGTTCTTCAGCGGCCCCTACATCGTGCTCGGGCGCGCCTACATGACCAGGGGACAGCCGTCCACCGCCGAAGGCATGCTGCGCCGGGCCGTCGAGTACGACCCGAACAACAAGTCGGCGCACTACCTGCTGGGGCAGGCGCTGCAGAAGCTGGGGCGCGAGGGCGAGGCCGCAAAGGAGTTCGAGATCGCCGCCGCCCTCAGCGACGCGACGCAGCAGCGATGACCTCTGTTGCATCCGGCTCGAGCGCGGGGGCCGCGGTGGCGGCGCTGCTGGCCTTGTGGCCGCCACAGCCTGCCGCGACCGGCGCGCCGTGGCCGGTGCAATTCCACGACGTCGCGGAGCGCGCCGGGCTGCGCGCGCCGTCCATCTACGGCGGCGTCGACAAGAAGCGCTTCATCATCGAGACCAACGGCGCCGGCGTCGCCTGGATCGATCTGGACGACGACGGATGGGTGGACGCCGTCGTGCTCGGCGGGTCGCGGCTGGCCGCAGGCGCGCGGCACGACGATCCCGCGATGGCGCGCGGCGAATCGACGACGAGGGTGTATCGCAACCGCGGCGACGGCACGTTTGCCGATGTCACCGAGCGCTCCGGCCTCGGGCGGACGGCGTGGGCGTCGTCGATCTGCGCCGGCGACTACGACAACGACGGCGCGGTTGACGTCCACGTCACGGCGTTTGGCACCAACCGCCTGTACCGCAATCGCGGCGACGGCCGGTTCGACGATCGCAGCGCCGCCGCCGGCCTGCCGGTCACCGGAACGCGGTGGGGATCCGGCTGCTCGTTTTTCGACTACGACCGCGACGGCGACCTCGACCTGTTCGTCGCGAATTACCTCGCCTTCGATCTCGCGACGGCCACCGAGCCGGGGCAGGGCGTGAACTGCCTGTGGAAGGGCATCCCCGTCAACTGCGGCCCCAAAGGTCTGCCGACCGACACCAACCTGCTCTATCGCAACCTCGGCGATGGACGCTTCGCCGATGTGTCCGAGGCGTCGGGCATCGCGCGCGTGCGCAACCGGTATCCGATGTCGGTCGTGGCAGCCGACCTCGACGAGGACGGCTGGGTCGATCTGTATGTCGCGTCCGACTCCACGGCGGCCATCCAGTACCGCAACAACCAGGACGGCACCTTCAGCGACGTCGCGGTGACGCGCGGCACGGCATTCAGCGAAAACGGCATGGCGCAGGCCGGGATGGGCGCCGCCGCCGGCGACATCGACGGAGACGGCCGCCTGGACCTCTTCAAGACGCACTTTGCCGACGACATCCCGGCCCTCTTCCGCGCCGTGGGCGGCGGCCGCTTCGAGGAAGTGGCGATGGCGGTCGGGCCTGGGCGGTCAGAACCGGTACGTCGAGTGGGGCGCGGGGATCGTCGATCTCGACAACGACGGCTGGCAGGATCTGCTCTACGTGACCGGCAACGTCTACCCCGAGGTCGAGCGGCAGATGCCCGACTACCCCCACAAGAGCCCCCGGATCGTCTTCCGGAACCGCGGCGGCGGGTCGTTCGAGGACGTGAGCTGCTGCGAGCGGTCCCGGCGCCACCACCCCGCGCTCGAGCCGGGGGGCCGCCTTCGGAGACTTCGACAACGACGGCGACCAGGACGTGCTGGTCATGAACATGAACGAGCCGCCGTCGCTGCTGCGCAACGACCTGGGCGGGGGCAACGGGTGGCTCCAGGTGCGTCTCGAGGGCACCGCGTCGAACCGGTCGGGGCTTGGCGCCACGGTGCGTGTGACCGCCGGCGGTCGAACGCAGGCGCGGGCGGTCCTGAGCCAGTCCAGCTATTACTCGCACGACGACCTGCGCGTCCCGTTCGGGCTTGGGAAGGCGAAGGTGGCCGAGCGAATAGAGGTGCGGTGGCCGAGCGGCCGGCAGGAAGTTGTGACGAACGTGCCTGCGAACCAGCGTGTGAGAATTCGCGAGGGAGAGGGTGTGGTCTCACCACCCGCACGGCGCGGACGCCAGCTCAACTAATCAAAAAAGACCTTGACGCTAGTCCCAATTGGTTACTAGCATCCCACCCAGTGGACAGACCACCCAACCCCCGGGTGGCCGCCCCGGTCCCGCGGAAAGGGACCGGATCCCCCCAGAGACCTTCTCGCCGCCGCCACGTAACGACGACCGCGAGATTCGAGGAGGCTCACATGTTGGCAGGCAGTCGGTCGTGGTTCCGTTCGTGTCTGAAGCTCGCGCTTCCGACCCTAGTCGCGTTGTGTACGCTGGCGCCCTTGCCTTCCGCGGCGCAGGCCGTGTACGGCAGCATCAGCGGCACCGTCACTGACTCCAGCGGCGCAATCCTGCCAGGCGTCAGCGTCACGGTCACCAGCGTCGACCGCAAGACCTCGGACACGGTGGTGACCAACGAGTCCGGCTTCTTCCTGAAGGAACGGCTGGTGCCTGGCACCTACGAGGTGAAGGCGGAACTGGCCAGCTTCAAGACCGCCGTCGTCCCGTCGGTGGTCGTCAACGTCGACGCGCAGACGCCCATCAACTTCAGGCTCGAGGTGGGCGAGCTCACCGAAACGGTGACGGTGACCGGCGGGTCGCCGCTGCTCAAGACCGACCGCGCCGACGTGGCCACGTCGTTTACCCAGAAGCAGCTGACGGAGCTTCCCATCCTCGATCGGAACTTCACCAAGTTCATCCTGCTGACGCCCGGCACCCAGCAGCTCCAGTGGCAGCACGCCGCCAGCGAGAACCCGCAGGGCTCGGTCCAGACGATGGTGAACGGGCAGCATTTCAGCGGCACCGGGCTATCAGCTCGACGGCACCGAGAACCGCGACCCGATCCTCGGCATCATCGTCATCAACCCGAATCTCGATGCCATCGCCGAGTCGAAGATCACCTCGCAGAACTACGACGCCGAGTTCGGCCAGGCGACCGCCGGCATCGTGTCCGTGCAGACCAAGTCGGGCACCAACGACTGGCACGGCAGCGGGTTCGAGTTCTGGCAGGGCGACAAGTTCCAGGCCAGGAATCCGTTTTCCCAGGCGCTGCCCAACCCCCAGACCGGCCGGTTCATCCCGGAAACGAGCAAGCATCAGTTCGGCGGCACCTTCGGCGGCAAGATCGTCGAGAATCGCACGTTCTTCTTCGGCGCCTATCAGGGACAGCGCCAGACGCAGGGCGGGTCGCGGCTGCTGACCGTGCCCACATTGGCGGCGCGCGCGGGGCGATCTCAGCGAGTACGGCGTCAACATCTTCGATCCCGCCAGCGGTGCGCGGCCCGAGAACCGGACGCAGTTTGACGGCAACGTCATCCCGTCGGGACGACTCTCGGACGAGGCGCAGACCCTGCTCGATCTGATTCCGAGGCCCAATGCCCCGGGCGTGGAAAACGGCACGCGCGAGAACTTCATCGCCAGCGGCAGCGAGACCTTCGACGGCGATCAGTTCGACGTCCGCATGGATCACCGCGTGGACAGCAACTCGAACCTGTTCGGGCGCTTCTCGCTCGCCAACTTCCTGCGCGACGGCCCGACGGCGTTCGGCCAGGGCGGCGGCCCCGAGTTTGTCAGCCTGGGCGGCATCTCGGATGTCGGGAACAAGAGCCTGGCGATTGGCTACGACCGATCCGTCTCGCCGACCCTGCTGACGGATTTCCGCTTCGGGTGGTTCCGCTACAACGTCGCCGTGTTGCCGTTCGACTTCGGCACCACGCCCGGCCGCAGACCGCGGCATTCACGGGCTCAACCTCGACGAGACGTTCACCAGCGGCCTGCCGGCGCTGTTTGTCGAGGGCATCGGCGGGTTCAACGCGGGGTCGGGCCTTGGCGTGAACCGCTGCAATTGCCCGCTCGACCAGGACGAGTCGCAGTGGCAGATGGTGGGCAACGTCACCAAGATCTGGAACGACCACACCATCAAGTTCGGCGCGGACGTCCGGCGCGCGCACAACCTGCGGGTGCCGAGCGACTCGCACCGGTCTGGCGAACTGACGTTCAACACCGACCGCACCCGCGGACCGAGCGGCGGCGGATTGGGACTGGCGACGTTCCTGCTGGGCGATGTCACACGCCTGGCGCGGTACGTGAGCAGCAGCACCGACGCGCGCGAGCGGCAGTGGCGCCACTTCTATTACGCGCAGGACACCTGGCGGCCAACGCCGAAGCTGACGCTCAACTACGGCCTGCGGCTCGACATCATCAACCCGCAGACCGTGAACGAAGCCGGGCAACGGCGGCTGGCTCGACCTCGACACGGGCCTCATCAACGTCGGCGGCGTGGGGGACGTGGACCTGGCCGGCAACACCGAGAACAACCTGAACTGGGCGCCGCGGCTGGGCGCCACGTATCAGATCGACGAGAAGACGGTGATCCGCGGCGGCTACGGGCGCACCTACGACATCGGCGTCTTCGGATCCCTCTTCGGGCACAGCGTGACGCAGAACCTGCCGGTGCTCGCGTTCCAGGAGGTGCGTGGCGCCGAGAACTTCGACGCCGCCTTCACGCTGGCGGAGGGAGCCGCCGCCCCGAACTTCCCGACGGTGCCGAGCAACGGGCAGTTCGCGCTGGAGAGCGGCATCAGCACGCAAGGCGTTGCCCCGGAAGCAGCGGCCGCCGACCGTCGACGCGTTCAACGTCACGGTGCAGCGCCAGCTGAGCGACACGATGTCGGTGGAAGTCGGCTATGTCGCCAACCGCGGCCGCGACGTCTTCGCTGGCGATGGACCGGACGTCGGCGCCAACGATCCCACGCTCGAGGGTTTCCCGAGCGTGTCGCAGAACCAGCGCCGGCCGTTTTTTGCCGGGAATCGCACCGACTATCTGGGCCTGGGCGGCAATTTCGGCTGGACGCAGGGCATCGGCTATTTCTGCAACTGCGCGAACAACTGGTACGACTCGGTGCAGGCGAAGTTCAACAAGCGGTTCTCCGACGGCTACGCCGTGCAGGTGAACTACACCTGGCAGAAAGCCGAGGGCGAAGGCGGCGGGTACTTCTTCTGGGATCGCACGCTCAAGCAGAGGCGTCCAGGACTGGGACCGCACGAACATCGTCAACGTCACGCTGCTCTACGAACTGCCGTTCGGCAGGAACAAGCAGATCGGCCAGGACTGGTCCGGTGTGATGGAGGCGATGTTCGGCGGCTGGCAGGTCAACGCCACCCACACCATTCAGAGCGGGATACCGTTCAACGTCGGATACGCCGACAGCGGCGTGGACCGCGATACCGGCCCGGGCCGGCCGAATCTCATCGGCGATCCGGAAGGCGACAAGACGCGCGATCGCAGTGGTTCAACACCACGCCCATCGGGGCGTCAGGGAGCGCGTTTGGCGACCCGGCCGTCGGAACCTTTGGTGACATGGAACGCAACTCGATACGAGGGCCGTACTACCGCCGAACCGACGCGTCGCTCGCCAAGCATTTCCGCTTCGGCAACAGCAACGACCTGGAGATCCGCATCGAGGCGGTGAACCTGTTCAACGTCGTGAATCTCGGCAATCCGAGCGCGGAGGTCGGCACGCTTGCCAGTCCGCGCCCCAACGCCGGCCGCATCAGCTAGACGGCCTACTTCGGCGCGGACCCGCAGCGGAACATACAGTTCGCGGCGAAGTTCAGCTTCTGATGGGCGTGTGAGGGTCGATAGGGTTTAGGATCGTAGGGTTGTAGGGTCGCGGGTCGCATGGGCCTTGCACACCCTTGCAACCCTACGCCCTTACAACCCTACCTCTACACCCCTACCGTCCCTTCCGCGCCGCGCGCGCCTGCGCGAGCGCTTGCGCGATGTCGGGATCCGAGGGGTCGATGGCCAGCGCGCGCTCGAAGTGCGATTCGGCGTCGGCCATCCGCCCCGCCTGGGCGGCGATGAGCCCGAGGTTGTAGTGGGCCTTCGCGTTGGCGGGATTCACTGACAGCGATTGTTCGAGCGCGCGCTCGGCCTCCGGCATGCGTCCGGTCATCGCCAGCGCGCTGCCCAGATCGCTGAGCGCCGCCGCGTCCTGCGGCGTGCGATCCAGCACGTACTGAAACTGCGCGATCGCCTCGTCCGGGCGCCCGGCTGCCAGCAGCGCGTTGCCGAGGTTGTAATGCGCGGGCAGGTAGTCTGGCGACGCGCGCACGACCTCGGTGAACGCGGCGATGGCGTCGGCGGGGCGTCCCGCGGCAACCAGCGCCGTCCCGAGGCTGTTTCGAGCGGCCGGATCATCGGGTCGCGCGGCAACGGCGTCCTGCAGGTGGCGCATGGCCTCGTCCGTGCGATTTGCAGACAACAGCAGGGCACCGAGATTCGCGTTGGCCACGAAGTCGCCGGGATACTTCCGCAGCCGCGCGCGCATCAGCGCTTCCTGCAGCAGCGGCAGGTCCTCCCGGCGCTCGGGCAGCACCTGGACCCAGAGATGTGACATCTCATCGGAGGCGCGGTTGCCGGCCTTGACGCGCTGCGGCGGCTGGTGAGGGTTGCGCTCGTTGCGGGCGGAGTTGTCGTAGGTCCAGCGCATCGAAATCACCGAGCCCTTCGGCAGCGACAACGGCGTCGCCAGCTCGTAGACGGCCTGCCAGTCCAGGTTCCAGTCCGCGATGTGCACGAGCCACTCGGTGGAGCCGTCGGGCCGTCGCGCCAGCGCCTGCACTTCCCGGGCGACGTAGTGCGCGTGCGGGTAGACGGCCAGCACCTGGACGGCGACGGGCAGCTCGAGCTCGTCGGTCACGGAAAAACCGGCCGCCCCGGCGGGAATGTCGAGCGCGCCGTCGCGCTCGAGCTGCAGCAGCATCGGGAACCTGGTCGGCGCGCGGTCGGTGAAGTAGAGCCCCAGCGACGGGCGCACCTGCTCGGGCTTGCCGGATGTCCGCAGGTGCAGGTTGAGGATCAGGTCGGCTCCCGGCTCGATCGCCCACGGAATGGGATCGGATGTCGCCTGTGCCGGCGTTCCAGGCTTCCAGAAAAGGAAATGGCTGTCGGGCTCGAAGCGGTCCGACGCGATCTCCAGATCCATGCCGGCAAAGCCGGCCTCGGGATCCAAAGCGTCACGCCTGCGGCCCACGCCGCTGCGATCCGGCAGCGCGTTGGCGTGATGGAGGATGCGCGCGTTGCCGGGGCGGATCTCGATCGCACGGACGTATCGCCGCCCGGTGAGCGGGACCGGCAGGACGAAGTTGCGGAACACATCGCCGCCGTCGGCCGGCAGCGTCCAGGCGCGGTCGGGGGTGAGGACCAGATCGGGCGTGCCGAGCGGCCATCCGGCGGCGAAGGCCGGCGCCGGGGGCAGATCCGCTACCGCGCCTTCGGGGGTGCCCTGTTCCACCCATCGAGCGAGCGTCGCAATCTGCGCCGGATCGAGCCGGCGCTCGCCCTTGAAGGTCCCGTGGCCCTCGACCGGCGGCCATGGCGGCATCACGCGCGCCCTTGTGACCTTGACGATCTGCCGCGCGCGACGCCGCACGTCGGCGTACGACAGCAGCGGAAACGGGCCGGCGCCTCCGTCGTGGTGGCACGGCGCGCAGTGGGTGAAGACAATCGGCGCGACATCGCGCGCGAAGGTCACGGCCCCGGCCGCCGCAGCCGAGACTGCGATGACGGCGTGCCGAAGCTGCGGCCGAGCCCGCCCGTGACGGCGAGCGCGAGGACCACGAGAACCGCCGCGTGCCGCATCTGCAGGCTCTCGGCTATCTCAGGTCCGCGATTTCGCAGCCGGCCGCTGGCGTGGCGACCAACTCCGACGCTTTGGGATCGAATGTCGACTCGAGGGCGTCGCGGAGATCGAACCTGGTGGCGCGTGGCCGCTGCCGGCCCAGCTCGACGACGCGGTCATCGATTCGGCCGCGATAGGTGAGACGCGGCGTGTCGCCGTCGAATACGTACACCGCCGCTTCCGGCGTGACGTGGACGCCCGTCCGTCGTACCAGCGCATGATCGGGATCGCGAATCGCCGGTGCC
The DNA here is from genome assembly GCA_963818215.1 of Vicinamibacteria bacterium. GTDB lineage: Bacteria > Acidobacteriota > Vicinamibacteria > Vicinamibacterales > JAENWD01 > JAENWD01. The sequence goes on along the minus strand of CAWFRL010000030.1, from coordinate 28,876 downwards.
CGAAGGCCGTACTCACGCGCGTGGGCCTCGATGCGATCGGCCGCCTCCTGCGGGTCGACATAGACGAGCCAGAACCGCACGCCGCGATCCGCGTACAGCGTCCGCACGCGCTCGATCTCCGGCGCCGCCTGATTGGCGACAGGGCAGTCCGTGCGCGTGAAGACGAGCGCGACCGCGCGCACCCCCTGCTCGACCCGCAGCGGATCGACCGCGTGCCCATCGAGTGTGATGACGCGCGACGGCTGTGGCTGCGGCTGCGGCAGACAGCACGGCCGCGATGACGCAGATGATGACCGCCCACATGGATTTCGCGGAGAATCTATCCGCAGATTACACAGATTACACGGATTCCTGTACGAAGCGGATCCTTCGTGACCTTCGTGACGCCTTCGTGACCTTCGTGACCACCTTCGTGACCTTCGTGATTGCGATCGCGTATAACATCGCCCGCAGAGGACCTTCGGTCAAATGCGCATGTTCTTCGTCATGCTCGCCGGTGTGGTGGCCCTTGCCATGGCAGTTGGAGCAGATACCCGCGCGCCGTTTCGCTTCATGACGCTCGACCCCGGGCACTTCCATGCCGGGCTCGTGCAGAAGGAGATGTATCCCGACGTCTCGCCGACGGTCGACGTCTACGCGCCGGAGGGCCCGGACCTCGACGCGCATCTCAAGCGGATCGCCGCGTTCAACGGCCGCAAGGACGCTCCCACCAGCTGGGTGCTCGAAATCCACAAGGGGCCCGACGCGCTCGATCGCATGCTGCGCGAGCATCCAGGCAACGTCGTCGTGATCTCGGGCCGGAACAAGGGCAAGATCGAGCGCATCGGCCGATCCGTTGGCGCCAGCCTGCACGTGCTGGCCGACAAGCCGTGGATCCTGACCTCCGCCGACCTGCCCGCCCTCGAGGCCGCACTGGCCGACGCCGACCGCAAGCGCGTCGTCGCGTTCGACATCATGACCGAGCGTTTCGAGATCACCTCGATCCTGCAGCGCGCGCTGGTCAACGACCCTGCCGTGTACGGCGAGCAGTTGAAGGGCACGCCAGAGGACCCCGCGGTGTACATGGAAAGCGTCCACCACCTGATGAAGGTGGTCTCCGGCGCGCCGAACATCCGGCCCGCGTGGTTCTTCGACACCGACGAGCAGGGCGAGGGCCTCAACGACATCGGCACGCACCTGGTGGACCTGGTGCAGTGGACGCTATTTCCCGGGCAGCCCGTCGACTACCACACCGATGTGAAGGTGCTCTCGGCCTACCGGTGGCCGACGATGATTCCGGAGGCGGAGTTCAAGCGGGTGACGGCCAGCGGCGGGTTTCCGGCGAGCCTGACGTCACGCGTGAAGAACGGGGCGCTCGAGTACTTCTGCAACACCTACGTCACCTACACGGTGAAGGGCGTCCACACCGCGCTCAACGTGCCGTGGGACTGGGAAGCGCCAGCCGGGGCCGGCGACACCCACTACGCCGTCTACAAGGGGTCGCGCGCGAAAGTCGAGGTACGGCAGTCGAAGGCCGACAACTACCGCACGGAGGTCTACGTCGTGCCCAATGCCGATGCAGACCGGACCCAGGTCCGTGCCGCCGTGCAGGCCCGTGTGGCGGCGTTGCAGGGCCAGTGGCCAGGCGTCGCCGTGGACGAGCGGCACGGCGAGATCCACCTGTCGATCCCGGATGGCTTCCGCGTGGGACACGAGGCGCACTTCGCGCAGGTCACGCGGAACTTTCTCGGCTATCTACGCGATCGCTCGACGCTGCCGGCGTGGGAGCGGCCGAACATGCTGGCGAAGTATTTCGTGACGACAACGGGGATGGAGATGAGCCACGCGGCGCCGGTGAAGGTGGCCAGGAGAATAGCGCCGTAATTGATTGCAGATTGCAGATTGCGAATTACGCGGATCTCAGTTCTTGTTCTTGACGATACGAATTTGCCCCGGCGCGCTGAGCCGGATGTAGACCAGGCCGTTGTGATCGAACACCTTCCCCTCGGCGCAGACGTCCTTGCCCGAAAAACGCGAGTCGGCGCTGACGAAATAGGGGTTGTCGATAGTGCTGGCGTTGGCAATCAACGCCAGAAGGGGAGGCGTCACCTGGTCGATGTAGATTTGCCAGGTAGCACCGACCTTCGCCGCCACCGCCTTTCGAACCAACACGACCTTGCCGCAGACGCTGACGTCCTGTCCGATGTGCGCCCGGGCCTCCGCCGCCGTGATCGTCTTCTTGTCGAGCGGAAAGGGCGCCGACAGCCAGGTAGTGAGGGCGAGCGCGAGCGCGAGCGGGAATGTCGCGGGCATGGCACCTCCGTGGATTTGGGTGCTCGAATAGTGATTGATTGCCTGGGCGATGTAAAGGGACCCCAGACGATCGCCGCGCCATCAGTTGGCCGGGTGGATCACGTATCTGATCACCGCATCCCGCATGTCATCGTCTACCTGCCGCGTCCTGCTTCGTGCCGCGCCCCTTGTCGTGACGTCGGTGTTGAAGTTCACCACCCAGGCCGTGCGCGACGGAGGGTGCAGGTAGAGATGTGAGATGAAGCCGTTCTGGTCTCCGCTGTGGCCGATGAGTGTCACCTCGCCGTAGCGCTCCACGAAGAACGACAGCCCGATCTTCACGTTGTCGCCGCTGCCTCCTTCGCCGTCCCTGGCCGCCAGGGTTGGCTGCCACATCTGCTCGAGCGACGAGCGTTTGAGTACCGCGTCGTAGCGCCGGCCGCTTCGGCTCGCCCATCAGGAACTGGAGGTACAGCGCCATGTCGGTCAGCGGCGCGTTCAAGCCTCCGTTGGAGACGGTGATCCCGGTGTCGAAGTCGAAGCGCGCCTCGGTCAGCTTTCCGTCGGTCCGCAGGTAGCTGTGCGAACGATCGGGGAGTAGATGGTACGGCGCGCGATCGAAGAACGTCCGGTGCATCCCCAGCGGCATGAGGATGTTCTTGGTCACGTACACCTCGAAGTCCTCGCCGCTCAACGCCTCGATGATCCGGCCCAGGAAGATGATGCCCGGGTTCGAGTAGCGATACTCCGTGCCGGGCGCAAACAGCAGCTCGGTGTAGGGGAGCATCGCGGCCAGCTGCTCCCACGACGTCGGCTCGTACGGATGCCACGGCTTGTCGCCGCCCCACGGCCAGGTCGACGCGCGGAAGCCCGCGGCGTGCTGCATCAACGTGCGAATGGTCACCTGCGAGATGTCGCCAAACGGGTTGTGGACGCGCCGCAGCTCGGGGATGTAGGTGACGGCCGGCGTATCCAGCGTGAGCAGGCCGCGGTCCCGCAGCTGCATGATCGCGATGCCCGTGAACGTCTTGGTGATCGACGCCCAGTGGTAGATCGTCGCCGGGGAGGTCGCCGTCTTCCGATCGAGGTCCTGATAGCCGGCCGTCTCGTGCGTCAGCACCTGGCCGCCCTTGACCACCAGAAGGCTGCCGCCAACGATGCCAGCGTCTTCAACGCCCTTCTTGAAGGCGCTTGCAACCAGCGGGACGGCTGAGGGCACAGCGGCGTCCTGACCCGCAAGCGTGACGCCGCGGCCAGAGGCCGCGAAGACGAGCGCGACGAGCAGCAGCGGCCTGGAAGATTTGCGCATGCGCGATCAACGGGCTCCGGTAAGGGCCACCGATGCGACGCCGATGTACTTGTCCGCCGCGCCGTAATACACGAGCCAACGCCCGGGCTCGACGATCAATCCTTCGACGAACACCACGTTGGGGACCTGTCCGACCTTCTCCCAGTCCGTGACCGGCTCGAAGAGAGGCTGGTCCGAGCGTGCCAGGAGGCGCGTGGGGTCGTCGCGATCGAACAGCGCCCAGCCTGTCCGATAGACGAGCCGATCGTCGGCGCCGTTGTAGATCAGAAGCACGCCGTCCGGTGTCAGGATTGGCGGCGGGCCGGGTTCGACCACTCGCGAGTCGAACCGGCCTGGACGCCGGGGCAGCACCGGATGATCCAGCGCCTCGGTCCAGGTGACCAGGTCGGTCGAGTAGGCGACGCCGGTCTGGTCGCGCGCCTCCTTGGCGTCGGCCATGTAGTACATCCAGTACCGCCCGCCGATTCGTTGGGGGAGGATCGCACCGGCCTTCGTCCAATTCACGTTCCAGCGGCCCTTGTAGGCCGGAAGAATGACGCCCTTGCGATCCCATCGACGCAGGTCGGTGGACGTCGCGAGTGCCAGCTGTGCGTCCTTGCCGTTGTACGCCGTGTAGGTGAGGTAGTACAGCCCGTCGATCTTGACCAGTCGCGGGTCTTCAACGCCGCCACCCCGTTCGTACTCCGCCTCCGGGCCGAGGACAGGCACGGGCTCGCGCGTGAACGTCACGCCGTCCGTGCTCGTCGCGTAGCCGAGCCGCGAGATGCCCTGCTTGTCCTGCGCGCGATACAGCATGACGACGCGGTCGCCGTCCCTGACGACCGCGGGATTGAACACGCCGGAGGCTTCGAACCCCTCGCCCTGCGGTGAGAGGACCGGCCGGCTGTCGTTCAGACGCTCGAAGGGGCCCAGGCGAGGGGAGTAGGTGCTCTGGGCGCCCTGCGACGCGAGCGCCGCTCCAGCGGCCAGAATGCCGCACGCAATCATCGACGCGCGATGCATGGCGCCAGTATAAGTGGGCCGGTGGCGCCATTGTCGAGGTTGTCCTCGCCCCATGTAACGGATGACTTTCGATGCGGACATTCATACCAGTCCGCGGATCGTTTGCCGTCAGACCTCGCTCATAGCGGCCATTCACGCCGCCCCGCACTGGCACATGGTTTGATTCAGGGACGAGCGGCCCCGGCCAGATCATCACAGCCGTCGGATCGACCGATAGATCGACCGACCGCTGTGAGGAATGGATGAGGTGTGGGCGAAATCCTCCAGACGGCAGTCGCGAGCGTTGCCGCCGGCGCCTGGTCGGGAGTGGCGATCCTGGTGGTGTTGCTGCTCGCGCTTGACGCCCTGCAATACCTGAGGCGTCGACGCGCCATCGTCGGCACGATGCAGCGCTTCGGCGAGAAGTTCGTCTCCGAGTTCGAGCGCCCGTTGAAGACTCCCGGCTCCGAGGAGCGCCCGGTCGAGTCTCAACTGCGTTTCATCCCCCGTCGACAGCGGCTGGAGATCATGCTCGCGCCCACCGGCAGGCGACGGTATCCAAACCTGTCCGACCATCGAGGCAACCTGGCGTACGACGCCGAGAGGATCGTGCGGCTGTTGAAAGACAAACGATTCGTGGGCGGCCGGCTGAGCGGCGACGGCAAGTGGGTCGTCATCGCCTGTGACTTCAAGATTTTTCCTGAACAGAGAGGGCGCACGTGAATATCCTGCTTTTGAGCCTGGGTGGAGGCGGCGGCAACATCCTGCGGTCCGCCAAAGAGCTGTTCAACCGCGACCTGGCCGTGACGCAGAAGGCCGACGGCAAGTTCGCGGACCGCCTGCGTCGCGCGGTCACGACGCGGTTCCTGGACACCAACGAGTTCTCGCTGTCCGGCGTCCCCCGGGAGGAACGCCTGATCATCGGCGAGCAGACGACCGGCCGCCTTGGAGCCAGGCACAACCCCGGCGTTGCCGCGAAGGCGCTCGAAGAATCCAGGGCCGAAGTCGAGGCACTCCTGAGCAGGTACTCGGGCGTGATCGTCATCGGCACCGGCGGCAAGGGGACAGGCGCGGGCACGATGTTTCCCGTGGTGGAGATGGCGCGTGCCCTTCGCAAGCTCGTCATCCCGATCTTCGTCCGGCCGTCCTTCGAGCGCCACGAGGTGGACAAGCGCCGCTACGACCACGCGCTCGGCGTCGTGGAGCGCTTCGACAGCGCGAAGATTCGATTCATCGAGATTCTGAACGACCAGGGATATGCCGACGCCGATCCGCAGCCTCAGGCCGCCGTATGGGAACGCATGAACCAGCCGATCGCGAGAGGACTGCGCGGGCTGCTGTATGTGCTGTCGGACTTGTCGCAAGTCGATCCGTCGGACCTGTCGATGCTGTTTGCGGGTAGCGGCAGGCTGCGCATGGGATTTGCGGAGATCGACCCGCCGGAGGGACACGATCCCAGCGACGAACAAGTGGCGGATGCCGTGCGGACGTGCTGGCAGAACACGTACTACTCGTTCAGCAAACCCGTCGGGACGTCGCTGGTGTGCATCCAGGGGGACTGGTCCAACATCGTCGACGCCGGCATCAAGGGAGGCCTGGCGACGCTGGCCACCACCGGCGTCCGGGAGAGCAACTACACGCCGCTCTATGCAAGGGCCGCAGAGACTCCCAGGCCATGGGGTGTGACGGCGCTATTTGCCGAGGACACAGGTGCGCACGTCCCACTCGACATCGACTGGAGCGCTGAAAGGACACCGGAGCGTCTTGCGCCGGCCCCTGTGCACGCCCGCGATGTTCGACGTGCGGAGGCGGTCCAGCGAGCGACGCCCCAGAGTCCGCCTGTCATCGTGAAGGACGAACCGCGTCCTCACGTCGAACCTGAGCCTGCGTTTGCGACATTCTGGGACCTTGCCAGGGCGGTGAACCGTTCGGATCCCGCCGCCCTGGCGCTGGCGCGCAACGACGCGACCGACGCCATCTCCATCGACGCCGCCGAAGTCAGGAAACTGCTGGGGACGATGTGGTTTCGCGGCGTGGTGCCCCGGCTGTCCGAGCAGTGGCAGCGACGCGTGCTCGACGTCCTGGTCGGCAGCATGGCGATTCCAGATCACGTGCTGAAGGTGGACCACCGCGACGTGCGTCTCAGCGAACTGACATTCGCACAGCTGAGCGACGTCGTCGGCCGCATCAAAGTGCCGGAGACGGCGAGGCCCGACGTGGACCTGTTGATCAGCGTGGGCCGGATCTGGGGAGGCGACGCGGTGGGCCGGTTCCAGTTCGTCGCCGCGGCGCCAAACGGCGAGCGCTCGAGGTTCGTGGGGCTGCTCCAGGGGCTGCGCAGCTAGCAAGCCGGGCGGGTTGGAAACCCCGCCCCTACGGTGACACGCCTTTGCCTTCGACGACGAGGTACGCCTTGCCGGCGGCGAGGTTCGCGATCTCGTCGGTCTTGCCCGACGGCCACTCGACCACGACCTTGTCGGCCCTCGTCGCGGCGCCCAGTCCAAAGGTGAGCGGCAGCTCGGACTGCGACAGGTAGCTCGATCCCGTCTTCACCGTTCTCGAAAAACGGTCGCGCCCGGCAAAGACGCGCACGCGGGCGCCGATGCCGTCGCGGTTCGAGGTCACCCCGCGCAGGCGCAGCCGCAACGCGCGGTTGCCAGACGTCGAGTCGTTGCGATAGAGCGACGCGCGGCCGCCGTTGGTGGTGATGACGACGTCGAGGTCGAGATCCCCGTCGATGTCGGCAAACGCGGCGCCGCGGCCCACCTTGGGCTGCGCGAACGCGCCGCCGATGGCGTTCACGATGTCGGTGAACTGCCCGCGCCCGCGGTTGTGGAACAGGTGCGGCGGCTCTGCGTAGGCCACGCGGCTGTTGGCGCGGGTGAACGTGTCGTCGATGTGGCCGTTGACGACGAGCAGATCCTGCAGGCCGTCGAGGTCGACGTCGAAAAAGAAGCAGCCGAAGCCCAGCGTCTGGCGCGTGGCCCGGCCTACTTCCGATCGCGGCGCCGCGTCCTGGAACTGTCCATCGCCCACCGGCCGGTAGAGGCCCAGCATCTCGCCCGAGAAGTTGGTGATGACCACCGTCGTCGTGCCGGAGTTGTCCACGTCGGCGGCGTCGACGCCCATGCCGGCGCGGGCGCGGCCTTCCTCGCTCAGGGCCAGACCGGCCTTGAGCCCCAGCTCGACGAACGTGCCGTTGCCGTTGTTGCGATAGAGCTTGTTGGGCTGCGTGTCGTTGGCGATGAAGACGTCGGGCCAGGGATCGGCGTCGTACTCGACCAGCGTCACGCCCAGCGACTTCGACGTCGCGTCAAACAGCCCGGCCTTCGCGGTGACGTCCTCGAAGGTGCCGTTGCCGCGATTGCGGAAGAGCCAGGAGGTCGCCCCGCGATACGCCTCCGGCGTGCAGTACGCCTTCTGCTTGCCGTCCATGCTGCAATGGACGTCGGTCTCGGGCGTCCAGCGCACGTAGTTGCAGACGAGCAGATCCAGCCAGCCGTCGCGGTCGTAGTCGAACCACAGGGCCGAGGTGCTGAAGCCGGCGCGACTGCCCAGGCCTGCCCGCGCGGTGACGTCCACGAAGGTGCCCTTGCCGCTGTTGCGGAACAGGCGGTTCTGGCCAACCGCGGTGACCAGCAGATCCTGCCAGCCGTCGTTGTCGAAGTCCGCGACGGCCGCGCCCATCCCGTAAAGGTCCGCCGCGAGGCCCGCGCGCTCGGTGACGTCGACGAATGCGCCCGCTCCCGCATTGCGATAGAGCTTGGAGCGGCTGGACGCCGGATGGCTGGCCCGGCCAGTTCGTGCCGTTGACGAGGAACAGGTCCTGCTGCCCGTCGTTGTCGAAGTCGAAGAACGCCGCGCCGGCGCCCAGCGTCTCGGGGAGGTACTTCTTTCCGAACGCGCCGTTGTTGTGCGTGAAGTTCACGCCAGCCGCGCTTGTGACGTCGGTGAGGCGGACGGCCGGGGGCGCCTGGGCGAGTGCGGAGCAGGTCGCTGTCGAACGCACCACACGCCACAATCACGATGGCGCGATGACAGCGATGGCACGATGAACTAGCTCCGGAAGCACCAATCCCTTTTTCACCGCAAACAGCACGAGCTCGGCCGTCTTGTGCACGCCGAGCGCGCTCATCAGGTTGGCGCGGTGCACGGCGACCGTGTTGACGCTCAAGTCCAGCATCACCGCGATCTCCTTGTTCGACTTGCCGTGCGCGATGAGCTGCAGCACCTGCTTCTCCCGCTGCGTCAGCTTGTCGTACGGATCGGCGGACTTGCTGAAGGCGCCCGTCTTGATGGCCCTGATCAGCACCGTGGAAAGCTCGGGGCTGAGATACTGTTCGCCGGCGGCCACGGCCTTGACGGCGCGCACGAGGTCGTTTTCGATCGCGTTCTTGAGGATGTACCCCTTGGCGCCGGCGTCGAGCGCGTTGCGCACGTACTGCTCGTCGGAGTACATGCTCAGGATCAGCACCTTCGTCTCCGGCCGCTGCTTGACCATCTCCATCGTCGCGTGCAGCCCGTTCATCTCCGGCATCGCCATGTCCATGACGACGACGTCCGGGTCGGTTTTCTTGACCAGCGCGACGGCGTCCAGGCCGTTGCCGGCCTCGCCGGCGACCTGGAGCTCGGGGTCGTCTTCGAGGATGCGCCGGAATCCCTGGCGGACCAGCGCGTGGTCGTCCACCAGGACGATGCGGATTGGCATGGTGAACCTTATTATTGACGATTGCAGATTGACGATTGACGATTAAGCGAAATTACGCGGATTTGGGAGGAGGGACTGTGACGGATTCGGACCTGGCAGGCCGTATTGACGCACTGGAGGCGCAAGTCGCGGAGTTGAAATCCGTCCAGGACCTGCTGATGCGGCTGCTGTCGACGACGCGGCCGCTGGCCAATCTGCTCGAGTATTACGGCGCCACCGACGCGGCGGAACAGGCGTTGTACAACCTGCTCGACGAGCTGCTGGCCGCCTCGCGCGGGCCTAAACAGCGCCAGCCGACGTTCAGCTATTTCCAGATGCGGCTGAACGAGATTTTCCCGTCGTTGCGGGCCGATCGCGCCTTCGTCCAGACGCTCATCGACACGACGAAGGTGGACCGGGCGGCGTACCGGGAGCTGCACGCCTTCATGGCCGCTCATGGCTGGCCGAAGTGGGACTGACAGGTCGCGGGATGGAACGCGACGACCGCGGAGGACCGATTCAGCAGCGCCTGCGCAAGTGCGATCCCTGCGCTCGTGAAAATGCCAGCCTCTGAGCCATCAGGGCTGTGACTTCGTCGAGCGCGGGCCGCGCCTTCATCACGCCCGACGGTGCGTGAGGAAGGCCCAGCCAGTGGCCCACCTCGTGATACCCTTGGCTCTCATTTACGCAGGTCTGGGCGAGCGCGACGCCACCTTCGAGTGGCTCGAGCGGGCCTATGCCGCGCGCGACGTGCATCTCATTTGTCTGCCTGTGGACGCCAAGTGGGATGCGTACCGCGACGACCCGCGATTCATCGCACTCCTGGAACGCTGTAACTTCATGCGCACGGCCCGGTCCGCCGCTCTGACCGAGTGAAAGACAATCACGAGGTACTGATGGCCACCGAGGCTCGCATGCTGAAGGCACTGCAGATCGTCGTCTGCGGTCACTGTCTGCTGTTCATTTCGATCGGCGCATCGGCGCAGCCTGCGCATCGGCTGTCCGGCGTGGTGCGAGACGCCACCGCCAGCGTGTTGCCAGGTGTCACGGTGACGGTCACCGGCGCGGCCACGGTCTCACCGCGAACGGTCACCACGGACGTGCAGGGGCGTTACGAGGTCGACGCACTGCCCGCAGGTCGTTACCTTGTGACGGCGACGCTGGTCGGCTTCGACCCGCAAACGATCTCGGTTGATGTCACCGGGGAGCCAGCCGTGGTCGACCTGGTGCTGTCGCTGTCGCCGATGTCGGAAAGGGTGACCGTGACCGCCACCAGGACCGGCGCCGCCGACATCCAGACGACGCCGCTGGCGGTGACGACACTGGCGGCAAGCACGCTGGATCAGATGGGGATCCGCACCGTCGAGGGCCTCGCCGGCGTCGTGCCCTCGGTGACGATCTCGCAGCACACCGGGGCGGCCCAGGTGACCATCCGCGGCATTGGCACGAACAGCACCGTCGTGGGCGCCGATCCCAGTTCCACGGTTCACCTCGATGGCGTCTACCTCGGACGCCCGGTCATGGTGTTGTCCGACTTTCTGGACGTCGAACGCGTCGAAGTGCTGCGAGGTCCGCAGGGCACGCTCTACGGCCGCAACTCGGTCGGCGGCACCATCAACGTCGTCACGCGGCAGCCGACCAACGCGCTCGAGACGAGCGTCCGGCTCACGGCCGGCAACTACGACACGCTTCGGGCTGAAGGCGCCGTCAGCGGCCCGCTCGTCAAGGACAAGGTGATGGGCACCGTCGCATTCCTTCGGAGCGGCCGCGACGGCTTCGTGCAGGATCTCAATCATCCCGATCACCGGCTTGGCAGCGAGGACACCTGGGCCGGTCGAGGGCAGTTGCGCCTGGTGATGGGAAACAAGGGCGAACTGCTGTTGTCTGCCGACTACGGCCGGTTCGACGGGTTCCCCTCACCTACGCCAAGCCGATCGCGGCCAAACCGACGGGATTCAGCTATGACAGCCCCAGCAGCCTGTGGGCGGTGCGCGCGAGCCATGAAGCGCACGGCAAGAACACCCAGCAAGGCTCTTCGGCACGGTTGACCGTCCGATTGAACCCGACGACGACGCTGACCAGTCTCACGGCGTATCGAAATTCCGACTACCGTTTCTTCATTGACGCCGACGCGACGGAACTGAGACTGCAGACCTCTGACGTTCCAGACGTTCACCGCCAGTTCTCGCAGGAGTTCACGGTCGTGCAGCGCCGCTCGAAGCTGACCTGGATCGGAGGCGCGTTTCTCTACGACGATCACAATGAAGGCAGGGTCGAAATCACGGTATTCCCCGTCACGCAGATTCGGCCTTTCGCGCAGATTGGAACCGATGCCCGGGCGTTGTTCGGCCAGGCCACGTACAGCATCACGAGCCGCGTGTCGGTGACCGGCGGGGTCCGATATACGCACGAGCGAAAAGACCTCGACAGCACCGGAGGCGTGTACCGGATCGGGACGGACATCCTGCTCGATCCGGCCACATTCTACGACTTCGTCGAGAGCGCGACCTTCGAAGCGTGGACGCCCAAACTCAGCCTGCAGATCCAGGCCTCACCACGCACGTTTGCTTACCTGTCGGCCACGCGGGGCTTCAAGAGTGGCGGCTTCAACCCTGCTGCGCGGATGCCAGGAGAAGCGGGCTTCGACCCCGAGTTCGCGTGGAGCTACGAGGCTGGCCTGAAACACACGATGGCCGCCGGTCGTGTCAGCACGAACCTGGCGGTGTTCCACACCGACTACCGTGATCTGCAGGTGCAATCGTTCCTCCAACCCGGTGTGCCCGATATCAGCAACGCCGGAGCGGCGACGATCAGGGGCGTCGAGGTCGAGGTGGATGCGGCGGCTGGTCACGGTCTGCACCTGGCAGGCCACGTTTCGTGGCTCGAGGCGACGTACGACCGCTATCTCGCGCAGATGCCCGGCGGCGCGACGCGCGACGCGGCAGGCAACCGGCTCAACAACGCGCCCGAATGGTCAGGCAGCGGCTCGGCCGTCTACCAGTTCGCAGCCTGGCAGCGTGGGACGGTCCGCCTGCGTGGCGATGTCTCGTGGCAGAGCCGTGTGTTCTTCACGCCGTTCAACGACGCCATCGAGACACAGGCCAGGTATGGACTCGTCCGCCTGAGAGCAGGCTTCGAGCCACGAAGCTCGCGATGGGAGCTGGCCGTCTACGTCCGTAACATCGGCAACACGGAGTACATCACCGGCACGGCCAACGTCCCGATCCCAGCCTTCACGGCTCGTCCAGGCGAGCCCCGCGTCCTGGGGCACACAGTTCACGTTGCGGCGCTGAACGGAGCAAAATCCGCGTAATTTTAACGTCAATCTTCAATCTGCAATCGTCAATTCCCCGCAGCCCTGAGGCCGAGCGGCACCTCGACGTCAACGATCACCCCGCGAGGCGTGGCGGGACGGATCGCAAACGTCCCTCCCATCAGCTCCGCGCGCTCGCGCATGCTCACCAGGCCCACGCCGCGCGCGACGGCGTCGCCCTCCGGCAGGCCCCTCCCGCGATCCTCGATAGCGAGCGCCAGCCGGCCGTTGTGCTGGGCCATGCGCACCCAGGCTTCCTTGGCCCCCGCGTGCTTGCTGACGTTGGTCAGCGCCTCCTGCACGATGCGATAGATGTGGATGTTGGATTCCGGCGGCACGACCCCGATGGGGCCGGCGACCTCGAAGTGCGTGGCGATGTCGTGCTGGCGGCCGAACTGCTCGACGTACCACTCGACGGCCTTCTCGAGGCCGAAGTCGTCGAGCACGGTCGGGTGCAGCAGGCGGGATTGCACCCTGATCCGCTCCAGCGTCTGCTGTGCGATGCCCAGCACCTCGTCGACATCCCCGACGAGCGAGGAATCGGCGGGCAGGTTCCGCTTGATGCGGCCCAGCAGCGTGCCGAGGGCCGTGAACACCTGGCCGAAGTCGTCGTGCAGCTCGCGCGAAAAGGACTGCTGCAGGTCTTCCTGGATCCGCAGCATGCGCCACGACAGCGTGCGAAGTTCATCCGAGAGCCGCGCGACCTCCTGGAACGCCTGGCGGTTGGCCCAGATGGTGTACACGCCGATGAGCGCGACCATCACCAGGATCACGGCCACCAGCACCCCGATCTCGCGCACGACCCGCTCGTAGACCTCGCGGTTGCGCTGGCTGGCTTCCTCCTGCACGCGGTTGTTGAGGACCAGGAACTGCGAGACCAGCCCGACCAGTTCCTGGTGCTGGGCGCCGACGCTGGTGCGGACGCGCGCCAGCGCGCCGTCCTCGTCGCCGGCGGCGGCCTGGGCAAACACCTGGTCGAGCAAGCTCCACAGGCGATCCACCGACTCGCGCAGCCGCTGCTGCTGCGCCGCTGGCCGCTCGGCCGGCGAGAACGTGTTCTCCAGCGCGATGGCCTCGTCCAGATCCGCCCGCAGCCGATCGAAGGTCTGGCGCCAGTAGATCACCGGGTACGGCTCTACCCGGTCGGCCATGTCGCGCAGGGCCGTGGCGACCGTCGCCAGGTTGCTCTGGATGCGAATCAGCTGCAGCGAGTCGCGTCTGTTGCGCTCGCTGATGGCCGTCTGCTCGTCGCGCAGCGTGCGCACCTCGCGGACGGTGTACCAGCCCATGCCGGCAATGGTGACCAGTGACACCACGAGGCCGGCGATGAGCGGGAGGCTGGGGGAGCGCTTCATTCCAGTTACGAGTTACGAGTACGGGCTACGGCGTTACGAGTTGCGGGTGAGGGAGGCTGCCATGGTCCGCGGGATTGCTCGATCACGCGCGCGACGGCAAGCGCCGTCAACTCTTCCCATGGGCGTGCGACGACCTGCACGCCGATGGGCAGGCCCTCGGCCGACGAGGTGACGGGCACCGACACACCGGGATTCTGCAGCAGGTTGAACCACGCCGTATAGCGCCACGCGTCGAGGTAGGCCGACGCGCGTGCCCTCGATCGTCCACTCGCGCTCGCCGTGGCGGAAGGCGGGCATCGGGGCGACGGGGCACAGCCAGACCGGGTACCGCTCCATCTGCTGCAGCACGCGCGTCTTCAGGACATCGCGTGCGATCTCCACTTGAAGCAGGCGTAGCGCCGTCAGCGGCGCATCGCGACGGGTCCAGTCGAGGAACTCCACCAGGTTGGGATGCACTTCGCTCTCATGGCCCTCCACCAGCGGCTCCAGCAGGAGGCGCGAGGCGCGCCCGAAGATCTCCCACCACAGCTCCCGCGCCTCCTCGAGGCCCTGCGGCCGGATGGGCTCGATGGGAATGCCCGCGTCTTCGATCCACCTGGCCGCCTGCCGGATCGCGCGCCGCGTGTCCCCATCAACGGGCACGATGCCGTCGTCTTCGAAGAAGCCCACGCGGCAATCTGCAATCTGCAATCGGCAATCGCCAATTCTGAGTGGCACCGGATGCCCATTCGGATCCCCGATGTCGGCGCCTGCCATGACCTCGAGGAGTAGTTGGATGTCGTCGATGGTGCGCGCCATCGGGCCGACCACGCCGGTCAGCGCGAACGGGCCGCCGCACGGCGGGAAGTGCCCGGTGGCCGGCACGCGGCCCGGCGTGGGCTTGAGGCCGCAGATGCCGCTGAAATGCGCCGGCACGCGGATCGATCCGCCGCCGTCGCTGCCGACGCCTCCTGCCGACAGGCCCGCGGCAATGGCCGCGGCCTCGCCGCCGCTCGATCCTCCCGGAGTGCGATCGAGCGCCCACGGGCTGTTCGTGCGGCCGTAGAGCGCGTTGTCGGTCTCCCACGCCATCAACTGCTCGGCGACGTTGGTGACGCCCAGGACGATCGCGCCGGCCGCGCGGAGGCGTGCGACCAGCGTGGCGTCGGCCTCGCCGCGCACGCCGGCGCGAAAGCGCGAGCCGGTTTCGAACGGCAAGCCGGCGACGGCGATGGAGCTCTTGATGCTGATGGGCACGCCCAGGAGTGGACGATCGAAGTGCTGGGTGCCGGCTGCCAGGTGCTGGGTGCGGTGCTGATGCTGGGTGCTGGGTGCGTGCGTGCACCAGTTCGTGCTCGACCGCCCGGGCGTCCGCCAGCGCCCGGTCGGCGTCGAGGCCGACATAGGCGTTGAGCGTCGGGTTCAGCGCCTCGATGCGATCCAGGTGCGCCTCGACGAGCTCGACTGGCGACAGCTGTCCGTCGCGGATCAGCCGCGCGAGCTCGGTCGCCGAGGCGAACACGGGAACGGTCACAAAGGACAGTCTATTGGAAGTGCGGAGGTGCCGGTGTGCCGGGTGCGGTGCCGAAGTGCTGGTGTGCTGGGTGCTGGGTGCGGTGCCGAAGTGTTGGTGTGCCGAGTGCCAGGTGCGGCACCGTGATCGTCAATCATCAAATCTGCAATCTGCTGCGCTTCGTCCCCGCGATCGTCCCAGCGCCGGATTCTGCGATAGGGTGCTTCGCATGGACACCACGCGGCGATTGTTTCTCGAGCTCGTTGCGGCGGGTCTCGCCCCTGGCGCCGCGGGAGAGGGAGGCCAGGCGCGGACTGCCGCGCGCGCGATGGAAGCTGATGACGGAGAGCTGTGCTTTGTGGGCGCAGCGAGAGACCCGCTGCGTTTGAAAGTGTCGCGGAGAGCGATCCGGCGACGCACCTTTCGATGATCGTCCAGGACGTCTCGCCGGGTACCGTCATTCCGGAGCATCTCCACGAGCGCGAGGACGAGATCATCCTGATTCAGTCCGGCACCGGCGTGGCGTCGCTTGGCGAGACCGAGACGCCGGTGGGCGCCGGCTCGGTGCTGTGGGTGCCGAAAGGCACGTGGCACGGCGGCAGGAACACGGGCCCGGGCATTCTGAAGTGGACCGGCATCTACTCCCCTGCCGGGTTCGAGGGGTACTTCCGCGAATCAGCCGTCCGCCGGGAGTCACGCCGCGGCAGCGGTCAGCCGAGGAGTGGGAGATCCTCGACCGACGCTATGGGATTCGATACCGGCGCTAGTTCGTGGGCGTGCCACTGCCAGTATGATGCGCGAATGGCCCCGACGCCTGACGACCCCGCTCGGCCCCCCAGGGGCGCCCCGAGTCCATCGACGGGCGGCAACCGGGTCCGCGTCGCCTCCGATGGCGCGCGCGCAGCGCTGGGCGCCGCCGGGATCCTGCTGGTCATCCTCGTTCCCGCTGTGCTGACGCTGCGCACGGTCGAGGAAGGCATCACCCGCGTCCAGGCTGGCAACCCTACGCCGTACGGCTACACCATCAGCTTGCTGCTCTACCTGGTCCCAATTGCGACGTTGACGACGTGGTTCTTCAGAAAACATCCCCGCGGGTCGTACCGCCGCAGTGCGTTCCGGTGGACCATCGGTCTGCTGGTCCCGATAGGCTTCGTGCTCGACCTCGTCTTCGGCAATTTGTTCTTCAGCTTCCCCAACGCCGAGGCCACGCTGCAGATCTTCGTGCCCGGCTATTCGTTCGCAACCGGCGGTCTCGTGTACGACCTGCCGATCGAAGAGTTCATCTTCTACGTGTCCGGATTTGTCGCGATCCTGCTGGTCTACATCTGGTGCAACGACGTGTGGGTGCCCGCCTACGGCATCGCCGACTACGGCGACACCTCGCGACATCCGCCCTATCTGTTCCAGCTTCACTGGCAGTCGGCAGTCTACGGTGTGATCGCACTGGCGGCCGCCGTTGCCTACAAGAAGATGTTCGCGTCGGTGTCGGAAATTGCGGACTATCGGGAAGGCTTTCCGCTGTACTTCACGTTCCTGCTGGTCGCGGCGGTGGTGCCGAGCCTGCTGCTCTATCGCTCCGCGCGCCCGTTCATCAACTGGCGGGCCTTCAGCATCACGCTGCTGTGGGTGTTACTGACCAGCCTGCTCTGGGAAGCCACGCTAGCAAGCCCGTTCGGATGGTGGCGCTACCGTGAGACCTGGATGATGGGCATGCACATCCGGGCATGGGCCGACCTGCCAGTGGAGGCCGCTATCCTCTGGGTCGCGGTGACCTACACAACGACGATCGTCTACGAGACGATCAAGGTGCAACTGCACTTCCGGCAGCGGGCTACTTGAATCCGTCCAGCTCCACATGCGCCTGACCGACGACGGTCCCCGACGTGTTGGCGACGCTGCACGTCCCCTCCCAGTAGGTCTCAAACGAAGGCGGCTCTCGAAACTCCTGGTCCGCGATGAGCGGTGTGACGACATACACCGTGCCGTCCACCGTGACTCCAGGGCGAGGGGTAGACGATGCCGGTTGCGGGACTGGTCCAGGGCGCGAGGACCACGACCGAGAAATCGGCGCCGGACAAGGCGCGATACTCCGCGCCCTGCGTCATCGGGTTGACGACCGGAACGCTGCCTCGACCTGCACGCTCTGCTCGATGGGGGCGTTCCGAGGGCAGTGTAGCGCAGGAGGCGCTTGCCTTTCCGATGAGGCTCTGGCTAGAATTGAGGGTCCGGGTAACACCCGCCGATAGATGAAGTAGGTGCCTCTCTCGGCCAGGCACGTCGGCGACGCCCACCCAAGGTGTTCCTCAGTAGCTCAATGGTAGAGCATCCGGCTGTTAACCGGAGGGTTGTAGGTTCGAATCCTACCTGAGGAGCCAATCTTTTCAATGAGTTAGCTCGCTCGCCCCTTCCGGGATGTGAACAATAGTGAACAATCCCGATCCGACTTGTCGACGGCCGTGCGGAGTGCGCCGTCGACCACCTGGGTGTACACGTTCAGCGTCGTGTCGACCTTCGTGTGGCCCATCAGCTGTGCGACGACCTTGCCCGGCACGCCCTCCTCGTGCGCCCACGACGAGTAGGTCCGCCGGAACGTCAGCCACGTCGCTCGTCCACGCCCACCGCCTCACACGCCGGGAAGATCCGCCGGCGCGAACGTTGTTCGGCGAAATCGGCTTCCCCGTCCACGTCGAGAACACCAGCTCGTCCGGTGTCGAGACTCTTCGCGCGCGCTCTCCAGTTCGCGACCAGCTTCAGCGCTGCATCCGAGAGCGGTATCTGTCCGCACCCCGGCCTCCGTCTTCGGGGTATCGAACCGACCCTCATATACCGCCTGACGCACGGTGAGGCACCGACTCTTGTTTCGATATCCGCCCACCGCAACGCGAACAGCTCGCCGCGCCGAAGCCCAGACAGCATCGCGAGCCCTGCCATCGTGCGTCCCAGCAGCGGCAACACGTCGAGCAGCTGTGCCGCCTGCTGACTCGTGAGCACCCATTTCGGCCGAACGGTTTGAAGCGCGGCAGATCCACGCCGCGAGCAGGATTGTCGTGGAGGTGGCCCCATTTGACGGCCGTGCGAAGCAGCGCGCTTAAGACGTCATGGATGTGATCGATCGTCTTGGGCGCGTAGCCTGCCTGGTTCAACTGAGCCACGAATGCCTGAATCTCCTGACGCGTCACCTCGACGATCGGCTTGTCGCCGAATCGGGGCAACAAGTGTTTCTCGAGGATGTGCCGATGATTCTTCTGCGTCGAGTGCTTGTACATCGGCAGCACGTGAGCCTGCCACTCGCTCGCGAACGTCCGGAATGCGACCCGCGATCGCACTGGTGCCTTGCTGTTGCCGGCTGCCACGAGCCGTTGCGCCAGAAGGTCACCCGCGTGACGCCGCGAGACCTGTCCAAGCGTTTCGTACCGCAACACCCGCCTGGTCGTGCCGTCGGGAGCAATCTCCGTCTCCCGCCGACGAATTGCCCACCCCCTTCCTCGCTTGAGAAGACAACCGCTTCCGTACTGTCGTTTCGATCGAGCCATACGAGAACATCCCTTTCCTCTCGTTGGCTCTTCGTGCCTTAGCTCGGGGGTCATTGTAGCGGCTGCCTGCGAAGATCACTCACGCGATCTTCGACCGCTTCACTAGAAACGCCCGAACTGAGACCGCCTCGAAGCGTACGGACTTGCCGAGCTTGATGTACGGCAGGCGCTCCGTGCGTGGAACCCCGCGAGACCGGGTGTGTTCGTAGACCCAGCTCTTGCTGACCTTGAGCAATGCCGCGACGTCCTCCACGGTCATCAGCTCGTCGAGGCCAGCGACTTCGCTGTTGGACCGGGGCGGATCATCGGTGGATCTCAACCTGTCCGGTCCGAAGTGGGCTCGTTCCATGTCCGTCTCCGTTCGAAAGCAATCGCGTTCCGACCGCTCGGGTCCGCGGCCATTACGTAAATTCCGGCGAGCCATCACAGTCAGCCCGCGATGGACTGCGTGGGCGCCCGCGTATGTCAGAAAGGATGGGCCGTGGGGCAGTGCGCCGCACGGCGGGACCAGGTCAGGTGACGTGGTGGGAAGCAGCGCCATGACTTCCGCGGATCGATCGGATGCCGCGGAAGGGATAGCACGCCGGGCGCTTGCCCAGCGCGATGACAGGCGCCTGGTGAAGCGCCGCTGCGTTCGCCGCTCTCTCAATCATGAGAACGCCGTTTCCCGCATAAACCTTTCAAGGGCGGCGAGGTGCAGCGCAGATCTCCGTACCACTCCGACGAGCAGCTCACGACAGCCCGCTATGCCTACTGGCTCCGGAACGGACTGGGCCTTCATGATGGTCGTCTATGACCTCACCCTGGTGCACACGTCGTTGCCAACCTGGAGCGGCGTGCGGGCCGTAGTCTCCCGGACCATCACGTAAGAGCCGTCTCTCGGCTCGGTCGAGGATCCCGTCAAGGCCGAAGCCACGCCACGGGCGTGGGCCGAGCGCCAGCGAGGCGCCTTGACGGGGACGAGAGCGAGCCCATCATCGCCAGCGTGATGGTCCGGCTCGTTCGATTGCGAGCAGTCGCGCCGCTGGGGCGCTTGCTGCAGGAAGGCTCGTGCTGATTCGCACGAGCGTGGTGGCCGCTGGGACCGACCACGGGGAGGGACGACAGTGTGCGGAGTGAGGTCGTCGCCTGTTTACCTGAACGCTGGTTCGCGGCGAAAACTTGCACGAGACTCGCACCCATGCTCCCGCCTCCCGCTCAATCAGGGCCGTCGCGGGTCAGACTGCGACACCGACAGGCGGGGCGTGAGCGACCCCATGGGCCGGGCGGGAAACCGCCCGATGCAGTTCTGAGGGGGGTCGCTCACGCCCCGATTGCTCTTTGAGTGGGCGATTCTGGCGGCGGCTAAGAGCGCCGCCTGGCGACGCCTTCGTCGCGACTGCAAGTTCGCCGCGATGAAGCCCTTCTGAGGATTCTTCGCCGCTGACGCCGCGAAGGAGGCCGACCAGGAAAGAAGGGAGCCGGGGGGACAATAGCCTCCCGGCCTCCTGTCCCCTCCTTTGTCCCCCTCCCCGGGGCGAGCCCATCCGGCAGAGCGATGTGTTGCGGCTTCCCGGGTGCTACGATTGGCGCTCCTGATGGCGACCTTTCCGGAGTGGTGGACTTGGGACCTGTCGTTCACCGCGCACGCGGAAATGCGCATGGAACAGCGCGGCGTGACCGAGGTCGACCTCCGAGCTATGCTGGAGCGAGCCACCGGCTTGGAACCCAACGTCGTGGATGGCAGATTCATGATCCACGTGCGGCACCAGCAGCGGCCGTGGCTCGTCATCGTCGAGCCCGACATGGACGCGAAGCTACTCGTCGTCGTGACGGTCTACGAGGTATCCGAATGACCGAACGCTCGCTTCAAGTCACGTATCGCAAGGGCCGGCCGTTCGCCGCGTACCTGCATCTATCACACGCCACGGGCGAGAAGAGCGCGAAGACTGTAGCGACGCCAGACGGCCTGCTCGTGGTCGACTACAGCGGCGGCGGTCGGGCGGTCGGCGTCGAGATCACAGCCCCGCAGGCCGTCTCCCTTGAGCGTCTGAACCGTCTCCTTGCCGAGCTCGGTGAGACCCCCTTGACGGAGCACGAATATCAGCCCGTCCAAGCCGCATAGACTCGGCGGACTTTGAACCAAGGGGCTGCATGGCGCAACCGTGGCCAGCGATCATCTTGTTGGTCCAAGTGGTCGCGTCCGGAACAAGGTTGGACTCTGACGCGTGGCTAGTGCGTTCCGAGATGCCGTGTGCCGCTCGCCGGGAGCCCTACGCCTTCGCTTGGCGCTCGGCCGAAAATAGGTCGATCCCTTCCGGGGCACGCGGCTATTGGCCTGGCCTCGGCCTAGCCACAGGTGTTCTTTCGCCCGCTGAGCTGCCGGCTCATTGGCGCCATTGATGTGGGCCACCCAGGCGATCGGCGCCATCACGCACCGACTGTGCAGTCTGATCGGAAGATTCTCCACCAGCGGATCCGCTATGAGGAACGTGGGCCGGCCGCCACCGAAGCCCAGAAAGTACGTGCGCGCAAGCCGAGACTTCGCGGTTCGCGGACCATCTGAGCGAGTCGCCGCAGCGGCAAGCCAGCTGCTCGGCGACCCGTGAGTGGTTAGAATCGCTTCACCAGCGATTCGAGCTCGCGCCGGCACGTCTCGCTGAATTCCTGCAGGTGATCGCTGTGCTTGTTCGCGGCGGACTGAATTTCGCTCTGGAGTGAGGTTCGGCTCGAAGTAGATCTTGAGGATGGTCGCGATCACTCGTTCCCCGCTCTCGATCACCTCGGTCGAGGAGCCTAGACGAATGCGACTGAGCAGTGCATAGAGTGGTACGAGCGTGCCCGGGTTTTCAAGCGAGTGCTGCACGGCGTCGACCAGCAGGCGTGCACTCTCGTTGATGAAGTCCGAATACAGCTGCTCGAGGTGAGCAATCTTCTTCGCGACGACTTCCCGCCGCTCTCGATGCCGCTGGGCGATCCAGGCGCTGAAGGTTGAACTCAAAGCGCCGATGATCGAGCCCCCGATCGCGGACAGCGTCGGAATCGTCGCTGGGTTGTCAAACAGGCTCACGGCACTGGACCTCAACGTCCCCGCTTGCGTGAGAACGGGAGGAAGTATGTCCACTGCTCGCGCAGGATCCGCTTCATTCTTTTCGATCGGCGCATGACGTCACCTCCATACACGCACGGCGCTGCTTCGGCGATTACGCACTGGCTGCTTCCTCGAGTCGGTACTAGCGCCCGGCCGATTGAGGGCTTGCCTGCCGAAGCCAGCCGATCAGAGGCTGGCCTCGCCAAAGCGCGCCGCGCAAAGGCGGGGTCAGGGAGCGACGACGGGGAACCGAACGGGCGCGCCGCTGGGAGCCCCATGCGGCCAGACCTTGGCGTAGACGCGCTCGAGGCTTTCGCGCGGCACCACCCGCAGCGCGACCTGGTTCGCGAGCTGCTCGGTCTGCAGATAGGGATGATGCGTGAAGATCCACACGTGTCCGAGCTCGTGCGCGACAACGGCGCGGAGCTCGTCGTCGCTCAGTGTGTCGACGAACGAGCCTTCAAACGCGACCTGATACGCGCCGCCGTGTTCGACGGGCGACCGCACCGACACCATCAGCGGATTCGCCGGGACGAGGGTGGCGACGACGTCGCGGCGCAGCGACAGGCGACCGCGGAGGTCGTCGATCACGTCCTGAACGCGCTGAGTCTTCGCGTGCGCTTCAGCGGCTTCCGCTTCAGTGCGGCCCGCAGCCGTCGTTCGAAGCGCCAGGAATGTAATGAGGATCAGAGCGAGAGTCGAGATGTGCTCGCGCAGGATCCGCTTCATTCTTTTCGATCGGCGCATGACGTCACCTCCATACACGCACGGCGCTGCTCCGCGATTACGCACTGGCTGCTTCCTCGAGTCGGTACTTTCGAATCCGCAGGTGGAGCTGCGTGCGTGACACCCCAAGCCGCCGCGCGGCCTTCGTTTTGTTTCCTCGGCATTCCTGCAAGACCTTCGCGATCGTGGTGCGTTCGAGAGCGCTCAGATCCGTGGTGTCGTTGCGGAGTGCCTGGGCGCCTGATTGCAGCGTCAAATGGTTGGTGTCGATGGGCGCGCCTTCGCAGAGAATCGCTGCCCGCTCCAGGACATTGCGAAGCTCTCGAACGTTTCCCGGCCATTCGTACTGGAGAAGCGCCTGTCGCGCCTCACGCGTCAGACCAGCAGGCGGCCGGCCGAAGGACCTGCCGATCTCCTGCAGAAACGTCTCGCTCAGCGGCACGATGTCGGACGGACGTTCGCGCAACGGCGGAATCTGGATGTCGAAGACGCCGAGGCGGTAGAACAGGTCCTCGCGAAAGTCGCCGCGCTCGACGGCTTTGCGCAGGTCGCGGTTCGTGGCGGCGATGACGCGGATGTTCGCCTTCAGGAGGCGCGTCCCGCCGAGCCGCTGGAACTCGCGCTCCTGCAGGACCCGCAGGAACTTCGCCTGCGCCGACAGGCTCATCTCGCTGACCTCGTCGAGGAACAGCACGCCGCCGGAGGCCAGCTCCACCTGACCGGGCTTTGCCTGCTGGGCGCTGGTGAACGCGCCGCGCTCGTAGCCGAACAGCTCCGACTCGAGCAGCTGCTCGGGCAGCGCGGCGCAATTCAGCGCCACAAACGGCCGGCTGTTGCGCGCGGACGCGGCATGGATGAACCGCGCCACGACTTCCTTGCCGGTGCCCGACTCGCCGGTAACCAGCACGGTCGTGTCCGTCGAGGCCACCTGCGTCGCCTTGCGCAGCACCTCGCGCCATTCGACAGACTCGCCGACGACCCGCAGGTGGGTGCCCGCCGCCAGTTGTTCGACCCCTCGCTGGACGCCCGCGTCGACTTGCCGCGCACGGGCGTCGTCGATCTGATGGGGGACTTTGCCGACCTCGCCGCGGCATGCACCGAGGCCGAGGTGGTACGCGATCCGACGCGCGAGCGGCACGTGCGTGCGATTGAAGGCCAGCGGCCGCTTCGACCAGAACGCCACGCTGCACCAGGGGCTCCGGCGCGCCGGGTCGACACGCCCAGGGCCGAGCGGTAGCCGGCGCCGACCAGCCGCTCCGTCGCGTGCGGGGCCGCGGATGCGCCAAGCGCCCCCGCCCGCAGATCATCGATGATCACCTCGTCGACTTCGGACGGCGTCATGTCTGGCACGTCGCCGGTCGACGCGTTCACGATCGGTCGCCCTCGCTGATCGAAGCACGCCATGCGCAAGGCATCGTGCGGCAGCATCTTGCCTCACGATCGCCGAGAGCCGCGGCAACGCGGCGTCGACATCGATTCGTGACGGCGAGCTCGCGGAGCAGTTCCAGCGAGCCGTCGAAATATGCGCCCTGAGAGTCCAGACGGTCGGCGGCGCGTTCGTCAATAGCCAGCATCGCGATAACCCTCCCTGTCTTCGGCGATTCTGGTCGTCCACGTCGACGGCCACAACCTCCGTTCGGGCGTATTCGTCGGCTCAATCGCGTCGTTGAGACGACTAAGTCGGGTGTGTTGCGACGACTCAGGAGAGGGCGTCAGACGACTTACACGGGTGGGTTGAGACGGCTTGGGAGAGTGGCTTGCGGGGACCCTTTCGGGTATGTCATTCGGGGCTCAGCCCACGCTCAAACGACTTCTTCCGCACTGGTGTGTCGATGCGCTTCCATCCGAAGAGCCGAGCGTCGACTGACCAGCGACCCGGTCCTAACATCGCCAGAGCGCCAGCAATGGTTCCAGCCAACAGGCACACCACTGGATCCTTGTCAATCGTCAGGATCTGCGAGATCTCGATCAGGGCAACGACCGTTCCGGCCAGCGGCGTCCATAGCCCCGCGAGGAGAAGCAGTCCCGATCCCGCCAAGGGCACGGAGGCGAGTGTGGTCCATAGCAGCGGGTCGCTCCACAACTGCGGACCAACACGCACAAGGAGGACCGAGCCGACGACCAGGCGCATGAGCAGCAAACCGAGGCCGGGCCAACCGCCGGCGAATGTGGAATAGAGGCGTCGCAACACGGACCTTTACACGATTATTCGTCGTGGCGGCGCGACGCGAACCCCCCCGGTGGGTCGCAGGTGTGACTCTTTAGGGTCTACAGCTCGATGATTCCTCTCTTCAGACCGATGATTGCCGCGTGCGTCCGGTCGTTGGCGTCCAGTTTCGAAAGAATGCTCTTGACTCGCCCCTTGACGGTGTCCTCCGTGACGGCGAGCTGATCCGCAATCTGCTTGTTCGCGTTCCCGGCGGCGATGAGCCGCAACACGGCGATTTCTGCCGGCGTCAGGGCCTCATCACTCACATGCTCGGCGATCTGGAACGAGACCTCAGGCGACAGACTTCGCTTGCCAGCATGGACCGCCCGGATCGTCTTCAGTAATTCCGCATGGAGCGTGTTCTTGAGCAGGTAACCCTGAGCACCGGCCTTGAGGGCGCGGAGGATGTGCACATCGCCCTCGTAGGTCGTCAGCACGATGACCTTTGCATCCGGGAACTCCGTTCGAATGGCGATGAGCGCGTCGAGGCCATTCATCTCCGGCATCTGAATGTCCATCAGCGTCACGTCCGGACGGTGCGTCCGGAATTGCTGGATCGCGTCGCGACCGTTGGCGGCTTCTGCGACCAAGGTCATATCCGGCTGGACCCCAACGAGACCGGCGATCCCTTCGCGCACCAGTGGATGGTCGTCGACGGCGAGAATCCGAATCGGCGGGCTGCCGCCGCTCATGACGCGTCTCCTCCTGCCGTATGCCGGCGTCTTGCCGGCAACAGCCGTGACCACCAGGAGCGCCTCCCGGCTGTCGCGTAGACGGTGCTGGCAGGAAGGCGCAGCTCCACCTCCGTCCCTGCGCCCACTTCGCTCCACACCGCCAGTTTCCCACCAATCAGCTGCGGCGCGTTCCGGCATGCCGCGCAGTCCGTAGTGTCCCTCGATTCCCTGGGCGGCGAGCACCGCCTGATCGATGCCCTTTCCGTCGTCCCTCACCCGCAATCGGAATTCATCGCTGTCGTAACGGATCTCGACCTCGACCCGCCCGGCCTGCGCGTGCCGAAAGGCATTCCGCAGCGCTTCCGCCGCAATCTTGTAGATCTCGTCACGAAGGATCGGGTGCAGATCTCGGGCTGTCCCTCGACCGCGACACGGAATGCCGGAGGCGGGTGGGCGCTCGCGTCGGTCGCGAGCTCGTCGCCCAAGGGTCCTGATCGCCACCGCGAGATCGTTGCGTTCGACGGTCGACGCCCGCAAGCCCTGCACGGCGTCCCGGCCTTCGGTGATCGCCTTGGCCGCCTGTTCAATCGCGCGATCCAGTTTCTCTTTCGCCTCGGCCGGGCGCTCGGGCAGCAGGTACGACACCGTCTGGAATCGCAGCAGCAGACCGTGGAAGCTCTGAAGCAGCGTGTCGTGCAGCTCCCGGGCGATGCGCGTGCGCTCGCCGACGCGCGCCTCGAGCGTCATCTCGAACGCGTGCTGCACCTGACGCATCCGGACCTGATACGCCGCCCACAGGAGCGCCAGAAACAGCCCCCCGGCCGAGGCGCGAAACACGTTGGTTCGATACCATGGTGGCGTGATGAGAATCGGCAGCGACACTCCTGCTTCGTTCCAGACGCCGTCGCTGTTCGACCCTTGCACGCGAAACACATAGTCCCCGTGATCGAGATTGGTGTAGGTCGCCAGCCGCTGCTTGCTGTCCACCTCGTTCCAGTCGGGATCGAAGCCCTCGAGCTTGATAGCGATAGCGGTTCTTGTGCGAGTTCGCGTAACTCAATGCCGCGAATTCGAACGAGAACACGTTCTGCCGATAGGACAGCGTCAACGACTCGGCATACGGGATGGCCTTCTTCGAGCACGGACTCGGCGCCAATCGGAACGGGGTCGTTGAAGATTTTGAAGCTCGTGAGCACGACTGGCGGCACGTACGGGATTGTCGCGGATATCCTCGGGGAAGAACGCGGTCACCCCCTCGCTGCCGCAGAAGAACATCTCTCCGCTACGCCGTCGCTGGTAGCAACTCCGCGAGAAGTCATTGCTCCGCAAGCCGTCAGAGACGTCGTAGTTCCTGAACGTTTTTGTCTGCGAATCGAATCGGGACAGGCCCTTCTTGCTGCTGATCCACAACTTGCCGGCGTCATCTTCGAGGATGCCCATCACATCGTCGCTCGGCAGGCCATGCTGCTGGGTATAGCGCGTGAAGACCTCGGTTTTCGGGTCGAACCGATACAGGCCCGTTCCCAGGCCGAGCCAGAGCGCTCCTGTGCGGTCCTCATGAATGGCTCCAATGCTGCCACCCTGCAGTTCTGTCAGGATCACCCGGTTTTGACGTGTAGTTCACGAAGGTGTTCGTCTTCTCGTCAAACCGGCTCAGGATGCCGCCCCACGTCCCGAACCAGAGCGTGCCGGAGCGATCGCGATGAATAGCAGAGACGCTGTATGCCAGGCTCGCGGCATCGTCTCGGCCAGGTCGGTAGTTGGTAAATCGCTCGGTAACGGGATCGAAGCGGCTGACGCCCCCGAACTGTCCCACCCACAACTGGCCGCCCCGATCTTCATAGACACAGATGACGTCATCCGTCATCAGGCTTTGAGGATCAGCGGGATCGTGGGCGTAATGCTTGAAACGACCGTTGCGCTGATCGAACCGGTCGAGACCGGCAGCCAAGCCGCCGAGCCACAGGTAACCGCGGGCGTCCCTGAGAATGGTATTGAGCTCACTACCTTTGCTGAGACTGCGGTCGCCCGTGCCGGGACGATAGTGGGTGACCCGCCCCATATGTCGATCCACTCTATCGAGCCCTCGAGGGAAGACGCCGACCCACAGCACGCCATCCGAGTCCTCATGAATCGCGGTGGCCTTGCCGGGCGAGAGACTATCGGCGCGGCCCGGACGATACGTATAGTGCCGGAACCGCTGCTGCCGAAGGTCGAGGATATTCACACCGTTCGCCGTGCCCACCCACAACAAGCCGGACCGGTCGCGGTATATCGACACGACGCCGTTATCGCTGAGGCTGTCCGGGTCGCCTCGATCGTGTTGGAACAGCGTGAAGCGCTCGCTCCGGCGGTCGAAGTAGGAGAGCCCCAGGCTGGACGGTACCCAGAATCCGTTGCGTCCTTCCGCGAGGACTGTGTTGCGGTTCAGTAGTGTAGCCCCCGTACCAAGTGGGTATTCGGCGAACGCCTTCGTCTGCCGGTTGTACCTGATCAGCCCGACGATCGGGGAGGACGCCAGGAGCCAGAACTCGCCGTTGCTGTCTTCGTACACGTCGAACGCGGACAGGTCCTTCATCGTCGAGGCGAAACGAGTGACCTGCCCCGTCTGCTGGTTCACGTGGAACAGACCGCGGTCACCGACGAACCAGATCTCCCCCTGCGCGTCTTCGATCACGCGCCTGACCCACCCGACGAACTGACCGGCGCTGTCATTCCGGTAGTGCGTGAATGTTTCCGTCGCCGGGTCGAACCGGTCCAGCCCGCTATCCAGGGTGGCGAATCCACAGATGACCGCGACGATCGGCGGTGATGCTCGCAACCGAATCGCCGCTGAAGCTGTTGGAGTTGTTCGGGTCGTGAAGGTAGCGGGTGCTGCGTTCGGTCGCGGGGTCGAACTTGTTGATGCCGGGATACGCGCCGACCCACAGATTTCCGCGATCGTCCTCGAACAGGGCGCCCACGAAACCGCGGCTGATGCTCGGGAGAGCGTCCGGATCGTCCTTGGGGACCACGAAAGAGTTGCCGTCGTAGCGGTTGAGACCCTCTGCGGTGCCCAACCACATGAAGCCGCGGCGATCCTGCACGATGGCGACGACATTGTCCTGCGACAGGCCATCATTGGTGGTGAGGCGCCTGAATCTGAGGTCGCGCGGCGGCGAGTCGTCGGCCCGAGCGTGCTGGATGGTGCGGTGACCGCCAGGCGCGGCGGTCTGCGCAGCCGCCCCTTGCCCGCCGCAGGCCGCGACGAGCACGA
>CAWFRL010000029.1:0-29558 GCA_963818215.1 Vicinamibacteria bacterium | reverse complement strand
GGACGGATGAAGGCTGAAGACCGGCGGCTGAGGTGCCGACACTTACAGTAGGGCCGTAGGTGTGCCAGGGGCCCTCAAACTCCGTATGGCCGCCGCGATTGACATCCACGAGCTCACGAAGGACTACCCGGTCGGCTTCTGGCGACCCCGTCCGTATCGCGCGCTCGATCGGCTGACGCTTTCGGTCGAGCCGGGCGAGGTCTTCGGGTTTCTCGGCCCCAACGGGGCGGGCAAGACCACGACGCTCAAGCTCCTGATGCAGCTGGTCTTCCCGACCTCGGGCCGGGCCGACATCCTCGGCCGGCCCGTCGGCAGCCTCGATGTCCGCCGGCGCATTGGCTTTCTGCCCGAGAACCCGTACTTCTACGACAACCTGACGGCCGAAGAGCTGCTGCACGTACTTCGCGGGCCTGTTCGACATCCCGTCGGCCGAACGAGCCCGGCGCGCGACGGAGCTGCTCGACCAGGTCGGCCTCGGCGCCGAACGCCGCATGCAGCTGCGCAGGTACTCGAAGGGCATGGTGCAGCGCGTCGGCATCGCGCAGGCGCTCGTCAACGACCCCGAGGTCGTCTTCCTCGACGAGCCGATGTCGGGACTCGATCCGCTGGGCCGCCGCGACATCCGCGCGCTGATCCTGCGGCTGCGCGACGCGGGCAAGACCGTGTTCTTCAGCTCGCACATTCTGACGCGACGCCGAGACGCTCTGCAGCCGTGTCGGCCATCGTCGCCGGCGGACGGCTGGCGACCAGCGGCCGTCTGAGCGACATGGCGGGCTACGAGGTCCGCGGCTGGGAAGTGGTGATGACCGGCGTCGGCCCCGAGCTGCTGGCGCGCCTGGCGGCCGCGTGCGTCAAGGCGACGCCGGTCGGCGATGGCCGCGTCACCTTCGAGCTGGCCAAGGACGTGCGGCCCGAAGCCTTCGTCGCGGAGCTTGCGGCGGCGGGGGCAGCGCTCGTGTCGGTCAATCCCGCTGCACACCAGCCTCGAAGAGGTCTTCGTCCAGCACGTCGCCAAGACCGCGTCGGCCCGCGAGGGAGCGCTGGCATGAACGCTGCGGACGCTGGGCCGCATCGCCGTCGCGGTGTTCCGCGAGTCGGTGCGCGATCGCGTGCTCTACAACCTGGCGGGCTTCGCGCTGCTGGTGATCGGCGCGTCGTTTCTGATCGGCCAGCTGACGGCCGGCCAGGACGTGAAGATCATCAAGGACCTGGGCCTGGCCGCGATGGCGCTCTTCGGGCTGTTCATCGCCATCTTCATCGGCATCGGGCTGGTGTCGAAGGAAGTCGAACGGCGCAGCATCTACAGCCTGATCTCCAAGCCCGTGCGTCGCTCGGAGCTGGTCGTCGGCAAGTACCTCGGGCTGGTGCTCACCATCGCCATCAACATCGCGGTGATGGCGGCGGTGTGGTACGCGGTCCTCGGCGTCATGTGGTGGATGGCGAGTGTCGAGGTCCGGGCCGGCTGGGAAGGCTCGCCGATCGATCCGCGCATGCTGGTGGCCGTGTATCTGATGTTCGTCCAGCTGATGCTCGTCATCGCCATCGCGCTCTTCTTCTCGACGTTTTCGAGCCCGATGCTGTCGGCGGTGTTCGCCTTCGGCCTGTACATCGCCGGGCACTTCAGCGCCGATCTCAAGAACTTCGACGTCGCCGTGGGCGACTCGCCCATCCGCTACGTGACGACCGCTCTGTACTATGTGCTGCCGAACATGGCGATGTTCGACGTGAAAAACGCCGTCGTCCACGGCCAGGCCGTGCCGGTCGGCTACGTGGTCACGGCAACGCTCTACGCCGTCGCCTACATCACGGCGCTGGTTGCCGCCGCGGTCTGGGTGTTTTCGCGGCGGGACTTCAAGTGAACCGGCTGGCGGCCATCATCGTGGCCGGGCTGGCTGGCGCAGCATCGCCCTGCAGATCGCGCGCGAGCGCTGGTATCCCGAGTCGAACTCGCCGGTCGAGGAGGTCTACTTCACCTCCGGCCGCGCCGCGACGACGGCTGGCGCTTGTCGTTCAAGTCCGTGCTGGCCGACGTCTACTGGATTCGCGCCATCCAGTACTTTGCGGCCACGCGGCTCAAGGGCAAGCCGGACCGGTCCGCGCGATCTGCTGTTATCCGCTGCTCGACATCACGACCAGCCTGGATCCCGCGTTCAACCTCGCCTACCGGTTCGGCGCCATCTTCCTCGCCGAGCGGCACCGTGGGCTGGCACCTTTCAGCCGGAACTGGCCATCAAGCTCCTCGACAAGGGCTTTGCGCAGAACCCGACACGCTGGGAGTACCTGTACGACAAGGCGTTTGTCTACTACTGGACGTTCCGCGATCCCAAGGCCGCCGCGCACTGGTTCGGCGAAGCGGCCAAGGTGCCAGGTTCGGCCGACTGGCTGCCGGGACTTGCGGCGATCATGCTGGTCGAAGGCGGCGACCGCCGGAGCTCGCGATTCATGTTCCAGCAGATGCTGCAGAACGCCGAGCACGAGTACATGCGGAACAACGCGGCGTTCCGGCTGGCGCAGCTCGACATCCTGGACGCGATCGACCAGCTCAACGCCGATCCTCGACCGCTACCAGCAGGTCACCGGCACGCGCGCCGACGACCTGGACGCCGCTTGTCGCGCGCAACTGGCTGCGCGCGGTGCCCGCCGACCCTGACGGCAAGCCCTTCATCGATTGATTCCAACGGACGCGCGGTTCTCGATCCCGCGTCGAAATTCAACCCGCTGCCCAATCGAGCCGGCGTCGACGCCGCCGGCGCCGGACGCCGTCGGCGCGCACGTGCCGAGGCCTCCGCGCATGAGCGACGTGACCTTTGCTGCCGCTGATCGGGCTGCTGGGCCTGTTTGTGGGCTCGTTCCTCAACGTGTGCATTCACCGCCTGCCGCTGGGCCGGACGGTGCTCTGGGGACGCTCGCACTGCCCGCACTGCAATCGCACAGATTCGCGCCTGGGAGAATGTCCCCGTCGTCAGCTGGCTCGCCCTCCGCGGGCGCTGCGCCGGGTGCAAGCGCGCCCATCTCGATCCAGTATCCCGTCATCGAGCTGGTCGTCGGCCTGCTGTTTGCCGGCGGGGCCTGGTTGTACGGCCCGACGCTGCTGCTGGTGGCCCGGCTGATATTCGCGTGCGCGATGGTCGTGCTGTTCATGATCGACCTGCAGCACCGCATCCTGCCCAACGTGATCACGCTTCCCGGCATCGTCGTCGGCCTGGCGTTCAGCCTGGTGCTGCCGCCGGGACTCCGCGACGCGCTGATTGGCGCGGTTGCGTGCAGCCTGATCCTGTTTGGCATGGGCGAGCTCGTGAGCCGCGTGCTGGGAAAGGAAGCGCTTGGATTCGGCGACGTCAAGATGACCGCGATGATGGGCGCCTTTCTGGGCTGGCAGCTGACGCTGGTCGCGCTGTTTCTTGCCTCCTTCCTGGGCAGCGTGATCGGGATCGGCCTGGTCGTCGCTGACGCGTGACCGCGACTATCAGATCCCGCTCGGCTCGTTTCTCGCGATAGGCGCGCTGGCCGCGGCCGTTGCCGGCGAGCCCCTGCTCACCTGGTACGTCGGCCGCATGTTCCCGCAGCAGTGATTCGATGAACCAGCAGGCCTTTGCCCTCATCACGTGTGCTGTCGGGTGCAAGTCGCCAGCCAACGCCGGCCGCGGCATCGAGCCCGGACTGCGGGAGCGCTGTCCCTGTCCGTTCTTCACGACCCAGTGTGACGACACCTTGCGCCTGCCGACCTCATCCGAACGCACAGGCCGTAATCCGGCCGTCGTCGACTTGATACGAGTCCAGCAAGCAACTTGCGCAGACGGCACTGCCCGTCCAGGTGACGTGGCAGCTGGCCTTGCAGGGCAGGAGCGCCTGGACATGACGCCTTCGCCCCCGATGTACGCGGTTTCACACTGCTCGAACTCCTGGTGGTGGTCGCAATTATTGCGATCGTCGGGGGATGGCGTCCCCGCGATCACCAGTTCTTCAGCGCAAATGCGCCTGGCGACTCGGTGCGCCGGGTGGAGCGGGAGTTGCACACCGCCAGGATGAAAGCCGTGCGCTCGGACCGTGTGATGCGCGTGCGGTTCAACTGCCCGGCCGCAGGCAATACCGGATGGTGGAACTGCACGATCGCCGCCGACGCGATCGAGCGCTGCGCGACGCTGCAACCGCGACTACCCGTACCGGATACGACCGATTTTTTCGCGCCGAACAACGACGGGCCGCTGCGCGCTGCCGATCGTCAGCTCCAGACCATCGACTTCTGGCCCGACGGGTGGCGCACGTCGCGGGCAGGCGTGACGTGCACTCTACGACGATGAAGGCGGGAACCTCGACAAGCAAGTCGATCACGGTGAATGGCCTTGGCAAAATCTCGCTGCACTAACGACGCCGGGTTCTCGCTCATTGAGGTGTTGGCCGCGATGGTCATCCTCACCGTGGCGCTGATGTCGCTGGCGCAGTTGTTCGCCCTTTCGACGCGCGCGAACTTCTCGGCGCGGTCCAACACCTACGCGGCGATGCTGGCGCAGCAGAAGATGGAGCAGCTGCGCGGCCTCACCTGGGGCTACGACATCCTCGGGCTGCCGGTCAGCGACTACACGACCGACACGCAGCGCCAGCGCCGCCATCTCCGGCTGCCCGGCCTCTGCCGGGGGCGCCAGGCACGGGCCTGTCGCCGTCGCCCTGGGGCACGCTGCCAGCAGAACACTCGCCGGCTGGGTCGACTACGTCGATCAGAACGGCTGCATCGCTCGGCGGCGCGACGGCGCCAGGCTGCCGGCGTCTACATCCGGCGCTGGTCGGTGGAGCCGCTGCCCAGCAACCCGAACAACACGCGTGATTCTGCAGGTGCTGGTGACCCGGCGCACCGATCGCGGCGCGGCCGATGCGGGCAATGTGGCGCGGCTGCCCGAAGAGGCGCGGCTGATGAGCGTCAAGACGAGGAAGACCAAATGAAGACCTCCACTGCGCGCCTCGGAAGCGAGGCCGGCTTCACGCTGTTCGAGATGCTCGTGTCGACGGCGCTCATCGTGCTCATCACCGGCGGCGTGTTCTCGGTGCTCAACCCGTCGTACGGCACCTTCCAGGCGCAGCCCGAAGTGTCCGACATGCAGCAGCGGCTGCGCGTGGCGGCCGACACCATCCAGAAGGACCTGGTGATGGCCGGCGCCGGCACCTACTCCGGCTTCATGGTCGGCACGCTCGACAACTACTTCGCGCCGATGCTGCCGCACCGCGTCGGGACCATCAGCGCCCGATCCCGGCCGGATCGTTCCGCGCCAACGCGCTGTGCCCGACCAGCGTGCGCGTCGGCCATCACGATCATGTACGTGCCGAACACCAACGCGCAGACGACGATCCGCGACGACATGCCGACGCCGTCGGCCGAGCTGAAGGTGCGATGCAGCAGCCCGGCTGCGGCGAAGACGACCGGGAGCTGTGCGGGTTCAACGACGGCGACCGCGTGCTCATCTTCGACCCGAGCGGCGCGTACGACATCTTCACGATCACCAACGTGCAGGACGACGCGCTGCACCTGCAGCATCGCGACGACAAGTTCACGCAGAAGTACTACGCCGGCGCCTGGATCACGCAAGTGGAGTCGCACACCTACTACCTGAACGAGGTGCCGGCGACCAACACCTACGAGCTCCGGCACTACGACGGCTACCAGACCGACCTGCCGGTCGCCGACAACGTCGTCGACTTCCGCATCGAGTTCTTCGGCGATCCGCTGCCGCCGCAGCATCGTCGCGCCCGGTCAGCGACCCGGCGGGGCCCTGGACGACCTACGGCCCGAAGCCGCCGGCCATCGGCACCGACAACGACAAGGACCCGTGGGGCACTGGCGAGAACTGCATCTTCCAGGTCGACGGCGCGTCGGGCCTGCAGGTGGCGCGGCCGCAGATCCAGACGCTGGGCACTGCGCTCGACGGGTCCGGTGCCGCTGACCGCAGCGATGCTCACCGACGGCCCCTGGTGCCCGTCGGCGACCAACACCGAGCGGCGACGACATGCCGAACAAGTTCGACGCCGACCTGCTGCGCGTGCGCCAGGTGCGCGTGACCCTGCGCGTGCAGGTGGCCAACGAGCTCCTGCGGGGTCCGGCCGGCGTGCTCTTCCGCCACGGCGGGCGTTCGCGCGGCGGCGAGCGGTTCATCCCGGACCAGGAAGTCCGCTTCGACGTCTCGCCGCGCAACATGAACCTGGGACGCTGAGGGCTGTGATGACCGAATTCCGTTGACCGATCGTCGTCGACGCGCACGCTGCCGGCGGCAGCGAGCGCGGCGTCGCGCTGGTCATCGCGCTGCTGGCGATGGTGCTGATGACCGCGCTCGGCATGGCGCTGATGCTGGTGTCGGAGACCGAGACGCTGATCGGCGCCAACTACCGCGACAGCGTCGAAGGCCAGCTACGTCGCCGACGCCGGCATCGAGCGCGTGATGCAGGACGTGCTGAGCATTCCCGACTGGAACGCGATTCTGACCTCGCCCGACAACATCCGCGCGGGCGTGACCTCGGGCTTCGTCGACGGCACCCTCGCGCCGACGCTGCCTGATGGCCGCACGATCAACCTGCCAGCGCGACCAACATGATCAACTGCAACAAGACCGACGGCCTGCTCCGATCGCCGACATGGAACGCCAACGACGGCGAGCGGCAGTGGGGCAAGAACAACCCGCGGTTCCGCCTGTTTGCCTGGGGCCCGGTCAACGACCTCAACCCGACGGCCACGCTCAACTCGCCCGTTCTACGTCGCGGTGTGGATTGCCGACGACGGCGCGGAGACCGACGACAACCCGACGCTCGACGGCGGACCGCCGAGCGCGGTCTGGCTGGCGACGGCATGGACAAGAACCGCGGCGCCGGCGTCCTCACGCTGCGCGCCGAGGCCTTCGGCCCCGGCGGCGCGCATCGCGTCATCGAGACCACGATCGCCCGCACCGACAGCACCGAGCTCGAGCGCGGCTACACGGGCCAGCGCGGGCAGGACGAGCAGAACCGGCGCGCCCGCAAGGCGTCGGTGCAGAATCCGGGCGCGAGTCTGGGGCGCTCCGACGATGTCGGTCAGCGGCGGGCTCGTGAGCCAGTAACGGACCGGACAAGACATCATGACGAAGACAACTCTACACCACCGCCTTCGCGTTGATCCCGCGTGGCGCGCCGCGCCGCGGCGCGTTCGGACTGCTGCTGATGCTGGCGGTCGTCGGCTGGCCCCAGGCCGCCGAGGCCCAGCTCGACCCGCTGCTGCTGCTGAAGCGGTCGCTGCCAAGCATCACCACGCCGCAGTACCGCGCCAACGTGCTCGTCGCCGTCGACGTCGCGCCGCGGATGCAGTACGACGCCGACGGCAACTACTACGACCCGACCGAGTACGCCCGCGGCAACATGTGGGACACCGCGCTTGGCGTGACCGCCGGCAACACGACGGCGCGCTACCGGCGCATTTACCAGGGCTTGCAGTGGAGCGCCGTCGGCGCCCCAGAAGTTCAACGCCACGAAGATCTCCATCGTGGGCGACGCGGTCAGCACGCCCGTACACGCACTTCTACCAGAAGACCCGGCTTGGCGTGGCCAAGGCGGCGCTCGACCAGGTGATCCGCGAGAACACGACCTCGGTGCGGTTCGGCCTGCTCAAGATGCGCCAGACCAATCCACGCGTCGTGTCCGCCCGCAGACGGCCCCGTGTTCGTCTCCGATGCCGGTCAGCTGTTTCCGACCGACGGCGCGGGCTTGAGCTTGTGGAAGCTGTTCCGCGGCGTCGTCGACGGCGACAACCGAAGCCTCGAGACATCGACGGCGGCGCTGGTCAGCCCGGACGGCGCCAACCCGAACACGACGATCCAGACGATTCTGGCGCAGCCGTTTTCCTCGTCGACGGCCCTGATGCCGGCCGGCAACGACTCGCTCGGCGTCGACGACGCGCCGCTTGCGCACCTGCTCGATGACGTGCGCACCGAGGCCGCGCGGCTGTTGGGCCTGCGACACGCAGTGCCGCAACACGGTCGCGGTGCTGATCACCGGCGGCGGAGAGGGCACCGGCGGCCACGTGCCCAGTGCCTCGAGCATCGCGTCGACGTTCCTGACGGTCACCGCCGGACGCCGCGTGCCGATTTACGTGATCGCCATCGCGCCGCCTGCGACGGCCGTCGCGGAGCTGCAAGCCATCGCCACCAACAGCGGAGGCCGCTACTTCGAGATCACGAAGGCGCAGATCGACCTGGCCGCCGCCAACTACGTCGCGGTCCCCGAGATGGTCAGCGCCATCACGGCGGCCGTGCAGCATGGCTTCGCGCAGCCGACCGACTTCAACACCGCCCCCACGGCGCAGCTGCCCTACGGACCGCAGAGCGAGTTCCAGGTGACCAGCCCGATCGTCGGGACGGTCAACCTCAAGAACAGCGTCAGCATCACCGGCGCCACGCTGCCCAACACCGACATCACCAACCCGACCAGCGGCGCCGAGATCCCGCAGCGCGGCAACGTCGATGATCACCGCCGGATTTGCGATGCCCGGCTTCGACGGCCGCCTGCGCGCGTTCCGGATGTACAAGCCGGTGACCGACATCACCAAGCCGTCCGGCTACAAGTTCTCGCAGGACGGCACGCGCGCTGTGGCTGGCCAAGACGCCGATGGCCGGCTACTGCAACGACGCCACCGCCAGTTGCCGCAACATCTTCACGGTCCTGCCCAACGGCACGACGCTCGCGTTCAACGAGGCCAACGCCCTTGCGCTGACGCCCTACATGAACACGTGGGACGTCACCGGCCTCATCAACTTCGTCCGCCGGCAGCCGCTTGGCGCCATCGTGAGCTCCACGCCGGCGATCATGGATCCGCCATCGCTCGACCCGCCGCCGGACGTGGACTACCCGGGCTTTGCCGACGACAACAAGGAACGGCGCACGCTGATCTTCGTGGGCGCCAACGACGGGATGATCCACGCCATCGACGGCCGCACGGGCGTCGAAGTGTGGGCCTTCATCCCGTTCAACCTGCTGCCCAAGCTGCGCACGCTTGCGCGACGGCCAGGGCGTCGACGGCTTCGACTACTTCGTCGACTCGTCGGCCAAGGTCGCCGACGTGAAGCTCGGAGGAGTCTGGAAGACGCTGGTCGTCTTCGGCGAGGGCAGCGGCGGCACGTTCTACCAGGCGTTTGACGCGACGCTCGACGGCATGGGCGCGACCGTGGCGCCGGACTCGGACAACGTCTCGTCGCTGCTGTCGTACTTCAACAGCACGACCCGAATCCCGTTCCTGTGGTCGTTCCCCCGCTACTCGATGTTCGACGTCACGCTCGGCCAGCTACGGCGACGTCTCGGCCTCGGCCACCGACGCACGAGAAGTCGGTGGGCCAGACATGGTCCGACCCGGCCGTCGGTCAGATCAAGACGAACCTCGAGCAAGTACACGGTCATCGCCGGATCGGGCTTCTTCCCGCGCTCGTCTGAAACGGGCGCCAACCGCGGCGGTGCATCGGCGGGCCGTTCGCTCTATCTGCTCAATGCCGAGGACGGCACGGTCTTCGACCGCAAGGAATCCACGCCGTCCAACGACGGCCTGGCCGAAACCGACGACAACTGCGTGTCGGCCGCATACGGCTGCACGAAGATGAAGAATGCGCTGCAGGCCGACCCGGTCGCCACCGGGCCCTCGGACTCGCGGTTCATCGGCACGACGTACATCGGCGACCTCGACGGCAACGTCTGGCGCTTCGACATCGACCTCGACGGCAGCAACAACCCGCGCTTCCCGTCGGCGCCGATCAAACTGGCGAGCCTCGGCGCCGACCAGCCGATCTTCGCGTCGATGGCCACCGTGTCGGTGGGCCCCAAGCAATACCTGTTCTTCGGCACGGGCAGCGACCTGCTGCCGACGGCCGGGCAGAACACCATCTTCAAGCTGGTGGGCGTCGTCGACAACGGCGGCAGCGGCACCATCACGTTCCAGCACACGCTGGCCAAGGTGGATGGCAGCGGCGACGACGAGGTCGTCAGCTCGTTTCCGGCGGTGGCCGGCGACATCGTCTTCTTCACGACGACGACGCTCAAGCCACAGAACCCCTGTGCGATGCCCGACGCGAACCTGTATGCGCTGACATTTGTCGGCAGCGCCGCCTACGACAGCGACGCCGATACCAACTCCACGGTGGGCGCGACAGAGTCGCCGCGGGTGAAGACGCTGGCGGCCGCCGGCCGTGCAACGGCGCCCTTCATCGTCGACCAGCACCTGGTGTTCGGCGCCGGCAACAGCATCCAGGTGTTCGGAGACGCCAACGACTACAACAACGGCGTCGGCCACGTCGGCGTGCGCATCCTCTCGTGGCGGGATTTGCGGTGACGCGAGACGTGCGGTTGTGCGCCCACTGCGGCGCAAGAACCGGCCTGGCTGGCGCGCATGCCAGCGCGTGTCGCCGCGACTTGAGCGAAATCCCGCCGCCCACGCCGGCGGGAGGGTTGCGCTGGAAGTGGGTGGTCGGCCCGGGCACCGTTGCGGTGGCCGATTACGCGCCGCGCGATGGACCGCGCCTCGACCGGGAGCCGCGGTGCCCGCGTTGCGTCGGACGGTTCGCAGCGCGGCGCGGCGCTTGACGACCGGCACTCCGGGGCAGGGAAGACTGAAGTCTGGCGGCTCTTCTGCCGAAACTACAAAAGAGTCGAGTCGTATGCGCCTGGTCAAACTCCTCGTCATCGTGTTGCTGGCCGCGTGGGCCTCTCCCGCCGCGGGACAGTCGCTTGCCGCCGTCGCCAGGAAGGAAGAGGCGAGGCGCAAGCAGATCAAGACATCCTCGACGGTCATCACCAACAAGGACCTCCGCCAGGTCGACCCGGGGACCCCGCCGGTGACTCCCAGCGCCCGCGGTCACGACCCCGCCGGCCGCGACGCCGGCGCCCGACGCCGCGGCCCCCGGCGAAAAGCCCGTCGATGAAGACCAGCAGCGCCAGCAGGACGAAACGGCCTGGCGCCAGAAGATGGCCGACGCGCGCGTGGCGCTCGAGCGCAGTCAGATGTATGCCGACGCGCTGCAGAGCAAGATCAACGCGCTCTGGGCCGACTTCACGGCGCGCGACGATCCGGCCCAGCGCGCGCAGCTCGAGCTCGAGCGCAAGCGTTCCCTGGCGGAGCAGGAACGGGTCAAAGGCGAGATCGAGACCCGGAAGAAGGCCATTGCCGACCTCGAAGAAGAGGCGCGCAAGGCAGGTGTGCCCCCAGGCTGGATCCGATAGCGCGCGTGTTCCCCATTCTGCTGGAGCTGCTGAGGGAAGAGCTTGCCGCGCGTCGCGGCGCTCCCAATATCGTCGGCGACGACCCTGCGCTCAGGAAGGTCTCAGCCGCGCTGGCGCGGGCCGCATCGACGATTCATCCGCGCCACCTGAACCTGACCTTCCGGGACGGCCCGCCCGCCGAGACGACCGTCGATCCGTGGGCGGGGATCGATCTGTCCGGCAGCCTGGCCGACGCGTCGCGCCGCGTGCTGGCGGAAGTCGAGCGGCGGAAAGTGATCGCCGCGCTGGCCGAGGCAGGCGGGCAGAAGCCGCGTGCGGCGGATCTGAAAAGACGCTGCTGCAGAAGATGAAGGACTGACGAATTGACGATTGACGATTGACGATCTAGGGTTCAGCGAAAGCCCACGCGCCGCAGCGCCTCCGCCAGCTCGCCTTCCGTCACGTCGTCGACCACCGCGTGTTCGCCGATGGCCGTGGACAGCACGTAATGCAACCGGCCGTCGACGACCTTCTTGTCGCGACGCATCGCCTCCACCATCTCGGCAATCTTCAGATCGGCGATCGA
The DNA here is from genome assembly GCA_963818215.1 of Vicinamibacteria bacterium. Classification (GTDB taxonomy): domain Bacteria; phylum Acidobacteriota; class Vicinamibacteria; order Vicinamibacterales; family JAENWD01; genus JAENWD01. The sequence continues at coordinate 17,782 of CAWFRL010000029.1, read as the reverse complement.
CGGCAGCGGGCCGAGCCGCCGGATCAGGCTCACCAGCGCGTCGCGGTCCGACGCGGCCAGCCGGCCCCGGCCCACGCCGACCTCTGCCGCCACGAGCATGCCGTACCCCACCGCCTCGCCGTGCCGGAACCGCTTGTACTTCGTGATGGCCTCGAGCGCGTGGCCGGCGGTGTGGCCGAAGTTGAGCACGCGCCGCGGGCCGCTCTCGCGTTCGTCGCGCGCGACCACGTCGGCCTTGATTCCGCAGCTCTCGACGATCACCGGCTGCAACGCCTCGGGGTCACGCTTGAAGAGATCCTTCACCGAACGGCCGACGCGATCGAAGAGGCTCCGGCTCGACGTCATGCCGTACTTGACGACCTCGTAGAGGCCTGCCCGGAACTCGCGCCGCGGCAGCGTCCCGACCAGCAGCGGATCGATCACCACGAGCCGAGGCTGGTGAAACGCGCCGATGAGGTTCTTGCCGAGCGGGTGGTTCACGCCGACCTTGCCGCCGATGGCGCTGTCGACCTGCGCCAGCAGCGTCGTCGGCACGTGCACGATGTCGATCCCGCGCAGGTAGGTCGCGGCCGCAAAGCCACTGACGTCGCCCAGCACGCCGCCGCCGAGTCCGACCAGCGCCGCGCCGCGGTCGATCTGCTGCTTGACCAGCGCATCGTAGATGCGCGACACCGACTGCAGGTGCTTGTGGCGCTCGCCGTCGGGCACCAGGATCACCGGCGCGTCGGGCATTGACGCGGCGACGGCCTCGCCGTGCAGCTTCCAGACGATCGGGCTCGAGACGATCACGCGACGACGGCCGACGCCGGCCCCATCGAGCAACGCGTTGAGACGGGCAAGATGGCCCGCGCCGATCTCGACGGCGTACGGGCGTGGCGGGACCTGGACGAGGATCTGTTCAGCGGGCAACGGCAGCACCACGGTGAGGAGGAGAGCGGGTGGTAGGATAGCACCCGGTGCGTCTTCGCGCGGATTTCGTCGTGATCGGCAGCGGCATCGCCGGCCTGCGGGCGGCCATTCATCTGGTGGCGCACGGCGCGGTGGTGCTGGTCACCAAGGCCGACAGCGCCGAGAGCAACACGGGATACGCGCAGGGTGGGATTGCGGCGGCGCTTGGTCCAGACGACAGCACCGACCTGCACCGCGACGACACGCTCGAGGCCGGCGCCGGCCTGTGCGATGTCGCGCGCCGTCGAGATGCTCGTCAGCGAGGGGCCGCACTACGTACGCGAGCTCATCGACTGGGGCGCCGACTTCGATCGTGACGCCGACGGAGCGCCCGCGCTGGGGCGTGAAGGCGCTCACTCCGTGCGCCGCGTGCTCCACGCGCGGGATGCGACCGGGCGAGAGATCGCACGCACGCTCTGGCAGCGCGTAGCCGGGCATCCCCAGCTTCGCGTCCTCGATCACGCGCTCGCGACCGAGCTTGATGTTCAGGACGGCGTCTGCCGCGGCGTCCGCGTGCGGCTCGACGACGGGCGGCAGGTCGATATCGATGCGCGAGCGGTGCTGCTCGCCACGGGCGGCGCCGGCCAGGTCTTTCAGGAGACCACCAATCCGTACGTCGCCAGCGGCGACGGCCTCGCGATGTCGTGGCGCGCCGGGGCGCGCGTGAGCGATCTCGAGTTCGTGCAGTTTCATCCCACGGTGTTGCACGTGCCCGGCGCTCCGCGCTTCCTGGTGTCGGAAGCCGTTCGTGGCGAAGGCGCGCGCCTGATCAACGGCGACGGCGAGGCGTTCATGACGCGATACGACCGCCGGGGCGATCTCGCGCCGCGCGATGTGGTCGCCACGGCGATGGTGCGCGAGGCCGAACGCACCGGCGGCCCTGTGTACCTGACGCTGGCGCACCTCGATGCGGCGTGGGCGACCCGGCGTTTCCCCGGCATCGCGGAAGCCTGCGCGCGTGCCGGGCTCGACTTTGCCCGCGATCGGCTGCCGGTGAGCCCCGCGGCCCACTACCTGTGCGGCGGCGTCGATACCGACCTTGCCGGCCGCACGGCCATCCCGGGTCTGTTCGCGGCCGGCGAAGTGGCGTGCACCCGGGTGCACGGCGCCAACCGCCTTGCCAGCAACTCGCTGCTCGAGGGGCTGGTGTTCGGCGCCCGTGCGGCAATCACGATGGCCGTCTCGCCCGAGACGCCGGCGACGCTGCCAGAGGCGCTGGTCGGCGAGTCCCAGGCCGCGACGTCCGGAGACGCCGAAGTCGAGATGCCGGATGCCACGGCGGTGCCGGCGATGATGTGGCGCGCGGCCGGGCTGGTCCGTCATGCCGAGGGCCTGGACCCGCTGGTCGGCGCCCTCGGCCCGCTTGCGGCGACGCTCGAGGCCCGGGCCGAGCATGTCTCGGCCGACGGCAGCGCGTGGCGACAGGCCAACATCGCGCGCGTGGCCTGGCTCATCGCGCGTGCCGCCGCCCGGCGCACCGAGAGCCGCGGCGGCCATCGCCGCGCGGACTTTCCCGATCGAGACGATGTAAACTGGAAGGTCCATGTGGCCGACCGAAAGTCGCCGTAGAGGCGGGTTTCGAACCGCCCAGCGAATCGCACCCGTTGAATCGCATCATGACCAAATCGCAGGAACCGCTCGTCACCGAGATCACACCCCAGACCGAGGACTTCTCGCGCTGGTATCTCGACGTCGTCCGCAAGGCGGAACTGGCCGACTACTCGCCGGTCAAAGGCTGCATGGTCATCCGCCCGTACGGCTACGCGATCTGGGAATTGATCCAGCAGCAGCTCGACGCGCGGTTCAAGCAGACCGGGCACGTCAACGCGTACTTCCCGCTGTTCATTCCCGAGAGCCTCATCATGCGCGAGGCCGAGCACGTCGAGGGCTTCGCGCCCCAGGTGGCGTGGGTCACCAAGGGCGGCGACGAGGAACTGGACGAGCGGCTGGTCGTGCGCCCGACGTCGGAAGCCATCATCGGGACGATGTACGCCAAGTGGATCCAGTCGTGGCGCGACCTGCCGGTGCTCATCAACCAGTGGGCCAACGTCGTGCGCTGGGAGAAAGTGACGCGGCCGTTCCTGCGCACGACCGAGTTTCTCTGGCAGGAAGGGCACACCGCCCACGAGACCGAGGCCGAGGCCGAGGAAGAGACGCTGAAGATGCTCGGCGTCTACAAGGAGTTCGCCGAGAACGTGCTGGCGATGCCCGTGATGGACGGCCAGAAGAGCAGCAGCGAGAAGTTTGCCGGCGCGTCCAAGACGTATTCCATCGAAGCGCTGATGGGCGACGGCCGGGCGCTGCAGGCCGGCACGTCGCACAACCTCGGACAGAACTTCGCCAAGGCCTTCGAGATTCGCTTCCAGGGCCGCGACAAGGCGCTGCAGTACGCCTGGACGACGTCGTGGGGCGTCTCGACGCGTCTGATCGGCGGCGTCATCATGACCCACGGCGACGACAGCGGCCTGATCCTGCCGCCGAAGATCGCGCCCTACCAGGTGGTGATCGTGCCGATTCAGCGCGGCAACTGGCAGGAGACCGTGCTGCCCAGGGCCAAGGCGGTGCAGGCCGACCTGCAGTCGCTTGGCGTGCGCGTGTTCCTCGACGCCCGCGAAGAGTTCACGCCGGGCTGGAAGTTTGCCGAGTGGGAGATGCGCGGCGTGCCGCTGCGGCTCGAGATCGGGCCCAAGGACATCGAGAAGGGGCAGGTGGTGCTGGCGCGACGCGACACGCGCGAGAAGATGCCCACGCCGCTGTCGGAGCTGCAGCCCAGGGTGACGTCGCTGCTCGACGAGATCCAGCAGGGCCTGCTGGCCCGCGCCGTCAAGTTCCGCGAGGAGCACACGTCATCGGCCGCCACGTGGGACGAGTTCACCGCCGTGATGGAGGGGCGCCCCGGCTACGTCGTCGCCAAGTGGTGCGGTCGCGACGTGTGCGAGGCCGAGATCAAGTCGGAGACGCAGGCCACGATTCGCAATCTGCCGTTCGAGCAGGTGCCCGGCGGCGTCTGCGTGCACTGCGGGCAGCCCGCGGTGACCGACGCGCGATTCGCCAAGTCGTACTGAGGCGCAACCGCAGGAGCTCGTCGACTTCGTTGCGAAAGCGGGCGCGCACGCGGCGGATGGGGCCGTGCCGCCGCGTCAGCCCTTCGCGCTCGACAATCTGGCGGAAGACCGACGCGACGTCGCGGCGCCACAGGTCGGCATCCTCCATCGCGTGGGCCTGGACGAAGGCGACGGCCAGCGGTTCCAGGCACGAGGCGTCGCCAATCAGCCCCATCGCCGTCAGGTAGTCGGGCGGCAGCGGATCCTTGGTCCGTTCCAGGGCCTCGCGCAGGTCGTACAGGGCGACCTTGCTCGCGCGCCGCGCCAGCGCGACGTGCAGAGCCCCACGCACGGCCCCCCAGTCCCGCCGGCGTGCCGCTCGCCCTTCCGACTCCTTCGACCGGACCTTTTCGATCAGCCGATGCAGGGTCGACAGCGGCGCGTCTGCCGCCGCGCGCGACGACCAGGTGCACCACCGCTTCCGGATCCCGGGCCAGCCACCCGTCGGCGGCCTCTTCCAGCTCGGAGACCGGATCGTCCACCGGGACGCCGGCCTGCGCGACGACGTCGCGCACTTCGCGCGCGGGGTCGTCGCGGAGCTTCTCGAGCAGCGGCCGCATCGTGCGCGCCGGCAGCAGGCTCAGCGCGTCCAGCGCGGCGGCACGTTCGGCGCCGGGGCGGCCGGGATTCAGCGCCAGGGCGGTCAGGCGGTCGAGCACGCGAGTGCCCTGCGGCAGCGACAGCAGGCCTCGGGCCGCCCGGATCGCCGCCATTCGCACGCCGGCATCGTCGGAGCTCATCGCCTGCGAGGACTGGCTCGACGGCGCGCGGGTCGGGAATGGATTCCAGCGCCAGCAGCAGCGGGGCCTTGACGGCGGCGACCGAGGCGGCGGCGAGGTGTTCGAGAATCTGCCGGACGGCGCGCGTGCCGATGACGGCCAGCCGGGCGATGGCGGCATCGCGCCGCACGGCGTCGTCGCCTTCGAGATCGCCGATCAGGCGGCGGACTTCAAGACTGGCCGAGGCCCGGATTGCCACGGCTATGAATCACGAGGCGTCTTGCGTCCGAAAATCCACGCGATCACGATGCTGATCGCATACAGGACGATCATCGGCGCGGCCATCAGGGCCTGCGTCACCACGTCGGAGGTCGGCGTGATGACCGCGGCGATGATGAAGATGATCAGGATGGCGTACTTCGTGTGACGCACGAGAAAGCCCGCCGTCACCACGCCCATGCGCGCCAGCGCCAGCACCACGGTCGGCATCTGGAAGACCAGCCCGAAGGCCAGCAGCATGCGCGCGTAGAGGCTGAAGGTGGACGACACCTTCGGCGTGAACTCCATGTAGTCGGTGGTGAAGCTGGCGAGGAACGTCCACGCGGTCGGAAACACGACGTAGTGCGAGAACGCCGCGCCGGCGACGAAGAAGACGCTCGAGAAGAACACGAACGGCAGGGCGAAGCGCTTCTCCTTCGCGTAGAGCCCGGGCGCGACGAACAGCCAGACCTGCCACATCACCAGCGGCGCGGCCAGGACCAGGCCGGCCAGCGCGGCGACCTTCAGCTGCAGCATGAAGGCCTCGGTGGGCTCGGTGTAGATCAGCTTGCCGCCGTGCGGCAGGATCTGCTGCAGGGGCCGCATCACGAATCCGAAGATGCGGTCGATGAAGAAGAGCGCGATCAGGAAGCCGACGGCCACCGCGACGATCGCGACGACCAGACGTCGCCGCAGCTCGTCGAGGTGCTCGAGAAACGACATCTTGCCGCCGGCATCCTCCGCGGATTGCTCGACGTCGTCGTCATCCGGCTCGTCGTAGGACGCCGGTTGGGCGGAGCCTTTGAAGGGCACTAGAGCCATCGGGCACGGACCGGCGGCACGCGTTACGCGCCCGAGTCAGCTTCGCGGGCGACGACGCTGTCGGGCACGCTCGGCGTGGGGGTCGGCCCGGGCGTCGCCGCGCGCGGGGCAGCCGGGGCCTTCTGTTCCTCGACGCGGATCTCGTCTTCGAGCGTGTTCTTCAGCTCGTTGCTCGCGCGCTTGAACTCGTTGATGCTCCGGCCGAGCGACTTGCCCAGCTCAGGGAGTTTGCGCGGGCCGAAGATGATCAACGCGATCACGAAGATGATCACCAGCTCTGGCATGCCAATGGAACCCATACAAGCTCCCAGGGAATGAAGACGGCAGTACCGCGTGCACACGAGGATGCCCGTGGCACCAGGACGACCGGCCACGGGACGGCGACACGCGTCAGTTATCGATTATGGGACCGGCGTTTGCCGCCGGTCAAGCCACTGGTCCCGGCCAAGTGGCCTCGAACTCATTGCTGCCGTTAGGGTTATCTGTTAGCATCAAAATTATGGCGCGATCCCGCTTCTTTGCCGTCGGCGCACTCGTCATTACCGGCTCGGCGATTGCCGGCGGCGTCTTCGGACGCAACGTCGTCGCCTCGGAGGAACGCGTCACCGACACTAAGACGTTCACGGCGGCGCTCGCATGCCATCGAGGCGCGGTACGTCGACGAGGTCAAGTCGGACCAGTTGGTGTACGGCGCGATCTCCGGGATGCTGCAGACGCTGGATCCGCATTCGAGCTTCATGGACCCGCAGCAGTACGCGCAGCTGCGCGAGCGGCAGGAGGGGCGCTACTACGGCCTCGGCATCACCATCCAGGTGATCGACGGCGACATCACCGTGATGGCGCTGTTCGAAGGCTCGCCCGCCTACAAGGAAGGCATCCGCCGCGGCGACATCATCGCCAAGATCGAGGGCGAGGACGCCAAGGGCTGGACCAGCGACCAGGCCGTGCGCAAGCTGCGCGGCGCCAAGGGCACCACCGTCGCGGTCTCGCTGAAGCGCGCCGGGCTACGACCAGCTGATCACGCTCGACGTGCCGCGCGACGAGATCACGATTCCGACCATCCGCGCCGCGTTCATGGTCGACGACAAGACCGGCTACGTGCGGATGCAGGATTTCGCCGAGCACACGGACCGCGATCTCGGCCGCGCGCTCACGGAGCTGACCGACAAGGGCATGCAGCGCCTGCTGCTCGACCTTCGCGACAACCCCGGCGGCCCGCTCGATCAGGCGATCCGCGTCTCGAATCGCTTCCTGCCGCGCGGCGACATGATCGTCTACACGCGCGGCCGCGTGCCCAATTCCGCGCAGGACTACCGCGCGACCGAGGACGGCGACTTCGCCGACGCTGCCGCTGGTGGTCCTGGTCAACCGCAACTCCGCCAGCGCGTCGGAGATCGTCTCGGGCGCGCTGCAGGATCACGACCGCGCGCTCATCGTCGGCGAGACGACGTTCGGCAAGGCGCTGGTGCAGTCGATCTACCGCATCCAGCAGGGCGCCGGCCTGGCGTTGACGACGGCGCGCTACTACACGCCGAGCGGCCGGCTGATTCAGCGGCCGTGGGACGGCACGTTCGACGAGTACCTGTCGTACTCGTTCAGGGACCAGGTGCCCGACAAGCCGCACGACGCCAAGGACCTGAAGAAGACCGATGCCGGGCGTCCCGTCTACGACGGCGGCGGCGTCGAGCCCGACCGCCGGCTCGATGGCCCGGTGGAAGGCTTCAACCCGTCGCGGTTTGCGCGCACGCTCTACGCGCGCCAGCTGTTTGCCACCTTCGCGCAGCGGTTCTCCGTCGTCGGGCGACACGCGGCCGGGCGCCGGCGGCAAGGATCGCAAGTTCGTCAGCGCCGACTTCGTGGTCGACGACGCGATGGTCGCCGAGTTCAAGGCGTTTGCCTCGAGCGTCGGCGTGAAGATCGACGAGGCGGCGTTTGAGGCCGACGCCAACTTCATCAAGGCGATGATCCGCTACGACATCGACCTGGCGCTGTTCGGCGTGGCGGCGGCGCGCCGGCACCTGTTTGCCAGCGACCCGCAGGCGCAGTTTGCGCTCAGCCTGTTCACGCGAAGCCGAGCAGTTGACGCAGCTGTCGCGGAGCCGCGCGGCGCGCAACGACGTGGAGCGGCAGTAAGGGCAATACCCCAAGAAATGGGGCTCAGGATTGGGCTTGCCACTATAGGTAGGCCCTGCTAGACTGGCGGCCGGTTCAGCGGGCCCCGGGGCCCTGCGTCGTCCTGGCGCAGGAACGGGCTTCGACGGACGTCAGACATTGGTTCCTTCAGGAACGTTTTCCGACTCCTTTTCCGGAGCGATCCCAGCGCTTGACCGGAAGGGCGTGACGCTCATCGTGCGCGTCACCAGCCCGTCCGGTCCTGTACGGGCGCACAGGTGATCGCAACATCGTACGCGCGTACCGAGGGGTGGCATGCGGCTCGAACGCCTTGAGATTGCCGGCTTCAAATCCTTTTCCGATCGCTCGGAGCTCGCCTTCGATCGGGGCGTGACGGCCATTGTCGGCCCCAACGGGTGCGGCAAGAGCAACGTCGCCGACGCGATCACGTGGGTGCTCGGCGAGCAGAGCGCCAAGAGCCTGCGCGGCGAGAAGATGGAAGACGTCATCTTCGGCGGCAGCGACGCGCGCAAGCCGACCGGCGCCGCCGAAGTCCGCCTGCGACTCAGCGGCGTGACGACCGGACGGCACGGCAACGGGAACGGCCACGGCAACGGACACGCCAACGGCAACGGCCACAACGGGCACGGCGAGGCCGCCACCGAGGTCCTCACGCCGGCCGAGGCCGTGCTCGCCGAGTTCCGGCCCGCGGGCCGCGATGTCGAGCTGGTGCGCCGGCTCTATCGTTCGGGTGAGAGCGAGTACCTGATCGACGGCGCCCAGTGCCGGCTCAGAGACATCCACGAACTGCTGATGGACACCGGGCTGGGCGCCAAGGCCTACGCCATCATCGAGCAGGGCAAGATCGGGTTGATCCTGTCCTCGCGGCCCACCGATCGGCGCATGCTGATCGAAGAAGCCGCCGGCATCACGAAGTACAAGGCGCGGCGCCGGTCGGCCGAGCTGAAGCTCGAGGCCGCGCAGCAGAACCTCACGCGCATCGACGACATCGTCTTCGAAGTCGACAAGCAGCGCGGCAGCCTGAAGCGTCAGGCGGCCAAGGCCCGGCGTCACCAGCGCCTGCGCGACGAGCTGCGCCGCTGGGAGAAGGTGCTGTTTGCGCGCCGGTTCCGCGACCTCTCGCAGGCCATCGAGTCGGCGCGGCCCGACTGGCCGACGCGCGCGAGCGCGAGGCGGCCGCCCAGGCGCGCCTCGCCCAGGTCGAAGCGGACATCAGCCGCCTGCGTATCGAGGTGGCCGAGGCCGATTCGACGGCCACCGCCGCGCGCGACCGCGCGCACACGCACGAACTCGAGATCCAGCGCACGCAGCAGCAGGTGGAGCTGAACCGCCAGCAGGTCGCGACGCTTGGCGGCCGCATCGCCGATCTCGACGACGAGCTGGCCGAGCCTCGACGCGCGGCGCGAGCCGCAGCGGGTGCTGACCAGCCGACCGCCGGGACGCCGCCGCCAGGGCCGAACAGGAGCGGCAGCAGGCCGCCGAGCGGCTGGCCGAGCACAACGAGCAGTACCAGATCGCGCTGCGCGACATCGAGGGGCTCGAAGGCGACGTCGAGACGGCGCGCAGCGAGGTGTTTGCCGCGATCAACGCGGCCACGGCCCTGCGGCATTCGATCGACAGCGCCAGCGCGGCGCGCGAGCGCATGCAGGAAGGCATGTCGCGGCTCGACGTCGAGGAAACCGACCTCGGCGTCGAAAGCGAGCGGCTCGCCGCCGATCGGATGGCGGCCGAGCAGGGCGTCTCCGGCGTGCAGCATCGCGCTCGAGGCCACCGCGTCGAGCGCGCGTCGCTCGAGGCGGCCCTGGCGGCGGCGCGCGCCGAGCACGCGACGCTGGCGCAGGAGCTGCGCACCCGCGAGCACGACCTGGCCGGCCTGTCGGGACGGCTCCGATCGCTCGAGGAGCTCGAAGCGGCTCGTGCGGGGTTCACCGAGGCGGCGCGCGTGCTGCTGGCGCAGGCCAACGGGCACGTGGAGCAGCGCGGCGCGGTCGCCGACTATCTCGAAGTCGATCGCCGGTACGAACGCGCCGTCGAGGCGCTGCTCGGCGACCTGCTGCAGCACGTCGTCGTGCCGACCCACGAGCACGCGGCCGCCGGCGTGCAGCTGCTGCGCGAGCAGCAGGCCGGTCGGTGCGGCTTCGTGGTGCTCGGCCAGATGCCCACGGCACCTGCCGGGCCGACCCCGCAGGGCGTGGTCGCGGTCGCCGACCTCGTGCGCGTCAGCGGCCCCGATGCCGATCTCCTGCGTGCGGTGGTCGCCCGCGGCTACGTCGCCGAGTCGTGGGACGCGGCCGTGAGCACCGCGCGCGCCACCGGCCTGGATGTCGCGACGCTCGACGGCGAGCTGGCGCGCGGCGGGCATGTCGTGGTCGGCGGCGGTCGCCAGGATGCTCGCGGGATCCTGGCCACCAAGGGCGAGATCAAGGAAGTGCGTGCCCGCGTGGACGCCGAGCGCGAGGCGCTGGCGGACCTGGCGCTTGCGCGTGGCGGCGGCCGCGGCGATGGCCGGGCAGACACAGCAGGCGATCGAAGAGGCCACCGCGCGGCTGCATCAGCACGAGAAGGCGATGGTCGGCTTCGACGCGCAGCTGGGCCGCGCGCGCGAGGAAGGGGTGCGCCTGGACCGCAAGGGCGAGATGCTGACGGCCGAGCGCCGCCGGGCCGAGGACGAGATCGCCCGGCTCGACGCGCGGCAGGCGGAGGCGCGGCAGGCGATTGCCGACATCGAATCCCGCCAGGTCGGCGCCGACGAGCGGTTCACCGTCGGCCCAGCAGCGGCTGAGCGAAGCGCGCAATCGCGTCGAGGGGCTGGCCACGCACGTGGCCGAGGCCAAGGCGGCGCACGCCGGCCTGGTCGAGCGCGCCGCGGCGCTGGTCGCCGAAGTCGCGCGGCTCGAAGAGGCCGCGCGCGAACTCGCCGAGCGCGTCGATGCGCTCACGCTCGAGCGGACGCAGAAGACCGCACGCCGGGTCGAGCTCGACGCAGGCGACCGCCGACGCGCTGGGTCAGCTCGACGCCGCCGTCGCGTCGCTCGACGGCCTGCGCGCCGACGTGCGATCGGCCGAAGAGGCCGCTGCCGCGTTGAGGGCCGAGGCCGATCGCCAGGACACGCTGGCGCGCGAGGCCCGGTCCGCCCTCGACGGCATCCGCGCCTCGGCCACGCAGTTCGAGGTGAGCCAGGCCACCTCCACCGCCGACCTGGCCCATCTCGAGGCCACCGCCGTCGAGACGGTGCAGGCCATCGCTGGCCGATGTTCTGACCGAAGTCGAGCAGCTCGAACGCGACGGCGCCGCCGTGCCCGACACGCGTGCGCTCTCCGTCGACGAGGGCATCGACGACGGCGCGACGAAGGCGTCAGGCGATCAGCCGATCGCGCCGACAGCGCCGCGCCCGAAGCGCCGCATGCGATCACCGCCGAAGACGCCATCGCCGGACTGCGCGCCAAGATCGACCGGCTCGGGCCGGTCAACATGATGGCCATCGAGCAGTTCGACGAGCTCGAGACGCGGCACACGTTCCTGACCACCCAGCGCAAGGACCTGATCGACTCCATCGCCGCGACCAACGAGGCGATTCAGCGCATCGACGAGACCAGCAAGGTCCGTTTCCGCGACGCCTTCGAGGCGATCAACCGCTACTTCCAGGAGACGTTCTCGACGCTGTTCGGTGGCGGGCACGCCGGCATCACGCTCATCGACGAACACGACCCGCTCGAAAGCGGCATCGACATCGTCGCCAGCCCTCCGGGCAAGCGCCTGCAGAGCGTGCAGCTGCTGTCGGGCGGCGAGAAGGCGCTGACCGCCATCGCGCTGATGTTTGCGATCTTCAAGTACAAGCCGAGCCCGTTCTGCCTGCTCGACGAGATCGACGCGCCGCTCGACGACGCCAACATCGGGCGCTTCGTCGAGATGCTCAAGGGGATGCTGCACCACACGCAGTTCATCCTCATCACCCACAACCGCAAGACCATGGAGATTGCGGACCGGCTCTACGGCGTGACGATGGAAGAGCCGGGGGTGTCGAAGCTGATTTCGGTGCGGCTGAATTGAGGCCCAGGGCTGCTGAGGCGAGGCTGAAGCTGCCGGGGCGGCCCTGAAACACCGCCGGCCCGCCCCCCGTATCATCTCGCTGGGGGTTCCAACGATATGAGGCGAGTCAATAGGCATCGGGCGTTGCCTGTCGTCCTGACGGCGGCGCTGGCCTTCGGGGCCGTCGGCTGCGACGTCAACATCGGCGGCGGCGACTTCAACCTGGGCGTGGCCTCGGGCCGGGCGGCCGACGAGTGGAGCCGCAAGTACCAGGTTCCCTCCGGCGGCCGGTTCGAGGTCGTCAACGTCAACGGCCAGGTGCATGTCGAGCAGGCCACCGGCAGCGACGTCGAAGTGCGCGCGGAGCGCATCGCCAAGGCGTCGACCGACGAGGCGGCCAAGGAACTGCTCGGCAAAGTCGAGATGGCCGAGACGAAGACGGCCGACGGCGTGAAGCTCGAAACCAAGGCGCCGAAGAACTGGGGCCGGGGCGGCGTCGAGGTGAAGTACTTCGTCAAGGTGCCGGCCGGCGTGAAGGTCTCGGCCCAGACCACCAACGGCGGCATCCGGCTGCTCAACATCTCCAACGAGGTCGTGGCCGTCCACGGTCAACGGCGGTGTCAATGGCGACGGGCTCACCGGCGCCGTGGACGCCACCACGACCAACGGCGGCATCGACCTGTCGCTTGGCGCGGTGGCCCAGGGCGGCGTGAAAGCCGAGACCGTCAACGGCGGCGTCGTCGTGTCGGTGCCGCGCGATGCCAAGGCGGACGTGCGGGCCAGCGTGGTCAACGGCGGCCTCAGCGTGGGCGATCTGCCGGTCGAGACCATCGGCGAGCAGAGCCGTCGGCGCCTCGAGGGTAAACTCAATGGCGGCGGCCCCCGCATCGTGATTGGCGCGGTCAACGGGGGGGTGCGGCTGGCTGGGAAGTGACCGAAGACAAGGCGACTCGCTATCACCGACTGAAGCGGCGCTCCGAGGTGGCAGGCCTCCTCTGGAGCGCCGTCTGCTTTTCGGCGCTCTTGCTCACCGGCGCCGCCAAGCTGCTGGCCGACGCGGCCAGCACGCTTGACCGGCGGGTCCCTCCTGCTCGCCGTGCCGCTGGTGGTCGTTGGTCTCGTCGCTGGCGTACGAGCTTGGCACGCTGCCGCTGGCGTGGTTCAGCGGCTACCGGCTGGAACGCCGCTACGGCCTGTCGCACCAGGCCCTGGGCGGCTGGCTCGGCGATCATCTGAAGGCGGCTGGCGTCGGCCTGCTGCTGGCCTCGGGCGCGGCCCTCGTCGTCTACCTGTCCATGCGGTGGTTTCCGGCGTCGTGGTGGCTGGTCGCTGGGGTCGACGCTCGCCGTCGTCGTCACCGGCCTGGCGACGCTGGCCCCGGTGGTGCTGCTGCCGCTCTTCTTCCGATTCACGCCGCTGGCGCGCCCGTCACTGGCCGATCGGCTCGAGCAGCTGGCCAGTCGTGCCGGCACCCGCATCGTCGGCGTCTACGAATGGGCGCTTGGCGACAAGAGCCGGCGGGCCAATGCCGCGCTGACCGGCCTCGGCGCGACGCGCCGCATTCTCGTCTCGGACACGATGCTGGCGGACTACTCCGACGACGAGATCGAAGTGGTGCTCGCCCACGAGCTGGGGCACCACGTGCATCACGATATCTGGAGGGGCATCGCGCTCGAGTCGGCGTTGATCCTGCTGGGGCTTGGGGTCACCGACGTGGTGCTGCGATGGCGGGGCCGAGCCTGGGCGTGGCCTCGCCGGCCGACCTGGCCGGGATGCCGCTGCTGGTGCTGGCGGCCGGCGCGGTGTCGCTGGCGCTGACGCCTGCGGCGCTTGCGCTCTCGCGACGGCACGAGCGCAGGGCCGACCGGTTCGCTCTGCAGCTGACGGCGAACCCCTCGGCGTTCATCTCGGCGATGCGCCGGCTCGGCGCGCAGAACCTTGCCGAAGAGCGGCCCTCACGCCTGGTGCAGTGGCTGTTTCACAGCCACCCGCCGCTCGAAGAGCGCCTGGCCTTCGCCCGCGCGTGGCCCGCTGGTTCGTCAACCACAGAGACACAGAGGCGCCCGAGACTGAAATTCGGGTCTCGTACCGCCAGTGACAGTCCGTGAGTCTCCGTGATCCGTGGCGGACTGCGGTCAGCGACTGCGAAGGCTACTTGGCGTGGACGACCAGCTCGCCGTGCATCTGGCGGCAGCGCTCGTCCTGCCGCAGGTTGCAGTAGACGGGGAACGTGCCGGCCTGATCGGCCCGGAACTCGAAGGTGACGGTCTGGCCGCCGCCGACTCGCTTGGCGATGCGGTAGGCATCGATTGTGAAGCTGTGGGCGATGTCCGGGCTCGACAGGGTGACCTTCACCAGGTCGTTGAGGTTGACCTCGAGCCGCGCGGGCTCGAACGCGTACTTGCGCGCGACGACGGTGAGGCTGCGCTGGTGGAAGGAGCTTCCTGCGCGGCGATCGAGGCGCCATGGCCACAGCCCCACGCCGATCAGCGCGATCGCAGCGACCCGGAAGGGAAGGGACTCATCGTCTCAGCCATTGGACGCCCGGCAACGCCGGGCGGCCTCAGGTGAGATCTGCAGTGCGATTGCTCAGCTCTTCACTTCTTCGTTGAGCAGCGCCTTGCGGCTGAGCCGGATCTTGCCGGTCGGGTCGATGTTGATGACCTTCACCAGCACCTGTTCGCCTTCCTTCAGCTCGTCGCGCACGTCCTTCACGCGGTGGTTCGCGATCTCGGAGACGTGCAGCAGGCCGTCGGTGCCGGGCATGATCTCGACGAAGGCGCCGAAATCCGTGATGCGCTGCACCTTGCCCATGTAGGTCTTGTTGAGCTCGGGCGTCGCCGTGAGTTCCTGGATGATGCCGATCGCCTTGGCCGCCGCCGCTTCGTCGGCCGATGCGACGTTGACCCGGCCGTCGTCTTCGACGTCGATCTTCACGCCCGTGCGCTCGATGATCGAGCGGATCATCTTGCCGCCCGGCCCGATGACGTCGCGGATCTTGTCCACGGGGATCTTGATGGTGACGATGCGCGGCGCGATCGACGAGACGCTCTTGCGCGGCTCGGCCAGCGTCTCGGCCATCTTGCCGAGGATGTGCACGCGGCCGGCGCGCGCCTGCTCCAGCGCCTCGCGCATGATCTCGGACGGTGATGCCGGTGACCTTGATGTCCATCTGCAGGGCCGTGATGCCCTGCGCGGTGCCGGCGACCTTGAAGTCCATGTCGCCGTAGTGATCCTCGGCGCCGGCGATGTCGCTGAGGATCGCGTACTTGCCCGAGGTCTCGTCGATGATGAGGCCCATGGCGATGCCGGCCACCGGCGCGCTCAGCGGCACGCCGGCGTCCATCATCGACATCGATCCGCCGCACACCGACGCCATCGACGAACTGCCGTTGCTCTCGAGGATGTCCGACACCAGGCGGATCGTGTAGGGGAACTTGTCCTCGGTCGGGATGACCGGCGTCAGCGCCCGTTCGGCCAGCGCGCCGTGTCCCACTTCACGCCGGCCGGGGCCGCGCATGAACTGCACTTCGCCGACCGAGAACGGCGGGAAGTTGTAGTGGAGCATGAAGCGCTTGTAGTACTCGCCGTCGACGTGCTCGATCTTCTGCTGGTCGTCGGCCGTGCCGAGCGTGCAGGTGACCAGCGCCTGCGTCTCGCCACGCGTGAACACCACCGACCCGTGCGTGCGGGGCAGCACGCCGGCCTCGGTCCAGATCGGACGAATCTCGTCGAACTTGCGTCCGTCGAGGCGCACGCGCCGCTCGAGCACCTCGGTGCGGAGCACCTTCTCCTTCAGCTCGCTGAAGATCGCCTTGGCGTCGGCCTTGCGCGCCGGCTCGGCCTCCGCGTAGTCGGCCATCACCTGCTCCTTGACCTGGTCGACCGTCGCGTAGTTCTCCAGCTTGTCCTTGATCCGCATCGCCGCGGTCAGCGGCGCGAGGGCCTTGGCTTCGACCTCGCTCAGCAGGTCGGCGTCGAAGGTCTTCGCGTGACCTGGCGCTTGGGCTTGCCGGCCTCCTTGGCGAGGTCGTCGATGACGGCGACGATCTGCTTGATGGCCGCATGGCCCGCTTCGAGCGCCTGCGCCACCTGTTCCTCGGGCACTTCCTTCGCGCCGGCCTCGACCATCACCAGCCCGTCCTTGCTGCCGGCCAGGACGATGTCCACCAGGCTCTTCTTGCGCTGCTCGTAGGTGGGGTTGATGACGTACTCGCCGTCGACCAGGCCGACGCGGACGCCGGCGATCGTCGTGTCGAACGGAATCCCGGCCAGCTTCAGCGCGGCCGAGGCGCCCGTGATCGCCAGCACGTCGGCGTCGTTCTGCTTGTCGGCCGACAGGACCAGCGCGATGATCTGCGTCTCGTGGCGCCAGCCGGCGGGGAACAGCGGCCGGATGGGCCGATCGATCATGCGCGAGGTGAGGACTTCCTTGTCCGCCATCTTGCCTTCGCGCTTGAAGAACCCGCCCGGAATGCGGCCCGAGGCGTAGGCGTACTCGCGGTAGTCCACCGTCAGCGGCAGAAAGTCGATGCCTTCCCGCGGCGTTGCGGCCCGGCACGCCGTCACCAGGACGACCGAATCGCCGAACCGCACGATGACCGAGCCATCCGCCTGCTTGGCGAGCTTGCCGGTTTCAAAGGAGAGAGTCTGCGAGCCGATCGTCAGTGCGCGGGTATGCATGGGAGCCAAACAACAAAAGAACGGGTTGATCGAGTTGGTCAGGTTCGGTCGGGTTGGGTCAGGTTGACGTCCGGTTGATCGGGTGGCGGTCGGCCGGGTCTTCAACGGCACAACCCGACCCAACCGGCCAACCCGGCCGACCTGGCGAACGTTATTTACGGATTCCGAGCTTGCGGATGAGGTCCGCGTAGCGTTCGGCGTCCTTGGCCTTCAAGTAGTCCAGCAGACGCCGCCGCTGGCCAACGAGCTTCAGCAGTCCACGGCGCGAGTGATGGTCCTTCGCGTGGGTCTTGAAGTGGTCGGTCAGATAGTTGATGCGCTCGCTGAGGATGGCGACCTGCACTTCAGGCGAGCCGGTGTCGGAGTCGTGCGTGCGGTATGAGCCAATCAGGTCGGTCTTGCGGTCTTTCGTCAAAGCCAAGTCGGTCTCCTCCGCGGACGGCCCAGTCGGGACCAGGCCGCCGTAAGCTGTTTCCAGCCAGTAACAAACATCAAAGTTTACACCAGGACCAGAACCGGATGCAAAAACCCGGCACGCGGCTCGGCCAGCGCCACCAGGTGCCCGAACCGGTCGATCAGGCGCAAACGGCCCGATAACGGGGCTCCCCGGCGGGCCGGCCGCGACGGCGGTCTGGCCATGGCCCACCCGCGCCACCTCGTCGTCGGAGAGGGCCAGGACCGGCCAATCCGGCAGCAGATCGGCCATCGGGCGCAGCTGGCCGGCCAGCCCTGCTGGCCCTCGGCCAGCTGGTCCAGGCCGACGCTGTCGGCCAGCGTGAACCGGCCACTCCGCTCGCGACGGAGGGCCACCAGGTGAGCGCCAACCCCAAACGGGATACCCAGGTCGTGGGCCAGGGAGCGCACGTAGAAGCCCGCCGAACAGGTCACCCGCACGTCGGCGCGGGACCCCTCCATGCTACCAGCGTCAGCGCCGTGACCT
Organism: Vicinamibacteria bacterium; assembly: GCA_963818215.1. Lineage (GTDB taxonomy): Bacteria > Acidobacteriota > Vicinamibacteria > Vicinamibacterales > JAENWD01 > JAENWD01. The sequence continues at coordinate 145 of CAWFRL010000029.1, read as the reverse complement.
CGACGTCGACGGCGGCCAGGGCCACCGGCTGATCACGGCGCGCCAGGTCGTAGGCCCGGTGGCCACCCACCGTTTGGCCGACACCGCGGGGGGCATCTGCTGCTGGGGACCCCGGAACTGGCTCAGCGCCGCCTCCACCGAGGCC
>CAWFRL010000028.1:0-75605 GCA_963818215.1 Vicinamibacteria bacterium | reverse complement strand
CCACGACCTCTATCACAACAGAGGAACCCACGACGTCGACGGAGTTATTGACGGATGACATCACGCGGCGGGCGGAAGCTTTCATCGAGCAGCGCGCCAATGGACCCTTCTTTGTCGAGGTCACGTACAACGCGACCCATTGGCCCTATCAGCGCCCGGACCTGCCGGAAGGAAAACGCGGCTGGGAACAATATCGCGAAAGCGGGACACGCGCGGACTACGTCGCCATGCTCGAACGCGCCAATCAGGGCATCGGCCGCATTCTGGACGCGCTCGAACGGCTGAAGCTCGCGCGGAACACACTCGTGATTTTCACCAGCGACAACGGCGGTGAATGGCTCTCCCGCAATGCGCCGCTGTTCCACCGCAAGGGCACGTTGTGGGAGGGCGGCACTCGCGTGCCTCTTTTGTTGCGATGGCCCGCTCGGCTGCAGGCCGGCATGACCTCGGCGCAGGTCGGCATCACGATGGACCTCACCGCGTCGATTCTCGCGGCTGCTCACGTTTAACCACCATGAAGCAATCGCCCGGAGGGCGTCGATCTCATCGCGCTTCTGCAGAAAGGCACGATCGTGGAGAGAACGCTCTACTGGCGAATGCCTCCCGCGCCCGGTGCGACCGCCACGCCACCGGCGACGCAACGTGCGGTACGACGCGGTGACTGGAAATACATCGACGACCGCGGACGGTACCTTTTCTTCGATCTCCGCACGGATCCGGGCGAGCGGCATGACCTGGCGCAGCAGCATGGCGATCGGATACGCGAACTCCGCTCGCTTGTCGCCCAATCGGAAGTTGACTAGACCACGAGGCCCCAGAGTCAGCCAGGCCGACTTGGAGAGGCGGGGGAGCAAGAGATTAGTTTAACTCCGGATGGTAAAGGAGGCGCAGCGCCCTCGGGAACCCGCGACTGGTGGACCCGTCGACCCCTCGCTTTTCGAAGCTCGCGCGGGCGGCCGCGACCTTGCCGGGGTCGGTCAGCAGGTCCATGGCGGTGAGCGCCAGCGTCTTGGCGGCGACCATCATGCCCTTGCGGCCGATGCTGCCGCCGGTGCACGACGTGGCCTGCCAGCTGTGGCCCGGCGTGCCGGCACGTAGGTCGCGGCCAGGATCCATCCGCTGGGGACCACCCAGCTCACGTCGGCCGCGTCGGTGGATCCCAGCAGCACGGCTCGTCTGACGGGCGGACCGTCGACGCCTCGTCGATCTCGCGCGCGGTGCCGGGCAGGAACGACTTCTGCAGCGTCGCGGCAAACGCGCGTTCCTCGGCCGTGTAGGTCACGCCTCCCACCTCGCGCAGGTTCTTGTCGAACAGCGCCGTCATCGCCTCGTTCGGCAGCACCTCCGGCGTGCTCCCCACCAGCTCCATCTCCATGGTCGTGCCGGTCGCCAGCGCGCCGGCCTCGGCAGTCTTGAGGATGCGCTCCCAGATGCCGTCGAGGACGGTGATCTTCGGATGGCGGGCGTACATGTAGATTTCGGCCGACTCGGGGACGATGTTGGGCGCGACGCCGCCTTTGGTGATGATGTAGTGCAGGCGCGACTCCTGCGGGATGTGCTCGCGCAGCAGGTCCACGGCGTGGGTCATCACCATCACCGCGTCGAGCGCCGAGCGGCCCCTGTCCGGCGCGCTGGCTGCATGCGCGGCGATGCCCTTGAAGCGGAACTTCGCGGAGATGACCGCGAGCGTGCTGCCGCGCAGCGCGATGTTGCGGTCGTTGGGGTGCCAGTGCAGCACGACGTCGGCGTCGCTGAAGAGGCCGGCGCGCACCATGTAGACCTTGCCGTTGCCGCCCTCTTCGGCCGGCGTGCCGTAGTAGCGGATCGTGCCCGGCAGCTTCCGCGACTCGAGCTGCGCCTTGACGGCCAGCGCCGCCGCCAGCGACGCGACGCCCAGGAGGTTGTGGCCGCAGCCGTGACCGGGCGCGCCGCTCACCCGCGCCTTCTGCTCGGGCACGGTCTCCTGCGACAGACCCGGCAGCGCGTCGAACTCGCCCATGATCCCGATGACGGGCTTGCCGCTGCCCCACGTGGCGACAAATCCCGTCGGCATGCCGGCCACGCCCTCGTCGATGCGAAAGCCGGCGGCTTTCAGCTCGTCGCGCAGCAGCGCTGAGCTCTTCGTCTCCTTGTAGCCGACCTCCGGCCGCCTCCCAGATCGCGCGCGAGAGCTGGCCGTAGTGATCGGCCCTGGCATCGAGCCCCGGACGACCGGCTTGCGCCACTCCTGTGCGGCCACGGGGATCGCGGTGGCCGCGATGACGCCGAGCATTGTCAATGCACGCCTATGCCACATGCGGGTCGCTCCAGGTGTGATGACGATCGCAGTCACGCTGCGATCGAGCCCTTACTTTATCCGCAGATTACGCAGATTTCGCCGATTCAGACAAACAGACACAGCACGCCGCCTCGGCTGGCAAGGGGACCCGCGGCACGGCGTAGCCGCGCCTGGCACGTGGAGACTGGGCTGAAGATGAGAGCCTCGCATTCAAGCGGCTTTCATCTTCAGGCCCTGTCTCCACGTGCTGGCCGGCCGCTTTCGCGGCCGGCGCGGGTCCCGAGACGATCTGCGACATCTGCGCAATCTGCGGATGAATACGGCGTGCGCTCAGCGGTCGGCGGCGGCTCTGACATCGGCGAGCATCCGATCGAGGACCGCACGATCGAGCAGTCGGCCGGACTGGATGACGCGTGGATCTTCCGCGTCGCGCGGATGTCTTTCGTCGGATCCTCGTCGAGCAGCACGAGGTCGGCGAGCTTGCCGGCCACGACGGTGCCGCGCGAGGCGGTCATGCCGAGCAGCCGCGCCGATTCGCGAGTGCCGGCAAGCAGCGCCTGCTCCGGAGAGAAGCCCGCGGCCGCCAGGTTTTCGAGCTCCGCGTGCAGCGAGGGCCCCAGCGGCAGATAGCTGTCGAAGGCATCGGTGCCGGCGGCGATGGTGACGCCGGCACGATGCATCGCTCCCGTGAATTCGACGCTCGCCCTGGCGATCGACTCGTTGAGGGCGAGGTCGGCGTCGGTGGCCGTCGAGGCCACGGTCTGCCGGCGCTTCAACCACGCTCGCGCACGGCCCTGGGCACCAGCGACAACGTGTCGGTGCGGGCCAGTCGTCCTTCGCCCTGGGCATGCAGGCCGCCGGACCAGGCCAGCGTCGGCACGGCGGTGACATCGTGCTCGCGCATCGCGGCAAACAGACGTGGCCGCACGGGCCGGGTCGATTGACTCGATGAGCCGCCGCTGCAGCTCGCGGTTGCGCACGCGAAGCGCGGCGCGATCGGGCTCGGGCCGCGTCCAGCCCTCGGCAATCGCCTTCATCTCGGCCCTGAGCGCCGTCTCGTCGCGCGACACCGACAGCATCAACCCCGCGTCGCCCGGCAGCGCCGGCGACACGTGCTCGACGCTGCGCTGCCCGCCGGCGACGACGTCGAATGCGCTCATCGCCTCCGGGACGTGGCCGGCCACCGGCAGGCGTGCGGCACGCGCGGCCTCGAGCGTCGCCCGCCACAGCTCCGCGGTGAGCCCGGCCTGCACCTTGATGAAGTCCACGCGCCGGCTGGCAAGGCCGCGGACCGCGGCAGCGGCCTCGGCAGGGGTCGCGACCGGAGAGACGGTCGGGGACTTGTCCTGCGGGCCGTCGATGAACGGCCCCGGCGTGATGATGGCCGGCCCGGCGAGTGTGCCTGCGGCGATGGCCGCGCGAATGGCGATGAGGCGATCCAGGTCGCCGCCCATGTCGCGCACCGCCAGCACGCCGTGCGCGACCAGCGACGGCAGCAGGACCGCCGGCGGTGCCTCGGCCTCGGGCCGGGTCGTCAGGTGCACGTGCGCGTCGATGAGCGCGGGGATCAGGAACCGCCCCGCGCCGTCCACGCGCACGGCGTCGCCGGGCACGCGCGCCGAGCCGTCCGCGGTGATCGCCGCGATGCGCCCATCGGCAACGACAACGGTCATGCCCGGGCGGGCGGGGCCGTCCGTGCCGTCGATTAACGTGACGCCGGTGATCGCCAGCGACGACGGCTGCGCGCGACCGGGCTGGTTCGACAGCAACCCGATCAACCCGGCCAACCCGATCAACCAACTCCAACCTGGCCCAACCCGACCCAACCTGACCCAACCCGACCCAACCCGTTTCACTAGAGTTCTCCCCGCCTCATCCCCTCGAGCAGGTGGTCGGTCGGTGGCGCCCGACCCCACCACGATGAGGTCGTACGGCGGTGTCGCGCCCTGGCTCATGACCGCCTCAGGCTATCACCGCCGCGGCACGGTTCTCGCAGCGGTTCATCTCAGCAGCGGGAGGTTCCGCCTTCGCCTGAGGAGCCATCGTGTCGATCATTCTCGTGTTACTCGCGGCCCTGGCCGCACAGGGGCCACCCGCCCCCTCGCCGAAGCCCGCGGCGGTAGATGCCTCATCCGGGCTCGATCTGCAGGTCCGGCTGGATCGCGCTGGCTTCTCGCCCGGCGAGATCGACGGCCGGCCCGGCGCGATCACGCGCAAAGCGGTCGCCGCGTTTCAGCAGTCCCGGAAGCTGCCAGCCACCGGGCGGGCCGATGCCGCGACGCTCTCCGCCCTGGCCGAGGCGGCTCCTGGCGACACGGTTGTCTCGTATCAAGTCACCGCCGAGGACGTCGCGGGCCCGTTCACGGAACACATTCCCGAGGACATGATGGAACGCGCGGCGCTGCCGGCGCTGGGCTATCGCTCGGCGCTCGAGCGGTTGGGCGAACGGTTTCACGCCAGCCCAAAGCTGCTGAGCGCGCTGAATCCCGAGGCTCGATTCAACACGGCGGGCGAGACGCTGAAGGTGCCGAATGTGGCGCCTCCGCCAGACCCGCCGGCCAAGGGCGCCAAACCGGCGCCGGTGACCGTCACCGTCTCGAAGGCCGAGCGCGCGCTGTCGGTGGTGGACGAATCGGGCAGTGTCGTCTTGTACGCGCCGGTCACCGTGGGCAGCAGCAACGACCCGCTGCCGATCGGCGACTGGAAGGTCACAGGCGTCGAGCGCGATCCGGTCTTTCACTACAACCCCGATCTGTTCTGGGATGCCGACCCGTCGCACGCCAAGGCAAAGATCCCCGCGGGCCCGAACAACCCCGTCGGCGTCGTCTGGGTCGATTTGTCGCGCCCGCACTATGGCCTGCACGGCACGCCTGAACCGTCGCGGATCGGCCACACCGAGTCGCACGGCTGCGTCCGGCTCACCAACTGGGATGCGCTGCGGGTGGCGGCCCTGGTCGCGCCCGGCACGAAGGTGGCGTTCCGGCCGTGACGAGCCCGAGAAAGGCCCGCGCGCACGAGCGCATGGTGGCGATGCTCGCCATCGGCTTCTGCCTCGGCGCGCTGGCCACGACCTACCTGGCCTGGCGTCGCGACGTGCTGAGTTCTTTGACGTGGCGGCGGGGCTTCAGCCCCGCATTCAGCGGACGCCGGAGCCCCGCCGGCCATGGTGCCCGGGCCCGACGAGCCCGTGCATGCCGGCGGCCTGCCGCCGGTCGTCGCGACGGCCCCGGCCATCGGACCCGCGGCGACGCCGCCGGATGCGCCCGCGCCCTCGACACTCAACGGCACCGACCTCGAGATCCTGCAGCAGAAGCAGCTGCGAGTCCCCATCGACGGCGTGGCCAAGCCCGCGCTGCAGCAAAGCTTCGATCAGGAGCGTGGAGAAGGCCGTCACGAAGCGATCGACATCCTCGCGCCCCGCGGCACGCCGGTCCGTGCCGTCGACGCCGGCGTCATCGGCAAGCTGTTCACCAGCGCGCGTGGCGGCATCACGGTGTACCAGTACGACCCGAGCGGCGCCTTCTGCTATTACTACGCGCACCTGGACCGCTACGCCGAGGGCCTGCGCGAAGGCCAGCGCGTCAACGCCGGCGATGTCGTGGGCTATGTCGGGACCACCGGCAACGCGCCCAGGAACACGCCGCACCTGCACTTCGCGATCTTCCGGATCGCCGAGCCGGGCCGGTGGTGGGAAGGCACGCCCATCGACCCGTACCTCGTGCTGCGGTGAGGCGGAACTGACGGCGGAACTGAAGTTCCGCCCTGCGTACGTATATTCTTACGGCATGCGTCCACGGTGGGCTGCTCCTGTCGCGCTGCTCCTGTTGTCGGCGTCCATCGCCTCGCCTCGCGCCTCGGGCTCCACTCGCTGGCCGTCGTTTCGCGGCGTGCTCGCCTCGGGCGTCGGCGATGGCGCGCAGTTGCCCACCGAGTGGGACCTGGCCGCGGGCACGAACATCAAGTGGCGCACGCCGCTGCCGGGGCTGGCGCACTCCAGCCCCATCGTCTGGGACGACCTCGTGTTCGTGACGACGGCCGTCAGCACCGACCCCAACGCGACGTTTCGCAAGGGCCTGTACGGCGCCGGTGACGCATCGCCGGATCGATCCGAGCATCAATGGCAGCTCGTCGCGATTGACCGCGCCACCGGCAAGGTGCGCTGGACGCAGACCGCGTATCGAGGCGTGCCGCGCGAGAAGCGCCACATCAAGTCCACGTACGCCAACCAGACGCCGGCCACCGACGGCGAGACCGTCGTCGCCTTCTTCGGATCGCAGGGCCTCTACGCGTACGACATGAAGGGCGCGCTTCGCTGGAAGCAGGACCTGGGCGTCCTCAACGCCGGCGCCTACGACCTGCCCGAGTACGAGTGGGGCAACGCCAGCTCGCCGATCGTCGCCGACGGCCGCGTGATCGTGCAGTGCGACGTGCACGGCAGCTCGTTCGTGCAGGCGTTTGACGTGAAGACCGGCCGCAGCCTCTGGAAGACCGAGCGCACGGAGCTGCCGTCGTGGGCCACGCCGACCGTCGTCTCCGGGCCGCGCGGCAAGGAGCTGGTGACAAACGCGCCCAACTTCATTCGCGGGTACGACCCGGCCACCGGAGAGCAGCTCTGGCAACTGGGCGGCAGCTCGAAGATCACCGCGCCCACTCCGATTCTCGCCGGCGATCTGGTGATCGTCGCCTCGGGCCGCGCGCCCGAGCGGCCCATCTTCGCCATCAGGCCGGGCAGCCGCGGCAACCTCACCCTGGCGTCGGGCCAGACGACGAGCGAGGCCATTGCGTGGAGCAAGACACAGCGCGGGCCGTACATGCCGACGCCGCTCGCCTACGGCGACCAGCTTTACACGCTGGCGAACCAGGGCTTGTTTGACGCGTACACGATCGCCGCCGGCGCCGAGGTCTACCGGCAGCGCCTGCCGCACGCCGGCAGCGGCTTCAGCGCGTCACCGGTCGCCTCTGACGGACGGCTGTTCGTGTCGAGCGAGGACGGCGACGTGTTTGTCGTGAAGGCCGGGCCGAGTTTCGAGCTGCTCGCGAAAAACCCGATGAGCGAGCCCATCATGGCCACGCCGGCGATCGCCGGATCGCTGCTGATCGTCCGCACCGAGAAACAGCTGGTCGCCATCGGCCGGTAGCCCTGCCGCTGTTCGCCGCCCGGGACGGGTTGTGCAGACCCGCTACGCGCGCGTCGAGCCCACCAGCACGCTGCTCAGCAACCACCCGATCACGCTCAGCACCAGCGCCCCGACGATAGCCGAGCCCCAGGAGCTGACCGTGAACCCGGGCACCAGCGCCGCAGCCAGCATCAGGCACGCGCCGTTGACCACCAGGTAGAACAGCCCGAGCGTGACGATCGTGAGCGGAAGCGTCAGGATCACCAGCACGGGTTTCACAAGCGCGTTGACGAAGCCGATGATGAGCGCCGCCACGGCCAGCGTGGCATAGGAATCCACCTGGACGCCGCCAACCAGGCGCGTTGTCGACAAACAGCGCCACGGCCATTACCAGCCAAACGACGAGAAATCCGAACATCGCGTGGTGCCTCCTTCAGGTGTGCGGATCCTATCACCGTCCCCTCCCGGTGTCTGGGTCGAAGTCCAATGGTATTCTGACCATCGTGGACGGCCCCAAGAGCGCGTACGAACTGGCCATGGAGCGGCTTCGAAAGAAGGACGCGGAGAGCGGCGACGTCCGTGAATCCGTTTCCGACGAGCAGAAGGCCGAGATCGCCGAGGTGCGCAGCCGCGCCGAGGCGCGCATCGCCGAGCTGAAGATCCTGCACCAGTCGAAAGTGGCCGGCATCTTCGATCCGGAGGCGCGCGCCCTGGTCGACGCCGAGTTCCGGCGCGACATCCAGCGCACCGAGGAAGACCGCGAGGCGAAGATCGCCAGGATTCGCGGAGGCCGGACTTGAGCTCCGGCCGCCTGCCCAACGGATGGATTGTCCTGGGCGGCTCGGTGCTCGCCAGCTTCATCTGGTGGATGGTGTCGAGGCCCTCGAATGGCGTCGCACCTGCGCCAGTCCCCGCGACGGCGCCCGCCGCGTCGAGGCCACGCCGGTCGCAGCGCCAGCAACGCCTCGCCCCCGCCATCCAAGTCGCGCGCGAGCGCTGAGGCGTCCGCCCCCAGCCCCACCAGAACCGGCGCCGGAAGCGCCGCCGCGCGCCGCTGCTGCGCGTGGTCGGCGATGTCGCCGGCGCCGACGTCTTCATCGACCGGAAGTCGTCGGCAAGACGCCCTTCGAGACGCGCGACATCACGCCGGCGGCCACCAGATCAACGTGTCGGCCGAAGGCTTCGACGGGATGTCACGGCACGTGGAGGTGGCCGCGCACGCGCCAACCGACGTGACCTTCTCGCTGAAGGCCGTCGTGCTCGAAAGCGCCGTGCAGGTGGTCCACAAGCACCGCCTCGGGTCCTGCGAGGGGCGCCTGTCCGCGGACCTGGCGGGCCTGCGCTACGCGCCGACCAGCGGCGACGACGCGTTTCATGCGCCGCTTGGAGGACTCCAGACGCTGGCCGTGGACTACGAGGAGAAGATACTGCGGCTGAAGCTCAAGAGCGGCAAGAGCTTCAACTTCACGACCAAAGCCGCAAACGCCGACCCGTTGTTCGCGTTCCACCGCGACGTCGAGAAGGCGCGCAAGAAGCTGGCAGGAGGCGCGTGATGCAGGAGAAGCCACGGTTTGCCATCGCGCTGGCGGGTGTCGTCGGGTGCCTCTGCATCGCTGCCGGCATCGTCGTCACCGCGCCGCGCGACGAGCGTCGATCCCCTCGGTGACCGGTCTGCCCGTCGCACGCGCCGAGCGGCTGCCAGCGATTGCCGATGCCGTCGTGGTCGGATGTGAAGGCTCCTGTCGTGTCTCGACCCGCTGCGCGTCCGGCATCCGGTCCAGGCTCCGGGAGGCGCCGCCTTCAGACGCGACGTTGCTCGCGCGCCCCGATGCGCCGCGGTCGAGGCGGTGACTGCCGCACCGGCCGTACCTCAATCGTCAATCGTCAATCGTCAATCGTCAATTCCCAGTGCCGGTCGTGTTCAGCAACGCCCCGAGCCGCCAGCAGGTGGAGCCGACCAGAGCACCGTCGCTGACGAGCGTGGCCCGGTCACCGGCGCGCTGGTCACCGCCGGCACGCACATCGGCGGCGGGTTCAGGACCGTCGGGCGGACGCTGAAGAAGGTGTTCTAAGGACGAGGGACGAAGCGAATCGTAATCGCACGAGGCCGTAATCCGCACATGCTCGAACTCCTGACGACGCCGTGGCCGTGGTATGTCACCGGCCCCCTGATCGGCCTGGTGGTGCCGGCGCTGCTTCTCGCCGGGAATCGCTCGTTCGGCATCTCGTCGAACCTGCGCCACATGTGCGCGATTGGCGCGCCGATCAAGCCGCAGTTCCTGCGCTACGACTGGCGGAATGCCGGCGGCTGGAACCTGGCGTTTCTGGCGGGCGCGGTGCTGGCCGGGGCCTTCATCGGCTGGCTGATCCCGTCGCCGACGATCGCGATCTCGGATCAGACGGCGCGGGATCTCGCGGCGCTGGGCGTCGGCGACGTCTCGGGGTACGTGCCGGCGTCGCTCTTCTCGTGGCACGCGCTCGCCACCGCGCGCGGCCTGGCGATCATCGTCGGCGGCGGCTTTCTCGTCGGCTTCGGCACGGCGTACGCGGGCGGATGCACGTCGGGCCACGGCATCACGGGCCTGGCGGCGCTGCAGCTGCCCTCGCTCATCGCCGTCGCGGGGTTCTTCGCCGGCGGCCTGATCAGCACGCACTTCCTGCTGCCGCTGCTGCTGCGATGACCTACGCGCGCTACGTCGCGATCGGATTTGCCTTCGGCCTGGTGCTGATGAAGTCCGAGGCCATCTCCTGGTTCCGCATCCAGGAGATGTTCCGCTTCCAGTCGTTCCACATGTTCGGGATTCTCGGCTGCGCGGTCGTCACCGCCGGCATCACGATGCGCCTGCTGCAGCGCGCCGGCGTGCGGAGCGTCGACGGCCAGGCCATCTGCCTGGAACCAAAGACGATGGGCAGCGGCGCGCGCTACGCGATTGGCGGCACGTGCTTCGGGTTGGGCTGGGCGATCGTCGGCGCGTGCCCCGGACCGCTCTTCACGCTGCTCGGCGCCGGCATCGGCGTGATGGCGGTGGCGATCCTCGCGGCGCTGGCCGGCACGTGGACCTACGCGATGCTGCGCGACAGGTTGCCGCACTGAACCTAGCGCGGTGGTCAGCGTCGGCTTTGCGCCCAGCATCCACGGACAGTCCAGCCCGAGCGTGATGAGCGGCCTGTCCGGCGCTCAAGGACTGCATCGGTTCAAGGGTCAGAGGATGCGACGACGGTGTCAAGATGCAGCTGGTCCATCGAGGTTCATCACCTTCACCGCTGCGTCCTCACAAGGTCAGCCAACTGGGACAAGGGATGATACACCTGCCAGCGGCTGAGGCAGTTCACCAACCCCGCACGCGCGCAGAAGCCCAGTCGAACACCTGCTGGTACCCGCGCGCGGAAGTGGTCCACGAGAAGTCGGCCGACATGCCACCGCGCTGCAGAGCCTGCCACGCCGCAGGGTCCGCCCGGTACGTCCCCAGCGCGCGGCTGAGCGCGCCCCAGAACGCCTCGACGGTGTAGTCGGCGAAGAGGAAGCCGCTGACGCCCTCGCGCACCGTGTCCACCAGCCCGCCGGTGGCGCGCACCACCGGCACGCTGCCGTAGCGCATCGCGATCATCTGCCCCAGGCCGCACGGCTCGAAACGCGACGGCATCAGGAAGATGTCGCTGCCGGCATAGATGAGCGGCGCCAGCGCCGCGTCGTAGCGCAGCACGGCCGCCATCTTCTCGCGGTGATAGGCGGCCAGGTGCCGGAACATGTCCTCGTATTCGGCCGCCCCCGATCCCAGCACGACCAGCTGCGCGTCGCCGCCGGCCGCGTTGAGCAGCAGGTGCGCGACGTGGCCCGTGATGTCCAGGCCCTTCTGCGCGTCGAGCCTGGTGACCATCGCCACCAGCGGCGCGTCAGATGCCGGCAGGCCGAGCCGCTGCTGCAGCGCGCGCTTGTTGGCGGCACGCTGGTCGAGCCGGGTGGCATCAAACGCCGACGCGATGTGCCGGTCGGTCAGCGGGTTCCACACGTCGTAGTCCAGGCCGTTGAGGATGCCGTGGACGTCGAAGTGCCGGTAGCGCAGGAGCGAGTCCAGCCGCTCGCCGTACTCGGGCGTGAGGATCTCGTGCGCGTAGGTCGGGCTCACCGTGGTGACCATCGTCGCGTGGAAGATGCCGCGCGCCATGAAGTTCACCTCGCCGGGCCCTTCCTCGATCAGCCGGGGCGCGTCGATGCCCAGGTAGCCCAGCACCTGGCGATTGGCGCGGCCCTGGTGCGCCAGGTTGTGGATGGTCAGGCACGTCGGCAGCGCGCGGTACCGCTCGTCGAGCTGTCCCGCGGTCGCCAGCCACGCGATGGCCGGCGCCGCGTGCCAGTCGTGGACGCTCACCACGTCGGGGCGCCAGCCCCAGGCGCCAATCATCAGGTCGAGCGCCGCGCGGCTGAAAAACGCAAACCGATACGCCATCGTCTGGATACCCGTAGATCTCGGGCCGCACAAAGAGGTGCCGTTCGGCGATGAAGTAGATCGGCACCTGCGACCCTGGCAGCATCGTGTGCAGCACGCCGGCCGGCACCAGGCCGCCGCCGACCGGCACGCGCAGCACCGTGGAGTCGGCGGTGACGCCCCAGCGGCCGCTCCTGCGCCGCCTCCTCGATCGCCGGGTATGCCGGCATCACCACGCGCACGTCGTGGCCCATCGCGGCCAGGGCCTTGGGCAACGAGCCGGCGACATCGGCCAGACCGCCGGTCTTGGCAAACGGCGCGGCCTCGGCCGCGACGATCAGGATGCGCATCGGGCAAAGTGTAGCCCGCGGCGTGCAGGCAGGCCTTCAGCGCCCGCCAGCTCGGCGCCGTCGCCGGGCTTGGCAGCAGCAGCCTTGTTTGTCATGCTGTCGCCGTGAAACTTGCGTCGCTTGCCCTGTTCGCGCTCCTCGCCGGCCTCACGTCTCAGCCTCCAACGCCACCAACCCCCGACGCCACGGGCACTCCCGCCCCCTCGACCGACCGCCAAGCCTTCGCGACATGGCTCGACGGCGTGCGCGCCGAGGCGCTGACGCGCGGCGTTCGCGAGGCGACGGTGACGGCCGCCTTCGACGGCGTGGAACCGGTCGACAAGGTGCTGGAACGCGATCGCACCCAGGCGGAGTTCACGCTGTCGCTCGAGGACTACCTGAAGCGCCGGCTCACCACACCCACCGTCCGCACCGCACGCACGATGGCGAAACGACACCAGCCGGTGCTCACGCGTGCGGGCAAGGCCTACGGCATCGACCCGCGCATGCTGGTCTCGGTGTGGGGCCTCGAATCCAACTTCGGGCGGTTCGCCGGCGTGCGCCCCACGGTGCCCGTGCTGGCGACGCTGGCGTGGGAAGGCCGGCGCGGCGACTTCTTCCGTCAGCAGCTCTTCGACGCGCTCACCATCGTCGATCGCGGCGACATCGCGCTCGACAAGCTCAAGGGATCCTGGGCCGGGGCGCTGGGCCAGGTGCAGTTCATGCCGTCAAGCTACCTGGCGTGGGCCGTGGACTTCGACAAAGACGGCGATCGCGACGTCTGGACGTCGATGCCCGACGTGTTCGGGTCCATCGGCAACTACCTGCAGCAGCACGGCTGGACGCCGGGCCGGTGGGGCTACGCGGTGAAGATTCCCGATGCGGCGCGCGAGAAGGTCGTCTACGGTGCCGCTGCGCGACGAGGGCTGCCGCGCGGTGCGCACGTTGAGCCAGCGGCGCGCGCTGAGAGACTGGCGCACGCTTGGCGTGACACTCGCCAGCGGCAAGCCCGTGCCCTCGTCGGTGCGGGAAGCGTCGCTGCTGGCCATCGACAACCGCACGTACCTCGTCACGTCGAACTACGAGGCGCTGCTCGCCTACAACTGCGCGCACACGTATGCGCTCAGCGTCGCGCTCCTGTCGGAGCGGATTCCGGGGATGTGAGCTCGGGCGACCGATTCCGCGGAGGGAAGCATCCGCATTCCGCTGTGCTTTGGCCCGTCAGCGCCGTCCGCCCTGGATGTCCGGATCGAAGTGATCGATGATCCACGCGTCCGCAACGCTCTCGTACAGCGAGCAGACAATCGACTGCCGGTCGGGTGTCAGACTGCATGACTCGAGTTCAAGCCGTCCTCGCGGGAAGCTTGCCACCGGCTCGATCTTCGTCGTTCCAGGAGAGACTTTAACGATGGTGCTCGTCGAATCTTCGAAGCCATAGATCCAGCCGCCATCCTCAGACCACCCGACGGGTACAAGATTCGGGGCGATGAACCGCTCGTCCCGCGACGGCCACGATAGGACCCAGAGCCCTCGCCGTTGCTGAGGCTCGTCGATCCTGTTCCAAAACACCGCTACCTGGTCACCCCGTGGCGAGAAGGTCGGCTCGAAGAGCCAGCCCACTTCCGGGTTTTTCACCAGCAGCTCGTCATGCCCGCTCGCGAGGTCGCGGATCCGGTAGTTGCGAATGTCGGCGGTCTGCCACGCCAGGCGACCGTCGGGGAACCAGGTGACAAAGTCGTTGGGGCCGGCTTGGGCATCTTTCACCTCCTGGGCGGCCCGGCCGTCGGGATCGCTGACCCAGACGTGCTGCGGGCCTCTCACAAACGCCAGCCGCGTTCCGTCGGGAGAATACGAGGCGCCCCCTCCTGCCGTGAGTTCCGCGACTTCGCCTCCCGTCAAAGGCAACCTGACGATCCGACGGCTCGACCCGCCTGTCTCGGATGCGACGATCCATCGCCCGTCCGGCGACACTCTTGGAAGGACCGAGATTCGACGTCCCGCGGGTCAGCGCCGTCGCGGTCGGCTTCGGACCGCCGAGGTCGAGCCGCCAGAGGTTGGCATGACGGGTCTCGCGCACGTACAACAGCCGTTGGCCGTCGCCAGAGATGCTGCAGATCGGAAAGTCCTGCATGCTGACCATCTGCAAGCCGCTCGTCAGCACCGCGGCTGCAGGCTCAGGGGCTCCTGCCATCGGCACCTTCACAAGCTGCTTCCCGCCCGGTCGCTCTCGGAAGAGGTACAGCACGTCGGCCGATGGCGACGAGCACATGGCGCTGATCGCGGCCGAGTCCGAGTACACGCGCCGGACGTCGTGGCCTTCGGGCGTGACAGACCACACGGTGTAGCGGTCCTCGTCATCGATCGTAAGCAGCGCGACGCGATTGGCGCGTGCGTTCCATTCCAACCTGTACAGGTACCGGAAGCCCTGCAGCCGTACCTCGCCTGATTCGCGTGCCGTCCAACGCTACTCACACTGAACCCAGCGACGCCCGGGAACGTGTGCACAAGCTGCGACCCGTCAGGCGAGAATGCGAAGTATGCCGCCTGGAGTGGTCACCAATCGTGGGGGGCCACCGAACCGTGAGATCAGCGAGAGTGCAAGCAGCCGACCGCCCGTCGGTCAGCGAGGCGACGATCAGCTGCGACCCGTTCGGCAACCAGCCCAGCTCGGGCGACGAGCGGGCCCTTCCAGATTTCCAGCGACGGTCCCCCTGTGAGGTCGCGGACGAGCACGCGCACGTCACCCTCTTCGCCCGTGGCGTAGGCCACCGTGCGCCCGTCCGGCGACAACGCGGCGGCCGACACATCGCCGGCGAAGGTCGCCTGCGTCTACGTCATCTCGGGGCGCGGCGCTGGCGGCGTCACACGCAGTGGCCAACGCCACACCGCGACGGCCGCCACAGCGGCGAGCAGCACCACGCCAGCGCCCAGCGTCCAGCCTCCGAGCCGTCGCTTCGCCGCCGCTGCTGTCGGCGCGACGGCGGCGCTTGCGCCGCTGGTCGAGAGCCACCGCAGTTCATCCGCGATGTCACTCGCGGCCTGCCAGCGAGCGTCGGGATCCTTGGCCAGGCACTTCCGGACGAGCCGTTCCAGGCCCGGCGGCGTGAGCGGCTGCGCGCTGCTGATGGGCTCCGGCTCGCGATTGAGAATGGCGGCAATCAGGCTGGCTTGCGATTCGCCGGCAAAGGCTCGCCGGCCGGTGGCCATCTCATACACGATGCCGCCGAAAGCGAAGATGTCCGTCCGGTGATCGATGCCGCGCCCTTCGAGCTGTTCGGGCGCCATGTACGGAATGGTGCCGACGAGCATGCCCTCGCCGGTCAGCGGCAAGTCCGTCACGGTGCTGGGGGCGTTCACGCCCGCACCGGACGGCTTCAGTTTGGCCAGGCCGAAGTCCAGCACCTTCACGCCACTGCGCGTCAGCATGATGTTGCCGGGTTTGAGATCCCGGTGGACGATACCGGAGCGATGCGCCGCCGTCAGAGCGTCGGCCAGTTGCGTCGCGATGCGGAGGGTCTCGTCGAGCGGCAACGGCGCTCTCGCCGTCGGACCTCGGGCGGCGTCACCCGTCGGCGGCGGTCGGGGCGTCCGCGGAGTCGGGCCAGCGCGGAGCCTGCCGACGAGCGCGGTTTCTGCCGAGACAGGCGTTCGGCCAGCGTCTCCCCTTCCAGGTATTCCATGACCAGGAACGCCATGCCGTCGTGATGCCCGATGTCGTGCAGCGTGCAGATGTGCGGATGGGACAGCAGCGCGATGGCGTGCGCCTCGCGGTCGAACCGCTCCCGCATGGCTGGGCTGGCGGCATCGCCACCGCCGATGATCTTGATGGCAACGACGCGATCGAGCCGCGTGTCGCGGGCCCGATAGACTTCGCCCATCCCTCCTGCGCCGACCAGAGACAGGACTTCGTAAGGCCCGAGTGTCGCGCCGGGCTGGAGGGCCATGTGCTCGGCAATTATAGAGGCGGCTGAGCGGACCAGGGCAGCGATGCAGCGACGAAGCCAACGGCCGGGCCGGACCCACGTACGTCCTCCGCAGCTACGTATAAAGCGTTCGGCCTACGTACCGAAGCAATAGATCGCGCTCTGCGTGCGCACGTAGATGCGGCCGCCGCTCAGCGCGGGCGTGGCGCGGACCTCCTCGCCGAGATCGTTGACGCCCAGCACCTCCCACTGCCCGCCAGCCTTCAGCACCGTGATCTTGCCGTCGTCGCTGGCCAGGTACACCTTGCCGTCGGCGGCCACCGGTGACGCCGAGTACCCGCCCAGGGCGTCGCGGCTCCGGCCTTCCTTCAGCAGCCGGCCCGTCGCCGGGTCGAGCGACGTGATGATGCCGCCGTCGCGCACCATGTAGAACACGTCCTGGTAGACCAGCGGCCCCGGGATGAACGGCAGGTTCTTCTGGAAGCGCCAGCGGACCGCGTCCGGCAGAAGCTGCCCCGTCGCGTTGTCCGGACGGATCGCCAGCGCGCCGAACTCGCCGACGCCCATCTCGCGTGCCGCGGTCCACTCGGCCCGCTCGACGATGCCGTCGCTGTTCTCGTCGAGCCAGCCGAAGTGCTCGCCGAGATCGGGGTCGCCCTTGAACTCCGCCTCGGACAGCCGCCCGTCCTTGTTCCCGTCGTACTTCTCGAGCATCGCGCCCGAACTCCGGCATCCACGGCTCGGTGGCGGCCAGCGTGGTGATCAGCACGCTCTCGCCGCTCTCGACCGGCGTGCCGATCCCGCCTTGCGAGGCCACCCGCATCCACCAGAGTGACTTGCCGCTGGCCAGGTCGTAGCCGTCCAGGTGCGCCGACCCCAGCACGACCAGCTGCGCGGGTCGCCCGGCCGGCCTGAACACCATGGGCGTCGCCCACCCGACGGTTCGTCCGGTCCGCTCGGTCTTCCAGCGCACGCGCCCGCTGGCGCGGTCCAGCGCGAGCAGGAAGGAGCCGGCGGCCTGATCGCACGCCAGGATGACCGTGTCACCGGCGATGATCGGCGAGGCGGCCATGCCGTAGAAATTCCGGAAGGGGCCCAGCGGATGACGCCACGCTTCCTTCCCGTCGTTCGCATACGCCACCAGGCCGAAGTCGGCAAAGAACACGACCACGCCCGCCTCGTCGGCGACCGGCGTGGGCGACGCCGGATCGTTGGTTTTGTAGATCTTGTGCGTGTGCGCGCGTGGAATCTGCCGGCGCCACGCCTCGCGCCCCGTCCTGGCGTCGAGCGCGATCGTCAGCAGCTGGTCGCCCTGGCTGGCGGTGAGGAACACTCGCCCGCCGACGACGACGGGCGAGGACGGCGCGTTGGGGACGGCGGTCTTCCAGACGACGTTCTTCGACGCCGAGAACTCGACGGGATATCCCGTGTCGGCGCCGACGCCGGAGCCGTTGGGCCCGCGAAACTGCGTCCACTGCGCGTCGGCCGGCCGGCCGCAAGCCAGCACGACACAACGAGCACGAACGTCCGGCAGCACACGGTCGACACGTTCATCGTTCTCTCCAATCGCAGCATCTAGTGCTCAGCCCGTCGGCGCCTGTCGACACGCTGGACCGAGCGCCCTGACAAATTCGTCCGAGTGGACACCCACCCCAGCAAGGTCTGGATGATCAGAAGCGATGCCTCGTGATTGCTTCGCGGCAGCCCGTTTCCATCGGCTCGGCGCTGCAGTCGGCCAGCAGCACGCACGAGTAGTCGCGAAACATCGCATCTCTGATGGTCGACTCGACACAAACGCTCGTCGTGCAGCCAGTCACAACCAGGGCATTGACGTCCATCTTCTTGAGGATGGCGTCCAGGTCGGTCTGAAAGAAGCCGCTGAAGCCGATGTTGTACAGCGTGACGTCCCCGGGTCCTGGCGTCAGCTCCTGGAGGATCTCCGTGTTCCACGTGTCTCGGATCAAGATGCGACTATCCGTGCCGTCTGGGCGCTACCGCTTGACCGACGTTGAACCGACGATGATTCTCGCGGCTTCGGAACCTCAGCGAGACCGGCATCGGACAGGTCAGGCTTGAACGCCATCTTCAGATAGATGATCGGTATCCCCGCTTTTCGCGCCGCGCTCACGGCCTTCACGGTCGGTGCAACCGCGGCGCGGATCGGCGCAGATGTCGATTCCGGCCCGCTCGAACATTCCTCCTGGGGCGCCGAAGTCGTTCTGCATGTCGACCACGATGACCGCCGTCCTGCCTGATCGATCGTGATTGGTCTCGGCCTCGCATCGATCGTGAGCGTCCGTGCGCGCGAGGCGCCACGGGCGTTGCGATATCCAAGAGCCAGCAGACCAGCGGCGGCAGTGACGCTGACGAAATCGCGACGTGTGATCGATTTTCATGAATCCTGTCAGTCGGGCCTTCTCCGGTGCCATGTTTTCTTCGCCGAATCAAGTCTGGAGGTGACTATCCGTGGACGCCCTCACGCAGGTTCGTCAAGCTCCCGTCCTGGCCGAACGTCGGCCTCCCGCTCCGGACAACGACGACGATGGCTGCGCGTCACACGTGAACACCGCCCGAACTGAAGTTCGACCGACCGACGATCCGATCGGTCTGCGACGACCGTAGAAGGCGAACCCAGATTGAATCTGTGTAATCTGCGCCATCTGCGGATAACCCCTGTCTGCGTAATCCAACCCAATCCGCGTAATCACGCGCGCAGCTTCGAATGCGAGTACCCGTACGCGAAGTAGAGCGCGAGTCCCACCGCGAGCCAGATCCCGAACCGCTCCCACGCCTGGTACGGCAGTCCGACCATGATGAAGATGCAGGCCGCCGCGCCCAGCGGCGCCACCACCCACACCAGCGGCACCTTGAATGGCCGCGGACGTTCCGGCTCGATGATGCGGAGCACCAGCACGCCCGTGCAGACCAGCGCGAAGGCGAACAGCGTCCCGATGTTGGTGAGATCGTAGGTCTCGGCCGCATCGCCGACGAGCGCGGCCAGCGCCACCGCGACGCCGGTGATGAGCGTCGTCGTCGCGGGAATCCGCGTCACCGGGTTCAGCTTCGCCGCCCACTGCGGCAGCAGGCCGTCGCGCGCCATCGAGAAGAAGATGCGCGGCTGGCCGTACTGGAACACCAGCAGCACCGCGGTCATCGACACGGCCGCGCCCAGCGCGACGAGCCAGCCCACGCGGCTGTAGCCGGCCGCCTGCAGCGCGTAGGCCAGCGGGTCGGCCGAGTGCGCCAGCTCGGTGTACGGGCACCATGCCCGTCAGCACGAAGCCCACGATCACGTAGATCAGCGTGCAGATCGCCAGCCCGCCCAGGATGCCGATGGGCAGGTTGCGTTGCGGGTCCCGGGTCTCTTCCGCCGCGGTCGAGATCGCGTCGAAGCCGATGTAGGCGAAAAAGACGATCGCCGCGCCCTGATGGATGCCGGTGAAGCCGTTGGGAGCAAACGGCGTGTAGTTGACCATGTTCAGGCTGGTCAGGCCGACGCCGACGAACAGCGCCAGCGCGACCAGCTTGATCACGACCATGATGTTGTTCGCGCGCGCGCTTTCCCTGGCGCCCCGCAGCAGCAGCCAGGTGACCAGCGCCACGATGCCGAAGGCGGGCAGGTTCACCAGGATGGGGATGCCGGCCACGTGCGGCGCCGACTGCAGCAGGCCGTGGACGTCCGGGTTGCTGCTGAGCAGCGCCGTGCGGTAGCCGGTCGTGAGCCAGGCCGGAAACTCCACGCCGACCCCGCGCATCAGCGTCGTGAAGTAGTCGCCCCACGAGATCGCCACGGCGACGTTGCCCACCGCGTACTCGAGGATCAGGTCCCAGCCGATGATCCAGGCCACCGCCTCGCCCAGCGTCGCGTAGGTGTAGGCGTAGGCCGACCCGGCCTGCGGGATCATCGACGCCAGCTCCGCGTAGCACAGCGCCGCCAGCGCGCACGCGCCGCCCAGCAGCAGGAACGAGAACACCAGCGCCGGGCCCGCGCCGTAGCGGATGACGACCCCGTCGGGCCCCACCTGCCCCGCCGCCGCCGTGCCGATGGCCCCGAAGATGCCGGCGCCGATGACCGCGCCGATGGCGAGCATGACCAGGTCGCCGGCGCCCAGCACGCGCTTGAGCGAGCGCGACGTGTCGGCCTCGTCGACCACCAGTTCCGCAATGGGCTTGCGGCGAAAGAGGGACATGGAGGCGGATTCTATCGCGTGCGGGGCAGGAAGGCGTCGAGCGAAGCTACCAGGCCCTGCGTTCACGACCGAGGTAGTTCGCGCCCGTATAGTCCTGACCCGGCGCCGCGAATGGCGTCGGATGGCCTCATGGCCTTGCGCAGCAGAATAATCGCATCGCCACGGACTACGACCTCGAGCTTGGTCCCCGGCTTGAGCCCGAGCGCCTCGCGCGCCTCTCGAGGCACGACGATCTGATGTTTCGACGAAAGAGTGACCTCAGCCATGCCTTACGTCATACCACAAACGTAAAGCGACTTGCGTAGTCTAAAGTGCGCTGCAAATTACAGGCTAGCCGCAGCCTCTTGCAGGGCTGCGCCGTTGGCTCGTTCGCAGGCGCTCAAGGCTCTGCGCTACATTGGCGGCTGATGCCGAGTCGATCCGGCGATGTCAGCCAGTCCCGGGTGACACGCCGGCCGAACTCGCTGAGGATCGCCTCCAGCACCGGCAGCATCGTCCCCGCGCGCCTGGCGCGGATGACGAGATCCCAGAGCGGCTCGAACTTCTTCCACCCCGCCGAGTACGCCACGTGGCGCAGGCCGGCCATGACTTCCCCGTGCGCCGAGGCCCCGCGGACGATCGACTTCCACCGGTAGAACTCGCGGTAGGCCCAGTGGTACCCGCGTTCGAGCTCCTCGGCCGACATGCGTGCGGGGCGGAACACGGCGTGGCGGGTGTCGTAGAGGTCCCAGTCATGAACCGTGAGGCGGCCCTGCTCGGCGATGCGGCGATAGAGCGCGGTGCCCGGGTAGGGCGTCAGCACATGAAACGTCGCCGTCTCGATGCCCTGCCCGATCGCCCACTCGACGGTGCGCTCGAAGACCGAGCCGTCGTCGCCGTCCATGCCGAAGACGAAGCTGCCGTTGATCATCACGCCGAGGTCGTGCAGGCGGCGAACGGCCGCGGCGTAGTCGCGGCGCATGTTCTGGTACTTCCGCTGCTCGACGAGGTTGTCGGGGTTGAGCGTCTCGAACCCGACGAAGAGGCTTCGCAGTCCCGCATCCACGGCGCGCTCGAGCAGGCCCGGCGCGAGCACCGCGTTCACCGTGCCGGCGGCCTGCCAGAGACGGCCCATGCCGCGCATGCCCTCGAACAGCGCCGTGGCGAAGCGGCGATCGCCGAACAGGTGGTCGTCGAGGAAATACAGGTGACGGCCGGGCAGGCGCTCGATCTCCGCCAGCGCCGCATCGACGGTCTGCGTGTAGAAGGACCGCCCGCCTTCGAAGAACGCCTCCTTGTAGCAGAAGTCGCACACGTGCGGGCAGCCGCGCGAGACGACGATGGAGTTCGGGACGAGGTAGAGCCGCCGCTTGATCAGGTCGCGGCGAATCGGCGGAAGGCCGGCCAGCGTCCGAAGCGTCGACTGATAGACGCGCTGCGGGCCGCCGCGCCTGAAGTCGCTCAGAAACCGCGGCCATGTGTCCTCGCCGGGCCCGAGGAAGATCGTGTCCGCGTGCGCGCTGGCCTCGTCGGGCAGCGAGGTCACGTGGAGCCCGCCAAGCGCCACGTAGGCCCCGCGGGCGCGGTAGTGGTCCGCGATGCGATAGGCCCGGTGCGCGGAGGTGATGTAGACCTGGATGACGACCAGGTCCGGCGCGTCATTCAGGTCGAGCGCCTCCACGTGCTCGTCCTGAATCTCGACCTCGTCGTCTTCACCCAGGTACGCGGCCAGCGTCGCGAGGCCGAGCGGCGGGAACAGCGAGGTACTTGATGGGACGCCAGAAGGGGCTGGTCGCCTCCGTCAGCGCCGGCAGGATCATCTTGACCCTCACTGCCCGGCCTCCCCGACGAGGAGCGACCGAGAGGTCCCGCTCGCGCGGGCCGTCCAGCTCGACGAAAAACACGCGCTGCCACTGGCCAAGCAGCAGCCGGCCTCGCGTGACGTTGAGACAGGCCGAGGACGGCAGCAGCAGGGCCCGGCAGTGGGCATGACCGTTGGGCCGCTCGGCATCGGTCAGGTTCACGGTGCGGACGGTCGTGTCGTCGTGCCGGTAGCGGCCATCGCCGGGCGCGGCGGTCTCGAGCAGGGCCTGGAAGTCGGCGAGCAGCAGCGGCTCGTGCTCGTTGACGACGACGGCCGTGGTCGTGTGAAGCGTCTGGACGTTCAGGATGCCGGAGCGGAAGCCCGCGTCGGCGACGAGGCCTTCGAGCCGGTCGGTGAGGTCGACGAACTCGGTCGGATGGCGGGTCGTGACGTGGATTGTGGCGTGGCGGCATGCCGAAGCGGGCGTGAGCGTGTCCATCGATGTCCTCCGCGTGGAAGCATCGGTGGTTGGCGGGACGGGAGTCTTCAGCGGTTGGTGAGCATTATGTGAGCTGTTCGTGAGAGGCGGGTCGAAACGCATTCGCGTCCGCCTCAGTTCCCCGGCTTCCAGTTCAGCAGCACCGTGATCGGCGAGGCGCCCTCGACGTAGGTGTTCACCAGAAACCGCTGCCCGTCGCGCGACGCGGCGTACCACGATGCGACGTGCCCTCGCGACCCGGGCCGGCTGGCAGCGCGAACAACACGGACGGCGTCTCCGTGTCGATGCTCGGTTCCGCTCGACCCGATCCGCGCCGCCATCAGTCGATCGTCCGGCGATCGAAAGTACAGCTCGCCTCCGTCGCCCCGCCAGACTCGGCGCCGTGCCGCCGGCGGTCGAAATCTGCGTCTTCCGGGCGGCGTCTGGAAACGACTGCACGTAGATTTCGGTCCTGCCGCTTTCGTTCGACTCATAGGCCACCCATCGGCCGTCGGGCGAGAAGCGCGCGCGACTCTCACCGAGCGCGTTGTGCAACCGGCATGGGCGTGCGATCCCCAGACAGCGGCAGGGCCCAGATGTCGTTCCCGTCGTGGCTCTGGACCGTGTAGAGGATGAATCGCCCATCGGTCGGACCAGTCGCTCATGTTCTTGTGCTCGGGCGGTTTCGAGCAGCGGCGTGGCAGCCGATGCGTTGCCGCCCGACAAGCGACGTCTCGTAGAGGTCGAGCACGCCTTTGCGATCGGAGGTGAACACGATGCGGTCGCCGCCTGGCGACCATGCCGCGTCGTAGTCCCGGGCCGGGTCGAACGTGAGCCGGCGCAGCAGGTCTCCGGCTGGCCTCGATGGACCAGAGGTCCGTGTTGCCGCCGAGTCGTCCGGCGAAACATCACGGCTCCGGCCGTCGGGCGACAGCGGGGCACGGCGGGCTGCGCGTCGTCGGGACCGCCGAGGGCGCCGACCTGGCGGCCCGTCCGATCGAACCAGCTGAACTGCCGCGTTGCCGGCGCCGGCCCGGTACGCGATCAGCCCCGGGCGCCGTCTCCGAGAGCGCCACGTCGCCAAACAGCTCCGCATTTATCGCCACCTGCGTGGAAACCGGCACAGGCTCGCCGACCGGCCTGAGGGCGCTCATGTCCAGGCGCTGCGCCCAGAGCGCGCCTTGCCGCGCGAACAGCACACGATCGGGCGCGGCGAAGACCGCCGCCGAGTCCGCGTCGAACAGGCGCGTCACCTCGGTGACGCCGAGCGTGCCCGACGTACACGCCGCGGCCTTCGGGACTGCCGAGGGAGTAGAACAGGAAATGCCGGCCGTCGGGCAGGAAGTGGGGAAATCGATGACCGGTCTGCCGCGGCCGGTCGACGCGCGTGACGACCACGGGGTCGCCGCCACCAGCCGGCACGGCGTTGAGCGAGCCCGCGCTGCCGGCCGCGAACAGGATGGTCCCGGTCGGCCCCACGTGCCGCCCCGCGGCTGGGGCGCGCTGGCGAGCGTCCGCACGAGCCCGCTGTCCAGGTCGATGCGCTTCAACTGATCGGCCGTGAAGAAGGCAATCGACCGGCCGTCTGGCGCCCAGAACGGCGCCGTCTGGACGCGCGCCGTCGGTTCCGTCCAGCGGCCGCGCCGCGTCCGAGTCGAGCGAGCGCAGCCAGAGCTGCGCGCGGCCCTCGATGGTCGCCTGGTACACGAGCGCCCGGCCGATCCGGCGACATCGCAAAACCCACGAGGCTGGCGCCGGCGGCGTGACGATCTGCAGGCGCATCTCCGGCGCGTCGGACGGCGGCGGCGTGCCGCGCCATCCGAGCCCGAGACATCCAGAGCGCCGCGACCGAGGACGCCACGCGCCGCGCCAGCGACGCCATCCCGCCCATTCGCGCGCCGGCCGCTGCCGCGACGGCCGCGACCGCCCCGACGGCGGGCGGGCCGAGCGCAATCCACGCCAGCTCGTCGTGCAGGTCGTGGGCGGAATGCCAGCGCGCTTCCGGATCCTTCTCGAGACACTTCGCGACGACGTGATCGAGCGAGGCGGGCGTCAGCGGCCGCACCGACGAGACCGGCGGCGGGTGGTCCTTGAGAATCGCCCCGATCAGGCTCGCGTGCGTCTTGCCCTCGAACGCCCGGCGGCCCGCCAGCATCTCGTAGAGCACGACCCCGAACGCAAACAGATCCGTCCGCGCGTCCGCCTCCTGCCCCTCGAGCTGCTCCGGCGCCATGTACTGGAACGTCCCGAGCACCGTGCCCTTCTCGGTGAGGTGCGCCGGCGTCGTCGGCAGCATCGACTCGCCCGCCCCGCCGATCACGCGGCCCGCGGCTCTTCGCCAGCCCGAAGTCGAGCAGCTTCGCGCCGCTCCGGGTCAGCATGATGTTGCCGGGCTTCAGGTCGCGGTGGACGATGCCGGCGCGGTGCGCCTTGTCGAGCGCCGAGGCGATCTCGATCGCGATCTTGAGCGCCTGATCGACCGGCAGCGCGCCTTTCGCCAGCCGGTCGGCCAGCGTCCCGCCCTCCAGGTACTCCATGACGAGAAACGCGGTGCCGTCGTGCTGGCCCACGTCGTAGAGCGTGCAGATGTGCGGGTGCGTGAGCTGGCTGACGGCGCGGCCTTCGCGGTCGAACCGCTCGCGGAACTGCGGGTCGGCGGCCAGCGTGTCGGAGAGGACCTTGATCGCGACGGTGCGGTCCAGCCGCGTGTCGCGCGCCTTGTAGACCTCGCCCATGCCCCCGGCGCCAATGCGGGCGGTGACTTCGTAGGGGCCGAGGCGGGCGCCGGAGGGGAGCGGCAGTCGAGCGCGATTGTATGGGGAGAGGGTGACGGCGCGCTAGGGGGCCAGCCGCCCAGGCCAGCACGGGCTGGATGTCGGACTTCAGCGAGTTGCCGACCATCAGGAACCGCCGCGGGTCGATCGCGTGCCGCCGCAGGATGGCCGCATACGTCGTCTCGTTCTTCTCCGAGACGATCTCCACGGCGTTGACGCCAGCCCGGATTTCTCGAGCTTCCGCTCCTGGTCGCGCAGGTCGCCCTTGGTGATGAGGAGCACGCGGTGGCGCGGCGCCAGCTGCGCCACGGTCTCGGTCACGCCGTCGAGCAGCTCCACCGGGTGCTGCAGCATCTCGCGCCCAGTGGCTGACCGTGTAACACGCGGGTGTCAGCTTTACGTGCCTACCCCCCCGACCCGCGCGCGTGCATCGCGCGATTCGACGCCAACCGCGCGTGCGCCGGGGGCACGACTGTTGCTGAGGTACGGCCGATGCCCGTGTGTCCGCACGGGCTCTCCAGCTTTTTCCCGGAGTCGGAATGCTACTTGGCGCGCTTGGGTTCACCACCGATCTGGCTATCGACCTTGGCACCGCAAACACCTGCGTCTTCGCACCCGGCCGCGGCATCGTCCTGAACGAACCCTCCGTCGTCGCCTACAACACCGCCCACAACCGCATCGAAGCCGTCGGCTCCAGGGCCCGGGAGATGATCGGCCGCACGCCGCGCGACCTGGTGGCCATCCGGCCCATGCGCGACGGCGTGATCGCGGACTTCGAGGCCGCCGAGCGCATGCTCACCGACTTCATCCGCCGCGCCAACCGCCGCAACGGCTGGATGCGGCCGCGGGTCGTCGTCGGCGTGCCGGCCGAGATTACCCAGGTCGAGCGCCGCGCGGTGCGCGAAAGCACGCTGCGCGCGAAGGCCAGCGAGGTGTACCTGGTGGACGAGCCGGTGGCGGCCGCCATCGGCGCGGGGCTCCCCATCACCGAGCCCACCGGCAACATGATCGTGGACATCGGCGGCGGCACCACCGACATCGCCGTCGTGTCGCTGGCCGGGATGGTCTACCGCAAGTCCGTGCGCGTCGCCGGCGACGAGATGGACGATGCCATCGTCGACTACATGAAGAAGGCGCACGGCCTGCTGATCGGCGAGCGCACCGCGGAGGCGATCAAGATCGGGATCGGGTCGGCGGCGCCGCTCGACGAGCCCATGCAGATGGAGGTCCGCGGCCGGCACGTCACCCAGGGACTGCCCAAGAGCATCCCCGTGACCGACACCGAGATACGCGAGGCCCTCCGCCCCACCGTCGACATCATCGTCCGCGCCGTGCGCGACGGCCTCGAGCGGATCCCGCCGGAGCTGTCGGCCGACATCTACGACCGCGGCGTCGTCATCACCGGCGGCGGGGCCCTGCTGCGCAACCTCGACAAGCGGCTGCGGGAAGACACCGACCTGCCCGTCCAGATTGCCGAGGATCCCCTGACGTCGGTGGTGCTCGGGGCGGGCCGGATGCTGTCCAATTTCCCCCTGTTGAAGAAGCTGGCGATGAGCTAGAACCGTCAGTCTCCCGCCAGTCCTGTCGGTATTGGCCGCCTGCGGCCTGAAGGCCGACACGCCTTCGCCCGATACAACGCGAAACAGCCCAGATCTTCAGGGGTCCGGCCGGAGGGCCGGTCCCAGGTGGCCGGGCACGGCAGTTGCCACTACAAGGGAACGTCAGTCAGGTCAACCCAACTGCGGAGCGTTTCAACGATGAGATTCGGCAAGGTGCTTCCCTTCTCCTTTGCGACAGACCTGGCCATCGACCTGGGCACGGCCAACACCTGCGTCTTCGCCCCCGGCCGCGGCATCGTCCTCAACGAGCCGTCGGTGGTGGCGTTCAACAAGGTGTCGGGCCGCATCGAGGCCGTGGGCACGGAAGCCAAGGAGATGGTGGGGCGCACGCCGCAGCACATGGTGGCCATCCGGCCGCTGCGCGACGGGGTGATCGCGGACTTCGAGGCCGCCGAGCGCATGCTCACCGACTTCATCCGCAAGGCGCAGCCGCGCAGCTCCTGGGTCCGCCCCCGGGTCATCGTCGGCGTGCCGGCGGAGATCACCGAAGTGGAGCGCCGCGCGGTGCGCGAGAGCACGCTGCGCGCGAAGGCGAGCGAGGTGTTCCTGGTGGACGAGCCGGTGGCGGCGGCCATCGGCGCCGGGACTGCCCATCACCGAGCCCACCGGCAACATGATCGTGGACATCGGCGGCGGCACCACCGACATCGCCGTCGTCTCGCTGTCGGGGATGGTCTACAGCAAGTCCGTGCGCATCGCGGGCAACGAGATGGACGAAGCCATCATCGAGCACATGAAGCGCGCCCACGGCCTGCTCATCGGCGAGCGCACGGCCGAGCAGATCAAGCTGGAAATCGGATCGGCCTCGCCGCTGGACATGCCCGTCTCGATGGAAGTGCGCGGCCGGCACATCGCCGACGGCGTGCCGCGCAGCATCCTGGTGAGCGACCAGGAAATCCGCCTCGCGCTGCGAAGCACGGTGGACGTGCTGGTCAGCGCCATCCGCGACGCGCTGGAGCGGATTCCGCCGGAACTGTCGGCCGACATCTACGACCGCGGCATCATGATCACCGGCGGCGGCTCGATGCTGCGCAACCTGGACCGGCGCATCGCCGACGACACGCAGCTGCCCGTGCAGATGGCCGAAGACCCGCTCACCTCGGTGGTGCTCGGCGCCGGCAAGATGCTTGGGGATCTGTCGCTGCTGAAGAAGCTCGCTGCGGCGTAGTCGTCAATCGTCAATCTGCAATCGTCAATTCCTTCCAGCCGCCACGCCGTGTCGTTGCTCGACGACGACCACTCCGCCCAGCGGATCGAAGGCCACGCCGACCAGTCCGGCGCCGCTCAACACCAGTTGCGGTGGCGCCGCCGACTCCAGTTCCACGCGATACAGTCCGCTCGCCCCCGACAGCGCCTCGACGATGTAGAGCGCGCCGTCGGGGCCAAAGGCCAGGCCCTGCGGCCGGCCGAAGTCCGACCACGCCACTTCCACCTTCCCGTCGAGCGACACGCGGTAGACGTGATCGCGCGCGGTGAGCGTGGGTCCGGTCACATAGAGATTGCCGTCCGGGCCCATGGCCAGGTGGAACGCGGCCACCGAGGCCGGCACCGACGCCACCATCGCCGCGTGCCCGTTGGGCAGCACGCGGAAGATCGTCCCCGAGCGGTCGCCCGACCAGCAGCGACCCGTCGGGCGTGAAGGCCAGGCCGCAGGCGACGCCGACGTCGCTGACCGCCGTCTCGTAGTGGCCGCCGTCGTCCACCTTGTAGACGACGCCTTCGAAGCGGCTGGAGACGTAGAGATGGCCGTCGGGCCCGAAGGCCAGCGCCGTCGGGTTCACCAGGCCCGTCACCAGCGACTCGCGCCCGCCGTCGCGGTCGATGCGGAACACCGAGACCGGCACCTGCTGCCCGCGCGCGCCGCTGTAGGTGACGTGCAGGCGGCCCTGCGCGTCAAACGCCGGGCTGTCCACCTGGTGCAGGCCCTCGGTGAGGACGCGCGCCGTCTGGAGCCGCGCGTGGCCGTCCGCGCCGGCGACGGTGAGCGGCAGCGCGCCGCCGGGCAGTCCCGGCGGCACCGTCACGGTGAGCCGCGACGCGCGCGCCGCGCTCACGCGCGCGGGCACGTCGCCGATGCGCACGTCGGGCAGCGCCGGGCCGGACGTGTCGAAGCCGTCGCCGATGACCGTCACGCGCCCGCCGTCGGTCGCGGCGGAAGGGGTGACGCTGAGCTACGACGAGGCACGGGGAGAGGGGTACGTACGGACTCGATGCCTCAGTACGCGCGTGCCAAGCTGCCGCATCAAGCCGGCAAAGTCGTAGTCGTCCCACCCCTCGACGATCTTGCCGCCGGCCAGGCGGACCAGCGTCAGGCCCGACACCGTGATCGGGGTGCCCCTGCCGGCGGGAATCCCTGGCGCCGAGCCCGTGTGTGTGCCCTTGGCGACCCAGTGAACGGCCACCATGTCGCGGCCTTCGACGCAGAGCGGGATCTCGATGCGCATGTCCGGAAGCGCGGCGAGGATGGCGCGCTGGAACTCAGGAAACGTCTCGGGCGTGCGAGTGACCCCGTCTGCGCCATGCGCTTTCATGTCGGGCGCCGCCAGCTCGGCGATCGCCGCCTCGTCGTTGCCGTTCCACACGCGCTCGAACCACTTGCAGGCGATGTTGTCGCGGGATGTCATCGTGACGCCTCCTGTAACCGCCGATTGTGCGCGCGAGCAGCCGGCCGGCCGCAAGTGACCCCGCCTTCGCCAAGGCTACGGCGGGCAAGCCGCACCCGGCACGCATGGCAGCACGTAGCACGCCGGCACTCAGCTACTCTGAGTAAACTGACCCGCAGTGCCGCCCGCGTTGCTGCTGCTCGTTCAGATCGCCGTCATCCTCGTCCTCTCGCGCCTGGCCACCCCGATTGCGGCACGCCTGGGCCAGCCGCCCGTCATGGCGGAGATGATCGCCGGGCTCCTGCTGGGGCCGTCGCTGCTCGGATGGGTCGCCCCGAACCTGTCGGGCATGCTGTTCCCGCCGCGTCGCTGCCGGCGCTGAGCGCCATCGGACAGATCGGCATCGTCGCTGTTCATGTTCCTCGTCGGCTGGCGGCTCGAGATCGAGACGCTGAAGACGGTCGGCAGGATGGCGCTGGTCATCAGCGTCGTCAGCATCGCGGTGCCGTTTGCGCTCGGAAGCGCCGTGGCGGTGGTCGCGTGGTATCCGTACGCCCCGGACGGGCGTGGCGCTGCTGCCGTTTGCGCTGTTCATGGGATCGGCGATGAGCATCACGGCGTTTCCGGTCCTGGCGCGGATCCTCGCGGACCAGGGGCTGACGCGCACCCGGATCGGCGTGCTGGCGATGACCTGCGCGGCGTTTGGCGACGCGGCAGGCTGGCTGATCCTGGCGGCGATCACGACGATCGTCGTGGCCGGGCATATGGGCGACGCGGGGGGAACGCTGGCAGGGCTGGCTGTTTACGTCGTCGTGATGTTCGGCGTCGTGCGCCCGCTCGTCGCGCGCGCTGCGCGGCGGCCCGGTGAGCTGTTCGGCCGATCGGCGCCGAGCCTCGCGATCATCGTCGCCGTCACCGTCGCATCGGCGTGGACCACCGATGCGCTGGGGCTCCACGCCCTGTTCGGCGCGTTCCTCGCCGGCGTCGTGATGCCGCGCGACGAGGAAGCCGAGCGCGTCGTTCGGCGAGGCGGTCGAGCCGATGGCCGTCACCTTCCTGCTGCCGATCTTCTTCGCGTTCAGCGGCCTGCGCACCAGCGTCAACCTGATCGCGGGCCCGGAGCTGTGGGGGCAGATGGCGCTGATCCTTGCCGTCGCCATCGGCGGCAAGGGCGTCGGCACCGCGCTCGGCGCGCGCGCGATGGGCGCGGCGTGGGCCGATGCGACGCTGCTCGGCGTGCTGATGAACACGCGAGGGCTGATCGAGCTGGTGGTGCTCAACATCGGCTTCGATCTCGGTATCCTCTCGCCGGTGCTTTTCTCGATGATGGTCGTGATGGCGCTGACGACGACGCTGGCGACCTCGCCGCTGGTGTCGAGGCTGAAGGGGCGGGCGTCGATGGCGTCAGGCGCGTCGACGTGATCGATCGGACGGGAGGATTCTCATGCAGCGTTACTTACGGAGCGTGCTGACAATCGTGACGCTGCTGGTCGTCGGCGCCGGCGGCGGCGCAAACCGTCGCTCAGACGGGCCCGGTGGTGATCCTGGCCCCGCATCCCGACGATGAGACGCTGGGATGCGGAGGCCTGATCGCGCGGCGCATCAGCGAGGGGCGGCGTGTCGTCGTGGTGGTCATCACCGACGGGCGCGCGCTGCTCAGGCGATTCGGCGTCGCGGCCAATCCCACGGAGGTCGAGGTGTCCGCGATGCGGAAGGACGAGACGCGGCGTTCGGTCGAGATCCTTGGCGGCAACGTCGCCGACATTCGCTTTCTCGACTTCGAGAACGAGCGGCTCGTCGCGCAGAAGGCCGAGGCGCTCGCGCGGATCACTGCGCTGCTGAAGGAGCTGGCGCCGGCGGAGGTGTATTTCCCCAGTCCGTTCGAGGGGCATGCCGAACACGTCGTCACCAACGAGATCGCGCGGGCCGCGTGCGCGGCCACGGGCGCGTGTCCCGCCACCTTCGAGTTCATCGTCAATCTGAAACGCGGGAGCTCGATCGAGAGTCTGCCGCGACGGCTGCATGCAGTGGACGTGTCGGCGCATCGCGATCGCGAGCGCCGCGCGCTCGCGCAGTTCCGCAGTCACCTCGACATCCTGTATTCGGGACAGCCGGCGCCCCTGGCCGCCGACTACGACCACTACCTCACCGCCGAGGAGCCGTTCCTCGTCGAACCACTGAACCAGGGGTCGGGCCTCCTCACCTTTCGGGGTCGGGGCTGCCGTACGCAGTATCTGCAACCCACTCGTCCCAGCGCATAACGCATGCCGCTCTGTAAACCGGCAGGACTCGACATTCGGCCGATCTCAGCAGCCGAGCTGGCCCCGAAAATGCCCGGTTGTGGTGCAAACGGATCGCAATAACTGCCGACAGCAGGCCCGACCCCACAGCCTTCACAGCCTACTTGCTTCGCATTATTGACGCCCGTCGGCTGCTCCGGACACGATGCCTCACATGCCGGCACACGCGGACCCGACGCGCCGCGGCCGCGCCCCTACGGGCTGTGGACCCTGCTCGTCCTCACCGTCGCGATCGGCTTTGGCGTCATCGCCTTCCCGACGCTCTACATCATGCCGTTCAAGACGCAGGACGCGCGTGTGCTCGGCTGGGCGCTGACGGCGCGGACCCTCGCGCCCACGGTGACGCTCGTCGCGGCGATCGTCGCGACGATCCTCGCGGTGCTGACGATCCTCCGCACGCGCCGCTGGTGGCTGCGCCCGCTGCCGCTGCTGGTGCTGGCGCCGGTGATCCTGGGCGCCTGGTTCGCCCGGCAGAACCACTTCGAGTGGATGTTCGCGCCGCAGACGACCCTCGTGCACGTCGACGCGGACAAGGCGACCTTCGTCCAGCCCGACGACCTGGTGATGGCCGTCGCGCGGCAGGGCGCCGCCATCGCCTATCCCATCCGCCAGCTCGCCTACCACCACGTCGTCAACGACCTCGTCGCCGGAGAGCCCGATCGTCGGCGACCTATTGAACGCTCTGTCACACCGGTCTGGTGTGGAGCGCGGTGGTCGACGGCAGGCGGCTGACGTTCCGCCTGGCCGGCATCAACAACCAGAACTTCATCATGCGCGACGAGCAGACGGGCACCTGGTGGCAGCAGGTGAGCGGCCTGGCGATTCACGGCCCGCTGAAGGGCCGCCGGCTGCGCCTGGTGCCGCACGACCAGATCACGTTTGCGACGTGGAAGCAGGAACAGCCGAAGGGCCGGGTGCTGAAGCTCGACGAGCAGGTCGCCAAAGACGACGACTACGTCGTCCGCCGACTGGGAAGAGAAGATGGCCGACGCGCCGACGCCGAAGATCGGCACGCCGCGAGAAGGGCGGCATCGAGGCGCGGACGCTGATGATCGGCATCACGCTCGACGGCAAGAGCAAGGCGTGGCCGCAGCACAGCGTGATCACGTCAGGCGTGTGGCTCGACGAACTCGGCGGCGTCCCGCTGCTGCTGGTGACCGCCGCCGACGGCCGCAGCGTGCGCGCCTTCGATCGGCGCATCGAACGGCGACACGCTCACCTTCGTCCGCGCGGGCACCGACGCGCACTCCGGCGTGCTGCTGGATCTCGAGACGCTGAGCGAGTGGGACTTCCAGGGGAAGGCGACGAAGGGCGAGCTGGCCGGACGCCAGCTCGCGCGCGTGGAGTTGCTGCTGGACTACTGGTTCGACTGGGTCAGGTACAACCCGAAGACGGAAGTGGTGCGGCCATGGCAGCCGAAGCGGAAACCGACGAAGCCGCCGATTCCCAAGCCCGACCGCCCCGTAATCGTCAATCTGCAATCGTCAATTTACGAGTCGTCCAGCTCCACGTTCCAGTAGAGGTAGTCCCGCCACCCCTCCGGCGCGTTGCGCAACCCGATCGTGAACCGCACGGCCGGCGCCGAATCGGGCCGCCGCGGGTGGCTCTGCAGGTGCATGCCGGCTTCCCTGGGCGTGCGTCCGCCCTTCCTCCGGTTGCACGTCACGCAGCACGTGACGATGTTCTCCCAGTCCTTGCGACCGCCCTGCGCGACCGGGATGACGTGATCGAAGGTGAGGTCAGAGGTGGGGAACAGGTGACCGCAGTATTGGCAATGATGCCGGTCGCGCGCGTAGATGTTCGCGCGACTGAATGGCACGTAGTCGATCCGGCGTTTTATGCGAATGTAGCGCAGCAGCCGGATGACCGACGGCAACCTGAACGTGACCGAGACCGAGCGCACTTCGCGGTCGTACGTCGAGACAATCTCGACCTTGCCCTGGCAGAGCAGGGTTATAGCCTTCTGCCAGTGGACGACCTTCAGCGGCTCGTACGTCGCGTTGAGGAGGAGCGTTTGCTCCATGCCACAGTATATAGGGGCGCGCGGCAGACTGTGTCAAGCCGTTGAGGCGCAAATACGGCGTAAACCAGGGCTTCGGCCTCCGGAGCCTCGGGCCAGCCTCGAGCCTCCAGGCCTGAGGCTATCTTCCCGTCGCTCCTGACGGCCGATAGTCATCCCATGCAATGGCGTGCAGCGGCCGTCGCGGGGCGTGGGCGTCCTGATTGGCGTCACGTCCGGCTGCGCGTCCTCGGGCGCGCGGCCGCAGCCGTTTCCCCTCCCCCCGGTCGCGCCGGCCCCGGCGGCGATTCCCGAGGGCCTGGCGGTCCCGATGCCGGAGATGCGCGACGGCTACGCCATCGCCCGCACGGCGCTTGCGCTGCGCGGCATCCCCTACGTCCTCGGCGGCGCCGACCCGCACGGCTTCGACTGCAGCGGCCTGGTGCAGTACGTCTTCGCGCTCAACGGCCTGGGCCTGCCGCGCGTGGTGCGCGACCAGTACCGCTACGGCGAGCCGGTGAAGCTCGACGAGCTCGAGCCCGGCGACCTCGTGTTCTTCGAGACCCAGGGCGACGAGGTCAGCCACGTCGGCATCGCCATCGGCGGCGACCAGTTCGTGCACGCGCCGAACTCGCGCGGGCAGGTCCGCATCAGCCGGCTCACCTCGGGCTACTGGGCCGACCGCGCCATCGGCGCACGCCGATTGATCGCGGCTTCTTCGCAGACGCAGTAATTCACAGGTTCACGGGTTCACAGGTTCACGGGTTCACAGGTTCACGGGTTCACAGGTTCACAGGTTCACAGGTTCAGGGTTCACGGGTTCACAGGTTCACGGGTTCATACTGTCGCCATGACCTTCCTCGATCGCCCGCTCGCGGACCTGCTCTCCGCTTTCTCCGATCCCACGCCGACGCCTGGCGGCGGATCGGCGTCGGCGCTGGCCGCTGCGCTGGGCCTGTCGCTGGTCGCGATGGTCGCCCAGATGGGCCGCACGCGCGCGGGGTCTGACGAAGACCGCGCGGCGCTGGACCAGGCGAAGGCCGCGCTGCTGCCGCTGCGCGATCACGTGAGCGCGCTCGTCGAGGACGACTCGAAGGCCTACGACGCGGTGGTGGCGGCGTATCGGCTGCCGAAGGCGACCGACGAGGAGAAGGCGACGCAGAAAGGCGGCCGTGCAAAGCGCGCTGCGCGGCGCGGCCGAGGTGCCGCTCGACGTGATGCGCGCCTGCCAGGCCGGGCTCACCGCCGCCATCGACGTCGCGCGCCACGGCAACCCGTTTGCCGAGCAGCGACGTCGGCGTCGCGCTGGAACTGCTGACGGCCGGGCTGCGCGGCGCGGCGCTGAACGTGCGCGCGAACCTTGGCAGCATCGAGGAAGCGGGATGGGTCGAAGGCGTGCGGTCGCGAAGTGGAGCGGCTCGAGGCCGCGGCGCCGCTGCTCGCCGCCGACGCGCCGCGCACGCAGCTCAGTTGCAGCGTCAGCACCACGACGTCGACCGTGAACTTCCACGGCCGCTTGTATCCGGGCGCCAGCAGGATCTCGCGCGTGTACTCGCCGTCGACGTCGATGCGGCGCTGCTGCCGGGTCACCGTGATGGCGTCTTCGGGATCGGCAGGTTCCGCTCGGCCGCCAGCTCCATCACCCGCGCTTGATCTCCGGGATCGGCTCGCTCTCGCCAAACTGCGCCACCTGCTGCACCGAATCGGTGAACTGGTAGTGGTCCCAGTACGCCGTCCCTACCTGGTAGGTGGCGTGGATGACCAGCGCGGCAAGGGCAAGCTTGATGAGTGCGCATCGGCTCGGGCTATGGGCTCGGACTACGGACCAGACTCGCGCTTCGTGCCTTCGCGCCGTGTGATTGCGTCATCGTATCTGATGAAAGATCCGATCCCACCGGGTGCGCGTGAAAAAGTGTGTCACGACGTTGACGATCCCGCTCACCGCGGCCCCCAGCCCCTCGCCCTGGTAGGATTCGCGGTCCGACTCGAAGGACCAGTAGACCATCAGCGCCTTCCCCTTCACGTGGCCGCGCGGCAGGAACCCCCACCAGCGGCTGTCCTGGGAGTTGTCGCGGTTGTCGCCCATCACGAAGTACTGGTCGGCCGGCACGGTGACCGGCCCGTAGTTCTCGCGCACGTCGAAGGCGGCCACCTCCTGCCCCTCGGGGCTGGGCGGGAGCAGGAAGTGCACGTAGGGCTCGTCGATGGGCGTGCCGTTGATGTAGACCTTCTTGTGTTTCAGCTCGAAGGTCTCGCCCGGCAGCCCGATCACGCGCTTGATGAAATCCCGCTCGGGCTCTTCCGGGTACTTGAAGACGACGATGTCGCCGCGCTTGATGTCGCGGACCGGCAGCAGCGTCCGCTCGAGCCCCGTCGGCGCCGGGCCGAACACGAACTTGTTCACCAGCAGGTGGTCGCCCACCAGCAGGTTGTTCTCCATCGACCCGGTGGGGATCTTGAAGGCCTGCACGACGAACGTGCGGATGAAGAGCGCGAGGATCACCGCGATGGCGATCGACTCGAAGTACTCGCGCGCGGTCGATTTACGGTGATGTCGTCATAGGCGTCCACAATCACGAAGTGCGCGAAGGCTGCGAACCCGCGAACGGACAACCCGGTACCGTCTATTCCCCGACCTTCAGCACGGCGAGGAACGCTTCCTGCGGGATGTCGACCTGCCCGACGCGCTTCATGCGCTTCTTGCCTTCCTTCTGCTTCTCCAGCAGCTTGCGCTTGCGGCTGATGTCGCCGCCGTAGCACTTGGCGATGACGTTCTTGCGCAGCGCCTTCACCGACTCGCGCGCGATGATGCGCTGGCCGATCGCCGCCTGGATGGCGATGTCGAACATCTGCCGCGGGATGAGCTCGCGCATCTTGGACACCAGCAGCTTGCCGCGGTCGTACGCCGAATCGCGGTGCACGATCAGCGACAGCGCGTCCACCGGCTCGCCGTTGACCAGGATGTCCATCTTCACCAGCGGCGATTCCCAGAACCCGGTGACGTGGTAGTCGAGCGACGCGTACCCCCGCGACATCGTCTTCAGCCGGTCGTAGAAGTCCAGCACCACCTCGGCAAACGGCATCTCGTAGGTGATGAGCACGCGGTCCGAGGCCAGGTACTCCAGCGCCTTCTGCACGCCGCGCTTGTCCTGGCAGAGCTGCAGGATGTTGCCGACAAACTCCGACGGCGTCAGGACCATCGCCGTGATGACCGGCTCTTCGAGCTTGGTGATGCGGCCGATGTCCGGCAGCTTCGCGGGGCTGTCGATCTCCTGCACGACGCCGTCGGTGGTGGTGACCCGGTACAGCACGCTCGGCGCCGTGGTCACCAGGTTCATGTCGAACTCGCGCTCCAGCCGCTCCTGCACGATCTCCATGTGCAGCAGGCCCAGGAAGCCGCAGCGGAAGCCGAAGCCGAGCGCGGTGGACGTCTCGGGCTCGAAGAACAGCGAGCTGTCGTTCAGGCTGCAGCTTCTCCAGCGCCTCGCGCAGTTGCTGGTACTCGTGGCCTTCCACCGGGTAGAGCCCGGCGAAGACCATCGGCTTGAGTTCCTTGAAGTCCGGCCACGGCTCGTCGGCCTGCCGCGCGGTCTCGGTGACCGTGTCGCCGATCTGCGCGTCGCGGACGTTCTTGATGTTGGCCGTGATGAAGCCGACCTCGCCCGGTCCCAGCTCCGTGGCCGGCGTCGGCTTGGGCGCGAACACGTCCCGAGCGACTCGATCGGGTAGTCCATCTTCGTCGCCATGAAGCGGAGCTTCGTGCCCAGCTTCAGCGTGCCCTCGAACACGCGCACGACGATGATGACGCCGCGGTAGGAGTCGTACCAGGAGTCGAAGATCAGGGCCTTGAGCGGCGCGTCGGGGTCGCCTTTCGGCGCCGGCAGGCGCGCGACGATGGCCTCGAGGATCTCGTGGGTGCCGCGTGCCTTCCTTCGCGCTGGCCAGGATCGCGCCCGCGCCGTCGAGGCCGATGATGTCTTCGATCTGGCGGCGGGCTTCCTCGGGCTGCGCGCTGGGCAGGTCGATCTTGTTGATGACCGGGATGATCTCGAGGCTGCTGTCCACGGCGAGGTACGCGTTGGCCAGCGTCTGCGCCTCCACGCCCTGGCTCGCATCCACCAGCAGCAGCGCGCCCTCGCACGCGGCCAGCGACCGCGTGACCTCGTACGAGAAGTCCACGTGGCCCGGCGTGTCGATCAGGTTCAGGACGTACTGCTGCCCGTCATCGGCCGTGTAGTTCAGGCGGACCGGGTGCGCCTTGATGGTGATGCCGCGCTCGCGCTCGAGGTCCATGGAGTCCAGGACCTGGGCCTCCATCTCGCGGGCCTGGAGCGCCCCGGTGTATTCCAGGAAGCGGTCGGCCAGCGTGGACTTGCCGTGGTCGATGTGCGCGATGATCGAGAAGTTCCGGATGTTCTGCTGGTTCAAAGACTTGGCTCGGGTCGGCGGCGGAAGGCCGGCCCTTCATTATGCCAGACAGGGCGGTGGGAGTGGCCGTTTGACGGGCAGGAGATACTCAGGGGACTCGCCGAACGGACGTTTCGGGTGGCTCGATGGCCCTTTCCGCCGGCACGCGCGTTGGCCCCTACGAGATCCTCTCAGCCCTCGGCGCGGGGGGCATGGGCGAGGTGTATCGCGCGCGCGACACCAAGCTGAATCGCGACGTCGCGCTGAAGGTCCTGCCGCCGGCGTTCACGGCCGACGCCGACCGCGTGGCGCGCTTCGAGCGCGAAGCCCGGCTGCTCGCCTCGCTCAATCATCCGCACATCGGATCGATCTATGGTCTCGAGGACACGGGCAGCGCGCCGGCCCTGGTGCTCGAGCTGGTCGAGGGCGACACGCTGGACGATCGCGTGCGCCGGGGTTCGCTGCCGCTGCTCGGAGGCCCTGGCCGTCGCGCGACAGATCGCCGACGCGCTCGACGCCGCCCATGCGTCCGGGATCGTCCATCGCGATCTCAAGCCCGCCAACATCAAGATCACGCCCGCCGGAATCGTCAAGGTGCTCGACTTCGGTCTCGCAAAGGCCCTGGCGGCCGAAGAGTCCGCGCCGGATCCGTCGACGTCGCCGACCGATGGCGGCGAGCGGAACGATCCCGGGCGTGATTCTCGGCACCGCCGCGTACATGAGCCCGGAGCAGGCACGCGGTCAGCCGGTCGACAAGCGCACCGACATCTGGGCCTTCGGGTGCGTGCTCTTCGAGATGTTGACGGGCACCTCGGCATTCGGACGGCAGACCGTCACCGACACGCTTGCCGCCGTCGTCGGCGCCGAACCGGAGTGGACGTCGCTGCCGGCCGGCACGCCGGCCACCATCCGGCACCTGCTGACCCGTTGTCTCCAGAAGGATGCCAGTCGGCGGCTTCATGACATCGCCGACGCGCGCATCGAGCTCGACGACGCGATGGCTGCGCCTGCCGTGCCGGCGCCAGTGCCGGCACCGCGGCGGCGGACACGCCTGGCAGTGCTGGGGCTGTCGCTCGCGATCGCGGCAGCGTCCGTCTTCTTCTGGGTTGCGCGCGGCAGGTTCGGGAAGCCGGCCGAGCCGTTGGCGCTTGATACGCGCGTCGTACGGCTCACCGATCTCTCCGGCCTCGAGGAGTCTCCGGCCATTTCACCCGACGGCAAGTCGGTGGCGTTCACGGCCGGCGTGGGCGGCAAGCGACAGCTCTTCGTGCAGCTGGTTGGCGGCGGGGCGCCGCTGCAGATCACGCGCGACCCCGTCGATCACGAGTACCCGCGCTGGTCGCCCGACTCGAGCGCGATCTTCTATTTTTCCGCGGCGGCACCGGGAGAACGCCAGGGGAACATCTGGGAGATCCCGGCGCTTGGCGGCGTGCCGCGGCGCGTCGTCAACAGCGTGAGCGAGGCCGACGTCAGCCCGGCGAGTGGACGGCTCGCGCTCTTCCGGCTGGCCAGGGAGGGCATCCAGCTGGTGACCGCTCCAACGGACGGTTCCAGGTTCGACGTGGTCGCCGATGTCGGGGCGGCCACGTACTACCTGCATCCCCGCTGGTCGCCGGACGGCAAGCTGGATTGCCTTTCAGCGGGGAGACAGCGTCAGGTTCGACGTCTTCGTGGCGCCGGCCTCTGGCGGCGCACCGCGCCAGTTGACGCGTGACAACAACATGATGAACGGCTTTGCGTGGCTGCCCGACAGCACGGGCATCGTCTACAGCTCGAGCCGCGGCGGCACGATGCCGTATCTGTCAGTGCTGGGCCTGTGGCAGGTGACATTGCGAGATGGAAGCGTACGGCGGCTCACATCGGGCGAGACGTCGTACGTCAGTCCGGACATCTCCAGGAGTGGCGCGGTCCTGGTCAGCCGCATGAAGCTGCAGACCGACATCTGGAAGTTCCCGGTCGACGGTCTGCCTGCGGAGAACGTGCGCCGCGGCGTTCGTGTCACGCGGCAGACCGGGCAGGTCCTCACCCCGACGGCCAGCCCCCGCGACGAACGAGGTCGCGTTTCTCTCCGACAGCGGCGGTCACGCGAACCTGTGGGTCGTGAACACCGGGACCGGCGGGTTGCGCCAGATCACGCACGAGCGCGATCCGAACGTGGCCGTGGGCGTCCCGGTGTGGTCGCCGGATGGCCGCGCCATCGCCTTTGTCTCCTCGCGCGGCAACCCGGGGTGGACGTTTGGCGTCTGGCTGGTGGATCCGGATGGCAGCAACCTGCGCAACGTCGCGAACCCCGGCCTCGGGCCCGCGTGGTCGCCGGACGGCCGCTGGGTGTATTACTCGACGCGGGGCGGCGCGGCCGCCACGAATGCCGTGCTCAAGAAAGTGGCGGTTGAGGGAGGGCGGTCCGTCACCGTGAGGACCGAGCGGTTGTTCAACGTGATTGGCCTCGATGGCGGCACTCTGTACTATTCCTTCGCGCGGCCGCTCATCGATGGCACACCGGAGTTCGAGATCCGGACCGCCACTCCCGAGGACGCGCCGTTTCGCGTGCTCGCACGCATTCCAGCCTCGCGGGTGCCGATCTGGCAGGTCTTCAATCCCGCGCTGTCCCCGGATGGGAAATGGCTGGCCCAGGCACTGACCGACGGGGCGACCACCAACGTCTGGGCGCTCTCGACGACGACCGGCGAGTGGCGTCAGATCACCGACTTCGGCGAACGCACGACGTTCATCGTCCGCCGCGTGTCCTGGTCGTCCGACGGGGGCTCGATCCTGGCCGCAGTGGGAGAAGGCGACTCCGACATCGTCTTGCTGGAAGGGCTGACGGCTGTCGGGCGCGAGTGAGCGGAGGGGGCCCAACTGGGCAGGGGCCTGGCGCCTGCGACTCCATCGCGGCGGCTGTCAGGCCCGCCTGCTGCGGCGTATACTCCGCCCAATGCGCGCCATCCACGCCGCCGTTCTTGCATTCCTCACCCTTGCGGGCGACTCGGGCGCCGCCCAGACCGCGCAGGCACCGCTCCCCGCCGACACGCCCGGCACAACCGTGGCGGGCGCGACCTTCATCGCGCCGGCCGGGTGGTCCGTCACGGTGAAGGGATCGGCCACCATCGTCGAGGCACCCGAGGGCGACTCGCGCATCGCGCTGGTGGATGTGAAGGCCGCCGACGCCGACGCGGCCGTGGCCGCCGCGTGGGCCGCGTACCGCCCGGACGCGAAGTGGCCGTTGAAATCCAGGTCCCCGAGTGCGGACAAGGACGGCTGGCAGGACCAGTGGACCTACGTGTACCAGATCTCTCCCGACCTGCGGCGCGACGTCGTGGCGGGGACGATGAGGCACGACGGCCAGTGGACCGTGTGGATCTACGACATGTCGCAGCCGACCGGCGAGAAGCGCCTGGCGCAGGTGGAACTCGTCTTCGGGCGGCTGCTGCCCGCGGGGTACGAGCGCGAGACGTTTGCCGGGCGCAAGGCGCACGCGCTCGACGAGGCGCGCGTGAAGGAGATCGGGGCCTTCGTGGAGCGCGCGCAGAAGGCGCTGGGCGTGCCAGGCGTATCCATTGGCCTGGTGCAGGGCGGCAAGGCCGTGTTCGCCGGCGGCTTCGGCGTGCGAAAGCTGGGTCAGGCGACGCCGGTGGATGGCGACACCTTGTACATCATCGCCTCCAACACGAAGGCCATGACCACCTTGATGCTGGGCAAGCTGGTCGGCGAGGGCAAGCTGACCTGGGACACGCCGGTGACCAGCGTGCTGCCGCAGTTCAGGCTGGGCGACGCGGACACCACGCGGCGCGTGCTGGTGAAGCACCTGGTGTGTGCCTGCACGGGGCTTCCGCGTCAGGACTTCGAGTGGCTGCTGGAGTTCAAGACCGCCACGCCGGCCTCCGCGCTCGCCGTGCTGGGCACCATGCAGCCCACCAGCGGCTTCGGCGAGATGTTCCAGGTACTCGAACCCGCTGGCAGCGGCGGGTGGGTACGTCGGCGGCCACGTGCTGTTTCCCGCCAAGGAGCTGGGCGCCGCGTACGACGAGGCCATGCAGACCCAGGTGTGGGGTCCGCTGGGAATGAGCTCCACGACGTTCGACTTCGCGCGCGCGCTGGGCGGCAACCACGCCACGTCACACGGCCTGAGCATCGACGCCGCGCCGGATCTGG
Organism: Vicinamibacteria bacterium; assembly: GCA_963818215.1. GTDB lineage: Bacteria > Acidobacteriota > Vicinamibacteria > Vicinamibacterales > JAENWD01 > JAENWD01. The sequence goes on along the minus strand of CAWFRL010000028.1, from coordinate 33,226 downwards.
CGGCGATGGACGTGAACTACTCCATCCTGCCCGTCCGGCCGGCCGGCGGCGCGTGGAGCAGCGTGAAGGACATGTTGAAGTACGTGTCCATGGAGCTGGCCGGTGGATTGCTGCCCGACGGCACGCGGTACATCCCGGAGGCGGCGCTGCTGGCAAGGCGTGCGCCGCAGGTCTCGATTGGGAAGGACGTGACGTACGGCATGGGGCTCGAGGTCGACACAACCTACGGCACGCCCGTCGTGCATCACGGCGGCAGCATGATCGGCTACAAGAGCGACATGATGTGGCTGCCCGAACACAACGTGGGGGCCGTGATCCTCACCAACTCCGATGCCGGCGGCGCGATGCTGGGCCCGTTCCGGCGGAAGCTCCTGGAAGTCCTGTTCGACGGCAAGGCCGAGGCCGAGGCCGACATCGCCACGCGAGGCAAGGCCATGCGCGAGCGGATTCTCGCCGAGCGGAAGCTGCTGATCGTGCCGGCGGCGGCGGAAGACGCGGCCGCGCTGGCATCGAAGTACGCCAACCCTGCACTGGGGGAAATTCAGGTGAGCCGAAGCGGCGACGCGACCACCTTCGACTTCGGCGAGTGGCGCTCGCCGGTGGCGTCTCGAAAGAACCCGGATGGCACCGTGTCGCTCGTCACCATTGCCACCGGGATTGACGGCCTGGAGTTCGTGGTGCGGAAGGCGGCCACGGGCCGGACGCTGGTGTTCCGCGACGCGCAGCACGAGTACGTGTTCGCCGAGCGCTGACCGTCGGCGCGGCCGCGGCGCCCTACCGGAAGTCTTCGATCATCATCAGATCGCCTCCGCGGCGCTCCAGCCCTCTGAGAAGGATTGTCTTCCCGTCAGGCGATACGACGAGGCTGACATGAGGGGCATCGGGCGGAAAGTGCTCGACCCTGCCGAGCAGCTGGTCCCGGCCGCTGACCATGTCGATTACGTGCAGCGACGGATTCGAGCCCGGACCGCACCAAATAAAGACTGATCGTCCAGCGGTCGCAAAGGCCGCCGATCGGACACACGCGACCAGAGGCCGCGACGTGCCGCCACCGCCTGAATGACGCAGGGCGCCAACCCATTGGCGGACCAGCGGAGGCGCAGCGAAGGAGACTCGTGGGTTGCGGCCTATACTGGCCCCATGACCGAGTCCGGGGCGAATCCCTTCCCGATCGTGGGAACGGGCGCATCGGGTGAGGCGCCGGAGCCGCGGCCCCGGCCCTCCCGCGCGCTCCGGATCCTCGTCGCCGACGACGACGCGGACGGACGCGAGGCGATGAGCTGCTTCCTGGAGAGCGAGGGACACGCGGTCATCGCGGCCGGTGACGGCACCAGCGCCGTTTCCGCCGCGCTCGAGCACAGGCCAGACGTCGCGATCCTGGACATCGACATGCCGGGGCTCGACGGCTACCAGGTGGCCGAGCGGCTGCGGGAGGCCGCCGGCGAACCGCCGGTCGTGCTGATTGCGCTGTCAGGGCTTGGACAGGACGAGGACATCCGGCGGGCCGCCGACGCCGGATTCGATCGTCATTTCACCAAGCCGGTCGACATCCCCGCGCTGATGAAGCTTCTGGGCGAGGTCGCCGACCGCTGAACGGGCGCGACGATCCCCTCATCGCGATCCCAGCGGCACCGCCTGCATCACCGAGCGCGGCTCGACCCACCGGCCGTTGAGACGCACCACGAGCGTCCCGATCGGCTTGCCGCGCTCGTAGCTTTCGACGCGGAACCCGAAGTCGGCGCCCGAGAGCACGACCGGTTCGTTGATGATCTGCGCCTTCGGCTGCGCCAGGACTGCCCCGGAGACGGCCGACAACAACGACGCAAGGACCACCGCGAGCCAGGCACGTCGGGACATTGGTCGCACCTCCTGCATCCACGCCGGCGGACGCTTTTGGTATTGACGAGCGGCGGCGTCACGCAGTCTTGCCGGAAGCCCGGAGGCCTAGAGGCCGGAGCTACCTGACAGCAGATAGTGAACGTCCGTACGAATTCGCGACGGATCTGCATTCCACTCGGGCTGCCAGTGACCGTAGATCTCCCAGCTTGGGCCCGCGAGACGGTGGTTGTTGGCGCTGCACCAGAGGCGAACGGCGTCGTGGGCTGCGCCAAGCCCACCGTAAGGCCCGAAATGCGTGGCCACGGCCACCGCGCCAGCGGGTGTCGCCGAGCGGACAACGTCGCCGCGCTGGGCAAACGGTCCGTGCAGCTCCACGCCCACCTCGAGCCAAATGGCGTCATCCCAATAGAGAGCGACGTGGCGACCGGCCCGTGCCTGCTGGGCACGCACCGCCTCCCAGACCAGGCCACAGCACTCCGGCACCACGCGCGCCAGTTCGGACGCCTTCGCCTGGCGGCGGATGACGGCGAGCGGGACGCTCTCGAGTCGCTGGAGCTCGACCGCGTAAGGCGCCATCGGACCGGTCACCGGCTCGCAGCCGCGGGCGCCGTCGCCTTCAGGTGCGTGTCGAGGAACGCGAGAACCGCCGTGTAGCCGCGGATCTCGTTCTCCTTCTTGACGAAGCCGTGGCCTTCGTCGGCAAACACGATGTACTCGGTCGGGACGCCGTTCTTCTTCGCGGCGGCGACGATCTCGTCGGACTCCACCTGGAGCACGCGCGGGTCGTTGGCGCCCTGCAGGACCATCAGCGGCGCCTTGATCTTCGCGGCGTTGAAGAGCGGCGAGATGCGGCGCAGGCGTTCGGCGTCGGTCTTCGGGTCGCCCATCTCCGCGTAGAGCGCGTCGCTTGAACGACTCCCACCAGGGCGGGATGTTCTCGAGCGTCCGCATCCAGTTCGAGATCCCGAACAGGTCCACGCCGGCCTTGAACGCGTCGGGCCGCAGCGTCAGCGCGGCCAGCACCATGTAGCCGCCGTAGCTGCCGCCGAGGATGCCGATGCGCGCCGGATCGACGTAGCCGGTGGCGCCGAGCATCTGCTTGCTGGCGACGACGTCGCCCAGGTCGGCCTCGCCATGCTTGCGGTCGTCCATGGCGTAGAAGGTCTTGCCGTAGCCGGTGCTGCCGCGGTTGTTGATGTCGAACACGACGTAGCCGTGGTTGACCAGCGCCTGCGTGAGGGCGAAGTAGCCGAACTGCGCCTGCCCGCCTGGGCCGCCGTGGACCATGACGAGCGCCGGAGCCTTCGCCGACGGCGTGGCATCGCGCGGCGTATACAGCAGGCCGGGAATCTCGACGCCGTCGTACGACTTGAAGCGGACGCGCGTCGGCACGACCAGGTCGTCGCGCTTGATCCCGGGGTTGAGGGCGTTTGTCAGCCGCGCCGGCGCCGCGCCCAGCTGGCCCGTGTACAGCTCGTTGGGGACGGCGCCGTTGCTGGCGTAAAACGCCATCTTCGAGTCGTCGCGCGACAGCGTCAGCCCGCGCACGAGGCCGGCGGGCATGCCCGGCAGCGCGACCTCCTTCATCGTCGCCGCTTCGTAGAGGCGCGTCGTGTAGGCGGCGTCCTCGTTGATCCACACCGTCAGGTACTTGCCGCTCTTCGAGTACGCGGCGCCCCAGACGTCCCAGTTGGGTTCCAGGATCGGCTTCTGCTGGCCGGTGGCGAGATCGTAGGCGCGCAGCGACTTGAACTCGCGGCCGGCGTCGGAGATGAGGAGCAGCGTCGTGCCGTCGGGAGAAAAGTCCGACGCCTGGTTGCTGACGTCGCCCTGGTGGGCCGTGATGTTCTTCTTGGTGCGCGTCTTCCGATCGATGAGCCAGATGTCCGAGTCGTTGGTCGTGCGCGACTTGCCCAGCGCGAGGTACCGCTTGTCGCGCGAGATCGGGCCCAGGTCGAAGCCGTCGGTGTTGCGGTGGAACAGCGTCCGGGCGTACCCGTCGGCGGCGTACTCGGTACACGTCGAAGTAGCGCTGGTCGCGCTCGTTGGAGGCGACGAAGAACGACTTGTCGTCGTCGGCCCAGCCGAAGAAGCTCGCGTTCAGCTTCTTGCCGGGCGTGAGGTCTTTCGTCGTGCCGTCCTCGGCACGCACGAACACGTGGCTGAGCTCGTTGCCGCCCTGGTCGCTGGTGTAGAGGATGCGGCCGTCGCCGGGGAACGACGACGCGGCGAAAATGGCGTCGGTCGTCGACTGGGTCAGCTGCTGGGGCTCCCCGCCCGCGGTGGGGATCAGGTAGGCGTTGTAGATGCCCGAGGTGTTGGACGAGACCAGGATCTTCGTGCCGTCGGGCGAGAACGACGCCCCGGAGTACTCGGCGTTCTTGTAGAAATCCGCGACCGAGTACCGGGTCACCGCCGGCGGCGCCGCCGGGGGCGCCTCCCGGGGCGAACCGCAGCCGGCCACACCGGCCCCGACCAGACCGATCAGCAGACCAAGGCGAATTCTCATGGCCCCCCTTGTCGCAGCGAGGGTGGCATTATCACCCGCGGCGGAGGCTCCGCCGGCGCGGTAGTGCGCGTCGTTGCGCCGGCTGAGCTGGATAGGCGGGGAGTCTGGGGGCGATGTTCAGGCGAGCCGCTCGGCCGGGCCGATGGCCGTGGCGCCCGCGATGAGGAACGGGCCGGTCCCTTCGAGGGCCGTACCGATCTCATGCGTAACTTCCTCGGCGTGTGTTCAATCCCAATACTTCGCCAGAGCTGGCGGCACACGCTCGTCGTGGGTGCCGCACTCGTGCGTCCTGGGCGTTTTGCGCCGTTTTTGCTGCGAAGAGGCGCGTCTGGCGTCGCGAATCGGGATTGCCGCCTTGAGAGCCATGCCGGCAGCTCTTCCAAACCGCGTGCCATCGCGGGCGTCCCCGACCAGACGTCCGCGGCTGTACGTAGGGCGGAACTTCAGTTCCGGCGCCGCGAGACGCGCCCACGCTATTTCGGCTTGAGGGACAACTCGATGGTCACCCGCACAGGAACCGCCTTGTCGAAGCGCCGGCCTGGCGTGAACCGCCACTTCCGCGCGGCCTTGAGGGCTTGCTGATCGAGGCCGGCACGTGAAGCAACCGGCGCATTACGGCAGCACCGCGTCTGCCGCCCTCACCTGCGCTCGAACAGCGGCGTCCGGTCGAACAGGTCGTGCGGCTTCAGCAGCCAGCCGGTCCACATCAGGTGCGCCGACCCGCGAAACGTGCCGCTCACCTTCTCGCCGTCTTCCGAACGCGGCAGGTGATGGACGGCGCCCATGTACCACACGACGACGTCCGCGTTGGCGACGCCTTCGCCGTTGGCGATGTAGTCCGGCAGGTCCTTGGCCCACACTTCGCTGCCTCGATAGCGCGTGACCCAGAAGTCGCTCTGCGCGAATTTCTCTTCGTGGCGGGGCCGGCCCCAGCGAAGCGGCATGAGGTGGTACATCGACGCCTTGCCGTGCGCGTTCTTCAACGTCGCGTCGTGCACGTGCAGCGTGGTGAACTCGTCGGCCTTCCATTCGAGGCCCGTCTCCGTGTTCACGGCGGTCGACGAGTCGGTCGCGTTCGGGCCGCTCTCGACGTGGCTGGCCACGTGCACGGTGTCGCCCGCGAAGCCGTCGAGGTCGATGTCGAGCCGCCAGATGGGCGTGTGCATGTGCGCGATGTCTTCCGAGCCCGGCAGGTTCAGCGCCGTCGCGCCGTACTTGCCCTCCACCGCGCCGTCGTCACGAAACGCCCACCAGACGACGTTGTTGTAGTTGACGGCGTCGATCGTGCCCCACAACACGACCTCCTCGCCGCGCCGTGCCGCGGCGTCGTTCATCCAGGCCAGCCCCCGGTCGTGCACCTCCTTGCACACGACCGCCGGAGAGCCCAGCAGCGTCCCGCCCGCAGACGCCGGACAGTGCGCGGAGTTCAAGGTCACCAGGCCCTGGCTGTAGGTGGACAAGTCGAGGAACCGCCACCCGGGATGGTACGGGACGAGAATCTCTCCCAGGCGCGCGTCCCAGAACACGCGGACGAAGGGCGACGCCGGCGACTTGCGGAAGAACGCGGCGGTGATGACCAGCCCGTGCTTGCCCTGGTTCTGCCAGCAGATGCGCCAGCGCGTTTCCTCGGCGCCGTTCACGGGGAACTTCTGCTCGACAAAATAGGGCGCCGAGCATTGGGCGAGCGAGGCGTCTGCCAGGCACAACACGAACGCCGCGCTGAGGACGGCCTTCATCACCGGGGCCTGCCTTCCGACAGTATCCGCCGCGTGGCCAGGTCCACCGTGACGCTGGCGTCCGAGACGTAGAAGTCGCCGTCCCGGACGACGAGATAGAAGCAGCGGCCGGAGAAACAGGGGTCGTCGCGCCGCTCCGTGTAGATGCGCAGCGCCTCCACTTTCACGCGGGCCGGGTCCCGGTTCAGGCGTTTCTGGAAGCCGGCGTCGGCAAGCGCGACCCTCCACGCGTCCTGCACGTCGGCCTCGGTAATCGGCACGTTCCGGCTGTCGATCCGCGCGAACTCCACGACCTCTGGAGCCTCGCCGAGCCGCACGATGGCCCTCGCGCCCGAAGCGGAATCGCGGCGCGAGAACAGCAGGTCCGCGTGGCGTACGGCCTCATCGCCCTCGCCCTTGACCGCCAGGAACTCGACCGACGCCAGGACCGCCTGGGTGCCGAGCAGTTCCTGCGCCCTGCCATCGGCCCGCACCAGCTTCTCCGCGGCGGCCTTCTCCTCGGGCGAAAGCGGGTCCAGGCTTTGAGGCGCCGCCGGTTGCGCGGGAGCCGCGGCGACCTTCGGGCCGCACGCGCCGCCGCGCAGAGCGCGAGCAGCGTGAGGAGGACGACAAACACTCGCCTGGCCATTGACGTCGAGCTCCCAGGTTGCTTCGAGAGAGGTGTAGACGATTCCGGATCGGAACGCAACTGGGTGTCGGCTTGGAGGTCGGGAGTTGGGGAGTTGACGCCCCGGTCCACACCGTGCATACCGATGAGCTTATTTCGGCCTGCTTTGCTTTATAGTCGCGTCCCCGGGTCCGGTTCCGGTGGTTCTGACAGGAGCTGACATGCGAGTCGGTTGCAGCCTGCACCTTCGAGGTTCCTCTTGCCGGGCGCTTGCCGTCCTGGTCCTGTTGGCGGGCGCGCTGACCCCTGGCGCCGCGTTCGCGCAGGGCTCGACGCAGAGCTCGCTGTCGGCGCCACGTGTCGATCGGCAGATCAAGATCCGGCTGGAAGGCAAGACGATCACGTTCGCCCTCGACGGCCGGGACGACTTTCACGAGCTGGAGTCAGGGCAGCTGATCGTCGCGTCCCGTCCGGTCAAGATCACGGTGCCGATGCTGAATCCGTTGGAGTTGCAATTTACTGTCAGTCGCGACGAAGCCGCCGACCCGGCGCACGAAAGCCTCGGCAAGCTGTTGACGGCCCTTCTTCAGCTGCCAGGCATCTTCGATCCGGACAAGGCCGCCGACGCCAGGTCGGCGCGCGAGGCGGATGCGTTCCTGGAGTTGGCGCGAGCCTCCGAGCCCGCCTGCACCGCCCTGGTCGAGGCCGGAACGATCGTCAAGGCGTTGAGGAACAACCTGTTTCCGGCCGCGGCGTCCGCCGGGGACATGAAGACGGCCATCGACGACTGGAAGAACACGATTGACGGCGACCCGGGACCCTCCGGTGTCGTCAAGGCCCGGACCGCGATTCAAGCCCTTGAAAAAGGACTCGAGGCCAATCTTGCGGCCGCGCTCGAGGCCATCAGAAAGCTCGAGGACGCCACGCCGCCCGACACGCTGCAGCGATTCACCCGGCCAACTCACGAAGGGGCGCCGGCGCCGCAGCAGAAGCAGAAGACGCCGCTCGAGCTGCTGAAGGAGGAAGTCGCCGCGCTCGACGCGCGGCTCAGCGCCGAGCTCGCCAGGCTCGAGGCCTCCGGCAAGACGTCGTGCGAGACGACGGCCCAGCTGCTCCTGCTGCTGGCGCGGTTGTCGCAGCCGCGCACGCGCCTCGAGGAGCTGAAGTCCATCGTCTCGGCCGTCGAGCAGCTCCACAAGGGACTGGGGCCTTATGCGGACCCGGACAACTGGCTGCCCGAGAAGGAAGGCGGCGAGAAGCGGACGAACTACATCCTCCTGGCCGAGGTTCGCCCCGCGAGCGCGACGATGCAGACGTTCACGGTGAAGGCCGTGCGCGTGACGTTCGACCCCAGTGAAAGCGCGCCTCGCCACCGCGACGGAAGAGGCGGGAGCCGGCGCCTTCACCGTGCGCAGATTCCGCCGCTTCACCGCCGAGATCGGCGCGGGGCTGGTCCTCTCCGATGTCCGCCGCCCCAAGTACGGCACGGACACGGATGCCGGCGGCAACACCATCGTCGGGGTCGCCGAAAACGAGGACGAGTCGTACGACGCCGCCGTGCTCGCCAACTTCGTGTGCCGCTGCGGCTGGGGCGAGCAGTTCGCTCCGCTGATCCAGATCGGCGTCGCGCCGCGGCCTTCCTCGCCGTCGCTGCTGTTTGGCGGCGGCTTCCGGCTCTTCGGCCTGGGTAAAGGCGACGTCGCCCTGGGCGTGGGGGCGATCCTCGCGTGGGTGAAGGATCTCAACGACCTCAAACCCGGCGACCCAGTCGGGGGGACCAGCGACATAGAGGCGGACTTGACGTATCAGCGGCGAACCCACCCGTACGTCGCGTTGCTGTACCAGTTCTGAGAGCCTGCCGGCCTATTGGGTGCCGGGCTTCCCCAGGTCCGGGAACTGCGTGCGGATCTTCGCCAGGACGTCCGCGATCAGCACGGCGCGGTTCACGGGCGTGTCCCCCTCGAGGAACCCGAGGTGGTGGAGCCCGACGACGTTGAGCGAGGCGCGATCCAGGACGGGCGAGCCTGAGCTGCCGCCGAGCGTGTCGCAGCGGTGCTCGAAGTCGGTCTTGTCGGGGGTCACGCTGGGTTGGAGCCGTAGTCTTGGTGAGGCCAGCCCTGAAAGTCAATGGGACCGCACGGCTGCCTCGACCATGTTGAAGACGTTCGGCGTTCCCGTCATCTCAGGGCGTTCCGAATGCAGCAAGAGTTGGCCGTTATGGAGACGTTGGTTAGGGAGCCAACATGTCAGACACAACCACGATTCAGGTCATGCACCACTATCGTCCGCCTCCGACTCTGGAAAGATTGCGTGTGCCGCGATCCGCGACGACTTGCAGGGACTCGAGAAGCACCCGCTGGCTGCGGCCCGAGCGTCCGCACGGTCTGCAGCCAGCCGCTGGAAATCAGGTTGTAGACGGTGCGGCGCGAGCAGCCCAGAAGCTCCGCCGCGCGGTCGATGCTCACGCTTCTGCCAATCCGCGGACCCTCGGCCGGCTCGGCTGGGGTCGGTGTGGGAAGTTGGAGATCGGACATGAGCAGAGAGCCTCCGTTGCCTCCCGGCAATGGCAGGATGGGTGCCACGCTGTGAAATCGCGGCTGGCCCATCCGTGTAATCCATTGAATCTGCGTAATTTCGTGCCTAATCTGCAATCTGCAATCTGCAATCTGCAATTCCCGCCGACTCGGCCAATCCATTGCCCAGCTACAGGCCTAAGTGCCTGGATCTGCACGGAAAATATTGCTGAGGTCGAGTTTTGTGCAGAGGCTGAGCCGTTGGCGATTGAGTGGCCAATCCGTTGGCCGGCCGGGCTAAGATCCTGCCCACCATGTTTCGCCGGATTGCCGCCGTCGTCGTTCTGCTCGTTCTGGCCGGAATCGCCGTGTTTTTCTACGGCCGGACGGCCGTCGCGCCGGGTCACAGGACCCCCGTGGCCCCGCCAGGGGCGAAGGCGGGCGGGACCCTCACGGCGACGCTCCGTGCAGAGCCGGCGACGTTCAACCGCTTCGTGTCCAACGGCTTTCCCACCCACCTGGTGAGCCTGCTCACCGACGGCCGCCTGGTGCGGGTGAACCCGGAGACCGATCGGCCGGAGCCGTGGCTGGCCGAGACGGTCACCCGCACGGACACCGCCATCGACATCACGCTGCGGCCGGGCCTTCGCTTCTCCGACGGCACGCCGGCCACGGCAGACGATGTGGTGTGGTCGCTGAAGGCGGCGTACGCGACGGCGCAGGGCGGGGTGGGAGACGGGCTGCGGCTCGACGGCGCGGAGATCCAGGCGCGCGCGGAATCCCCGACGCGCGTGGTGCTGACGCTGCCGGGCCCGTGGGCGACGGCCGAGCGGCTGCTCGAGGCGCTGCCCATCTACCCGCGCGCGGTCGTCGAGCCGGCGCTGGCGTCGGACACGTTTGCCGCGGCGTGCTCGACCACGGCGCCCTGCCCGGGCCTGGGGCCGTTTGCCGTCGCGCGGTACGAGGCGGGCCAGCGCGTGGTCCTCGAGCGCAACCCGCACTACTGGCGGACCGACGCGGCCGGCGCGAAGCTGCCGTACCTCGACAGCCTCGTGCTGGAGATCGTCCCGGACCAGAACGCGGAGCTGCTGCGGCTGACCGGCGGACAGGCCGACGTGCTGCAGTCGGAGCTGCGCTCGGAAGACATCCGCACGCTGCGCCCCGACGCGGACGCGGGCAGGGTCGTCCTCACCGACGTCGGCCCCGGCCTCGATCGCCACATGCTGTGGTTCAACCTCGGGCCCGCGCCGATCGATCCGGCAAAGGCGTTCCTGCGGCAGGACGCGTTCCGCCAGGCGGTGTCGCTCGCCGTCGATCGCACCGGCTTTGCCAACACGGTGTTCCTCGGCGCGGCCACAGCCGTCCTCCGAGCCCGTGTCGGCGGCCAACAAGGCGTGGACCGTCGTCGATCTGCCGCGGCCCGCGTTCAACCCCGCGCAGGCGGCGACGCTGCTCGACGGCATCGCGCTGCGCGATCGCAACAACGACGGCATCCGCGAGGACGCCTCGGGCCGTCCCGTGCGCTTCGCGGTGCTGGTGCAGTCGGGCATCACCGCGGCGCAGACGGCGATGGGCTTCGTGCGCGACGCGCTGGCCAACGTCGGCGTCGGCATGGACATCGTCGCGCTGGACATGGGCACGGTGATGGGCCAGTGGAAGCAGGGGCAGTACGACGCGGTGTTCCAGTACATCCAGGTGAGCGACACCGATCCGGCCAGCAACCTGGACTTCTGGCTGTCGCGCGGCAGCTTCCACCTGTGGCATCCCGGGCAGGCCACGCCGGCGACGCCGTGGGAGGCGGAGATCGATCGGCGCATGCTGCTGGTGGCCTCCACGACGGACCAGGCCGCGCGCGTCGCGAGAGTTCGCGGAGGTGCAGCGGCTGATGCTGACGCACAACCCGGCGATCTGGTTCGCGGCGCCGCGCGTGTTCGTCGCCACGCGCCCGCGCGTCGGCGGAGTCGTGCCGCGGCTGACGCGGCCGCAGGTGCTGTGGAGGGCGGACGAGCTCTACATCGTCAATTGACGATTGACGATTGCAGATTGACGATTAAGCCGCGACACACACGCGCGCGCTTTCCCACAGGACGGATTGCTGCTCGAACGTCTTGCGATACGCCTCGGCAACGGCCAGGACCGATTGCCGCGCCGCCGGCGTATCCGGATGGACCAGGAGCAGGACCTTCGACTGCTCGTGATCGAGGCTGCCAGCCGGTGTCAGCCACTGGCCCTCCGCCTCCCACACGGTCAGCCCGTCGGGAAACCGCCTGGTCACTTCGTCGCGCAGGAATATCTGCCACTCGAGCTCGGTGACCGAGCCCTTCGGCCGCGCGAGCCCGAAATAGAGCGTCGTGCGGACTTGCGGGACCGACGACGCGTCGCAGCCCATGAGGACCGTGGAGCCTTGCGCCCCGGCCGGGGGCTGCAGGCGCCCGCCGGCCGCCAGGCCGGCGGCGAAGATCAACGTGCCCACAGTGATCATCAGCGGTCGCATGGCACCATCCTCCTCGCGTCAACATATCACTCGCCGACTGCGAGACGCCGCCCGTAGGCACTCGCGCCCGCGGCGACCGGCACGCCGATCGCGAGGGCCGCGACGATCGACGCCATGGGCAGGTCCCGCATCAGCCACGCCGCCGTGGCCGCCGCCACCACGACATAGACCGCCATCACCACGCGGCCCATCGGCGCCAGGCGGCGCGGCCGCACGCGCCGCATGACCCGGGCGTCGAACGCGGGCGAAAGCTCCGGCACATCCGCGGCCATGGCGTCTCTCAAGAGCCGGTCCATCAGGTCGTCATCGTGCATCGAAACCTCGCTCGGTGAGCATCGCGTGCAGCAGCCGTCTGGCGCGGTGGAGGTATGACTTCACGGTGTTCTCCGGCGCATCGAGCATCACCGCGATGTCGCTCATGCTGGCGCCCAGCCAGTAGTGCAGGCGCAACGCGGACTGGTACACCTCGGGCAGCTCGCCGACGCACTCGAGGACGGCACGCTGGCGCCGCTCGTCCTGCAGCCGATCGTGCGGGCCGCGATCCTGCGTCGGCGTGGTCGCAAGCGCCTGGTCGCTCACGTGAGGCGCCCGGTAGCGGACGCGCGCCTTGACGTTGAGCGCCTGGTTGAACGCGATGCGGTAGATCCAGGACCCGAGCTTCGCCTCGCCGCGGAACGAGCCCAGGGCATGATGCACGCGCAGCATCACGTCCTGGGCGACGTCTTCGGCTTCCGGCGCGAACTCCTGGCCGAGAATGGACACGGCCAGGCGAAACACCGGTCCGCGATACCGCCGCACGAGCTCGGCGAATGCGGCATCGTCGGAGGACTCGCGACAGCGCTCGACCAGCCACTCGTCGGGCCGATCGGCGTACGAGGCGGGCTCAGCGCGCGCGATCGGAGGCAAGGGCGTAGTACAGGATCAACCCGACGCCGAGAAACGCCAGCGGCAGCGGCAGCGGCCAGAGCACCGGGGCATTCGGCTGCGGCCCGATCAGAAGCAGCGCCGCCATGCCACCGACGCCCAGGGCCGTCCAGACGATGCCATGGATCAACGTTTCCCGCGGATCCGTCGGCTTCGGGACTTTTGGCGGATCGAGCGGCAATTCCGGCAGCGGAATGCCCTTCTCCATGGCCGCCAGGCGCTCCTGGTGGACGAGCTCGAGCCGCCGCCGCCGCTCGACGTGCTTGAAGTACAGGTACGCCACCACTGCCGCGGCCAGCGACGCGACGATCAAGCCGTCTCCGAGCGAATGTCCCATGTCGGTCTCCTTGCCCTTCAGACAGGGTGAGGCCTCCCGGGGTTGCAGGAGCCGTAGAATCTGACCATGAAGCAGATCGCCGCCGCCAAGTTCAAGCAGCGGTGCCTGGCCCTGCTCCACCAGGTGGACCAGGACGGCATCGTCATCACCAGGCACGGCAAGCCCGTCGCCAAGCTGATCCCGTACTCGGGTTCGGCGAGCCTCATCGGCTCGCTCGAGCGCAAGGTCGTCATCAAGGGCGACATCCTCTCCACCTTGCCCGAGCTGGGGGCCTCGACTCCCGCGCAGGAGCAGCTTCGGGGTCTTCGAGGCCGGGTGAGGCTGTCGATTCGGCCTGCGGCGCTGCGTCGAGACCGTCCGTGAACGCGGCGACACAGTTCAACCCGAAGCCCATGCCCACATACCACACCGACGTCGTCGGCAGCCTGCTCCGCCCCGCCTCCCTTCTGGCCGCACGCGACCGGGTGGAGCGCGGCGAGCTGACAGCGGCGGCGTTCAAGCGGATCGAGGACGAGGCGGTCGACCAGGCGGTCGCGCTGCAGCAGGACGCCGGAGTCGACGTCATCACCGACGGCGAGCTGCGGCGGTACGCGTTTTTCGGCCACCTCGTCGACGCGCTCGAAGGCTTCGAGAAGCACTCGGGCTGGTCCATCACGTTCCGCGACGATGCCGGGCACAAGGCGCAGCTGCAGCGACCGGTGGTGGTGGACAAGCTGCGCTGGAAGCGGCAGATGGCCGTCGAGGAGTTCACCTACCTGCGCGGCCGGACGGCGCGCCCGGTGAAGGTCACGCTGGTCAGCGCGCAGCAGGCCGCCGCCTACTACGACCCGGACAAGTCGGCCGGCGCCTACGCCACGCGCGACGCGTACCTGGCGGACCTGGTGGACTTCACGCGGCGCGAGATCGGCGAGTTGATCCGGCTGGGGTGCGAGTACATCCAGATCGACGCGCCGCAGTACGCGGCGCTGCTCGACGAGACGATCCGCGAAGGCTACCGCCAGCGCGGCAGCGATCCGGACACGATGCTCGACGCCTGCATCGAGCTGGATAACGCCATCATCGCGGACCACCCCTCCGGGGTCACCTTCGGCATCCACATCTGCCGCGGCAACCACAAGAGCATGTTCTACGCATCGGGCGGCTACGACCGCATCGCGCAGCAGGTGTTCGGCCGCGCGCGCTTCGACCGCTTCCTCCTCGAGTACGACGACCAGCGATCGGGGACGTTCGAGCCACTCGGCCACGTGCCCGATGACCGCGTCGTGGTGCTCGGGCTGGTCAGCTCCAAGACGCCGGCGATGGAATCGGAAGAAGAGCTGAAGGCGCGCATCGCGGAGGCGTCGCAAATCGTCCCGCTCGAACGGCTGGCGCTGAGCACGCAGTGCGGCTTCGCGTCCACGCACGAAGGCAACAGCCTGACGGCCGACGAGCAGCGCAGGAAACTGGAACTGGTGACGTCAACGGCCAGGGGCGTGTGGGGATAGCCGCTGCTCCCCAGCCGACCTCGACTGGTGACAGCTGAGTGCCGGCGTCCTCATCTCAGTAGATCACTGCTGCGGCGCAGGGCATGGTCAGCTTTGCTTGGTACGACGAGAGGCGGGGATGTGACGCCCGCTCCGCGGTGCGCACTGCGTTCTGCCGCGACTCGAGGGCGCCTTTCTCGTCTCCGTTGAGGCATCGCGCATCGCCAAGGCTATCGTGAACGTTCGGCGAGTCGGGAAACATCCGGGCGTTCTGCGTGAGGGTCGCCAGCCCCTCGGCTAGCTGACCGCGCCGCAGCTGTACGTAGCCGGCCGCGTTCACGATCTGCTCGGCGATTCGCGGGTAATCTCGTGCGTACGTCGCGGCGAGCTTTATCACCTCGTCGAAACGCCCGGCGTCTGTGAGGATCTCGGCGGCCGTGACGACGCGATTCGGCGGCGGCAGGGCGGGATACCGGAAGTGCTCGCCGAACAGCCGGTAGTGGCGCTGCATTCCGTCGACGCCGCCGACCGAGTCGAGCTCCGCCAAGGTCAGAAACAAGGGGAGCCGATACGACCGGTATCGCGACTCCAGCGCGTTGTAGAGGCTTCGGTGCGGCGTGGAGTTATGGTCTTCGTCGGGAAGTATGCTGAACGTGGAGGCAGGCGCCTGACCGGCGGGCGCCGCTCTCAGGGCGTCGGCGAACTTCTGCACGCCTCCTCGGATGTTCTCGGTTTCGAGCTCGCCCACCGTCAGGTAGACGGCGGCACCTGCTTGCGCCGCGCGGGCGAGGCCAAGTCGCATGTCCCGCGCGAGGCTGTCATATCTCCAGAGTGGCGCGCTGGCCGCGATGTACCCGCTGAACAACGCGGGACGGTTGAGGAGCGTGTGGACCACGAAGCTCGCGCTGAGCGAATGGCCGAAGACGACGCGCTCGGGTACCGTCCGGTATTTCTGCTCGACCCACGGGATCAGTTCTTCGGCGAGATACTCCTGGAACTGAACCGCTCCCGGGCCCGGCGTCATGTCGCGATTGCGATTGGTGTTGGGGAGCGCGACCACGATCATTTCCGGGATTCGATTCCGCGCCGTCACCAGGTATTGGACCAGGGCCGCGCCGTGGACGATGTGGCTGCTGCCATCGAGAAGGAACAGCACCGGGTACCCGGAACTCGTTCGTCCGTATGATTCCGGCAGGGATATCATCGCGCGACGGTCCTCGCGCATCACCGCGGAGGGGATCACGAAGGTCTCGCCCACGGTGATCGCTTGACTCGGCGTCTGCGCCAGCCCGCGACCGGCGAAGAAAGCCGCCGCGACGACTGCGGCAACGAGCGCATCGCGGAAGCGGATGCTCGAACCGCGGAAATTCGTGGGAATGAGTGCAGGGTTCATCAGCTCATGACCTCCGCTACGACCTGATCAGCCATCGAAGATCGCGTGCCGTCGGCTCAGCCGCGGCGGGTCACAGATCTTAATGCCCTCGCCGTCGGCTGCAGCCGCTGGTTAGGCGGCGGGTTCACGTGGCCCCGCGAGATATCGGTAGCCGAGGAAAGCGACAAGAACGATGACCACGAACGAAGGGAGGAGAAAGAGCTGGCCCCCGGGGAAAACGAACGACAAGGGGAACACCAGTAATGCGATCGCCGCAAGAAAGGCGGGAGCTGCGAGGCGAGAGCGGCGCCACGTGAGGAGGGCGGTGACAACGTACGTGCAGCTCCACACCAGGGCGAACAGCGCCGCGAGAGGGGAGGTATTAGAAGTCCTTGGCCAGGTCACCCAGAATGCGGCGATCCCCGCAAGGCCTGCTGCGAGAAACGCGGCAGCAAGCAGAATCATGGCAGACGGCCTCCTGAGCATCTCTCCCATCTCTCCCGCCACCCAACTAATAGTAGGCTGACCGCATTCCCTCTCAACGCCGCGCCGGCACGTGCCGGCGGACGAGCGCAAGCGCGACGAACGTCGAGACCATCGCCACCGCGATGGCGGCGAAGAACGACCTGCTGCCGCCGTACTCGATCGCCCAGCTGCCGACGTAGCCGGTGAGGATCGCGCCGGTACGGCCGAAAGCGACGGCCGTGCCGACGCCGGTGGCCCGCACGGAGCTGGGATACACGTGCGCGGCCAGCGCGTACATCGTGGTCTGCACGCCGTTGATCATGCTGCCGGTCAGCGTCAGCATCGCGATGATCGGAATCACCCCCACCGCGGGCGAGATGGTCATCGCGCTCAGACCCACGGCACCTGCCATCGCCACCCCGGTCATCGTCAGCATCGCGGCGCGCGACCCGAACCGCGCGATCGCCAGCCCGCCCAGCACGGCGCCGACGACGCCGCCCAGGTTGAAGGCGGTGATGCCGGTGTTGGCGGTCCCGGCGTCGAAGCCCGCGCCGGTGAGGAGCGAGGTCAGCCAGCTGAAGCCCAGGTAGACGCCGAGCAGGCACGAGAAGAAGGCGCCCCACAGCGCGATGGTGTCGCGGCGGAACTCGGGCGCGAAGAGCGACCCGATGGACGCGCGGCCGGCGGACCGATCGCCTGAATCGACGAAGCCGCTGCCGGGGGCGACGGCGTGGCCCATGCGCCCGAGCACCGCGGCGAGCTCGCCCCAACGCTCCGGCCGGCGCGCCAGGAACCGCGGCGATTCCGGCAGCGCCCATCGCAGCGCCACCGCCGCGACGATGGGCACGACGCCGCCGACGAGAAACAGCGTGCGCCAGCCGAGCAGCGGCAGCGCGCGGATGCCGAGCAGCCCGGCCAGCGTGGCGCCCAGCGGGACGCAGACGATGGCGATGGTCACGGCGATGGGCCGGCGGTTGGCGGGCACGTACTCCGCGGCCAGCGCCGCGGCATTCGGCATCGCCCCGCCCAGGCCGATGCCCGCCAGCAGCCGCAGCACGCCGAAGGTCGCCGTGTCGTGGGCGAGCGCGGCGACAAGCGTCATCGCGCCGAAGACGACCATGCTGCCAAGCAGCGCCGTCTGCCGCCCGAACCGGTCGCCGGCCAGGCCCGCCAGCGCGCCGCCCATCATCATGCCGGCGTAGCCGAGCGAGACCACCGGCGCGAAGTCGCTGCGCGGCACGCCCCACTCGCGCATCACCGTCGGGATGACGACGCCGAGCAGCTGGTTGTCGATGCCGTCGAAGACGATGGTCAGCGCGACGAGCGCGACGAGCCATTTTTGATACGCCGTCCAATGGCCGCGATCGATGAGGGAACTGACATCGACGGGATTCGGGTTCACGGGTTCACGGTTCACGGTTCACAGGTTCACGGTTCACGGTTCACGGTTCACAGTTCACAGGTTCACAGTTGGGGGTTTACGGGCTCGTCATCACCGCCTGTCGCCCTCGATCGGGTTCGGCGATGTAGGTGCGGATGCCCACGGCGTCGAGGTCGACACCACGGCCACTACGGGCTGCTAGAGTCGACGAGCGCGCTTCATTCGACGGTCGGGCACGCGAATTGGGAGCCGAGGTAGTGCGACAACCTGCCGTTCTGGATGGCTTGCACCAGATCGTCAACCGCATCGCGATGCGCCTGCTGCAACGCAGCCAAGTCGGCCAGCAGCTGCGACGAAGGGTTTCCCAACCGTGACAGATACTCCTCACCACTGGGGAACGTGATCCAGTCGTTCCCGGGAAAGGAAATGCCCGCCCGGAGGGTCGTCGGCTGCCCATTGTTCTTGAGCGGGAAGTAGCTGGCACCTGGCGTCGTGTCGGATGCCGCGAACAGCCCCGCAATGAACCGGTTCTTCGACGCCGCGGGCTTCAGGAACAGCATCGAGTTGTTCAGGGGCGAGCCCTGAAAGGCGATCTGCGTGAAGCCCGCGAATTGACCGCTGAAGAGTGCGGCGTCAATGGTGCCAAGGTATTCGAAGAACGCCTGGGCGCCCACGCCCGTCAATTCGTCGAACGTCACGACCGCATAGTCGAGCGCAAACGCATACGCCTTGAAGTTGTCCGGGCTGAAATGCGCGGTCCCTTCCTGATTCAGCACGTAGCCCAGAGCGTTGTCGAGCACATCGACATCCGCCGCGCTCACCGGATCGGGCCCGGAATCCCGAATGGTGAACACAAATGAGGGATGCGTTATCCCCTCGAACCCTCCCGCGGCGACGAGGACGCTCGTATTGCCGGCGTTGACGGTGCTGATGGCGCCATCGGCGCTGAGCGCGTCGATCGTGCTCTGGACGATCCCGCACCGGTTCAGCAGCAGATTGCTCCATAACTCGAGGTTCTCGTACCCTGCGCTCTCGATCAGGGCGAGCGTCGGTCCGCCGACTACCTGTCCACCGGGAATCGGCTCGACGGACATGAACGTGGTGGCAACGACGCCTTGAGCCGCCAGCGCCGCGACAAGCAGCACCATTGCGGCGACACGCGCGACGGCGTGCGGCCTCTTCCTTAGGTGTCTCAGCATGTTGCTCTCTCGCTCGAGACTCCACGCGCCGGGACGGCGGCGGAGTGCGCACGAATGATAACCCACTTCTCCGAGCCACAGAGGTTCTCGACGCTCTCTTTCACCAGTCTGTCGTTGTGTGTGAGGGGCACAGCGATCGTGTGCCGTCAGACTTTCACCACGGCCAGCTAGGCGAAGGGCATGCCGGCGTAGTTCTCCGCCAGGCTCGTCATCGCCGCCTGCGAGTTCACCAGGTAGTCGAGCTCGGCGAGCTGGCGCTTGTGATCGAACGGGTTGCCGCTGTCGGAGCGGTGCAGCGTCGCGGTCATCCACCACGAGAACCGCTGCGCCCGCCAGGTCCGCCGCAACCCGCGCTCGGTGTAGCTGCGCAGCCCGGCGTCCGATCCGGTCCCGTAGAACTCGCCGATCGCGCCGGCCAGCCGCCACACGTCGGCGGCGGCCAGGTTCAGGCCCTTCGCGCCGGTCGGCGGCACGATGTGCGCCGCGTCGCCGGCGAGGAACAACCGGCCGTGCTGCATCGGGTCGGCGACGACGCTGCGCATCGGCGTGACGTTCTTCTGCGTGATCGCGCCGGTGTTGGGTTCCCACCCGTCGTCGGACCGCAGCCGCGTCGTCAGCTCCTGCCAGACGCGGTCGTCGGGCCACTCGTTCAGGTCCTCGTCGGGCGCGCACTGCAGGTAGAGGCGCGTCACGCCCAGCGACCGCATGCTGAAGAGCGCGAAGCCGCGCTCGTGAAGGCTGTAGACGAGCTCGGGGCACGAGGGCGCCGCCTGCGCGAGAATGCCGAGCCAGGCAAACGGATAGACGCGCTCGTAGAGGCGCAGCGCCGACGCGGGAATGGCGGGCCGGCAGATGCCGTGGAACCCGTCGCAGCCCGCGATGAAGTCGCAGGCGATCTCGTGGTCGGCGCCGTCGTGCCGATAGCGGACGCGAGGATGTGTGGAGTCGATGTCGTCGACGCTCAGGCACGGCGCCTCGAACAGCAGCGGCCGGCCGCTGCGCTCGCGCGCCGCGATCAGATCCTTGACGACCTCGCCTTGTCCGTACACGGTGATCGCGCGGCCGCCGGTGAGCCCGGAGAGGTCGATGTGATGCCGCGCTGCCGCCAAACGCCAGGTAGATGCCGTCGTGCCGCAGGCCCTCGCGCGCCAGGCGATCGCCGACGCCCATCGCGTGCATCAGGTCCACCGTGCCCTGCTCGAGGACGCCGGCACGGACGCGCTCGATGACGTGCTCGCGCGTGTGGCGCTCGACGATCACCGAGTCGATGCCGGCCTGGTGCAGCAGCTGACCCAGAATCAGGCCCGCGGGGCCCGCGCCGACGATGGCGACCTGGTGCGGCATGTGATTGCAGATTGCTAGATTGCAGATTGCAGATTGACAGAATTGACGACTACGATTGATGCCGGCTCGAGCCCCCATGACCGATCCAGCCCTTGTCCGACCGCAGAAGCAGGACCGCGTCCTGGTCGTCCACGTGGACAACCCGCCGGTCAACGCGCTCAGCCCGGGCGTGCGCGAGGGCCTGGTGGCCGCCATCGACCGCGGCCGAGGCCGATGCCGATGTGGCCGCGGTGGTGATCCTCGGGCGCCGGCCGGACCTTCATCGCGGGCGCCGACATCGCGGAGCTCGAGCGCCTGGCGTGGGGCGAGCTCGAGCAGCCGCCGGACCTGCGGCCGCTCCTGCGCCGTGTCGAGCAGAGCCGCAAGCCGGTCGTGATGGCCATCCACGGCACGGCGCTCGGCGGCGGCCTGGAGCTGGCCATGGCCGGGCACTTCCGCGTCGCGACGCCGGACGCAAAGCTCGGGCTGCCGGAAGTCTCGCTCGGCATCATCCCGGGCGCCGAAGGCACGCAGCGGCTGCCGCGCCTGGCCGGCGTCGAGCAGGCGCTGACGATGATCGTCTCCGCGCGGCCGATCTCCGCCGCCGACGCCAAGGCGCACGGCATCGTCGACGCGGTCGTCGACGACCTGCTGCCGGGCGCGCTCGCCTTTGCCGCAGACGTCATCAAACGCGGCCTCGCGCCGAGCCGCACGAGCCAGCTCGGAGAGAGGCTGGGCACGCCGGAGGCCAACGCGCCGCTTTTTGCGGCAGCGCGAAGCCTGGCGAAGAAGATCCGGCCGCACCAGATGGCGCCGCTCAAGGCCATCGAGGCCGTCGAGGCCGCGACGCTGCTGCCGTTTGACGAGGGCTCGGACCGCGAGACCGCGCTGTTCCGCGAATGCGTGCAGTCGGAGCGCCGCGCAGGGCGCTGATCCATGTGTTCTTCGCCGAGCGGGCGGTGAACAAGATCCCGGGCGTGAAGCGCGCGAGGGCGCGAGGCGGCCTGTCGACGGGCCGCGTCGCCATCGTCGGCGCGGGCACGATGGGCGGCGGCATCGCCATGGCCTGCGCGAACGCGGGGCTCCACGTGCGTCTTCGCGACAGCCAGCCATGCGCGGCTGCACAAGGGCCTGGCGGCCATCCGGCACAACTACGCCGTGTCGGTGACGCGCGGCCGCTTCACCGAGGACGCCGTCGCCGAGCGGCTCGGCCGCATCCATCCGCAGCTGGACTCGGCGGGCTTCGACCGAGGTGGACCTGGTCATCGAGGCCGTGTTCGAGGACCTCGCGCTGAAGCAGCAGGTGTTTCGCGAGCTCGACGCGGTCGCCCGGCCCGGGTGCATCCTGGCCACCAACACCTCGACGATCGACATCGACGCGATCGCGTCCGCGACGACGCGGCCGTCAGACGTCCTGGGCCTGCACTTCTTCAGCCCCGCCAACGTGATGCGGCTGCTCGAGATCGTGCGGGGCACAGCCACCAGCCCCGCGATCATCGCAGCGGCCATGGCGCTGGCCAAGCGGCTGGGAAAAGTCGGCGTGCTCGTCGGCAACTGCCCCGGCTTTGTCGGCAACCGGATGCTGTTCCCGTACATGTACGAGGCGCAGTACCTCGTCGAGGAGGGCGCCACGCCGCAGCAGGTCGACGAGGCGCTGACGGGGTTCGGCATGGCGATGGGCCCGTTCGCGGTGGACGACATGGCCGGCATCGACGTCGCGATCCTGGCGCAGCGCGCGCTCGGCCATTTCGCCGATGGCGCTGGCCGGCGTCCGCTGGTGCAGGCGTCGCTGGTCGAGATGGGACGGCTGGGCCAGAAGACGGGCAAGGGATGGCACACCTACGCCGGCGATCGGAAGGCCGTCGCCGATCCCGAGGTGGTCGACCTGATCCGCGCACGGGCGCGGGAGAGCGGCATCGCCCAGCGCGACATCGGCAGCCAGGAGATCGTCGAGCGGACGATCTACGCGCTGGTCAACGAAGGCGCCCGTGCGCTCGACGAAGGCTTCGCGCTGCGCGCCTCGGACATCGACGTCATCTACGTCAACGGCTACGGGTTCCCGGCGTGGCGCGGCGGGCCGCTGTTCCATGCCGATCGCGTGGGCCTCGCGACGGTGCTCGATCGCATCAGGGCGCTGCACGACGAGCACGGATCGCGATGGGCGCCGGCGCCGCTGCTGGAACGCCTGGCCGCCACCGGCGGCACGTTCCGGGCGCTCGACGCCGACCGCCGGGCGGTCTGAATGGACTTCGTGCCATTTAGTTCATGTAAATCCAGCAGTACCACACACTTTAATCGTTATCGAATCTCTAATGCCCGAGCAGCAACACTCAAGTAGAGCGTTTCAATATGCACGAAATATGGGAAGTCGGCAACCGCCCGAACCGCCTCCGAATTGCGCTGATTGGTGCCGTGAATAACACTAGCCGGGGCCGCTCGGATGCGATCCGTGGTGTGGTACGGCTCCACGCACTGCCGCCGCGCCCGCTTGCGATCTGTCGTCAGGATTTCGTCGCGGCCGGCAAGCCGATTGCGAGCGCGGATCAGTCGAGCGGAGACCTCGTTCTGCCATGAGTGGCGCGAGATCTTCGCTGGCGGCCCAGACGGCCTAGACTTCATTTCATGGCTTTGCGATCGGCGTGCGACGGCCGGGGACATTCAGGTTGAGCGAGACGCCTGCCGAAAGGATGTAGCGGGTCGCATCCACGTCGACCGTTGAGAGCGTGCGTGCCGCACTGCCGAAGATCATGAGATGCGAAGTGACCCAGGACATGCTGCCGCTCGCGTCGGTGCGGTTCGCACGCTAGTTCGATCTCGTCATTGAGCGCCTGGTTGTGGGTGAACACGCCTGTGACAGCGCGCCTGTCACCACCCAGCTATCAGCGATGATCGCCCGACGGCGCCTCCGGCAAACACCGCACCACGTGTAAGGTAGCCTCCAGAGCCGTAAATCCGAGGTGCACCGTGCCGCCATTCCTGCGCTGGCCGGCAACACGAAGTTGACGCGGAGAACCCAGTCCCGATGCGGCTTCAACGAGTGGATGGCATTGCCAAGGCTTCCCATCACTGAGCGCCTTGGTCTTGACCTCGTTAAAGGGAATGCCGAGGTTGTGCGACACATGGACCGCCGCAATGAACTGGCCCTGATTCGCGAACCCAGACGCCGCTTGTTCCACGCTGAGGCCACCTCGTCCATGCACTCCTTGCCGCCGCCGCTGTTAATTGCCCGTTGCCGGTCATGTAGTACCCTATCCAGTAGGAACGCGGCGCCGCCAGCGGTGATGACCCCTATCCCCGCACCAGACGCGGCGATTGCTATCTGAGCGGTAAGCCTCTCCGCTGTTTGTCTGCTGATTCCGGCTTGACATTTGGCAATGTCGTTGAAACCACATACGACGCAACCCAACCGACCCAATGGAGGACGCATGCGACACGCGATGCTGCTCGTTGCCGTTCTAATCGCGCAACCGGCCGCGGCGCCACAGGACGCCTTCAAGGCCATCTTCGCAAAGCACTGGCGGATCGCGAAGGAGTTCACGCTGGCGGTAGCCGAGGCGATGCCGGCGGAGTTACCACTTCAAGCCCACCCCCGGCCAAATCACCTTCGGGCCGCTGATGACGCACATCGGCGCGCAGAACTCGGACAGCTGCGCCGTCGCGACTGGCACCACCGCGCTGCCCGAGCCCGCCGTGCAGGACAAGGCCACTGCGACCAAGTATCTGACCCAGACATTCGACGCGTGCGCCGCCGCGCTGGAGGCGATGCCGCCCGAGCGGTTGGGCACCGAGGTCTACAGGTTTCAGGGACAGCCGGTGCTCGCGCAGGAGGCGCTCTGGTACACGTTCACGCACATGGCACATCATCGGGGACAGGCGGAAGTCTACTTGCGCGTGAAGAACATCACGCCGCCGGCATGGCGCTTCTAGGCGCTGCGCGTCGCCGTAGACGCGCCAACCCAGTCTTTCTCTTGTTTCCAGTCGTGCGGCTACCCTGCGCATCGCGATGACCGCGCAACAAGACCACGGGTGCTGCCCGCCGACGTGCTCGTCGAACAGGCCGCCGACGGGACGATCCGCGCGCGGTCGCCGCATGCGCTGGGCCCGTTCCCGGATCGGATCACCGACCGCCTCGAGCACTGGGCGGCCGCCGCGCCCGATCGCACGTTCCTCGCCGAGCGCGACGGCCAGGGGCAGTGGCGCCGGCTGACCTACGCCGCGGCGCTCGACCGCGTCCGTCGCCTGGCGCAGGCCCTGGCCGCGCGCGGCCTCTCCGCCGACCGCACCGTCGTCATCCTCTCCGGCAACAGCATCGACCACGCGCTGGTCGCGCTGGCGGCGATGTATTGCGGCGTGCCCTACGCGCCGGTCGCGCCGGCCTACTCGCTGCTCGTCCGCGAGTTCGGCCTGCTGCGCGCGATCGTCGAGGTGATGCGGCCGGGACTGGTATTTGCCGCCGACGGCAGCCGCTTCGAACGGGCGCTTCTCGAAGTGGCCGCGCCCGGCATCGAGATCGTCACGGCGACGCTCCGCGCCCGGACTGCGCACCACGCCGCTCGCCGACCTCGAATCAACCGACGCCACGAGCGTGGTCGACGACATGCACGCGCGCGTGGGG
The DNA here is from genome assembly GCA_963818215.1 of Vicinamibacteria bacterium. Taxonomy (GTDB): domain Bacteria; phylum Acidobacteriota; class Vicinamibacteria; order Vicinamibacterales; family JAENWD01; genus JAENWD01. The sequence goes on along the minus strand of CAWFRL010000028.1, from coordinate 8,449 downwards.
CCGTCGACGGTCGCCAAGATCCTGTTCACGTCGGGATCGACCGGCCAGCCCAAGGGCGTGATCAACACGCAGCGGATGCTCTGCGCCAACCAGGAGCAGGTGCGCTCGGTGATGCGGCTGCTGGGCGACGCCCCGCCGGTGCTCTGCGACTGGCTGCCGTGGAACCACACCTTCGGCGGCAACCACAACTTCGGCATCGTCTTGTACAACGGCGGCACGCTGTACATCGACGAGGGGCGCCCGGTGCCGGAGCGGATGGCCACGACCATCGCGAACCTCCGCGACGTCGCGACGACGGCCTACTTCAACGTGCCGAAGGGCTTCGAGATGCTGCTGCCGGTGGTCGAGGCCGATGCGGGATTTCGGGAGCACTTCTTCAGCCGGCTCGGGCTGTTGTTCTTCGCCGCGGCCGGGCTGCGGTCCGAGATCGCCGACCGCTTCCAGGCGCTCGCGATCGAGACGCGCGGCGCGCCGATCCCCTGGGTGACGGGCCTGGGCGCCACCGAGACGGCGCCCTTCGCGCTCTGCACGGGCGCGCTCCGCTCGACGACGACGCACGTCGGCGTGCCGGCGCCGGGCCTGGAGCTGAAGGCCGCGCCGGTTGACGGCCTGCTCGAAGCGCGGGTGGCCGGGCCCAACGTCACGCCCGGCTACTGGCGCGACGAGCGGCTCACGCGCGAGGCGTTTGACGAAGAGGGCTTCTACAAGACGGGCGACGTCATCGCGCCGAAGGACCCGGCGGACCTGACCAAGGGCTTCGTGTTCCAGGGGCGGCTGACCGAGGACTTCAAGCTCTCCACGGGCACGTGGGTTCGCGTCGGCGTGCTGCGCGCGCGGCTGCTGGCCTCGCTCGGCCAGGTGGTGCAGGACGTCGTGATCAGCGGCGCCCAATCGCGACTTCGTCGGCGCGCTGCTCTTCCCCAACGTCGCGGCGTGCCGTGCGCTGGTGGCGCGCGGGGCGCCGACTGCGGTGTCCGAACTGCTCGGCCACGCCGAGGTGCGCCGCCGCATCGTCGACGGGCTGACGCATTCAACGGCCTCAACGGCGCGAGCTCGACGACCATCGGGCGAGCGTGCTGCTCGACGAGCCGCCGTCGATCGACGCGATGGAGATCACCGACAAGGGCTCGCTCAACCAGAAGGCCGTGCTCGCGCACCGGGCGGCGCTGGTCGAGGCGCTGTATGCGGCCACGGGGCCGTCTGTCCTGATCTGACAGTGACGCGTCGGAAATATCGAGATGGAGGCAGCATGACGTGTTTGCGGATGCCGCTGTGGACTGTCCTTCTCCTGATCCTGACCATCGCGAAGCGTTCAGGACGTCGAAGGGCAGGAGCCCGCCAAGAAAACCTACACCTACAAGACGGTGGGAGACCTTCGCATTTCTGCCGACGTCTACCGGACGCCTGACGACGTCATCAGGCCCGCCATCCTGTTCATCCACGGTGGCGCGCTCATCATGGGCAACCGCAGCTGGCTGAATCCCGTCCAGGTTCAAGAAGTATCTCGACGCCGGCTACACGATCATCTCAATCGACTATCGGCTGGCTCCCCAGGCCAAGCTGAATCAGATCCTCGAGGATCTCGAGGAGGCCTATCGATGGGTGCGCACCGACGGTCCAAAGCTGTTTCGCATCGATCCGAATCGCATCGCCGTGGTCGGGCATTCGGCGGGAGGCTACCTGGCCCTGATGGCCGGTTTCCGGCTCGCTCCGCGACCCGCAGCCGTCGTGTCGTTCTACGGCTACGGCGACATCGCCGGGGCCGTGGTATAGCCGGCCGGACCCGTTTTACAACCGGCAGCCCGCCGTGACGAAGGCAGAGGCCGACCAGTCCGTCGGCACTCATGTGATTGCCGAAGATCCAGACGGGACGCGGGCGCGATTCTACCTCTACACCCGTCAACAGGGCCTCTGGCCACGAGAAGTCGTCGGGCACGATCCAGACAAGGAGCCAAGGGTCTTCGATCCGCTGTGCCCACTTCGCAACGTCACGAAGGGTTACCCGCCGACGGTGCTTCTTCATGGAGACAAAGACACAGACGTCCCGTTTGAACAATCCGTGCTCATGGCCAAGGAGTTGGAACGCCATGGAGTCCAGCACGAATTCATCGCGATGGCTGGCAGGGGACATGGGTTCGACATGGACATGTCGGATCCCGACGATCGCAGCGGCCTTTGATCGTGTGCTGGCTTTTCTGCAGAAGCAGCTGAGCCGGTAGTGCCGTGTGAGGGAGCACCCATTGTGACTTCAGGGAACACCATGACGCCGCCACGCTCTCCGCCATCGACGTCCACGTCCACCTGGAAGCGCCCGCGGCGGACACGGCGGCCGAGGCCGCGGCGACGAAGTACTTCGGCGAAGCGGCGCCGCGCGCGACGGCGCGGGGCTGGTCGAGTACTACCGATCGCGCAGGATGGCGTGCGTGCTCTTCGCGGTGGACGAGCGGCTGAGCGGGCGGCCGCGCGTTTCCAACGAGTCGGTCATCGAGCTGGCCGAGGCCAACCCCGACGTCGTCATCCCGTTTGCCAGCGTCGATCCCACGCGCGGCGCCGCGGCGGTGGAGGAAGCCAGGCGGCTGGTCGCCGGCGGGCGCGTGCGCGGCCTGAAGCTGCACCCGCCGCTGCAGCAGTTCTCGCCCGACGACCGCATCGCCTATCCGCTCTATGAAGTCTTCGCCGAGGCCAGGCTGCCCGTGCTCTTCCACACCGGGCACAGCGGCATCGGCACCGGGATGCCGGGCGGCGGCGGCGTGCGGCTGAAGTACGGCAACCCGATGCTGATCGACGACGTCGCCGTGGACTTTCCGGAGATGCCGATCATCCTGGCGCACCCGTCGTTTCCGTGGCAGGACGAAGCGATCTCGGTGTGCCTGCACAAGCCGACCGTCTACATCGACCTGTCAGGCTGGTCGCCGAAGTACTTCTCGCCGACGCTCGTCCAGTACGCGAACACGCTGCTGAAGCACAAGGTGCTCTTCGGCAGCGACTACCCGCTCATCACGCCGGACCGCTGGCTGGCCGACTTCGAGAAGATCGCGATTCGCGACGAGGTGCGGCCGCTGATTCTCAAGGAGAACGCCGCCAGGCTGTTCGGCCTCGACGATGCGGGCACTGGGTGAAGTGCCGGCTGCGCTACAGCGGAATCTGCCCCTTGTGCGCGGCCAGCCACGCGTCGAAGTTCTGCAGCTGCGGATACAGCGAGCGCGAGAACCCGGGATCGCGCGCGCCGCAGAAGTAGTCGTTGAAGTCGCGCTTGAACTGGAACATGTTGCCGAGGTCGTCGGCGCCGGGAAAGCCGAAGCCGCGGTAGACCTCCGGCGGCACGGCGTTGTAGCGCACCGTCTGCCCGAGCGCTCTCGTCAGCCCCGCCGCCATCTCGCCGCCCGTCAGGTGCTCGCCCGCGATGCCCACGGTCTTGCCGATCAGGTCCGGCCGGCGCAGCACGCCGTAGGCGCACGGGCCGATGTCGCCGGCGGCGATGCCCGGCAGCTTGCGGTCGTCCATCGGCAGCGTGATGGCGAGCACGCCGTCGGGCCCCGGCTTGGGGCCGAGCCCGAAGAAGATGAAGTTGTCCCAGTAGAACGACGTCAGCAGGAACGTCGTCGGCACGCCGGCGTCGCGGAAGAACTGATCGGCCTCGCCCTTCGAGTCGAAGTGCGGGACCTTGTAGCGGCCGTGCAGCGTCGGCATCCGGTCGTCGTCGAGCGGCACCCAGCGGCGCGTGTCCTCGAGCGTCGACCAGATCGCGTGCCGCACGCCGGCGGCCCTGGCGGCTGCCGCCATGTTCCTTGCCTGCGCCTGCTCGCGCTCCACCGAGAAGTGCTCCCAGTAGTTGGTGAGGCAGAACACGGCGTCGGCGCCGTCGAAGGCGCGCTTCAGGCTCTCCACGTCGTCGGTGTCGGCGGCGACGACCTCGACGCCGGCGGCGGAGAGCGCCGCCGCCTTGGCGGAGCCGGGCGTGCGCGTGAGGGCACGGGCGGCAAACTCGCCCGAACGGTCGGCCGTGATGGCGCCGACGAGGCCGCTTCCCTGGGCGCCGGTCGCGCCGACGATGGCAATGGTCCTGGCAGCCATGCGGAAATCTCCTGGTGATGACGATTACAGGCGGCAGCAACGCTGCGCCGCTCTGGCGATTATCCCCGCCGCGCGCCTGCCTGAGAAGGCCCCGCGTCCCGCCGTTGGTCTTCCGCGCAGGCCTGCCGATCCGTATCTGTGTCAGCAGGCATTCATTCGGACAGCACGGATTCATCGCGCGGTTTCATACCTGGAGGATCATCATGAAGACACGACATGCACGACCTGCCACGACATTGTTCCTGCTGGCGATCGCCAGCCTCATTGCCGGCCGCCGCGGCGGCACAGGATGCGCCGGCACGGTTCGTCCCCGGGCCGGGCGAGCCGACGCTGGTCGAGGTGCGCAAGGCCACCGAGCGGTTCCGCGACGTCGACGTCGCCCTCGCCGAGGGCTACATCCGGGATCCGTTCGACATCTGCGAGACCTCCGACATGATGGGCCGGCCGGCGGCGGAGGGCGCCATGGGCGTGCACTACTTCCGCCCCGATCTGCTGGGCATCACCGGGCCGCCGGCGCCGCGCGTCGGCGGCAACGGCACCCACACGGACTTCCGCACGCCGGCCATCCTGATCTACGAGCCGCAGGCGGACGGATCGATGGCGCTGGTGGCGGTGGAGAACCTCGTGTTCGCCAGGAGCTGGCGCGAGCGCCAGGCGGCGCCGCCGACGTTCCACGGCGTGCCCTACGACACGATGATCGACGACCCGGCGACGGCGACCGACGAGGCGCACATGTTCGAGCCGCATTTCGATCGCCACGTGTGGATCTATCGCGACAACCCCAGGGGGGTGTTCACGCCGTTCAACCCGGCGGTGACGTGCGCGCACCACAAGGGCACGCGGACGCATCGGGCATACGAGCCACTAGGCGACACCGCCGACGACGTGCCTATCGCCTGGAGCAGATCCCCGAGTCAGGACCGAGTAGCGTCCGCTAGTTGGTGTCCAGCTCCAGGCGATAGCGCTCCCACTGCTCGTGCAGCTCCGTCAGGACACGCTGGAACCCGGGCGACTTTCGGACGGGGTCGAGCATGTGGTCTTCAGCGAAGAGCGGATAGCAGGGAAACCCCCAGCTGATCGTCTCCTTCAGCCACCTGGTCGCCTCTTCGGCGTCGCCGCCAAGTGCGTACACGCGGACCGCGCCGTAGGTGAGGTGGTGGTAGTAGCGGTTTTTCCGGGCCATGGCCAGGGACCGTTCAGTGGCGCCCCGCGCTTCCGCGTGACGGCCCTGCAGCGCGCGAAGAGTGGCCAGGTTCATGACGGATGTCGGCTCGTTCGCCAGTGCCTTCTTCTCCACGATCGGCGCCGCGTCCGCGGGGCGCCGGGCCAAGAGGAAATATCGCTCGTCCGGCTCCTGATCAAGCAGGCGCTTCTGCGCCGCGCGCCCCTCCTCGGGGAAGTTGTTACAGGTAGACTCGCTCACGTGCGTGGCGCGAATCTGCCGGTTCGTGGGATCTGTCCGCCATCGCACGCTCGTTCGCCCGTCGCCAGTCGTCCCAGAAACCGAGGTGCGCATAGAGCGCCGCCGCTTCCTGATCGATCTGGGGGCCGAGGGTCGGACCGAGCCGCTCTGCGATGCGCACTTCACGAAGCGCGTCCGCGATGCGCCACCCTTCGTACTTGCTCTGAAAGAAGATGGCGCGGTTCGAGTGGACCTGCGCGAGTCCAGGGTGGAGTTGCTCGGCGCGGTCGGTCAGCGCCTTCGCACGCGCGACGAGTGCCGGGTCGTCCTCGATGAAGACCGCCGTCCAGGCCAGCGCGAACCCCAGCATCGCATGGCCTCGCGCGAAGCCAGGATCGAGCGTGATGGCGCGCTGGAACAGCTCGACCGCCCGGTCGGAGTTCTGTCGTGTGGCAGGGCCGTACCCGCGCTCCCCGAAATAGAACTGCCCTTCGCAAACGCGTCGTACGCCTCGAGGTTCGTCGCGCCGCCCTGGCGCACCCGCGCCTGACCGTCGGCCGACAGCTGCAGGCGCAGCCTGCGACACGAGCCGTTCGGAGACCTGATCCTGGACGGCGAAGATGTCGGCTGGCCCGCACGTCGAAGCGGTCGGCCCAGACCGATGCGCCGTCGGCCAGTCGCAGCAGGTTCACGCTGACGCGCAGGCGGTCACCCTCGCGCTGCCAGCTGCCCTCGAGGACCGCGTCGACGAGCTGCTCGTTGCCGGCAACCAGCGCGTCGGTGTCGGCGGTCGCGTAGCGGCGCACGGCGCTGGTCGGGCGCACGGTGAGCCCGCCGGCCTGGCTGATGCGCGCGATGATCGCGTCCGAGATGCCGAGGCCGATGTAGTTCTCCTTCGGGTCGCCAGAGAGCGGCTTCAGCGGCAGCACGGCCAGAGATCGATGCGGCTGCCGGCAGAACCAGCGCTGGCACGCCATAACAAGCGCCCGACAGCAGGGCACCAACGGCGAGCGTCAGCGCGGCCGAAGAATTCGTCGCCGCGAGGGGCGCGCGACGGCGCGATCATCGCGCTGCACATTCTCCAGGTCCGTTGCGACGTCGCGAAGCGACTGATAGCGCCGCGTGCGATCTTTTTCGAGGCACTTGGAGACGATCCGCTGCAGTTCGGGCGCGACGTCGGACACCACGCCGATCGATTGGCTCGGGCTGTGCCGTCAGGATGGCCGAGAGCGTTTCCGGGAGGCTGTTGCCGGCAAACGGTCGGCGCCCGGTCGCCATTTCGTAGAGCACCGCGCCGAAGCTGAACGCGTCGCTGCGCGGATCACAGGGTCTCGCCGCGGACCTGCTCCGGCGACATGTACGGCCCCGTGCCCACGAGCGTGCCCTCGCGGGTGTTCACCGCCGCCGAGTGCGTGTCGTCGTCGGGCCGTACCACCTCGAACGCCTTCGCGAGACCGAAGTCCAGGACCTTCGGCGTGCCCGTGTGGCGTCACGATGATGTTGTGGGGCTTGATGTCGCGATGGATGATCCCCCGCTGGTGCGCTTCATGGAGGGCATCGGCGATCTCCATCGCCGAGCGCGACGATCTGCCGCTGCTCGAGGCGAGCCCGCCGTAAGGCGACGAGAGCGGCTCGCCTTCCACGTACTCCATCACCAGGTAGTCGATGTCGTCCTGGTGCCCGACGTCGAAGAGCGCGCAGATGTGGGGATGGCTGATAGCCGAGACCGTCTTCGCCTCCCGGGCGAACCGTACCCGAAGGGCCGCGTCGCCGGAAAGATGCGCGGGCAGGACCTTTATCGCGACGATGCGATCCAGGCGGGTGTCGCAGGCGCGGTACACCTCGCCCATGCCCCCGGCGCCGATCGGCGCGAGGACTTCGTAAGGACCGAGCCGGGTTCCGGAGTCGATCGGCATGCTGCCGGGGCGCGCGCCATTATGCCTCAGAACGCTGGACGCCGCCCTCGAGGCCTGAGGCCCGGAGCCTGAGGCTGACGAACGATTACGATCGAGCGCCAGTGACCCGCTTCCTCGTTCGGCGCGCGCTCGCCGCCGTGGTGCTCGTGTGGATCGTGGCCTCGTGCGGCTTCCTGCTGGCGGCGCTGGCGCCGGGGGACGCGGCCATCCTGGGCGCGGGCCTCGGCGCCACGTCCGCGCGATTGCGGCCGTGCGCGCCGAGGCGGGGCTCGATCGGCCGCTGGTCGTGCAGGACGGCCGCTGGCTCTCGATGCTGGCGCGCGGCGACCTGGGCACCTCCTTTCGCTATCGCGCGCCGGTGGGCCCCATGGTGCTCGACCGCGCGATCAACACCGCCATCCTGGCGTTGACCGCGCTGCTGCTGGCCATGCTGATCGGCCTGCCGCTCGCGATCGTCGTGCTGTGTGCCTGCAGTCGATGGCCGCGCGCGCGGTCGCGCGATCTCCCTGTTGATGCTCCTCCATCCCGCTGTTTGTCGGAGCGCTCGTGCTGGTGCTGGTCGCCGCGCGCACGGGATGGCTGCCCGCTGGCGGGATGACCAGCGGTGGCGAGCTTACCGGCCTGCTGGCCGGCCGACCTGCTGTGGCATCTGCTGTTGCCGGCCCTGGCCCTTGCCCTGCCGCTGGCGGCGAACTTCGAACGCCAGCCTCCACCGCACTCGCCGAGGCGCTCGCCACGCTGGCCGTCCAGGCCGCGCGCGCTCGCGGCGTCGGCGAGGGCGCAGATCGTGCGGCGGCACGCGTGGCGGCTCTCGCTGAAGCCTGTCCTCGCGCTGGGCGGGTGGCGATGGCGGCGCTGCTCGGCGGGGCCTTCGTCGTCGAGACGATCGCCGCGTGGCCAGGCCTGGGCGGCTCACCCACGACGCGCTCCGCGCGCGCGACCTGCCGCTGGTGGCCGGCTGCGCGCTGGCAGGGTCGACGGTGTTGGGCGATCGGCCTGTTCGTGTCGGAAGTTCTGACGGCGTTGGTCGATTCTACGCCTGCGCATTGACGATTGA
>CAWFRL010000027.1:0-175372 GCA_963818215.1 Vicinamibacteria bacterium | reverse complement strand
CGGTTGGGTATACTCCCTCCACGTCTCTAGAAGAACTTGGCCCCGCACGAGCGAGAGGACCTGATGGCCGCAGACGCGAGCGCGTCGGATTTTGGCCGGTACCGGCTGGGCAGGCTGCTCGGCCGCGGCGGCATGGGCGAGGTCTATCTCGCCCACGATCGACGCTCGATCGCGACGTCGCCATCAAGTTTGTCGCGGCCGACCACGTCGGCGACGAGACGGCCGGCCGGCGGCTGTTGCACGAGGCCCACTCGGCCGCGGCCCTCGACCATCCCTGCATCTGCACCGTCTACGAAACCGGCCGCACGCCTGAAGGCCATGCCTTCATCGTCATGCAGTACGTCGAGGGCCAGCCGCTTCGGCCATGTTGCAGGCGGGTCCGCTGCCCGTGCGGGACGCGCTGCGCATCGCCGCAGACATCGCCGAGGCTTTGGCCGCGCGCATCGGCGCGGCATCGTCCACCGGGACCTGAAACCCTCCAACGTGATGGTCACGCCGTCCGGGCGTCCGAAGCTGCTCGACTTCGGCATCGCCAAGCAGGTCGTGCTGCCGCCATCGGCCGTGAATGCTCCGACATCGTCGGGGGGCTTCACGACCGCCGGCACCATCATCGGCACGCCCGCGTACATGTCGCCCGAACAGATCCAGCAGCGGCCGCTCGACGGGCGAAGCGACCTGTTCTCGCTGGGCGTGCTGCTGTTTGAAAGCCTGACCGGCCGTTGCGCGTTCGAGGGACCGAGCACGCTCGAGTCGATCGCCAACGTCCTGCACGTGCATCCGCCGGCGCCGTCGAGCCTGCGCGCGGATCTGAACGAGCGGCACGACGAGCTGTGCGGGAAGCTGCTGGCGAAAGACGCCGCCGACCGCTTCCAGTCGGCCGACGAGCTCGTCGGCGCCATCCGCGTGCTGACCGAGACGTCACGGACCGACCTCAGCGGAGGCTTGCCGAAACCGCCCGAGCGCGGCCGCTGGTGTCTCGTAGGGTGGTCATCGCCGCCACCGCGCTCCTCATCGCTGACGACGGTGGCGCGATGGTGTGGAAGCGGCCATCGCCTCTGCCGCGCGTGCCGCCCGAGGCTGACGAGTGGTACCAGCGCGGCCTGCAGGCGATGCGTGACGGCACGTACTGAAACCGGCCGGCCCGCAGTCTCGAACAGGCGATCAGCTCTTCCCGCGCACGTGCTGGCCTGCACGCGACTGGCCGACGCCTACGCGGAACTCGACGACGATCGACCGCGCAGAAGCAGCTGCTGAGCGTGTCGGACTTCGTGCCCGACGAGTCGCAGCCTGCCAGAGATCGAACGGCTGACGTGTCCAGGCGTTGCGGGCATCGGTGCTGCGCCGCATGGATCAGGCGGTGGAACTGCATCGGCAACTGGTCCACCGCGAGAGCCACTCCGGCGCCTGGATCGACCTTGGCAGCGCCCAGGAGAGTGCGGGCTTCGGAAGGACGCTCGCGACTCGTTTGCGAAGGCCGTGGAACTCGATCCGCAGTCGGCTGCTGCACATCATGCGGCTCGGATCGGCTGAGGCGCTCGAAGCGAAGTTGCCCGAAGCGCTGGCGGCCTTTGCCGAGGCCGAGCGGCTCTACCGCAAGGCTCGAACGTCGAGGGCGAGACCGAGGTGCTTCTGCAACGAGAGGTCGGCGCTGGAGTACGCGGGCGATCTTCGGGGCGGCCCGCGCTGACCTCGATCGCGCGATAACGCTTGCAGAGGGCTCACGGCTCGGCGTTCCAGCAAGTTCGCGCGCGACTGGCGCTGAGTCGGTGACCGCGACGCAAGGGCCAGTTCGCCGACGCCGAAACGTCTGGCTTCGGCGGCGGTTGAGAGGCCCTCGACAATCGTCTCGACACGGTGGCAGCCGATGGCCTCGTGGATCTCGCGTTCACGCTGCAGCACTCGGTCGGCACGCGGACGCCGAGGACCAGGTGCGTCGCGCGCTGAAGCTTGCCGAGAACCGGGGAGCCCGGCGAATCGTCGCGCGCGCGCGCCTGCAACTGGCCTCGTTGCAGGAAGGCCAGGGCCGCGCCACGAGGCGTTGACCCTCATCAGCTCGGTGCTGCCCTTCGTGCGAGAGAACAGCTACCGGCTGCTGGAACTCGACGGTCTGCAGATTGCCGTCCGCGCCCATCAGTCGCTCGACCAGCTCGAGAAGGCGAAGGGAAGAGGCCAACCAGGTGCTGGCGCTGGCGACGACCGTGAAGGACGAGACCTCTATCGCGCTGGCTTCCACCAACCTGGCCAGCGTGCTGACCGCTCTCGGCCAGTATCCCGAGGCGCTGCGGCTTCGCCTGCAGGCCGAAGCGATTCATCGCCGACAGGACGACCACGCGATCGCTGCCCTTCGACCTGGCCAACCGCGCCGACCTGCTGATTCGGCTGGGACGCACAGACGAAGCCGAAGCCGCGCTGACCGGAGATCGATGCCGCCGCGTGCAAACGGGGCCTCGAGGCGCTACCGAGGCAAGATTCAGCGCGTGACTCTTCCTGCGGGCCCAGGCGGCGGCGTTTGCGCTTCAGTGCGACCGCGCGACGGCGTTGCTGGCCAGCGACACCTGGAATCCTCCGAGGGCGACAGCGCAAATGCGCTGGCGCCGCGCGTCGACGCTTTCTGTGCGCGCGAGGCTCGGAAGCACGTGTCGGAGGCCCGGAGGACGCCGTCGAGTCGCGCCCGGCCGTGGCGCGCGAACTCGCCTACTGGCGCGCTCTGACCGCGCTTGGAGCGCAGGGTTTGCGGCCGTTGCCCTGGATCTCGCCGTGCACAGGACGCTTGACCGCCATGAGAGGCCTGCCGTTTGACGAACTGCGATGGCGGCTCGCGGCTGTGGGGGCCGCGCGGCGGCCGCCATCTGGCAAGACGCGGAAGGGCGCGAACTGGCAGGAATTGCGTCAGGCGCCCTGGCCCGCCTGAAAGCGGACGTGGAAAAAGGATTTCGAGAAGTACGGAAAACGGGCCGACCTCGTTTATCTAATACGGCGCGCCAGGCTGAGTTAGCTGCCGCCACGAAGGGGCTTTCCGATGGGCGACAGAGAGTCCGTAGCCGGTTCCGGCGCATCGAGGGTTCCATGGCAGCGTCCGTAATGGTGCAGCTGACAAAGCGACAGCGATCAATACCTCACCGTGGCTGCGGTTCTCGGCGGGGTTGGGGCGCCGTGAGGCGTCGTGGGCGTGATTCGCCAAAGGGGCCGACGAGCCGCCAATCCGGGTCGGCGGATTGAGTCCACTTTGAACTCCTCCATAGCCGAGCGGTCTTGACTTTCAAGAGGCAGGGAAACCCGATCACAAGAAGTGGTTCGATCTGGCGGCCCGCAACCGGGAATAGGACGACCTTCGTCTACGTCGCGCGCGGACTCGAGTTCGCTGCGAGTGGGATCTACCGTCAAGAAGAAATCAAGTAGGTGCAGTCTGGTATGTCGCCGGCGAAATGGACTATGTCGAAGTCCATGCAACCGCGACAACAAGAAATCGACACCGAAGGTCGACCTCTCCAGCGGGTCCGATCAATACAGCCTTTCGTTGGTGTCGAGATGTGTTCTCAGCGATCGAGCCGACAACGGTGGTTTGATGCAGGTTCAACTCCAAGAGAGTTGGACGGGCGATCATCGCCGACGTGCAGTAAGAACCGCAGGCAACTCACTCGATCGGCAGCGCCCTGCCGACCGATTGAGCCGGCGGCGGAATGCCGAGTAAGCGCGCAACGGTAGGGGCGGGGTCGACCTGGCGGACGATGCCAGGTCGCGCCCCCGCCCGCACGCCTGGTCCCACCGCATAGAAGATCCCGTGCAGCCGCCGGCGGGTCGGAAACGGCCCGTGCGCGCCCATCCCCATCGTGACGGCAGGGCCGACGACCTCTTTTGAGCCGAATCGCGCGCTCGCCATGTAGCCCGGCGTGGGGTCCAGGTACAGGTCCGGCGCGAACTCGCCGCCGATGCCCAGCGCCTCGCCGTCGAGCTCGGTGTCCACGACCGCGCGCACCAGCGGCGTGCCCGGACTCGGGGTCGCGCGCCGACAGCAGCGCCTTGCGCGTACCTGCCGCCTTCACCTCGCTCCCGTTGGCCGTCGGTGACGATGCCGCCCTTGAAGCGCGTGGAGTTGACGAAGATCCCGCCGCCGTGTGAATAGAGGAACAGCGCGCGAGTTCTTGCCAGGTCGACCGCCGCCGCTGGCCGTCCTCGCCGAGCAGGCCCGCCTCGCGCAACACCGCGTTGGGATACCACCACCGGCGGTTGCCTTCGACGCCGTGGTCGGCGCCGATGACCAGTGCGGCGTCGGGCACGAGCCTGCGGATGGCCGTGACGTAGTCGTCCATGCACCGCGCGAACATCTCCTCGTAGACGGGCCAGATCTTCTCCGCCAGCACCGGATCGTGGCCGGGCGTGTCGGGATCGAGCATGCCCACCAGGGCGTGGCCGGCGACGTCCATGTTGGGGACGTAGAGCACCAGCAGGTCCCATCGCTGCGCCGGCGGCGTAGCGGAGGGCGCCGTCGAAGTACTGCTGGTTGGCCAGCGTCGCGTTCACCAGGTGGCGCTCGGCGCTGCCCGTGCCGCCATCCGCCAGCGTCCTGCCAAAGGCCGCCGGTCTGGTAGTGGCCGCTGCCCACTTCGCCGACGGTGATGCCGGCCTCGTGCGAGCATGCGCGTCGCGTGCCGCCGCATCGGTGCGCGACCAGCCGCACGACGTCGCCGCGCAACAGCAGGACGCGGCCGGTCGCCGCGTCGTACTCCAGCAGGCCGACACGGGTCTGGCCCTCGACGCCGCCGACCCGCACGGTCATCGGCGGAGAAAACGCCGGCGTCCCCGGCGACAGCGCGACCTGCGCGTCGCCCACAGCCAGCGTGACCGACTGGCGGTCCCTGGCCGTGACGCGCGCCGGCGTGTCGCCGATCGTGAACGCGAGTCCGTTCGGCCCCACGACGCCGTTGACGATGGCGCTGCGCGAGCAGCTCGTTGGCGTAGATGTCGAACTGCGTCAGGCGATCCGGAAAGCGATTGGTGAACGGGAACCCGTTGGAGGCCTGAACCACCATCACGCGCTTGCCGTGGCGCGCGGCGGTATCCCAGATGGGCTCGGCGCGGAGCACGTCGCTCAGGTAGCCCGAGCGCCGCTCGACCAGCGTGTGCGCGGCGGCCGGCGCCATCGGCATGTAGTTGTCGGTGGCGCCGTGCGACCCGGGGAAAGGCGCCCGTCCACAGCGACGCGTGCGCGACGGCGGTCAGCGACGGGATCACCGAGATCATCGCGTCGGCCTGCGCGCCCTCGCGCGCCAGCGCGGCAAACGCCGGCGCCTTTCCCGCGGCAATCAGCCGATCGACGATCCAGTCCGCGCCGGCGTCAAACGAAATCAGCACCACGCGCCGGCGCGGCGACGCCGCGCGGTCGTGGATGTGGTGGGCAACGTCGCGCAGGCCATGCGACGACGGACGACGACGAGCGCGAGAACCGGTCTGGGGCGCATGCGAGGGCGATGCTAGCACTGCGGCCTGCGCTACCATGGCGTCATGACCTGTCGCGCCTCGATCGTCCTCGTGTCGATTTGTCTGCTTTCAGGCCTGCCGGCGGCCGTCGCGCAGGAGCCGCCCGACGCTTCAGCGCTGGTGCAGAAGGGCCGGCGGCTGGTCGCCGACGGGGACTTTGCCGAGGGGCTGGCGCTCTACGAGCAGGCGCTGGCTGCGCAGCCGGGCCTGGCCGATGCGCACCTGGCCACCGGCATCGTGCTCGATCTCATGGGGCGCTACGCCGACGCGCGCAAGCACCTCACGCAGGCGATCGAGCAGGCCCCGCCGGAACTGAAGGCCAACACGTTGAACGCGATGGCCACCTCGTACGCGTTCGAGCGGCGAACCGCGGACGCGGCCGCGTTCTTCCAGCAGGTGTACGACCTCGAGCAGGGCGCGGGGCGGCCCGCCGGGGCGGCGGCCGCCGCCAATGCGCTGGGCCGGCTCTATCTCGAGACCGGCGATCTCAAGAAAGCCCGTCAGTGGTACCAGACCGGCTACGAGATGTCGCGCCGGCAGCCCGACGAGCCGGCCTCGCAACTGGCGCTGTGGGAGTTGCGCTGGCTGCACGCCCAGGGCCGCATCGCCGCTCGCGCCGGCGACGCCGCCACGGCGCGTCGCCATCTCGACGCCGCCCGGCAGCTGGTCGCCGCCGACGCCCGCGCTGAAAGACGAAGGGCCCACGGTGGCGTACCTCGCCGGGTACGTCGCGCTCTACACCGGCGACGTCGCCACGGCCCGGGCCGAGCTGTCCAAGGCCGACCAGCGCGACCCCTTCAACCTGATGCTGCAGGCCGAAGCCGCCGAGAAAGCCGGCGACAAGGCCGCCGCCAGGAACTTCTGGGAGGCAGATCCTGACGCTCAACGGCCATGGGCTGCAGCACGCGCTGTCACGGCCGGTGGCGCGAGGAAGACAGAGTTACAAGGAGTGAGGCTCGTCGGGCGCTGCACCTCGCCACTCGCACGCTCGTCACCCGTAACGTCGCGCGCGGCCCGCTGACCTCTTCGACGTCCACCATCCACAGCAGCACGGCGCCGACGACGAAGAAGGCGATGACCGAGAGGATCGCGTTGCGGCTCGAGCCGGTCATGCGCACGGTCGCCGCAAACAGCAGCGGCCCGATGATTCCCGCAAACTTCTCGAAGACGCCGAAGAAGCCGAAGAACTCCGACGACTTGTGCTTCGGGATCATCGTCGCAAACAGCGACCGCGAGAGCGCCTGGCTGCCGCCCTGCACCGTGGCCACCATGAAGGACAGCAGGAAGAACTGCCAGATCGTCGTCATGAAGTAGCCCACCAGGCTGATGAGCACGTAGACGACCAGCGCGATGAAGATCGACGGCTTGGCGCCGATGCGGTCGGCGAGACGGCCGAAGGCAAACGCAAACGGAATCCCGACAAACTGCACCATCACGAACGCGGCGATGAGCGCGTCCTGCGGCAGCCCGATCTCCTGGCCGTAAGGGCCCGCCATGCGGATGATCGTCCCGATGCCGTCGTTGTAGATCAGGAACGCGACCAGCATCAGGAAGGCCTGCCGATACTGGCGCAGTTCGCGCAGCGTCGCCGCGAGCTGGCGGAACGACGCCATGACCGGGCTTGCGCCGGCCGGCAAGCGCGTTGTGCCGCACGTCGGGCTCCGGGACCTTGCGGAAGAGCGGGATCGCAAACGCGAGCCACCAGATGGCGACGCTGAGAAACGACAGGCGCGAGGCCACCCCCGCGTCGGCCAGGCCGAACCATCCGGGCTTGAGGATCCACGCGAGGTTGATGGCCAGCAGCACGCCGCCGCCCAGGTACCCCAGCGCGTAGCCGGCGCTCGACACGCGGTCCATCTCGGCGTCTTCGGCGACGTGCGGCAGCAGCGAGTCGTAGAAGACGAAGCTGCCCGAGACGCCGATGTTGGCGACGACGAACAGCACCGCCGCCAGCAGCCAGTCGCCGCTGCCGATCTGCACCATCGCGGCCGTGCTGATGACGCCGACGCCGAGGAAGATCGCCAGCAGGCGTTTCTTCGCGCCCGCAAAGTCGGCGTACGCGCCCAGCACCGGCGCGATGATCGCGACGATGGCCAGCGCCAGCGTGGTCGCCGTCGCGAATCGCTCGGTGGCGACGGCCGGCGGCAGGTTGTCGGCCGCCACCGACGCGAAGTACACGGGGAAGACCGCCGTGATGATGGTGCACTGGAAGGCGGAGTTGGCCCAGTCGTAGGTCGCCCACGCACGCTGCTGTTCGGTGCGGAGCCCAAGTTTGATCAGCCAGCGGGTGAGCATCAGAAGGTTCTCCGCGCGATCCACTCGCGCATCAGCGAATCGACGACGACGTACCGATCCGAGTCGCGCGTGACCACGTCCTGCTTCTGCAGCGCGCCCAGCGCCGCCTGCACCGAGGAGGCGCCGCCCAGGCGATACCGGGAACGCACGTCGGCCGACAGCAGGCCGCGCCCCTCTTCGAGCACCAGCGCGCGCAGCACGCCGCGCTGGCCCAGCGTGAGCCGCTGCCACGCGGCCTCGAAGAACACCTCGTGCTCGGCCAGCAGTCGACGCAGCGTCTGGTGCAGCTGGTCGAGCCCCACGCGCCGCAGGCCCTGCGGCGCGGCCATCGTCCCACACCTCGTGCGCCAGGCGCTGGACGTCGTAGGGGAGTTGACCGGCCAGATCGACCACTGCGTGACCCAGGCCGGCCTCGGGCTTCATCCCGGTCTTCAGGAAGCGCTGCTCGATGAAGGACGCGAACAGGTCCGGCGGGAATCTTGTCGAGCCGCATGACGGGACCCGCCTTGTAGAACGGGCGCCTCGGCCCGAGCATCGCCTCCATCAGCGACGGCTCGGAGCCGGCAAAGACGTACCCGACCTGGCGCTGGTGCTGCACCGCCGCGCGCAGGGCCTCTTCGACGCTGCCGCCGTTGAACCCGCCGATGGCCTGGAACTCGTCGAGCGCGACGACCACCTCGCCGGCCGCGCGCCTCGGCCAGCCGCGCCGGCAGGGCGAAGATCTCCGGCGCCAGCCGCGAGACGTCCCTGGCCGATCGGACGGCCGGAAACGCCACGGCCACCGCCGATGCGCCGCCCGGCTCGGTTTCCAGGCGCACCTCGGGCCGGGTCGCGCCGATGGCCTCGCGCAGCCACGACAAGCGCGCGCGACACGCGCGTCTCGGCGGCCAGCACCGCCCTGGCGTAGCCCTCGAGAAACGCGAGATAGGAGCTGTAGCTGCTGACCGTGGCCTCGACGGTGAGGCAGCCGGCGCGCTCGGCATTGGCCAGCGCCCGGCCGGATGAGCGACGACTTGCCGTAGCGCCGCGGCGAGATCAGGAACACCTTCTGCCCGGCGAGCAGGTCGGCCGACAGGCGCTTGAGCTCGTCGTGGCGATCGACGAAGGCCGACGGCGGCACGACCTCGCCGTACACGAACGGGTTGTCCACGTGGCTGCCTCCCTGACGCGCGTTACGTCACTTAACGTAATGACTACGGAGTTTACCGTAACGGCGTGACGTCCACCACCCGGAAATCCCACGCGATGCCCGGCCGGTCGAGCCAGGACGGCAGTCGGCCGGATGCCGGGTCGACCGGCCGGGGACGGCCGCAGCAGCAGGCGGCCGTCGCAGGCCGGGCCCGCGCCATCGGCCTCGAGCGCGAGGTGGAAGGTGATGCCTTCGGGGGAACAGCGACGTAGGCGGCCGACCAGTGACCGCCGCGGACCTGCCCGGGCCAGTTGCTTCGCAGCGGCACGCGCCCCGCAGGCAGCTCCAGCCGCGCCTGCAGCCCCTCGATGGCCGGCACGACGGTCACTGCCAGCCCGACCTCGCCAGGCGCCGCCGGTGTGTCGACGCAGATGCCGCGGCCGGCCGGTTCGGCTTCCGGCGTCATGCCCAGGGACACGAACGGCGCGTCCTCCGGTGAAGCGCGCCGACCAGCTCGGGCACCGAGGCGGCCGGCGTCAGGAGCGGGGCCGTCGAGCCCAGGTCGACGGCCGGCTCATTGCCGGAAACCGCAAGCACCGTCGACGTGCGCGGCCCGTCGCCATCGCCCACCGCGACCAGTGCCATGCGCAGCGGCCGCTCGGGTGTGTAGGCTGGCGCGCGGTACGCCCAGGCCACCGACAGCGCCGTCGCGACGAGCACCGCGCGCGTGACAAAGCGCGGACGCGGCCATCCGCTGGCCACCAGCAGCGCCACCGCCGGCGGCGCGAGCATCAAGGCTGCGAGCAGCAGCAGGGACGGCAGCGTCCACACGGGCGCGACGACAGGGAACGCGCCCAGCAGCGCGACGAGAAAGCCAAGCATCGAGGCGACGTCGGGAATCCACAACACCGACCCGGTCACCAGGCGCGAGGGCCGACGCGAGCAGGACCGCTCCTCGACTGTGCGCCGCCAAGCGCCAGTGGCGCGGCCGCCGCCAGCAGCGGCAGCACCCAGAGGTACGCGGCTCGCGGCGCCGCCCAGCCCATGAACGCCGCCAACGCCATCCAGAGAATCAGGGTGGGCGTCCAGACGAAGGCGCCGCCGCGCGGCAACCGCATCCTGCCCGGCAGGTGCGCGGCGAGCCGATAGAGCAGCCACGCCGCGGCGCCGCCTGCCAGCACGACTCATCAGCGCAAATCGCCCGGGCCGTGGCGTACCACGGGTGGTACACCTCGCGCACGGTGCGCACCAGCGCGACGCTGCCGATGGACGCTCCCGCAACGACCAGCAGTGCCGACGATGGTCCACAGGATCACGGACGAGCAGCGCCGCCGCAGACCGGCGGCTCGCCAGCACGCGGCGACCATGCGCCCCCACGCGACGAGCGCCAAGCGCCAGTGCCAGCGCCAGCAGCACGACGATCGTCGTCGGACTCCAGGCCACTGCCGTCACGCCGAGCAGGTCGAAGTACGTGGCCTGCTGCGCGGTCCGTCGCGTGATGTCGTCGCGCTGAAGCCGCGTGGCGACCGCCACGACCGTGGCGCCGGCGTCCTCGAGCGCCCGCGCGGTGACCCGCTCGGGCGACGTCGATGGCCGTGTGATACCCGTAGATGTCGCCGACGGCCGCGAAGTTCAACCCCGGAATGCCCGCGCGCTTGAACACCGAGAAGTCGGTGTCGTTCGGCATGCGCCGGTAGATCTCGAAGTCGAACGACGCGCCGCGCGGGTGCGGCGCCGCCGCCGCCCAGACGCCGGCCAGCCAGCCGTTGCCAGGTCCGGTCTCGAACAGCCGCACCGGTCGCGTCGGCGCCCATGGCCTCGACGTTGATCACGACTTTCAGCCGTTCGCGGACGTCCGGGTCTTCGACGACCGCGGAGGCGCCCAGCAGGCCGTCCTCCTCGGCGTCGGTCAGCAGCACCATGACGGTCCACTGCCGCTCGCGCGTCGCGGCCAGCACTCGGGCGGCTTCCACCACCACCGCGCTGCCAATCCCGTCGTCGGCGGCGCCGGCGCCCTCGGCGACCGAGTCGTAGTGCGCGACCAGGCCGATGGCCTCGCGCCTGGCGCCGTCTTTCACGGCGATGATGTTGTGCACCCGGCCGCTGACGCCGAACTGCGCGTTGGACGGCGTCGGCGGTCTGGATGCGCACGGCGAAGCCGGCGCGGGTCAGCGCGTCGGCCAGGTACGCGCGCGCGCGGGCGTTGGCGGCGGTGCCCGCCGGGCGCGACCCGATGACGCCGGCCAGCTGCACCAGGTGCGTTCGCGCGTTGTCGGTGGAGAAATCGGAAGGAGGGCGGCTGCAGCCCGGGGACAGGGCGAGACCGGCGAGAGCGAGAGCGGTCACCCCGCGCACGGGGGAAGCGTATCAGATACGCGTCAAGCACAGAGGCACGAAGACACGAAGGCGCACGGAGATCTTCTGGAGACCCAAGAAAGTCCTTGTGCGTCTTCGTGTCCTTCGTGTCTCTGTGATTGACGACGCTACTTCACGAGCCGCACGTCTCCGCTGAACGTCTTGAACGTCAACTGCGCCACCGGCGGCGTCGTTGAGGCTCGCGCGCATCTTGCGCTTCGACTTGCTCTGCAGCGTGAGCGGCACGGCGCTGTCGACGTCGCCGCTGAACGAGTCGAATTCGACCGTGCCGGCGGCGCTGTCCGGCAGCCGCACTTCGATGTCGCCGCTGAACGTCTTGGCGCGCACCGACTGGCCTTGCTGCCAGGTCGCCGGAGCCAGGTAGATCTGGCCGCTGAAGGTCTCGGCGTCCACCGGTCCGGTGACCTTGTCCAGCCGCAGGTCCGACGAGAAGCCGTGCACCTTGTGCGTGCCGGTCACGCCGCTGATCTGCACGGGGCTGCTGAACACCTTCAAGTCCAGATTGGCGCTCTGGGGCACCTTGATCGTGAAGTCGGTCTCGACGACGTTGTCGTCCTTCTCCTCCCAGTCCTTGTCGCGCTTGTTGGCCTCGATCGTGACCGAGCGGCCATCGGACTGGATGTCGAGCTTGATGCGGTCGAGCCGCTCGCGGGTCGCCTTGCGGATCGCGACAATCGCGACGTCCGATCGCGGTTCGCCGGTGATCTCGACGCGGCCCGAGAAGTTCTTGAGGGTCAGCGTGCCGCCCGCCTGCATGGGCACGGTGCGCTCGACGCGTTCGGTTTCCTTGGTCGCGCCGGCCGACAGGGCAGGGATGCCCATCGCCAGCAGGGCAAGGGCGGCGGTCAGCGGGGCACGAGGGGTGAAGCGATGAGCCATGGTCAGGGGTCTCCTCCAGTCGCGTAGGTGTAGACGGAGGAGGGGCGAGGTTGCCCGGCTGACGGTTCGCGCTCGGCAGGCTCTGGGCGTCAGCCGCCCGGTGTAAATCGCCATCCCCACCACGGCGTCCACCCCCAGGGCGTCGAGCTGGTCGATTTCCTCCTGGGTCGTGATCCCGCCGGCGGCGACGACCCGGCGGCTGGTCGCGTCCCGGACGGCCTGGATGGCGCCCATGTCGGTGCCCTGCATCAGGCCCTCCTTGTCCACGTGCGTGTAGAGGAACTCGGCGCAGTACGGCTCCAGCGCCCGCACGGCCTCGACCGCCGTGAGCGGGCACGGTCTCGCGCCAGCCCTTGACGGCGACGCGCCCGCCCTTGGTGTCGACCGCCGCAATGACGCGGTCGGCGCCGACGGCCTCGGCCAGCTCGGCGGCGAAGTCCACCGCCGGGCGACCGTCCTTGAACATGCGACGAGCCGACGATGACGTGCGTGGCGCCTTGGATCAGCACTTCGCGCGCGCGCGGAATCGACCGGATGCCGCCGCCCACGCGGCACGCGCGCTGGCCGCAGACGTAGCGCACCAGCGCGTCGTTGTTGCCGGTGCCGATGGCGGCGTCGAGGTCGATGAGCTGCAGCTTGGGAAAGGCGGCAAAGCGACGGATCCACGAATCGAGGTCGGCGTCCTCGAGGGCGAGACGATCGCCCTGGACGAGCTGGACGACTTTGCCGTTGCGGAGGTCGATCGAGGGAATGAGCATTTGCGATCTGTCAGGTCACAATCACGAAGGCACGATGGCACGATGGCACGAAGGTTCCATCGACGACGGCCACGCCGAGGAACCTGGCGAATTCGTGGCCTTCGTGCCGTTCGTGCCTTCGTGATTGTGTGCGCGTCTAGATGCGCACGGGAATGCCGCGCTCCCGCAGGTACCCCTTCAACTCGCTCACGCTGTGCTCCGCGTAGTGAAAGATCGACGCCGCCAGCGCGGCGTCGGCGCGGCCGCCGGTGAACACGTCCACGAAGTCGTCGAAGCCGCCGGCGCCGCCGGAGGCGATGACCGGGATGTTCACAGCGCCGCGACACGGCGGCTGTCATCTCGCAGTCGAAGCCGGACCGCGTGCCGTCACGGTCCATCGAGGTCAGCAGGATCTCTCCCGCGCCGCGCGCCTCGGCCTCGCGGGCCCATTCGACGGCGTCGCGCGAGGCGGCCGTGGTGCCGCTGCGCGAGTACACGGCGAAGTGATCGCCCTCACGCCTGGCATCGATCGCGACGATGACGGCCTGGCTGCCGTACTGCTGCGCAAGCCGGGTGATGATGGCCGGATCGGCGAGCGCGGCCGAGTTCAGGCTCACCTTGTCCGCCCCGGCCTCCACCACCGCCGCGGCATCGTCGGCATCGCGGATCCCGCCGCCGACGCACAGCGGGATGAACAACTCGCCGGCGACCGCGCGGACCGTGCGCGCCATGGCGAGACGCTTTTCGAGCGTCGCCGTGACGTCGAGAATCACCAGCTCGTCGATCCCTTCGACGTTGTAGCGCCGCGCGAGCGCGGCCGGGTCGCCTGCCGAGCGGAGCCCCTCGAACTTGACGCCCTTGACTACCTGCCCGTCGCGGACGTCGAGGCACGCGATGATGCGTTTGGCCAGCATCAGCGCGCCACCTGAGTGGTGCGGGTGACGAGGCGGAGGAAGTTGCGCAGGATGGCCAGGCCGGCCTCGCTCGATTTCTCCGGGTGAAACTGGACGCCCATGACGAGGCCATCTTCGACAGCCGCGGCGAATCGCTCGCCGCCGTACTCGGTGGCCGCTGCCGTGGCCGTGTTGACCGGGCCGGCAAACGAGTGGGTGAAGTACACGCTGCTCTGCGTCGGCCAGTCCCTCGAGCAGGTGCGAGTCCTTGGCCAGATCCAGCGTGTTCCAACCGACGTGCGGCACCTTCAGTCGATCGGGTCCGCCGGTGAGCTTCGTGCAGCGGCCCTCGACGACCCCCAGTCCAGGGCACTCCGGCGCCTCGGTGCTGCCCTCGTAGAGCCACTGCATCCCGACGCAGATGCCAAGCAGCGGCGTGCCGGCAGACAAGGCCTCGCGCACGGCCGCGTGCCAATCGGGCGTCAGCGAGCGTGTGGCCGAGAAATGGCCGACGCCTGGCACGACGACGGCCGTGGCAGCCGCCAAATCGGCAGGCGACTCCGGCGTGTAGATCTCCGCGCCGAGGTGCGCGAACGCCTTGCGCACCGACGTCAGATTTCCCGCGCCGTAGTCAACTAACGCAATTGGCATGAACCCGTGAACCTGTGAACCCGTGAACCTGTGAACCCGTGAATCTAGATCAGTCCCTTCGGTACTCGGCAACGCCTTGGCCAGCTGCTTGTCCTTGCTGCACGCCACGCGAAGCGCCCGGGCGAATGCCTTGAACACCGCCTCGATGTGGTGGTGGCTGGACCGGCCGTACAGCACCTTCGCGTGCACGTTTGCGCGTGCGCCCATGGCGAAGCCCTCGAAGAAATCGTGGACGAGTTCGGCCTGCAGATCGCCGACGTAGCGGACCTTCACCTTCAGATCCACCGCCGCGTGCGGCCGGCCGCCCAGGTCGAGCGCGACGACGGCCAGCGTCTCGTCCATCGGCATGACGAAGTAGCCGGCGCGGTTGATGCCGCGGCGATCGCCCAGGGCCTGCGACACCGCTTCGCCGAGCGCGATGCCGAGGTCCTCGACCGTGTGATGCTGATCGACATCGAGATCGCCGGTGGCCTTGACGTCGAGGTCGAAGGCGCCGTGCCGCGTGAACAGCTCCAGCATGTGATCGAGAAACCGGATGCCGGTCGAGACGGCATAGCGCCCGCGCCCCTCGATGGTCAGCTTCAGCTGGATCTGGGTCTCGTTGGTCTTGCGATCGATCACTGCGCGCCGCACAGGTACTCCTCCATCGCGGCCACGGCCGCCTCGGTGGCCTCCACGGTTCCGGTGGTCACCCGGATGCAGCCGCGGCAATTGGGATCGGCCGACTTGTCCCGAATGTAGATGCCCTTGGCCCGAAGGGCACCGGTCAATGCCGCGGCGTGCTCGCCGACGCGGGCCAGCACGAAGTTCGCGCTGCTCTCCCAGTACTCGAAGCCGTGCTTGCCGGCAAAACGCATAGAAGCGCTCCCGTGAGTCGCGCACCTGGCCGACGTACCAGTCGAGGTAGTCGCGATCGGCCAGCGCCGCGCGGAGCGCCGCCGCCGCGGCGACGTTCAGGCTGTAGGGCGGAATCACGGGCTTGAACGCAGTCGAGCGTCTCGGGGACGGCGACGATCGCCCCGGCTCTCAGCGCCGCCAGGCCCTGCGCCTTCGCGAACGTCCGGCCCACGACGACGTTGGGCAGGCTGCCCAGCTCGTGCACGACGGTGTCGCCGCAGAAGTCGTGATAGGCCTCGTCGACGAAGACGAGAGCCTCGGCGGGCAGCGGCTCGCGCGACGGCCCGGATGGCGTCGTTGCTGACACGGACTCCCGTCGGGTTGTTCGGGCTCGTGATGAACACGAGTTCGAGTGCGCGGCGTGATCGCGGCGAGAGTGTCTTCGAGGGGGAACGTGTAGTCCGCCTTCGGCGACACGAACACGAGCCGGCCGCCGACGGCCTCGACGGTGATCGCGTACATGTCGAAGGCCGGCAGGATCACGATGCTCTCGGCGTCGCCATCGGCGGGGCGACGCTTCTGCCCGATCACGGCGGCCAGCAGGATGCCCTCGTCGAGGCCGTTGGTGAGCAGCAGCGACGACTCGGGCACGCCGAGGTACTGCGCCGTCTCGCGGTACACCGCGTCGTAGTCCGGATAGAGCGCGATGTCGTCGCGGCCAAGCGCACGCAGGGCTTCGACCACCTTCGGCGAGCACCCGGCGGTGTTCTCGTTCAGGTGCAGCCGCAACGCGCCCGCGGCGGTGACTGGGTGTTGATATGCCTGGCTCACACGCCCCTCACAATCATGGACTGCGCGTGCGCGGTCAGCCCCTCGGCCAACGCCAGGGCGCGCACGGTGGGTCCCAGCGACCTCGAGTCCGGCTGCCGTCACGCGCTGGACCGAGACCACACGGACGAAGTCTGCCGCGTGCAACCCACCGCGAAGGCGCGCGGCGCCGCCGGTAGGCAGCACGTGGTTGGACCCGATGGCGTAGTCGCCAGCCACCTGCGCGGTGTGCCGGCCGATGAAGATCGCACCGGCGCGCGTGACCTTCGCAGCCGTCGCCTCGTCGTCGACGACCAGATGCTCGGGCGCCATCCGGTTGGCCAGTGCCACGGCCTCGGCACGTCCGCGCGTGACGATGATGCCGCCATGACGCGGACAGCGCCTCCCGTGCGGGGCCGCTGACTGGCATCTGACGGACGACCTCGCGTGCGACGGCTGCCGCCAGACGCGGCCTTCGACGTCACCAGAATCGCGCGGGCGTCCGGGTCGTGCTCGGCCTGAGCGATGAGGTCAGCAGCCAGCCACGCCGGGTTGCCCGACGTCGGACAGCACGAGGATCTCGCTGGGGCCCGCCTGCATGTCGATGCCGCATTCCGCGGAGACGAGCATCTTGGCGGCTGCGACGTATCTGTTGCCGGGACCGACGATGCGGTCGACGCGCGGGATCGTGGCCGTCCCGAACGCCAGCGCCGCGATCGCGTGAGCGCCGCCGAGCTGAAACAGGCGCGTGACGCCGGCGGCTTCGGCCGCCGCCAGCACCACCGGGTCCGGCCGCGGACAGACGGCGATGATCTCGGCGACGCCGGCGACACGCGCCGGAATGGCCGTCATCAGCAGCGACGAGGGCAGCGGATACCGGCCTCCCGGCACGTAGCAGCCGACGCGGTCGAGCGGCCGCACGCGCTGCTCGACGCTGACACCTGGCGCGACCTGGACGCGGAACGGCCGCGGCACCTGCGCGCGGGCGACGCGGGCGATGTTCCGGGCTGCCGCGGCAATCGCACGACGTACCTCAGGCGGCGCCTCGCGCGCGCCGCGCGTCCACTGCGTCGCGCGGGATTTCGGCCGGGCCGCGGAGGCCATCGAACTTGCGCGCGTACCGCGCGACGGCCTTGTCTCCGCCCTTTCGCACGGCCTCGACGATCGCGGCGACTGCCTTGCGTGTGGCGGCGTCGTCGTCGCGCCGAGGCGAGAGCAGCGCGTCGACGGCGGCGATGTCGGTCGACTTGATGATCCGGATGCTCATGACGGCAGCCTTACACCACGATCTTGTTGAGCGGGTACTCGACGATGCCCTGCCCGCCGGCGAGCTTCAGCCTGGGGATCAGGTCGCGCACGGTGCGCTCCTCGATGATGGTGTTGACCGCCACCCAGTCGCCGTCGCTGAGCGGCGAGATGGTCGGACGCTGCAGCGCGGGCAGCAGCCCGAGGATGCGATCGAGGTCGGCGCGGCGCACGTTGAGCATCATCCCCACCTTGCCGTGGGCCTCGATGGCGGCCTTCAGCAGCAGGGCGATGTTGTCGATCTTCGTGCGCTTCCAGGGATCGCCGAGCGCGCCCTTGTTGGCGATGAGCTGCGTGTTCGATTCGAGCAGCGTCTCGATGATCCGCAGGCGATTGGCGCGCAGCGTCGAGCCGGTTTCGGTGGCCTCGACGATCGCGTCGGCCAGGACGGGCGGCTTGACCTCGGTGGCGCCCCACGAGAACTCGACGTCCACGGGCACGCCGCGCTGCTCGAAGTAGGCGCGCGTGACCCGCACCAGCTCGGTCGCGATGGTCTTGCCGGCCAGGTCCTCCGGACGCTTGAAGGGCGAGTCTTCCGGGACGGCGAGCACCCAGCGCACCTTGCCGAAGCTCTGCTTGGCGTAGATCAGGTCGCAGATGGGCTCGAGGACGTCTTCGTCGGGGTGGCCGACCTGGTGCTCGCGGATCCAGTCCTGGCCGGTGAGGCCGGCGTCGATGACGCCGTCGGCGACGTAGCGCGCCATCTCCTGCGCGCGGATCAGCATGCACTCGATCTCCGGGTCGTCGATCGACGGGAAGTACGAGCGCGAGTTGACGTAGATAGTGAAGCCCGCGCGCGCGAACAGCTGCACGGTGGCGTCCTGCAGCGAGCCTTTGGGAATGCCGAGTCGTAGCATGGCCATATTTGTCCGGTTCACGGTTCACGGGTCCGTCAGGTTCACAGGTCCGCTATTCCAGCGTCCTGTAGAAGCACGTGCGCTGGCCGGTGTGGCACACGTTGCCGTCGCCCAGCCGCCGCGCGCGCACGAGCAGCGTGTCGTCGTCGCAATCCACGAGCAGGCTGACCACCTGCAGACGGTTGCCCGAGGTCTCGCCCTTGGTCCACAGCGTGTTGCGCGATCGGCTGAAGAAGGTGACGAACCCGGACTCGCGCGTCCGCTTCAGCGCCTCGGCGTTCATGAAGCCGACCATCAGCACTTCGTTGCTGGCGTCGTCCTGGACCACCGCCGGTATCAAGCCATCGAGTTTCGTGAAATCCACGGCTGCCTTCCCATCATGGCTGCAAAAAAAAACCCCGCCGGTGACCGGCGGGGCTGCGTGCCTTCCTTCGTGTCTCTCGTCAGGTTTGGCGTGTTGTTCGCCTTACGCGCAGCTCGACCGGCCCGGGACGATGCCCAGGTGGTGATGGTGATGCACGTGATGGACGAAGCCGGCCATGACTGGCCCAAAGGCTAACGCACGGTTGCGCGCGTGTCAAATTGGCCACCGATGCAGCCTGCTCGCTAGGATCACTAGTCCGCCCGAGCTGTTCCGGTCGTGCCCACGTATTGGCCTCGGTGCTCTCTGTGGCATATTCCCTCTGTGGCTCGGTGGCGAACGCTCGTCGTGGCAGTGCTGGCCGTGGCGACGCTGGCCGGGTGCGGCAGCCCGTCGCGCGCGCCGCTTCGCGTGTCCGCCGCGGTGAGCCTCACCGAGAGCCTGACCGCCGCCGTCAGGCAGTGGGAGCGCGAGACCGGCGAGACCGCCACGCTCAACTTCGCGGCCTCCAACGTGCTGTCGCGACAGATCGAAGAGGGCGCGCCGGCCGACCTCTTCATCAGCGCCGACACCTTGCAGATGGAGCGGCTGGTCGTCAGGCGCGTCGTCATCGCCAGCTCCGTGGTCCCGCTGCTGTCGAATCAGCTGGTCGTCGTCACCCCGGTCGACCGTCCGCTGCCGGCACCAGCGCCTGGCGGTCTGGCCGACCCGCGCGTCGGTCGGGTGGCGCTTGGCGATCCAGCCGCCGTGCCGGCCGGCATCTACGCGCGACAGTGGCTGGAACGCATCGATCTGTGGCCGGCGTGTCGCGCCGAAGGTCGTGCCCACGTCCAGCGTCCGCGCGGCACTGGCCGCCGTCGAAGCGGGCAACGCTGATGCGGCCGTGACCTACCGGACCGATGCCGTCGGCCGCGATCGGCGTGCGCGTCGAGTACCTCGTCCCGGCCGACCAGGGGCCGCGGATCTCCTATCCAGTCGGCATCGTCGCCGCCAGCCGCCAGGCCGAGAAGGCCAGGGCGCTGCTGTCGTGGCTGCGTGGCGACGCCGCGACGGGCGTCTTCAAGGCGGCAGGCTTCGACGTGCCCGCTCGGTCCACCGTCCAGTGAGCGGCGAGCTCGTCGGCGTCATCGGGCTGACGGTGACGGTGGGACTGGCCGCGACGCTGGTGATGCTGCCCCCGGGCATCGCGCTGGCCTGGTGGCTGGCGCGCACGCAGTCGCGGCTCCGCTCGGTCGTCGAGACGCTCGTCGCCCTTCCGCTGGTGCTGCCGCCGGTCGCCACCGGCTACCTGTTGCTGCGGCTGCTGGGACGGCGAGGCCCGTTCGGCGCGTGGCTGGATCGCATCGGCCTCGAAGTCATCTTCACGTGGAAGGCCGTGCTCATCGCGATGGTCGTGATGGGACTGCCGCTGCTGGTGCGCACGGCCCGCGCGGGATTCGAGCAGGGGACACGCCGCTACGAGCAGATTGCCGAGACGCTGGGCGCCGGTCCGTGGCGTGTGTTTGTCACCATCAGCCTGCCGCTGGCCGGCCGCGCCGTGCTGGCCGGCGCGCTGCTGGCGTTCTCCCGCGCGCTCGGCGAGTTCGGCGCCACCATCGTCGTCGCCGGCAGCATTCCTGGCGAGACCCGCACGCTCGCCGTTGCGATGTACGGCTACCTCGAGACCGGCCGCGACGCCGACGCGACGATGCTGTTGTTCGCGTCGCTGGGGATCGCGCTGGTGGCCGTGTGGGTCTCGAACCGTCTGAGCCGGGAGGCCGCCTGATGGCCGGACGGCGCCGGTCCTGACGCTCGACCTTGCCGTGCGGCAGGGACGCTTCGCGCTCGACCTGAAGTGGAGCGGCGCGCTGGGCCTGCTGGGCCTGTTCGGCCCCTCGGGCTCGGGCAAGACCACCGTGCTCGAAGTGATTGCCGGCCTGCGGGCGCCGGCATACGGCCGCGTCGCGCTGGGATCGCACGTGCTGGTCGATACGTCCGCGCGCACATGGGTTCGGCCGCGCCACCGGGGCGTCGGCTATGCCCCGCAGGACGCGGCGCTGTTTCCGCACATGACCGTCCGCCAGAACGTGCTGTATGGGGCCGGCCGCGCGGCGTCGACGCCGCTTGACGCGGTGCTCGAGATGCTGGAAGTGGAAGCGCTGGTCGATCGCGAGGTGGCGGGCCTGTCAGGCGGCGAGCGCCAGCGGATCGCGCTGGCACGTGCGCTGGCTGTCCGGGCCGTCGCTCCTGCTGCTGGACGAGCCGCTGTCGGCGGTCGACGTGGCGCGCCGGCGTCGCATCCTCGCGCGCCTGGTCGCCTGGCTGCGCGAAGCGCGGCCTGCCCGACGGTGCACGTCTCGCACGACGCCGCCGAGCTCGAGTCGGCCGACCACGTGCTGGTCCTCGGCGACTGACACGGTTCCGAGCGCGGCTCGAGCGGAGCTGCGGCCGCTGCACTGCGCGGCCTCGGAACGTCGGACCGCACGCGACTAGCGCGCCGCCGTCAGCACGCCTGCGCGCGTCAGCGCATTCAGCGCGCGGCCGCGCTCGAACTCGCTGCCGATGCCCATCGCCGCATCGGCCAGCGCCTTCCTGGTCGCCGTGCCAAACGGCGCGTTGCCGCTGAGGCCGACAATGGCCTGCGACTTCTCGAAGTCGCTGCCGATTCCAGCCGCCAGCGCGACGATCTGGGCCATGGCGGCGTCGGACAACTTCACCCTCGAGAGCGCCTGCACGACGTTGCGGCGCTCGAAGTCCGACTCCACCGCGCGTGCCGCGTCCAGGTAGGCCGCGACGTTGGCGTCGGTGACGTGTCCGCCCTTGGCGGCCGCCTTCAGCAATTGCCCGAGCTCGAAGTCGGAGTCGATTCCCGCGCCGCCGGCGCCTGGTGTCGCGGCCTTGAAGATCTGGCCGGCGTCTGCGGCGGTCAGGCCCGGTCGAGCGATGGCCTTGGCAAGCACCTGGCGCTGCTCGAAGTCCGACTCGATGGACCGCGAGGCCTCGATGAACGCGGGCATCGCCTGGTCGATCGGCTGGTGCATCGGCGGCGGCCTTGAGGGCCTGTCCGAGCTCGAAGTCGGAGTCGATCTCGCGCGCGGCCTGCTGAAGGCTCCGTCGTCAGCGTCGGCGGGTCCAGCTGCGCCTGCTTGTAGAGCTCACGCATGTAGACGCTCTTGGCAAACGCGACTGTCGGTCTTGCCGATCTCGGTCGAGGACCAGCGCCGGGCCGCCCTTGGCGAGCTGACGCGCGACCCGACGGTCCGCATTCACCGCCATGTTGCGCAGCATCTCCGGCAGGAACGTCGCCAGCCACTTGCGGCCTTCGTCGGCGCCGAGCTCACGGCCGTCGACGAAGAACTTCCGCTCGACGGCGCCGTTGCGCTCGCGCGCCTCGAACCGCTTGGCGTCCGAGGCGAAGAACCCGCCGATGCCGCCCACGCGCCGATCCACGACGAACCAGCCGCCAGACGAGATGCTCTTCACGTCGCTCTCGTCGTCGGTGAACTCGACGTCGCCGCTGGCGCTGATCTTCAACGTCGTGCCGTTGCTGCTGTGCGTGGTGTTCCACGACCGCGACTTGTCGTCCCCCGAGTACCAGAACCCATGCGCCGGCGCGGGCGGCGCTGGCGGCGCCGGCGGCGCAGGCGGCGCCGCTGGCGCGGGTGCGGCGATGGCGAGCTGGCGGTGCGGGCGGTGCCGGCTGGAGCCGGTGGCGCGGGCGGAGCCGGCGGCGCGGGTGGCGCCGGCCAGGCATAGAAGGCTCTTGGAGCGTCGGGTGCTTCAGGTGCCTCAGGTGCTTCGGGCGCTTCGGGTGCTTCAGGCGCCTCAGGTGCTTCGGGCGCAGGGCTTCCGGTGCTTCCGGTGCCTCGGGCGCTTCCGGTACGTCTTCCGACCACCACGACCAATGCGCGCGCTGCGCGTCCCTGATGGCGCGCGCGGCATCGCGGGCAGCCAGGTGGGCCGTGCGCATCATCTCGTGAGCCTGCCTCATCGCCTCGCGGGCCAGCTGCCGCGCCTCGGCCGGAGGCGCTGCGCGATTCGCGCGCCAGCTCGGCCTGCTGCGCCCGCTCGACAGCTCGCGCGGCGGCGACGAGGGCTCGTTCCTGATCCGCCATCGCCCGTTGCATTGCCCGCTCGGCCGACTGCACCGAGCCGTCTAGCGTGGAGCGTTCGTGACTCTCCGCCACGATCGGGGCGTCGGGCGCGACGTGCGCCTCGGCGGCAGCCTGCCCTCTGCCTTCGATGAACTCGACCGGCACGCCGCGCATCCAGCTGGTGACGCCGGCGCCCGACACCATCACGGCGGTGAGCAGCGCGACGATCCAGCCCGACGAGGCGGCGGTGGCGGGAGGCTTGGCGCCGAGCAAGCGGCGCACGCGCGCCAGCAGCGGCGATCCGGTGACGGCCATGGCGACTCCCATCTCTTCGTGCCGCAAGGTCTCGATGGCCGTCAGCGCGCGGGCGTAGAGCACGGCGTCGCCGCACGCGACCACCGCCAGGTCGTCGCAGCAGTGCTCGCGCTCGGCGCGGACGGCGCTCGACACCCACCACACGGCGGGGTGGTAGAACAACAACGTCTCGACGGCCGACTGCAGCAGGTTGACGAGGTAGTCGTGTCGCCGGATGTGGGCCAACTCGTGCGCGATGACCGCCTCGAGCTGCTGCGGCGACAGCCCGCCGAGCACCGCCGTTGGCACGAGCAGCACCGGTCGCAGCCAGCCCACGACGACCGGCACCTGCAGTCGCGTGGATTCGAGCAGTCGCACCGTGCGCGACAGCCCGAGACGCGCGGCGAGTGTGTCCTTCACGTCCTCCCAGTGCGCCGCGATGGGCCGCGTGCCCAGCCGCACGAGCCGGCGGGCCTGCCACCAGCCGCCGGCCAGTCGCATGGAGCACACCAGCACGCCGATCGCCCACGCCATGACCACCCACGGCAGCACGCGATTGGCGTCGACGACCATGCGCGCGGTCGTCGCGCGACGGAGAAGTGCCTGGCAGCGGCGTCGTCGAATCGCCCAGAGCCTCCGCGCCAGGCGCGGTCGTCGCCACGAGCGCCGCCGCCTGCACGTCTTCGAAGTACGGCGAGGCGGGATCGCGCGGATCGGCGAGCTGCCAGATGGTGAAGGTCGGCGCCAGGAGCATCAGCGCGAGCGTCACGCAACCGGCGACGTACCGCGCGCGCGCAAAGCCGCGTGGCAACACGAGCAAGCGTCAGGCCGAGCAGAACGGCCAGCACCGTGCCCTGCCACAGGAAATGGATCAGCCCCCAGCCGATCACGTCGGAGACACGATCCAGAAGAGCAGGGTTCGTCATCGCTTGTCTCCGTCGTGTTCGTCGAGCAGGCGGCGAATCTCGGCCAGGTCGGCGCCCGATGTCTGGCGGCCCGACAGCGCGCGCATCACCAGTTGCATGGCCGATCCCCCGAAGGCGCGATCCATCAGGTCGTCCACGAGCTGGCGCTGGGTGGCGGCTTCGCTGAAGCTGGCCCGGTAGATGTGCGTGCGGTCGGACTCGTCGCGGGCCACCAGCTGCTTGTCCGTCATGATCTGCAGCAGTTTCAGCACCGTCGTGTAGCCGGTGGCGCGCTCCTCGTTCAGCGCGTCGAGCACCTGGCGCACGGTGCTGGGCCCGCGGGACCAGAGGACACGCAGGATGGCTAGCTCGGCATCTGTGGGTCGTGGGGGCATGGCGTCGGGTCATCATCTACGAGACTCTTCGTAGGTGTCAACGAAGATCTTCGTAGATTTGTTCCCTTGCCTCGACGATCTTCGTAGGGACGAATGGAGGGACCGACGGCCGTCCGAACAGGGACCGAACTGAGTTCGGCGACGGACTTACGTCCGGCCGGCGCGCATGAAGACCGGAAAATACACCTCGCGAACCACTTGGCGGCCACCCCAGCGGGTCTCGATCGTGGCGACCAGGTCGGGCACCGGGTCGGCGCCGTCGTGCGCGCTGCGGTAGCGATTTGTCGCCGACTGGGTGCCGAGGTAGTGCGCGAAGTCGTCGAGCGTCCAGGCGCAGCGCATCTCGAACTCCGGCGCCTCGATCTGGCTGAAAGGAAACTCGATGCGTCGCGAACCGGTCGAGCACCAGACGTCGCTCGGGCGGCCAGTAAGGGCCCGACGACCTCGTCGTGGAAGTGCCGGATGGCGGCGTCGATTGCCGCGTCGCGCACCAGCGGCGATGTGGTACCCCCACACGGCAATCGGAGACCCGGGGCGCAGCACCCGGCGCGCCTCCGCGAAGAAGGCCATCGCGCGGCAGCCAGTGCATCGCTTGCGCGCAGGTCACCAGGTCGACGCTGTGCGCTGGCAGGCCGCTGGCGTCGGCGCCGGCCTGCCGGTACTCGATGTTGGGCCGCGGCGTCGCGTGACGGAGCTGGTCGGCGCTGGCGTCGGTGGCCACCACGCGCGTGAACCGTTCGGCGAGCCCGACGGCAGCCTGGCCGTTGCCCGTCGCGCAATCCCAGGCGAGCTCGCGTGCGGCTCGACCGTCGCCGCCAGCCAGTCGAAGAGCGCGGCGGGGTAGCGTGGCCGGTATCTCGCGTAGCCTGCCGAGTCGCGGGAGAAGTGGTCGTGGAAGGTCACACCCCGTAATCGTCAATCGTCAATCTGTCAATGACCGCGTCAGCCTCGATCTCCACCAGCATCTCTGGCGACACCAGCCCCTTGACTTCCACCATGGTGCTGGCCGGACGAATCGAGCCGAACACCGCGCCGTGCGCGCGGCCCACGCTTTCCCACTGCGAGATGTCGGTGACGTAGATGCGCGTGCGCACCACGTGGTCGAGCCGCGCACCGGCCTTCTCGAGCGCGGCGGCGATGTTCTGCAGCGTCTGCCGCGTCTGCGCCGCGGCATCGCCGATGCCGACGATCTTGCCGTCGGGCCCGGTGGCGGTCGTGCCGGCGACGTGGACGTGCGCTCCTACGCGCACCGCCCGCGAGTAGCCGACGATGGGCTCCCAGGGGGCTCCAGACGAGATGTTGACTCGGCTCATGTGGCCCTCATTGCCGGATGGCGATCAGGCGCCCGCCGACGAAGACATGCTTGATCTTCACCTTCGCGTCGAGCAGGTCGCCCTCGGTCACGAGCAGATTGGCGCGCTTGCCGCGCTCGATCGATCCAAGCCTGGCGCCCGCGCCGGCGGCCAGCAGCAGGGCAAAGCGGAGATTGCGCATGGAGGGGAAAGTATAATCTTCAAGTGCTGGCCACAGTAACCGCGCGTCGTGATGCTGGCGATTGGGGTTGCGGCCGAGTCGCGCACGGTTGCCGGCGAGGTCGTCGATGTGCGCTGCTACGAGAAGGCGGCCGACAACGCCGGCGACGCCCACGTCGACTGCGCGCTCAGCTGCGCCAGGCGCGGCGCCACCCTGGGCATACTGGCCGCCGACGGCGTCTACATCATCACCGGCGAGTACACCGCCGCGGCCAACACGCGGCTGATCGAATTTGTCGCGCGGCGCGTGGAAGCCACCGGCGAGGTGACCGAACGCGACGGCCGCCGGACGATCCGGGTTCACTCCATCGCCCGCACGGACAACGAGCAGCGCACTCAGCACTGAGCACCCGCACCCAGCACCGCACTCAGCACCCGGCACTCAGCACCCGGCACTCCCGATGGTCCTATCCTGTCCTTCCCGGGCGTACAATCGAGCCCGGTGACCGTTGTCTGGATCGTCCTCGCGTTTGCCGCCGGAGCGGCAGTCACCTGGGTGCTCGTGCGCCAGCAGGCCGCCGCGCGCATCGCTGCGCTCGAGGTCAAGCTGCAGGCCTCCGACCAGCGCCACACCATCCTCTCCCACGCCGAGCAGACGCTGCGCGACGCGTTCCGCTCGATGGCCTCGGAGGCCCTGCAGGCCAACAGCCAGTCGCTCACGGCGCTGGCGCAGGCCTCGCTGGAGAAAACCAACGAGCAGGTGAAGGGCGATCTCGACCGGCGACACGCGGCCATCGCGGACCTCGTGCGCCCGCTGGCCGACACGCTGCTGGCGGTCGACCAGAAGCTGGGAGTGGTCGAGAAGGACCGCATCGCCGCCAACGCCTCGCTGGCCGAGCAACTCAAGCAGGTGGGTTCCGGCCTGACGTCGCTGCAGGGCGAAACCGGCAAGCTCGTCAAGGCGCTCCGTCAGCCGCACGTGCGCGGCCACTGGGGAGAAGTCCAGCTGCGCCAGGTCGTCGAGCTGGCCGGGATGATCGAGCACACCGACTTTCTCGAGCAGGTCACCCTCACCACCGAGGACGGCCGGTTCCGTCCCGACCTGGTGGTGCGGCTGCCGGGCGGCAAGCGGGTGATCGTGGACGCCAAGGCGCCGCTGTCGGCCTACTTCGACGCCGTCGAGGCCGCAGGACGACGTCGAGCGCGCCGCCAGGCTGGGCGATCACGCCCGCCAGGTGCGCGACCACCTGGTTCGCCTCGGCAGCAAGGCCTACTGGAGCCAGTTCGACGACACGCCCGAGTTCGTCGTGATGTTCCTGCCCGGAGAGGCGCTGTTCTCGGCGGCGCTCTCGCACGACCCGCTGCTCATCGAGCACGGCATCGCCAACCGCGTGGTCCTGGCCAGCCCGACGACGCTCATCGCGCTGCTCAAGGCCGTGTCGTACGGCTGGCGGCAGGAGCGTCTCCAGGCCAACGCGCAGCAGATCTCGGACCTGGGCCGCGAGCTCTACCAGCGCCTGCTGGTGCTGGCCACCCACTACGACGACGTGAAGCGGGGACTCGATCGGGCCGTCGACGCGTACAACCGCTCGGTGGCCTCGCTTGAAACGCGCGTGCTGGTCACCGCTCGCCGCTTCCGCGACCTCGGCGCCTCGTCGGGCGACGACATCCCGGAGCTCGAGACTATCGAGAAAACTGCACGTGTGGTGCAGGCTCCTGAGGTGCGGAGCCTCTTCGAGGACGAGTAAGTCAATTGACGATTGCAGATTGACGATTGACGATCGCGTCATCAGGCAACGCGGTCGCGGGGCGGCGGCGCTCTCTCAGCGGACGGTCAACAGGGCGTAGCCGAACGGCGCGAGCGTCAGCTCGAGCGACTGCACACAAGGGCGGCTCGCCGAGGTCCGAAGATCGACGAGATCCGTGCAGGCGAGCCCGCTCGCGTCGACGCGCACACTCTCAGTCGACGGCCGGAAGTTCATGACGACCAGGACGCGTTCCGAGCCGTCGTGCGCGGTGCGCAAGAAGGCGTAGTGGCGATCGGCCGCCGCGGTCGGCAGCCGGCGGCGTGTACTCAGTTGGTGCAGGGCGGGATGTCGTCGCTTCTGGTCCAGCAGCCATCCGGTGCCGCCGGGCAGCGGGAACTCGTCGGGGTAGCTCATCCCGACGAGGTCGCCGACGAGGGCGACCGTGGCGATCGCCAGTTCGCGCCTGACAGGGTCGTCGAACTTCGGCGCGTGATGGTATAGCGTCCCGCCGGCGGCCACGACCCGATCGTGATAGTCGACGAGCGCGCGCTCGATGGGTCGCGGGTCGCCGCTGTCGATGGCGTTTCCGACGACGTCGGTGCCGTCCTCCCACCAGATACCGAGCCCGTAGTCCTGCACCGAGTTCCACCCGCCCTCGGTGATCCACGCGACCGGGTCCTCTCGGAACGCGCCGGCGCCTTCCGGCTGGCTGTAGCTGTTGTCGTAACCGGCGATGACGTCCGTCATCCGCCGCCGCCCGATTGCCCACGTGTGGTCGACGTACCAGTTGACGGCGTCGATGACCATCCCGTCGATCGCCGGTGTCCATCCAGAAGCGCACGATCTTCTCCGCTTCCTCCTGGAACGCCGGGCTGCCCCAGTCGGTACTGCGGCAGCCGTACTTTCTTGCCCGAGAGGTCCACGCCCGCCCACTTGCTCCAGTAGTACTTGCCCGCGCGCCCGCTCTTCTCCCAGTACTCGTGCTTCGACGACTCGTAGAACGTGCCGGGCTTGCTGCCGGGCAGGTGCGTCGGGCGCACGAAGAAGAACGTGTTGCCGGCCTGATGGCCCGGCGGCGGCGCGTCGCCCCGGTCGCTCCACAGGAAGAACGACGCCTCCCTCGTCTTGCGCCCCGCCTTCACGTCGTCGGCCGCCTTCAGGAATTCCACCGCCTCGACGCTGGAGTAGCCGAGGTTGTCGAAGGAGATCACCGCGATGCCGCGATCGTGCGCCAGCGCGACGAGGCGTTTGAAGCCCTCCATCGTCCCGAGCGTCGGGTCCACCTTGTAGCGGTCGATGGTGTCGAGGCCGTCGAAGCTGTTCCCACCGAGCGCGGGCGCGAACACTTCCACGGCGCTGATGCCGGCCGTCTTCAGCTCGTCGAGCGCGCGCGTCAGCGACGCGTCGTCGAGTGGGAAGTTGCGCTGTCCCTTCCGCTTGCTGCCCACGCGGACGATGGCGGAGGCCGACTCCCACCAGCGCGGGGCGAGCGTGCTCTCGGCGCGGGCGGCCACGGCTGACTCGGGAGGGGCGGGCGATGCCCACGAGACCTGCTGCGACCAGGCCCACGGCGAGGAACGAGACGGATAAGACGGCTTTCATCGAAGCTCCCACAACTTCACCGAGGCCCCGCCGAGCGGCTCGATTCGATCCAGCGCCCTGGTCGGAAATAGCGCGTTCGGAGAGGACGGTCTCCCCGCCGTTGGCGAAGGCTTCCAGCGTCGTGCGGTCGAAGACGACCCGCAGGGTGAGACGGCCGTCGATGAAGCGCACGGGGCCGGCGTGACGCCCGGGGTACTGCTCGTGGAACGGCGTCAGGCGCGACCGCCGCCGATCGACGAATACCTCCAGCGGCTTCGCCGTCACGCCGACCGTCACTTCCTCGCCGGCGGCATTCGACAGGCGGAACCCCTGCTCGGTCCAGTCGCCGGGCGCGACATCCAGCTCGATCTCGGCGCCGCCCGGGAGCGCGCGGCCAGACCCCACCGGCTGCGCGTCCCTGGTCGCGCGCAGGGTCGCCAGTTCGCGGATGGGCGCCTGCACAAGGCGCACGCCGCCGGGTGTGCGCCGCAGCGACAACTCGCGGGGCAGCGACTGCACGCCCCGCCATGGAGAGGTCGGCTCGTCGTTTGCGTACGCCCAGTTGCTCAGCCATCCGATCCAGATCAGCCGGCCGTCGCTGGCCGGGATGTCGCTGTAGGACAGGCTGGCGTAGAAGTCCTTGCCGTAGTCGGTCCAGAGCGTCACGCCGTCCGGGTTGTCGTCGACGAAGCGCGTGCCGTCGAACGAGCCGACGAAGTACTGCGCACCCGAGCCGCCCACGCGCCCGCCAGGTTGATGTCGATGTCCAGCACCCACCGGACCTCGTTCGCATTGCCGTCGACCGGCAGCGGGAACAGATCCGGACACTCCCATGCGCCGCCGGTCGCGCCGGCCGGCCCGAACTCGCTCAGCATCGTCCAGGTCTTGAGGTCGATGGACGAGAAGAGACGCACCTTTCGCGGCCCCGCCAGCACCGTGACCATCACCCATCGTTTCGTCGGCGCATGCCAGAAGACCTTCGGGTCGCGATTGTCGCCCCGCCCGAGGTCGATGACGGGGTTGCCGGCATACTTGGTCCATGTGCGCCCGCGATCGTGGCTGAACGCCAGGTTCTGCGTCTGCCGCTTCTCGGTGTGGCCGGTGTAGATCGCGATGAGACAGGCGTCGCCGGACGCGCCGCAGAGGCCGCTCGTGTTCGCGCGGTCCACAACGGCGCTGCCGGAGAAGATCATGATGCCGCCCTCCTCGCGCATCGCGAGCGGCAGGTGCTCCCACCGCAGGAGGTCGCGGCTGACGGCATGTCCCCAGCTCATGTGTCCCCATCGATCGCCTTCGGGGTTGTGCTGGTAGAAGAGGTGGTACTCGCCGTCGAGGAACACGAGCCCGTTGGGGTCGTTCATGAAGTTCTTCGCTGGCGTGAAGTGGAACTGCGGCCGGAGCGGATGGTCCTCCTGCGCGGCCATCACCGTTGCCGCCGCCAGCAGCCACCGCAAGTGCCACGCGCAGTCTCATGGCCGTCCGTCCTTCCGTCGGTCGATCTGGAGGAACCGGTAGCCGAACGGCGGCAGCTCAATACGCACCAGCGGCTCGCGCTCCACGCTCACGCCGCCCAGCAGGTCCGTCGCCGTCGTGAAGTCGACGCCGCTCACGTTTATCTCCACCGTTTGTGCCTCCGGCTGGAAGTTCAACACGACGATCAGCCGCTCGCCGCCGTCGCGCGCCGCGCGCAGGAACGCATAGTGCTTCTCGGGCGCCGAGACTGGCAGCGCCTGGCGGCGGCTCCGGTTGAAGAGCGCCGGGTGCGCCGCCTTCAGCTTCATCACCCTGGCTTCTTCGGCGTCCGGGATGACCGGCGACCACAGGTCGTCGATGACGGTCGACCACGACACCAGATCGCCCACGGCGGCCGTTACCGCCACCGCCAGCCGTGTCCTCACCGTGTCGTCGAACCTGAGCGGAGCGAAGAACAGCACGCCGCCGGCCTCGACGACGCGATCGTGGTAGTTGCGCAGCGCCGGCTCGATCGGCCGCGGGTCGCCGGTCTCGATCGCCTTTGTGACGACGTTGCTGCCCTTCCTCCCAGAAGATGCCGAGGCCGTAGTCCTGGACGCAGGCCCATCCGCCGTCGGTGACCCACGAGACCGGGTCATCGCGAAACGCGCCGGCGCCCTCCGGCTGGCTGTACTTCACGCCGTAGCTCTTGATGACATCAGTCATGCGCTTGCGGTTCTTCGCCCAGTCGCAGCCGACGTACCAGTTGACGGCGTCGATCATCATGCCGTCGACGCCCGTGTCCATCCAGAAGCGGACGATCTTCTCGCACTCCTCCTGGAACTCCTCGCTGTGCCAGTTGTACTGCGGCAGCCGCACGCCCTTGCCGGCCAGGTCCACGCCGTCCCACCGGCTCCAGAAGTGTTTGCCGGCGCGCGCGCTGGGCGCCCAGATCTCGACCTTCGCCCCGTTGTACCCGCCAAGGTGCGTCGGGCGCACCATGAAGAACGGGTCGGGCCGGCCCGCTCCCGTCGGAGGCGGCGCGTCGGCCGAATCGGCCCACAGGAACATCCTCGTCTCGCGCGTGTCGCGACCCGCCTTCACGTCGTCGCACGCCTTCAGGAAGTCCACCGCCTCGACGCTGCAGTACCCGAGGTTGTCGATGCTGATGATCTTGAGGCCCTTTTCGTGCGCGAGATCGACCAGCCGGCGGAAGTCTGCCATCGTGCCGATCCGCGGGTCGACCTTGTAGCGGTCGATGGTGTCGAGGCCCAGGAAGCTGTTGCCTGCTTCGGCGGGCGCGTAGATCTCCACCATGCCGATGCCGGCGTCGCGAAACTCTTCCAGCCGCCGCGCCGCCGCCGATTCCGGCTTCAACGGAAAGACGGCGTCCTTGTTGCCCTTCCTCGGACGCAGGAATATCGGTGTCGACCCGCCGAGCGACTCGATCCAGGTTGGTTCGGTTGA
Organism: Vicinamibacteria bacterium; assembly: GCA_963818215.1. Classification (GTDB taxonomy): domain Bacteria; phylum Acidobacteriota; class Vicinamibacteria; order Vicinamibacterales; family JAENWD01; genus JAENWD01. Next base: position 143,380 of record CAWFRL010000027.1, on the reverse strand, counting down.
TCGGGTTGGCTGGGTTGATCGGGTTGGTTGGGTTTGTGAAGTGCTCTCGGTAGCGCGGTCGTGAGCGACTGCCGCCACACCGCCGACCATGCCGAGAAAAGAACGCCGGTTCATCGCGGCCTCCACTCCTGAACTCGTAGACCCGTAACTCGTAACCCGTAACCCGTAACCCGTAGCTCGTAACTCGTAACTCGTAACTCGTAACCCGTAGTTCAAGGTCTCTGCAGCCACGTCCTGTACTCGCCGCCGGTCTGGCCCGCGTCGGCGATGGGCACCAGGACCAGCTCGGCAGGCGATCGGCCCAACACGGCGTTTCCAACATAGCCGTCGACCGCATACGCTTGCGTGCCTTTCCAGCCCTTCGGCAGCGACCTCGACCGGTCGCGCAGTGTGACCTCCGCAGAGGAAGACCCGCCTGCCAGACATCGCTCATGTACGGCTGCGCGCCCGGGTTCAGTGCCTCGTCGGCCACCAGCAGCTGCGGCCCCCGCAACACCGCGACGCGATCGGGATACATCGGCGTGCCCGAGACGACCTTCGGCGTCAGGTCTAGCCGCAGCGCCACGGTGTCGCCGTCGCGCCACGTGCGATCGACTTCGATGTAGCCGTCGCGCCTGTTCGTCCACTCGCGGCCGTCGGCCGTGACCGTGATCGTCTGGCTCCACGAGGGGGCCCGCACGAACAACGGGAACCGCACCGGCGCGGCCACGCCGAGCGTCAGCGTCACGTCACCGTCGATCGGGAAGCGCGTCGCCGACGTCACGCTGACCTCGCCGCCAGCGAGCGTCAGCCGCGCCGCGCCTGGGACGAAGAGGTTCACGGCCACGCCGTTGCCGCGCACGCCCCACGCCGCCGACGGCACCAGCGTCAGGCCGCGCGGCACGCTCGACGTGCAGCAGCTCACGCCGGGCACGCCCTGGCTGACCGTCCCGTACTGCTTTGACCCATCGAGTGGGACGAAGTAGCAGATGGTGCCCGTCTCGGGATGCTGCGCGGCCGTGAGCGCGTTGTAGATAGTCCGCTCCAGTTCGTCGGCGTACTTCGCCTCGCCGGTCAGCTCCAGCAGTTTCAGGTTCATCTGCATCCATGTCGTCGTCACGCAGCCCTCGCCGACGCGGCCGTCGGCCCGCAGCAGGTGGTCGCGCCGGTACAGCTCGCCCCAGCTTGCCGAGCCGGTCAGGTAGAGGCGGTTCGTGACGATGTCGTTCCAGGCGCGGAGGACGGGCTGAAGATAGGTGGCCTCGCTCGTGGCGTGATAGAGCTCGAGCAGGCCGACGAAGTTCGACGTCATCTCGTACGCCTTCGCGTTGCCCACGTCGGTCACGCGTCCGGACGACATCAGTGTCGTCAGGATCCTCGGGCCCTTCGGCTCCTCCCACGAAGAGACGATGTAGCGGCAGAAGTCGAGATAGCGTGTGTCACCGGTAAGGCGGTAGAGACGCGCCATCGGCTCCAGCACGCTTGTGTTGGCCATCCCGACATGCCAGTCGTTGTGGCTGATACTCGTGCGTCCCATGCCGTACCGGCTGATGAGGAGGTCGCCAATGCGCCGCGAGGCGCCGAGCGCCGGCCTGTCGCCGGTGCGCTGGTAGTAGTTCAGCAGCGCGATCAGGTTGTATTTGTGCGCCCAGACGTCCCAGAGCGGCTCCTTCTCGGAAGGTTCGATCGCTCTGCCGCCGTAGTCCTTGAAGCGGTCGGCCGCGACGTAGGTGCCGAGATAGCCGTCGTCGAGTTGAGTGGCGAGCAGGTCGCGGACCGCGCGATCGAGCTTCGCCTTGAGTCGCGGATCGCGGCTCGAGGCCCATGCGTTGGTGGCGGCGTCGATGAACTTGGCGATGTGCTCGCCAATCCAGGTCTGCTGCCCCGGGCGTTGGCGGTAGCCCTCGAGCAGCGGTTCCGGGTCGACGCCCTCGAGCAGCCGCCGCTCGAGGTTTACGGTCATTCGTGTTCCGAGCACGCCGTCGATTCGCTGCGACTCCAGTGGCGCCGGGGTGTAGCGCGGCGTCGACACCGTCGCGGATGGCCGGAGGAACCGTTGCGGGGCGCGACTCCTGCGCGGCGAGCGCGCCCAAGGCCGCGCCGGCCAGCGCAACGACCAGCGCCAGCCGGTTGGGGGTGCTCAGTGCTGGCCTTCGGCCATGCCGGTAGCCCATCGCGGGCAGCTCAGAAGGTCACCTTCAGGCTCAGTTGCACGATGCGGGGTTCTCGCGCACCATCCACGCGGCCGAACGTGCTGCCCTCGGCCGTGCTGAACGTCGTGTCCAGATACCGCCACTGCGGGTGGTTGAGCGCGTTGTAGAGATCGGCACGGAACTGGACCTCCGTGCCGTGCGGTGCGCCGAAGGTCTTGCCGAGCGACAGATCCAGGTTGTTGATGCCCGGGCCACGGACGATGCCGGGGCGTGCGTTGCCTTTCACGTCCTGGCCGGGATCGGAAAACGCCGCGACGTTGAAGAACTGCTCGGTCGTCCGCGGGCCGTCATTGGGGTCGCCGCTGACTTGGGCATCTCGGGCTCGAAGTCCCGCGCGCTGCTCTGGCCGTTCATGATCGTCAGCGCGTCGCCGGACTCGAAGGTGTACACGCCCGAGAGGCGCCAGTCGTGGAGGAGCGCTCGCGGCTGAGCCCGGTGAGCGAATCGCCAAACGGCACCTCCCAGGTGGCCGCGGCGACGAAACGGTGCGGGATGCGAGAACAGCGCCTCGCCCCGACCGAGCTGGCGGTTCCAGTCCCAGTCTGCGTCGGCTCGTCGAAGGCGCCATCGAGTTGTCCGCGGTCGGTGATGGTCTTCGAGTAGGTGTAGTGGGAGAGGAACTGGAAGCCAGCCGAGAGCCGATGGTCAATCCGGATCGTGCCCGCGTTGTATGTGGACTCGAGCCCGTGGCGCAGCACGCGCACGTCGGAGAACCGGCCGCTGGCGTTGGGCCGCGCCTCGTTGAACGCGTCCTCGGAGGCCCAGCCGGTCTGGTACGCGGGGCGTTGATGTTCTCGTAGTAGGGCAGGTCGCGCCCGCGGCCGCCCGTGTAGAAGAGCGAGATCGCCGTTCGGGCGGCAATCTGCTTCTCGGTGGACACCACGAACCGGTGGTAATAGGGTGAGGCTCCCGAGTCATTGTCTAGGAATCGCACGCTTGCGGCGTAGTCGAAGTACCCCGAGCCCGGGCCGGTGCTGATCGGGTACGTGCCCACCTCGACGCTTGCCGGTGCAGGGAAGATGTTGTCCATGCTCATCACCGGCACGTCGTCGTGGGCGTTGAACCGGGAGTTGCCGTAGAAATCGCCGACGTAGCCGGGGACGCCGCCAAACGCGTCGCCCATGCGCTGGCCCGCCGTCGTGGACGCGCCGAGGTCGTAGAACATCCCGTAGCCGCCGCGGAACACCCACCCGGGCGTCGGCTCGTATGCGACGCTGACGCGCGGCGCGAAGTTGTTCTTGTCGGCCGGCAGATAGTGCAGGTCGAGGCCCGGCGCACGCCCGGGAATCTTCAGCTCCCAGTCGGGCACGGCGGTATCGACCACGGCGCTGCCGTAACTGTTGCCCGAGTACGTCTGGACACCGAGGTCGTAGCGAAGGCCGGCCGAGAGCGTCCAGTTCGACGACAGCTGCCACTTGTCCTCGACATAGAAGCCCCAGTACGGAGCGACGAAGTTCAACGTGTCGTCGCCGCCCGTGAGCTCGTAGCGCTGTTGCATGAAGCTCGGGACGCCGAGCAGGAAGCTGGCCACCGAATCCCCGCCGATGCTGTCGTCGACGCTGCCGGACCGCGTGAATGTCGGGTCGAAGCCGACAAAGCGGATGTAGTCGAAGTCCTTCTCCTGCTTCCGGAAGAAGTTGAAGCCCGCCTTCACGCGTGAGTGCCCTTGATCCAGTTCATGTTGCTCGAGACCTGGAGGCTGGGGTTTCTGGCGCAGAAGACCTCCCAGTGCCCGAAACCGTAGTAGCCGTCGAGGTCCATCATGTAGAGGCCGAGGTCCTCACCTTCGCCGAGGTTCTGAAAGTACTTCGCGCGGAGCGTGTTGGTCTGGTGCATGTAGTCGACCGTGGCCTGATCCGGGAGGCAGAGGCTGCCGCGGCCGAAGGCGACGACCAGCTCGTTGGTGAGCGTCGGCGTGAAGATGCGGGCGTAGCTCACCGAGGTGAGCCACGAGGTGTCCTCGACGTTGTTGGAGATCTCGGGGATGAGCCCGCCGGTGTTCTCGTCGCGGCCCACGCGATCGCGAGAAGTTCACGTACAGGTTGTCGTTCGAGCCGAGGGCGACGTCGGCGCGCGTGTCGAAGCGGTGCGACCGGAACTTGTTGGTGCTGAACGCCTGGTAGTTCTGCACGTTGTTCGGGTCCGTCGGGTCGGAGTAGTTGGGCAGGGGGAAGAGGTTGAGCATGTCGAGCGAGCGCGGGTCGAGGGCCGGCGAGCCGTCGGGCCGCCTGAGCGCGCGCAGGTCGTTGTTCGGGATCGGCTCGCGGATGCTCTCGCCCTCTTCGGTGATGACGGTCGTGAAGGGGTTGTAGAGCACGTAGTTCGGATCGTCCGGGAAGCGCTGGAGCAGCGCGCTGAAGTCGCCTTGCCGTTCCGCCGCGGTCGGCACGCGCAGGAAGTACGGCTCGTCGCCACGCTTGTTGTAGGTCTGCTCGTAGTTGGCGAAGAAGAACACCTTGTTGCGGAAGATCGGTCCGCCGATGTTGCCGCCGAACTGGTGGCGGGCCAGCGTCGGTTTCTTGGTGCCCTCGGCGACGCGCAGCTTCTCGAGCGGGTCCCACGCGTTGAGCGACTCGTCCTCGACGTAGTCGAAGACGCTGCCGTGGAAGGCGTTCGTGCCGGCGCGCGTCGTGACCGAGAGCGACGAGAGGTCCCTCCCGTTGGCCGCCGAGAAATTGGCGACGTCCACCTTGATCTCGTCGACGGCCTCGAGTGAGGGCGAGTAGCTCTGTCCGCCGACCCAGTTGTCGTTCGCGTTCACGCCGTTGACGTAGAACCCGTTGTTGCCGCCGCCGCCGGCGACGTAGTCGATGCCGCCGATGGTGTGGTGCGATCCGGCCGACCAGGTGCCGGCGTTGTCGGTGCGCGGCTGGGTGCTGATGCCGGGGGCGAGCTGGACGAAGCTGGTGAAGTTGCGCCCCTTGCTCGGGATCGTGTCGATCAGGGTCTTGTCGACAGCGACGCCGATGGCGATCTGGTCGGTGCTGATGACGGGGACCTCGCGGACCACCTGGACCGTCTCGGTGACGCCGCCGACCTGGAGCACGAGGTTCACGTTGGCGTTGGTGGCGCTGCCGAGCGTGACCGCCTCGGACATGGCGGTGATGAAGCCGGTGAGCGCGGCCGACACGGTGTAGGTGCCGGGCGCCACGTTCGAGAAGACAAACGCCCCGTGCTCGTCGGCGGTCGCGGTCTGGACCTGGTCGCGCGTGGTCTCGGTGAGCGTGACCGTGGCGCCGGGCAGCGCGCCAGCGGTGGAGTCCTTCACCGTGCCCTCGATCGTGCTTCGGAGCGCGAATTGAGCGGTGGCGTCGATGGGCGCAAGGCCGGACGCGGCGACGAGCAGGAGCAGCGACAGCGCGGCCAGTGGCGCGCGCAAAGGCGACTGGGCTGAACCGAGAGGGGAACGTGCGCATGGCACTCCTCCGAGCAATCGATTTCCGCGCGACCGACGAAGACCTGCGGGGCCGGATGATTCTACAGGCCGCCCGCGCCTGTCAAGTGCTGTGCAATCGAATACCCCTTTGATATTAGGAGGCAGCCTCCGGCCGTCCTGCCCCGGAAACCTGGACCGGGATGGGCCGAATTCGCACCAGGATTGTCCGTGAGTTGACGCCGATTTCGGCAATCGATTACCCTCCCGGCACCCGACTCCATGGCTTCCAGTCCCCGCGGCCTCAGAACCAGACGGCCTTCCCACACTACCTGGCGCGCCTCCGCTCCGACCATCTACGAGGTCGCCGAGCAAGCGCAGGTGTCGGCCGCCACCGTCTCGCGCGTGCTCTCCGGCGCCAATTCGTCAGCGGCGAACTGGCCCAGCGCGTGTGGGACGCCGTCAGCGAACTCGAGTACCGGCCCAACCACATCGCGCGGAACCTGCGGGCGCGTGCCACCAGCACCATCGGCGTCGTCATCCCCGACATCCAGAATCCATTCTTCACGAGCGTCGTGCGCGGCATCGAAGACGCGCTCCAGGTGGAGAAGTTCACGCTGCTGCTCGCCAACTCGGACGGCGACCCGTCGCGCGAGCGCGTGTGCCTCGACACGCTCTGTGCCGAAGAGGTCGCGGGCCTCGTCTTCGTGCCGTGCAACGCCGAGCCTCGCGCCTACGAACACCTCGCACGGCAGGGCGTGCCGGTCGTCGCGGTCGACCGTTCGCCCGTCGGCCTCAGTGTGGATCTCGTCGGCGTGACCAACGTCGAGGGCGCCCGCGATGCTGTCCTGCATCTGGCAGCGCTCGGACGGCGGCGCATCGCCCTCATTGGCGGGCCACCATCGGCCAACGTCGCCGTCGAGCGCGAGCAGGGCTATCGCGAGGCGCTCGACCAGGCGGGCCTGTCGTACGTGCCGGCCCTGGTCGTGCGCGCCGACTTCCGCGAGGAAGGCGGCTATCAGGCGATGGTCTCGCTGCTCAATCGCCCCGCGTTGCCTGATGCGGTCTTTGTCGCCAACAACCTGATGGCGATGGGTGCCCTGCGCGCAATGGCCGACGCCTCGCTCCGGGTTCCAGACGATGTGGCACTCGTGTCCTTCGATGACATCCCGTGGGGCACGCGCGTGTCTCCGCCACTCACGGCGGTCGCGCAGCCCACGTATGACCTCGGTGTGTCGGCCGCGCGGATTCTGCTCGATCGCATCCGCGAGCCGCACCGTCCAATCCGCCGCGTGGCCCTGCAGACGACGCTCGTCGTCCGGCGGTCGTGCGGCGCGCTCGTGCCCGAACGCTGAGCCACCCAACCGCTGAAGGAGACAGACATGCGTCGTTTCGTGTTGCTTGGAGTCGTGGCTGCCTTCTGCTGGCACGCCGCTCCCGCTTCTGGCCAGACCCGAACACGCGCCGGCTGTCGCGCGCCGTCCTCGAGGACAAGATCCGCGGAGGATGGGCGGGACAGATGATCGGCGTGTCCTATGGCGCGCCGACCGAGTTCCGTTCCAACGGCCGCATCATCCGATGGCAGATCGACTGGAAGCCGGAGCACATCGCCAACTCGATCCAGCAGGACGACCTCTACGTGGAGATGACGTTTGCCGAAGTGCTGGACAAAGTCGGGCTCGACGCCACCACCGAGCAGTTCGGCGAGATGTTCAAGGACTCGAAGTACAACCTGTGGCACGCCAACGCCTCGGCGCGGTACCTCCTCAACCGCGGCATCAAGGCGCCCTGGTCGGGGCACCCGAAGTTCAACCCGCACGCCAACGACATCGACTTCCAGATCGAGTCAGACTTCATCGGCCTGATGACGCCAGGGCTGCCGCAGCAGGCCAACATCTTCGCCGACCGGGTCGGCCGCGTGATGAACTACGGCGACGGCCTCTACGGCGGCCTGTTCTTCGCCGGCATGTACTCCGCCGCCTTCTTCGAGAGCGACCCGCGGAAGGTGGTGGAGATCGGCCTGAAGTCGATCCCGGCCGACAGCGGCTACGGCCGCATCATCCGCGACCTGCTGGACTGGTCGGCGACCGAGCCGGACTGGGAGAAGACCTGGGGGCGGTTGACGGAGAAATGGGACCGCGACGACGCGTGCCCGGATGGCGCGCTGAACGAGTTCAACATCGACGCGCGTCTGAACGGCGCGTTTGTCGCGCTGGGCCTGATCTACGGGAAGGGCGACTTCGACAAGACACTCGAGGTGTCGACGCGCGCGGGGCAGGACTCGGACTGCAACCCGTCGAGCGCCGCCGGGATTCTGGGCGTCATCCTGGGCTGGCGCAACATTCCCGACAAATGGAAGTCGGGCATTCCAGCAATCGCGGATCGGAAGTTCGATTACACGAGCTATTCGTTCAACGGCATCATCGATTCCACCGTGGCGCGGGCGCTGAAAGTCGTGGAGCGCGCCGGCGGGAAGGTGACCGACGACGGAGATTGTCGTGCCCGCCGAGGAGCCGAAGGCGCCGGCGCTGGAGCAGTGGGCCGTCGACGGGCCGAGCGCGCTCGTGGAGTCGTGGCAATGGCCTCTGGACCTGGGGCCAGGGATGGCGCGACACGTCGTGGCGCCGCCGGGACGCGAAGATCGCCGAGACGCCTGGGACCACGGCAAAGCTGGCCTTCAGCGGCACCGGCGTCGCGATCATGGGCGACTACGACGACAAGGGCGGGACGGCGGAGGTGCTCGTGGACGGCGCGCCGTCCGGGACCATCAACGCGCGCGAGGTAACGCGAACGCACGAGTCCGTGTACTGGCACGTCACGGGTCTGAAGCCTGGACCGCACACGCTGGAGGTCCGCACCAAGGGCGACGGCCCCGTCACGATAGCCGGCGCGGTTCTGTACGGGAAGACGACGGGAAAAATTAGGGCCGTCTCGCGTTACACATGACGCCCGTTCCCCACACGGTTCCGAAGGGTGAGCTTCGTCAATGAGCACCTACCACATCAACCCAACGCCCACCGTTCCGCGCCAGAAGCCCAGCGTGTCGTCGATGATGCCCAGATCGAGATCGAAGTCGAGCCCGTCGTCGAAGTTGAACGCCCTGAAGTAGCGCACGTCGGCGCGCAGCGTCAGCGACTTGCCACCGGCGAAGAACCCGCCGCCGACGTTGCCGCCCCAATTGTTCTTCGACGCGTCCACGTCGAGCACGTCGTCGATCACGTCGATCCTGGTGCGGATGAGCCCGCCGCCAAAGGCGACGTACGGCGAGAAGCCGCCGCGTCTGCCGCCCAGAATGACGTTGCCCATCAGGGTGACCACCTTGCCGTCGACGTCGACCGTGTCGTCGCTGAAGAACTCGCTCGTGTAGCCGAAGTCGATCTCGAAGCCGGACTTCTGTCCCATGAAGCCGAGGGCGCCGCCGTAGACGGTGGACTTGTCGTCGGTGTTGCCGCCGAAGTTCACGCCGATGAAGGGCGAGAGGAAGCCATCCGCGCTGGCCGCGGCCGGGGCCGACAACACTGCCAGCGGCAACGAGGACGGGGGCCATCAATCGTTTCATCAGGTCTCTCCTTCGAGGGAATCAGCCGGCCGCTGCTTCGGTCAGCAGCGCCCAGGCGCGCCGGACATGGCGCTCTTCGGTGCGAATGTTGCCGACGGCCAGCCTGAGGACGAAGCGGCCATCGAGCTTGGTGTGTGACAGAAACGCCTCGCCGGAGGCGTTCACGGCGTCCATGATCGCGGCGTTGTGCCGTTCGAGCGCGGCCTCGTCGTCCGTGCCGGCAGGACGATGGCGGAAGCAGACGACGCTGAAGGGCACCGGTGCCAGGCGCTCCCAGCCCTGGGTGTCGCGTCGACCCAGCCGGCAAACATCCTGGCAAGGTCCACATGCGCCTCGAGGCGCCGGCGTATTCCCGCCGCGCCGAAGTAGCGCAGCACCATCCACAGCTTCAGCGCGCGGAAGCGCCGGCCGAGCTGTATGCCGGTGTCCATCAGGTTCTTCACCGGCGAGGCTTCGGTGGTCTTCGAGGTACTCGGCGACCAGCGAGAACGCCTGCCGCAACACGTCCATGCGACGGCAGTAGAGGACCGAACAGTCAAACGGCGTGAAGAGCCACTTGTGCGGGTTGACGACGAGCGTGTCCGCGCGTTCGGCGCCACGGAAGGCCGTCCGCCATGCCGGCATCATCGCCATCACTCCCGCATAGGCCGCATCGACGTGGAGCCAGATGCCCTCGGCCTCGCACAGATCGGCGATGTCGTTGACCGGATCGATGGCCGTCGACGAGGTCGTGCCGATTGTGGCGATGACGGCCAGCGGCACGATGCCGGCGCGTCGATCGGCGGCGATGGCCTCGCGCAGCAGATCCACGCGCATCGCGTGCTGGGCGTCGCCGGGAATGTGCGTGATCGCGTCTTTCCCCAGCCCCAGGAGGATCACCGACTTGTCCGCCGACGAGTGAGTGTGGGCCGACAGGTACACGCGCACAGCGCGGCAGGTCGGGCCGGCCGAGAAGCCCCCTGGTGCGGACGTCGGCGATGGCCGTCTCGCGCGCGGCCGCAAGCGCGTGGAGCACCGCCATCGAGGCAGTGTCGTAGATCACGCCCTCGAAGGCCGGCGGCAGCTGCATCAGATCCCGCAGCCAGCCCAGCGCGACCTCTTCGAGCTCGGTGGCAGAGGGCGACGTGCGCCACAACATCGCCTGCACGTTCAGGCCGGCCGACAGCATCTCGGCGAGCACGCCAGGACCGCTGCCGCTGATCGCGAAGTACGCGAAGAAGCCCGGGTGATTCCAGTGCGTGATGCCGGGGACCACGAGCCTGGTGAAGTCGTCGAAGATCGCGTCAAACGGCTCGGGGTCTTCGGGCGCGCGGGATGGGAGGGCCCTTATCAGATCGCCGGGCTGCACCTGCGCCAGCACCGGGAACCGTTCGGGGTTCGCGAAGTAGTCGGCGAGCCAGTCGACGACCCGATGACCTTGCCGGCGGAACTCCTCGGGGTCCATGTCGCCGCCGAGGGCGGCGTCGGCGTCACGTGAGCCTGCCATCAGGCCTTGCCGTGTGCCTTCAGACTAGCGGTCAGCTGCGACAGAGACATGGGCACGCTGCTGAGCGTCATCGCGATCAGCTACCAGGCAAGTCCGGTCAACGTCGCCGAGTCTGTAGCACCGCGTCGACGTGCGCTACTTTTCGACCGACACCGTCACCGGCGACAGCACCTTGACCGTCATCGGCGAGCCGGCCTGAATCTGTGCGGGCCGGCGCCCGCCGGCCATCACGGCCGCGGTCCCCGCGCCGGCGCCGACGCCCGCGCCAATGGCCGCGCCCTTGCCGCCGCCCAGGATCGCGCCGAGGATGGCGCCGCCGATTGCGCCGCCGCCGACCTTGGCCGCGCTTGCGTTGCCAGGCGACTCGCCCTCGCGCAGCACCGTTTCGGTCTGCAGAGGCAGCTCGGTGCCATCGGCGAGGATCACCGTGTGGAACCGCACGCCAAGGCGCGCGCGCTCCTTCATCTTGCCGCCGCGTTCGACGACGCTGACCGAGCCGAGCACGCGCGAGCCGGCGGCGATGGCGACGCGGCCGTTTGCGCGCACGTCGCGCGTGACGCGCGCTTCGACACGATCTTCAACGCGCGCCGTGTCGCTCGACAGGCTCGATTCCAGCTGAAGTCCGATGACCGCGTCGGCCGGTACCGTGACGTCCTCGAATTGCGGCGCCGCCGGTGTCGACACGGCCTGGTCCACCGGTCGACGCTCCTCCCGCGCGATGGGCATGTCGGTGACCGGCACCGTCTCCACCGGCCGTTCCTGGGTCGGCGCGGGCCGGCTGGCCACGCGGTCCTGACTTTCGACGGGTCGCGCTTCCGGAGGCGCCGGCGCGGCCGCCGGCTGGCTGCGGTCGCGCGCGGCCTGCGAAGCCGGCACGCTCGGTCGTGATGCCTCCGTGCGTCGCGGGGTCTGTGAGATGGGGCGGCTGGCCGGCTTCACCGGCGCCGGGGCAGGGGCCGGCGGGCCGCACGGGCGCGGCGGCCGGTGTGGCGGCCGGCGGAGTCACCGCGTCCTCGACGACACCCTCGGTGGCTTCGACGCCCGGCGTGGGCGCCGCGTCAGGCGACGCGGTCGATCCGGTCGCGACTGCGAGCCGGCTCGGCGCGTCGCGAGGCCAGAAACGCCCCGGTCGCCGATGCCCCCAGCGAGAGCCACCGCGCCAATTGCCGCCAACGCCGCCTTGTTGCTCAACATGACCAAGCTCCTTCACCCCAGCCTGCTTCAGCAAGGGCCGTACCCACGCGGTCGCATCACGTTGTCGGTCTAAAGTGCTGACCACGTTAGCCTTGTCTCGATCGGGCCAGGTCGCCTCCGCTGTCCTGAAGTCAGGGCGAGTGTCCTCATGGCTGCCGGCCCGGCACCAACGCGCGCGCACGGCAGCCCAGGCGAAACAGGAGATCGTCCGCTGGCCCGCGCGTTGCAAACGCGCGTGTTTGGTGGTCACAATGCAAACCGTGCGATTGTTCGCGATCGTGGCGACGCTCCTGCTGGCCGCTTCCTCCGGGGCCTCGGCCGTTACGCCGGATGAACTGGCTGCGCTCGCCAAGGCGGGGCTTGGCGACGAGGTCCTGCTCGCCTTGATCGAGTCAACCGGCATGGACCGCAGCGTGGACGCTGCGCGGTCGCTCACGTTGAAGCGCGCTGGCGTCAGCGACCGCGTGATTGCCGCAGCCGTGCGCGCCTCGTATCAGCCACCTCCGCCGCCGATCGCCGAACCGCTTGCCGCCGCCCCCTGCGTCGAGTGCCAGTCCAATGTCGCCGTCATCGGCGGCGGCCCGCAGCCGGCGGCCGTTGTCGAACGGGAAGTCTACTACCTGCCGTGGATCTGGGCCGCGCCGGTCGGCCCGGCGCATCCGCGCCGGTCGGGTCCGTATCTGCCGGGCAACAAGGGTGGCTTTGGCCGCTTCATCAACGATGGCTTCATCGACCGCCCGCCCCGCAAACGTTGACCAGCCAGCGCGCGTCCCTGTGACGCGGCGAACCAACTCGTGAGCGACGTCCTCGTCATCGGCGGTGGGGTCATCGGCTGCGGCATCGCGCACGCGTTGAGCACGCGCGGCGCGGAGGTCACGATCATCGACCCACGGCCGGTGGGCGATGGCGCCAGCCGGGCCTCCGCAGGGATGCTCGCGCCGTTTTCGGAAGGACGCCACGACCTGGCGCTGCAGGCGCTGGGCGCCCGCAGCCTCGCGCGGTACGACGCTCTCGTGCAGGCGCTCCTCGACGAGGGCCTGAGCGTTCCCTATGCGCGCACGGGATCCATCGATGTCGCCTTCGACGCCGGCGCCGCCGCGGCCCTCGACGAAGCGGCGGCCGCCCTGGCCGCGGGACGGCATTGCGTGCGAGCGACTCGATCGCACGTCGTTGCGCGCGTCCGAGCCCTCGGTTTCGCCAAGCGCCGTCGCCGGCTTGAAGATCCCGTGCGCATGGCGTCGTGGACGTGCCTGCGCTGGTCTCCGCGCTCTGGCGCTCGGCCGCCTCACGCGGCGCTCGCCTGGTCCAGACTCGCGCGCACCGTGTCTCGCGGACCGCGTCGGCGCTTGCGCGTGAACACGGGCGAGGGGACGTTCGAGGCCTCGCGTGTGGTGCTTGCCGCGGGCTGCTGGGCGGGGCAGGTCGACATCGACGGCGTCGCGCCGCTTCCGGTGCAGCCGGTCCGCGGTCAGTTGCTGGCTCTTCGCACCGAATCGGCGATGCTGCGCCACGCGTTGTGGGGTCCGGAGTGCTACCTCGTGCCCTGGGCCGACGGCACGATCCTGGTCGGCGCGACGGTCGAACACGTGGGCTTCGACGAACGGGCGACCGCCACGGGCGTCTCTCAGCTGCTGCAGGCGGCGACGGCGCTGCTGCCGCCATTGGCCGACGCGACGTTTCTCGAGGTGCGGGTCGGCCTGCGTCCTGGAACGCTCGACGACCGGCCGATCGTCGGGGCCTCGACCGAGCGTGGAGGGCCTGCTCTACGCCACGGGGCACTACCGCAACGGCGCGCTGCTCACCCCGTTGACGGCCGACGACGTGGCCGATCTGGCCGGCGGCACGCCGCTCGACCCCATCTGGACGCCGTGCGCTCCCCAGCGCTTCGGAACCTACTAGCGTCAGGCGGATCCTCAGATCCGCCGGAGGAACACGATGTCACTTCTCACAGACGACGCCATCGTTCGCGAGCTCGACACGCTTCCGGGCTGGACCCGCGACGGCAACGCCATCCGCAAGCAGTTCGCGTTCAAGGGATTTCCCGAAGCCGTGGCATTCGTGCAGCGGCTGGTGCCCGACTGCGAGGCTGCCGACCACCATCCCGACGTGACCATCAACTATCGCAAGGTGACGCTGTCGTACTCGACGCACAGCGAAGGCGGCGTGACGGAGAAGGATTTCGCGGGCGCGAGGGCGGCGGAGAGGGTCGTGGGGGCGTAGGCGTGGCGCGCTACAGGTTGATCGGGAACACGTGTTCGAGGTCTTCAGCGGGGCGCGGGATCACGTGAACCGCGACGAGCTCGCCGACGCGCCGGGCGGCCGCGGCGCCGGCGTCGGTGGCGGCCTTCACCGACCCGACGTCGCCGCGCACGAGCACGGTGACCAGGCCGGCATCCACCTTGTCCCACGCGACAATCGTCACGTTGGCCGTCTTGACCATCGCGTCGGCGGCTTCGATGAGCGCCACCAGCCCGCGCGTCTCGATCATCCCCAGCGCTTCGCCCATCTGGAGCTTGGCGGTCTCGGCCTTGACGACCTCGTTCTTCGACATGGCGCGATTGTATTACACCCGAGCCCGCCGTCAGGCCACAATCACGAAGGCGCGACGGCGCGAAGGCGCGAAGATCTCAGGGGGCCGAAGGGTCGGTCAGACGCTGTTTCTGCACTTTTCCCAATGCCGTCCTGGGCAGCCGCTCGAGAAACACCACGCGCCGTGGCACCTTGAAGGACGCCAGCTGATCGCGGCAGTACGCGATGAGCGCGTCGGCGTTGGCAGACGCGTCGGCGCGGAGCACGACATAGGCCACCGGCACCTCGCCGCGGACCGCATCGGGCACCCCGGCGACGGCGACCTCGGCAACCGACGCATGCTCCGCCAGCAGTTCCTCGATCTCACGCGGGTAGATGTTGAACCCGCCGGAAATCACGACGTCGCTGCGGCGGCCGCGGAGCGTGATGTAGCCGTCGGGCGCCCGCTCGGCGATGTCGCCGGTCCTGAACCAGCCGTCCTTGAACGCCGCGGCGGTGGCGTCGGGGCGATTCCAGTAGCCGGCGCACACGGTCGGCGACTGGACGAAGAGCTCGCCGCTTTCGCCGTCGCCGAACCGCCTGCCCTTGCTCGTCGACGAGGCGGATGGAGACGCCGGGGAAGGGGAGACCGACGGTTCCCGCGCGCCGCTCGCCGTCGTACGGGTTGCCGAGCGTCATCAACGTCTCGGTCATGCCGTAGCGCTCGAGGATGCGGTGACCGAACAGCGCCTCGAACTCCTCGAGCACCTGCGCCGGAAGCGGCGCCGATCCCGAGACGCAGAGCCTGAATGCGCCGCCAATCTCGCGAGCCGCCGGCCGTTCGACTTCCAGCAGCCGCACGTACATCGTCGGCACGCCGAAGAAGACCGTGGGACGGAAGTCGCGCAAGGTCGCGGCGGCGGAGGCATGGTCGAAGCGTTCGAGCAGCCGCGTGCGGCAACCCGACAGCAGCCAGCAGTGGACGCCGTTGCCGAGCCCGTGGACGTGGAAGAGCGGGAGCGCCAGCAGGAGACGATCGTCGGCGGTGAAGCGCCACGCGTCGACCAGCATCGTCGCGTTGGCGCAGAGGTTGCCGTGCGTGATCACGGCGCCTTTGGCCGGCCCGGTCGTGCCCGACGTGTAGACGAGCGCGGCCGGCGCAGCCGCGTCGAGGACCGCGTCGATTGGCGTGACGCGCGCGACGCCGAGGCGGCCTGCGCCAGCGCGTCGATTCCCCATGCCGGAGGATCGCGCACGACCCCACGCCGCGTCATCGGCGACGACCACCGCCTTCGGCGTCGCGTCGCCGAGGATGTGACTCATCTCGCGGTCGCGATACAGGACGTTGATCGGGACGACGATCACGCCAAGCCGCGTGCAGGCCAGGAACAGATCGATGTACTCGATGCGGTTGGGCAGATAGATCGCCAGCCGATCGCCAGGGCCGAGACCTCGGGCCGTGAGCTCGTGCGCCATCCGGGTGGCGCGCCGGTCGAGGTCTGCGAAGGTGTACTCCTGGCACGCCCACTCGAGCGCGACGGCGTTGGGCGCGGCCTGAGAAGGTGGGGGAGAACAGGGAGGGGAGGGCTGAGTGCTGAGTGCCGAGTGCCGAGTGCCGGGTGCGGTGCTGGGTGCCGAAGTGCTGGAGTGCCGGAGTGCTCGATGCACTAGGCTCGGCACCTCAGCACTTCAGCCGACCTTCATCCGAAGCCCCGCCGATTCTCCGTCCGGATCGGCATAGCCCGGGAAGATTCCGGACGCATCGCCCACGCCGAGGTGAGCTGGTCACCACTTCGGCGAAGACGTCGCGGAAGTCGGTGGTGACCTGGAGGTCGCGACCCTCGAACAACCGATCGCGCTCCAGCCCGGGCCACGCGCCGTAGACGCGACCGCCCTTCACGCCGGCGCCGATGGCCAGCATGGCGTTGCCGTGGCCGTGGTCGGTGCCGCGGCTGCCGTTTTCGGCGAGCGTCCGGCCGAACTCCGACATCGTGAGGATCACCGTGTCGCGCATCTGCTCGCCCAGATCGGTGACGAGCGCGCCGACGCCGCGCGCGAAGTCGTCGAGCCGGGCGGCCAGCAGCCCCTGCGTGCTGCCCTCGTTCACGTGGTGGTCCCAGTTGCCGGTTTCGGCAAACGCGATCTCGAGGCCAATGTCCGACTTGGCGAGCTGGGCGACCTGGCGGAGGGCCTGGCCAAACGCGCTGCGCGGGTAGTCGGCGCCTGCGGCGGGACGGTATTGCGCAGGGTCGGCCTGCTTCATCAGCCTGATGGCGTCAAACGCCTCGCGGCCGGGCGCCTGCAGCACCTGGTCGGCCGCGGCGGCGTACTGCGCCTCGAACGACGTGCCGACGCCCATTCCCCCGCGTCCGTCGCGGACGCCGAACTGCGCGATCTGGCCGATGGCAAGCGCCGACGCGCTGCCCTGCAACGAGCGCGGGAGCGTCGGCGCAAGCGCCACGGCGCGAAAGGGCGACGCCTTATCGACGCGCGTGGCCGCGAGCGTGCGGTTCAGCCACCCCGCGTCGGTGCTCTTCACGCCTGGCGTGCCCGACTCCATGTAGTCCTGCGCGTCGAAGTGCGACCGCGTGTGGTCCGGCGATCCACACGCGTGAATCACGGCCAGCTCGCGGCGGTCGTAGATCGGCTTGAGCGGCGCCAGCCGCGGGTGGAAGGCGAAGAAGCCGTCGAGATCGAGCGCGGCGTCGGCGCCGCCCGGCCTGGGGACGGCGATGGTCGGGCGGCTCTTGTAGTACGCGCGCTCGCCGTACGGCACGACCATGTTGAGGCCGTCCACGGCGCCGCGCTGGAAGATGGCGATGAGCAGTTTCTGGCGCGCCGGCGCTGGCCGCCGCCGTGCGCGCAAGAAACGACGGCGCGAATCCGAGGCTGACCAGCGCGAGCCCGCCGTCACGTAAGAAGACGCGTCTGGATGTCATGTCTTCGCCTCTTCACTCGATGACGGACGTTAACCACGGAGACACGAGACGCACAAGCGTTCGCTCTGATGCCGTCTCATGCCAGTGTCTTCGTGCGTCCCTGTGGTTAACGTCGTCATCCATCACCGTCGCTGGAATTCCGGCGAGCCCAACGCCAGCGCCACCGCCTGCGCCGGCGTCGTCGCCTTGCCGATGGTCTCGCGGGTGGTCTCGGACGCCTCGCCGTGCAGCAGCGTGTCGACGGAGCGCGCGCGCGCCGCCATTCGCCAACTCCACCGCGAAGTTCATGCGAGTGACGAGCGCGCCGCTGGTCACCCACGCGTCTGCCGTCTCCTTGTACCCCGTCGGGGGCTGGCAAAGATAGAGGGGCATGCCCTGCTGCTGCAGCGTCGCGCGCCAGCGGCTGGGTGTCGGCAACGTCGGCGCCGGTGGCACGCAGCGCCGAGATGACGAACTCGAACGGGGTCTTGATCTTGGCGCGCCGGCTCTCGGCGGCGAAGAACTCCGGCGAGGTCACGATCACGCGCACCACCTCGCGCAGGTCGCCGTCGGTCGCGCGAAAGCCAGCCGCCGCACTGTTCCACGAGCGCCGCGGGCGGCTCGTCGGCGACGAAGCGGCGCGCCAGCTTGGTGGCGATGAACCGCGCAGTGGACGGGTGCCGCGCCAGCAGATCCAGCACGCGCTCGCCGTCCTCGATGCCGCCGCCCTTGATCTTCTGCCCCAGCACGACCTTGTCGCCCGTGTCGTGCATCCTCTGGTTGAACCAGAACTGTCCGGCCTGCGGCGCTGCGCGGCCGCCCGATGGTCCAGCCGGTCAGCGCGCGCGCGACGTTGACGATGTCCTGCTGCGTGAAGCCGCCGTCGACGCCCAGCGTGTGGAGCTCGAGCAGCTCGCGCGCGTAGTTCTCGTTGATGCCGGTCGGGATGTTCTGCCGCACCTGCTCCATCATCTCCGGCGTGATCTCGCGGCCCGCCTGGCGCGTGCCACGACGGCGGCCGGCGCGCTGCGAGCCGGTCGAGGTCGGTCCTGGCCTTCGCCGCAAACGCCGGGTCGGCGCTGCGGGCGTTGTCGAGATAGACGAGCATCGCCGGGCTCTTCGCGGTCGCACCCAGCAGATCGCGGAAGCGGCCCAGCACGTGCGGCCGGATGGCGTCGCGCTCGTACGCCGTGAGATAGATTCTGGTGAAGCCCTTGTTTGCGAAGACGTTGAAATGGTTGAACCAGAAATCGGTGAGCACTTCCTGCAGCTGCCGCTCGCTGTAGACGGCGCGCAGCACTTTCTGCGCGACCAGTTCTCTGCAACAGTTCCTGCTGGCGCCGCAGGGCGGGCCCGATCTCCGCCGCGCGCTCGCGACGCGCGTCCATGTCCGGCTCGGGCACGGCCTCGCGTCGCCGCTGCTGGCGTTGCTCCAGCAGCGGCTGCAGGTACTCCTCGGCGATCTGCCGTCGAGGTCATCCGCAGCGTCGGCATGCCAGCCAGTCGCGCGTCGACGGCGTCATCGGCGACCCGGTCCGGGTCGCAGCTGCCGGTCGATCCACGACGCCAGGCCCATGCTCCTGACGCGCTCGACGTCGCCAGGCCGCGGCCCGAATCCGAGGCGGTTGAGGACGTGCACGATCGTCGCGTCGTCGGGTGACGCGAGGCACGGCCGGACGCGCGGCGCGCCGGCGAGGCGAGCCAGTGCGACGGCGAGCCCGGCGACAGCGCGAGACGAGCTCGCAATCGCCCAGGCGAATCGCGAGCGAACTCTGGCGCATCGGATGTCATACCCGAGTCCTGCCACGTTCCAGACCACAGATTCCGAGGTCGGCGCTCGGAAGTTGAGATCGGCCGCGAGCGGCCGTGGCGGAGCAGGGACTGGAGACAGAGCGCGTGCTACGCTCTCGTTCCACCCCTGCGCAGCACTCACGCGGCTTCGCCGCGTCCCGGTTGGGTCACCGATGCGCCTCGACGCTTCTCTGTGTCCTCTGTGTCTCAGTGGCCAAAAGCTATGAACCGTGCCGCACCCTCATCGTCTCGTTGCTCGCGCTCGGTGGCTCCGTGGCTGTCGCGGGACAGCAGGCCGGAGCCGGGCTGCTGATCCGCAACGGCCGCCTCGTCGACGGCACCGGAAGTCCCTCGCGCGCCCGCCGACGTCCGCATCGAAGGCGACGTCATCGTCGAGGTTGGGCCGTCGCTGACACCCAGGGCGCGGTGAGCGCGTCATCGACGCCGCCGGGCGCATCGTGGCGCCCGGCTTCATCGACATGCACTCGCACGCCGACGGCGGGCTCGACCAGTCGCCTGACGCGGCCACGCAGTTGCGACAGGGCATCACCACCGCCCTGGTCGGCCAGGACGGCGGCAGCGAGATGCCGGTGGCCGATCTCGACCGAGCGCGTCGAGCGGGTCAGGCCGGCCATCAACCTGGCGACCAGCGTCGGGCACGGCACGGTGCGGCGCCTTGCGATGGGCGAGGACTTCAAGCGCGCCGCGACCCCGGCCGAGATCGAGACGATGAAGGCGCTGGTGGAGCGGGGGATGAAGGACGGCGCGGTCGGCTTGTCGAGCGGCCTCGAGTACGACCCCGGCTTCTACGCGACCACCGACGAGCTGACGGCGCTGGCCACCGCGATCAAGCCTTACGGCGGCATCTATTCCAGTCACGTGCGCGACGAGGAGAACGAGTACCTCGCCGCGTGGAAGGAAGCGATTGACGTCGGGCGCCGCGCGGGCGTGGCCGTCGAGATCTCGCACATGAAGCTGGCCAGCAAGCCCGTGTGGGGCCGCGCGAAGGAGGGCCTCGCGCTGCTCGACGCCGCCAGGCGCGAGGGCCTGACGGTGATGGGCGACTGGTATCCCTATCCGTACTGGCAGTCGGCGATGTACGTCCTCATCCCCGACCGCGATTTCGAGAACGTCGAGAAGTGGCGCGTGGGCCTCGACGAGATCGGCGGCGCCGCCAACGTGCGCATCACCAACTACCGCGCCGACCCGTCCTGGAACGGCAAGACGCTCGCGGAGCTCGCCGCGGCCGAGAACATCGACGCGCCGTCGCTCATCGTCCGGATGGTCAAGGCGGACGGCCCGGCATCGGCATCATCGGCACGTCGATGGACGAAGCCGACATGAAGGCCATCCTGGCGCACCCGCAGGTGCTCATCTGCTCTGACGGCCAGTTGAGCGGCCGCCACCCGCGCGGCTACGGCGCGTTCCCGCGCGTGCTGGCGCGCTACGTCCGGGAGCAGCAGGTGATCGCGCTCGAAGAGGCGATCGCGAAGATGACGAGCCGATCGGCGGCGATGCTTGGCCTGACCGATCGTGGCGTCATCGCCGCAGGGCAAGAAGGCCGACGTCGTGATCTTCGACGCCGCGACCATCGCCGATCGCGGCACGCCGCAGGAACCCGCGCAGGCGCCGGTGGGCGTGGACACCGTGATCGTCAACGGGCAGGTCGTCCTCGATCGCGGCGAGGTGACCAGCGCGCGGCCCGGGCGGGTGCTGCGGCGCACGGGGCCAGGCCCCGCTAAGGATTTGTAAAGAGAGACGCGATGACTTTACAAATCCTTGACGGGGCCGGCCCCGCACGACCGGCTTCTCGATCAGATCCTCGACGAGAGCTGGCCGCAGTGGGGCGACGGGCTGACCCGCGCCGGCCTACGGACAATACAACGCGGCGCAGCTGCGGACGCCGTGGGGGCGGACGCACCTGGCGCGCGTGGCGCTGGTCGAGGGCGGCCGCCTGCTCGCCTCGGCAAAACGGTATCGCTTCACGACGCGGCTCGATGGCCGCGAGGTGCCCGCTGTCGGCATCGGGGCTGTGTTCACGCCGCAGGCCGAACGGGGACGCGGCCATGCGGCGCGGTTGATCGAGCAGCTCTGCGACGAGGCGCGCGCGGACGGCTGCGCGCTGGCGATGCTCTTCTCGGAGATCGGATCGGCGTACTACGAGCGGCTCGGTTTTCGCGTCGTCGCTCACACGCACCAGCGACGTCACCGTGAAGACCAGGGAACGGCGCGCCGGCGGTGCTGGTGCGCGCCGGCGACGAGCGTGACGCCGCCAGCGTCGCCGAGACCCACGCGAGGCGCGTGGAGCGGTATCGCTTCGGCCTCGTGCCCGACGCGGATCTCGTGAACTACTCGGTCGCCAAGAAGCGCCTGCTCGCCGGGCTCGACCCGTCCGGCCGCCGCACGGTGGAGTACTTCGTCACCGAGGAAGGCTACCAGGCCGTCGCCTATGTGCTGCTGCAGGTCACCCGCGCGCAGCGCCCCGGAGATCCGGAAGGCTGGAGTCTCGCCGCGTGCGGCGATCGCGACCCTGAAGGCGCGCGCATCGGGGCGATGCTGCAGGTGCTGCTGGCGCGGCATCCCGGCGAGCGTCCGCCGCTGATTCGCGCCTGGTGGCCCGAGGGCCTTCGACCGCCGCAGCTCGAGATCACGCGGCGCGGCCTGGCCGCCGAGATCCTGATGATGCGGCCGCTTCGCGACGACCTTCGCATCGAGCCCTGGCTTGGCGAGGGAGACACGATCTACTGGAACGGCGATGCGTTCTGATCCGACGACCCGGCGACCCGTTGCGATCACAATCACGATGGCACGAAGGCACGAAGGCACGAAGGAATGACATGCTGGGCTGGCGTGACATGGACAACACCTGTCCGGGACGGCGCGATCCTTCGCGGTGACCTGCACGTCGCCGCCGGCGACCAGCGCCGGCCCGGCCTCCTGATTCGCACGCCGTACGGCCGCCAGCAGTATCGCGAGGACTCGATGGTGGCTCGAGGCCGTCGAGCGCGGCTACGCGGTCGTCGTGCAGGACGTGCGTGGCCGGTACGATTCGGCCGGCACGTTCGATCCCTACAAGCACGAGGGCCACGACGGCTACGACACGATCGAGTGGATTGCGGCGCAGCCGTGGTCGAACGGCCGGGTCGCGACCGCCGGCCTGTCGTATCCGGGCGCCGTGCAGTGGCTGGCGGCCGTCGAGACACCACCTCACCTGGCGTGCGCGTTCCCGGCCATGTGCTTTTCGTCCGCGCGACAGTTCTTCTACTTCGGCGGCGCGTTCGACCTGTCGTGGCTGCCGTGGACGGCCAACAACATCGCGCCGGACGACCGGCGGCGCCGCAACGTCAGCGGGCCGCAAACCGGCCGTGACGCGCGCGCGTGGTGGCGCGAGCACGGCCGCGACGCGCTGCGGCGCGTGCCGCTTCGCGGTCATCCGCTGCTTGCCGGCGTCACGCCGTTCTACGACGAGTGGCTGGACCATCCAGATGACGGGCCCTACTGGGACTTTGCGGAGCTGGAGCGGCGCCACGCGAGCGTGAAGGTGCCGGTCTTCAATTTCAGCGGCTGGCACGACGAGGGCTACGGGCCGATCGGCGCGACGCGCAACTTTGCCGGCCTGCGCGCCAGCGGAGGCACGCCCGAGGCGCGCGCGCCCCGGCTCGTCATCGGGCCGTGGGTGCACGGCGAGCCCAAGCCCGCAACGCGGAAGGTGGGCGACCGCGACTTCGGCGAGGCGGCCGGACTCGACTACGACGCGCTGGTGCTCGACTGGTGCGACCTGCACGCCCGAGGCGTCGATCGCGGGCTGTCGTCCCAGCCGCCCGTGCGGCTGTTCGTGATGGGCGCCAATCGCTGGCGCACCGAGTCCACATGGCCCGTGCCGTCGACGCCGCGGACGCTGTACCTGCGTGCGGGCGGAACGCTCACGTCGACGGCGCCTTCCGATGGCGAGTCGCCCGACCGCTTCGTGTTCGACCCAAACGACCCGGTCGAGGACCCGCACTTCGACGCCGGCCTTGGCCCGCACGACCAGCGCGCCATCGAATCGCGCCAGGACGTCCTGGTGTTCTCGACGCCGCCGCTCGACGACGACCTGGAAGTGGTGGGGTCCATCGAGTTCAGGTTGTGGGTGGCCAGCTCGGCGCCCGACACGGACTTCTACTGCCGGCTGCTCGACGTGGATCGCGACGGCGCGGTGTGGAACCTGATGAGCCCGACGCTGGAGGTCTTGCGCGCGAAGTACCGCAACGGCGAGGAGGAGCCCGTGTACCTGGTCCCCGGCCAGCCGGTCGAGCTGGTGTTCCGCCTGGCGCTGACGGCCAATCGGTTCCTGCGCGGTCACCGCATTCGCGTCCACGTCACCAGCAGCTTCTTCCCGCACCTGGACCGCAACCCGAACACGGGGCGGCCGTCGGCCATCGAGTCCACGCTCGTGCCCGCCCGGCAGACGGTCTTCCACGACGCGGCCAGACCGAGCCGCGTCGTCGTTGCCCGTCGTGTCACGATCGACCACGGGTCGAGGCCGGCCTCGCGCCTTCGGTGTGTTGTAAGATCGCCACGCGATGGACTACGAAAAGCTCGGGCTCTTCTACCTCGGACGCCCGTACGACCTCGAGACGAAATCGCCGCGCGACGGCCTGCTCCTCTACGACTCCCGCGACCTGGTGACGCATGCCGTGTGCGTCGGCATGACCGGCAGCGGCAAGACGGGCCTGTGCATCGACCTGCTCGAAGAGGCCGCCATCGACGGGATTCCCGCGCTGGCCATCGACCCGAAGGGCGATCTCGGCAACCTGCTGCTGACCTTCCCGGGCCTGTCGCACGACGAGTTCCGCCCGTGGATCGACGAGGACGAAGCACGGCGCAACGGGAAGACGCCGGAGGAGTGGGCCGCCTCGCAGGCCGAGACATGGCGCAAGGGCCTTGAAAGCTGGGGCCAGAGCCGCGAGCGCATCGCGCGCCTTCGCGCCGCGGTGGACGTCGCCATCTACACGCCTGGCGCGCAGTCCGGGCTGCCGCTGTCGATCGTGAAGTCGTTTGCCGCGCCGCCGCCGGACTTCATCGAAGAGTCGGACCTGATGCGCGAGCGCGTCGCGACGACGGCGACGAGCCTGCTGGGACTGCTGGGCATCGACGCGGATCCGATCAAGAGCCGCGAGCACATCCTGCTCTCCACGATCATCGACGCCTGCTGGCGCCAGGGGCAGGACCTCGATCTCGCGCGGCTGATCCAGCTGATCCAGACGCCGCCCGTGCAGCGCATCGGCGTGCTCGAGCTGGAAGCGTTCTATCCGTCCGACAAGCGCTTCGAGCTGGCCATGGCGGTGAACAACCTGCTGGCGGCGCCCGGCTTCAGCGCCTGGATGGAAGGCGAGGCGCTCGACGTGCAGCGGCTGCTCTACACGCCTGAAGGCAAGCCGCGCCTGACGATCCTGTCCATCGCGCACCTCAACGACGCCGAGCGGATGTTCTTCGTCTCGCTGCTGCTCAATCAGGTGCTCGGCTGGATGCGCCAGCAGCCTGGCACGACGAGCCTGCGGGCGATCGTCTACATGGACGAGATCGCCGGCTACCTGCCGCCGGTGGCCAACCCGGCGTCGAAGGCGCCGATGCTGACGCTGCTGAAGCAGGCGCGCGCGTTTGGCGTCGGCATGGTGCTGGCGACGCAGAACCCGGTGGACCTCGATTACAAGGCGCTGTCGAATGCCGGGACGTGGTTCATCGGCCGGCTGCAGACCGAACGCGATCAGGCCCGCGTGCTCGACGGCCTGGAAGGCGCGATGTCGACGGCCGGAGGCGCCTTCGATCGCGACGCGCTGCAGATAGCTGATTGCCGGCCTGGGCAAGCGCGTCTTCCTGCTGCACAACGTCCACGACGACGGCCCGGAGGTGTTCGAGTCGCGGTGGGCGATGTCGTACCTGCGCGGCCCGCTGACGCGGACGCAGATCAAGACGCTGATGAGCAGCCGCAAGGGCGCTGGTGCCGCACCCGGCACCCAGCACCCAGGCACCCAGCACCGCACCCGGCACCGGGCACCCGGCACCCGGCACTTCGGGCGCAGGCGTGCAGTGCAGCCGTCGGCGCGCGCCCGGCCGTCTCCGCCCACTGGGTCCTGCCCCCCGGCATCCCGCAGTACTTCGCGCCGGCCAGGCCTGGCGCGCGCTACGTGCCGATGATCGTCGGCGCGGCCAACGTGCGGTTCACCGATACGAAAGCCAAAATCGACGAGACGCGGCCGCTCACGGTCGTCACGCCGCTCACCGCCGATCCGATCCCGGTGAACTGGGAACAGGCCGAACCCGCGGCGTTTGACGTCGGGCAGTTGTCGACGGAGCTGCCATCGGGCGCGACGTTCGACGAGCTTCCGGGCGCGGCGAGCAAGGCGAAGAACTACGCCGATGGACCAAGTCGTTTGTCACCTGGGTGTCCACCGCCGAGTCGCTCGACATCTTCCGCAGCCCGTCGCTGAAGCTGGTCTCGACCGCGGGAGAGTCCGAAGGCGACTTCCGCGCGCGGCTGCAGCAGGCGGCTCGCGAGCAGCGCGACGCCGAGGTCACGCGCCTGCGCCAGAAGTTCGCGCCCAAGGCCGCGGCGCTGCAGGAGAAGCTCCGCCGCGCCGAGCAGGCCGTGCAGAAGGAAGAGGAGCAGGCTTCCGCGCAGAAGACGCAGACCGCGATCTCGTTCGGGACGACCGTGCTGGGCGCGCTCTTCGGCCGCAAGACGCTTGAGCGCGTCGACCCTTGGCCGCGCCACCACCGCCGCGCGCGGCGTCGGGCGCGCCTCCAAGGAAGCGCAGGACGTCGCGCGCGCGAAGGAGAACGTCGGGTCGGTGCAGGCGCAGATGGAGGAGCTCGACGCGGAGCTGCAGGCGGCCATCGCCTCGCTCGACGCGACCTACCATCCCGCCACCGAGCCGCTCGAGACGATCAGCCTCAAGCCGAAACGGACGGGAATCCAGACGCAGCTGGTCGCGCTCGTCTGGGTTGGGATGACGCAGCGACCCGAACTGAGAGCACGGAGCCACACGGAGTCGGTGACATGACGGTCCCAAGAAGCTCTGTGCGTCTCCGTGCTCGGTGTCTTTGAGTTGACGCCGTCATCAATACGCCTGCACGATCTTCAGCGCCACCGATCGCTGTTCCCCTTCGCCGAGCGTGAACGCCGTCCCGAGCGGCCGCAGGCGTTCGAGGAACTCCGGGTCGGTCTCCTGACCTTCCTCGACCGCCTCGACCGCCACTGCCAGATACCGGCCCGGCGGCAGGTTCTTCGCCTGGAATCCGCCCTGCTGATCCGGACGGGCCATCGCGACGTGCCTCGACATGAAGCCCCACCTGGTCGAGTCCTCCGAGAACACGATCGACCGCGTAGTCGGCCACCGGCCTGCCGCTGTCGTCGGTCACGCTGCCGGCGACGCCGCTGCTGGTGGTGCTGAGCACGACCTGCAGCCCGGTGACCGTTTCGCCCGGCTTGAAGGCGATGCCCGTATCGGTGACATCGGTGCCGTTGTGCAGCACGGCCTTGAGCGAGTAGCCGGCGGGCGTGCGCATGGTCCTGACGAGCGCAGGGCTCTGGGTCGTCCGCACCTCGAACGTCCAGTCGTCGTCCACACGATCCCGCATCATGCCGCCGCCCATGAACATCATCGGCGCGTCCGGGTCCTTCGCCATCGCATGGACGGAGACCTCCGACGGCTTGATGCCGGTGGCCGCCGAGGCTGGATGGACGACGACCTGGCCCCGGAGGCTCGTGCCCTTGGTGCCAATCAGGGTGACACCGGTGACGTCCTCCGCGCCGACCGAGACGCTGGCCGTCGCCGACTCGGCGTCGTCGTCGCCTCGGCGCGGCCCGCCCATCGTCATGGTGCGGACGACGTAGTCACCCGGCGTGACGTTCGAGATCACGAACGACCCGTCGTCTTTGACCTGGTTGCCCCCGCCGCCGAACATCATGAAGCCGCCGTCTCCGGAGCGCATGTCGGCCGACAGCATCACGAAGGCCCCGGCCATCGGCTTGCCCGATGAATCGACCGCCGTGCCGCTGACTTTCACCGTGCGCACGGGCAGCAGCGAGAACGTGATGCCCGACATCTCGCCGCCCAGACCGACGGTGACGCGATCGGCCTGCTGCGAGCTGGCCGTGCCGGGGTAGTAGGTCGGCGCGTAGCCCGTCGTGATGTCGCTTGGGCCGACCTCGAATCCCATTCCCGCCCGCCCGCAGCGTCGCGCTGATGTAGTAGTCGCCGGGCGCCAGGCCGTACATCCGGAAGTGGCCCATGTCGTCGGTCATGCCGAAGCGGCCCACCGGCACCAGCCGGCGGCGTCCGCTGAAGGTCCGGTAGTGGAGCGCCGAGACCATCACGTCGGCGACCGGCTCGCCGAACTCGTCGACGATCCGGCCGGCGATGACCGATCCGCGCGGGAGGTTGAAGTTGACGTTCTCGAGCGTCTGACCGTCGGCCAGCTCGATCGGGCGTCCGCGCTCGAAGGGCCGGCGCTGTCCGTAGCTCAGTTGCACGTACCCGCCCTTGGACGCGGTGAGGTTGTAGCGGCCCGCCGGCAGGTCCTTGATCTCCCAGCGCCCCTCTTCGTCGCTCGAGGCGACCCGGCCCTCGCGGAACTCCTGCCCCTGCAGGCGCACGATGGCGCGCCGGAGCGCCTGTCCCGACTCCCCGCCGACGACCCGCCCGCGAAGGCGTGCGGTGCCGGTTTGCGGCGCCTGGTTGTCGCGCGGGCCGGTGCGCGGCCCCATCGGGCGCTGCCCCTGGATCACAATCTGCTGGCCGCCGTCGTCGGCCAGCGGCGCGGTGGTCGCCGCCATGGCGACCAGGCCGACAACGGTGATGAATAGGTGTGCGCGTCCGTACATGCTCATCGCTCCTGGACCCTGAGGGCGTCGCTCGGCGCCAACAGCATAGACGATGAGGACGGAGTCCCGGACTGGACTGCCTCGTGGGGCGCGGGGTGCGTGCGGATTACTCTGTCCGGAGGGCCTTCAGCGGGCTGACGCGCGTTGCACGTCGGGCCGGAAGGTAGCACGCCAGCAACGCGGCCCCGGACAGCAGTGCCACCGCCACCGCAAGCGAGATTGGATCGGTCGGGCTGACCTCGAAAAGAATCGTGGACAGCACCCTGCCGGCGACCAGTGCCAATGCGAGCCCGACGGCGACGGCAAAGGCAGTCTGAAGGACGCCCTGCCGCATGATCAGCGAGAACACGTCGCGCCGGTTGGCCCCGAGCGCCACGCGGATGCCGATCTCGCGCGTGCGCCGCTCCACGGCATACGCCTTGACGCCGTAGACGCCGACCACCGCGAGCAGCAGCGCGATGCAGCCGAAAATCCCGAACATCACCGCTCCGAGGCGCACCGCCCACAATGTGATGCTCTTGTCGAGCAGAAGGGCGAACGGCAGCTGCTGGATGACGGGCAGGTCGGCGTCGAGCTGCCGAAGTTCCCTGCGCAGCGACGGGACGGCGCCCGCCACCGCGGCGGTGTCCCTGCTCGCGTACCGGACGCTGAGCCAGATGCCAGCGCCGTAGGACTGCGCCAGAGGGAAATAGATCCGGCGGGCGGGCCCGTTGTCGTCCATCACATCGTGCCGGTGGCGGCTGACGATGCCGACCACCTCCATCTCCGACGGCGACCCATCGGCGGGCGCCTGCGTCAGGCGCACGCGCTGCCCGAGGGCGTCTCGGTCTGGAAACAGGCGTTGCGCCATGCCTTCATCCAGAAGGCACACGCGCGGCGTGTCCTTTTTCTGGGATTCGAGCTCCGAAAACGAACGGCCGCGCAGAAGTCGGACGCCGATGCTCTCCAGGTATCCGGGAGTGATGCTCGCGGAGACGGCGGAGACGCCCTGCTGCGGATCGTCGGGCCCGGCCCTGGCTACCGGCGGCGCGTCGGCCGCCATGATCCGCACGCTGTTGGTGATGTTGCCGTACGGAATCAACGTCGACCATCCCACAGCCTGGACGCCCGGCAGGCTCCGCACGCGATCGGTGACCGCCTGCATGCGCCGGAGGCCTTCCGGCTGGGGCGTGTTGGCGAGCGCGAAGTCCATTTCCGTCAGGACCACGCCGGCCGGATCGAACCCGAGTTGCAGCCCGCCCGCGTTGAGGGCACCGCGAAAGAAGAGGCCCGCGCTGAAAATCAGGACCAGCGCCAGGGTCATCTGGGCCATGACCAGCAGATGGCGCGGCGCGAAGAAGCGGGTCAGCCGGCCTGTGGCAGTGGATTCGGCCCCCTGGTTCTTCAGCTCGCTCACGACGTCGGTCCGCGCAGATTTCAGCGCCGGACCGAGACTGAAGAGCAGCGTCGCGAGAAGACAGAAGCCGAAAGTGACCGCCAGCACGACGGCATCGGGACGCAAATCCGCGGTAAGCGAGAAGTTCATCGACCCGAGCAGGGTCGTGAACGAGCGCTCCAGGAGCGTGTTGGCCCAGTAGGCGAGCAGCAGCCCGGCGCCGCCACCGGCAACGGCGAGGGTCACCCCCTCGACGAGCAGCTGGCGGACGATCTGCCAGCGCGTGGCGCCGATCGCCAGACGCATGGCAATCTCGCGCGACCGCGCGGTGCCGCGCGCCAGGATCATGTTGGCCAGGTTGAGGCTGGCGATGAGCAGGACGATGCCCGCCATGCCCGCCAGCAGCACGCTGATCACGCCGAGCGGGCCATCGTCACTCGGCGTCGTGCTGATGCTGAAGCGCGAGGGCGCTTTCAGCTGGAGCTCGCGCGTCCCGATCGCGTCGGGCGGTTGGAGCGACGTGAGTCGTGCCGCGACGACGGGCAGACGGCTCTGCGCGGTGTCCAGAGAGAGACCCGGTGCGAGCCGCGCCATGACGTTCAGGGTGTAGTTCTTTGCGTTGTTGAGATCGAGGACCTGGTTGCTTTCGCTGAAGGCCGAGACGATCTGCGTGTGCAGGCCCAGGGGGATCCAGATTTCCGGCGCGATCAACCCGCTGATGCCCGAGAAGCCGGCAGGTGAGACGCCGATGATCGTGTGCGGCTTCCCGTTGACCCGGAGCGTGCTGCCCACGAAATCAGGGCCGCCGCCCATGCGTTGCCAGAGACTGTAGCTTGCGACGACCACGGGGATGTTGGCATTCGGGCGGGCTTCCTCCGGTGTGAAGAATCTCCCGGCGGCGGGCTGGGCTCCCATGAACGAAAAGAAATTATCCGAGACGACGAAGACGAAGGCGCGGCGCATCGACTCCCGGTCGCGGGCAATTCCGGCGAGCGCGAAGTTGAGCGCCGTGACGTCGCTGAACAGCTCACGCGCCTCACCGAGTGCCGTGAACTCCGCGTACGAGAACTGGCGGTAGTCGCGGTTGGCCTCCTTCCGCGCCGTGAACACCGAAACGACCTCGGCAGGGCGCTTGGGCACGATCGGCCGGAGGATGAGACCGTTGACGAGCGAGAAGATGGCGGAATTGACGCCGATGGCCAGAGCGAGCGTGATGGTCGCGACGGCCACGAACCCGGGGGCTTTACCCAGCGTCCTGAGGGTGTAGCGAAAATCTGCCAGGAGCTGCACGATGTCCCTCCGCGTCGCTACCTTAGCGCATATCGTCGACGACGAGTGACCCTGGTTCGGCTTCCGTGCGAAGCTCAGCGAGGTATCGCGACGTGGGAACCGACGCTCGGCTATGCGCTACCTTGCGCATATCGTCGCGGACCAGTATCCTGGGCTGGTTCGGCGCGCACGAGACGATCGCGGCGCTCGGGCGAACGAGCTCGGCTATGTGCGTTGACGATTCGCGTCGGCTTACGCGGCCTGTGTGACGGAGCCGGCGCGTGCGGTCGGTCATCGCGCGGCTCCTCGCGTGTAGCGGCCATGCTGAGCCAGCGCTCGGCGCTCGTCATCGTAGCGCTCGCGCCTTGCAGAAGGCCACGAGCCGCCTCCTGAGGCCCGAGGCTCGGTCCCCGTGCCTTCGTGAGGCTGAGTCCTCGTGTTCCTGAGGCCCCGCTATGGCGCCAGCGTCGCCGCCGCACGTCCGAGTGCGGCGACGAGCCGGTCGATCTGCTCGGTGACCTTCGCGCCATCGCCCGTGGCGACGGCTTCGGCAACCCCCGGCAGCAGTTCCGGCGCATAGGTGAATTTCGGCGCGTAGATCTGGTGCCGGTACCACGGCCGCCCGGGGATGCCCGCCGGATCGAGCAGCGCGCGTTCCGCCTGCAGCAGGCGCGTGTTGATGGCGGCGAGAGCAGCGCGATCGCCGGCCGCAAGCGCCCGTGACTGTTCGGCAAACGCCTTGTCGGCCGAGGCCGCAAGCGCAGCCACCGCCGTCGTCAACGAGGCGAAACGCCGGCGCCGCGTCGCCGGTCTTGTCGGCGCGGTCGGCCCACTTGCTTCTCGACCTCGCGCGCGAACTCGCCGATGCGCGTCGCGTACGGCCGATAGTCGAGGGGAACCGCGTCCGCGTTGGCCAGGCGGAGCGCCATCACGCCCCACAGCTTCGTCATCGCCTCGTGATAGCGGAAGCCGGGGTCGCCGATGCGCGCGACCCACTGGTGGTTGTCGTACTGCGAGTGGTAGACGCCGTACGGGCCGTCAAACGACATGTCGATCACCGAGACGCCCAGGAAGTTCAGGAACACCGTGTAGTCGGATCCGCTGCCCAGACGGTTGTTCACCAGGTCGAGGCCCCCGGCGTTGGGGAGGGATCCTTGCTGCCGGCCCGCGCTCTGACGTTTGGCGTCGACGAGCGAGACGCCAGTGGCGGGATCCGTCACGGTGGCGGCCGCCTCCTCGATGAAGCGGTTGAGCGAGGGCACCGACGCCGCCGTGAAGTTCGGGCCCGACGTCGAGCTGTCGACGTTCACGTAAGCGATGGCCTTCTCTTTCAGCCTCGCCTCGAATTGCTCGCCCCACTCGGTGGACGAGGTGAGCGTGAACTCCTCGGCGTCCCAGCTGGCAAAGACGATCGAGCGCTTCGGCCGGACGCCGCCGCGAGCCAGCGCGCCGAGAGATCGCGCCAGGTCCATCATCGACGCGGTGCCGCTTGACGGGTCCACGCCGCCGTACTGCCACGCGTCGCGGTGGTTGCCGAGGATGACCTCCTCGTCCGGGCGCTCGCTGCCGCGAATCGTCCCGATGACCGTCTGGATCGCGCGGACCTTGTCGTCGGCCATCACGCGCAGCTTCACGGGCGTGGTTCCCGGGCCGACGCGATAGGTGATGCCCAACCCGCCCTGCCAGGCCGCCGGTGCGTCGGGCCCGCCCATCGCCTGCAGCAGCACGCGCGCGTCGCGCGCCGACAGCGGCGCGCTGATGATCTTCGGCAGCGACGCGGCCTCGTCGGCCGCAATGCGCTTTGCGCCGGGCACCGACGCCCAGCCTGGCGTGAGCGGATCGCCAGGCACCATGAAGTCGTAGGGGATGCCGCCCGACTGGATGTGGCTCTCGTTGCCCCAGGGGCCGTCGGGGTACACCGCGCCCTTGCCGGCGCCGTCCTCGGCCGGATCCGAGTAGACGAGCATCGCGGCCGCGCCTCGCCGTTCGGCCGTCAGGGCCTTGAACCCGCGATAGCTGTACGGCACGGAGTAGCGGACGAGCACGATCTTGCCGCGCACGTCGATGCCCTGCGACTCGAGCCAGTCGTAGTTGTCGGGATTCCCGCTGGCCGCATAGATGACTGGCGCCTCGACTTCCCCGGATTTCGAGTAGGCGTTGTAGTGCAGCAGCGGCTTCTGCGTGTCCGGATCGCCAGGCACGGGGTCCTCCGTAAACCGCGCCGCCCACGTGCCCATCGTCAACGACATCTCGGTGGGGAAGGGCAGCAGCACCTCGTGCTCGAGAATCTCGACGGTATCGAGCCCGTACTCCTTCCACCGGTCGCGCACCCACTCGGCCAGGTGTTTGTTGCGATCGGATCCGGCGACGTGCGGCTCGTCGGTGAGATAGCGGTGGTAGTCGCGAGCGCGGTCGGCCGAGGGCAAGGCCAGGAAACGCCGTTCGAGCTCGCGCTGCGCCGGCCGCGGCTGCGGCGGTGAACCCGAAGATGCCCGGAGCCGCCTGTTGTGCGCCGACGCCCGCCATCGCGCCGACCGCAACCGCCACGATTGCCACCCACCGCCTCATCGACACCTCCGACCCGCCGCGACTCTACCGTACGTAGGCCCGACACGCCGGAACTGAAGTTCCGGCCTACGTACCGATGTTTCCCGACCGTACGTAGGCCCGAACTTCAGTTCGGGCATCCGCCGTGCGACTCGTCGTCACGCGCGATCTATCGGCAGTGCCGTAGTCTCCTTGGCGCTGCCGAGGACGACCGTCGTGCGCGTCCGCGCCACGCCCATCCGGCCCTTCAGGTCGTCGCTCAACAGCACGTCGAGATCCCCCATCGTCTTGCAACGCACCTTCAGCAGGTAGTCGTCGTCGCCGGCGACGTGATGGCACTCGAGAATGCTGGCGTTGCGGCCAACCGCCGCAAGAAAGGCCTTCCGCCTGGCCTGGCTCGACAGCGTCACGAACACGAACGCCAGCACGGGGTACCCGGCGAGCGTGGGGTCGGCAATGGCGGCGAACTGCCGGATCACGCCGCGGTCCTCGAGTTTCCGGACGCGCTCGGCGGCGGCAGGCGCGGACAACCCGAGATGCTCTCCCAGGTCCGCCCACGACTCGCGGCCGTCTGCCATGAGGTGTGCAAGGGCCTTCTTATCGATTGTGTCCACGTAATCTACCTATTAATCGTAAGCATTGACGGGACAATTGTTTCGATAATACAATAATTCGACCAACATTACTTTGATACTCGAGGGCTCATTCAGAGCATTCGCGATGCCTACGTTCGTTCATAGTTTTCTGGACAGCGCCACGCCCTCGACGCCTTCGTCGCCGACTGGCATGGCCATCGCCTGCCACGCGAGGCGTGGACGCACGGCGCCCACGTAGGCGTCTGCGCGTACTACGCGTTCGACCACGACGAGGAGGCGACGCTGGCGATCATGCGGCCGGGCATCCGCACGTTCAACGAGTCGATCGGCGGGCAGAACACCGCGACCAGCGGCTATCACGAGAGCGTCACGCGGCTCTGGGTGATGGCCATTGCGGCGCACCTTCGCGCGAATCCGGCGCAGAGCCGCTGGGAGGCCGCGCGCTCCGCCGTCGCGCGGTTCACGAGCCCTGGCGAGTTACTGCGGCAGTGTTACAGCTTCGACGTCATCGGCGACACCCGCGCGCGGGCCGAATGGGTTGCCCCCGATCGGCCGCTGCCGTGGGCGTAGGATGAGAGGTTCACGGGTTCATAGGTTCACGAGTTCACGGGTTCAGAAGTTCACGGGTTCACAGGTCACGGTCACGCGTCTGCGGCGGAGGTCCTTGCCGATAACGCGCGCCGCGTGTGCGCCGGGCGCGCCGGTGACGCCGCCGCCGGGGTGCGTGCCTGCGCCGCAGAGATACAGGCCCGCGAATCGGCGTGCGGTGCTGCGCCCAGCCCAGCACGGGGCGCATCGCGTAGAGCTGATCGAGCGTGTGCTCGCCGTGGAAGATGTGGCCGCCGGTGAGGCCGTAGCGGCGCTCCAGGTCGAGCGGCGTCAGCACTTCGCCGGCCACGACGCGCGACTTCAGATCGGGCATCACCGTCGGCCAGCCGCGTCGATCACCGAGATCGCCGAGCGCGTCGCGGTGCGACTCCCAGTCGCCTTCGCGCAGCCGGTACGGCGCGTACTGCGCGTAGATTGACAGCACGTGCTGGCCAGCCGGCGCCAGCGTCGCATCGGTGAGCGATCGGCACCGTCACTTCCAGCCAGGGCCGATCCGACATCCGGCCGTACTTCGTGCAGTCGAACGCCTTCTCGAACTCGTCGGGCTCGTCGCCGACGAGCAGGCGTCCCGACAACGCCTGTTCGGCCGGCATGCCGGATCGCATCGAGCCCGGCAACCGCCGGCAGACCCGTCGACCACCAGGTTGACCTTCGCGACGACGCCGTTGGCGCGGAAGTTGAGCACCTGCTGGCGGAACGACGGCTGGAGGTGGACCGGATCGACGAGCTGCAGGAACGTGTGCCGGGGATCGGCGCCCGAGATGACGGCGGTGGCCTCGATGCGCTCGCCGGTGGCGAGCACGACTCCGCGCACGCCGGTGTCCCCGATGTCGATGCTGGCGACGCGAGCCGAGCGACGGATCTCCGCGCCCGCGCCGGTGGCGGCGACGGCCAGCGCCGCCGACAGGGCGCCCGGGCCCGCCGGAGACGACGGTCACCGCGCCGGTCGGATGGCCTTCCTGCGCGGTCTGCAGCAGCCACGACGCGGTTGTCCCGGCCGACCGCGGTCCCGCCTGCATGCCGAACACCCCACGCGCGCAGATCGCGGCGCGCAGTGCGGGCGTCTCGAACCACTCCGCGGCCAGGTCGGCGATGGCCATCGGCCCCCAGCGCAGCAGGTCGTACAGGCCCTGGCGGCCCAGGCCACGCAGCTTGCGTCCTGCCTGCAGCAGCTCCCACAGCTCGCCCGGCGACGGCGCGTCGAGCGACGGGGGCACCTGGTCGAGCACGGCGCCCATCGCGTGCGTCAGCGCCTGCGCGCTGGCGACAAAGGCCGGCCATCGCTCGGCATCGCGCGCGCGACCAGGGCGCGAGCGCACGCGCGGCGGCGGCGGTGTCACGAGGGACGACCAGAGCGCGGCCGTCCGCGGGAGGGCACGCACACCGACACCGCGGGCGAGGTGACGTGCAGGCCCTGCGCGTCCAGGCCGAGGTCGCGCACGACATCGGCGCGAAGCGCGACGGTATGCGTCAGCGCGGGCACACGAACGCCCGGCGCGAGTTCGTGCGTGACCGCACAGCCGCCCACCTCGTCGCGCGCTTCCAGCACCAGCGGACGCAGTCCCGCCTTGGCCAGGTACGCCGCGCACACCAGGCCGTTGTGGCCGGCGCCGATGATGATCGGGCGGCTCATCGACTTGCCCCAGCACCGACAAGCGCCGGCGTTTCGTGCCGGGCGCGCCCATGATCGCCGCCGCCGGGATGCGTGGCCGACCCGCACATGTAGAGGCCCTGGATCGGCGTGCGGTAGTTGGCCCACCCGGGAACGGGACGCAGGAAGAACAGCTGTTCGAGCGACAGCTCGCCCTGGAAGATGTTGCCTTCCGACAGGCCCCACTCGCGCTCGAGATCGAGCGGCGTCACGACCTGCCGGTGACGGATGAGGCTCTTGAAGTTGGGCGCGTACTCCGCAATCGTGTTCACGACGGTGTCGCCGAACGCCTCCTTGTGGTCGTCCCAGGTGCCCTCGGCCAGGTGATACGGCGCGTACTGCACGAAGCACGACATCACGTGCTTGCCGGGCGGGGCAATCGACGGGTCGGTGAGCGACGGGATCACGATGTCGATGTACGGCTTCCTCGAGTACCGTCCGTACTTCGCGTCGTCGTAGGCGCGCTCCATGTAGTCGACGCCCGGCGAAATCGAGATCGCGCCGCGCAGGTGCGCGCCGGCGCCAGGAAGGCAGGTGAAGTCGGGCAGGCCGTCGAGCGCGAGGTTCACCTTGCCGGACGAGCCGCGGAACTTGTAGCGCTTCACGCCCTCGACGAAGTCGTCGGGCAGCTCGTCTTCGCCCACCAGTCCCAGAAACGTCCGGCGCGGGTCGAGGCTCGAGGCGACCATCGGCGCTTCGATCTCGTCGCCGTTCTCCAGCACGACGCCGCGCGTGGCGCCGTCGCGCACGAGGACCTTGACGGCGGAGGTCTCGCGTGCGAATCTCGACGCCGGCCTCCCGCGCCGCGGCGGCAATCGCGTTCGGAGATCGCGCCGGTGCCGCCGCGGGCCAGTCCCCACGACCGGAACGCGCCGTCGATCTCGCCCATGTAGTGGTGCAGCAGGACGTACGCCGTGCCCGGCGAACGCACGCCCAGGAACGTGCCGATGATGCCGCTGGCCGACATCGTCGCCTTGAGCACGTCGGTCTCGAACCACTGGTCGAGAAAGTCCGTCGCGCTCATCGTCATGAGCTGCACCTGGTTGTAGCGATCGGGACCCGGCAGGTCGCGGAAGCGCCGGCCCAGGAACGCCAGGCGCGCCAGCTCGCGCGGGTTGAGCGACCACGGGTCGGGCGGCGTCATGTCGAGGATCGGCTTCACGAAGCGCGCCATCTCGACCATCGCGCGGCCGTACTCGTCGTAGGCCTCGGCGTCCACGCGCGAGTGCCTGGCGATCTCGCGAAACGTGCGCGCGTGGTCGTTCACGCGCCAGAGGTAGTCGCCGCTGGGCATCGGCGTGAACGTGCCGTCGAGCGGCAGGATCTCCAGGCCGTGCCGCGGCAGGTCGAGCTCGCGGATGATCTCGGGCCGCAGCAGCGACACGACGTACGAGCACACCGAGAACTGGAAGCCGGGGAAGACCTCTTCGGTGACCGCCGCGCCGCCGAGCACGTGCCGCCGCTCGAGGACGAGCACCTTCCGGCCCGCGCGGGCCATGTAGGCGGCGTACACGAGCCCGTTGTGCCCGCCGCCGAGGACGATGCAGTCGTACATTGCGGCGGAATTGCTGATTGCAGATTGCAGATTGCACGATTGCGGACGATTGCGCAGATGGCGCCACGCTCGACCGGGCTGCATCCGTCGGTCCGTAATCGTCGCAATCTGCAATCTGCAATCTGCAATTCAGCGTATATTCCCCTCATGCCCGTCGGGACGGCCTTCCACGCACGCACGCTCGCCCTCTGCGAGAGCCTCAACTACCGCGAGTGGGCGGGGTACTACGCCGTCAGCGCCTACGAGCCGCATCACGAGCACGAGTACGCGGCGATTCGCAACGGCGCGGCGCTGATCGACGTCTCGCCGCTGTTCAAGTACATCGTGAGCGGGCCCGATGCCACGCGCCTGGTCGATCGCGTCATCACGCGCGACGCGACGAAGGTCGCGGTCGGGCAGGTCATCTACACGCCCTGGTGCGACGAGCGCGGCAAGGTCATCGACGATGGCACCGTCACGAGGCTGGACGAGCAGAGGTGGCGGTGGACGGCCGCGGACCCGAGCCTGCGCTGGTTTCGCCAGAACGCCGCCGGCCTCGACGCGCACGTCGAGGACATCTCCGAGCAGGTGGCCGCGCTGGCCGTGCAGGGGCCGACGTCGGCGCGGCTGCTGAAGGCGGTCGCCGACGTCGACCTCGATCCGGTGAAGTACTTCCGCATGACGCGCGGGCGCATCGCCGACGTGCCGGTCGAGATCTCCCGCACCGGCTACACCGGCGATCTCGGGTACGAAGTCTGGATGCCGTGGGATCGCGCGACCGACGTGTGGGATCGGCTGGTCGCCGTCGGCAAGGCGTACGACGCCAAGCCGGCCGGCATGCTCGCGCTGGACGTCGCGCGCATCGAAGCCGGGCCTGCTCCTGATCGACGTCGACTTCCACGGATCGCGGAAGGTCAGCGTGGACCTGCAGCGCTACACGCCCGACGAGATGGGCCTGGGCCGGCTGGTCAGCGAGGGCAAGGCGCCCTTCATCGGGCGCGAGGCGATTCGCGCCGAGCGCTCGAAGGGTCACGCAGCGCCAGGTCGTCGGTCTCGAGATCTCGTGGACCGACGTCGAGTCGCTCTACACGAAAGTGGGCCTGACCCCGCAGGTGCCCATCGCCGCCTCGCGCGTCGCCGTGCCCGTCTACAAGGGCGGCCGTCAGGTGGGCAAGGCGACGTCGACGACGTGGTCGCCGTCGCTGAAGCAGCTGATTGCGCTGGCCACGATCGACCGCCCGCACTTTGCCACCGGCACCGACTCTCGAAGTCGAGATCACCGTCGAAGCCGTGCGCCACCGCGCGCGGGCCACCGTCGTGCCGACGCCGTTCTACAACCCTCCGCAGAAGACGGCCACGCCGCCCCTCTAGATCCCGGCTGACAGCGGCGGCAAGTATCCGCGGATTCGGGATTACGGGATTCCCGGAGCTGAGGAACCCGAGCACCCGCGGCGAGCCCGGTCAGTGAGCGAGAAGGGCGGAGATGAAACCCTGATTGGTCTCATTCCCGCCCTTCTCGCTCACCGCCGCGCTCGCGCGGGTCGCTCGGGTTCCGCTGTTGCCGGGCCGCCGCGGTCGGATACGGGCGCGTGACAGCGTGCAGCAATTCCGAGCAGCAAATCCCGAATTCCGAAAATCCGCGGATCCTTCAAGGCAGGCGCAGCGCTAGCGGGTCAGTGAAGCTGCCGACCACGCGTCGACGTCGCGTAGGATCGACGTGATGCGGACTCCTGCACGGTCTTCTTCTGTCGCCGCCTACTGCGGCGGGCGCCGGCGGGCTACTCATGCGGCCGGGTTCGACGTGGCGCTCGCCAGCGGCTCGACGCGGGCACGCTCTCGCTGGGCGAGGCGTTCGCGTTCATGAGCGGGCTCGTACTTTCGCGGCAAGATGGCGTATGCGACGGCATTCGGCCGGCGTGCCGCAGGGCTTGCCGGCCACCTACGTCATCACGCCGACGCGCGGACTGCAGCCTCCCGACCTGCTCATCACGAAAGCTCTCGTCGAGGAGTTCGCCGCCGTCGATGTGGCCGGCGACGAGCCTCGCTACTTCGTGCCGCTGGTCGACGACGCCAGGACGTTGGCCGATGCGCTTCCCGGGCACGCGCGCGTCGTGCTGCTGGGCAGCGTCGCGACGTCGAAGTACGTGGAAGTCCTCGCCGACGCGCTCGGCGCGCGGCTCCACTTTCCGGCCGACTTCATCGGGCGCGGCGACATGAGCCGCGGCGCGTTGATGTTGCGGAGCGCGGACAGCGGCGTCGAGCTCGAATACATCACGGCAGCCCCGACGGCGGTGCGACGGGGCCGCCGGCCCCCGCGGCTGGCTCCAGTCACGCCGGTGACGTCTGGTGCGGTCTCAGCGCGACCGGATCTAGAATCACCAGCCAGGTCACTCCTCATGTACGCCATTGCCCTTGCCGTTCTCCTGCTCGTCGTCGCGTGTTCCGGTCCCGCCCAGGCGCAGTCGGCCGCGGGTGCACAGCTGCTGCCCGGCATGGGCAGCTACTCGCACCCGATTCAGACGACCAGTCCCGAGGCACAGAAGTTTTCGACCAGGGGCTCGCGCTGCTCTACAACTTCAACCACGCCGAAGCCGAGCGGTCGTTCCTGAAGGCCGCCGAGCTGGACGCCGAAGGCGCCGATGCCCTGGTGGGGCGTCGGCATCGCGCTCGGCCTGAACTACAACCGCGACGTCACGAAGCTGGAAGGCGAGCGTCTCACGCGCGCGTATGACGCCGCGCAGAAGGCCGTGGCGCTCAGCCGCGGCGGCTCGCCGGTCGAGGCGGCGTTGGCCGAGGCGCTGGCGACCCGCTACTCGCGCGACCCGAACGCCGATCCCAACGTGCTCAACGCCCAGTACCGCGAGGCGATGCGCAAGACCTACGCGCGCTATCCCGACGATCCCGAGGTGGGGACCGCGTACGCCGATGCCGTGATGAACCTCCGGCCGTGGCAGTTGTGGGCCCCCGACGGCACGCCCGGGCCCGACACGCTGGAACTGGTGAAAGTGCTCGAGGCCGTGCTGCGCCGGCATCCCAACCACCCGGGCGCCAATCACTACTACGTGCACGCCGTCGAGGCCTCGCCCACGCCCGAGCGCGCGTTGGCCAGCGCCACCCGGCTCGAGACGCTGGTGCCCGGCGCCGGGCATCTGGTGCACATGCCCACGCACATCTACATCCACACCGGTCACATCGGCCGCGTCGCCGAGCTGAACGCCAAGGCCGCGGCGGCCGACGAGCGCTACATCGAGGTCGCAAAGCCCGAGGGCCTGTACCCGTTCATGTACTACGGCCACAACGTGCACTTCGTCGTCGTCGGCAACATCCTGATCGGGCGATACGAGGACGCGCTCAAGGCCGGCGAGCAGATGGCCGGCATGGTGGCGCCGCACGTCGCCGAGATGGCGCCGATGGTGGAGTGGGCGCTGTCGCTGCCGACGCTGGCGCACGTGCGGTTTCACAAGTGGGACGCGATTCTGGCCGCGCCAAGGCCGCCCGAGAGCCAGCGCCTGGCGCGGTCCTTCGATCACTACGCCCGCGCGCTTGCGCTGAAGATGACGGGCAAGGCCGCCGAAGCTCGCGCCGAGGCCGCCGCGTTTGAATCGACGCGCGCCAAGGTGCCGGCAGAAACGCTCGTCGTGGCGTTCAACAACGGGCCCACCGTGCTGGCCATGGTCAGCCACCTGCTGCAGGGCCAGTTGGCCGCGTCGGTCGACGAGGCCGTCGCGCACCTCGAGATGGCCGCCGCCGCACAGGACGCGCTGACCTACGACGAGCCAGAGCCCTGGCCGTGGTCGGTGCGCGAGACGCTCGGCGCCGTCCTGCTGAAGGCTGGCCGTGCCGCGGAGGCGGAGAAGGTATTCAGAACCGATCTCGAGAAGAACCCGGCGAGCGGACGCACGCTCTTCGGCCTGACCGACGAGCCTCGAGCGCCCAAGGCCGCACCGCCGAAGCCGCCATCGTCAAGCGCGAGTTCGACGACGCGTGGAAGCAGGCCACCAGCCCGCTCAGCGTCGACGCGCTTGTTCTGAGTTGCTCGATGACGGACGTTAACCACAGAGACACGGAGACACAGAGAACGCACAGAGATCGGTAGGGTGACTCGGATGAGCCCGCCGCCGGTTCGATCCAGCGTTAATCCAATCTCCGTGCGTTCTTTGTGTCTCTGTGTCTCTGTGGTTAACGGTCGTCATCAGACAGTCAGTTCGCCCCGCAGGACGGTCACCGCGTGGCCCGACAGGCGCACGCGATCGCCGGCAAGCTGCACGAGCAGCTCGCCGCCGCGGGCGGAGGCCTGCCACGCGAGGAAGGTCGTCTTGCCCAGCCGCTCGGCCCAGTACGGCGCCAGCGAGCAGTGCGCCGATCCGGTCACCGGGTCCTCGTCGATGCCGTACGGCGCGGCGAAGTAGCGCGAGATGAAGTCGTAGCGGCCCGTGCCCCGCGCCGTCGCGATCACCCCGAAGTCGAACGCGCGCAGCCGATCGAAGCGCGGCGCCAGCGCGCGCACCTCGGCCTCGTGCGAGAACTCCACCACCAGGTTGCCGTGGCGCGCCGGCCGGGACGCTCTCGGAGACCGACGCGCGGCGCGGCGCCGAGCGCGTCGGCCAGGCCGTCGGGCGTCGTCGCAGACGGCCATCGGCCGCGCCGGCAGCTCGATGGCGATGCGGTCGCCGTCGGGCTCGGCGGTCAGCTCGCCGCTGGCCGTCTCAAACGCGATGCGCGAGCCGGCGGGCACCCGCCCGACCTGCCACAACGCGTGGGCCGAGGCCAGCGTCGCGTGGCCGCACAGCTCGATCTCCGACGGTCGGCGTGAACCAGCGCAGCCCGAACCGATCGCCCTGGGGCACCAGAAATGCGGTCTCCGCCAGGTTCATCTCGGCGGCGACCTGCTGCATCCAGGCCGGGTCGGCCGGCGCGTCGAGCAGGCAGACGGCGGCGGGGTTGCCGCTGAAGGGGCGATCGGTGAACGCGTCGATTTGGAGGAGTTGAGGCATGGCCTAATTTGCACCTTGAATGACATGGTGTCAATACGTATATTGTCACTATGACAATGTGGCGGCCGCAGTGGGACCGGG
The DNA here is from genome assembly GCA_963818215.1 of Vicinamibacteria bacterium. Taxonomy (GTDB): domain Bacteria; phylum Acidobacteriota; class Vicinamibacteria; order Vicinamibacterales; family JAENWD01; genus JAENWD01. Next base: position 100,837 of record CAWFRL010000027.1, on the reverse strand, counting down.
CCAATCGCCCGATTTACGAGGCCCTGGCCGACCGCCCTGGCGCGGGACGTCGCAGTCCGGCCGGCTGTCGGCGGGCGATCGGCTTGCCGCCGCAGCGAGAGCTGGCCGAGGCGCTGGGCGTGACGGTGCCGACCGTGACCCGCGCGTATTCGCTGGCCGCGCGTCGAGGCCTGGTCGGCGGCGAGGTCGGCCGCGGCACGTTTGTCCGGCCCGCCATCAGCGCCGACACCGACGCGGGCCTGGTCGACTTGTCCATCAACGCGCTGCCGCCGCACGCGCACCTGGGCGAGACTCGCCGCACGGCTCGACCTGCCGGCCGACGCGGCGCGCCGCGCGGCGCTGCTCGAACTACCCGCCGCGCGAAGGCCGCGACGAGCCATCGCGCCGCCGGCGCCGATGGATCGCGCGTCGCGGCGTCCACGTCACGCCCTCGCAGGTCGCTGGTGACCTCGGGCGCCCAGCACGCGCTGGTCGCGGCGCTGGCAGGCCAGCTCGGTCCCGGCGACCCGCTGCTGGTCGAGGAGCTCACGTACGCCGGCCTGCTCGAAGCCGTGCGCCTGCTTGGCATCGTGCCGGTCGCCGTGTCCATGGACGCCGACGGCCTGCGGCCCGACGCGCTCGACCGCGTGGCGCAGAAGACCGGCGCGCGCACGTTGGCGTTGCAGCCTGTGCTGCACAACCCCACCGGCGTCTCGATGCCGCCGGCTCGCCGGCGCGCGATTGCCGACGTCGTGACGCGCCGCGGCCTGCACGTGATCGAAGACGACATCTACGGCATGCTGGCGCCCGAGGCGCCTCCGCTGGTGACCGAGCTGTCTTCGCCGTGGACCTACGTCACCAGCCTCTCCAAGAGCGTCGTCGCGGGCGTGCGCGTGGGCTTTCTCGCCTCCGCAGGGCGATGGGGTGACCCGCGCCGCGCGCGGCGATCTGGGCGACGACGGTGGCGACCTCGCCCCTCACCGCCGAGATGGCCTGCGGGCTCATCGCCGACGGCACCGCCGACCGCATCGTCGCGTGGAAGCGCGAGGAGATGCGTGCCCGCCAGCAGCTGGCGCGCGAGATCCTGCCGGGCCTGCCGGCGACGATTCATCCCGGCGAGCCCGCACGTGTGGTGGCCGCTGCCGCGACCCTGGCGTGCGGGCGACTTCGTCGGCGCCGCGCGAGCCCGCGGGATCGTGCTCGGCCCCACCGAGGGCTTCCTCGGACAGCCTGGCGCCACGCCCCGCGCCGTCCGTCTGTGCCTCGGGCCGCCGGCGACCCGCGACCGGCTGCAGCAGGCGCTCGAGACCCTTCGCGATCTCGCCGCGTCGCCACGCCGAAAGCGCGCGCACTGGTCTGATCCTCCGCACGCGGCGTCAACGGGGTCGGACCCCAGCTCCAGCACACTCGCGGGTCTGACCCATTCATGCGCCACGACCTGCTAGGATCGGCTCTTGATGCGAGCGCTTCTCTTCTCGTTGCTGGTGCTGGCGCCGGTCCAGGCGCAGGCTCCGATCCGGTGCATCGGCTGTCACTGGGCGATTCGGCGCGCCGCGACAAGGACGTGACCCTGGTGCTCGACGCGGCCGTCGACACCGCCACCGGCGAGACGCTCGGCCCCGACGAACTGGCCGCGCGACTGGACAAGACGCGGCTCCTCCTGCTGGGTGAATCGCACACCAGCGTCGAATCGCATCGCGTCCAGTTGCACGTGCTGCGGGCCCTGGCACGACGCGGCCGCGCGATACGCGTCGGTCTCGAGATGTTCCCCTACACCGAGCAGGCCTCGCTCGATTCCTGGAACGCCGGCCGCTGGTCCGAGGCCGAGTTCGTCGACAAGGCGCGCTGGTACGAGCACTGGGGCTATCACTGGGGCTACTACCGCGACGTCCTGCTCTTCGCGCGCGCGCAGACCATTCCCATCTTTGCGGTCAACGCGCCGCGCGACCTGGTCGCCGCCGTTCGCAAGACCGGCATCGCGGGCCTGTCTGCCGAGCAGGCCGCGCGCATGCCGCCCGAAGGTCGACACCGACAGCGCCGACCACCTCGCGCTCTTCAAGGCGCAGGTTGGCGGCGGCGATCGACTGCACGGCGGCATGACCGACGAGGCGTGGAAGGGCATGCAGGCCGCGCAGGCCACATGGGACGCCGCCATGGCGTGGAACGCCGTGCAGGCACTGAAAGCGGCGAGCGACCCCAACGCCATCATGGTGGTGCTCGTCGGATCGGGGCACGTCGCCTACGGCCTGGGCATCGAGCGGCAGGCGAGAGCCTGGTTCGACGGTCGCCGTCGCCAGCGTGATTGCCATGCCACTGGCCGATGACGAGGGACCCACCGGCGCCGTCCGCGCGTCGTACGCCAACTTCGTGTGGGGCGTGCCACGCGAACCGGACAGCGCCTGGCCCTCGCTTGGCGTGTCCACCCGCACTGCCGAAGGCGGACGCCGGCCTATCATCGACGTCGAAAAAGACAGCCCCGCGGCGCACGCCGGCCTCAAGGTCGGCGACGTCCTCGTGAAAATCGACGACGTCGCCATCGACTCGCGCGAGGCGATGAGCCGCCAGATGGCGTCCTACAACTGGGGCGACGCGCCGCGCGTGACGATCACCCGGGGCGACCGAACAGCTGCGTCATGACCGTGGCGCTCCGGCGGCCTGCACCCGTTAAGTGCACACTCCCATCGACGGCCTCGGCGCGTCGCGTTTTGTCGCCTTCTCGCGCGACGAGTGGTCGCACCTGCGCGACGAGCGGTCGATGACGCTCACCGAGGCGGACCTGTTCGCGATGAAGGGCGTCAACGAGCAGGTGACGCTCGCGGAAGTCGAGCAGATCTACCTGCCGCTCACGCGTCTGCTGAGCATGTATTTCGAGGCCACGCAGGTGCTGCGCACGGCCACGCACGCACTTCCTCGGCAACCCGGAAGCCAAGCTGCCTTTCGTGCTCGGCATTGGCGGCAGCGTCGCCGTCGGCAAGAGCACCGTCTCGCGCGTGCTGCAGACGCTGCTGTCGCAGTTGACCGACCACCCGCGCGTGGACCTGGTCACCACCGACGGGTTCCTGTACCCGAACGCCGTGCTCGAGGAGCGCGGGATCATGCACCGGAAGGGCTTTCCGGAAAGCTACGACGTGCGGCGGGCGCTGGAGTTCCTCATCGACGTGAAGTCAGGCAAGTCGCCCGTCACCGCGCCGGTCTACTCCCATCTCACCTACGACATCGTCCCGGACAGCGTGCAGGAGGTGAACCGCCCCGACATCATGATCTTCGAGGGGCTCAACGTCCTGCAGGGGCCGCAGCGCCAGCAGGGCCGTTCGCTGGCGGTCTCCGACTTCTTCGATTTCTCGATCTACATCGACGCCGACGCGGCCGACATCGAGCGGTGGTACATCGACCGCTTCATGACGCTGCGCGAGACGGTGTTCACCGACCTGCGCTCGTACTTCCACAAGTACTCCGCGCTCACCGATGCCGAGGCGCTGTCGACGGCCCGCCGCATCTGGCGCGAGGTCAACTACGTCAACCTGAAAGAGAACATCGAGCCCACGCGCGAACGCGCGCACCTCATCCTGCGCAAGGACGCGCAGCACGAGATCGCGAGCGTGTGGTTGCGGAAGCTGTGACGTCCGCAGGCCGCCCACAATCACGAAGGTCACGAAGGCACGAGGCACGAAGGTCACGAAGACGATCTTACCGTCGTGGTCTTCGTGTCGTCGTGCCTTCGTGCCGCTTCGTGGTTGTGATCGGTCTTGTACCGGAAACACCCCACCAGGTGGTCGTTCACCATCCCCGTCGCCTGCATGAACGCGTAACAGATCGTCGACCCGACAAACGTGAACCCGCGCTTCCTGAGGTCGCGGCTCATCGCGTCTGACTCGGGCGGTCGTGGGCGGGACGTCCTTCAGCGTGCGGCGTCGGTTCACGATGGGCGCGCCGCCGACGAACTGCCAGATGTAGCGATCGAAGGTCCCGAATGCCTTCGCCGTCTCGAGGAACGCACGCGCGTTGCGCACGGCGCCTTCGACCTTCAACCGGTTGCGGACGATGCCGGGGTTCTGCAGGAGGCGCTCGACGCGCGCCGGCGTGAAGCGAGCGACCTTGACCGGGTCGAACCCGGCAAGCGCCGCGCGATACGCCTCGCGCTTGCGCAGGATCGTGATCCAGCTCAGGCCCGCCTGCGCGCCCTCGAGAACCAGCATCTCGAACAGATGCCGGTCGTCGTGCGACGGCACGCCCCACTCGTCATCGTGGTACGCGACGTACAGCGGATCACGAGCCGCACGCAAGGGCATCTGGTCAATTCGTCAACTCAAGCATTTCCTGATCATCACCACGCCTGCCACCGAGCAGCACGGCGCCCAGCGCGCGTCCGGAGCTCATCGAGCGCTGCGGGAAACCCACGAGCCCGTAGTGGTCGAGCACCAGCGCGAACGACATCTGGCCGGCAATCGCGACGCTCAGCAGCGTGGCCGCGCCCAGCGTCGGCGCAAGCCACGCCATGGTGACGACGAACACGGCGCCCAGCAGCCCGCCCGTCCACGCCCACCAGGGCGCCTTGCCGCCGTCGCGACGCCGGTCCACGAGCCCATCACGACCGAGCGAGCCCGCCAGCAGCGCCGCCGTGCCCACGACGAACGAGATCGTGGCGGCCAGGACCGGATGGCCCACGGCGCGCGTCAGTTGCGAGTTCACGCCCGCCTGCGTGGCGATGAGCGCCCCGGCGGCAAACACGATGGCGATGTAGAGCGGCAGCACGCGCCGGATCTTACCGCTGGCGGCACCGGACCATCGGTCTGGCCGGCGTGGCCGCCCGCCGTGTCGGCACGGCGACTCTGCCACGCCTGCGCTTTGTTTCATGACGTTTCAGCATCGACAGAATGACGCGTCTGCCAGTAATGCACTTCTTTTTGCAAAGTGTAACTTTGATGATGCTCATTCTGCAATTCTTGTTCTACACTCTGCAGATACGGCCGCCGGATGAGCCGGCGAGGCACGGATCTCCTTTCTACGAGGTGCACACCATGAATCAGGCCGATATCGCGTGGATGCTGGTATCGACCGCGCTGGTCCTGCTGATGACGCCGGCCCTGGCGTTTTTCTATGGCGGGCTGGTCCGCTCGAAGAACTCGCTCAACACGATGATGATGAGCTTTGTCTCCCTGGGCGCCGTCGGCGTGCTCTGGGCGCTGCTGGGCTACTCACTCGCGTTTGCGCCGGGCGGCGCCGCTCGTCGGCGGGCTGGACCATGCGCTTCTTCGTGGCGTGAACCTCGAGGCCAAGGGCACGATCCCGCACGTGCTGTTCATGTGCTTCCAGGGGACCTTCGCGATCATCACCGCCGCGTTGATCTCCGGCGCCATCGTCGAGCGCATGCGCTTCAGCGCCTACCTGCTGTTCATCTCGTTGTGGACGCTGGTCGTCTACAGCCCGATCTGTCACTGGGTGTGGGCTTCTGACGGCTGGCTCTTCACGTGGGGCGCGCTCGACTTCGCCGGCGGCACCGTCGTGCACGTGAACGCGGGCATCGCGGCCTTTGTGGCGGCCATCGTGCTCGGCCCGCGCAAAGACTACGCGCGTCAGGCGTTCCTGCCGCACAACGTGCCGTTTGCGCTCCTCGGCGCCGGACTGCTCTGGTTCGGATGGTTTGGCTTCAACGCCGGTTCGGCGCTTGGCGCCACGCCCGCCGCGGCGCTGGCGTTTGCGACGACCATGCTGGCGCCCGCCGCGGCGCTGGTCGTGTGGACGCTGCTGGACCTGATGCGCAACGGCAAGGTCACGGCCGTGGGCGCGGCGACGGGCATCGTCGTCGGCCTTGTCGCCGTCACGCCAGCCGCCGGCCACATCAGCCCGATCAGCGCCATCCTGCTGGGCGGCATCGCGGCGATTCCGAGCTACTACGGCCTGGTGTTTCGCGCGCGCACGCGGCTCGACGACAGCCTCGACGTCGTCGCGGCGCACGGCGTGGGCGGCACGGTCGGCGCGCTGCTGACGGGCGTCTTCTCCGAGAAGGCGTGGAGCGGTGTGGCCGACGGCGTCCTGTTCGGCAACCCGGGGCAGCTGGGGATTCAGGCCGTGGCCGTTGGCGCGACGATTCTCTACAGCGGCGCGCTGACGTTCGGGCTGTTGAAGCTCGTCGGCGTCGCTGGTGCCGCTGCGGGCCGAGGCGCACCGACGAGGGGCTGGGCATGGATGTCACCCAGCACGGCGAGGAAGCCTACATCGAGGGCGAAGGCGCTATCCTGGTGCTGCCCGAGCGCGAGTCCGGCGTGTCGCCGGCGCTGGCGTCGGCGGCGGCTGGAGGTCGGTCATGAAGCTGGTCGTGGCAATCGTTCGTTCCGAGCGGCTGAGCGCCGTGCTCGAAGAGCTCTACAAGGCCGACGTGCAGGGCTTGTCCATCAGCCGCGTCCAGGGGCACGGCGGCGAGCGCGAGCAGGTGGAAACCTATCGCGGCACGACGGTCAAGATGGAGCTGTCGGAAAAATCGCGGGTCGAGATCGCGGTGTCGAATCACTTCGTCGATCCGACGGTGAAGGCGATTCTGAAGGCGGCGCGCACGGGCGCGGTCGGCGACGGCAAGATCTTCGTCCTGCCGGTGGAGAAGATCTACCGCATCCGCACGGGCGAAGAGGATCAGGCCGCCGTCACGCCCGTCGGCGTGCCGACCCATTCATAAGCAGCTTCAGGATCGCGACTTTCGCAAGGCTGGCGCGGGTCTTCTCCAAAGACTCGCGCCAGCGCGTCCTGCCGATAGCGGAAAATCCGCATCAGTTCCGGCGCGACGAGCCACTGGTGCAGCAGCGTCCCGTACGGCACGTCGTACTCCACGCCGTCTTCGACCAGCGTCCCGCCCGCGTTCTCGCGGAACAGGTGCACGTGCCGCCAATACCTGTAGGGCCCGCGGCGCTGCTCGTCCTTGAAGCGCACGTTGGGTTCCCACGCCGTGATCTCGCTCTGCCAGCGAAACGGAACGCCCCGCAGCCGCAGTCGATAGTCGATGCGCGCGCCCTGGCGCATCACGACCGTCGGGCGTCAGCACCTTGAAACGCAGGAACGGCGGCGTGAGGGTCTCCAGGTTCTGTGCGTCGGTGAAGAACCTGAAGACATCCGGCACGGGGCGCCGGCACGAACAGTCTTCGTTTCGAGGCGATACGGCACGCGCGCCGATTTTAGCGCGTTTGGCTGAGCTGGAAGAGAGCGCCTTGTACGCGTTGCACGATCTTGCCCGCCGCGTCGCGTCCGGTCACGACCACGCGAAAGGGGACGCCGGGCACCTGGAACTCGGAGAGGTAGGTCTGCTCGTCGTCTCCGCCCGGTTGCCTCACAGGCGGCAACTGCCCCAGGCGTTCATCGGTGGAACCGCGCATCTCGAAGGTCGGTCCCAGGATGCCTCGTGAAAGCGTGATCTCCATCAGCCGGCTGGTGCCAGGCACCAGCGGCGCGTCATCTCGAAAGAGCCCTTCGTGTCCGGGGCGGCCGCCCGGGCGCACCAGCCGCACGTCGTCGAGCGACAGCGACGCCCGTGCGTGAACGACCATGAAGACCAGCCCCTGGCCGGCCAACCGCACCTTCCAGAGTCCTGCCTCGGGCGTCGGTGACGCCGACTTGCCGGCCCGCCTGAAAGGCGGTCCACGTGACGCCGGGGTCCGAGGCGGCCACCGGCACTCCCGACGGCCGCACGATCTCGACCTCCTGCAGGCACTGCAGCGACACCGAAAACAGCACGCGCTCGACGCTGGTGTCGACGTTGACCTCGATGGTCCGCGTCCCGGGCTCGAGCTCGCCGACGATGCGGCGGAGCGTTTCGTCGTGGCCGTCGCGCGCGATCAGCAGCGTCGCCGACGAGGCGACTTCGGAAGGGTCGAGCAGAAACACCTGCCCGCCGCTGCCTTCGGACACCTTCACCATCGACGGGTCTGGCCGGCCGACACACGGCCAGCCCGGCCGCGTCTGCGGCTGTTGCTGCTGACCGGCGAGCAACCCGATCAACCCGACCGAACCGACACGAGCAACCCGATCAACCTCACCGTCGAACCAAAACCCCCGTCGCCCCGATCGCTCACCGGCAGCTCGGTCACCGTCTCCCACACCACGTGCGTCACCGGCGCGACGACCATTTGCGCGATCCGCATTCCGCGATCGACGGTGACTGCCGCCCGTCCGAGGTTGACGAGCGCGACCTTCACCTCGCCGCGGTAGTCGGCGTCGATCGTGCCAGGCGCGTTCACGACGGTCAGGCCATGTTTGGAGGCCAGTCCCGACCGCGGCCGCACCTGCGCCTCGTAGCCCTCGGGTATGGCCATCGCAAACCCGCAGCCCACCAGCGCAATCGCTCCAGGCTCAATCACCACCGCCGTGCTCACCGCGGCGTGAAGGTCCATGGCAGCCGCGTGCGCCGTTTGATAGGCGGGCAACGGGATGTCGGCGCCGTGGGGGAGGCGGCAGGAATCTGGACGGTCAAAGACATGCATGACTGTGCGTCGACCTGAACGACGAACGGCGTGCGACGAACCCGCGGAGCTCAGCCGGATGTGCGCGCCGGAGCTCCAGCTCGCAGCTCGTAACTCGTAGCTCGTAGCTCGTAGCTCGCAGCTCGCCCCTACGGTAGCTACATCCCGCGCTGGCTGCTCGGCGGCACCATGCCCTTGAGGCGCATGTAGGTGACGATGTTGCCGTAGTGCTCGAAGTCGTGCGCGGTGTTGAACTGCAGCGCGTTGAGCCGCGGCATCTTCATGCCGAACAGATCGATCACCTCGGCGGCTTTCGCGGCCGGCAGCGCGTCGAACTGGGCTTCGCAGAACGCGAAGGACTCGGCGACTGCCTTGGACAGGTCCGCCTTGGACGTCTTGGTCTTCTCGACGCTGCCGGTGTTCGGGTTGGCGGCGCCGGTGGCCGACGAACAGATCATGTAGTTCGCGTCGGTGATGTGGCCGATCAGCTGGCCAAAGCTGCGCACGTCGGGCGTGGGCTTGAACGCGTAGTTCTCCTCGGACATCTGCTCGGCAGCTTTCACGACGTTGCCTTTGATCAAGCCGAGCGTGCTCTTGGCCGCAGTCGCCATCGGGTCCTGCGCCAGCGCGGTCGACGCGCTCGCCAGGACGGTGATACACAGTAGGGCTGCCAGTTTCATCGAAGTCTCCTCCACTTGCACCGGGTTCACAGGTTCACGGGTTCACAGGTTCACAGGTTCACAGGTTCACGGTTCACGAATCATCGGGGTTCTCAAGTTCGAGGCCGGACAGGCATCTTACCTGTGAACCTGCGAACCCTTCTACATTGAAGAGGGGCCCGGACTAACTGAAACGCGTACCACCGCCGGGCCGCCCAGATCCCGCAGACTCACGCGATCTCTCTCTCTCGAGGAGGCTGCGTGAAACTCGTCAGTGGCAAAGTAGTGCGATTGGTAGTGGCGGCGGTGTTAGTGGCGTATGCCTGGTGACGGCGGCGCGTCAGCCCAGACCGCGGCCACGGCGACGCTTCGCGGCCGGGTGCTCGACCCCCAGTCACGGCCCGTCCCCGGCGCAAAGGTCACCGCGACAGCCACGGCCACCGGCTGGTCACGCGACGCGACGACTGATGCCGGCGGGCAGTATCTGCTGGCCGACCTGCCGCCTGGCGGCTTTGTCGTCCTGGTCACGGTCAGCGGCTTTGCGCCGCAACGATTCGAAGCCGTGACGCTGCGCGTCGGGCAGGTGCGTGGACCTCGACGCGACGCTCACCGTGGCCGGCGTGCGCGAAGACGTCGTGGTCGACGCCGCCGAGGCCGGGCTGGTGGACACGGCGCGGTCCGTGGTCGACGCGGTGATCACCGCGCCTTCCATCGACCGGCTGCCGCTCAACGGCCGCAACTTCATGGAGCTGGCGCTGCTGGTGCCCGGAAACGCGCCGGCGCCGAACTTCGATCCCACCAAGACCAACTCCGTCGTCATCTCGTCGGCCGGGCAGCTCGGCCGCGGCGGCAACATCACCATCGACGGCATGGACAACAACGACGATATGGTGGGTGGGCCGCTGCTCAACATCGTCCAGGAAGGCGTGCAGGAGTTCCAGATCGCCACCAGCCGGTTTGCCGCCGACCTTGGACGATCGGCCGGCTCGGCCATCAACGTCGTCACCAGGTCGGGCGGCGACGCGTTGCACGGCGGCGCGTCGATGTTCTTCCGCGACGACGCCATGCAGGCTGCGCCCGTCACGGCCGACCGCAGCCTGGATCCGCCGCCGTTCGATCGCCAGCAGGTCGCCGGGTCGGTCGGCGGGCCGCTGAGGAAAGGCAACCTGTTCGGCTTCGGGGCGGTCGAGTACCGCAACCAGGACGGCGCGGTCCAGGTTGGCACCCGCGACACGACCGCGCGCGTCATCCGCCGGTCGTTCGCCACGGCGCCGCTCGACGACGTCATGGGCCTGGCGCGGATCGACTGGCGTGCCAGCGCCAACGACCAGGTGCTGTTCCGCTACTCGGGGCAGAACGCCGAAGACGTCGCCAGCAGCGGCGGCGACCGTCCGATCGCCTCGGCGGCGCAGCGCCAGGAAGCGACCAACAAGTACTACGCGCTGCTGGGCACATGGACGCGCGTGCTCTCGTCGCAAAGCGTGAACAGCTTCAGCGTGAGCCTGCAGCGACTTCGACAACTCCACCGTGTCCCTTTCGACCGGGCCGCAGTACACGTTCCCGAGCCTGGAGGACGGCTCGTCGTTCCGCGTGCCGCAGAACACCGTGCAGCGCCGCTGGCAGTTCGCCGACACCTTCAGCTACTCGCTGGGTTCGCACGCGCTGCGCGCGGGCGGAGAGGTCCAGCGCGTGGACGCCGGGTTGGGGCTGGGCGTGTTTCGCGCGGGGCGTGTGGAACTGGTGCAGGACTTCCCGCAGTTCGACGCCAACGGCGACGGGCAGGTGAACGACAACGACCTGCTGTTTGCGGTGACCCTCCGCAGCGGCAAGCCCGATCAGGACCTCTTGCTCTCCGATGTGGACAACACGCACGCGGCCTTTTTCATTCAGGACGACTGGCGGGTGCGCTCGAACCTCACGATTAACCTCGGGCTGCGGTACGAGCTGGACACCGACGTCAAGAACATCGCCCGCTACGACGAGATCAACCCGATCGTGCAGCCGTTCCTGAAAGGCGAACGCGGCCGGGACCTGAACAACTTCGGGCCGCGCATCGGCTTCAACTGGTCCACGCCCAGCGGCAAGAGCAGCCTCCACGGCGGCTACGGCATCTACTTCGACCGCATCACGCTCGAGATTCAGACGCTCGAGCGCGGCCTCGACGGCCGCGCGCTGCCGATCGAAGTGCGCGCGGGTAACGTGATCTTCCTCGGGATCTTCGGTCCCGCCCTGCCGCCGTTTGCGCCGAGCATCTCCAACCCGTTCACCGGCTTCATCCTGCCGGGCGCCGGCGCCTCGGGGATCAACATCATCGACAACACGATGCAGAACCCGCAGACGCAGCAGTTCAACCTGGGCATCGAGCACCAGGTGGGCGACAAGTGGCGCGTGCGGCTGGACGGCATCCACGCGCTCGGGACCCACTTCATCATCGGGCGCGACGTCGGCGTCGTCTTCAACCCCGTCGTCGGCGGACCCGATCGCGTCGTCAACCTCGAGTCGAGCGTGCGCACGCACTACGACGCCCTGCTCGCGAGCGTGGAGCGGCGGCTGTCGCAGGGCCTGGGCGTGCGCGCGTCGTACGCGTTCTCCAAGGCGCTCAACTACGCCAACGACGACCAGATTCCGTTCAGCAACGGGCCGATCGACTCCAACAACCTGTACCGGGAGTACGGCCCGACGCCGAACGACCAGCGGCACCGCTTCACGCTGGCCGCCTCGTGGGACGGCCCGGCCGGCTTCAACCTGTCGACGATCTGGACGCTGGCCTCGGGCGTGCCGATGGACATCCTGCTGCCGTCGGCGGCGTCGCGCATTCCCGAGCTGCAGCGCAACGCCGGCGGCCGCCTGTTCAAGACCGCGGGCGAACTCAACGCCTACCTGCGCGACCTGAACTCGCGCGGCGGCGTCGGCGGCGAGCCGCTGCCGCTTGTGAGCGACGGACGCGCGCTTCAACGACCGGTTCGACAGCCTCGATCTGCGGATCGCGCGGCCGTTCGCCCTCAGGGGCTCGGTGAAGATCGAGCCGATCGTCGAGATCTTCAACGTCTTCAACGTCACCAACTTCCTGGGCTACAACAAGAAGAACTACTCGGGCTTCGCCAACGCGCTCGTGCGCGACAGCGGCGACCCGTCGACGCCGGGCTACCTGACCTCGTCGTCGTTCGGCCGGCCCGTCTCGACCGCCGGCGGCGTGTTCGGCAGCGGCGGCCCGCGGGCGGCGCAGCTGGCCGTGCGCGTGTTGTTCTAGATGGATCGGCATCTGGGCCTGGCCGGCGCCACCACGCTGGTGGTCGGCCAGGTCATCGCGGTCGGCATCTTCCTGACGCCGGCCGCGATGGCGCGCCTGCTGGGCTCGCCGTTCTGGCTGCTGGTGGTCTGGCTGGTCGCCGGCGCGATGGCGCTGTGCGGCACGCTCGTCTACGGCGAGCTGGCCGCGCGCTACCCCGAGGCCGGCGGCGGCTACGTGTACCTGCGCGAGGCGTGGGGCCCGCGCGTCGCGTTTCTCTACGGCTGGAAGTGCTGCCTCGTGATGGACCCCGGCATCACGGCGGCCCTGGCGACGGGCCTGGCCGCCTATCTCGGGTACCTCGTGCCGCTGTCGCCGGTCGGGACTGAAGGTCGCCGGCATCGCCGCGATTGCGATCGGCGCGGGCGTCAACATCGCCGGCGCGCGGCTGGGCGCCGGCGTCATCTCCACGCTGGCCGTGCTCAAGATCGGCGCGCTGGCCACGATCGTCGTCGCCGGCTTCGGCCTGGGCCGCGGCGACTGGGGCCACTTCGTGCCCTTCGTCGCGCAGCATCCCGGCTCGGCGCCGCTCGGCGGCGCGCTGGCCGGCGCGTTCGTCTCGGCGTTCTTCGCGTTTGGCGGGTGGTGGGAAGCCGCCAAGCTGACCGGCGAGGTGCGCGACCCGGGCCACACGATGCCGCGCGCGCTGACCGCCGGCGTGGCCATCATCACCCTGGCCTACATGCTCACCTCGGCGGCGTTCCTCTATCTCGTGCCGCTTGAGGCCGTCACCAGCGGCGAGGCGTTTGCGGCGCAGGCCGGCGAGGTGCTGTTTGGCCGCGCCGGCGGCGTCGTGCTGGCCTCCATCGTGATCGTGTCGGTCGCTCGGCAGCCTGTTCGCGATTCAGATGATGCTGCCGCGCGCTGTACTACGCGATGAGCCGCGACGGGCTGTTTCCCGCCAGCCTCGGGCAGCTGCATCCCGACGCGCGGCACGCCGGTGCGCGCGATTGCGCTGCAGGCCGTGCTGGGGTCGGTGCTGGTCGCGCTGGGGTCGTTTGACGCCATCGTCGCGTACTTCATCTTCGTGACGGTGGTGTTCATCGGGCTCACGGTCGTGGGGCTTGTTCAGGCTTCGACGGCGCGACGGCGCCAATCACGATGGCACGACGGCACGAAGGCGCGAGGCCTGAACGCCGGACGCGCCCGTCTATCTGACGCCCGGGTTCCCAGCCACGGCGATCGTCTTTCTCGGGCTGGTCGGCGATGCTCCTGGTGATGCTCGTGGTCAGCCGGCCGGTGCAGGCGCTGGCGGGCACGGCGATTGTGCTGCTGGGCCTGCCGGTCTACGCTGTGATCGACGCCACGCGTGGCGCGGCCGAGGCTCGGCCTGAGCCCGTAGCCCGGAGCCGTGAGTCACCCATGACCTGGATCAAGACCATTCGCCCGGAGGAGGCCGATCCGTCGCTGCTCGAGCTGCTGCAGAAGACGCGCGCGATGTACCCGCCGGAGTACGCGACGCCGGCGCCGCACGTCGGCGGCGAGAGCATCGTCGTGTCGCACACGCTGATCCCGCAGGCGATGCACCACGCCTTTGCGCTGCTGGCGGTGCTGATGCAGCCCGGCCTGCCGCTCGAACGGCGGCACCACGAGATGATCGCCACGGTCGTCTCGGCGGCCAACCGGTGCTTCTTTTGACTGGAATCGCACGCAGAGTTTCTGCGTAGGGTCACGCTCGACGACGGCCTGGTGCAGGCGATTCGGGAAGACCACCGCACGGCGCCCGTGTCGGAGGCCGAGCACGTCATGCTGGACTACATCGACCGGATGACGCGCGACGCGGTCCAACTCGGCCGCGAGGACATCGCGCGCCTGCGCGAGGTGGGCTTCGACGACACCGCCATCCTGCAGATGACGCTGATAGGCGCGTGGTTCAACTACGTCAACCGGGTGGCCGACGCGCTCGGCGTCGGGCGCGGCTGACCCGGCCGGTCACTCCAGGCACAGCGCCTCCGTAATCTGCAATCGTCAATCGTCAATTTCCTCCCCCACGTAGCCCTGCAGGGCTACCCCAGGCCAAACCCTGGAGCCTGCGTTATGATCGGCTTTCGCCCCTGACGGCATCTAACGCCAGAGGCTGAGTCATCTGTCCGCACGTCCCCTATGCCTTCTTCGCCTGCTCTCCGCAATCGTGTGACGCGCATTTCCGGCCTGGCCGCGTTTGCCGCGATGGCCCTGGTCGCCGCCGGTTGTGGCGGGGGTGGTCGCGGCGGCGCTCCAGCGCGCGGACCGACGCCGGTCGGCGTTCTGGTCCTTGCGCCACAGCCGGTGACGATCACCTCGGAGTACGTCGGCGTCCTCAAGTCCCGCCGTTCGTCCGAGGTCCGCCCGCAGGTGGAAGGGATCATCACGCAGATCTTCGTGAAGTCGGGCGACCGCGTCGCGCCCGGCCGCGCGCTGCTGCAGATCGACCCGCAGACGCGAGCAGGCCGCGCTTGAAAGCAACCAGGCCAGCCGGGTCGCGCAGGAGGCGGCCGTGCGCTTCGCGCAGCAGCAGTACGAGCGCGCCAAGCAGCTGGTCGACGCCGGCGCGACGAGCCAGCAGGAGTTCGAGCAGGCCGAGACCAACCTCAACACCGCCAAGGCCGCCCTCGAGGCGCTCAAGGCGCGCGAACGGGAAGCCGGCGTGCAGCTGCAGTACTTCCGCGTGACCTCGCCCACCGGCGGCGTGGTCGGCGACATCCCCGTGCGCGTGGGCGACCGCGTGACGACCTCGACCGTGCTCACGACCGTGGATCAGCAGGCCGGCCTCGAGGCCTACGTGCAGATTCCGATCGAGCGCGCGCCCGGAGATCCGCGTCGGCTTGCCCGTGCGCCTCATGGACGCGCAGGGCGCGGTGCTGGCCGAAACGGCCATCGACTTTGTCTCGCCGCAGGTGGACGACCGCACGCAGTCGGTGCTGGTGAAGGCCCCGGTGCCGGCCAACCAGGGCTTTCGCACCGAGCAGTTCGTGCGGGCGCTGGTCGTCTGGCGCAGCGAGCCGGGCCTGACCGTGCCGACCACCGCCGTCACCCGCATCAACGGGCAGTTCTTCGCGTTTGTCGCTGAACCCGCCAAGCAAGGTTTCGTCGCACGCCAGCACGCGGTGAAGGTCGGCGAGCTGCGCGGCAACGAGTACGTCGCTTCTCGAGGGGCTCAAGGCAGGCGATCGGCTCATCGTGTCCGGCGTGCAGAAAGTCGGCGACGGCGCGCCCGTCGCGCCGCAGGGTTAGGGGCGCGCGATGTTCGTCGACGTCTTCATCCGACGGCCGATCCTCTCATCGGTCCTGGCGCTGGTCATCATCCTGGCCGGCGTGATCGCCATTCCGACGCTGCCCATCGCGCAGTATCCGGAGCTGGCGCCGCCGCAGGTCACGGTCAGCAGCTTCTACACCGGCGCCAGCGCACAGACGGTCGAAAGCGCCGTCACCATCCCGCTCGAACAGGCCATCAACGGCGTCGAAGGCCTGCTCTACATGACGTCGAGCAGCACCAGCAGCGGCGTCAGCCAGGTGACCGCCACCTTCGACGCTGTCGCGCGACCAGGACCTGGCCGCGGTGGACGTGCAGAACCGCGTCTCCACCGCGCTCGGCCGCCTGCCCAACGAGGTGAAGAACATCGGCGTCACGGTGACCAAGGGCAACACGGGGTTTGTCATGGCCGCCGGCGTCTACGCGGAAAACGGCCAGTACGACCCGCTGTTCCTCAGCAACTACCTCGACGTCTTCGTCCGCGACGCGCTCAAGCGCATCCCCGGCGTCGCCGACGTCCTCATCTTCGGCGAGCGCAAGTACGCGATGCGCCTGTGGCTCGACCCGACGCGCCTGGCCGCGCGCGGCATCACGGCCGGCGACGTCACCGCGCGCGCTGCGCGAGCAGAACGTGCAGGTCGCCGCCGGTGCGGTGGGCCAGCCCCCGGTTGCCTCGGGGCAGCTCTACCAGATCAGCGTGCGCGCCGCCGGACGGCTCACCGAGCCCGTGCAGTTCGAGAACATCATCGTCAAGGTCGGCAGCGACGGCACGCTGATCCGGCTGGGCGAGGTGGGCCGCGCCGAGATCGGCGCGGAGGCCTACAGCAGCGAGCTCCGGTTCAACGGCGTCGAGGCCGTGGGCTTTGCCGTCACGCAGTTGCCCACGGCCAACGCGCTCGACGTGTACGAACAGGTGCTCTCCGAGCTCACGCGGCTCGAGAAGAACTTCCCGCCCGGCATGAAATACCAGGTGTCGTTCGACACCGCGACCGTGGTCCAGGACTCGATCCGCGAAGTCGTCATCACGCTGCTCGAGGCCATCGGCCTGGTCGTGCTGGTGATGTTCCTGTTCCTGCAGGACTGGCGCAGCACGATCATCCCGACGATCACGATTCCCGTGTCGCTGGTCGGCACCTTCGCGTTCATCAAGCTGCTCGGCTTTTCGATCAACACGCTCACGCTGTTCGGCATCGTGCTGGCGACGGGCATCGTCGTCGACGATGCGATCGTGGTGATCGAGAACATCCAGCGGCACATCCAGGAGTACGGGCGCACGGCCCGGCAGGCGGCCTCCGAGGCGATGCGCGAGGTGCTTGGCGCCGTCATCGCGACGGGCCTGGTGCTGATCGCCGTGTTCGTGCCGGTGGCGTTTTTCCCTGGCACGACGGGCCGCCTCTACCAGCAGTTCTCGCTGACCATCGCCTTTGCGGTCGCGCTGTCGGTGTTCAACGCCGTCACGCTCACGCCGGCGCTGTCGGCGCTGTTGCTGCGCAAGGAGACCGAGAAGGGACGCTTCTTCCGCTTCTTCGAGCAGATCATCGAGGCAGGCACGTACTTCTACACGCGACTGCTCGGTCGGCGCGATCCGCATCCGGTGGGTGATGGCGGCGCTGTTTGTCGCCGCGCTCGGCGTCACGTACTGGGTGTACCAGCGCGTGCCGCAGGCGTTTCTGCCCGATGAGGACCAGGGCTATTTCATCGCGCAGATTCAGGCCCCCGAGGGCGCCTCGCTCGAATACACGAGCAACGTGGCGCGGCAGGTCGAGAGCCGTGCTCACGAAGGAGAAGGACATCGCCAGCGCCTTCTCGGTCATGGGCTTCAGCTTCAGCGGCGCGTCGCCGAACCGCGGGCTGCTGTTCATCCGCCTCAAGCCCTTCGACGAGCGCCGGGAGGACTCGCAATCCGCCACCGCCGTCGTCGGGCGCCTACGCGGCGCGCTTGGCGGCATCAGCGGCGCGATCGTGGTGCCGTTTCTGCCGCCGCCCATCCGTGGGCTCGGCGCCTTTGGCGGGTTCCAGTTCGAGCTGCTCGACCAGACGGGCGGGCCGATCGAGAACCTGGCGGTGGCCACGACCAACCTGGTGCGGGCCGGCAACCAGCACGCCCCAGTTGCGCGGCCTGTTTTCGGCGTTCACCGCCGGCGATCCCCAGCTCTCCATCGAGATCGACCGCGAACGCGTGAAGAGCCTGAACATGCCGCTCAGCGAAGTCACCGACGCGCTGCAGGTGTACCTGGGCTCGCAGTACGTCAACGACTTCGACTTCAACAACCGCGCGTATCGCGTCTACGTGCAGGCCGACCAGCGATTCCGGAACGACCCCAAGGCCCTGGAGCAGTTCTACGCGCGCGCGCCGGGGGGGCGATGGTGCCGCTGTCGAACCTCGTGCGGGTGCAGGAGACGACGGCGCCGCAGGTCATCGCCCATTTCAACCTGTTTCGATCGGCCGAGATCAACGGCGCGGCCGCGCCCGGCTTCAGCTCGGGTCAGGCGCTGCTGGCGATGCAGGAGCTGGCCGAGCGCACGCTGCCGCCCGGCATGTCGTACGCCTGGGCCGGGCAGTCGCTCGAAGAGATGAAGGCCGGCACGCAGTCGGTGGTGATCTTCGGCCTCGGCCTGCTGCTCGTGTACCTCACGCTGTCGGCGCAGTACGAGAGCTTCCTGCTGCCGTTCATCATCCTGCTCGCGGTGCCGCTGGCGGTGCTCGGCGCGGTCGGGGCGCAGGGGCTGCGCGGCTTGAGCAACGACATCTACTGCCAGGTCGGGCTGGTCATGCTGATCGGGCTGGCCGCCAAGAACGCGATCCTCATCGTCGAGTTCGCAGAGCAGCTGCGCGAGCGCGGGCTGTCGATTGTCGAGGCCGCCGTCGAGGCCTCGCGCATCCGGCTGCGCCCGATTCTGATGACGTCGTTCGCGTTCATCCTCGGCGTGCTGCCGCTGGTGTTCGCCAACGGCGCAGGCGAGGCCGGGCGCCACTCGGTGGGCACGGCGGTAGCCGGCGGCATGTTCGTCTCCACCATGCTCAACCTGATCTTCATTCCCGTGCTGTATGTCATCGTCCGCACCATCGCGCCAGGCGGCCATCGGGTGCAGACCCCGATGGAGACGGAGACGGCGCATGAGTAGGGCGCTCGCGTCGCTCACGAGGTCGCGACGCTCGCGGGCGACGCCGCCGTCGGCTCGCGCACTCGTGCGTCGTGCGTCTGCGTGTGCTCGCATGCGGTCGGCGGTCGCTGCATCGGCGCAGGCGCAGCCGCCGCCATCGAACCCGTCACCTTCGACGAAGCCATCCGTCGCGCGACGACCGCCAATCCGTCCGTCGCGATTGCCGCCGCCAACATCCTGCGCGCCGAGGCGCTGCTTCAACAGGCGCGAGCGGCCACGCTGCCGATGATCTCGGCGGAAGCCTCCAACATCACGCTCGACGGCGCCCGGGAAGTGGACGGCGACGTCGTGACGCCGCAGAACACGTTCTCGGCGTCGATCCCGGTCTCGATGCCGCTTTATGCGCCGGCGCAATGGGCGCGTCGGGCGCAAGCGGGGGACCAGCGCCGGGTCGCCCAGGCATCGGCCGACGACATCCGCCGGCAAGTCGGCGTGGCGGCCGCCCAGTCGTACCTGACGGTGATCGCCGCGCACCGCGTGGTCGAGGCCCAGCAGCGGTCGCGCGACACCGCCAAGGCGTTTTTCGACTACGCCCACGAGCGGTTCAAGGCCGGCGCGAGCAGCCGGCTCAACCAGCTGCGTGCGCAGCAGACATTGTCGAGTGACGAGGCGCTGCTCGAACAGGCGCAGCTGGGGCTCTATCGCACGCAGGAAGCGCTCGGCGTGCTGCTGGCAGCCGACCATCCGATCGACGCCACCAACGAACCGGCGTTTGACATCCCGCCGCAGGCCGATGCCGCCGCCGCCACGCAGTCGGTCGGCCTGCGCACGGACATCAAGCTGTTCGCGACCGAGGTCGAGGCCGCGCGCCGCGTCGTCTCCGACAGTTCGAAGGACTGGTACCCGACGCTGAACGGGATATTCGAGCCGGTGTTTCAGCAGCCGGGCTCCGTGTTCACGCCCGAGTCCAGCTGGCGCGCGCTGCTCCAGCTCTCGGTGCCGCTGTTCGATTCCGGGGCGCGCAAGGGACGGCGCCTCGAGCGCCAGGCGGCATTGCAGCAGTCGGAAGTGACGCTGAGCGCCGCCGAGCGCGACGCCGGTCCCAGATCCGCGCGGCTTACGAAAGCGTCCGCCGCAGCGAGCGGGTGCTCCAGAGCACGCGCGATGCGGCGGCACAGGCCGCGCAGGTGCTCGAGATCACCAACATCAGCTTCCGCGCCGGCGCGACGACCAACATCGAAGTGATCGACGCCCAGCGGCGCGCGCGCGACGCCGACACGGCCGTCGCGGTCGCCGAAGACCAGGTCCGCCAGGCCAGGCTGGACCTGCTCAACGCGCTCGGGCAGATTTCCGTGATTGATAGATGACGAACGTCAACCACAGAGACACAGAAACACAGAGAACGCACAGAGATGACTTGGATCGATCTGGGATGCACCCAGACGTCGGGGTTCATCCGGCCACAGCCAAAACTCTCTCTGTGCGTTCTTCGTGTCTCTGTGCCTCTGTGGTTAACGTCCGTCATCACGCGCGGCGGCGGGTCGTCGTCACGACGGGTTTTTCGGCGGCCTGGAAGGCCTGCGCGGTGAGCAGGTGCTCGTTCATCGCTTCGCGTGCGGCCTTCCCGTCGCGCGCGCGGATCGCCTGGTAGATCCGGCGATGGGCCTCCGCCGCTTCCTTCATGTCCCTGTCGGACGCGTTGATGGCCGATTCGCGCCGATGCTCGTAGTACAGCCCCGACACCATCTCGGCCAGCGAGGCGACGATCGGGTTGCCCGACGCGACGCCCACCGCGCGGTGGAAGCGGATGTCGTGGTTGAGGAAGACCTGCGGGTTGTCCAGGCTGGCGAACATCCCGGCGACCTCGTCGGCCATGGTCGCCACGTGGTCGCCGGTCGCGCGTTCGGCCGCCAGCCCGGCGGCGCCGACCTCGAGGATGCGGCGCACCTCGTACATCTCGTCACGCGTGAAGCCGTGGAGCGCCGCCAGGAAGCTGAGCGGCTCGCTGCCCAGCACCGGGGGACCATCGGTGATGAAGGTGCCCGAACCCCGGCGTGACCGCACGACGCCCAGCGTCGCCAGCGACGCGCAGCCCGGCGCGCACCGTCGGCCGGCTGACGCCGAGGTGAGCGGCAAGCTCACGTTCGGTCGGCAGCCGATCGCCGGCGTGCAGGGCGCCGCTCTCGATGAGGCCGCGGACGTAGGCCACGACCTGTTCCGAGCCCCCTCGCATCAGCGTGTCGCGACGATGACGGTCTGCGGGCCCTGAAGGTCGTGACGCGTGACGCCGCTGCGATCATTCGACTGATACCCTAATCAACCCGCCGGTGCCGGTACGGGCGCGACGACAATTGGCAGATCCCGCCCGGAAACCGCGACGTTGCCTGCGGCGTCCTCGGCAAGCACCCTCAGCACGTAGTCGCCCGGCGGCAGATGGGGCACCCACGGCGATTCGACCACGGTGCCGTGGTCCACGCGGCTGGTCACCAGATAGCGATAGCGCGTCGTCCGCGTTCCGTAGAACGGGATGCCGCTGCCGGGCGCGTACAGCGACGGCGGGGCATCGGCGGCAGGCGGCAGCCGGTCGAACGTGATCGCGATGTGCGGCTGCACGAACTCCAGCGTCGGTGTGCCATCGGTCGACAGGACCTGGTAGCCGAGACGGTAGACGCCAAGACGCCGGCGCGGCGGGCTGTCGTCCATCCGGTCGTACGCCTCGACCACGATCCGGACCGGCCCGCTGACGACAAGACGCCTGCCTGACGCGTTCGGTGAGCGGACGCCCCTCCAGATCCGTGAGCGTGATGCCTGCCGGCGCGATCACCGGCGGCACCGTGTCGACCATGCCCGGGAGGCCGACCAGCAGGGCATTGGCCTCCTCGCCCGGCGGTCCGACGTTCAAGTGCACGTGCCGGAATCGGTTCACCGAGCCGATGGTGTCGCCCGCTGCCACGTGCGTGCCCCGCCGTACCCGGACGCGTGCGGGCTTGCCGGTGTCTGGATCGGCAAGCACGGTGGCCCAGTCGGCGACCGGCGCCTCCGCGCGATCGCGACCCACGCGGATGTGGACGTAGGTGAGCGGCCCCACAATCAGGTACTCGTTCAGCGTGCCGATCGAGCCGGTCGCCAGCACCGAGGAAACAACGCCGTCGCGAACCGCGCGCACGGGCGCGCCCTGGTCGGCCGCGCACGTCCACGCCCGCGTGAAATCGCTCGCGGCCGTCGCCACCGGGATTGCCGCGGGGCTCGCCCAGCGTCCCGGCCACTTCGTGCGGGCCTTCCTGCGGGTCGATCGGCCACACCAGCGGCACGCGCGCGAAGTGCGCGAGGTCGAAGCCTGTCGCCAGCGAGGGCGGCGTTGGCGTCCACGGTCCAAGGCGTTCCGGCATGTCGAGGACGCGGATCGAGTCCGTTGAGCGTATCGGCGACGACGACCCGGCCGTCCTCGGCGACCGCGATGCCCGAAGGCTCGCGCATCAACGCGGCGGTGCCCATGCCGTTGGCAAACCCCGGATGAGCGCCGGCCAGCACGCGGCGCCCGCCGTCGGGCACCAGTTCGACAACTCGCGCGCGTGCGTCGGTGACGTAAAGACGGCCTTGCGATCCGGCGGCGACGCCCATCGGCCGCCACAGCGCGCTCGCTGCCCCTGACACGTCGATCGACGACACCGTCGTGACCGATGCCGCCGGGCGCGATGCGCCGAAGCGCGTCGTTGCCGGTGTCGGCCACGATCACGCTGCCATCCGCAAGCGCCGCCAGCGCCGTCGGCGTATCGAACGAGGCAGCGACGCCGGCGCCATCGACGAGCCCTGGCGCGCCGGATCCCGCCAAGGTTGCAATCACCCAACTCCCTGAAGCACGTGAGCTCGACGAGCCCGCAGAAGCCGGAGAATCCAGGCGCACGATCCGGTCGTTGTAGGTGTCGGCCACCAGGACGCTGCCGTCCACGCCTGCGGCCACGCCAACCGGTCCGTTCAACCGCGCACCTGCGCCGTCGCCGCCGCCGGGTGCGCCGTCGCCGGCAATGGTCGAGACGTCGCCCTCGCGGCGTGACGCGGCGTACGGCATGGTTGCCGGTGTCGGCGACGTAGAGTGCGCCATCGCGGCCCACCGCCAGATGGGAAGGCGTGTCAAAGGCAGCCGCGGAGCCCCGGCCGTCGGCAAAGCCACGGCGTCCGCCGGCCAGCGGCTGAACGTCCCCATCGGGGGTGACCCGTCGGATCGCGGGTGCATCGCCGCCCTCACTCACGTAGATGGTGCCGTCGGGACCGAGAGCGATGCCGAACGGCTCTGACAACCGCGTGCGATGTCCAGCAGCGACGACGACGGCCGGCACCCAACCTGCGGTCGTGTCGGGTGGCACCAACGGATGGGTGGCGCGCCACCACCAGTGGGCCGCCCAGCCGGCGGCGGCGAGAATCAGAATCGCGGCGAGGAGGGCAGCCGACGACGGCGACCTGGACACGAACCCTATTGTGGCGGCTTCGCGGGCATCGTGAACATCGCGTCGTCGACCGCCGGGTTCAGCTCGATGCGCTCGGTGTAGATGGCAAAGGTCTGCGGAGGAAACGACACGCGCTCCTCGTCGATCGCGAAGGGAAACTTCACGCCGTCCACGTCGCGCCAGTCGCCGAAGGTGAGGATGACCGGCACCTTCCCATCGGGCAGCGTCATCGTGCCCTCCTGCTTGCGCTCGAGATAGGTGGTGGCATCCAGGTAGACGTGCCGCACGGCGCCGCTTTTCAGCGTGACCTTCAGCTTGTAGGTGTCGATGCCGCCAGCTTTCTCCCGGCCGACGTACTCGACGGCGTGGCCCTTGGCCTTGTAGTCCACGAGGAAGCCGTCGAAGTCGCCGTCGAGCTCGCGCAGCTCGAGTTCCTGGTCGGCCGGCCGCTGGGTCACCTTGCCGTTCACCGACTCCCAGGCGCCGTTGGGTCCAGGCCGCGCGCGACGGTCGGCCGGCCAGGCAAGCGCCTGATCGGTGCGATAGAGGCCCGAGCGCTTCTTCGTGATCGTCACCGGGATGTTCGCGCCGAAGGTCCCGTAGGTGCGCACGATGCGGACGCTGGTGATGGCCGCCAGAGCTTCGCCGCGCCGCCGCGCGCCGCGATGTACTTCTGGATCAGCTCGTCGGCGGTCTGCGCCGACGCCGGCGTCGAGACGCGCCATGATGACCATGCCCGCAGGAGAATCGCGTGAGAGACATGGACGGAAATAGTCCTTGCCGGACGTGCCGCGGTGCAACTGCAATGTGACGGACGCTGGGACGAAACTACGGCTGCCACCACTTCGACAGGTTCGCGATGGGCTTGTGCGGATGGTCGGCGTAGTGGGAGATGTCGTTGAACAGCATCAACCGCGCGCGGACCGGATCCTTGAAGTCGAGCACGTTGAGGCAGGCCGGCGCCTGGTCCAGCCGATCGCGATAGCCCCGGGCGTCAAAGCCGAGCAGGCTGCTGATCACCAGGCGGATCGTCGCCTTGTGCGACACCACCAGGACGTTCTGGCCCGTGTGCGACTCGATGATGGCCCGGATGACCGGCAGTGCGCGCGCCATGACGTCCACCCCGCATTCGCCGCCGGCGGGCGCCACCGTGAACGGATCTTCCTCCCAGCGCGCGTACTCCACGCCGAAGCGCTGCTCCACCTCCTGCCGCGTCAGCCCTTCCCAGTGCCCGTGGTCGATCTCACGCAGCCCGGGCCGTGTGACCGGCGCGAGCTTGTGCGCCTCGGCGATGAGCGCCGCGGTCTCGATGGTCCGGCGCATCGGCGAGCAGTACACCGCGGCGATCGCATCGTCGGCGAGCCGGAGCCCGAGCCGCGCGGCTTGATGCCGGCCCTCGTCGGAGAGCGCGACATCGGTCGATCCGGCAAATCGGTCCTCGGCGCTCAGCGTCGTGGCGCCGTGACGGACGAGCAGCAGCCGTGTGGTCATGAACCTCCGGAAACGTGCCTATATCTACACCATCGGCGCAACGGCTGAGCTGCCACCCGGCCGCTGCACGCTGTTCGGAGCCATGTCGACGTAGCCGGCACGTGGCACGGCGATAATTCAGGTCATCGCTCGCATGCCCACGCGCCTGCTGCCGCTGATCGTTGCTCCCGCGATCCTCCTGCCGCTGGCGCTGTACGCCTTCCGTCAGCGGCGTGTCCGCGGCGCGCTCTGGTACGCGGTGCTCCTGGTCGCGCTGGCCGTGTGGTGCGCGGCGTACGCCTGGGAACTCAGCGCCGTCGGCGCGGACGCCAAGGTGCTCGCGCTGAAGCGTGAAGTACCTCGGCGTCCTGATGATGCCGGTGGCGTGGGCCGGATTCATCCTCGATTTCGTGGCCCGTGACGCGCTGGTCACGCGACGCGTCGTGGGCGCGATGGGCGCCGTGGCGGCGGGACTGCTGGTGCTGGCCTGGACCGACGGGTCGCACCACCTGTTCTGGGGCGACCTGCGGCTCGAAGGCGCAGGGCACCGCGGCCGTGCTCGTCGGGTCGAGGCCCGGGCTTCTGGATCGAACATCACCCTCACCTACGCGTCGCTGGTCGCCGGCATCGCGGTCCTGGTGTCGCAAGCCGTGCAGTCGCCGTATCTCTATCGCAAGCGTGCGACGGTGCTGATTGTCGCGACCGTGCTGCCATGGATCGGCAACATGCTCTTCCTGGCCGGCGACGAAGTGCCGGGACCGTGGACCCGACGCCCTTCCTGTTTGCCTGCACGGCGGTGCTGGCGGCAGTCGCCGTCTTTCGGTACGGGGTGCTGGACCCGATTCCGACGCTACGCGATGCGCGCATCGAGATCATCGGCGACGCGCTGATCATCCTGGACGCACGCCGGCGCATCGCCGACGTCAACCGCGCGGCGGCCGCGCTGCTCGGGCGAAGCCGCGCCGCCGCCGCCGGCAGTCATCGTCGACGAGCTGCTCCCGGGCCTCGGCGCATCCGCCGGCGAGCCAGTGCGCGTCGACCTGCCGCGTCAAACGCGGTCCGGCGAGCGTGTGCTTCGATGCCAGCATCACGCCGATTCGCACGCCCGACGATCGGCTTGACCGGATATGTCGTGCTGCTGCGCGACGTCACCGAGCGGCGCCAGCTGGAGGAACAACTGCGGCAGGCGCAGAAGATGGAGGCGGTGGGGAAGCTGGCCGGCGGCGTCGCGCACGACTTCAACAACCTGCTCACCGCCATCATCGGCTTTGCGTCGCTGGCCAGCGACGAATTGCCCGCCGGCGGCCCCGTCCATCGCTCGCTGGCCCAGATCCGCCAGTCGGCCGAGCAGGCCGCGTCGCTGACCCGCCAGCTCCTGGCATTCGGGCGTCGTCAGATCCTTCTACCGGAAGTGCTGGACCTGGGCGACGTGGTCGAGAATGTCCTCCCGATGTTGCGCCGGCTGATCGGCGAGGACATCACGGTCACGACGGACCTCGGTCCCGACGTGCCCGCCATTCGCGCCGACCGCACGCAGGTGCAGCAGGTGCTGCTGAACCTGGTCGTCAACGCGCGCGACGCGATGCCGCGTGGAGGCGCGCTGGCCATCCGGACGAGCCAGACGACGGTCGAGGCGCAAAACAGCGCGGCCCGGACGTCGAGCCGGGACGCTACGTCGTCCTCGAAGTCGCCGACACCGGGCAGGGCGTGGACGCCGCAACCGCCGACCGCATCTTCGAGCCGTTCTTCACGACCAAGGCGTTCGGCCAGGGCACCGGCCTGGGCCTGTCCACGGTGTACGGGATCGCCAAGCAGAGCGGCGGTGACGTGCAGGTGCGAGTCCACGCCGGGCCGCGGCGCGACGTTCCGCGTGCTGCTGCCCGCCGCGCCCGACGCCAGGACGCGGCCCTGCGCCGAGCCCGAGCCGGCGCCGTCGCCGGTCCGCCGCGAGCGGCACGTGTGCTGCTGGTGGAAGACGACGAGGCCGTCCGCGACTTCGTCGGCGAGGTGTTGCGCGCATCGGGCTGGATCGTCCTGACGGCAGCCAGTCCGGCCGAAGCGCTGGCCAGCGCCGCGCGCCAGTCCCTCGCCATCGACCTGCTGGTCACCGACGTCGTGATGCCCGGCATGAACGGAGGCGAGCTGGCCGACAAGCTCGTGGCGATGCGTCCCGGCCTGCGCGTGCTGTTCATCACGGGGTACGACGACGAGGATGTCGCCACGCGCGGCCTGCTGGGGCCCGGCCGGGAGTGCCTGAGCAAGCCGTTCACGCCCTCGCAGCTGCGCGCCGCGCGTGCAGTCGCTGCTCGCACCGAGACCCAACTGAGCCTGCGCACTTTCGAATCGGCAATCGGCAGTCTGCCATCTACAATCTCCGCGATGGACCTGCTCACCGCGGTCGCCGGCTGCACTTTCGACGACTTCCTGCTCACGCCGCAGATGAGCATCGTCGATCGGCGCGACCCGGCGACCATCGACCTGTCCGCGCGCCTCACCACCTCGCTCACGCTGAAGCGGCCCATCGTCTCGGCCAACATGGACACCGTCACGCGCGCCGAGATGGCGATCGTGATGGCGGAGGAGGGCGGGCTCGGCATCATCGACCGCGGCTTCCGGCCGGGCGACATCGAGCCGCAGGTGCGCGAGGTGATGAAGGTCAAGCGCACGCAGCACGGCGTGATCCCCGACCCGCTGACCATCGCGCCCGAGGCGACGCTGGCCGATGCGCGAGCCGTGATGGAGCGCGCGCGCGTGGGGACGCTCGTCGTGATTGCCGGCGACTGGCACCTCGAGGGGCTGCTCACCGAACGCGACCTGCAGTTTGTGGACGATCTGTCGGCGACGGTGGCCAGCCGCATGACGCCGCGCAATCGGCTGGTGACGTTCACCGGACGGGCGACCGAGGCCGAGGCGGCGGCCGCGATGGCCGCGCACCGCGTGAAGAAGCTGCCGCTGGTCGACTCGTCGGGCCGGCTGATGGGGCTGGTGACGGCGCGCGACCTGGTGCGGCAGCGCGAGCTGCCGTTTGCCACGCGCGACGACCAGGGGCGGCTGCGCGTGGGCGCGGCCATCGGCGCGCGCGGCGACTATCTCGAGCGGGCCGCGGAGTTGATTCGCGCCGGCGTCGACGTGCTGGTGATTGACATCGCGCACGGCCACTCCGTGGTGATGGAGCGCGCGCTGACCGAAGTGCGGAAGCGGTTTCCGCGTCGTCGACGTCATCGCCGGCAACGTCGCCACGGCCGATGGCGCACGCTTCCTCGCCGAGCGCGGCGCCAGCGCGGTGAAGGTCGGGATCGGCCCCGGGGGCGGCTGCACGACACGCCTCACCACCAGCTTCGGCGTGCCGCAGCTGCAGGCCATCGTCGAATGCCGGCAGGCGCTGGGCGACGAGGTGCCGCTCATCGCCGATGGCGGCATCAGGCGGCACGGGGCGATCGCGCTGGCCCTGATGTGCGGTGGCGACACCGTGATGCTGGGCAGCGCCTTTGCCGGCACGACCGAAGCGCCCGGCGACATCGTGCACAAGTCGGTCCTGCTGCCGGAGTCGCAGAAGCCGGTGAAGGTGCCGTTCAAGGTGCTTCGGGGGATGGCGTCGATCGAGGCCATCAAGGATCGGCTCGACGTCGAGGACGCCAGCGCCGTCGACCTGCAGGCCATCGGCGCCGAGGGGATGGAAGTGAGCGTGCCGCTGCGCGGCTCGGCGCGGCCGGTGCTGCAGGAGATGATGAAGCACCTGTGTTCGTCGATCAGCTATGGCGGCGCCGAGAGCCTGCGCGACCTCTCCGGCGCGTCCACGCCGATCCTGCCCGGTACCTGGTGAAGCTCTCCGAGTCGTCGCGGCGCGAGTCCTACGATCGATAGGACGTGCCCCGAGGAACTTCCCCTGGCTCACCTCCGTCACCCCTCGCGATGACACGCACCCTGGCTACGGCCGTCCGACTCGGTCTTGCGACCCTTCGACTGAACCCGCTTCGCACGTCGCTCTCAACTCTGGGCATCATCATGGGCGCCGCGTCCCTGGCCGCGGTGCTGGCCCTTGGCGACGGCGCCGAGGCGTTCGCGCGCCAGCGCATCGAGGGCGAAGGGCTGCAGACCATCCGTGTGACGTCGCGCATGCACGACGAGGTCGACGGCCAGCGTGTGCCGCGGGCCGCGTGGGTCTGGTTCACGGCCGCTGACGGGGCGGCCCTGGCCGCGGACCTCGGCGCCGTCCGGCGACGTGCGGCTCACGCTGTCGGGCCCCGGGATGATCGCGACCAGCGACCCCGCGCATCCACGGGCGGCCTTCATCACCGCGCTGCACGCGTGGCCGGTCGCCGGGCATGGCCTGACGCTGGCGCAGGGCCGCGCGTTCACCGAGGCCGAGATGCGCGACGGCGCGCCGGTGCTGATCGTCTCGGACAAGCTGGCGCGCGCGCTGGCCGAGCAGAAGCAGCCGGGCAGCCAGCTTGGGCGATCGCGTGCGGCTGCAGGGCGTCGATCGAGAGGTCATCGGGATTTTGAAGGAGCGCCCCGAGCGGTGGCTCGTGGGGCTCGTCCCGTTCGGATCCGCTGACAGCCAGCCTCACGGCGCCGCAGGCGCCGCGCGCGCCAGAGCTGGTGGTGCATGCCGCGCACGCCGAGGAGATCGAGGCGGTGAAGGCCCGCATCGACCAGTGGGTCGGCGGCCACGCCGCGTGGGCCGACGGCGTCTCGGTGGTCGCGTACGGGCCGGAGCGACTGAAGCAGGTGCGGCAGGGCATCCTGATCTTCAAGATGCTGATGGGCGCCTTCACGGCGATCTCGCTGCTGGTGGGCGGCATCGGCATCATGAACGTGCTGCTGGCGTCGGTGCTGGAGCGCACGCGCGAGATCGGGATCCGCAAGGCGATCGGCGCGCGCCGGCGCGACATCCTCGTGCAGTTCCTCGTCGAGTCGATCACGATTGCCTCGGTCGGCAGCGTGCTCGGCGTCGCGCTCGGGCTGGCCGGCGCCTTCGGGGTCACGGCCGTGATCCGCGCCCGCACCGAGGCGCTGATCTACGCCGCGGTCACATGGGAAACGCTGGCGGTCAGCGCCGCGGCCTCCGTGATCGTCGGCCTCATCTTCGGCACCTACCCCGCACTCCGCGCCGCCCGGCTGGCGCCCATCGACGCGATCCAACGGGAATAAGCCAGCGCATCTGTCGCTCGTCTTCAGAACGATCCGCGGATTTCCTGACCATTACGCGGATTTCAGTCGCTCGGAATTGCTGTCCCGTGTCCGCTGTCACGGACACGCGGCGGCCCGGAACAGCGAACCCGTTGACCCGCGGCGAAGCCGCGGCAGTGAGCCGAGATCAGGCGCGGGAATGAAAGCCTCTTGAGTCGTGCAGGCTCTCATTCCCGTGCCTGGTCTCGGCTCACCGACCGGCCGCTACGCGGCCGGTGTCACACGGGTTCTCGGCGCCAAAGAATCCCGTAAATCATTGAATCCGCGGATCATTTTGCCGCCGCGCGACGAGGTCTCTGGCATCGACCGCACAATTTCCCTTGACAATTTTGATTAGTCAAAATTAAGATACCGCCTCAATCAAAAGCGGAGGCTCCAGTGGCCGAAGATGTGCTGTTTCGTCGAATCGCCGCTGCCGTCGTCGTCTCACTGTTTGCCATTTCCCTCTTCTACCGGCACCGGGCCGACAAGGCCGGCGGCCGGGTCACGCGCGACGACGAGCCGGCGCCGATTCGCCTGGGGCTGGGCGTTTCCGGGCTGATGGGCTTTGGCGGCCTGCTGCTGTACTTCTTCTGGCCGCCGGCGCTCGACTGGACGTTGCTGCCCATCCCCACCCAGGTTCGATGGGCCGGCGCCACGATCGCGATCGTGTCGGTGCTCACGACCTGGTGGGTGTTCCGCACGCTCGGACTGAACGTCACCCGGACGTCCAAGACCCGCGACAACGCGACGCTGGTCACCAGCGGGCCTTACCGGTTCGTGCGCCATCCGTTCTACGTCAACGTCGCCCTTGCGTTCGGGGCGCTGTCGCTGGTGACGCGCAGTTGGTGGTTCATCGCCTGGATTGTGCCGGCGTTGATCCTGCTGGCCGTCCGGACGCGAAGGGAAGAAGCCAACCTCGAAGCGCGCTTCGGCGACGCCTGGCGCGCCTACGCCGCCCGCACAGGACGCTTCGTTCCGCGCCTCGCGCGGTAAATAATCCAGGGCGTGCGTCTGGCCGTCACGCCCTTCCGTCTCTTCCTGCTCGCCGTCGCCGGTCAGTTCCTCTTCGGGATCGTCCTCGCGCTGCCGGGCACGCTGTTTGGCCTGCCGGCCTGGACGGCGCGCTCGGCTTCGACGTCGCCGCGCAGGCGCGGCTGCTGGTCGTCTTCTTCGCCGGCCAGTTTGTCTTCACCGCGATGGCCGGCAGCCTCGTCGACCGCGTCGGCTGCCAGCGTGTGCTGTCGCTCGGCAGCCTGCTGATGGCCGATCGCGTTTGTCCGGCTTGCCGGCGCAGCAGTCGGCATCCGACGCGACGGTCCCCGCCATCCTGCTGGCCGCCGGCGGCGCCTCCATCAACGCAGCCAGCAACACGCTGGTCTCGGTCACCTACGGCGAGCGCCGGGGCGCGATGCTTTCGCTGATGGCGACCTTTGGCGCCTCCGGCGCGCTGGTCGCCCCGCTGCTCTTCGGCGGAGGACTTGGCGTCGACGGCGTCGCGGTCAGGCTGTGGGCGCTTGCGCTCGGCGCCCTCGTCGTCACGGCGCTGCCGCTGCTGGTGCAGGCGGCGCACGAGCGGTCCGGCCGGCCCGTCGCTCTTTGGCGCGTTCCGGTTGTTGCGCGAGCGGCCCCTCGTCGGCCTGATTGCGCTGCTGAGCCTCGAATTCGGTGTCGAAGCGGTCATGGCCGGATGGACCGCCGCGTTCACCATCGCGGTCTTCCCGGGCGCGAGCGGAGGGGTCGATGGTCGGCGCTTTACTGGGGCGGGCTGTGCCTGAGCCGACTATGCGCGCCCTTTCGTGCTCGCGCGAGCGGCCAAGCTGGTCGTCGTGCTCGTGGCCTCGACCACGGCGGGCCTGGCCATCCTCGCGATGGCACTGGCGCCGTCCAC
Source organism: Vicinamibacteria bacterium (assembly GCA_963818215.1). Classification (GTDB taxonomy): domain Bacteria; phylum Acidobacteriota; class Vicinamibacteria; order Vicinamibacterales; family JAENWD01; genus JAENWD01. The sequence goes on along the minus strand of CAWFRL010000027.1, from coordinate 69,151 downwards.
GACGATGCTCGCCGTTGCCGGTGTTCGTCGCGGGCCTGGCGGTCGGCCCGCTGGCGCCGACGATCGTCTCGGTGGCCGGCGACCGTTATCCACGCCAGATGGGCGCGGCCATCGGCCTGCTGCTGTCGATCGCGCAGATTGGCGGGATGCTCCTGCCGTGGCTCACCGGGCGTGCGACGATCGCTTACGGCTACCGCGCCGGACTGGTCGTGCCGGCTCTTGCCGCCTTTGGCGTCGCCGCCGGCACGGTGCTGGCGTGGCAGGCGCGGGCGCGGCGCGTCGGTCGTGGTCGCGGAGGCGCCGGCGAAATGACGCCACTGGTGCTTTTCGATCTCGACGGCACGCTGGTCGACACGACCGACCTGATCCTGCAGTCGTTCGCGCATGCCTTCGACGCGCACCTGCCAGGCCGCCTGCCGTCGCGGCGCGATCTGGTCGCGACCTTCGGCCGCTCGCTTCCCGCGGCGCTTCAGGAGCTGGCCGCGGAAAACGGCGCCGCCGACCCGCGCGCGCTCGCCGACGAGATGCTGACGACCTACCGCGACTTCCAGCGCCAGCACCACGACACGCTGATTCGGCCCTTCGACGGCATCGACGCGGCGTTGTCCGCCCTGCACGCCAGCGGCCATCGCCTCGGCGTCGTCACCAGCAAGATGCAGCACTTCGCGCGCCGCGGGATGCGCCTGTTCGATCTGGAACGGCACTTCGACGTCGCGGTGTTCCACGACGATGTGACCAGGCACAAACCGGATCCGGAGCCGCTGCTGGAAGCGGCACGACGGGCGGGCGTGGACGCCGGCCGAGGCGATCTACATCGGCGACAGCACCCACGACATCGTCGCCGGTCGCGCCGCGGGCATGACGACGGTCGCGGTGCTGTGGGGGCCGTTCGAGCGAGAAGTGCTCGAAGCGGTCGAGCCCGGATTTGCTGCTCGAACACGCCTGCGGAGCTGCTGCGATCTGCCGCAGACGGCTGAGAGAGTGCGCGTGAGCTCGTGATCGGCCTCTGTGCCTCTGTGGCCAGCTCAGTGGCTCGTGGCTGATCGCCGCGTGCGCACGCACGATCTGATCGAACTCCCACAGCAGGCCTTCACGCGGCGAGAAGAAGCCCGGGCGGTATCCGCGCGAGGCGATGCCGGCCTGCGACAACTCCGACACGCGCCAGTCCTCGCGGTTGGTGTCGTCCCAGAAGTCGATCGCGTCGGCCGGGTCGAAGCCAGGACGCTCGAACTCGCGCGGATGAAAGTGCCATTCGCACCAGATCTCGGTCTGGTCGGCCGCCTTCGGCCACAGCAGGTGCGTCATCACGTAGTCGGGATGCAGGCTGAGCAGCAGGTTCGGCAGCAGCGCGTAGTAGTAGACGTGGCGTTGCTGCTCGGCGTCGAGGCCCGGCAGCAAGCGCGCGACGCAGCTTGCCGTCGCGGCTCATCGTCCCAACCTCGGGCCGTAGCTCCATGCGGCCGCCGAGCCAGGTCGACGTCGGCGGGTCGTTGTCGCCGGTCATGTAGTGCGACAGCTTCTGCAGCCCGGGATGGATGATGGGGCAGTGCAGGCACTCCGAGTAGTTCGAGATGACCAGCTTCCAGTTGGCCTTGATGTCGTAGGTCACGCGGTACGCGCGCCGCAACTCGTACATGCCCCACGGCCGGAACTTGTCGGCGAGCGCCGCCGATCTGATCCTTGAGCGGCGCCGGGCTGGCCGAGAGGTTCGCAAAGACATGGCCGTCCCACACGTCCACGTGCACCGCGCTGAGCGCGATGTCGTCCTTGCAGAAGCCTGGCGTGCCGTCCATGTGCGGCGCGGAGACGAGCCGGCCGTCCAGGCCGTACGTCCACGCGTGATACGGGCACTGGATGCGCTCGGTGAAATGGCCCTTGGCCTCCGTGCACAACCGGGTGCCCCGATGCCGGCAGACGTTGTAGAAGCCCCGGAATCCGCCGCTGGCGTCTCGCGTGACGATCACGCTTTCGCCGGCGATGTCGCGCAGCACGTAGTCGCCCGGCGCGGCCAGGTCCTCGATGCGCGCGACACACACCCACATGTCGCCGAAAAACCGCGCCTGCTCGCGCGCGAAGTGCGAGCGGTCGGTGTAGTACTCGGCCGGCAGCGTCTGACGAAAGTCGCTCATGCGGTCAACGCCCGTTCGATGCGGTCGAGAGTCATCGCGATGTCTGCCTCGGTGTGCGCCAGCGACAGGTGGTAGCGGTGCACCGGCGCGTTGTAGAGCCCGGCGACGAGCAGCCGGTAGTCGAGCGCCCGGCGTCGTGCCAGGTCGGACGCCCAGACGTCGCGCGAGGTGCGGATGGGCCTGTCGGTGAAGTAGAAGTCCACCACCGAGCCTCGCCCGAGCACCTGCAGCGCGATGCCCGCGCGCGAGGCGATCGCGGTCAGCCCGTCGCGCAGCTGATCCGCGCGCCGGTCGAGGCCGTCGAGCACGCCGGGCTCTTCGAGGACGTTGAGCGTGGCCAGCCCCGCGGCAAGCGCGATCGGCGTGCCGTTGTACGTGCCGCCGTGGAAGACGTACGGCGTCGACGTGTCGGGCGCCCGCCCCGCGCGAGGCACCGTCAGCGACATCAGGTCGCGCCGGCCCACCAGCGCGCCCAGGGGCAGGCCGCCGCCGATCGCCTTGCCGAGCGCGGTGAGATCGGGCGTCACGCCGTACAGGCCCTGCGCGCCCGACAGCCCGACGCGCGGCCACACGACGACCTCGTCGAAGATCAGCACGATGCCGCGCCGCGTCGTCTGTTCTCGCAGGGCCCGCAGGAACGCCGGGTCGGGGTGCAACACCCCGCGCGCGACTGGCTCGACGATCACCGCGGCGATGTCGTCGGTCGCATCGAGCCCCGCCTCGAGCGCGGCGACGTCGTTCCACGGCAGGACCACCGTCTGGGCGGCCGTCGCCTCGGGGATGCCGTCGGCGGCCGCCCGGGGCGGCAGCGGCTGGTCGAGGTTCCACAGGACGTGGTCGTGGACGCCGTGATAGTGGCCCTCGAACTTCACGATCCGCGACCGTCCCGTCGCGCCCGCGCGCCAGCCGCAACGCGTGCAGCGTCGCCTCGGTGCCGGAACTGGTGAAGCGCACCATCTCGGCCGACGGCAAGACGCGGGCGAGACGATCGGCCAGCCGCAGCTCCAGGTCGGTCGGCGCGCCGAAGATCAGCGTGCCGGCGCGCGAGACCTCGGCGCGCACCGCCTCGAGCACGCGCGGGTGACCGTGGCCGGTCACCAGCGGCCCGAACGCCAGGCAGTAGTCCAGGTACTCGCGGCCGTCCACGTCCCACACGCGCGCGCCCTCGGCGCGCGTCAGGTACAGCGGGTACGGCGCGAAGAACTTGACGTTCGAGGTCACGCCGGCCGGCAGGCGTTCGGCGGCCTTCTCGAACAGGGCGGCCGACCCGGGTGTCGCTGTTCGGTAGGCGCCAACGGCGTCGGCCAGGACGTCGTCTGAAGTCTTCTGCACTAGCGGCATCGTAGCACCGGGCGACCGCGGCGAACTCGTCGGACGCACCGTCCCGACTTTTAGAATGCTCGAATGCGTTCCAGTCTCCTGCTGTTGCCCTTTGTGGTCGTGTCGCTGTCGCTTTCCGCCGCGCAGACGGCCGTCACCACGGATCTGCCATCGCCGGCCGAGCTCGGCGGGCTGTGGGACCGCACGCGACTGCCGCTGCCGCTGCCGCCGCTGATGCGGCATCCCGACGTGGTCGCGGCCATTGACGCGGCTCGCAGGTCGGCGCCGGACCTGTTCAATTCGGAAGTCATCGGGTCGTCGGTCGAGGGCCGGTCGATCAACCACGTCTGGTTCGGGCAAGGCCCGCTGCACGTGCTGCTCTGGTCGCAGATGCACGGCGACGAACCCACCGCCACGGTGGCGCTGTTCGACGTCCTCCACTACATCCAGGCGAATCGCACCGCCCCGCACGTCGCGCGGATGCTCGACCGGCTCACGCTGCACGTCGTCCCGATGCTCAACCCCGACGGCGCCGAACAACCGCAGCGACGCAACGCGCAGGGCATCGACATCAACCGTGACGCGCTGCTGCTGCAAACGCCGGAGGGCCGGGCGCTCAAGGCGCTGCGCGACCGGGTGAACCCGCCCATCGGCTTCAACCTCCACAACCAGAACTGGCGCACCTCTGTCGGCAAGACGGGCAAGCCGGCGGCGATGTCGCTGCTGGCCGTGTCGTTTGACGAGGCGCGCAGCGACAACCCCGGGCGCATCCGCGCAAAGAAGGTCGCAAGCGTCATCCGCGACGCCGTGGAGCCGCTGGCGCCTGGCATGATCGCGCGCTATGAGGACGACTTCGAGATTCGCGCGTTTGGCGACAACCTGACGAAGTGGGGCACCAGCGTCGTGCTGATCGAGATGGGGCCGTACCCGGGACCCGACCCCGACCGCGCGCTGGTGCGCATGAATTTTGTCGCGCTGCTGACCTCGCTCGACGCGCTGGCTTCCGGACGCGTCGATGACGCCGACCCCGCGCGCTACGAGACGCTGCCGTTCAACAGCTCGAACCTCCTGCACACCATCGTGGCTCACGCCACCATCGCGCCGGGCACGGGCGTGGCGCCGTTTCTCGGCGACATCGGCATTGCCGGCTCGCGTGTCGTTCGAGAGGTGGAAGGCCAGCGCCAGGTGGGGTTTTCCGCGAAGATCGAGGAACTGGGCGACCTGCGCGTCTTTGGCGCGCTTGAAACCATCGACGCCACCGGGTTGACCGCGGCCCCGCTGTGGGATAAAGAGTGGAAGGTCGGCGACGAGGTCGCGCTGCCACCGGGGCGCAGCGGAGATCCTGTCATCGCGCCCGGGCAGCCGGCCGCCATCGCGCTGCTGCGGCCGCGGGCGGAGGGAATGTACAGGGTCGAGAGGATCGTGGTCGTCGAGTAGCGCGCTACCGGCGAATCCCCAACGCGTCGTTCAGGTAATCCAGCAGCGGCGCCGTCGCGCGAAACGTCGTGAGCAGCTCCGTCCAGAACTTCGGCGTCGTCGCCAGCTCCGGCGGCCACTCGCCCCAGACCAGGAACTGCTTCATCTTCAAGTAGTCGGCGGCCGGATGATCCGCCGGAAAGCCGCGTGGCACGCGCTTGAGCGACTCGCCCTGCAGTCCGCCGGCCCGTTTCAGCGCCGGCGCGTTGACGACCCGCCGAAAGGCCTGGGATCCTCGGCGATGCGCTCGCGAATGCGATGCAGCCCCTGCGGTTCGGGCATGTAGAGGCCGCCGCCGGCAAACACCCATTCCGGGCGCGATCTCCAGATAGAGGCCGGCAGAGGTGTGCCGGTCGCCGAGCCGATGCGGGAAAACGGCGGCGACGTTGGTCTTGAGCGGCCGCTTGTCGGCGCTGAAGCGCGTGTCGCGCCAGATGCGGTAGAAGCTCTTCCTGGGGTCGGCCATCAGGTCGGGCGCAAAGCTTCGGAACTCGTGCCCGAGCCGCTCGATGACGGCCATCATTGGCTCGCGCAGCAGCTGCTCGTACTCGTCGCGGCGCTCGTGGAACCACTCGCGTCGGTTGTTGCGCTTGAGCGCCCGCAGAAAGGCAAGCGCTTTCGGTGTAAACGGGGCGGTAGCGGGCATGGCCGTCCTCAGCGCATCATTATCGCCACTCACAGGAGACCAGAATGCAAACCCGCGCGACGTACGACGATGCCCGACTGATCATTGAGCTGTATGAGACCCGGCGTGAAGAACGCATGCGGAAGGCGCGGGCCTGGTTTGCCGGCAGCTTCCGGCCCAGGACGCTCGACGACTTCGCCGCGCTGTGCCCGCCAGGGTCCGACGAGAACGCGTCGTACCGGATGGTCACGACCTACTGGGAGATGGTGGCGTCGTTTGTGACCACCGGCGTTCTGAACCAGGAGCTGTTCTTCCAGAGCGGGCGCGAGCTGCTGCTGGTGTGGGAGCGGATGCGGGACATCCTGCCGGCGCTGCGCGAGAAGAACTCCGACGCGTTCGCGTACGCCAACCTCGAGACGGTCGCGCAGGCCTACATCGCGTATCTCGATCGCCGCAGCCCGGGGACGTACGCGGCGTTCTCCGCGCGCCAGCGCGGGTGATTGGCCGAACTGAAATGTCGGCCGCGTCCTCGGCGTGCCACTAGTCCGTCTTCCCCACCTGCTCGCGGTCGAAGACGACGCGGCCGTCGAAGATGGTGAGCGCGACCTCCGAGTCGAGCAGCCTCGCGCCCGGCTCGAAGATGTCGCTGGTGAGGATGACGATGTCGGCCAGCATGCCGGGTTCGAGCGTGCCCTTGCGCTGTTCGTCAAACGACGCCCACGCGCCCGCCGACGTGTAGCCGTCGATGGCCTGGGCCAGCGTCAGGCGCTCGGCGGGAACCCACCCGCCCTCCGGAACGCCGTCAAGCGAGGTGCGCGTGGTCGCGACGTGCAAGCCCAGGCGCGGGTCGAGCGACACGACAGGCCAGTCGCTGCCAAAGGCAACGTGCGCGCCGCTCGACAGCAGGCTGTTGTAGACCCACGACCGGCTCGCGCGCGGTTCGCCGAGGTTGGTCTTCCAGACGTCGATCTGATTGGGCGCCGGGCTGCCGTGATACGGCTGCTGCGCCGCGATCACGCCCAGCGCGCCGAAGCGCGGGATGTCGGCCGGGTCGATGGTCTCGATGTGCTCGATGCGGTGGCGGCGGCCGCGGGCAGGCGGCGGATTGGCCTTGGCGGCGTGCTCGAAGGCGTCGAGCGCCGCGCGGATGCCACGGTCGCCGATCGCGTGGATGAAGATCTGCCAGCCGCGCTTGTCGAGCATCGCGACGACCCGGTCGAGTTCGGCCTGCGTGAAATTGAGCTGGCCCTTCGTCGCACGGTTCGCGTACGGCTCGAGCATCGCCGCGGTGTGCGATTCGACGACGCCGTCGAGCATCAGCTTCACGGCGCCGGCCTTGAGGACGGGGTCGTCGGAAAACTCGGTCCGAGCCGCCTCGAACTTCGTGACCTCGGCGTCGGTGAGCCCGGGCGCGGCGGAGATCGCGTTGTACACGCGCAGGTCCAGCTCGCCTTGCTTGCGCAGCTCGTCGTACAGCGCGAAGTCGTCGACGCTGCCGCCGGCATTCTGCACGCTGGTCACGCCCTTGGCGTGCGCGAGGTCTCGTGCGCGCCGCAGCGCCGTGAGCCGCTCGTCATGGGTCACCGGCGGCAGCACCTTGCTCACCAGGCCCATCGCGGCTTCCTTGAGCACGCCGGTCGGCTGGCCGGTCCGCGCGTCCTTCACGATCGTGCCGTTCTTCGGGTTCGGCGTCCTGCGCGTGATGCCCGCTGCCGCCAGCGCCTTGCTGTTGGCCCATCCCGTGTGCCCGTCGTAGGCGGTGAAGTACGCCGGCCGGTCGGGCACGAGCAGGTCCAGTTGCTGCCGCGTGGGCAGCCCGCCGGCAAACGGCTCGTAGTACCAGCCGCGCCCGCGAATCCACTCGCCGTTCGGGATGCGCCGCGGCGTAGTCGCGGATGGCGGTCTGAATCTGGTCGAGCGTCGTCGCCTCGAGCAGATCGAGATGCGAAAGCGACAAGCCGCCCGAGAGCAGGTGGATGTGGCTGTCGTTGAACCCCGGCAACACCGTCGCGCCGTGCGCGTCCACGGTCACCGTCTGCGGACGCCGCAGCCGCTTGATCTCGCGGTTGCTGCCGACGCGGAGGATCTTGTTCCCGCGCACCGCGACCGCTTCGGCAAACGCCCCGTCCCTGGCGGTGTAGACCTTGCCGTTGGTGATGATGAGATCGACCGGACCATCGGCCGCGTCGCGCTGCGCGCCGACGATCAACCCCGCCACCAGCGTGCCGGTGACGATGAGGACGATGAGAAAGGTGGTGATCCGGGACGCCATGCAGCCTCCGCCAAACGGGCGTGCGACCCCGGGCGGGGATCCGTGGTCGCGCCGCGCATCTTAACTCGAAACCCGGGGCCGCGGGAGGTGCTGTGGTATGGTGCGCCTCTTTGATGCCCACGGCTGCCCAACCCGTCCCAGAGCCCTTGCTGACGTCGCCCGATGGGCTGGTTCGGGCCATCGGCCTGCCCGGCGCCACGCTGCTGGTCATCGGCAACGTGATCGGGTCGGCGATTTTCCTGACCACCGGCACGATGGCGGCCGATCTGCAGTCGATTCCGGCCCTGCTGGCCGCCTGGGTCGTCGGCGGCCTGCTGGCGATGGCCGGAGGGCTCACCTATGCCGAGATGGGCTCGATGTTCCCGCGGACCGGCGGGATGTACGTCTTCCTCGAGGAGGCGTACGGGCCGGTGTGGGGGTTCCTCTTCGGCTGGGCCGCGCTGCTCGTCGTGCTCACCGGCAGCGTCGCCGGAGTCGCCGTCGGCTTCGCCGAGTACTTCAGTTACTTCGTGCCGTCGCTGGGCACTTCCCGCATCCTGTGGTCCGCGGGGCCGCTCACGGTCTCGGCCGGCGGCGTCGTCGCGGCCGTGTCGATCCTGGCCATCGGCTGGATCAACCTGGTCGGCGTGACGACGGTCAACCGCGTGCAGGGGGCGCTGACCGTCGCCAAGATCGCCGGGATCGCCGCGATTCCGCTGCTGGCGATCGCGCTGCACCCGGTGACGCCGGAGCTGTCGCCGGTGCTGCCGCCGGTGGCGCGTCCGGTGGCCGCCTTCGGCGTGGCGATGATCGCGGTGATGTGGGCGTTCGAGGGCTGGAGCTACCTGGCGATGTCGGCCGGCGAAGTGCGCGACGCGGCGCGCATCGTCCCGCGAGCCTACATCCTGGGCACGCTGGCGCTGACGCTGATTTACCTGGCGGTCAACGTCGGCTACATCTTCTCGCTCACGCTGACCGAGATGGCGGGCGAGACGCGCATCGCCGAGAAGGCGATGACGACCTTGATCGGGCCGTTCGGCGCGACCTTCATCGCGGCCGTCGTCGTCATCTCGACGCTTGGATGCAACGTGGCCGGCACCCTGGCGATGTCCCGTGCGTGTTACGCGATGGCCGTGGACCGGCCTGTTCTTCCGATCGGTGGCCGTCGTGCACCCGCGGTACCGAACGCCGCACGTCGCCATCGCCGTCACGTGCATCTGGTCGGCGCTGCTGGCCGTCAGCGGCAGCTACGACCAGTTGTTCACGTACGTCACGTTTGCCTCGGTGCTGTTCAGCACGCTGGGCGGCGTGGCGATCTTCCGGCTGCGCCGGACGCACCCGTCGCTGCCGCGCCCGTACAAGACGTGGGGCTATCCCTGGGTGCCCGCGGCGTTTGTCGCCGGCTCCGGACTGCTGGTCGTCAACACGTTGATGGAGCGTCCCGTCGAGTCGCTGCTGGGCCTCGGGCTGGTCGCCATCGGCCTGCCGGCGTACTGGTACTGGAATGGCCAGCGCAGCAGGACCGTCACGCGATCGTCAATCGTGCAATCGTCAATGAAGATCGCGGTTCTCGGTTCCGGCGCGGTCGGTGGCTACTACGGGGCGCTGCTGGCGCGAGCCGGCCACGACGTGACGTTCATCGCGCGGGGCGCGCACCTCGACGCGATCAGGTCGCAGGGCCTGCGGGTGCGGGGGCCGCTGGGCGACTGGCAGATCCGCGCGGGCGCCGAGCACGACACCGCCGGCGTCGGCCAGGTGGACCTGGTGCTGTTTGCGGTGAAGACCTACGACAACGACTCGGCGTTGCCGCTGCTGGATCCGCTGGTCGGAGAGTCGACGATCGTTCTCACGCTGCAGAACGGCGTCGACAGCCCGGACGCCGTTGCCGCCGTCGTCGGGCAGAAGGCCCGTCGTGGGCGGCGCGGCGTACATCGCGACGGCGCTGTCGGCGCCAGGCGTGATCGAGCAGACGGGCACCTACCGGCGCATCGCGTTTGGCGAGGTGTTCGACCACGCCGGCGCCGTCACGCCGCGCATCGCCAGCGCTGCACGAGGCGTTGGCCGCGGCCGACATCCAATCCGAACCGGCCGCCGACGGGCGTGTTCCGCTGTGGGAGAAGTTCACGTACCTGGCGCCATTTGCCGGGATGACCGGCGCGGCCCGGCAGCCGGTCGGCGTGATCCGCAGCGAGCCGGCCGCGCGCGCGCAGTTGCTGGCGGCCTTCGCCGAAGTCCACGCGCTGGCGCTCGCCGAGGGCGTGCCGGTTGCCGCCGACCTGCTCGACCGGGTGCTGGCCTATGTCGACGGCGTGCCGGAGACGATGCGGTCGTCGTTGCTCATCGACCTGGCCCAGGGCAAGCGCATCGAGGTGGAGGCGCTGCAGGGCGCGGTGGTGCGGCGCGCGGCGCTCCGTGGCGTAGCCGTGCCGGTGATGACCACGCTGTACGCCGTCTTGCGGGCCGCGTCGCGTCGCGCGCGTCTAGAGCCACGCGAGCTCGAGCGATATCGCGGAGTAGCGCGACGCGCCTGCCAGCTGTCAGCGCACGACGACGCCCCCGCGCACGACGTTGAGAATGCGCCGCGTCGCGCGGATGTCGGCCAGCGGGTCGCCGCTCACCAGCACGAGGTCCGCGTCCTTGCCCGGCTGTATCGTGCCGGCGCGTCCGGCGATGCCAAGCAAGTCCGCTGCGTCCGAGGTCGCCGACTTCAGGGCCTGCGCGGGCGTGAGGCCGCCTGCGACGTAGAGCTCCAGCTCGCGGTGCAGGCTCGCGCCTGGCACGACGAACTGCTGCGCGGTGTCGGTGCCGGCGACGACGCGGCCGCCCAGTTTCGCGTAGAGCGTCACGAAGCGCTGCAGCACCGGCATGACGCGCTTGAATTGCGCGAGCGTGTCCGGGGTCCATTTCGCGCGGCTCATGATGTCGGCCGGCGCCCACGCGCGCTGCACGACCTCCGCCGGAACGTCGGCCAGCGCCGGGTCCTTCAGCAGATCCGGATCGGCCAGCCTCGAGAACGCTTCGTGCAGCGCCAGCGTCGGCACGATGGTCACGCCACGCTCGACCAGCGTGCGTGCGACCTGCTCGAGCGCAGACGGCTGCAGGCGCAGCCACTCGAGCTCGAATGCCGTCCATCCCGCCAGAAAGTCGTCGTGGGCACGCCTGAGGCGTTCGCGGTCGCTGCTGGCGGCGTCGGCCACGCCGCTGAGGTGCTCGATGCTGGTGACGCCGGCAACCGCGGCCTCCGTGGCCGTGGCGCGGCCCAGGTGCGCGGCGACGGGCACACCGCGCGCGCGCGCCTCCTGCACGACGGCGGCGATCATCGAGGATGACAACCGCGTGTAGACCTTGATGACGCCCGCGCCGGCTTCCACCTGCCGCCGCACGGCGGCACGGACCGACGAGATGTCGGACACGACGATCGCGTTGGGCCAGAAGCTGCCCGGCCCATCGAGCATCGCGCCGGCGGCCACGATGCGGGGGCGGGCCGGCGAGTCGTCGCGGGTCAGCGGAAGGATCAGGTCCGGTGCGTTGTGCACGTCGCGCACCGAGGTCACGCCGTACTTCAGGAACAGCGGCGCCGACCATGGCTCGACGTGCACGTGCGCGTCGATGAGGCCCGGGATGAGCGTCTGGCCCGACGCCTCGATCGCACGCCGCGCCGGCACCGCATCGGCCGCCGGTGCCGTGTCGATCCGGCTGATGCGTCCCGACGAGACGAACACCGTCGCGCGAGGTGTGACACGGCCATCGCCGTGAATCACGCGCGCGTGCCGGATGGCGAGGTCAAACGACGGCGGCTGCTGCGGCGCGGACATCGTCAGGGGCACAACCGTCAGGAGGCACAACGCATGGCGTAACCACATATCAGGGCGACGGACAGCTTATGCTGCAGAGGCGCGCGCCGACTCATGGAAGTGATCGCCGTCCGCCGCACTGGTCACGCTTCTGATGAGCACTCTGTCCGGATCGCTGGGCGCGATGCTGGGCATTGGCGGCGGCGTATTTCTCGTCCCGTTCATGATTCTCGTCGTCGGCCTGCCGTTTCACCAGGCGGCAGCCGTCAGCCTCGCGGCGGTGATCGCGTCGTCCACGGCTGTCTCGGCCGCGACCGCGGGCCGGCAGCTGATCAATCTGCGGCTTGGCATGGTGCTCGAAGTCGCCACGGCGGCCGGCGGCGTGGCCGGCGGCCTTACCGCGCAGATGCTGGCCCCGCGAGTGCTCCAGGTCATCTTCGCCGTCGTCGCGCTCTTTGTCGCCGTCGCGGTCGTGCGCAGCGCCGAGACGCCTCCGCTGCCCCCCGACGCCGACGTCGGTCGTCTCGGCGGCCGATTCACCTGCGAGCAGACGGGGCAGACCATGACGTACGCGGTTCGCCGAGTGCCCCTCAGTCTGTTCGCCTCGTTTCTGGCGGGCAACCTGTCCACGCTGCTCGGCATCGGCGGCGGCATCGTCAAGGTCCCGGTGCTGGTCACATGGAGCGGCGTCCCGATGCGCATCGCCGCGGCCACGAGCGCGTTCATGATCGGCGTGACCGCGACATCGGGCGCGGTCATCTACTACGGGCACGGCGAGATGATTCCGGCGCTGGCGGCGGCGGCCGTGCTGGGCACGCAGATGGGTTCAGCCATTGGCCTTCGCGCCGCAGCGCGCGCGCGGGCCCGTGGTCTTCGCGTGCTGCTGGCGGGCGTGCTCGTCGTCGTGTCGCTTCTGATGTTGATCAGGGCGTTGGCATGAGCGAGGTGCTCGAGCGGAGACTCGGCCGGTTGCTGACCGTCGGCACGCGCCTGAGCACCGGCGTGCTCGCGTTGGGGCTCGTTGCGACGTTTGCGCTGCCGGGCTCGCCACTTGCCAGGCTGCTGCTCACTAGTCGGCCTGCTCATCCTGATGCTCACGCCTGTCGCACGCGTCGTCGTGTCGGTTTTCGGCTATCTGGGTGAGCGCGACTGGTGGTTCGTGCTCTACACCAGCATCGTGTTGGCGCTGCTCATCGCAAGCTTTGTCGTCCGCGTTCGCCTGACGAAGGCGTCGGTCACCGACGCGCGCTGGTCGGCAGGAACCAGCGGAAACGTCCCGAGCACGTGCGCGAGGTCGTCCTCGGAGAGTCCGTAGGCCTCGGCGGCGGCCGCCTGCGCGCTGGCCGCCGCGGCCGCGTCGTCTCCGCGCTCGAGCGTCGCCGCCAGTCCGCAGAGCTCGTCGAACAAAGGCGACGCGCGCGTGACGAGCGGAACCGGAAGCCGGCCGATGATGCTCGCCGTGACGTGCGTCGTCACGCGCCGCCTCACCAGATAGTTGGCGGGGTAGCTGTTGAGCAGCGCACACAAGACGCGTTGCGCATCGAGCGCCAGGCGCGACTGCAGGCAGAACACGGTGTGCACCGTCACGGTCCGGGCCGGGACAATCGCCGCAATGAGCGTCGTGCGGTTGGTCGCGCTGGCGACATCGCGATAGGCCAGGCGCGGACGGTCCGCCTGGCCGCGACCGCCCAGACGGGCCCGCACAGCCGCCGGGTCGGCATGCCGGCAGCCGGCCGGCACGTCCACGCGAAACGGCGAAAGGTGGCGGCCCTCGATCACTGGCAGGTCGCCAGCCTTCGGGCGGACCCGACCGCAGGCAGTCGCGGTCGTCGGTCGCGTTGAGCTCGCGACCGAACGTGATGTGCCAGCCGCTCTCGTCGGCCAGCGCAGGATGCGCAAGGCGTGAGTGCCTCGACCAGCCGGAGATCCGCGGGCGTCGGGCAGATGCGGAATCGCCAGGCCGGGCCCCGACAGTCAGCTCGACCAGGCCAGGCGTCAGCGTCACCTGCGGAGTTGCGTCGATTGCTGCCGCATCGGTGACGCCGAAGCGACAGCGGATCGCCGCCGTGCGGCCGCTGCGGGCCGCCGTGAACGTCGCAAATCGCACGCTTCGGTGAATAGGGAACAACCCCCGCCGGTTGTCGAACACCGTCACCGTGTCCAGCTGGTTGGCCCCGATCAACCCGCGCCGCAGCGGCTCGCTGCCCTCGTCGGTGAGCAGGCTCGCCGGCACGATGAGCCCGATGCGCCCGCCGGGCCGGGTGACGTGGAGCGCGCGCTCGACGAACAACTGAAACTGATTGGCGTGTCCGCGGCCCTGCCACGTATAGACACCCGAGTCGCGAGCGAAGCGCACCAGCGCCTCGCCCTCGCCGGCTGCCGCGGCGTCGCGCCGCCCATCGGCGCGCAGCATCTCCCACGGCGGATTGCCGACGACGGCGTCGAAGCCGCCGTCCGGGCGCGGCCGCCCCTCGTCGTCCAGAAACACTTCCGGGAACTCCAGCGGCCAGTGGAAGCATCCGATCGCGCGGGCCCGCGATCCAAGCTGCTCACGCGCGGCGTCGAGCGCGCGCGTGACGATCGCCGACCGGCCCAGGCACCGGTCGAGCAGAGCGTGATAGAGGCGCCGGTCAGGTCGCGCCTGGCATCCAGCCGACGCACCACAAGTCACAGGCGGCCTTCCAGCAGGCCAGTCCGTGCTCCCGCGGCAACGCCGGCAAGCGCGGCCTCCTTCCCGTGGACGATGTCGGCGGAGTCGATCCGGCGCCGTCTCGATGTCCGTGCCGCCGCGCGCGTGCCGACACGAGCGCACCCGACCACTCGAACAGCGACTCGAGCGGCAACGGAGCCGGCCGGCGACCCCTCGCCGGAGGTCGTGCAAGCACGTCCAGTGGGGAGGCCCCCACCAGGCTGTTGCCGGCCACGAGGTGATGATCGAGAAACGACAGCGGCCGATCTGCGGCCAGCGTCGCCAGCCACAGCGAAAGCTGCGCCAGTTGCACCGCCATCGGGTTGCGGTCGACCCCGAACAGGCATCGGCTCGCGATCAGGCGACGCGTCTCCGCGCGATCGGCCTCCGACAGGTCGCCCTCCGTGGCGTCGCCTCGTTCGCTTCAGCGCACGCTCCCATTCGGCGGCCAGGAAGCGACCGGCCGAGACCAGGAATGCGCCGCTGCCCATCGCCGGATCCAGGACGCGGAGTGACAGAATCTCCTCGGGCGACCGTCCCGTCCACGAGCGGGGCCAGCGTGTCGCGCACGAGCGCGTCGGCAATCGCGCGGGGCGTGTAGAAGGTGCCGGTGGTCTTGCGCGCCGCGCTGGCGGATGGGCGCAGGTGGATTGCGGGCGCCGCGGCCGTCTCGCGCGTGCTGCGACCGTGCGCGCAACCGGCTCGAGGTCCAGCAGGCTCTCGTACACCGAGCCGAGTTCCTCCACGCCAAGTTCCGCGTACGCGATGCGCTGTCGACCGCCGTCCAGCGCCGCGCGAGTGAAACACAGCGCCTCGAGCGCCCTGGCCACGCGCCCGTCATCGAGCGCCAGGTGGTCGAGCAACGGCGCGCGTGCAGGCGCGAAGAGGCGCCCGTTGAACGGCGTGACGTGCAGATCGCCCGCCTCGGCACCCGCGTGAGCGAGCCGCGCGATGGCCTGAAGCGCCGCCCACGTTCCCCGCGGCGACGCGACTCGGCCAGCCGCGTGCGAAGCGCATCGATGCTGTAGCCGCGGCGATAGACGGGGTGCCACATCGGCACCAGCTGTCGCGCCTCGGCAAACAGGAGAAACAACGTGCGGTAGACGGCCGTCAGCGCGTCGGCGTAACACGCCTGCAGATCCGCCCGGCGCCCAGGCGCTTCGGCGACGGCGGCGGTAAAAGTGCCGAGCGCGTCGCCGACGCCTTCACGCAGCGCGCGGCAGACGCGGCGGCCGTAGGCGTCGGAGCCATCGACCCGCCGCGGAAGGTAGGCTGTCGGTTCCGGGCACGAACGCCGGGGGGCCGGCCAGACGTGGTCAGCCACGCCAGCGACGGCGCATCGCGCGCGCATTCGTCGAGATCGAAGTCGACGAACCCGCGGCTCTCGCCTCGCAGGCCGTCAACAAGACGAAGCGAGAGCCCGTCGGTGACGAGCAGCCACCGGTGGCCGAGCGTCAACGCGGCGCTCGTCGCTTCTCGCGACTCGGCCTTGGCGCGGCCATACGGCACGACGACGAGGGCGACCGGGTCGGCGCGCGAGGCTACGAGGGCGAAGACCAGCGAATCGCCCAGCGGCGATCGGAGCCGGGCACGGCGAGGGCCATCCGAGCCACTGGACGAGCGGGCGCACAGTGGACGCGAAGACATGTGCTGGATGGGTCGCCGGCCCAAGAGTGTTCCCGACCGCCGCGCGCAGCGCGCGGTACGCGCCAGACGACGACACGGGCATCGTCTCGCGATCGCGGCCGGCCTGACGGAGATATTCGGCCGACAGCAATGGCCCGGAGAGCGCCGTTGGCACGTCAGCCCACCAGCAATGCGAGGACCGCTACGGCTGCCGGGCGCCGCCTTCTCCAAGCTCGGTCAGCCTCTGCTGGTGCTGTCGGGTCCGTGCCGCGGCGCCAGCGCGTGCCGCCTCGACGATGCGTGCGGTGCGGCGCTCGAAGAGCGAGCCTTGCCAGCGGCCGGCGACGCGTGCCTGCTCCTGCTGCGCGCGTGCCAGCAACGCGCGCTCCCGTGCACGAAGCGCGTCGGTGAGCGCGTCGGGCCGAGCGCGCAACGCCGCGGTGCTGGCCGCCGCGCGTGCCAGCTGCGGGCAACCACCGCGATGGGCGGCCAGGCGGACGGCCCGTCATCGACGACGTGCACCGGAATCAGCACCGGTCGCGACCCTCGAGTGGAGGCTGGCAGGAGGCACACGATGGTCGCGCCGGGAGGTAGACCGCCCGGCCACGCGCGGACGCGGCGCCAGGGAAGATCGGTCCGCATCGCCGACGCTCACGGCGAGTTCCACGAGCGCTCGTCCAGCCACTGACGAGGCGACGCACCCGCTCGCAGTTCCCCAGCGACCTCTTCCGCGTCGTCCTCGCCACCGTCCCGCACGACGCCGGAGTCGATCGCCGACGGCTCAACGGCGTCCGCCGTCACCGGCATGCCAAACGTCCCGACATCGACACCGGCCGCCCGCATGCGCGAGAGACGAGCCGCCAGCGCGGCGATGACTCTCCTCTCGTGCCCCCGATCGCCCAGCAGGCGCCACACGTGCACGCGTCGACGCTGCCCAAGGCGGTCGACGCGGCCGTTGCGTTGTTCCAGGCGCGCGGGCGACCACGGCAGCTCCACGTGCACGACCAGGCGACAGGCGTGCTGCAGGTTCAGCCCTTCGGCGGCGACGTCGGTCGCAATCAGCATCCGAGCCTGGCCGTCGGCAAACTGCGCGAGCGCCAGTTCTCGCGCGCCGCGGCTGGCACCGCCGTGCAGAGTGCAGATGGAAGTCTCACCGGACAGCGCGGCCGAAAGCGCCATCAGCGTGTCGCGATACTCGGTGAACACCAGCACGCGCTCGCGTGTGCGTCGCACCAGGCGCCGAAGTGCCCGCACCTTGCTCCAGCACGCAGCCGCGCGTTCGGCTGAGTGAAGCGCTGCTGCCAGCAACGCCGCTTCGGCTGCGCGCGTCAGCCAGCCCACTCTGCCGCAGCACCGCGGGTTGCATGGCATCTCCGGGCTCGCTTTCCTCGTCGCAGAAGGGCAGGCCAGGTTGTTCGGACCGGCGTGTCGTGCCCGTCGAGCCACGCCATCCGGTGCCGCAGGCTGGCTGCCAGGGCCGCCGGGCTCGACAGCGCGCGCTTGCGAAGGACCAGCGCGATCAGAGTGCGACACGGGGCCCTCGGCCCGATCGAGCCGCCGCAAGTAGCGGCCCAGCGCCAGGGCGCACGCGCGTTCCTCGGCCGATCGTCTCGGCGAGACGTCAAGGCCCTTCGGCGAGCTCTCTGCCGGCGTTGCTCGCGGGACGATGGCGGAACCACATCGCGGGCGGGCTCGTCGCCGAGCCGGCCAATTGCGCACAGGCGCGCGAACGCGTCTGCGTCGCCGGCGTGCGGCGTCGCCGTGAGCAGAATGACAATCCGGGCGCGCGCGCCCAGGGCCGCAGCCGCAGCGGTGCGGGCCGAATCTCCGCTCACGCCGTGCGCTTCGTCGATGACCAGCGCGTCCCAACTGAGCGAGACCAGCCGTGCGAGGACATCCGGTTGCTTGGCGAGATCGATCGAAAGCAGGACGATGCCGGGCGCCTGGAACGGGCCGAGGCCGGATGGCGCGTTCCGATCTCGCGCGCGCAGCGCGACGCGGTCGATCACGTCGGCCTCGAGACGACAGCGCGAGCCAAGTTCCGCGCGCCACTGATCGCGCAAGGTGAGCGGCGTGAGGACAAGGACGCGATCGGCCGCTCCGCGCGCGGCCAGCTCGCGCAGGATCAGGCCGGCTTCGATCGTCTTGCCCTGGCCAACGGCATCGGCCAGCAGCAGCCGGGTGGTCGCGCCTCGAACCACGGCCAGCACCGGCGACAGCTGGTGAGGCAGCAGCGCTATCGCGAGATCCACTGGAGCCGCCACTTTCAGCGCCGGCCATGCCGTCGACGGCCACCCGGCGACCCAGGCCTGCAGAAACGCCGTGGACACCTTGCGCGCGCGGCGCGGCCAGCCAAGCTCGCGGATTCGGTCGAATGGCTCGATCAGCGTGTCCAGGTCGGGCGCGTCGGGCACGCCCGACGACAGACGCACGCGCCGGACGGCGCCGTGCCTCACTTCGCCCACGCGCCTCCATGTCCACCCTCGCGCCACCACCAGCGCGCCGCCGTTGGACGATGGCAGTTCTTGCGGTGCTGTGTCGTGCGTCATGTCGCAGCTCCTGCGTACGAGGCGTGCTAACTCCTTGCGCCACGTGTCGAGGAGCTCTGGTCGGGGCAAGGCACATGCCGCGAGGCGAAACCGCTAAAGGACCCCGAAGGTGGGCAAATCAAAAAGTCGGATGGTCAGACCATTGAGCAATCCAACTGTTTGGCTACGAACCACGGACACCTTGGCAACCGCCAGGTCATCCCCCGAAAGTTGCCTTTACTGCGGATTGGCGGGGGAAGCCGCGCTTGACACCCTCGTGCCGCAGTGATAGGAATGAGGCGCGTCGCGAAGGGCCAGCGACGTATTGGTTTGACCTCTAGGGCAATTGGAAAGCCAGTCATGAAACCAACGGAAGGGGTCACGGCAGAGATCGTCGTCTCACACGTGCGGTCGTTGATCGAGCGAGGCGAACTGCGTCCCGGCGATCGGTTGCCACCCGAACGCGAGCTGGCGGTTCAGTTGGGCGTGAGCCGTCCGAGCGTGCGAGCGGGCCTGCGATCGCTGGCGGCCATTGGCGTGCTCCAGACGCGCCACGGGGCGGGCACCTTCATCACTGATGGGCCGCCGACGCTTGGCAGCGAGCCGCTCAGTTTCCTGGCAGCCCTGCACGGCTTCACGCGCGACGAGATGTTCGAGGCGCGGCGGGCACTCGAAGTCGGGGTGGCGGGCCTGTCGGCCGAGCGGGCCACCGACGATCAAATCGCGACCATCGCCGAAGAAGTGACGGGGATGTTTGCCAGTCTCGACGACGCGCAGACGTTTCTGATTCACGACATCCGGTTCCACCGCGCGGTGGCGGCGGCGTCGGGCAATCCCATCCTGGCGTCGCTGGTCGAGATGGTGTCGGCGCTCTTCTACGAACAGCGGAAGAAGACGGCGAACAACGGGCGCGATCTCAAGCAGTCCGCGCAGGCACATCGCAACATCTACCACGCGATCCGCGCGCACGACGCCAAGCGCGCGCGTGCCGCGATGAGCGAGCACCTGTCTCTGGCGCAACAGGCGCAGGCCCTTGAAGGCGCCGGTGGCGAGCGACGCTTCACGCCGCCCACGGTCCCTCTGGGCCTCGACTCGTCCGCGCACCGGCCACGGCGCACGCCGCGCCTGCTGGTGTCTCCTCCCTCCCCCCGGCGCGCTGAACCAGCGCGCCGGCATCTGAATCACAGCCTCGTATGCCTTACGCCCCTCTCGATCTGACCGGCCGTGCGGCCGTGGTGATAGGCGGCACGTCCGGAATCGGGCGCGTGCTGGCCCGCGCGCTGGCCCAGGCGGGCGCCGATGTCGTGCCCACGTCGCGTCGCGCCGACCTGGTGGACGAGGCCGCCGCGGATATCGAGGGGCTCGGACGCCGATCGCTGCGGGTGCCCTCCGATGTCAACGATCGTGCGTCGCTCGAGACGCTGCTCTCCGAAACGGTCGCGGCGTTTGGCAGGGTCGACATCATGGTCAACTGCGCCGGCCGCACCAAGCGTGTGCCGACGCTGGACCTTGACGAAGCCGACTGGAACGCCATCATCGAGACCAACCTGACCGGCACGTTGCGCGCCGCGCAGATCTTCGGGCGGCACATGGTGAACCGGCGCTACGGCCGCATCATCAACATCGCGTCGCTCAGCAGCTTCGTCGCGCTGTTCGAGGTGGCGGCGTACGCGGCCAGCAAGGCCGGCGTCGCCTCGTTGACCAAGTCGCTCGCGGTGGAGTGGGCGCCGCACGGCGTGTGCGTGAATGCGATTGCGCCGGGGGTGTTCCGTACGCCGCTCAACCAGAACCTGCTCGACGGCACCGACCGCGGGCGCGAGTTCCTGCTGCGCACGCCCATGAAGCGCTTTGGACAGCTCGAGGAGCTGGCGGGCGCGGCGGTGTTCCTGGCATCGGAAGCCGCCAGCTTCGTCACCGGCGAGGTGCTGGTGGTCGACGGCGGCTTCCTCGCGAGCGGAGTGAATCAATAAATTGCAGATTGCAGATTGCAGATTACGAAGAACCTGAAGAACCCGAGAACCTGAGAACCGAGAACCCGAGAACTCGGAACCCAGACGATGACGCCTCCTGCCAGAGATCGGGTACTACCGCTGGGTCATCTGCGCGCTGCTGTTTTTTGCGACGACCATCAACTACGTCGATCGCCAGGTGATCGGGATTCTCAAGTCGACCCTGCAAGGTGAGTTCGGCTGGAACGAGATCGACTACAGCAACATCGTCTTCGCGTTTCAGACGGCGTATGCAATCGGGCTGATGCTGGCCGGCCGCCTGATGGACAAGGTCGGGACCAAGGCCGGCTACGCCATCGCGCTCATCGTGTGGAGCCTGGCGGCGGTGGCCTGCGCGGAAGCCACGACCTTTGGGCCCGTGGCCGCCAGCCTCCTTGCGACCGTGGGGTTCGTCGCGACTCCGTCGGTGGCCGGCTTCATGGCGGCGCGTTTCGCGCTCGGGCTTGGCGAGGGCGGCAACTTTCCCGCCGCGATCAAGAGCGTCGCCGAGTGGTTCCCGAAGAGAGAGCGCGCGCTGGCCACCGGGATCTTCAACTCGGGCACCAACGTCGGGCGCCGTCGTCACGCCGATCGTGGTGCCGTGGATCACGGTGCGGTACGGATGGTATTGGGCGTTTGTCATCACCGGCGCGCTGGGGTTTCTCTGGCTGATCGCGTGGTGGCTGATGTACGACACGCCGGATCGGCATCCGCGCGTGACGCCGGCCGAGCTCGCCCACATCAACAGCGACCCGCCCGAAGCCACGACGCCGGTGCCCTGGGCCAGCCTGTTTCCGCACCGCGAAGCCTGGGCCTTTGCGATCGGCAAGTTCATGACCGATCCGATCTGGTGGCTGTACCTCTTCTGGCTCGCGGACTTCCTCCAGAAGAAGCACGGCCTCTCGCTGAGTGGCGTCAGCGCGCCGCTGGTGGTGATCTACCTGGTGGCGGATGTCGGCAGCATCGGCGGCGGCTGGCTGTCGTCGTCCCTGATCAAGCGCGGCTGGTCGGTGAACGCCGCACGGAAGACGGCGATGCTCGTCTGTGCGCTGCTGGTCGTGCCGGTGATGTTTGCGCCGTACGTGGACAGCCTCTGGGTGGCCGTCGGGCTGGTGAGCGTGGCCGCCGCCGCGCACCAGGGCTGGTCCGCGAACCTGTTCACGTTCTCGTCCGACATGTTCCCCCGCCGCGCGGTGGGGTCCGTCGTCGGGTTCGGCGGCATGGCCGGCGCGATCGGCGGGATGCTCTTCACCAAGATCACCGGCTACATCCTCGAGTGGAATCACAGCGACTACCTGCCGGTGTTCGTCATCGCGGGCTTCGCCTACCTGACGGCGCTGGGCGTCATCCACCTGCTGGTGCCGGTCATCAAGCCGGTGGAGCTGGGCGAGTAAGGCGGTACGTAGGGCCGAACTTCAGTTCGGCCGGGTAGATCGCATGAAAATCGTCGACGCAAAGCGTCATCATCACGTGTCCGGGCCGCAACTTCGTCACGCTGAAGGTCGTGACCGAAGAAGGTGTGTATGGGCTTGGCGACGCGACGCTCAACGGCCGCGAGCTCGCCGTGGCCAGCTATCTGACCGAACACGTGATTCCGTGTCTGATCGGGCGCGACGCCCGACGGATTGAAGACATCTGGCAGTACCTCTACAAAGGCGCGTACTGGCGGCGCGGGCCGGTGACGATGTCGGCGATTGCCGCCGTCGACACCGCGTTGTGGGACATCAAGGGCAAGGCGCTCGATACGCCCGTCTACAACCTGATCGGCGGGCGATCGCGTGACAGCGTGCTGGTGTACGGCCACGCCAACGGGCGCGATCTGGAAGACACCGTCGCCGCTGTCGCGCATTACCAGGCCATGGGCTACAAGGCCATCCGCGCGCAGAGCGGAATCCCGGGCCTTGCCAGCACATACGGCGTCGGCAAGGGCGACCTGTACTACGAGCCCGCCGAAAAAGGGCTGCCCAGCGAGAGCCTGTGGAGCACGGAGAAGTACCTGAACTTCACGCCGACGCTGTTCAAGCGCCTGCGCCAGGAGTTTGGCGACGACCTGCACCTGCTTCACGACGCGCATCACCGGTGCACCCCGATTGAAGCGGCGCGACTGGGCAAGGCGCTGGAGCCACACCACCTCTTCTGGCTCGAGGACGCGGTGCCGGCCGAGGCGCAGGAAAGCTTCCGCCTGATTCGCCAGCACACGACGACGCCGCTGGCCGTGGGCGAGATCTTCAACACCATCCACGACTGCTATCAGCTGATCCAGGAGCAGTTGGTCGACTACATCCGGACGACCGTCGTCCACGCCGGCGGCATCTCGCACCTGCGCAGGATCGCCTCGCTGGCCGAGCTCTACCACGTGCGTACCGGCTCTCATGGCGCCACCGACCTCAGCCCCGTGTGCATGGCGGCGGCGCTGCATTTCGACCTGAGCGTGCACAACTTCGGAATTCAGGAGTACATGCGGCATACGCCGGAAACCGACGCCGTCTTTCCGCACGCCTACTCGTTCGAGGACGGGACGATGTATCCCGGCGACAAGCCTGGGCTGGGTGTGGACATCGATGAGACACTGGCGGCAAAGTATCCGTACCAGCGCGCGTACCTGCCGGTGAACCGGAAGCTCGACGGGACGATGCACTCGTGGTGAGGCGCGGATGTCGTTCACAATCACGAAGGCGCGAACGACACGATGGCGCGAAGAGAGCACCTATGACGCGAATCATTTCCGTGGCAGTCTGGGCCGTCATTGCGGGAGCCGGTATCGGCGCGGCTGCGCGCCCTCTCGCGGGGAGCGACAAGGGCGTGCAGGTGACGGTGAAGGAAGCCGAACGTCGCGTGGACGTGACGGTTGACGGCCAGCCGTTTACGGCGTACGTGTGGCCGACGTCGCTGAAAAAGCCGGTGCTCTATCCGATCCGCACGGCGAAGGGCACGCTGGTCACACGCGGATTCCCGCTGGACCCGCGGCCCGGCGAGCGCGTCGATCACCCGCATCACGTCGGGCTGTGGTTCAACTACGGCGACGTCAACGGCATCGACTTCTGGAACAATTCCGACGCCATTCCCGCGGAACAACGGCCCAAGATGGGCACCGTCGTTCACAAGGCGATCGCCGTCGCCAAGGGCGGGCCCGGCGAGGGGATACTCGAAGTGGACGCCGCCTGGGTGATGCCCGACGGCTCGACCATCCTCAACGAGCGCACGAAGTACGTGTTCTCCGGCAGCGCGACCACGCGCACCATCGACCGCATCACGACGCTCACCGCCGGCGCCACGCGCGTGGACCTGAAGGACAACAAGGAAGGCGTGCTCGGCCTCCGCGTGACGCGCGCGCTCGAAGAACCGTCCACCAAGCCCGAGGTCTTCACCGATGCCGCGGGTCGTCCGACGACGGTGGCCTCGCTCGACAACACGGGCGTCAACGGCGTCTACCTGACGAGCGAAGGCAAGAAGGGCGCGGCGGCATGGGGCACGCGCGGCAAGTGGACGACGCTCTCGGGCAAGGTCGGCGACGAGCCCGTGTCGATTGCCATCTTCGACGCGCCTGGCAATCCCGGCTATCCGACCTATTGGCACGCGCGCGGCTACGGGCTGTTTGCAGCCAACCCGCTCGGGCAGAAGGAGCTCAGTCTCGGCAAGGACGTGCTGAACTTCGCCATCGAGCCCAACAAGAGCGTGACCTTCAAGCACCGCATCCACATCGTGACCGGCGGGCTCACCGCCCAGGAGGCGGAAGCCGAGTGGACGAAGTGGACTGGCGGGAAAGGCACGAACTAGGCGGTCGTCACGTGAAGCTCATCCGATTGTGCGCATGCGTCGTCGCCCTCGTCGCGGCAGCCTCGCCCGCTGCTGCCGGCGAGGCCAAAGGCCGGTTCGTGGTCAAGGGCGGCAAGATCTCGGGCACGATCGAGCCGACTTACGCCGCGGCGTTCGTCACGCGCGACCCTCGCGACCGGCGTAACAGAATCGCGGAAGTCGTGCTCAGCGAAGCGGCCATTGACGTGGACGCGGCCGTCGCGACCCTTCAGCCCCACACCCACGTCATCAACCAGGACGTCCTCGACGACCGCAACTACGTGCTGCTCTGGGTCGGCTCGGACGGCCACGTCAGCATGAACGCGACGTTCAGCCAGACGATGACGCAGTTTCTCGACAAGGCAGGCGACTCGTTGAAGGCGACGCTCACGACGAACACACCGGACCGCGTCGCCGGCCGCATCTTCACCGAGGCCCCCGTCACGACCCTGAGCGGAGACACGTATACCGTCGACCTCACGTTCGATACGGCGGTCACGCGCGTGCCGGCCGGCACGCCCCTGGGCGCTGGCGGCGGCGAACCTGGCAGGGCGCTCACCGCGTTTCTGGCGACGGTGAAGAAACAGCAGTGGCCGGCTATCAAGGCAGGGCTGGCGCCGTCGGCGGTCGCGATGTTGGACAAGAGCTACAACTCACCAGAGGAGAACGCCAGCTCGGCGTCGGATCTTCTCCAGGCGTGGCTGCCCAAAGACGGCCTGAAGGTCGTCGGCGGCGAGGTCCGCGGCGACACGGCGGATCTCGAGGTCGAAGGCGAGATGTTCCCCGGCACAAACGCACTCTACCTGGCGCGCCTGCGTCAGGTGAACGGCACGTGGCTCTTCGAGAGCGCGGGTATCGTCGGCATGCTTCGCTAGAAGCCGAATTGCGGGGGCAGGAGTCTTAACGCGAGGGGACCGATCCCATGGGCGCCTTCGACGACATCAACCTCGAGCGGACCGAATTGTGGAACACTCCGCCGCCGCGTTCCGGCCGTCTCCGCGCGATCATCGCAGGCGTCATCGCGATTGGGCTGATCGGGGCGGGGCTCGCATGGTGGATTCGCACGCGCCCGTCGCCATCGGCCGCCATCGAGCGCATGGCGTCGTCGGTGACCCCCGCGCCCCGTCCAGCGCCAGCAGCTGCCACGCCGCCGAGGACCGAGTTGCCACCGCTTGACGAGCTGGACCCGATGTTCAGCCGTCTTGTCGGCGAGGTCACCGCGTCGCCCCTGGTGTCCAAGTGGCTGGCGACCGGGAATCTGGCGCGCCAGGTGGCTGCGCTCGTCGAGGGCGCCGCCGGTGGAACCCTTCCCCTGCGGTTTCTGGCGCCGCTGAGGCCGACGGGCGAGTTTTCAGTCGTGGAGCGACACGGTCACGCCACGATCGCGCCCGAGAGCTACGCCCGCTACAACGCGATGGCGGGCGTCATCGCCGCGCTCGACCCCGCCACGGTCGTCCGCGTCTACCAGATGCTCGCGCCAAGGCTCGAAGAAGCGCATGGCGAGCTCGGCCAGGGCGAACGCACCTTCGACGCCGCCCTGCGTGAGAGCCTGCGGCGTCTGTCGGAAACGCCCATACCCGAGGGGCCCGATCGCCGTCACCGCGCGTGGCGGCGTGTACGGGTTTGCGGACCCACGCCTCGAAGCGCTGTCGCCGGCGCAGAAACTGCTGCTCCGGAGCGGGCCCGACAACGCCCGGCGCGTGCAGACGCAGCTTTCGGCCATTGCGGCGGCCCTGGGTGCGCCGTCCGACGCCTCGCCATCGCCGACGCCTTAGGCGCTCGAGCCCTGCTCCATCCGCACTTCGACGCCGCCGACAACGCCCGCGACGACGTTGTAGAGCCACGCCATGAAGAGCCCCGATCACGGCGCCAAGCCCCCCGTATAGCAGGGGCAGCAGAATCACCGCGCCCACGCCGAACACCGCGCCCAGCAGCGCCGATTCCTCGCCGTGCGCCGCGCCGAGACCGGCGCCCAGCAGAGACACCGCCGCGAAGAATGCGCCGAAGATGAGCCCCAGGACCCCGTAGAGCACGAAGGCGACCTTTGCGACCGAGATCGGACCGATGTGTGTGATGCGCATGCCGGAGATGCTAGTGCAGATTGCGCCACTTCGATGAAGTCGGGCGCCCTGGCGGTAGAATCGCCACGTGAACATCGGCATCCTCGGCGCGGGCAACATCAGCGACACGCACGCACGCGCAGCCAGCGCCATTGCTGGCGCCTCGATCGTCGCGGTGCACGGCGGCAACGCCACCAGGGCCGAGCGACTGGCGGCAACCTACGGCGCCACGGCCTATACGGACCTCGACGGGTTTCTTTCGCATCAGCCCATGGACCTGGTGGCCATCGGGAGCCCATCGGGCCTGCATGCCGAGCAGGGCATCGCCGCGTGCCGGCGCGGCCTGCACGTGCTGGTCGAAAAGCCGATTGACGTCACCGTCGAGCGCGCCGACGCGCTCATCGAGGCGGCCGACGCGGCTGGCGTGCGGCTTGGGGTGTTCTTCCAGGACCACGTGCAGCCCGATCTCGTGCGGCTTCACGACGCCGTGCGGTCCGGACGACTCGGACGCCCGCTGCTGGCCTCGGCGCGCGTGAAGTGGTTTCGTCCGCCGGAGTACTACGCGCAATCGCGCTGGCGCGGCACGTGGACGCTCGACGGCGGCGGCGCATTGATGAACCAGGGCATCCACACCGCCGATCTGCTGCTCTGGCTGCTCGGACCGGTGCGTCGGGTCTCGGCCAGGGCCGTCACGGCGCTGCATCCCATCGAGGTCGAAGATACGGTCGTCGCGCTGCTCGAGTTCGAAAGTGGCGCCGTCGGCACACTGGAAGCGACGACTGCCGCGTACCCGGGCTACCAGCGCCGCCTCGAGCTGACCGGCACGGAAGGCACGGTCGTCGTCGAACACGACCGGCTCGTCGCGGCGGATTTGCGGCAACCGGCCGACGAGCTGATCGCCGAGGCGCCCGCGGACCAGAATGCCAGCGCGTCATCGCCCGTGGTGTCCGATGCGCGCGGGCACCAGCGGCTGTTCGAGGATTTCTTCGACGCGATTCGCCAGGGACGGGAGCCTCGGTGCAGCGGGCGCGACGCGCGCCAGAGTGTCGCTCTCGTCCACGCGATCTACGAGGCCGCACGCACAGGCGCCTGGGTTACGCTGTAGCCCGAAACCCAAAGTCCAACCCATGATCCGCATCGACTTGTCGCCGCCGGATTTCATCCACGTGCCGCAGGCGCCGCGCATCGAGCGGCGCACATTCTGCACGCGCACGGCGGACAATGAGTGGCACATGTGGACGGCCGGCAGCGTGACCTCCGATGGCGAGCGGCTGGGGCTGTCCAACCACACGTGGTCGCACCTGGACGCGCCGTTCCACCTGTTGCCGCAGGGGCCGACCTTCGAGCAGCTGGATCCGCGACACTACCTCGCGCTCGACGCGCGGCTGGTCGATCTCACCAGCTCCGACACCGGGCGCCGCGAGACGGTCAACGACGTGAACTATCACACGCGTGTCGACGTCGCGGATCTTCCTGCGGACCTCGACGCATTCGAGGCGGTGCTGTTCGTGACAGGGTTTGCCGAACTCTACGCGTCCAGGTATCCGATGCAGGCCGGTGCCGACGCCCATTACCCGCACGTGACGCGTGAAGCTGCCGAGCGGCTCGCCAAGTCCGCACGACTCCGCGTGGCCGGCATCGACGGCCCGAGCTTCGACAAGCCCGAGACCAATGCGGCCGCCCATCGCGCGTTGCTCGGCCGCACCCCGTCGCCGATTCTGCTGCTCGAGACTCTCACCTTCGAGCGCCTGCGCGCCCGCGTCCGGCCGATGCCTCCGCGCGTGCTGCTCACGA
Organism: Vicinamibacteria bacterium; assembly: GCA_963818215.1. GTDB lineage: Bacteria > Acidobacteriota > Vicinamibacteria > Vicinamibacterales > JAENWD01 > JAENWD01. The sequence goes on along the minus strand of CAWFRL010000027.1, from coordinate 41,076 downwards.
TCGAGCCGCTGCGGGCATTCGGCCAGGACGCCGACGGAGCTCTTTCGAGCGTCTACGCATACGCGCCAGTACCCGGTGAAGAATCCGAGTTTGCGACGTTCTCGAAGGCGCTGCGCGCTGCCTCGCTCATATCTGCGTAATGGTTCCCAGTGCCGGGTGCCAGGTGCGGTGCCAGGTACGAAGGCGGCCGTACGTAGAACCGGCCGGGTGGCGAGCAACACCCGGCCGGTTCAAGTCGGTCAAGGAGAGAGGCTAAGGAACAAACACTACGCAAGTCACATCGCCGGTCAACGATGTGTCCCGCAGGCATGATCAGAATAGGGCTTCATCCAAAGGGCCGTATCTATCGACGGGTATAGACCAACGAAGTTTTTCATCAAATCCGCTAAGACCTTCATTTACGGGATGATAAAGGTGGTGCTGCCGAGGTGGACCATCGAAGCGTATGGCTAGATGATGCCTTCGCGGGTCGCGTAAAGAATGAGCTGAGGCCGGCCCGTCACCCCAAGCTTCTCGTAGATGTTGTGCAGGTGGATCTTCACGGTGCCTTCCGTGATGGTCAGCCGATCGGCGATTTCCTTGTTCCGCAGACCCTCGGCGGCCAGTCGCACGATCTCGAGTTCCCGAGGTGTCAGCAAACGGGCCAGTCGCTGTAACTCATTCTCCCGCTTGACCATCCGGTCCATCGCGCGCGCGACCGAGTGCCTTTCCAGCCACTTCTCGCCCGCGTGGACCTTGCGCACGCACTCGACCAGCAGGCGCGGCGCCATCTCCTTCAGGACGACGCCGGCGACGTTCAACCGCACCGCATCGAGCAGGTTCTGCTCGTCGACGTGGGCGGTCAGGAGCACGATCCGCGCCCGCAGCTGGCGCGCCGCGGCCTGCTCCATCACCCAGATGCCGTCGTGTCCGGGCATGGCCAGGTCGAGGACCAGCACGTCGGGCTGGAACTCCTCGAGCGCACGCACGGCGCCTTCGCCGCTGGTCGCGCGCGCCACCACTTCCAGATCCGATTCCGTGCTGAACAACTGCTCGAGCCCGTCGAGGACGATGGGATGGTCGTCGGCCAGCACCAGACGGATGCGCTTCACGCGGCCTCCCCGTCGAGCGGCACGACCAGGCGCACGCGGCTGCCGCCCGGTCCGGTTTCGAGCACCATCGACCCGCCAAGCGCGGTGACACGCTCTCGCAGGGTACGCGGCCCGCGCTGATCGCGCGCCAGATCTTCCAGGGTGAATCGCCCCTGAAACGGAAACCCCTGGCCGTCGTCGGCCACGGCGATCGACAGCTGCTGCGGCTCTCGAAGCAGCGCCAGTTGGAGCGACGACGCCTTGGCGTGGCGCGCGGCGTTGACCAGCGCTTCGTGGATCAGGAGAAAGACGTCGTTCACGAGCTGGTCGGGCACCTGCAGGTGGTCGGGCTCGGTCGCCACACTCACCGGCACGCCCCACTGCCGCCGCACCCGATCGGCAAGCTCGCTGACGCGCCCCTTGAGGTCCACCGGGGCCCTCGAATCGGTGCTGCGTCTCGGGCCCAACTGCTGGATGAAGAAGCGCAGGTCGTTCTGGCCCGCCGCGATGATCCGCTGCACCTGCGAGAGGCGGTCTTCGGCGCCTGGCGGGTCTGCCGTCATCAGCCTGCGGGCGGTCTGCAGCTGCAGGGCCGCCCCGGTCAGCGTTTGCAGGACTCCGTCGTGCAGGTCGCGCGCCAGCCGCAGACGCTCGGTGGTCACCGCGGTCTCACGCATCGTCCTCACCAAGTATGCCTGCGACAAGCGAGCGGCCGTGAGATCGGCGACGACGTCGCCGACCGTGAGGTCCTGGAGCGAGAACCCCGGCTTGTCGAGGCAGAAGAGCCATCCGCGAAACTCCTCGCCGCGCAGCGGCCAGCAGGCCAGCGCTCGAATCGCGAACCGTTCGCGGAAACGCTGATCGATCGGCATCCCGCTCCAGCTCACGAGCCCGGTGGGCGACCGCAGAAACGTCACCGGGAGCCGTGCGTCGAGGTTGCGGCAAAAGAATCCGCTGTCGCGCACGCGTTCGGCGACGACGTCTCCGAAAGTGCCCGGCGCCTCCCGGAAGCGTTCGACGCGTCCATCGGACCAGAGCGCGAACTCCGTGAACGGCTCTTCGGCTTCCTCCCACACCAGCAACGTGCGTGGCGCTTCGAGCACGAGGGAGGTCTGCGCCAGCATCTCGCTTGGAAGGACCAGCGGGCGGTCGGGATCCGGACCTGCCCACGCCGCCAGGCGCGCCAGTTGCCCGCCGCGCCAGTCTTCGTACGCCCCGACCAGGCCGACAAAGACCGTCATCACCCCCATCAGCAGGGCCAACGTGATGAACTCCGCGGGGGCCATCCTCGCGTGCGGCAGCGTCTCGGCCGCATAGCGCCCCGATTGCGACGTGCAGCGCGACGGCAACCGAGCCAGTAGTGAGCGTGCCGCGCCAGCCCCATCGAAGCGTGGCCGACACCAGCAGGAACAGGAACCACGCGAGCATCGACGGCGCCAGGCCGCCCAGCAGGAAGAGGCAGGTCGCGTACACGGAGAGGTCGACGGCGTGCGTGACGCCCGGCCATCGAGGGCCGTCGCCGAAACGCGTTCGGACCAGCAGGCCCAGCACGCCCGTGTAGGCGAGAAACGCCATCGCGACGCCGAAGGCAGAACTCGGACCCGGGGCATCGCCACCCGCAGCGCCAGCAGCAGGAAAACGGCCAGCACCAGCCGGCCCCTCGCGATCAGGGTCTCGACGCGAACTTGAGACGGCGCACGGGGCGGCATCTCGTGGATCAGTTCAGGTAGCGCTCGACCGGCGGATGGAGCAGCTCGGCGGTTGCCGGCTCCTTCAGATTCTCTTTCGTGATCATCCAGACACCGGTGTCGATGCGCGCGTCAACGGGCTTGCCCTGCAGGTGGTCCACCATGCGAAGGACGCCGAGGTATCCCATGTTCATCGGGTTCTGCACCACCAGGCCGTGCATCTGGCCGGCCTCGATCGCGTCGATGAACGTCTGACTGGCGTCAAAGCCGATGAACGAGATCTTTCCGGCCTTGCCGATGTCCTGCAGCGCCAGCAGCATGCCGTGTGTCGACGACTCGTTCACGCAGAACACACCCTGAATGTCGTTGGCGTACCGGTTCAGCAGATTCTCGGAGGCCCGCTTGCCGGTGTCGCGCGTGGGGCCGGCATACTGATCGGAAGAGATCAGCGTGATGCCCGGGAACTTCTCCTTCAGCCGGTTCAGGAATCCCACCTCGCGCTCGGTCGTGCTCGCCGATCCTTCCTGATATCGCAACAACAGCACCTTGCCCTTGCCGCCGAGCAGCGTGCCCATGCGGTCGGCCGCCAGCTCGCCGCCCTTGACGTTGTCGGTGGCGACAAACGAGACGATCTCCCTGGAGGCCAGGCCCGAATCGATGACGACGGTCGGGATGCCGGCCCGCTTGGCCTCTTCGACCGGGCGCACCAGCGCCTTCTCGTCGAGCGGCGCGAGCACCAGGCCCGACACGCCCTGGCTGAGGAAGCCCTCGACGACCTGCACCTGCTGCTCGCGGTCGTCCTCGCGCAGCGGGCCCTTCCAGGTGATGGTCACCTTGACGCCGTTTGCGTTCAACTCGCGCTCGGCCTTCACCGCCCCCGCGTGGATGGCGTTCCAGAACTCGTGGGTGGTGCCCTTGGGAATCACGCCGATCGACAGCGGCTTCGCGCTGGTCTCGGGCGCCTTGCTTCCGGAACAGCCGGCGGCGATCGCCAACGCCAGGGCGGCCACCAATAGTCCGGCCCTGCGGCTGAATGTCGTTGCTGGCATCACGCGCCTGGTCTCCTCACGAAGGTCTGCCTCGCCGGCAAACGGGTCGACCCTCGCATCTTACCCGGTCGCACGAAGGTTCGCGCACGAGTGGTTTGGGATAAAATCGAAGGGTTTGGAGTCCCTCATGCCCCAGGATCAGGCTGCGCCCGCTCGCGCTGGGCGAATTTGCCATCGTCGTCGATCCGCGCGACAACGTCGCGGTCGTCAAGACGCAGGTCGAACCCGGTCAGCACCTCACGCTCGACGACGGGCGAGTGGTCGTTCTCACCGGGACCGTGACTCCGGGGCACCGATTCGCGACGCGGGCGATCGCCGCCGACACCTTCGTGCTGCAGTACGGCCAGCCCATCGGCACCTCGCGCGGCATCGGCGAAGGCGACCCGATCACCGTCCGCAACATGAACAACGACGTGCCGATCGTTCGCGACCTGCCCGCGGACCTTCACACGCCGGCGCCGGAGCTGACGCCGGTTGCCGAGCGCCCGACCTGGCGCGGGTATCGGCGCAAGGACGGGCGCGTCGGCACCCGCAACTTCCTGCTGATCGTCCCGACCAGCATGTGCGCGAGCCACGAGTCGCAGCAGATCGCGACGCTCTCCGAGTTCACGATTTACAGCCGCGAGAAGTTCCCCAACGTCGACGGCGTCGTCGCGATCCCTCACAACAAGGGATGCGGCTGTTCCGACGGGTCGAACATCGACGTGATGTTGCGCACCCTGTCGAACTACGCGACGCACCCCAACGTCGGCGGCGTGATCTTCATCGGGCTGGGGTGCGAGAAGACCAACCTGACGGCGGTCGAGAAGTACCTGCAGCAGGAGCACATCGATCTCGGGCGCCCCGTCGTCCGCTTCGGCATCCAGGAAACCGGCGGGACGCAGGCCGTCATCGACCGCGGCCTGCAGGAAGTTGCCGCGATGCTGCCCCTCATCAACGACATCTCGCGCACCGAGGCCGGCATGCACGAGTTGTCGCTCGGCGTGAAGTGCGGCGGGTCCGACGGCTTCTCGGGGCTCTCGGCCAACCCGGCGCTGGGTCATGCCGCCGACTTGCTGGTGCGCAACGGCGGCACCGTGCTGATTACCGAAGTTCCGGAGTTCTGCGGCGCCGAGCACATCCTGGCGCAGCGCGCCAAGGACCGTGAGACCGGCGAAGCGGTCTACGGGATGGTGGACTGGTACAAGGAATACGCGTCGAAGTTCGGCACCGTGCTCAATGAGAATCCGAGCCCCGGCAACGTCGCCGGCGGGCTGCTGAACATCACGATCAAGTCGCTTGGCGCCATCGCCAAGGCCGGCACGACGCGCGTCGAAGGCGTGACCGGCTACGCGGAAGTGCCCAGGGGCCACGGCCTCTGGCTGATGCAGGGCCCCGGCTACGACCAGGAATCGACGCCAGGGCTGGTGGCCTCAGGGGCGCAGGTCGTCGTGTTCACCACGGGCCGCGGCACCACCATCGGCAATGCCGTCGCGCCGGTCGTCAAGCTCGCGTCCAATTCCGCCGTCCACGCGCGGATGTCGCGCGATCTGGATCTGTCGGCCGGCGGCATCATCGACGGCACCGAGACGATCGCGGAGGTTGGCGCGCGCGTCTTCGAGCACGTGCGCCGCGTCGCCTCGGGCGAGGTGCAGGCCAAGGCGGAAGAGACCAAGCACCGCGAGTTCGGCATCTGGGCCGAACAATCGGTGTCGCTCTGATGCGCGCGGCCGTGCTGGTGGCCCCGGGCCACATGCACGTTCGTGAGGTCCCGGTGGCGCCACCGGAGCCAACCGAAGTGCTGCTGCGCGTAGGCGCGGTGGGCCTCTGCGGCACCGATTTCCACATCTTCAGCGGGCACGGCAACTACCACAGCGACGCCACGGGACGGCTGGTTCCCCTCGAGGAATCACCGCAGATCCTCGGCCATGAGTTCGTCGGGATCGTCGAAGAGGCCGGAGCCCGGGTCAGCGACGTCAAGGTGGGCGATCTGGTCGTCGTCGATCAAGGCCGGAGCTGCGTCAGCCAGGGGCGGCCGTTGTGCGAGTACTGCGCCACCGGCGACTCCCACCAGTGCGCGCACTACGGCGAGCACGGCATCACGGGCCTGCCCGGGGCCCTGGCCGAGTTCGTGACGGTCCCCGCCGTCAACACGATCCGCGTCGAGGCAGACTCGAAGGCGCGGCTGGCGCTCACCGAGCCGCTGGCCTGCGTCGTCCATTCATGCGATTTGGTCGAGCGCGCGACGACCAGGTACCGCCTTCGTCCGGAAAACGCGGATCACCGCGTGCGCACGGTGCTGATCTTCGGCGGGGGCCCGGCCGGGCTTGCTGTTCACGCAGTACCTGCGCAACGGGCTCGGTTTCGACGGCCAGATCGTCGTCTCGGAGCCCAATGCGCTCAAGCGCGGCTTTGCAGAGGGCTTCGGCGCCACCGCCGTCGATCCGTCGGCGGTCGACCTGGGCGAGGCCATCGCCGATCTCACCGGCGGGCGGCGCGTCGAGTACGCCATCGATGCCTCGGGCGCTGGCGCCGTCTTCCCGCAGGTGCCGTCGGTCCTCCGCAAGCAGGGCACGTTCCTGCTCTATGGACACGGGCACGCAGGCGTGGACCTGAGCGCGCTCAACAACGTGCAGTTTCTCGAGCCGTCGTTGCTCTCGCCGGTCGGCGCCTCCGGCGGCTTCGAGCCCGACGGGCGTCCGACGACGTATCGGCGGGCGCTTGGACTGATCGAAACCGGCCGAATCGACGTCGAGTCGTTCGTGACCCATCGCTATCACTCACTCGACGAGGTCCCAACGGCATTTGCCGGCGCGCATCACGCGCCGGACTACATCAAGGGCGTGGTGAGCTCTCGACAACCTGGCCACCTGACCGACCGATGAGAATCGTCACGTTTACTCCGACGTTCGGCGCCCACGTCGACGCCCCGCGCCGGCGCGCTGCTGCCCGACAACCAGCACGTGCTGAACTTCGCCGTGGCCGTGGACGCTTCTGCCGATGTGCCCCTGCTGGCCTGGTTCGACCTCGGCGACGAGTGGCTGCCCAAGGCGCGCCAGATCCACGACCAGCTCGCCCGGAACATGACCCGCGTCGAGACGCTGCCGCGCGGATCGGTGCTCGCGCTGGCCGACCTGGAACTGGGACCGCCGGTGCCCCGCCCGGGCAAGCTGATTTGCGTCGGCCTCAACTACAAGGACCACGCGGCCGAAAGCAACATGGCGGTGCCGAAGTCCCCGGTGACCTTCTCGAAGTACGTGACCTCGGTCATCGGCGAGCACAAGCCCATCAGACTGCCCGCGGCGTCTTCGCAGGTGGACTACGAGGCCGAACTGGCCGTTGTCATCGGGCGCCGCGCCAAGCACGTGCCGGTCGGCAAGGCGTGGGACTACGTGCTGGGCTACACGAACCTCAACGACGTCAGCGCCCGCGACCTGCAGTTTGCCGACGGGCAGTGGCAACGCGGCAAGTCGTGCGACACCTTCGCGCCCATCGGCCCGGCCATCGTCACGCACGACGCCGTGGGGAACCCGCACGCGCTCCGAATCTGCCTGCGGCTGAACGGCAAGACGATGCAGGACTCGTCGACCAACCAGTTGATCTTCGGCATCGACCACATCGTGTCGTTTCTGTCGCAGACCGTGACGCTCGAGCCAGGCGACGTGATTGCCACCGGCACGCCGCCGGGTGTCGGCTTTGCGCGAAAGCCGCCGGTGTTCCTCCAGCCGGGCGACGTCGTGGAAGTCGAGGTCGAGGGCCTCGGCGTGCTGTCCAATCCCGTGGTGGCCGATCAGGGCTGATGAGCCTCCTGCGCCTCGACGGCATCCGCAAACGCTTCGGGCCGACCGTCGCGCTCGACGGGGTCTCGTTTGCGCTCGAGGCAGGACAGGTTCACGCGCTCATCGGCGAAAACGGCGCCGGCAAGAGCACGCTGATGAACATCCTTGCCGGGGCGCTGCCGCCCGACGAGGGCGAGATGCGGCTGTCGGGCGAGCCCTACCGGCCTGCCTCGCCGCACGACGCGAGCCAGCGTGGCGTCGCGCTGATCCATCAGGAGCTGTCGCTCTGCCCGCACCTGACCGTCGCCGAGAACATCCTGCTCGGCCGCGAGCCCTCCAGGGCCGGCGTCTTCCGCCGCTCCGAGGCCGAAAAGCTCGCCCTCGATGTCCTCGGCAGCTTCTCGCACCCGGAGTTGCGCCCGGACCGGCCGGTCGGCGCGTTGCCGATTGCGGCCCAGCAGGTGGTCGAGATTTGCCGTGCCGTGGCGTCGCACGCGCGCATCGTGCTGATGGACGAGCCGACCAGCAGCCTGCAGCGCGACGACGTCGAGCACTTGTTCGCGCTGATCCGGCGGCTCCGCGGCGAAGGCATCGGGCTCATCTACATCAGCCACTTCCTCGAAGAGGTGCGCGCCATCGCCGACGTCTTCACCGTGCTGCGCGACGGGCGCAGCGTCGCCGATGGCGCCCTCGGCCGGGACCAGCAACGAGGCGCTGGTCGCGCACATGGTGGGCCGATCGGTGGACCAGTTGTTTCCGGAGCGGCACCGGCGCGCGCCCGGTGATGTCGTGCTCGACGTGCGCGACCTGGTGGCGCCGCCGGTGGTCAAGCAGGCGTCCTTCACGCTGCGGCGCGGCGAGATCCTCGGCCTTGCGGGCCTGATGGGATCGGGGCGCTCGGAGATGGTGCGCGGGCTGTTCGGCCTGGCGCCGGTTGCATCCGGCGCCGTGCGCATCGCGGGCGCCGATGCGGCGATTGACGCGGCGCCGTCGGCACGAATCCGCCAGCGTGTCGGCTACCTGAGCGAGGACCGGAAGGGCGAAGGGCTGGCGCTGCCGATGTCGGTCGCCGACAACCTCACGATGACCGGCTACCGCTCGTGTGCACCCAGGGGGTGGTTGCGCCTGTCGACAGCAGCGTGCGCAGACGCGGCGCTGGATCGCCGACCTGGGCATCAAGGCGCACGATCCCGATCAGCCCGTGCGGACGCTGTCGGGCGGCAACCAGCAGAAGGTCGCGCTGGGCCGGCTGCTGCATCAGGATGCCGACGTCCTGCTGCTCGACGAGCCCACGCGCGGCGTGGACATCGGCAGCAAGGCCCAGATCTACGAAGTGATTGCCGCCACGGCGGCGCAGGGCAAGGCCATTCTCATGGTCAGCTCGTACCTGCCCGAGCTGTTCGGGTTGTGCGACGAGCTGGCCGTGATGAGCCGCGGCCGGCTGTCGCCGGTCAGGCCGATCGCGGACTGGACGCCTGAAAGCGTGTTGCACGCGGCGATAGGCTGACATGGCTGAAACGACTTCGTCCTCGGCATCACGCTCCTGGCTGGCCACGCTGGGCCCGTTCATCGGGCTGCTCGCGGTGATCGGCGTCTTTGCGCTGCTCACCGACACGCCCGACCAGTACCTCTCGGTCCGCAACTTCCGCATCGTCGTCGCGCAGACGGTGATCGTCGCGCTCGGCGCGATCGGCATGACGATGATCATCGTCAGCGGGGGCATCGACCTGTCGGTGGGCTCGGTGATCGCGCTCACCGGCGTGGTGACCGCCATCGCGATTCGCGACGGCGTCAGCCCGCTGATGGCCGTCGTCTACAGCGTGCTGGCTGGCGGCGTGGTAGGGGTGCTCAACGGGCTGCTGATCACCCGGCTGCGCGTGATCCCGTTCATCGCCACGCTCGGCACGCTCGGCATGGCACGCGGCGTCGCCAAGTGGATCGCCGGGCAGCAGACGGTGAACGTGCCGCCGACGTGGGTCAACGAGCTGGCCGTGACCTTTCCGCAGCCCGAATGGCTCATCGTCGCGCCTGGCGTCTGGCTCACCGTCGCGCTGGCCGTCCTGGCGTCGCTGGTGCTGCGCTACACCGTCTTTGGCCGGCGCGTGTTCGCCATCGGATCCAACGAAGCCGCGGCGCGCGCATGCGGTATCGCGGTCGATCGCTTGAAGATCTGGATCTACGGGCTGGCCGGTCTGCTCTTCGGGCTCTCCGGCGTGATGCAGATGTCGCGCCTGCGGCAGGGCGACCCGACGGTGGCCATCGGCACCGAGCTCGACATCATCGCCGCCGTGGTCATCGGCGGCGGCTCGCTGAGCGGCGGAGTGGGCACCATCCTCGGGTCGATGATCGGCGCGACCATCATGGCGCTGCTGAGAAACGGCAGCCAGCAAATGGGCTGGCCCAACTACATCCAGGAAATCATCATCGGCGCGATCATCGTGATCGCCGTCGCCGTCGACGGCTGGCGCTCGCGTCGGCCTTGATGACGTACGTCAACCACAGAGACACGAAGAACACAGAGCACACACAGAGACCTTTCTTGGGGGGCAACGCCGCCAACGAGAATCAGCCCCAAGAAGATCTCTGTGCGTCCTCCGTGTTCTCCGTGTCCCTGTGGTTGACGTACGTCATCAGGGGATGTCTGCGATGCGCCACAACCCAAGTGCCTTGTCCGCGTAGGCGCCCTCGCCTTCGAGGCATCCTTCGACGAGCACCCCTTCCGGCGCGGGCAGGTTGAAGGGCGCGCGCGTCAGGTTCAATATCCGCCAGTCGCCGGATTCGATGTCGACATTCTCGCGGTGCTCGAGAAACGTCGTCGTCAGCAGCCACGTCGATCCGCTGCGCCGCAGGTTGTCGAACGCCTGACGTATGTGATCGAACGAGAGGTGGACGAGACAGTCGCGGCACAGCACGACATCGGCCCGGGGCAGCGGGTCGGCGGTGAGGTCGAGGCGCACGAATCGCCGTCGCGCGCCTCCAAACCGCTCCTGGTTGGTCGACACGAGCGTGGCGACGATGTCGCCGCCGGTGTAGTCCAGATCGAGGGGCACCGTGCTGAGCCATCCGAAATCGCCGCAGGGCAGATCGAGCAGGCTGCCAGCGCCCAGGGCTTCGAGCAAGCGCGGAAGCTGCTCCCTGACACCCACGGTTGCGGTCAACGCGGATCCGAGCCCCGAGCGGCTGTCGCCGGCCCAGAGGTTCGTCGTGAAAATCCGTGCAAATCGTTGTTCAAGAGGGAGATCGACGAACTCGTGACGGCGGTCCGCGAACGCCTTCTGGGCCGGCACGGGAGGTCGCGAGCGGGACTTCGACATGGATACCCGATAGTCTGCCGCGGACCAGGGGCTCCTGCAAGGGAGGGTTCGATGAAAATCGCCTCCTGCCGAAAAGCGCTATTAGTTAGCTAACATCTTGACAGACCACAGCATATGGGGGTTGAATGGCCGAGCTAAGGCGAGGACGCCCCTGAACCGATAGTCTGCCCAGCGCCAGTGGAATCGGCCGGCTCAGCTGGCCGTGGGTTTGCACTGGGTGGCACGCAGGTCACGGACACGTAAAAGGTGAACACGGACATGCGGAATCTCGAAGTGCTCGTAAGCGACCTCGAATGGCAGCGGTTGCGGCGGCGTGTGGCCGGCAACGCCGCCGAGGCGCTGTTCTTCAACTGCGGAACCTGGGCCCTCATCGCCGTCCTGAAGCTGGTGGCGCGATAGTCCTTGACCCGGCGGCGGAAGGTCGGCCATAAATCGGCGCGACCCTGCCGTGGATATCCGCATCTTCGAAGACTCGCACGCGCTCGGGCGCCACGCGGCGGCCGAAGCGGCCTCGGCCATCCACGACGCCGTCGCGGCGCGCGGCACGGCCCGCATCATCGCGGCAACCGGCGCCTCCCAGTTCCATTTCCTCCAGCATCTGATCTCGACCCGCGGTGTGCCGTGGGACGGCGTCGAGCTGTTTCATCTCGACGAGTACCTGGGCCTGCCGGCGACGCATCCGGCCAGCTTCAGGCGCTACCTGCAGGAGCGGCTGATCGCGCCGACGGGCATTCGCCGCACGCACCTGATCGACGGCGAAGGCGATCCGGAGCTGGTCTGCCAGGCCGTGGGACGTGAGATTTCCGCCGCTCCCATCGACGTCGCCTTCGTGGGGATCGGCGAGAACGCCCACCTGGCGTTCAACGACCCGCCGGCCGACTTCGATACGCGCGAGCCGTACCTGGTGGTCCAGCTCGACGACGCGTGTCGGCGGCAGCAGGTCGGTGAGGGATGGTTCGGCTCGCTCGACCAGGTGCCGACGCGTGCGATCTCGATGTCCGTGAACCAGATCCTCGCCAGCCGCCGCATCCTCTGCATCGTGCCGGATCGACGCAAGGCCGACGCCGTGGCCGCGTCGGTGAACGGCCCGGTCAGCCCGCGTGTGCCCGCCTCGATCCTGCAGACGCACGCCGACACGAGTCTGTTCGTCGATCGCGAGTCGGCGTCGCTGCTGGGACGCGCATGAAGCTGCGCTGGTATATCGGCGGGCTGCTCTTCCTTTCCACCGTCATCAACTACATCGACCGCCAGACGCTCTCGGTCCTTGCGCCGTACATCAAGACCGAGTTCCAGTGGAGCAACACCGACTTTGCGATGCTGATCATCGCGTTCCGCATTGCCTATGCTGGCGGCCAGACGATTTCCGGCCGCCTGCTGGATCGATTCGGCACGCGCACGGGCCTCACGGTGAGCGTGGCCTTCTACTCGGTTGCCGCGATGCTGACGTCGCTTGCGACCGGCTTCCGCAGCCTCGCCGGCGTTCCGCTTCCTGCTCGGCCTGGGCGAGTCGGCCAACTGGCCCGGCGCGACCAAGGCCGTGTCCGAGTGGTTCCCGCGCAAGGAAAGCGGCTGGGCGGTGGCGCTGTTTGACTCGGGGTCGTCGATTGGCGGAGCGATCGCTCCCTTCCTGGTCCTGGGCGTCTACCACTACTTCGGCAGCTGGCGCCCGGCCTTCATCGTCACGGGGCTCCTCGGCTTCGGCTGGCTCGTCTTGTGGCGCCTTTTCTACCATCCCCCCGAACAGCATCCGCGCATCTCGGCCGAGGAACGCGCCTATATCCTTGCCGGCCGCGAAGAGGCCGCCTCCGCTGGAGCGCCGCCGCTGCCGTACCGCACGTTGCTGGCGCTTCCGCAAACCTGGGGCATCGTCGTCGGCAAGGCGCTCACGGACCCGGTGTGGTTTTTCATCACCGACTGGTTCGCGATCTATCTCGTGTCGCGCGGCTACCGGCTCGAAGAGAGCCTGCTGGCGTTCTGGGTGCCGTTTCTCGCAGCCGACCTGGGCAACTTTGCCGGCGGGGGGATCTCCAGCTACCTGATCGCCCGCGGCTGGTCGGTGGGATGGGCGCGCAAGATCGTCGTGCTGGTTGGCGGCCTCGGCATGACGCTGCTGGCGCCGACGGTGTGGATCGACTCGTACGTCGTGCTCGTCACGTGCTTCGCGATCTCGACGTTCTGCTATGCCGCCGTGTCGACCATGATTCTGAACCTGCCTGCAGACGTGTACCCCACGGCATCAGTGGCCTCGGTCAGCGGCCTCAGTGGCACCGGCGCAGGCATCGGCACGATCACGGCGACGCTGCTGATAGGCAGGATCTCGGACACGATCTCGTTTGCCCCGATCCTGATCGGCGCGAGCATCGTTCCGCTGTTTGCCGTCGTGGCCGTGCTGGCGCTGGTGCGCAACACGGCGAATCGCGCGGCGGAGTGCTCAAGGCCATCTGAATTCACTGCCCCGCAGCATTCCAGTGCCTGCGGCGCTAACCGCAGATTTGAGAGCCATTCTGTAGACCTTCATCGGCTCTCACTCCCGCGCGCGCTTCACGTCACGCACGGCGTGGCTTCGCCACGCTCCGGTCGCCCGCGTCTTCGGTCGACCCGAGAGTCCCATTCGACCGCAAGGCGCCGAAGGAATCTGCGGCATCTGCGTCATCTGCGGATGATTCCCATGACACGGTCGCAGCGTGACAGCGAACTTCGCCCCGCTTGACCACGCGCAATCCCGACTCGTATACTCCACACCAATGTGCATCTGTGCCATCCAGACGCGAAAGCGGAGCCCCAACGGGGGTATGGCCGTGCTCTGCGCCTGATCGACAGGCGCGCCAGGATCTGAGTACAACCAAGCCGCCGATCGGGACACCCGGTCGGCGGCTTTTTCATTTTCATGGACACACGGATTCTCATCGTCGGGTACGGCCGGATGGGCCAGCTCGTGGAACGCCTGGCGCCGGAATGCGGCTGCCAGGTTGCGGGCGTGCTCGACATCGACCTCAACGCCAGCGGCGAGGGCCTGCAGGACGGCGCGTGGCGCGACGTGGACGTCGCCATCGACTTCACGACGCCCACGGCCGTGATCCAGAACCTGCCGCGTTACGCCGCGCTGGGGCTCAGCGCCGTCGTGGGCACGACCGGATGGAACGCCGAGCGCGACGCGTTGCGCCATCGCTGCGAGCAGGCGGGGATTGGCGTGGTGGCCGCCCCGAACTTCTCGGTCGGCGCGGTGCTGTTCGAGGCGATGGCGGCGCACGCCGCGGGGCTGCTGGCGGGCCAGCCGGCTTTCGGCGCCTGGCTGCACGAGATCCATCACGACAAGAAACTGGACGCGCCGTCGGGGACCGCCCTTGGCATCAAGGCCGCCATGGAAGCGTCTGGCTATCCAGCGGACCATCGACATCGCGGCCAGCCGTGCCGGTCACGTGCCCGGCGTGCACACCGTCGGCTTCGACGGGCCGTCCGAGACCATCACGCTGTCGCACAGCGTGCGCGACCGCGGCACGTTCGCACGCGGCGCGCTGGCCGCAGCGCGCTGGGTCCACGGCAAGCGCGGGTGGTTTTCGATGCGGGATGTGCTTGGATTACGGGATTGAAGAGATGACGGACGTCAACCACAGAGACACAGAGACACAAAGAACGCACAGAGGCCAATCTTTGGGGGGCAACGCCTCCAACGAGGCTTGCAGTCCCAAAGATTAGCCTCTGTGCGTCCTCCGTGTTCTCCGTGTCTCTGTGGTTGACGTACGTCATCAAGTGGAGTTGCCTGTATGACTGACTGGTCGGGAGTTGGCACGGCGCTGGTGACGCCGTTTACGGCGTCGGGCGCCGTCGATGAGCGCGCGCTCGGCGCGCTGGTGGAGCGGCAGGTCCGTGGCGGCGTCCACTTCGTCGTGCCATGCGGCACGACGGGCGAGACGCCAACGCTGTCGCGGGCCGAGAGGGACGCCGTCGTCCGCATCACCGTGGAGGCCTGCGCCGGCAAGATCCCCGTGCTCGCCGGCGTCGGCGGCTACGACACCGCCGAGGTGGGCGATCTGGCGCGTGCCACCGAGGCGCTCGGGGTCCAGGGCCTGCTCTCGGTGACGCCGTACTACAACAAGCCCACGCAGGAAGGCCTGTACCAGCACTATCGCGCCATTGCCGCCAGGACGTCGCTGCCGATCATCGTCTACAACGTGCCCGGCCGCACCGGCTGCAACGTCGAACCGCGCACGCTCGCGCGACTGGCGGGGATCCCCAACATCGTGGGCGTCAAGGAGGCGTCGGGCAACATGCAGCAGATGTGCGAGGTCTGCCGCGGCGTCCCCGACGGCTTCTCGGTGCTCTGTGGCGACGACGCGCTGGCGCTGCCGCTGATGGCGGTCGGCGGCCGCGGCGTGATCTCGGTGGCGTCCAACGTCGTGCCCGACCGGATGGCCCGGCTGGTGAACGCCGCACTCGCCGGGGATTTTGCCGCCGCGCGCGCCGAGCATCAGGCTCTGCTGCCGTTGATGCTGGTGAACTTCATCGAGTCCAACCCGATCCCGGTGAAAGCAGCCCTGGCGATGCTCGGATTGTGCGAAGCGGTGTATCGTCTGCCCATGGTGCCGCCGTCGGAGGCGAGCGCGCCAGAAGATTCGCCAGACGCTCGTCGACGCCGGCCTCATGCCCGTAGCCTGAAGCCGGAGCGAGGGTGGTAGTCTAGCTCGTAGCCCGTAGCCCGAAGTCACGACCATGTCCGAACTCCAAACCGACATCGAACAGCTTTTCGACCTGGGCGATCGCGCCGAGGCGCTGATGGCCCGCGCGGCCTTCGTCCGACTCCGCGACGCGCTCAGCGAGGGATCGGTCCGCGCCGCCGAACCCGACGCCGATGCGGCGACCGGCTGGCGCGTGAACCCATGGGTGAAGAAGGGCATCCTGCTGGGGTTCCGCTTCGGACGTCTGGTCGACGTCTCCATGGATCACGGCAAGTGGCCGTTCTTCGACAAGGACACGATGCCGATCAAGACGCTCGCGCTCGACCGTCAGGTCCGCCTCGTGCCCGGCGGATCGGCCGTGCGGGAAGGCGCCTTCATCGGCCGGGGCGTGATCTGCATGCCGCCGATGTACATCAACATCGGCGCCTACGTCGGTGAATGCACGCTGGTCGACAGCCACGCATTGGTCGGCTCGTGCGCGCAGATCGGCGTCGAAGGTGCATGTCAGCGCCGGCGCGCAGATCGGCGGCGTGATCGAGCCGGTCGGCGCGCTGCCCGTGATCATCGAGGACGAGGTGCTGGTCGGCGGCAACACCGGCATCTACGAAGGGGCCGTCGTCAAGCGCCGCGCGGTCATCGGCGCCGGCACGGTGCTGACGGGCTCGACGCCGATCTACGACCTGCCCAACGGCCGCATCCTCAAGCCGGCCGACGGCCTGCCGATCGTGATCCCCGAAGGCGCGGTCGTCGTGCCGGGGGCCCGAGCCGTGACGGTCGGCGCCGGCAAGGACTGGGGCCTTTCATTGGCGACGCCGGTCATCGTGAAGTACCGCGACGACAAGACGGACACGCGCACGGAGCTCGAACGGTGGATCCGCTAGGACTGATTCCGCTCGCCCGCACGCTGGTCGACATCGACTCCACGACCGGGCGCGAGGGCGATTGCGGACGGTGGTTGGCGACGTACCTGCGCTACCTGGGATGGACGGTCGATGCGCAGGAGGTCTCGGGCGATCGCGTCAACGTGATCGCGTGGCTCGAGCCGCCAGAGGTGGTGTTTTCCACGCACTTCGACTGCGTGCCGCCGTTTGTGACAAGCCGCGTCGAGGGCGACTTGCTGTATGGCCGCGGGTCCTGCGACGCCAAGGGCACTCTGGCGGCCCAGGTCCTGGCGGCCGAGCGGCTCCGTGCGGGCGGCGAGCGGCGGGTCGGGCTGGTCTTCGTCGTCGGCGAGGAGCGGGGAAGCGACGGCGCCAGGATGGCCAACAGTCATCGGCTGGCCGAGGGGTGCCGCTACCTGGTCAACGGCGAGCCGACCGACGGACGCCTCGCCTCGGCGACGCGCGGCATCCTGCGCGTGAAGCTGTCGGCGAAAGGGCCGTGCCGCGCACTCTTCGAGGCCCGACCTGGGGGAATCGGCGATCGACAAGCTGCTCGACGCGCTCGTCAGGCTCCGAGCGCAGGCGCTGCCCGACGATCCGGTGCTCGGCCGCACGCACTACACCATCGGCCTCATCTCGGGCGGCATCGCGCCCAACGTCATCTCGCCACACGCGGAAGCCGAGGTGATGTTCCGCACGGTGGGCCCGCTCACCGAGCTGGAGCCGGCGCTGGCCGCCATCCGGGATCTCGTGCACACCACGTCCGTACTCGAAGTGCCGGCCGTCCAGCTCACCACGCTCGACGGCTTCGACGTCGCCTCCTTTCCCTTCACCACCGACATCCCGTTTCTCAATCGCTGGGGACAGCCGCTGCTGGTGGGCCCGGGCTCGGTGCTGCTCGCGCACACCGACGACGAGCACGTCGGGATCGCGGATCTGGAGCAGGCGGTGGACACCTACGAAGCGCTCGCCCGACACGCTGCTGGCGAGCTGACAAATGGACGCCGCTTCGCGGTCCCATCCGTGGCCGTAGCGCGCGGTGCGAACGGAGCCTTGATGGGACCGGCGACTATTTTCGGCGTTGACGCCGGTCGGCTCCGGCGCCAATCGCAAGAGGTTTCTCCACGCCCTGAATGATCCTGATGGACGTGTTGGCTGTCATGCCCCCGAACTCCTGTGTGTCGCCGTTGGGCCAACGCACCGCTATGGAATCGACGCGCGTGCGGGAACCAAGGCCAAAATGCAGCCGGTCGTCACTGTGTGACAGATAGCTGTCGCCGCTGCGCCGCGTCGCCCGCTGCACGAGATCCACGGCCTTGACGGTCACGATCGCGCCCACCGCGCGTCGATTCCCGGCGCGGCCTTCAAAATCCACCACGAGAAAGTTGTTTCGATTCCCGCCGTCGTTGCGCAACAGCGTTGGCGGACCGTCCAGGTTGTTGACGACGACGTCGAGGTCGCCGTCGTTGTCGAGATCGCCAGTCGCTGAGCCTCGACTGTTGGAAGGCTCGCCGATTGCAGCTCCCGCCGCTGACGTGACGAGAGCGAACGTGCCAGTCCCAAGATTGCGATACAACAGCTTCGGCTGGCGGTATCGTGCCGCGCGCCCGGCGCGTTCCACCTGCGGGTAGACGTGTCCATTGACGACAAGCAGGTCGAGCCAGCCGTCGTTGTCGTAGTCCAGGAAATGCGCGCCCCAGCCAACCAGAGGGACACTGGGTTCCGCGGTCTGCGAGAGGAACGAGGCGTCGGTGAACAGAAAGGCCTTGTCGTGCCGATAGAGCGCGTTGTACTCGTCGGCAAAATTCGTGACGAACAGGCTCCAGCCGCCCGAGTGAGTGTAGTCGCCGACCGCTACTCCCATGGAGCCCTGCTCCCTGCCATCCTCGCTGAGCGCGGTCCCCGCCTGTGGGGCCACATCGACGAAGGTGCCGTCTCCTCGGTTCCTGTAGAGGAAGTTGGGGCCTGCGTCGTTTGCGACGAAGAGGTCCGGTCGGCCGTCGCCGTCGAAGTCGGTCCACGAGACACCCATGCCGAAACGTCCGTCAGGATCGGACACGCCGGCTTTCGTCGAGACGTCCTCGAACGTGCCATCTCCCCTGTTGCGGTAGAGCGAGTCGCCTGAACCGGGCAGCCCCCGCGGGCCGCACTGCACCGGAATCCCATGGAACTCGCAGAAGCGTCCCCTTCCAAATTCGGGCAGCGCGTCGAGTCGCACGTCGACGTAGTTGGCCACGAAGAGATCGAGCCATCCGTCGCCGTCGTAGTCCGCGAATGCGGCGCCTGTGGACCAGCGTCGGTCACCGACGCCCGCTGTTGCAGTCACATCGGAAAACGTCCGATCGCCGTTGTTTCGGTACAGCCGGTTCGGGCCGTAGCAGGTCACGTACAGATCCTCCCAGCCGTCACCGTCGAAGTCTGCGGCGACCGCCCCCATGCCCCAGCCTGGATAGCCGACACCAGCCGTGTCTGTCACGTCGACGAATGTGCCGTCACCTCGATTCCGCCACAGCTCGCTGCGCGCATGGTTCGGCACTTGCGCCGTCGCCACCGTTGGAGAGTTGACCAGATACACATCGAGGAGCCCATCCTTGTCGTAGTCGAAGACGGCAACGCCGCCGCTCATCGACTCGAGAATGTATTTCTTGTCGGGCGACGAGACGTGCGAGAAGGTAATTCCGCTTGCCCTCGTGACGTCCGTGAAGGTGACGTGCTCTGACGGGGTCGCGAATCCAACGACCAGGTGCGCGACGATGGCGCCGGCGCAGAGGTAGCGGCCCAGTTGACTCCATCCTCTCGATCGCGCAGCCGCCTCGTGACGCACCGTCACTCCGGCGCCTTGGGATCGAGCCGCTGCGGAGTCGCGTCCCGCGGCAGCTCAGGGACGAGGCCCGCGCGCCGCGATTCGACGGCGCGCAGACGGTTGAACTCGGCGAGCGCCTTCTCCTGCTCGACGGCGTTTCCCAGAGCCTTATGCGCCTGGGCCAACTGATACTGAGCAACGTCGTTTGCCGGATTGCTGCTGATCGCCGCCCGAAGATGGTCGAGTGCCTCAGTCGGCCGGCCAAGTGCAATCAGTGTTCGCGCGAGCCCGACGCGCGCGTCATCGAACCCGGGATAAGCCGCTACGGCCTGCTCGAACAGCACACGTGCAGGTTCGAACTCCCCGGCCTTTCGACGCATTTCAGCGAGCTCGGTACGCGGCATTCGCGTTCGTGGAATCCAGAGCAAGCTCTTCTTCGAACGCTCGCCGAGCCTCCAGCGCATCCTCGCTGGAGCCTTCCTTGTTCGATCGTTCGAGCAGCGCGCGACCCAGACGGAGACGGATTCCCGGTCGTCGCGGCGCCGCTGCAATGACGTGACGGTATTCACGAATGGCGGCATCGTAGAGCCCCTGACTCTGGTTCGCCTCCCCGGCCGCCAGATGCAGCCACACCGAGTCTGGTGCCACGGTCGCAAGCCTGATCGTCTGCACGTAAGCGAAGTTCGCGAACAGCCGTCCGGAGTGATAGAGCACCTCCGGGTCGTCAGGGTGGAGGCGTGAGAG
The DNA here is from genome assembly GCA_963818215.1 of Vicinamibacteria bacterium. Taxonomy (GTDB): domain Bacteria; phylum Acidobacteriota; class Vicinamibacteria; order Vicinamibacterales; family JAENWD01; genus JAENWD01. The sequence continues at coordinate 21,093 of CAWFRL010000027.1, read as the reverse complement.
GCGAAGGGCGACCTCCACGGCATCGGCGTCGCGGCCGAGCCCCATGTAGATCCGCTGAAGATGGAGCCCCGCCATGCGCTGGAGCACAGGATCGGACGACTGCGAGAAGGCCTTCATCAGGGCTGGCAGGGCCTCTTCGTAGCGGCCCAGCTCGGACAGCGACATCGCCAGCAACGCATCGGTCTTCGGCAGGCCAGGCTTGAGGCGGATAGCCTCGCGCAACGCCTGAACGGCCTTCGCAAACTTCCCCTGCTGGAAGTAGATCACGCCGAGTTGTGCATGGACCTCCGCGGTGGCGGGGCTCAATTGCCGCAGCGTCTCGTACGCCATTTCCGCATCGGCGTAGCGACCCTCGGCCAGTGCACGCTCACCAGCCAGGGCTTGCTGCTGCAACTGCGACGCATTCGGCTGCTGCGCCACGACCCTGACGCTACCGATGCACAGCCAGGCTCCGATCGCAATGACTGCAGTGAGCGCTCCATCGGCTGCGGATGGTCATGCGGTCTCACTCCGGCCTTTTCACGAGTCGTGTCTCCTACTACACTCCAGCAGTCAATGCGAGGTGCCCCATGATTCGTCGTGCGTTTCGAATGTCCATTCATGCCGGCCAGGCCGAGGAATACGAGCGCCGCCATCGTCCGATCTGGAAGGAGCTCGAGGACACGCTGATCCGCCACGGTGTCGCGACGTACTCCATCTTCCTCGATGAGTCGACCAACGACCTGTTCGCATATGCGGAGTTCGAGAGCAACGAACGCTGGTCGGCTGTCGCGTCGACTGACGTGTGCCGTCGCTGGTGGCAGCACATGGCTGACGTGATGCCCGCAAACCCTGACAACTCGCCGATTGCGCGCGACTTGCGGGAAGTATTTCACATCGAACACGACGCGCAACGTTCGTGAACTGACGCGACGAAACGATCCGGCCCCGGTGACCCGGCCGTTTCCGCTTCCAAGGTGCCCGCTCCGTTTCCCCTGGTAGAACGTCGCCAGGTGGTCTTTCCTTTGGTCGCGCCAGCTCAGCCGAATGGTCTGACATGTCTGGTGGTCCGACCGCGTTGTGCAGGCCGTAACTTGAACGAATCTGGCCGTTTCGATGGTTCAGGGCCGTCGAACGGCTGGGTGCTTTCTAAGTTCTGTCATACCAGTAGTTAGCCGCAGCCGCCGCAATCGAGCCACGTTTCGGTATGTGAAACAACAGTGGCTGGCTTGATCGCCCTTGCTCCGGCATCCCCGCTCGTTGAGACTCCGCCGTGTCCTCTCGGATCGCGTGTCGCGCATCGCGTGCCGAAGCGGCAGCCGACGTCCCCCGGCAGCTGGCCGCGTCAAATGGCAGCGCGTCAATCGGAACTGCCTGGCCCACGTAGGCGGCGAGGCAAGTCGGGTTGTGGCATCAGCAGTAGGAGAGTTCAATCATGAGAACAGCGTATCGGGTCGTCGCTACGGTCGTGGCGGTGCTCCTGCTGGCGGGTGCTGCCCGCGCCCAGACCGCCACCGGCCAGATTCTTGGGACGGTGAAGGACGCGAGCGGCGGCATCATGCCGAAGGTCAAAGTCGTCGTTACCAACACGCAGACCGGACTCACGCGCGAAACAACGACTGGCGACAACGGCACCTATGTCGTGCCGCTCCTGCCGGCTGGCGCATACGTCGTCACTGCCGAGCAGACGGGGTTCAAGCTGGCGGTCCTCTCGGACATCCAGCTCAACGTGGACCAGGTTCAGCGCGTGGACTTCCAGCTCGAGACCGGCAACATTTCCGAGAAGGTGGAAGTGACGGCCAACGCGTCCACCATCGACACGCAGTCGGCGTCGGTCGGCCACGTCATTACCGAAAAGCAGGTCACCGACCTGCCGCTCAACGGCCGCAACTTTCTCCAGCTGTTGTTCCTGGGCGCCGGAGCGGTCGAAACCGGAGGCGAGCAGGGCGGCATGCGGCAGGGGGTCGGCAACGCCATCAGCATCATGGGGGCCAGGCCGACGTCCAACAACTTCATGATCGATGGGACGGCCAATATCGACACGTCCCTCGGCACTCCGGCGGCTGTGCTGTCGGTCGATGCCATCCAGGAGTTCAAGGAACAGACCACGACCTATTCCGCCGAGTACGGGTTCAGCTCCAACCAGATCAACCTGGTCAGCAAGACGGGCACGAACCAGTTCCACGGCACCGGCTTCGGATTCTTCCGGAACGAAGCCTGGGACGCGCGCAACTTCTTCGACAACAAGTCCGTCGCCGGCGCCGGAGCTGGATCAGAAGCAGTTCGGGTTCGTTGTCGGCGGCCCGGTGTCTCGCGAAATCGCACGTTCTTTCTCGTCAACTACGAGGGGACGCGGATCGATCGCGGGGCGACCAACTTCTACACCGTGCCGACGCAGGAGCAGCTGGCCGGACGCTTCAGCACGCCCATCATCGATCCGACGACCGGCACTCCCTTCCCGAACAACACCATCCCGCAATCGCAGCTACTCGCAGCTGGCCCAGCTGGCGGTCCGGAACAACTGGTTTCCCGCTCCGAACACAACGGCGGCGCAGGGGAACTACCAGGCCGTACGCACGTTTCCGCAGAACGCAGGACCAGTTCACCATCCGCGGTGACCAGGACCTGGGGCAGCGGTTCGGCCGTGTGTTCTTCCGCTACACCGACACCTCGTATGAGAACACCAACGCCAGCAACACGATCGATCTCGGCAACCGCGTGTTCGTGCAGGACACGCAGAACTGGCAGGTGTCGCACACCTGGGCGCTCCGCAGCAATTTCGTCAACCAATTCCGGCTGGGGCGCGTGGACGCCCGGGCAGATCAGCACGGAATCGCGCTGCCCCCAAACGGATGTTGACTCTCTGGGCGTGACGGGGACGTTTCAGGACATCCCCGACGACCAGCGCGAGTGTCCCAGCATCGCGATGCAGGGTTACTCCGGCACCGGCGGCGCCGTCAACGTGTACACCGCGAGCAACCAGCCGATGTGGGACGTCAGCAACACCACGACGTGGGTCAAGGGAAGCCACACCCTCAACTTCGGCGCCAACTTCCGCCGGTGGTGGCTCCAGCGCGACCTTGCGACAGGGTTTCTCGGCAACTACACCTACAACGTCGGCTTCACCGGAAACGTCGTCGCCGACATGCTCCTCGGGTACTACTCGGGCGTCGGCGTCTTCCAGCCGGCCGCGTACAGCGTGCCGGGAGCCGCTGGCAACCCGCGCGAGTTCAACTTCATGTACTTCGCGCCGTACTTCCAGGACGATTGGCGTGTAAACGAGCGCCTCACGGTCAATCTCGGCCTCAGGTGGGACTACCGGAACGTGCCGTACGAGACCAACAATCGCATGGCGTGGCGCAATCTCGACTACGGGCCGGGCGGCCTGCTCGTGGCTGACGAGTCCCTGGTCGCCGGCGGGATCGTCGACGGCAACTATTACCAGTATGCCGATCGGCGCAGCCCCGAGAACCCGGATCGCTTCAAGGTGTTCGCGCCGCGCATCGGGTTTGCCTGGCGGCCTTTCGACGAGCAGACGGTCATCCGCGGCGGGTTTGGCGTGTTCTACGACTCGGCCGAGGGCCGCGAGATCGACGGCGCCGCCGACGTCTATCCATACGTCAGCCGCGGCAGCTACCCGCAGTCGGTCGGCCAGTCCGCGCCGCTCCAGACGACTGACTCGCTCTTCCCAAGTTTCGCCGCCCCAGGAGTGGCGAACTCCTGCGGCCAACACGTTCCTGGCGGTCAACCAGTCGCCGCAGCCGAGGAACCCCTACATGCAGCAGTGGTCGTTGGGCGTGCAGCGCGAGCTGTTCCCCAGCACCACGGTGGAGCTCAACTACATCGGCACTCATGGCACCAACCTGCTGATGCGACGCAACATCGCTCAGGCCAGGCCCTATGACGCCGCCAACCCGCTGCCCGTCGACGGCCCGCAAGCCGTACCCCAACTTCGTGGTCTATATCGACAGCGATTGGGGCGGCCGGTCGAACTACAACGCGCTCAACGCCAAGCTGGAGCACCGGGGGCGTGGGTCGATCCTCACGTTCGCGTACACCTGGGCGAAGAGCACCGATTTGAAATCCGCGGCTGCCGGAATTGGCGCCAGCGGGTTCAACGGCTGGCAGGGCTTCCTGGACAACTCCAATCCCGAACGCGACTACGGACTTTCGGATTTCGACGTCGACCATCGCCTGGTCGGCAGCTTCGTCTACAACCTGCCATTCGGCAGCGGAGAGAAATTCGCGAGCGATGCCACGGGCTTCAAGGAAGCGGTCGTCGGAGGCTGGCAGATGAATGGGATCTACACGCTGGCAGCGCGGCTTCCCCCTGACCATCACGGCTGCTGATTTCGGTGGCCTCAACGACACGTTCGGCACCAACCGGGCAGACCTGGTTGGCGATCCGGGTGCCGTCGATCAGAGCGTGACCCAGTGGTTCAACAGAGCGGCGTTTACGCAACCGGCGGCCGGCGCACTGGGAACGCGTCGGCCGGAATACGGTACGAGGTCCCGGCGTCAATAACCTGGACCTGGCGCTGTTCAAGAACTTCTCGGTCACGCACGGTATTCGCCTCCAGTTCCGGCTGGAATCGTTCAACGTGTTCAACCACACGCAGTTTGCCGCAGTGTCGACGAACCTGGCGGCAGCCAACTACGGTGTCGTGACGGGGGCACGGCCAGCCCGGATCAATCAGTTGGGGTTGAAAGTCATATTCTGAGCCGCCAGATCGACCGAAGACCGGCGGGCTCCCGTGTCCGGAGTCCGCCGGTCTCGCGCGACTGCCTCGCGCCCCCGGACAACGAGGATCTCGTGCCCAGTACGCCGTACCGCCTTCCCCTGGTCGGTCTCATCGCACTGCTCACGCTGACCAGCGACGGCCTGGAGCGTGTGGGCGGGCTCAATGCTCAACCAGCCGGTGACCCCCTCGAGCGGGGGTTCGAGGATCCGCCCGCGTCCGCGCGTCCGCGCGTCTGGTGGCATTGGATGAACGGCAACATCACCAAGGAGGGCATTACTCGCGATCTCGAGTGGATGGCGCGCGTCGGCATCGGAGGCTTTCAGAACTTCGATGCGGCGCTGTCGCGCGACCAGGTGGTCGACAAGCGCCTGGTGTACATGACGCCCGAGTGGAAAGATGCGTTTCGCCACGCGACGGAGCTCGCGGACCGCCTCGGTCTCGAGCAGGCCATCGCGGGCTCGCCGGGATGGAGTGAGTCCGGAGGCCCATGGGTCACGCCGGCGCAGGCGATGAAGAAGCTGGTGTGGACCGAGACCGTGGTCGAGGGCGGCCGGCCCGTCACCGCCCCGCTGCCGACGCCGCCTTCGGCGACCGGACCCTTCCAGAACGCTCCGCGTGTCGATGTGATCGCCGCACTGTCGGGACAGCCGCCTGCCGGCAGCCGGAGCACTATCAGGATATTGCCGTCATCGCGTTCCGCGTGCCCACGAGCGACGTGTCCCTCATGACGCTGCAGCCGGTCGTTACCTCGAGCGGCGGCACGATCGATGCCGCGCGCCTCGTGGATGGCGACTACGCGAACGCAGTGTCGCTGCCCGTGACGTCGGATGGCACGCCAGCCTGGATTCAGTTCGAGTTCGCGAGCCCTCACGCGATTCGCGGCGCGTCAATCGCGCACGCCGGGCTCAAGTGGCCCTTCGGACCGCCGCCACCTGGCACCGACCTCGAGGCGAGCGACGACGGCCGCACTTTCAGGAAGGTCGCGACCGTTCCTCGCAGCACGGCCGAACAGAACACCGTGTCATTCGAGCCCGTGGTCGCACGCGTGTTCCGGCTCTCATTTCCGGCCTCCGCGCCCGATCGACTTCCCCGTGAGCGATGTGCTCCCGCAGCCGCCTCCGGTCAAGAGCCATGAGATCAGCGAGTTAGTACTTCACCCGGGCGCACGCGTAAACCGGTTCGAGGAGAAAGCCGCATTTGCCCCCTTGAACGGTCTGTACGACTTTCCGACGCCCGACGTCTCGCCGGCCGATACGATCCACAAGGCGGACATCGTCGATCTGACCGCGAGGATGCGGCCTGACGGCGTGCTGGACTGGACTCCGCCGTCGGGCAAGTGGGTCGTTCTTCGTTTGGGCTACTCATTGCTCGGCGTGACGAACCATCCCGCCTCCCCTGAAGCCACCGGTCTTGAAGTGGACAAGCTGAATCCTCAGCACGTCCGCAGCTATATGACGGAGTACCTCGACCAGTACGCGAGCGCGGCTGGCCCTCTCATGGGGAGTCGTGGGCTCCGGTTCCTGATCAGCGACAGCTGGGAGGCAGGGGCGCAGAACTGGACGGAGCAGCTGCCCGCGGAGTTCACCAGACGCCGTGGCTACGACCTTCGCGTCTGGTTGCCCGCGCTTACAGGTCGGGTCGTCGAGAGCGCTGCGGCCAGCGATCGGTTCCTGTGGGACTTTCGCCGTACGCTGGCGGAAATGGTCGTCGAATACCACTACGACCAGATCACAGCCGTCCTCAAGGAGCGCGGCATGGGCCACTACGGCGAGTCCCACGAGGCCGGAAGGGCGCTCATCGGCGACGGCATGGAGGCCAAGCGCAACCGGGACGTCCCGATGGCAGCCATATGGACGCAGCGTCCCGGCGTCAACGAGGAGCAGCACGGACCGAACGCCGACATCAGGGAGTCGGCGTCCGTCGCGCACATTTACGGACAGAACCTCGTGGCGGCCGAGTCGCTGACGGCTGCGGCAGGAGCGTGGGCATGGTCTCCCGAGACGCTCAAGCCGACCGCCGACAAGGCGATGGCGATGGGACTGAACCGGTTCGTGATCCACACGTCCGTGCACCAGCCACTGCTGGACAAGGCGCCCGGGCTCAGCCTGGGGCCCTTTGGACAGTGGTTCACGCGAAACGAGACCTGGGCGGAGCTCGCGCGGCCGTGGATCCAGTACCTGGCTCGCAGCTGTTTCATGCTGCAACAGGGCCGTTTTGTCGCAGACATCGCGTACTTCTACGGTGAGGACACGAACGTCACGGCGCTCTTTGGCGAGAAGGCGCCGCCGATCCCCGCAGGCTACAACTTCGACTTCATCAACGCGGACGCGCTGATCAACAAGCTCTCCGTCAACAAGGGTCGGCTCACGACACCCAGCGGCATGGAGTATCGACTGCTGTCGCTCGATCCACACAGCCGGTTCATGTCCTTGCCGGTCCTTCGGAAGATTCGCGATCTCGTGCATGCCGGTGCCGTCGTCGTCGGCCAGAAACCGGTGGCCACACCGAGTCTCGCCGACGACGATGCCGAGTTCCGTCGTCTGGTCGACGAGCTGTGGGGGACGGGACGCGGCCGACGACAGGTCGGTCAGGGCATGGTTCACGCGGGCGGCAGTCTCGAAGAGGTGCTGTCGGGACTGCGTGTGGATCCGGACTTTTCGTACACGAAGCCGAGCGCGGACACCAGCGTGCTGTTCGTCCATCGCACGTTGCCTGACGGCGATCTTTACTATGTCAACAACCGGCGGGACCGCGGCGAGGCGATCGACGCCACCTTCCGGGTGTCGGGTCGCACACCCGAGCTCTGGCACCCGGACAGCGGCGTGCGCGAGGCCGTCTCCTATCGACAAGTGGGCGATCGCACAACCGTCGCACTCCGACTCGATCCGTGGGACACGGTGTTTGTCGTGTTCCGGCGGCCGGCCAGAACTCCGCCGAGCACCGTTCCGACACCCGTCGAGAGATCGCTTGCGACACTGTCCGGCCCATGGACCGTCGCCTTTCAGCAAGACCGTGGTGCGCCCGACACGATCACCCTCAATGACCTCCAGTCGTGGACCGAAAATTCCGACCGGGCGTGAAGTACTTCTCGGGGACCGCGTCCTACACCCGGACCGTCGAGGCGCCCAATGAGTGGTTCGGCGGCGGCCGGAGACTCTGGCTCGACCTTGGGGACGTGAAGAACCTCGCGGAGGTCTCCGTCAACGGCACACCGCTGGGCATCGCCTGGAAGCGTCCCTTCCGACTCGACGCCACGGGCAGTGCTCCGGCCCGGCGTGAACAGGCTCGAGGTGAAGGTCACCAATCTCTGGGTCAATCGGATGATCGGCGATCGACAACCGAACGCAGCCAGGAAATACACGTTCACGTCACCCGTCTTCTATAAGGCCGACTCACCGCTGCTGCCGTCGGGTCTGCTCGGGCCCGTTCAGGTCCTGCAGACGTCGGCAGGGACGGCCGACGTTTCGTCCAAGTGAGACCGCGCCAGACAGACAACGAACGAGAGTGTCATGCCGGAGCCGACGACTGAACTGCAGCACGTGCGACATCTGTGGAACGACGACGAGGCGGGCGCTCTCGACGGCCTCGATCGTCTGGTCTATCGATCGAACAAACTCGGCGAGGACTTGACACTGACGAATACCGGTGGCGGCAACACGTCGTCGAAGCTGTTCGAGCGCGACCCCCTCACGGGGCAACACGTCGAGGTCTTGTGGGTGAAGGGCTCCGGCGGCGACCTGCGCACGGCGCGGCGTGACGGATTCGCGTCGCTCTATCTCGACAAGGTTCGCGCCATGCGCGACATCTACGAACGCGCGGCGGAGCAGGGCCCAAAAACGCCGATCGAAGACGCGATGCACCCGATGTACGAGCACTGCGTGTTCGGTCTCAACCCGCGCGCGTGTTCGATCGACACTCCGCTGCACACCTTCGTGCCGTTCAAGCACGTCGATCATTTGCATCCGAACGCCGTCATTGCCATCGCCGCATCGGTCAATCAGGAACGACTCTGCCGCGAGGTGTACGGCGACGACGTCATCTATGTGCCGTGGCAGCGGCCTGGGTTCGACATCGGGCTGATGATCGAGCGGCTCATCGCGCGACACCCGAAGGCAAAGGGAGTGTTGCTCGGCCACCACGGCATGAGCTCCTGGAGCGACGACGACAAGAGCTGCTACGAGACCGCGCTGGCGATCGTCGATCGGGCCGCCCGATACATCGAGGCGCACGACCGTGGGCCGCACACGTTTGGCGGAGCAGAAGCACCGGTCACTGCCGGCTGCCGAACGACAGCGCGTGCTTGCCGAGATTCTGCCGTTTCTGCGAGGCCAGCTCTCTGAGAACCGGCGCTTCGTCGGCACGGTCCAGGACGACGACAGGATGCTGCGTTTCGTCAACAGCGTCGACGCGCCCCGGCTGGCAGCGCTCGGCACGTCGTGCCCGGACCACTTCCTGCGGACCAAGATCAAGCCGCTGTTCGTAGGGTGGGATCCGAGGTCTGGCGATTTCGACAATCTCCGGTCCGCCATCACGGAGGGGTTGGCAGAGTACCGGAAAGACTACGAAGCGTACTACATGCGCCATCGTCGCCCGGACTCGCCGGCCATGCGCGATCCGAACCCCACCGTTGTGCTGATTCCTGGGCTTGGCATGGTCGCGTGGGGCAAGAACAAGAGTGAGTCGCGAGTCACAGCGGAGTTCTACAACTGCGCCATCGAGGTGATGCGCGGTGCCGAGGCGATCGACACCTACGAAGCCATGGACCCGCAGGAGGCATTCGACATCGAGTACTGGTCGCTCGAGGAAGCGAAGCTGCGGCGCTTACCACCGGAAAAAGAGCTCGATCGTCAGGTGGCGGTCGTGATTGGGGCCGGTGCGGGCATCGGAAAGGCGACGGCGCTCAGACTCGTGAACGAGGGCGCACATCTGGTCTGCGCGGATCGCGACGCGACCGGCGCTTCCGCGACGGCCAACGAGATCGTGTCGATCCACGGCGAGGGGATTGGCGTGGCCGGTACCGGGATCAGCAACTGTGGTCCGGCTGTCGGCCTTGCGTGCGACATCACCAGCCGCGAGAGCGTAGCGCGGATGTTCGCCGACGCGGTCATGGCCTACGGCGGCATCGATGCCGTCGTGGTCACGGCTGGTGTCTTCGTCCCGCCAGACAATCGCGGACGCATCGACGACGGCCAATGGGCGGTGACATTCGACGTCAACGTCAAGGGCGCCTACATCGTCGCCGACGAAGCCTACAAAGTATTCGCGCGGCAGGGGCTGCCGGGCACGATCGTGCTCACCACGAGCGCGAATGCGGTTGTCGCCAAGAAGGGAAGCCTGGCATATGACGCCAGCAAGGCCGCGGCGAACCATCTTGTGCGAGAGCTCGCAGTCGAGCTGGCACCGCTCGTCCGAGTCAATGCCGTGGCGCCGGCCACGGTGGTCAAGGGCAGCACGATGTTCCCTCGCGAGCGCGTGATCGCGTCGCTGACCAAGTACGGCATCGCCTTCGACGAAGTGGAATCTACCGAGGCGCTGCGCGACAGGCTCGCCGGCTTCTATGCACGGCGATCGCTCACGCAGGCACCAGTCGAGCCGGACGACCAGGCCGAGGCGGTCCTGCTCCTGGTGTCGAGACGGCTCTCGAAGACGACTGGGCACATCCTTCCAGTCGACGGCGGCCTGCAGGACGGCTTTCTCCGCTAACGAGACACGGACCCCGCATGGACGAGTCGCTGTATGTCGCTGCGGATCTCGGCGCCGGCAGTGGGCGCGTCTTCCTTGCAGGGATAGGGGCCGGTCGGTGGCGCTTCGAGGAGCTGCGCCGGTTTCATTACCCGCCCGTCGAATGCGGCGGCCATCTGCGCTGGGACTTGCCGCGAGTCCTCCACGAGATTAAGGCCGGGCGTACGCGCAGCCGGCACACGGGCGGGCGCGATCGGGGGGCACATCTCGAGTATCGGTGTGGACAGCTGGGGCGTGGACTACGGGCTGGTCGACCATGACGGTCAGCTGGTGGAGCTGCCGATTTGCTATCGGGACCGTCGCACCACCGGCGTGATGGAGCAGGTGTTCGAGCAGGTACCGCGAAGCGAGATAGTCGCGCGCACAGGTGCGCAGTGCCTTCCCTTCAACACGATCTATCAACTTGTCGCACACGTTCGAGCGGGCATCGCGTCGCGGGCAGCGCGGCTGCTGCTGCTGCCCGACCTGCTGCACTCGCTGCTCACCCGTCAGCACGTCGCGGAGTTCACCAACGCGACGACGACCCAGCTGGTCAATCCGCGGAACGGCCAATGGGATCTCGGGTTGGCCGAGCGTCTTGGTTTGCCGGCGCATCTGCTGGTCCCGATTGTGCCGGCCGGCCACGTCGTCGGACCGCTGGCGCCTGACGTCGCCCACGAGCTGGCGCTGCCTGGTGTCCAGGTCGTGGCGCCTGCGACCCACGACACGGGGAGCGCGGTGGCCGGCACGCCGCTGAGCGACGGATGGGCCTACATCTCGTCGGGGACCTGGTCGCTGGTGGGAATCGAGCGGGCCGACGTCCTGATGAATGACCAGGCAGAACGTCACAACTTCACCAACGAAGGCGGCGCCTTCGGGACCATCAGGTTTCTCAAGAACGTCATGGGGCTCTGGATTCTCGAATCCTGCCGAAGGGAATGGGAGACTGCCGGCCTCACGTTGGGCTACGACGATCTGCTTGCGCGAGTCGCCGCGTCGTCCGCGTCGCCCTGTGTCATCTATCCAGATGACCCGCGCCTCTTCAACCCGCCGAGCATGATTGCCGCGCTGGATGCCCAGCTGGCCGAGACCGGACAGGTCCGCGCGACGGACCCTGTGACCGTCACGCGAATGGTCCTTGATTCCCTCGCAATGCGGTATGCGTCGGTTGTTGGCGCGATTGGCAAGGTGACTGGCCAACCCGTCTCAGGCATCCACATCGTTGGTGGCGGCAGCCGCAACGACTATCTCAATCAGGCGACGGCATCGGCAAGCGGACTGCCGGTGGCGGCTGGCCCAACTGAGGCAACCGCCATTGGCAACGTTCTCGTCCAGGCGATCGCGGACGGTCGGCTTCAGTCGCTGCAGTGCGGGCGCGCTCACGTGCGCCAACACGTGCGCGTGCGGACATTTCTGCCAAAGCCGACGCCTTCCTTCGAGTCGCTGGCACGTCGGTACGAAGCGGTCGAGGCACAGTTCGCTCAGGCATGACCTGCAGGGAGAACGATATGGCACGCGCCCGGTCCATCGCTGGTGAATCGACGATTGAGGCTTCGTATGTGCTTGCGGTCGAGCGCTATGCCGAGCTCGGCGTCGATGTCGAGTCCGCGCTCACAGCTGTCGCTGCGGTTCCCATCTCCCTTCACTGCTGGCAGGGCGACGACGTCGTCGGCTTTGAGTACAAGAAGACCAGCTTGGCTGGCGGCCTGGCCGCGACGGGCAACTACCCGGGAAAAGCACGTACGGCAGACGAACTCCGCGCAGACGCGGACAAGGCGCTCTCGCTGATTCCCGGGCGCCATCGGTTCAACCTGCACGCATTCTACGGAGAGTTCGGCCAGAAGCTCGTGGATCGTGACGAGATAACTCCCGAGCACTTTAGTGGGTGGATCGAGTGGGCTCGCGATCGAGGCATCGGTCTCGATTTCAACCCCACCTATTTCTCTCATCCGATGGCCGCGGACAATCTCACCCTGTCACATCCGGACGCCGGAATCCGACGTTTCTGGATCGATCACGGCGTCGCATGCCGGCACATCGCCGCGGCGTTCGGCCGCGAACTCGGCACGCCCGCCATCGTCAACCATTGGGTACCCGATGGCATGAAGGACACGCCGATTGACCGCGTAGGGCCGCGTGAACGGCTGGTGGAGTCGCTCGATGCGGTCATCCGCGACTCGATCCCACCGGCAGAGGCGCGTGACGCCGTGGAAGGCAAGCTGTTTGGCATCGGGCTCGAGAGCTTCACTGTCGGCTCGCACGAGTTGTACTTCGGTTACGCGCTCTCGCGTCGGCTGCTCTACACGCTTGACATGGGTCACTATCATCCTACTGAGTCGGTTGCCGACAAGCTGAGCGCCGTCCTCGGCTTCCTGCCGGAAGTGCTGTTGCACGTGAGCAGAGGCGTCCGCTGGGATAGCGACCATGTCGTGGTCCTGAACGACGAACTGACGGCACTGGCGCAGCAGCTTGTCCGCGGACGGTTCCTGCCTCGGACACACCTGGGACTGGACTACTTCGACGCCAGCATCAATCGCGTGGCGGCGTGGGTCATTGGCTGTCGTAACCTGATCAAGGCGCTGCTGTCCGCGATGCTGGAACCCGTCGATCGTCTGCGCGCTTCAGAAGCCGCTGGTGACTTCACAGGGCGCCTGGCGCTGCTCGAGGACAGCAAGATGCTGCCGTTCGGCCCTGTGTGGGACTACTACTGCGCGAAGTCGGGCGTCCCGTCTCGCGAGGCGTGGTTCGACGAGGTGAGGCAATACGAGCACGATGTACTTGCAGCGCGGCACTGACTGCACGCGCGAGGAGCCTTATGAGACAGCCTCTTGCCGCAACGGTCATCTTCTGCTTGATCGCCTGCGGAGTTGCACCAGCTGCCGCCCAGTTCCAGCCACCGCAGGTCTTCGCCGGGGCGCCTGCGGCGCCCTGGATCTTCCCTCCGGGAGTGGCCGGCAACGAGTTCGGGGTCTTCCACTTCCGTAGAGTGTTCGAGCTGGATGCCAAACCCTCGCGTTTCGTCGTCCACGTGTCGGCCGATAACCGGTACCGGCTGTTTGTGAACGGCGAACAAGTGTCCTCGGGGCCGCAGCGTTCCGACCTGATGCATTGGCGCTACGAGACCGTGGACCTGGCTCCCCACCTTCGGGCAGGCCGCAACGTCCTTGCGGCGCTGGTTTGGAACTGGGGGGCTGAGAGGCCCGTCGCCCAGTTCAGCCGTCAGACCGCGTTCCTGATGCAGGGAGACAGCCCGCGCGAAGCGGTCGTGAACTCGGGTCCCGACTGGAAGGTGCTTCGCAACGAAGGCTTTGCTCCAATCCCTGTCCGGGGCGAGGCCACCGGAGGCTACTACGCGTCCCCACCCGGCGAGGCCATCGACGCGCGACGTTACCCGTGGGGCTGGACACAACTCGACTTCTCGGAGGACGGCTGGGTCGCGGCCGCGGCTGGCGAGGGTTTCCGCGCCAGACGTACTCAGCTCCGGGCCAGCAACCCCTTCGGCGAAGCCGGTGGCTGGCAGCTCGTGGCTCGCTCGATTCCCTCCGATGGAGGAGGCGCCGGTACGGTTCGCTGCTGTGCGGCGGAGTGAGGGCATCAAGCCCGATGAGGGCTTCATCCGAGGAACGAGCGACCTTGTCGTGCCTGCAAAGACCAGGGCGGTGGTCCTGCTAGATCAGCAACACCTCACGAACGCGTTCGCCGTGCTCGAGACGAGTGGCGGCGCGGGCAGCACCGTGGGCCTCGTCTACGCCGAAGCGCTGAAGGACAAGAAGGGGAGCAAGGGCAACCGCAACGAGATCGAGGGCAAGACCATCGTCGGCGTACGTGACGAGTTTCGGCCTGACGGTGGAGCGCGTCGCCGCTTCCAGACGCTCTGGTTCCGTACCTACCGCTTCGTGCAGGTCGAGATCCAGACGGGAGACGAGGCTCTCCGCATACACGACCTGCACGGCATCTTCGTGGGTTATCCGTTCAAGCTTGTCGCCCGGTTCGATAGCGATGTCGCCTGGCTGGCGGACATGTGGAACATCAACTGGCGCGGCGCGCGACTCTGCGCCTGGGAGACCTACTTCGACACCCCGTACTACGAGCAGCTTCAGTACGTAGGCGACACCCGCATCCAGGCGCTGATCACGCTCTACATGACCAGCGACGATCGGTTAGTGCGCCAGGCTATCGAGCACTTCGACCTGTCGAGAACCCCAGAGGGGATCACCGCCAGCCGCTACCCCTCCGACCTTGGGCAATACATTCCGACCTTCTCGCCGATCTGGGTCGCGATGGTGCATGACTACTGGATGCATCGTGCCGAGCCCGAGTACGTGCGCGGCTTCCTTCCCGGGATCCGCGCGGTCCTCGGCTGGTTTGAGCGGCGGGTCGACGAGACAGGAATGCTCGGTTCGATCTCGTGGTGGCCGTTCGTGGACTGGGCTCCAGCGTGGGAGCGAGGAGTTCCCCCGGGCGGCGTGGAGGGGCACTCTACCGTGATTTCGCTGCAGTTCGTCTACGCGCTCGAGCGCGCGGCCGAGCTGGAGGCGGCACTCGGCGTGCCCGCCCTCGCCGACCACTACCGGAGCCTCGCCCAGAAGGTGCGCGACGCGGCGCGCAGCGGTTCCTGGGACGCGGCCCGGGGGTTGTTCCGCGATACGCCGAAGGGAAACACGTACAGCCAGCAGGCGAACGTGATGGCTGTGCTCACCGACGCCGTGCCGCCTGCCGACCAGGCGGCTCTGATGGAGCGCGTGCTCTCGGACGCGACGCTCACGCAAGTCGACCTACTACTTCAGTTACTACCAGCTTGAGGCGCTACGGAAAGCCGGGCTCGGCGACCGCTACGTCGAGCAGCTCAATCCCTGGCAGGGCATGCTGGCGATGGGTCTGACGACAGTCCCCGAGACCCCGGAACCGACGCGCTCCGACTCGCACGCCTGGAGCGCGCACCCCAACTACGGACTCCTCGCGACCGTGCTCGGCGTACGGCCTGCGGAGCCGGGGTTCAAGAAGGTGCGCATTGCGCCGCATCTGGGTCCGCTGCAGCGCGCCGAGGGCCGCGTGCCCCATCCCTTAGGAGAAATCGTGCTGCGCCTGGCCCGGACGGCGGGCGGAGGGCTTCGCGGCGAGATCACCCTGCCACAGGGCTCGAGGGCACGCTGGAGTGGGGCGGGAAGGAAACCGCCCTGCGACCGGGCCGACAGGAGTTGTCGCAATGAGTCGCGGCTGGTCGGGCGCCCGCACGATTGGGCGTCGCCGCTTTCTCGCCCAGGGCTCGGTCGCTCTGTTTGCCGCATCCGCTGGAGTCGGCGTGCTCGGTCGGACGCCTCTCGATGCCTCCGGATTCGTCGAGGTCGAGACCAGCTATGGCCGCGTGCGCGGCGCGCAGGCAGATGGCCTGGTCACGTTCAAGGGCATCCCGTACGCCGGCTCCGTCTCGGGTCGCAACCGCTTCAAAGCCGCGCCACCGCTGCAGTCCTGGATCCGGTGCACGGGATGCCATGCAGTTTGGCGCCCCCGCGATGCAGCCGAACCGCAATCGGCCGAACGAGCCGCCGCCCGACGAGGACTGCCTCTTCCTGAACGTCTGGACACCGGCGGCCGACGGGCGCAAGCGCCCTGTGATGTTCTACAACCACGGCGGGGGGTTCACGATCGGCTCGGCCGGAGCCGCTTACCAGGACGGGAGCAGCCTGGCGCGCACGTGGGACGTCGTCGTCGTCGCCACGAACCACAGGCTCGGTCTCATGGGCTACCTCTATCTCGGCCACCTGGGCGGCGAGGAATACGCGACGTCGGGCAACCAGGGTCTGCTGGACATCCGCGATGGCTTGAAATGGGTGTTCGACAACATCGAGCGGTTCGGCGGCGACCCGCAGAACGTCATGATCTTCGGGGAGAGCGGAGGCGGCGCCAAGACCTCGTGCCTGTACGCCATGCCATCGGCAGCGCCGTACTTCAACAAGGCATCGATTGAAAGCGGTCCTGGCATTCGCGTGTATCCGGTGGAGTCCGCGATCGCCACCACGGGGATGGTGCTGAAGCAGCTTGGCCTGGAGGAATCACAGTGGCGCCGGCTGCTCGACGTGCCCGCCGACAGGTTTTTGGACGTGCAGGTGGCGCTCGGGCAGAACCGGCCGGGCCCGCTGATGCCGACTGGCGGACGCCAAGGCATCAGCGGCAATCCCGCTCCTGGTGGGTTCGGTCCGGTTCTCGATGGCCGCATCCTGCCGGACCATCCATTCGATCCCAGGGCGCCAGCCATCTCGAGAGACAAGCCGCTCATCGTCGGCTACAACCGGGACGAGATGAACTTCTTCTTCGCGCAGAACCGCCAGACAGACGTCTACGCCCTTACGGACGAGACGTTGAAGGCGCGCCTCGAGCAGGAGCTCGGCACACGTGCCGATACAGTGCTGGCCGCACACCGGAAGAGCCGCCCCGATGCCTCTCCAGCCGATCTGTATGTGGCGATTGCCTCCACGCGTTTCGCGGGCACTGGCTCAATTACGATTGCCGAGCGCAAGTATGCCCAAGGCGGCGCGCCCGTGTACATGTACGTCTTCACGCACGAGTCCGATCGCCCGATCCCGGGCACCAGCCACAAGTTCGGCGCCGCGCATGCGGCGGAGATCGTCTACAAGTTCAATAACATCAGGCCTGCCGGTGACGGGTCAACGGGACAGCAGCCCACGGCAGGTGGGATGTTCGACGACTCGCGGCCCGTCAGCGTGCAGACCGCCCGCAACATGAGCGCATTCTGGAGCACCTTTGCCCGCACCGGGCGTCCCGCCGCGCCAGGGCAGCCCGCCTGGCCTGCCTACACCACTGAACAGCGAGCGACCATGTTCATCGAAGCCGAATGCCGAGTGGTGAACGATCCCTACAGTCTCGAGCGCCAGGTCTGGGAGACGGTCTGACCCGAGCTTGCCACGCTCACGGTCAGCGATCGACTGCGTCCAGCATCCAGATGTCGCTGCGCGATTCGCTCATCGGCAGCAGCAGATGCGTGGTCGTGACGCCGAGCTCCATCTGCACGGTGCGGGTCGTTAGTGCAAACCGTGCCGACCTGAAGGACGTCACCTGGAACGGATTGCCGACGGGCGTACCCGTGGAGGGATCGAATCGGCGCCCCCAGACGTTTGCGATACCGGTGCGGTTCGAGATGAAGTACAGGGCGCGTCCGTCGGGGCTCCATGCCGGCTTGTCATCGAACCATGCGCCCTCGGTGATGGGTGTCCAGTTCCCTCCGATTGTCGGGACGACGTAGACGGTCGACGTCGAGGCATGCCACAGATCGTGCGCGAGAAAACTGATCCACCGCTGATCCGGCGAGAAACGCTGGTTGTAGAGATTGCGGTCAGGGTCCGAGGCGATCACGCGCACCGTCGCCGCCTCTTTCGACCGATCCCCATCCGACAGTGGAACGAGGCACGTCGCCGCTCGGTCGGAACCGCGAAAGTGGCAGGCGCCAAGAATCGCGCGCCCGTCTCTAGACCAGTCGGAGGCCTGCATATCGAAGTCGGCGGAGTTTGTCACGACGCGCTCGCCCGTACCGTCCCTGTTGAGCACCGCGACGGCGAAGCCATGGTCACGAGCCCCATGCCGCGAGAAGGCGAGCTGCGCCCCGTCGGGCGACCACCGCGGCTTCATCAGCCGCCCGTCCAGGCTCGACAAGAGGAGACGCTGATGTCCTCGGCCACCGATCGACCGCTCCCACAGCTCGTCGCGGCCAGCCCGGACCGTGCGATAGACGAGCGTGGAGCCGTCGGCGCGGACGTCGAAATCCACCTCCCCGGTGCTGCCCTCGGTGACCGCGTAAGGCTCGCCGGAAATGCGGCCTCCCTTGAAGTCGAACGGGAACGCCCACAGCCTAGTCCGGCTCGAAGTCGTTGTCAGGAGCAGCCGCGTGCCGTCTGGCGAGACGGCGACGTTGGTCGCGTCCCCTGGGCCGGTTGTCAACGGTTCGGGGCCTCCGACCCAGCTTCCAGTCTGCGGGTCGATCTCCACGCGCCAGATGTTCTGAGCGTCGCCGGTCGCGGCCTCGAAGTAGATGAAGCGTCGCGACGGCGCCCACACGAACCGGCCCGGAGACAGATTGGCGAGGCCTTGCCGGACGTGTTCGGATATCTCCGAGGTGGTCGGCTCGCCCCCGGAGAGCGGGACCGTGAGAAACGTCCGCTCGGTCCAGCCGATGGTCCCCCAGATCGAGACACGCCGGCCGTCAGGATGCCAAGCCGTCTGAAGCGTCGTGAATCGACCGAGTGACGTCCGGACGGAGCGGGCGTGGCGGCCGGCCGTCGAGCCCCACCACGTAGACGGTGGGGAGATCGGGGAGCACCGCCGAGCGCTTGAAGAGAATGTGCGTTCCGTCGGGTGACCAGCGCGGCTCGTACCCGAACGGCGAGATGAGCCGTTGCGCTCCACCGTCTGCGCGCATCAGATACAGCCCGCCTCCGTCCCGCTCGGAGCGGAACACGATCAACTGTCCGTCGGGCGACCACGCCGGCTGCGTCTCGTCGAATTCCGACGCGGTCAGACGTTCGGGATTCGGGTCTCCGATGCGCTGCTTCCAGAGATCCGCGTTGCCGGCACGATTGCTCACGTAGACGACCGACCGGCCGTCGGCAGACCAGGCCGGCTCCCGCGCCAGTGCCGCTTCGTCGTAGGTGACGCGCTCCAGCGCGGGGCGCGGCGGAGATTGGTGCTCCCGGGAACCGAGCAGCGTCAAGACGCCGACCGCCGTGATGCCACCCAGTCACGACGACCAGCGCGGCCACTGGAAGCAGCCATGCCAGGCGCCGCACAGCGTCACGCTGCGCTGTAGGACGCCGGCTCGGCAGCGGCGGGCGCCAATTCCCCACTTTCGCCCGACCGTTGCAGCGCTCATCTGGATACCGTTGTCCGACGTGACCGTCGGCGAGGCGTCCGGCAGCAGCTTCGACGTCCGCGACGAAACGATACCCCTCTCCAGGAATCGTGACGATGTAGTCGTGCTGGTTGGGCCGCTGGCCGAGCACGTGGCGCAGTGATGAGACCTGTCGGGCGAGGTTGTTCTCGTGAACGACCGTAGTCGACCAGACGCGCGCTGAGGAGCTCGTCCTTGTGGACAGTCCGGTTCCGGTGCTCCAGCAGGACGAGGAGGACGTCGAAGGTCTTGGCGGTAATCGGCACGAGGCGGCCGTCGCGCCGCAGCGTCCGCGTGACGGCGTCCCCGAGAAACGGGCCGAAGGCGTAACGTGTCGCGGCCACCCCGGGAGGTCCGCTCTCTGTCACGTCCGTTCCCAACCAACTTCAGAAGTTTTCAGACGTTTTCAGCGTCTCCACTATAGACGACCCCTGCCCTACGAGTGTAGGGTCTCGTAATTGGGGAGACCACTGGACTGTTCGCGACCCGAACAGGCTGATCACCAGCAGAAGGGGTCAATGCGCGCTCCGGCTCGGGACCGCTATCTGATCAAGTCCGTCGTGCATTCGTCGAAGGTGCTCGCTGCCTTCCGGACATCCGGGGAAGCCCTGCCCCTTCGCGAGATCGTGGCCCGAAGCGGGCTGCCCAAGACCATGGTGTTCCGCCAGCTCTACACGCTCGAGCGCTGCGGGTTGGTCGACAAGGCCGGCGAGAACCTCTATCGATCCCATTTGCGTCCCTTCCGGCAGAAGCGGTATCGACTGGGATATGCCGCGCAGGGCACCGAGTACCAGTTCTCGAAGGAGATCTCGGTCGGACTGCAGCGGGCCGCGGCCAACGAGGGCCTGGAAGTGATCTGCGTCGACAACCGATACAGTCCGAAAATTGCCCTCCGGAATGCGGACGTGCTCGTGCGCGAGAAGGTCGATCTCGGTGATCGAGTTCCAGACCGACGAACAGGTGGCGCCAATCGTCGCGGCCAAGTACCGCGAGGCCAACATCCCGCTGATTGCCGTCGAGATCCCCCATCCGGGCGCCACCTACTTTGGCGCGAACAACTACGAAGCCGGCCTGATTGGCGGCCGCTATCTCGGACGATGGGCCAAGAACTACTGGCCAACGGGCATCGATGAGATCCTCTTGATCCAGCTGGAGCGCGCCGGCGGCCTGCCCCGTATGCGGTGCACGGGCATGCTCGTGGGAATGACTGAAGTGTTCCCGCAACTCGAGGGTTGCCGGGTCACGCACCTCGACGGCGACGGCAAGCTCGGCAACAGCTTCGAGGCGGTGCGCAGACACCTTCGTTCGAGTCGCGCACGCCGAATGCTCGTGGGCGCCATCAACGACCCGAGCGCGCTCGGCGCGCTGCGCGCCTATCAGGAAGTTGGCCGTGCAGACTGTTGCGCGATCATGGGCCAGAACGCCTCGCCGGAAGGACGCGCCGAGCTGCGCGAATCGGGAACGCGGCTGATCGGCTCGGTGGCCTACTTCCCTGAAAGGTACGGCGACCAATCGTTGGCGTCGCGCTCGACATCCTGAACCGGCGTCCGGTGCCGCCCGCAGTCTTCGTCAAGCATCAACTGGTAACCCCGGAAAACATCAACCACGTGTACCCAAACGACGAGCTGTTGCAGATCGTTCCAGGCGTGAACTATCGGCGAGCTCAGGGCGAATCGCTGCCCTGTAACCCTCGCTCGTCTCTCCGCCTCCCTTATGGGTCGGACCGCTTGCCTGCGTTCGTGTTCAGCTCGG
>CAWFRL010000026.1:0-170269 GCA_963818215.1 Vicinamibacteria bacterium | reverse complement strand
GCCGAGGCAAATACCTGATAGCCGACGGAGCCGAAGCCGATGTTGTCGGCCACGACCGTGGCCGATCCCGTCAGCTGGAACGTGCTGGCGTCTAAGGGCTGCGCGACCAGGGCGGCGTCGCGCCGGAAGAGCAGATAGCCCGGCTCCGCGTACACGCCGCTCGCATTCGCCGGCACGATCTCGCGCGTCTCGGTCGACTCGAGCGAGCGCGACGTGGATGCCGGTGGCCAGGCGGCTCGTCAGATCGATGGCGAGGTAGAGATAGTGTTTGCCGTCGGGGAGAAACGACGGAAACCAGCGAAGAGACGGCGCGGGCATCGTCATCTTGACGGGTGCCGAAGCGCCGCCGCTGGCGGAGATCTGGCGCAGCGGCTCGTTGGGATACAGCGCTGTACAGGATGACGTCGTCACGGCTCCAGCTCCCGCCGCGCGGCACCGGGGCCGGCGCCAGCGTCTGCGCCGCGCCGCCGCCAATCGCCACCGTCTTCAGGGATCCTCGTGCGAAGAACCCCAATCGCCGACTGTCCGGCGCCCAGAACGGCAGCGCCGCGTCGTCGCTGCCCGGAAGCGGCCGCGACGTCGGCGCCGAACGCGATCGCACATACAGTTGCGTGCGGCCGGAAAGATCCACGGCGACAAAGGCCACGTCGCGTCCGTCGGGAGACCTGCGGCGCTTCGCCCTCTCGCAAACGTCGTCCCCGGCGGGCGGACGATTGAGAGCACGTCGGGCGATGCGGATTGTGTCGCCGCCGGCCGGCGCGCGAGGACCACGGCGACCGCGACAAGACCGGCGGCAAGGGCGGCCGCCAGGACCATCCACACGCCCCGGCCCATTCCGGATCGGACCGCAGGCGCGGGCGCCGCGATGACGCCGCTGTCTGCGACGATGCCCTGCAGCAGCAACCGCACGTCGTGCGCGGACGACCAGCGATCCTCGGGCTTCTTCGCCAGGCACGCGGCGAGCACGCGCGCGAACGCCGGCGGAGCCGACGCGACCGCGGGCACCTCGGCGTGCAGGATGGCGCCGACGAGTCCGGCCTGGCTCGGCGCGTCGAAGGCGCGTCGGCCCGTGACCATCTCGTAGAGGATGGCGCCAAACGCGAACAGGTCCGAGCGGGCATCGGTCGGCTTGCCTTCGAGCTGCTCGGGCGCCATGTATTGCAGGGTGCCGACAATCGTGCCCTCCATGGTGAGCGCGCCGGCGCGCGTCAGCGCGTCCTGGACGGGCGCGTCGGAGGCGAACAGCCTCGCGAGCCCGAAGTCGAGCAGCTTCACGCCCGACCTGGTCAGCATGACGTTGGCGGGCTTCAGGTCGCGATGGACGATGCCCTGGCCGTGCGCGCGGTCGAGCGCATCCGCGATCTGGCCGGCGCACTCGATCGCCTCGGCAAACGGCATCGGCCCCCGGGCGAGCCGTTCGGCCAGCGTCTGGCCCTCGAGCCGCTCCATGACGAGGAAGTCGACGCCGTCCTGGTGGCCGACGTCGTGGAGGGTGCAGATGTGCGGGTGGTTCAGCGACGCGATGGCGCGCGCCTCACGCTCGAAGCGCGCGCGCCTGTCCGGCGAACCTGCAGACTCCGCGCGCAGGATCTTGATGGCGACGGCACGGTCGAGGCGCGTGTCCCGGGCGTCGTACACCTCTCCCATGCCGCCGGCGCCCAGCGCGCCGACAATCTCGTATGGTCCGAGGCGGGCGCCTGGGGTCAGTGGCATTTTGAGTGCTTGAGGTCGCGCGATTATATCTCTGCGTCGCCGCGATTCCGGGCACGGCGCGCCGTTCTGTCTGCGCAATTTCGTCAATCCCTCCGCAGTCTGCAATCTGCAATTGATATAGTTCTTCCGTGCCACTGACTCCCCTGCGCGGCATCTTCGCGCCCGTGACCACGCCGTTTCTGGGCGACGAAGTCGACCTGACGGCCTTCCGCCGCAACGCGCGCCACTACGCGACGACCTCGCTTGCCGGGCTGGTCGTGCTTGGCAGCAACGGCGAAGCGGCCTCGCTCGATGACGACGAGTCCGACGCGATGATCGCGGCTGCGCGCGAGGAGTACCCACGCGAGAAGTGGCTGATCGCCGGCACCGGGCGCGAGTCCGTGCGGATGACGGTGAAAGCCTGCAAGCGCGCCGCGGCGCTGGGCGCCGACGCGGTGATGGTGCGCACGCCGGGGTTCTTCAAGACGCGCATCACCTCCGAGTCGCTGCTCCAGTACTACACCGCCGTCGCCGATGCCTCGCCGGCGCCGGTCATCCTCTACAACATCACCGCGTTCACCGGCGTGAACCTGCTGCCCGAAACCTCCGCCGCGCTGTCGCAACACCCCAACGTCATCGGCATCAAGGACAGCGGCGGTGACGTCACCGTCATCAGCGATCTGATCGCGCAATGCCGCCCCGGCTTCCCGGTGCTGGCCGGCGCGACGACGATGCTGTATGCGTCGCTGTGCGTGGGTGGCCATGGCGCAACGGTCGGGCCTGGCGCGGTAGCGCCGGAAATCTGCGCGGGCGTCCAGGAGGCCTTCGACCGCGGCGACCACGCCGAGGCAAGGCGGCTGCAGGCGCTGCTGGTGCCGATCGCGAAGTCGGTGGGCCCGAAGTGGAGCGTCCCGGGATTGAAAGTCGCCATCGACGCCTGCGGCCTGACTGGCGGGCCGCCGCGGCTGCCGCTGCTGCCGGTGCCGCCGGAGGGCGTGAAGGTGATTCATGAGCAGGTTTCAGCGTTGCAGTCCGTACCTCGTAACCCGTAGTTCCGTAACTCGTAACCGCGAATGACTGAACGACTTCTCTTCGGCCCCGGCCCTTCCCTGGTGACCTCGCGCGTGATGAGCGCGCTGGCGCGTCCCGTGCTGGGTCATCTCGATCCGGTCCTGCTGGGCGTGATGGACGACCTGCGTGCGCGGCTGGCGCGCGTGTGCAAGGCGCCCGCCGGATCGCGGGTCTTCGCGGTCTCGGGCACCGGGACGTCGGCGATGGAGACGGCCATTGCCAATCTCGTCGACCCAGGCACGAAGGTCCTGGTGGTCGCCACTGGCTACTTCGGGCTGCGCCTGGCGGACATCGCGCGGCGCTACGGCGCCGAAGTGCGGACCGTCGAGGGCGAGTGGGGCCGCGCAATCGATCCGGCCGCCGTCGAGTCTGCCCTCGCCGCCTTCCCCGCCGACGTCGTCGCCATCGTCCACGCGGAGACCTCCACCGGCGTGCGCAATCCCGTGCGCGAGGTCGCCGCGATGGCGCACGCGCGGGGCGCCCTGGTCATCGCCGATTGCGTGACGTCACTGGGCGGACAGGAAGTGGACATGGCGGGCTGGGGCCTGGACGTCGTGTACTCCGGCGCGCAGAAGTGCCTGGGAGCGCCGTCGGGCCTGGCGCCCATCGCCTTTGCGCCGTCCGCGCTGGCGAAGCTGGTCGCGTGCCGCAGCTTCTACTTCGACGCCGCGCTGCTCGAGGACTACTGGGCCGCCCGCAGGTACCACCACACGATCTGCTCGCCGCTGGTCTTCGCGTTCCACGAGGCGCTGGTCGCGATCGAGGAAGAGGGGCTCGAGGCCCGGTGGGCGCGCCACGCCGCCGTGCACGCCGCGTTTGCTCACGGCGTCGAGCACCTCGGGCTCTCGTTCCTCGTGCCGGAGAACGAGCGGCTGATGACGCTCAACACCGTCCGCGTGCCCGACGGCGTCGACGAGGCGAAAGTGCGCACGGCGCTGCGCGAGCGCTTCAGCATCGAGATTGGCGCGGGCATGGGCCCGCTGGCCGGCAAGATCTGGCGGATCGGCCTGATGGGCGCGTCGGCGACCGAGGCGCACGTGCTGACGCTGGTCGCCGCGCTTCGCGCGACGTTGCCGCACTAACCCCGGTTCACCGGTTCACGGGTTCACTGGTTCACGGGTTCACAGTTCACGGGTTCAACAGGTTCACGGGTTCACAGGTTCTCAGGCAGGCGGCTACACGCCAAACTGGCGCAGGTGGTGGTCCATGTGCCGGTAGGCCCAGCGGAGCCAGTCGCCCTCCGACATCTCGCCGAAGTCCGGATGCGACGGCCAGTCGCCTCGACCCGCCCGCGACATCAGCCGCTCCACGGTCGCCTCGAGGGCGGCCACGTCGTGAGCAAAGTCGCCCGGCCGCGTCCCTCCGACCTCTTGATCGAGCTCCGGGTTGGTGGGGAGTCCAGCCGGCCAGGGCAGGGGCATGTAGAGGCTCACCCACTTCACGATGGCGCGTGGGACCCGGGTCGGCGGCGCAGTCACGAGGACCTCGCTCAACGCCACGCGGTTGCAGTCGACTAGATGACACACCATCTGATGAGCGGTCATGCGTCCCCATCGACGAGCGCTGTGGGGCCGCAGCGCCTTCACGCGTTCCAGCATCTCGGCGCGGCAGTCCGTATCGGCGAGTGTTCGTGCCCTCGCACGCGTTTGTCCGCCTGCATCCGTCGATGTACCGGAGCGGTGCTTCATGACCACGGCGGCAATCACCAGCGTCCCGGCGACGAGGTTGGCGCCGATGACTTCGGCGGCCTTGATGCGGACGCCGTAGGCGAGCCACAGCGTGAGGCCCAGCAGGTAGAGCCCCAGCATGCTGTCGGACAGGTCGCGTCCACCCTGCCGACGGATCTTCACGAGCTGAGGAACGAACGAGAGGGCGGTGCAGATCGCCGCTGCCACACCAAGCAGCATCGTCACGTTGTCGACGGCCATGGGTCCTCCCCAGTCCCGAGTGTGCCGGCGCCGTTGCATTCTGTCCAATGAAAGAACTGGCCTGATGTGATAACACTTAGGAATGACTCTTCCGATGACGGAACTGCGCGCGTTCGTCACGCTGGCGGAGCAGTTGCATTTCGGCCGGGCGGCGGATCGACTCCACATCACCCAGCCGGCACTGACCAAGCAGATCCAGCGGCTGGAGGACGCTGTCGGCGGGGCGCTGGTGCTGCGCGGGTACCGGGAGGTCCAGCTGACGCCTGCGGGAGAGATGCTGCTGCCGCGCGCAACACGGCTGCTGCAGGAGTCGGCGGCGGCGCTCGAAGCCGCGCGCCGCGCGGTGCGGGGGCAACTGGGCGTGCTGCGGATCGGCTTCGGCCTCGCGACGATTCAGCTGCTCCCGGACCTTCTGCTGCGGTTCCGTGCTGCGTTGCCTGGCGTCGAGCTCCGGTTGCGCGACATGGCCACACCGGCACAAGTCGCAGCGCTGCTGCGCGGCGACCTCGATGTGGGCTTTGTGCGTCTCCCGGTCATCGATCCGGCCATCGAGACGCGGCCAATCCTGCGCGAGCGGCTCGTCGCCCTCCTCGGCACGGACAGCCGCTGGCAGTCACGCCAGGGGCTGCGATCGGCCTCAGAGGAGCCCTTCATCACGATCGCACGCGCCACCTCGGCCAGTTTCCACGACCACGTGATCGCCGTCTGCCGAGCGGCCGGCTTCACGCCGAACATCGTGCAGGAGGCCAACGAGCTCTTCACGATGATGATGCTCGTTCAAGGTGGAATGGGCGTCGCACTCGCGCCCAGCTCCGCGACAATTCGCCGTCCACCGGGCGTTCGAGTCAAGGCGCTCAAGCAAGCCGACGCCACCTGGGACATCGGCATCGCGTGGAGTCAGGCTCACCATGACGCACCGCTGGTGCGCGCGTTCGTCGAGACCACGCTCCGTGTCCGTCGCCTTCCTGCGTCGTCGCGGTAAGCGTCGCGCGGATTGACGCTTACGTGCGCTCTCACTGCGCCTGCGACGACGCCATCGTCGCCGCGGGGCGGCCCGGCGGTGTCCGGGCCGGCAGCGGCGCCACGATCCCTTCGCGCGCGAAGCGCTCCTGCAGACGCTTCAGGAACTCGTGCGTGATCAGGGTCCTGCCCCGCGAACTCCTTGCTCCCGAGCGTCACGGAAAAGCCGACGTTGGCGGCCGCAAACGTGTGGTAGCGAATGACCGGCTCGAACTCCTTCACGCCGCCGGGCACCTCCCTCATCACTTCACGCCCCACGTCGAGCGTCACCCGCTCGACCTGCAGCAGGTCGCTGGCCGGGTCCACGCCCACATCCACGGGCACGACGACGTCGGGGGCGGGCAGGTGGTAGTTGGTGACGATCGCCTGCGCGAGCTTGGCGTTGGGCACGAGCACCATGTTGTTCGAGAGCATGCGGATGCGGGTGGACCACCAGCTGAAATCGGTGATGTAGCCCTCCACGCCGGTGTCGAGCTTCACGTAGTCGCCGACCCGCACCTGCCGGGCCAGCGCGATGACGATTCCGGCAAACAGGTTCGCCAGCGGCTCCTGCAGAGCCAGCGCCACCGCCAGGCCCCCGACGCCCAGGGCGGTGAGCATCGGCGTGATGGACACGCCCAAGGCCATTGAGGACCACGAGCGCGCCCAGGCCCACCACCAGGATCCATGTGAGGCTCTGCGTGAGGCTCGTCACGGGCAGCGCCGGCGCCACCATCGCGCCGTAGGCCGCGATGAGCCGCGTGGCCACGGCGGCGGCAAACAGCGTCGCCGAGACGGCGCCCGACGACGAACAGTCCGCGCGTCAGCAGCAGCGTGGCTTCCGCGGAAAGCTGCCAGTGCGCCAGCGACAGGTACGCGCCGACCAGCACGCTCCAGAGCGGCAGGCGACGTCGAAGCTCGGACACGACGGCCTCGTCCCATTGCTGGCGGGTCGCCGCCGTCACGCGCCCCACGCGCGCGATGACGATGGCGTTCAGCAGGTGGCCAATGCCCCAGGCGGCGCCGATGGTGAGCGCGGTCCACATCGCCGATCGCCCCCACGCAGGAACGGATTCGAGCCAGTCAGTCACGTCATGCCTCCCAGGCAAGGCGAGCCGCCGGCGGCTCGCGCAGGGAAGGGTCGTCACGATGTTCGTTGCGGAGGGGAGCGGGTCGGCGCGGGACTCGCGACCGAACGGGCACTCGACAGCCCAGGCCACCAGTCTAGTGCAGTGGCCCACCGCGTGCCACCCGGCTTGTTGCGTCGAGCAGACCCTCGACTAGGATCGGCGGCCGGTGTCCGCGATCCCGCTCAGATGTCTTGCCGGATGCGTGGTCGTGGTTGGTCTCCTGCCTGGCGCAGCCTCGGCCCGGCAAACTCAGGAGGTCGCGGCGGCCACGATCGACGGCCCCGTCGGCCCCGGTCGCGCCCTCGCGTGATGGCGCGCGACGCCGCGGGCCGCATCACGATGCGGGCCACGCCCATCGACCAGCCGCTCCGCATCGACGGCGTGCTCGACGACGGGCCGTATCAATCGGTGCAGTCGATCAGCGACTTCATCCAGCAGGAGCCCGACGAAGGCCAGCCCGCCACCGAACAGACCGAGGTGTGGATCCTCACCGACCGCGACCACCTCTACATCGGCGTGCGCTGCCACGACAGCCAGGCCAGCCGCATCGTCGCCAACGACATGCGCCGCGACGGCCGCAACATCGGCCAGAACGACAACCTCAGCATCGTCATCGACTCGTTCTACGACCGGCGCAACGGCTACGAGTTCCTCGTCAACGCCGTCGGCGGCATGGCCGACGCCCAGATCACCGACGAGCGCGACGTCAACCGCGACTGGAACACGGTGTGGCAGTACCGCGCGAAGCGCGACGCCGGCGGCTGGACTGCCGAGATGGCGTTTCCCTTCCGGTCGCTGCGCTACCGGCCCGGCGCGACGCAGGTGTGGGGGCTGAACATCCGCCGCACGATCCGCTGGAAGAACGAGTTCGTGTACCTGAGCCCGGTGCCGCGGACGCAGGGCGTGCGCGGGATCCTGAAGCTGTCGTCGGCGGGCACGCTGGTGGGGCTGGAAGCGCCGCCCAAGGTCCTGAACCTGGACATCAAGCCCTACGCGCTCGGGGCGGCCAAGGCCGACCGCGCCGTGGACCCGAGCTTCGAGGCCGATCTGGACGGCGACGCCGGCGTGGACGTGAAGTACGGCATCACGCGCGGGCTGACCGCGGACTTCACCTATCGCACCGACTTCGCGCAGGTCGAAGACGACGACCAGCAGGTCAACCTCACGCGCTTCAGCCTGTTCTTCCCGGAGAAGCGCGAGTTCTTCCTGGAGGGCCAGGGCATCTTCGCGTTTGGCGGCGTGGAGACGGCGCCGCGCGCCGGCACGTCGCTCGGCCCGGTGAATACGCCCGTGCTCTTCTTCAGCCGGCAGATCGGCCTGCTGGGCAGCGCGCCGGTGCCCATCGAGGTCGGCGGCCGGATGACGGGCAAGGCCGGCCGCTACAGCGTGGGCCTGCTGAACATCCAGACCGACGACGAGCCCGACATCGGCGCGGCCTCCACCAACTTCGGCGTCGTGCGCCTGAAGCGCGACATCCTGCGGCGCAGCTACATCGGCGTGATCGGCACCAGCCGTTCCCCGGCGCTTGGCGACGACGGGACCAACTCGGTCTTCGGCGTCGATACGGGGTTCGCGTTCTACGACAGCCTGACGATGGTGGGCTACTACGCCAAGACGAACACGCCGGGCCTGCACGACAAGGACCACAGCTACCGCGGGCGGTTCGACTACCAGGCCGACCGGCTGGGCGTGACGCTCGAGCATCTCGGCGTGGGCGAAAACTTCAAGCCCGAAGTGGGCTTCCTGCGCCGCAGCGACTTCGTGGAGTCGCTGGCGCAGCTGCGGATCAGCCGCCGGCCGGCGTCGTGGGAGTCCGTGCGGCGAATCAACCTCGAGCTCGGGCTCGACTACATCACCAACGGCGAGCGCGAGCTGGAGAACCGCCTGTTCCAGACGGCGCTCCGCACGGAAATGCAAAGCGGCGACTCGTGGAGCGTGCGCTACGAGAGCATCTTCGAGTACGTGCCGGCCCCGTTCACGCTGCCAGGCGGCATCCTGGTCCCGGTCGGCGCCTACAGCAACCCGTTTGGCGTGGCGGTCTACACGCTGGGTAGCCAGCGAAAGATCTCCGGCGAGATCAGCGCCGGCCACGGCGGCTTCTACGACGGCACGCGCACCGATCTCTCCTACCGCGGGCGCGTGGAGCTGATGCCGCAGCTGTCGCTCGAACCGGGCATCGGCGTGAACTGGATCGACCTGCCGCAGGGAGAGACGACGGCCAAGCTCGCCAGTCTGCGAATGACGTATAGCTTCTCGCCTGCGATGTGGCTGGCGGCGCTGCTGCAGTACAACTCGACGCAAAGCCTGTTCAGCAGCAACGTGCGATTCAAGTGGGAGTACCGGCCGGGCAGCGACCTGTTCGTCGTCTACAGCGACGGGCGCGACACGGTCGACCGCTTCCGGCCGGCGCTGCAGAATCGCAGCCTCGCGGTGAAAGTGACGAGGCTGCTCAGGATTGACTGACCATGGATAACATGACCTTCCCGCGCTTTCTCGGCCGCGTGACGTCGAGTCACCTCGTCACCTATTTCGTGGCGGGAATCCTCGCCTACAGCCTCCTCGACTACGCGACCCTCTTCCAATCAGAAGGATTCTCCTGCCTGATGCGCCCGCTCGACTCCAAGTGGATCGCCGCGGGCCCGGCCCTGCAGGTCATCCGTGGGCTCATCTTCGCTGTGGCGCTGTACCCCTTCCGGAGCGTGTTTCTTGCCGATCGACGGGGCTGGCTGAAGCTGTGGGGGCTGTTGCTGGGCCTGGCGATCTTTTCCACGGCGGGCGCCGCGCCGGGATCGGTGGAGGGCATGATCTACACGAAGATCCCCGTCAGCTCTCAGTTGCGCGGGCTGCCCGAGATCCTTCTTCAGACGCTGGCCTTTTCGGTCCTGCTCACCACGTGGCATCGGCACCCGCACCGGGCGTGGGCGGTGGTCATGGGAACCGTGACGCTGCTGGTGATGCTGATGAGCGCCGCGGGCGTATTTCTTTCGCCCCTGGCGGGCTCCAGGTAGCGGAACTCAGTTCCGCCTGCGGTCACTCCTGACGCAACGCGACCATCGGATCCACCGACGCCGCGCGGCGCGCGGGCACCAGGCACGCCACCATCGCCGCACCCAGCAGCACCAGGGCGACCGCGATGAACAGCACGGGGTCGATCCCTTCCACGCCGTACACCATTCCCTTCATGGCGTGGCCGACGAACCAGGCGCCGACGCCGCCGACGACGGTGCCGGCCAGCGCCGTCGCCATGCCTTCCCGGAGTATCTGCGCCAGCACCTGGCCGCGGCCCGCGCCCAGCGCCATGCGCAGGCCGATCTCGTGCGTGCGCTGGGCGACGACAAACGACATCACGCCGTAGATCCCGACTGCCGCCAGCAGCAGCGCGACCGCCGCGAAGGCGCCGAGGAACACGGTGTAGAAGCGATCGGCGGCCAGCGACTGGCTCACCACCTGCTCCATCGTCTTCACGTCGGCCATCGGCAGCTCGGGGTCGAGCCGCCCGAGAATCTCCGCGATGCCGGCCTGCGCGCCGCCCGCATCCGCCACCGTGCGGACCGCCATCGTCGCGCGCGGCCAGGGGATCTGCCAGAAGGGCACGTCGATCTGTGGATACGGCTCCCGTCCTGGCGTGGCGTTGGCGACCTCGCCGTACACGCCGACGATCTGCCACTCGACCGCGTCGGGCTCGGGTCCCGGACCAGCACGAAACGGTTGCATGAGCAGGCGCTGTCCGAGCGGATCGACCCCTGGCAGGAAGCGCTTCACGAACGCCTCGTTGACGATCGCCACCGGCACGCTGCCGGCTCGATCGCGTTCGGTGAACGCGCGGCCACGACGCATGCTGATGCCGAACGTCTCGAAGTACGCCGGGGTCACCATGTTCACGCCCGCCCCGGGCCGCCGTCCGGGACCGGCGAGGGGCCGGCCGACGATCTCGAAGCCCTGGCCGAAGCGGACGCCCGACACGGGCATGCCGGTCGACAGCGACGCGGAGAGCACGCCAGGCAGCGCCGTCGCGCCATCCAGGAGCTGGCGATAAAAGGTCTCGATCTCCCCCGCCGTGGTCAATCGCCCGCGCGACACCGGCAGCGCGAAGGTGAGGACACGCTCGGGGCGGAAGCCGAGGTCGGCGTTCATCATGCCGACCAGCGCATGCACCGCCATCCCGCCGCCGGAGAGCAGCGTCAAGGCGAGCGCGAACTCGACGACCACCAGCGCACGCCTCAACCCATGACGCCCGCCACTCACCGATCGGCCGCCCTCCTTCATCGTCTCGCTCAGGTTCGCACGCGACGCCTGCCAGGCCGGCGCACACCCGGCCACGATGCCGGCCAGGGCACAGACGACGAGCGCAAACACGAGCACCGGCACGCTCAGCACGATCTCGGTTTCCGACGGCAACGTGTACGGGGGCATCAGCGCGACGATGGCGTCCAGGAGCCCCGCCGACATGAGCGCACCGAGGGCGCCGCCGGCGAGCGAGACGACCAGGCTCTCGACCAGCAGTTGCCTGACGATGGCGCCGCGGGTGGCGCCCATCGAGGTCCGCACGGCCAGCTCGCGCTGGCGCGCGCTGCCGCGCGCCAGCAGCAGATTGGCGACGTTGGCGCACGCGATCAGCAGCAGGAACCCCACCGCGCCCAACAGCAGCCACAGCCCCTGTTTGGTCGAGTCGCGGACGAAGTTGTTGCGGAAAGGCTCGACGCTGACGCTGCGGCCGGGGTCGGGCGACGGGCGCTCGCGCTCGATCGTCGCGCCCAGGGCCACCATGCTCGCATTGGCCTCGGCGATCGAGACGCCGTCTTTCAGCCGGCCCATCACGTTGAGCCAATTGCTGCCGTCTTCCAGTTGCTCGGCCGTGAAGGCCAGCGGCAGCCACAGCTTGTTCTGCTGGTGATCGGCGGGCCCTTCGCCCAGCACGCCAACGACGATGTACGGCTCGCCGTCGAGCCGCACCGGGCGCCCAAGGATGCCGCGGTCGCCGGCAAAGCGGTCCTGCCAGACCCGGTACGTGAGGACGACGACTTTGTCGCGACCGACGACGCCTTCCTCCTCGGTGAACGTCCGGCCCAGCGCCAGCGGGTACCCGTAACCCATCATCGCGAGGAAATCCTGGCGTGGCCGTGCCCGCCAGCAGGTTCTCGGGCCGATCCTCGGTGGCCACGTTCACGCTGCGGCCGCCCCACGCGTTCAGATCGCTGAAGACCGTGGCCCGGCGCCGCCACTCGACGTAGTTGGCGGTAGAGACCGACTCTCTTTCTCCGTCGTCCTGTTGCCACACCATCACCAGGCGGTCGGCCTGGCGGTACGGCAGCGGCGCGAAGAAGGTGCCGTAGACGACGCTGAAGATGGCGGTGGTCGCCGAGATGCCCAGCGCCAGGGTAATGACGGCGACCGCGGTGAACCCGGGATTGCGCCGGAGGAGCCGGAGGCCGAAGCGCGCGTCGCGCAGGAGCATCGTCATGACCGGTGTCGAGGGCAATTTCGATGCCCGGTTGTACGCGGGATTATCAGCCACTTAGAGACGGCTGCTGTTCGACTCTGGGACGGGGTGTGCGAATGTCCTCGTATAATCATCGTCGACCAGCTTGTCGAAATCGTCGACATTCCGCAGTCTTCCCTGGAAGAAGATCGCGATGGCCGCGCCGGCGGCGGCCTTCGTCTACCTCTCCTACCTCTACCTGTCGGTGCCCGACGTGCGGGTGCTGGCGACGAGCAATCCGCCGACGACGGCGTTCATGGACCTGCGCGCGCGCGAGGCGCGGGCCGAGGGCAAGACGCCGCGGCGCGTGCAGCGCTGGGTGCGCTACGAGCGCATCTCCAACAACCTGCGCCGCGCGGTGCTGGTGGCCGAGGACTCGGCGTTCTGGGATCACGACGGCGTGGACCTCGAGCAGCTCAAGGTGTCCATCGAGGAGAACCTCGAAAAGGGCAAGGCCCTGCGCGGCGGCAGCACCATCACGCAGCAGCTGGCCAAGAACCTCTACCTGTCGCCGTCGCGCAATCCCATCCGCAAGCTGCGCGAGCTGCTCATCGCGCGCAAGCTGGAAGCCTCGCTCACCAAGCGACGCATCCTCGAGCTGTATCTCAACGTGATCGAGTGGGGCGACGGCATCTACGGCGCCGAGGCCGCGGCGCGGACGTACTTCGGCACGTCGGCGGCGGGGCTGTCGGCCGAGCAGGCGGCGCTGCTGGCCGGCGCGATCATCAACCCGCGCGTGCACAACCCGGCGCACCCGACGCCGCGCCTGCGCAGGCGCCAGCAGATCATCCTGCGGCGGATGGGCTTGGTGACGCCGCCGCCCGAATCGCCGTCCACACCTGAGGTGTCCCCGCCGGAGACGACGACGCCTGACGTTCCGGCGACACCCGAGAGCCGGCCGACCGACGCTCAGCCATTGCCGGAGCCGATAGACATTCCCGAGAAGCTGCCGGATATCGCGCCGCCGGAACCGCAGCCGTCGCCGCCACCTCAGCCGCAAGCCGACGGCGCGACGTTTGCTCGTACGCAACGTACGGGGCGCGCGCGATGCGACAGACTGGGCCGCAGACTGGAGCAAGAGGTTACCAGCCCGTTCTTGACACCTGATATGACCGACGCTATAACGACGCTCGAGTGTGCGACCGATGACGATCGCAGCATGCTGCTGCACCCGCCGGCGGAGGGGATGATCAACTACACCGACCACATCACCCGTCTGATGGAGGACGTGATCGCCCGCGTCCCCGATCTGGGTTACATCGATCTGGCGCGCGTTCTGGTCTTCGCGCGCTTCGGCCGGTCCGACGCCGAAGGCGCTTACGCCACCTGTCACGCGCTGAGCCTGCCGTCGAGCGAACCGAGCTACTACTTCTGGCGCGACCGCCGCACCGGGCAGATGACCCGGCGCTCCGAGTGGTTCGTCACCAAGTCGCCGATGGTCGAGGTCGGCACGTCGCGCATCGACTACCTGATTTCGTTCTGCCTGCCGCGCTTCTGCGACCAGACGCTGGCCCGCGCGCAGAAGGAGCACGTCTACCCCGGCGCCGCCCCCTGGGTCGCCAAGCTCGACACCATCGTCCACGAGCTCTATCACGTGGACCCGTCGATGCAGGGCATCCGCAAGCTGCCGCTGGGACAAGGCCGCGTCTCGACGCGCACGCACAGCCCGCAGTTTTTCCGGGACGTCACGCGGATGGTCAAGCAGTACCTGGCCAGCCGGCCCGACCCCGCGCTCACCGCGTTTCTGACACACGACTTTGTCGAGCTCAACGCGCGCTTCGGCCGCGTGACCGGCGCCGCGTTCCGGCACTTCCCGTCGTTTCCGCAGCGCTATGTCGAGGTGCTGGCCGACCACCCGGTGGACGTGGAGCCTGGCGTGCGAGTGGAACGGGTGAAGCCGCCGGCCATGCCGACGCGCTACACGGCCGCGGACCTCGCCGTGCGGGAGTTCTCGAGGAAGACGTCGCGCAAGGTCAAACACGCGGCGTAGTGAATTGCAGATTGCACGCTATCTGCCTCCCACCAGCCTGAGGATCTTCCCGAACACGTCCGTGTTGTCGTACGTGCCGCTGAAGGTCAGCGCTCCGGGGCCGCTGGCCGACAGCGGGACGTCCGAGGCAGTGTGCCCGCTGATGGACTGGGCCTCGGCCGCCGTGTCGCTGTCGGGCGGGCAGCTGTTTCGACGGGCATCCCGTCGCGCCGTTCTCGATGCTGCCGGTGACGAGGAACCCCCGGATCCGGCGGCCGCCGTTGACGTTGTCGTCCTGATTGCCGTCGCGCGCCGGATTGGCCGTCGCGGGCCTGGGCACCGCGATGATTCTGCCGTCCACCTCGGAGGGCGCGGCGTTGACGGCCGGCGACGTCTGGCGCCGGTTGGCGAGCCAGTTCTCGTAATGATCGGGTGCCGCCGCCCAGCCAAGCAGCAGCTTGCGCGTCGGGTCCGGATCGGCGGGATAGCCCCGCGCGTCGCGCTGGTAGTTCGGGAAGAAGTCGAGCATCGCCTGATCCGGCTCGAAGCGGAAGACCGCGGCGTAGTCGCGCACGGCCTCGCCCAGGGCCTTGGGCGCGTAGCGCTCGTTGCCGACGCCGATGAGCGCCAGGCCGCCGGTCTCGTGGTCGGCGGTGACGATCACCAGCGTGTCGTTGGCGGGGTTGGCGTCGCTGTTGGTTCGGCGCGCGAAGTCGAGGGCGACGCCGACGGCGCGATCGAACTCGATGGCGTCCCAGATGGCGCGCTCGGCATCGACGCATGTGTTCCTGCTTGTCGATGGACGCGCCTTCGACCATCAGGTAGAAGCCTTTCGGAGAATGCGCCTCCAGGCTGGCCAGCGCTGCCTGCGTCATGTCCTCCAGCATCGGCTGGTCGCGGAACAGGCGCGCGGCGTCGCCAACCAGTTCGTCGCTGTACACGCCCGGCGCCGATTTTGTCGAACGCCACGCTCATCTGCGAGTGCAGGAACAGGCCCAGCAGCGCCGCGAGGCGCATTCGCGCCCGTCCCCAGCGCCTTCAGCTCCGTTCGCGTCAGGACACGCGTGAAGCCGGCGCGGCGAAATTCCCTCTCGAGCTGCGCGCCCGTCCTTGCGTCCGCATGCGGCGTCAGGCGCTGGCCTTTGCGACGAACTGACAGAGCCCGCCCCCCATCAGCACCGAGACGCCGTTGAGGCCGCCGCTCGTCGAGGTAGCGGCTGGCGATCCCCTCGGACGCCAGGCGGTTGGACGAGTGGATCGCATTGGCGGCCGGCGTGGCGTCGGTCAGATCGGCGGTGGTGACGATGCCGACGTTGAATCCCGGGCCGCGCGTCCGGCGGAGCAGCGCGCCGAGGTACTCGGTGCGCGGGTTGTCGAACAGGCCCAGGCCGTCTCGCGGGGTCTCCTGGTCGCCGCGCGCGCGAGCCGGCCAGGTGTTGTCGGGATAGACGCCCGCCATGTTGTTGGCGGCCTTGTGCCCGGTGACGTAGCTCGACATGCCGGGCGCCGAGTCGGTGATCAGCGCATTGAGCGCGGAGGTCATCACCAGGCCGGTGGCCTCCATCGTGTCCATCGCGAGGCGGCCGTCCGCCTTGCCGTTGGTGTAGCCGCGCGACAGCGCGCGTGCCGCCGTGCGGACGGCGATGCCCATCCCGTCGCCGAGGAGGAGAATCACGTTTCTCACAGGCGGCGTCGTCGCCGTCGACTCCTGCCAGGCAAACACGTCCCACGTGACCGTCGCGGTGGCGCCATCGGCAGTGGTCGCGGTGAGCGTGTGGCGTCCCGCCGACGCCAGCGTGACGTCGCGCTGGAGGAAGTTGGTGGTGTGCGGGGGCGCCTGCGCCGCACGGTCGCGCGCGGGCTCGTAGCCGTCCGGTGTGCCGAGTGCCGCCCGCGGCCCCGCTGGCCGCCGTCACCGGGCGCAAGGATGTTGTTCGCGGTGACGTCGACGCCGTCGAGCGTGACTGTCAGCCCGCGCGGCGCCTCGCCGCCAGGGACGCCGGTGGCTTCGACGCGGATGTCGAAGCGGCTGCCGGCGGCGATGGTGGCGCCGTTGACGGGGACGATGCGGATCGAGGTCTGCGCGTGCGCGGTGACCGAGACGACGAGTGCGAAGACGGCGGCAAGAGCTGGGCGCATGCCCCGGATTCTACAGGTTGACCGACGCCAACCTGACCCAACCCGACCCAACCCGGCCCAACCTGACCCAACCTGACCCAACCTGACCCAACCCGACCCAACCTGACCCAACCGTCCTGCCCGCGCGACTGGGGGCAGCCACTCGACGCGAGCGCCCCAAGCAATTCCCGGGTAGTACACTGTCGCCATGAGACTCGCAGCGGGACTTCTCGTGGTCGCGGCCGTCTGGCTGTCGTCGGTGGCGTGCGGGTCGGCGCAATCCCAGGCGACGGCGCAATCGCCCGCCGCGGCGCAGGCACAGTCACCTGCGCCCGGAGCGTCCGACCCGGTAGCCACGGTAGGCGGCACGCCCATCACGCGCGCCGATCTGGACGCGCTCGTCGCGCCGCAGATCGCCAAGCTCGACGAGCAGGCGCACCAGATTCGCCGCGCCCAGCTCGACGAGCTGATCGCGGAAAAGCTCCTGGACGCCGAGGCGAAAGCCCGTAACGTCAGCCGCGAGGCCCTCGAGAAAGCCGAGATCCCCGATCGGGTCACGCCGCCGACGCAGGCGGACCTCGACGCGTTCGTGGCCGCCAACCGCGCGCGCCTTCCGGGCGACCCGGCGGCGCTGATGCCCCAGATCCGCCAGTACCTCACCGAACAGCGGGTGACCACGCGGCGCGAGGCCTTTCTTGACGAGCTGCGCGGCAAGACGAAGGTCGAAGTGCTGCTCAAGCCGCCGGATGCCTTCCGCGCCGCCATCGATCTCGCCGGCACGCCCAGCCGCGGCAAGGCCGACGCGAAGGTGACCGTCGTCGAGTTCTCGGACTTCCACTGCCCCTTCTGCAAACGCGTGCAGCCGACGCTGACGCAACTGCTGGCGAAGTACCCCAACGACGTGAAGCTCGTCTACAAGCACATGCCGATCGATCAGCTGCACCCGCAGGCCCGCCGCGCGGCCGAGGCGAGCTGGTGCGCGCAGCAGCAGGGCAAGTTCTGGGAGTACCACGACCTGCTCTACTCGGGTGGACCCGACGGCAGCGAGCCGACGCTTTCCGCGGTGGCCGGTCGCGCGGGGCTGGACCCGTCGGCCTACCAGCAGTGCATGGGGTCGGGCAAGGCCGCCGCGGTGGTGCAGCAGCACGTCGAGGAGGGCGCCAAGTTCGGCGTCAGCGGCACACCAGGCTTCTTCGTCAACGGCCGGTTCCTCAACGGCGCGGTGCCGCTCGAGGCATTCGTGCAGGTCGTCGAGGAAGAACTGGGACGATAGCGGTCATTGGCCAGGTTGGGTCAGGTTGATTGCGTCGCATGCCGAATCCGCTGAAGCTGGCCAGCCTGTGGCGTGTCATCAAGGACCTCGACCTCGACGGCGTGCGGCTCGCCGCGCGCGCGCGGTTCACGCTCGCCATCGTGGCCGAGGCCGGTGACGACGCGTCGCGGCTGCGGGAGCTGCTGACCGGCCCAGGCACGGCGCCGCATCCGTGGATTGAGATCGCCGCACTCGGCACTCCGGCACCCGGCACCGCACTCGGCACCTCGGCACCCGGCACGTCGGCACGAGAGCGAATCGCCATCGACGCGCTCTCGGCGCTGTCGGCGGCCCCGTTGGCCGGCATCCTCATCACGCGCGCCGCCGAGCTCTCCGACACGCTGAAGCTCGCCGGCAATCGCTTTGCGACCTCCAGCACTCCGGTGCTCACGGTCGTCGTCTCTGACACCTCGCACACCGCGAAGGTGTTGCGCCCTGGCGAGCGCGGCCGGGTCGCGGTCGAGCGGCTCGACGAAAGCGCCGTCGACGCGATCGCGACGGCGCTGACGCTGATGCTCTCCGACGACCAGCAGGTGGCGCTCGGCGCACACTTCCCGCCGCTGCGGCCGGTCATCTTCGCGCGCATCATCGAGCGCACGGCACGCGCCAACGCCAGCTTCGCCCTTACGACCGGGCTGGCCGAGACCATTCCCGTGCTGACGGCGCCGCTCAACCTGGGCGACATGGTGGTGCTCACGAAGAACCAGCTGATGATGTGCTATCGGCTGGCGCTGGCGGCCGGACGTGACGAGGAGCCGAAGGCGATGATGACCGAGATCATCGGCGTGCTGGGCAGCGG
The DNA here is from genome assembly GCA_963818215.1 of Vicinamibacteria bacterium. Lineage (GTDB taxonomy): Bacteria > Acidobacteriota > Vicinamibacteria > Vicinamibacterales > JAENWD01 > JAENWD01. The sequence continues at coordinate 151,772 of CAWFRL010000026.1, read as the reverse complement.
CGTGCTCTTCCGGCAGGCCGCGCGTCAACTGGTCGGCCTGATCCCCATTGCCGGCCTGCTGCCCAAGGTGGCCATCTCGTACGCGGGCACGTACGCGATCGGCAAGGCGATGGTGGCCTGGACCACCGAGGGCAAGCAGGTGACGGTCGACACCCTCGCCGCCTATTCGCGCGACGGCCTGGTCAAGGGCCGAGCCCTCGCCGAGCACCTGGTCGAGGCGGCAAGCGCGACCGGCGGCCGCGTAGCGCGGCGCTTCGAGCGCCTGCGTGCGCTGCTGCCGAGTAAACGTACCAGGGCGTAGTTCGTAATTGACAGATCGTCAGATTTTGCAAAGGAGCTCGCCGTGCACGATCTGGACCAGACGTCAGTTCCTCGAGACCTCCTCGCTCGCGGCGGCGCTCGGCTTCTCGAGCCGCGGCGCCCTGGCGCAGGCGCCGCCGGCGCCGGTGACGGGCACGTTCACGGCGCTGCGAGGCAACACCGGATTTTTCTCGGCGCGCGGCGGCACCATCGGCTGGCTCATCGCGCCTGACGGCATCGTCGTCGTGGACACGCAGTTTCCCGACACGGCGCAGCAATGCCTCGACGGGATCAAGACGCGCGGGAGCCGGCCCATCGACCTGCTGGTGAACACCCATCATCACGGCGATCACACCGGCGGCAACGGCGTGTTCAAGCCGCACGTCGGCGGCATCGTGGCGCACGTCAACGTGCCGGGCCTCCAGCAGAAGGCTGCCGCTGCGCCGCCGCCGCCGGGCCAGCAGCCTCCGCCGGCTCCGACCGTCGCCGACAAGACGTACGACAAGGCGTGGGAACAGGCGATCGGCAAGGAAAAGTTGCAGCTGAAGTACGACGGGCCCGCCCACACCAGCGGCGACAGCGTCGTGACCTTCGTGAACGCCAACGTCGTCCACATGGGCGATCTGATGTTCAACAAGCGTCACCCGTTCATCGACCGGCCCGCGGGTGCGTCAATCAACAACTGGATCTCCGTGCTCGAGTCCACCGTGAAGGATCACGCGAAGGACACGATTTACATCTTCGGCCATGCCAGGGACAAAGAGCCGGTGACCGGCGACCAGAGTCACCTGCTCGAGTTCCGCAATTACCTGACGGCCGTGCTCGACTTCACGCGGAAGGCGATTTCCGACGGAAAGTCGCGCGACGAGACGATCAAGCTGGGCCCGCTGCCGAAGTTCGAGGACTACATGGAGGCGCCGCCGAGGTTGACGCTCGCGACGGTGTTGGGAGTGGCTTACGACGAACTGAAAAATTGACGATTGCAGATTGCAGATTGCAGATTGCAGATTGCAGATTGCAGATTGCAGATTAAGGAATTGCGCAGATTCTGGTGGATTGGGCGGATTCAGTCGAGCTGCACTCTAATTCGCGAAATTTCTTAATCGTCAATCGTCAATCTGCAATCGTCAATTGCCAACCCCACATCTAGTGCTTGACACGTGGGGCGCGAGGATCGATAGTGCGCGGTATAACTCAGCTCACCAAAGGAGGCTCGTGATTTGAGCGTTGATCCGCCGGGCCAGCCTCGGCTCGGGTGGGCATTGCGGGATTTGCGCCGCCGCTCGAGGCGCTCTTGCGCTTCGTAAGCCACGCGGTCCCACCTCACACCCGCTTTTCCCACCCGGGCCGGGCAGTGCCGCACCAAGTCAGAACTAATCGGCAGAACTGAAGTTCCGCCCCACGTACCGCTAAAGCCTCGCCCTACGTGCCGCAGCGCACTGTACCGCACGAAGCACGCGGCACTCCGCACACAGCACCGCACGAAGCACCGGGCACTTGGCACCCGGCACCGCACCAGGCACAAGGCACCTAGCACCCTGCACTGGCTACGATTCTCCTCAGGGTAATCGCCTGCCCCGCATGCCGCGCGGAATGCTCTCCGCCGTGGACCAGCAGACCCAGGACTGTTGACGGCGCGTGCTGCCGCCCCACAGCTCGCGGTTCGAGCAGCGTCGACGGATCGCACGCTCGCAGCTGATTCAGCGCGCGCTCGGTGGCCGCCGCGAGCGCCGTCGTCAGCGTCTCCGCGTCGGCAGGCGGAGTGCCCGGCTCACCCTCCAGTTGTTTCGACTGCAGTTGCTCGGAGGTCAGCGCGCCACCGCGGGCGTAAGTGAACAGCCGGTCGAGCGCGCCCATGAGATGGCGGACGTGGAAGCCAATCGATGCCCCGCCGCCGGGCCGCGCCCAGATCTGATCGGGCGTAAGCCCCTTTACAGCTTCCGCGGCGTCCTCCTGCGCGTGCAGCAGCATGTGCGCCACTGGCACCAGCATCGGCGCAACGCCTTCCACTGGACCCCGCAACCACGCTTCGATAGGCATATCTGTAATCGTCAATCGTCAATCTGCAATCGTCAATTAGAATGCGGCGATGTCCCGACTGACCCGTCGCACCTTCCTGTCCTCCACGGCGGCCGGCGTGGCCGCAGCCACTGCGCTTCGACCGTCGGCGGCTTCGGCCCGCATCCAGGGCGCCAACGACCGCGTGCGCGTGGCTGTCATCGGCACCGGCCGGCAGGGCGTCTCCGACATGCGCAACCACATGACGCTGGCCGATGTGGAAATCGCGGCGGTGTGCGACGTCTACGGCGCCAACCTGGCGAAGGCCGCTGCGCTGGCGCCGAAGGCCGCGCAGGTGAAGGACTTCCGCGCCGTCCTCGACGACAAGGACATCGACGCCGTGATCATCGGCACGCCCGATCACTGGCACGCGCTGATGACGGTGATGGCCTGCCAGGCGGGCAAGGATGTCTACGTCGAGAAGCCCACGTCGGTCGCCATCGCTGAAGGCCGCAAGATGGTCGAGGCGGCACGCAAGTACGACCGCGTCGTGCAGGTCGGCACGCAGCAGCGTTCCGCGAAGCATTTTCAGCAGGCGGCCAAACTCGTGCAGGACGGCGGCATCGGCAAAGTCGCCGCGGTCCGCTGCTGGAACGTCGGCAACCAGTTTCCCGATGGCATCGGCAACCCGCCCGACGGCGATCCGCCGGCCGATCTGGATTGGGACCTGTGGCTCGGTCCCGCGCCCAAGCGGCCGTTCAACGCGAACCGCTTCGGCGTCGTGCCCACCAACTTCTCGTACTTCCGGTGGTTCTGGGACTACGCCGGCGGCATGATGACTGACTGGGGCGTGCACCTCATCGACATCGTGCAGATGGCGATGAAAGTGGACGCGCCGACGTCGGTCGCGACGGTCGGCGGCAAGTTCTGCCTCACCGACAACCGCGAGACGCCGGACACGATTCTGGCCAGTTACCAGTACCCGGGCTTCGTGATGACGTACGAGAACCGCACCACCAACGGCCGGGCGCTCAACGATCACGGCTACGGCATCGAGTTCTACGGCACCGACGGCACGCTCTTCGTCGACCGCAGCGGGTTCGACCTCACGCCGGAGACCCGTCGCGACGGCGATCAGGTGGTTGCCCGCACGCTGGCCCGCCGGCAGGCGTCCACCGCAGACAACCCGAGCCACGCGCGCAACTTCATCGACTGCGTGAAGTCGCGCCAGAAGCCGATCTGCGACATCGAGATCGGGCATCGCTCGACGACCACGGCCATCCTCGGCAACCTCGCCTACCGATCGGGCGCGTCGCTGACGTGGGACGGCGCCACCGAGAAGGTCACCAACGGCAACCAGAAGGCCGCGGCGCTGGTCGACGTCGCGTACCGCGCGCCGTGGAAGCTGGTGGTGTAGCACGGCGGGCGACGGGCGACGGACTACAAACGACGGACGACGGGCTACGGGCTACGGACTACGGACTACGGGCGACGGGCTACGGGCTACGGGCTACGGACTGCGGGCGGCGGGCGGCGGGCGGCGGGCGGCGGGCAAAAGGTAGCGGACTTGTTCAACTGGTTGCGTGGTGTCATCGGGTTGGGTGAGGCTGTCAGCCGTTCAGAGCCGGTGACGATTGGCCTGACGGGAGTCTCCATCGGAGGGCTCCCAGTCCAGCCGCCCAGGGAATGGACGTCAGTCGATTCGAGCACGGTGCAGCCGCCCCAAGATGTGCGCGACGCTCTGGCGTGGGACCGGTATTGGAAGGATCAGGCAGCCCGTGGTCTCCGTCCTCACCTCTTTAACCCTTATTTCACCGACGACCTCGACCTGATCGCTTACATGACGAGTCGTGGCTTCCGCTCCGCCCTGTGTGTGGGCAGCGGCATCTCACCGGAGCCGCGGACACTGGCAGCGGCGGGATTCGACGTCACTGCATTGGACTTTTCGGCGGCCGCAGCCCGGTTGGCACAAGCCGTTCCCCTGGACACTGATCTTCTGAACTCGTTCATGGGGGGCACCTTGTCGTATGTCACCGACGACCTGCTGGATGCTGCGGTCTGTCCGGGGCCGTTTGATGTGGTCATCGAGCGTCGGTGGCAACCTGGCGACGCGTTGGAGGCCCTCGCGCGCCGCGTGAGACCAGATGGCTTGTTCGTGAGCCACTACCATAGCGGATGGTGGAAGGGGCCCATGCCACCGGTTCACGTGCACGAGTCGTGGTTTCGGGATCAGGGCTGGACGATTTGGCGCGGCGATCTGCGCGGCGCGCCCCACGAGCGGGTCGCCAACCTGCGTGTCAGCATTGGGTAGCGCAGGTCGCGGACGGCGTCTCGACGTGATGCGGGGGGCGTTCACGGCCACGCGTAGTTGAACGGACCGACTGCCATGTACTGACCTGAGTGGTCGGTACTCGACGCCGTGAGAGACCCGGAAGCGCGTCGTGGCGCCGAGGTCGGCCTGCTTCAGGACGATGCCCTGCGGAAGGACGATGCCAGGATACGATTCGGCGCCGGTGACGGGGTTGCGGATCGGGCCGCATTCGACCTCGACGTAGTCACCGCATTTCATGCGCGTCCTGACGCCGTCAAACGCGAGCGCATAGGACGCGGCGTAGGGGCCGTGCACCTTCGGCCACGTCCAGGCCAGGACCGCCCACGGCCCTCCGATCTTGCCTCCGAGAATTCCTTCAATCGCCGCGCGCTGCGCATCGTCCGCGCGCTCGTCGATCAGGACCAGCGCCTCGCCGTTGCCCTCGTGGATCGCGCCCGGCCAGTTGGCGTACACGGAAAAATTCAGCCATCCAGCGTGACGTCGCCGGCGGCGCCCTCCTCGACGTGCCACGTCCAGCCACCTTCACATTTGCCGGTGGTCGGCCGCGCATTGAAGTTACAGGGACAGCCCCAATCGCAGTTGCACGCGACGAGGACCATTCCGTTCAGGCGCCAGCTTGCTGCCACGTCACACCTCGGGCCATTTATACTGCCACCCGCGCCAATTCCGATCCGGAGAGCGTGCCATGAAACGACTGTCTGTCCTCGTCCTCGTCGTCGTCGCGCTGTCGCCGGCCCTGGCTGGCGCCCAGGCCACGACCGCCCGGGCGACCGCCCACGGCCGTCAGGTACGGCGCCAACCCGGCGGCCGGCCACACCTTCACGCATGACGGCGTGAGGCTCTACTACGAGGTCTACGGGACCGGAGAGCCGCTGCTGGTGGTGCATGGCAACGGCGGGAGCATCGCAGACCTCGGCGCCCAGATCGCGCACTTCCGCACAGCGCTACAAAGTGATCGCGATGGACAGCCGGGATCAGGGAAAGTCCGCCGACAGTCCCGACGCGCTCACCTACGAGAAGATGACCGACGACCTGGCTGCGCTGCTCGATCACCTGAAAGTCGGGCCGGTGGACGTGCTTGGATGGAGTGACGGGGGCATCGAGGCGCTGCTGCTCGGGATCCGGCATCCGGCCAAGGTGAAGAAGATCGTGGCGATGGCCGCCAACCTCAACCCGACCGAGGCTGCCCTTTCTCCGGAGGTTCTCGCGACGATCAAGTCGATGATGGACGCGATTCCCGCGGCCACCAGGGACACCCCGCAGGGCCGGCGCGAGCTGAAGGTGACCGGCATGATGCTCACAGAGCCGAACATCGACGTCAAGGCGCTCGAAGCCATCACCGCGCCGACGCTGGTCCTGGCGGCCGATCACGACGTCATTCGCGACGAGCACACTGTCGACATCTTCCACCACATCCCGAACAGCCAGCTGGCGATCTTCCCGAACGCGACGCACATGATCCCGTTTGACGACCCGGCGACCTTCAACGCGACGGTCGAGCGGTTCCTGCGCACGCCATTCGTGAAGAAGGATCGGATCAAGGACTTGCTGACGTCGCTCGAGAAGCTGCGCGCCGCGTCGGCGCAGCACGCCGCAGTGATTCGAGCTGCAGGCCGCCGCCTTCGGCCTCCTGGCATGCCTCACATGATTCGCGCGGCGGCGATCGCGTCAGCCGCATGCACCGGTCGAGATCGTCGAGCTGGCCACGCCCGCCCTCGAGCCAGGCGCCGCGCTGCTGCGCACGGTCTACAGCGAGGTGTGCGGCACCGACGTGCACCTGCAGCACGGGCGGCTCAGCGGCGTGCCCTACCCGCTCGTGCCGGGGCATGTCTCGGTCGGCCGCATCGAGGCGATGCGCGGGCCGATCATCGACGTGGAGGGTCGCGCCTTCCGCGAAGGCGACCTCGTCACGTTCCTCGACGTCCACGAGACCTGCGGCGCCTGCTACCAGTGCCTCGTCGCCAAGCAGACCACGCGCTGCCCCGCGCGCAAGGTCTACGGCATCACCTACGGCGCCGACGACGGGCCGCTCGGCGGCTGGGCCGAGCAGATCTGGATGAAGCCGGGCGTGAAGATGATCCGGCTGCCCGAAGGTCTGGCGCCGGAGACGTTCATCGGCGGCGGCTGCGGGCTGGTGACGGCGTTGCACGCGACTCGACCGCGCCGACATCCGACTCGACGACTCCGTGGTCGTGCTCGGCGCCGGGCCGGTCGGACAATCCATCGCGGCGATGGCGCGGCTGTCGGGCGCGGGCGAGGTCATCGTCATCGGCGCGCCGGACGATCGGCTGGCGTACGCGCGGAGGATGGGAGCGACGCAGACCATTCGGGCTCGAGGCGCGATGCCGCGAGCACGAATGCGATCGCAGGTGCGCACAGGTCCTCGACATCGGCGGGCGAGGCGCGGACGTCGCCATCGAGGCCTCGGGCGCGCCAGAGGCGGTGTCGCACGCGCTCGACATGGTCCGCGACGGCGGCCGCGTCGTCGTCTGCGGCCACTACACCGACAACGGCGCGGTCGAGATCCACCCGCACTTCCAGGTGAACCGCAAGCACGTCGAGATCCGCGGCGTGTGGGGCTGCGACTACTCGCACTTCCACCGTGCGGTCGCCATCGCCGCGCGCCACGGCGACCGCATTCCGTGGCGCGAGATGGTCTCGCGCACCTACGCGCTGGCAGACGCCGGCGAGGCGCTGGCCGCCGTCGAGCGGCGCGACGTGCTGAAAGCGCTGATCGCGCCGAACCAGTGAACCTGTGAACCCGTGAACCTCTGAACCCGGTTCTACTGGCTCGGCAGGATCAGCGGCAGCCCGCTCTTCGGATTGCCAATCACGATCACCTTGCTGTTCTGGCTCTTGGCAATCTCCATCGTGGCCTCGATGCCTTTCCACTCGAGCAGCTGCTGGTTCAGCCCCTGCGCGACGATGCGCTGGTAGTCGGCGACGCCCTGGGCCTCGATGCGCTTGCGCTCGGCCTCCTGCCGCTCGCGCTGGAGCACGAAGTTCATGCGCTGTGCTTCCTGGTCGGCCTGCTGCTTGGCCTCGATGGCGTTGCGCAGCGTCTCGGGCAGGACGATGTCGCGCAGCAGCACGTTTTCGACGATGATGCCGCGGTCGCCCAGCGCTTTCTGCATCTGGTCGAGCATCTGGCGCGCGACCGTCTCGCGGCCCTCGCTGTAGAGCGTGCTGGCCGTATGCGCCGCCGTCACCGCGCGCATGACCGAGCGGAAATTCGGCGAGATCACGACCTGCGAGTAGCCGTCGCCGAGCCGCTGGAACACATCGGGCGCGCGCGCCGGGTCGAGCCGGTACAGGAGCGACGCTTCCAGGCGCATGATGAGGCCCTCGGACGAGGGCACCGCCGCCTGCTCCTTCACTTCCTGCGTGCGGACGCTGAGCTCGGCAACGCGCTTGAGCGGGTTGACGAGGTGAATGCCCTCGTCGAGCCGCTCGCCGGTGACCCGGCCAAACAGGGTCGTCACGCCGACATGTCCGGTGCTGACCGTGCGAAACCCGCACGAGGCCAGCAACGCGATCACCACGAACAGCAGCAGCCCACCCAACCATCGCCCGCCCGAGCGGACATCCATCGCCATGTGCAGCCGACCTCCTGATGCGGGGGGATCCCCGTGACTGCATTGTCACATCGGAAGGTTTCGGGGACGTTTCGGCCCCAATTGCGGCTCCGGGCTACTCGACGATCTCTACCCGCACGCCCGCTTCGCGCACCTGCTGGGCCGCGCCCTGCTTGACGACGAGTCGAAACTGAAAGTCGCCGGCGCCCAGGCCGGCGGCGGGTATCTGGCTTAGCTGCCGGATGCGCCCACTGCCATCGACCGCGTCGAGCGGCACCGGCAGTTCGGCCGCGATACGGCCTGCCTGCAGGATGTGAAGCCTCGCCTCGACCGGCGCGGTGCCGGAAGGCACGATGGTGACGTAGAAGGCGACGGTGCCGCCGCGACGGCGCTGCAGCGGCTGGCCCAGGTTCGGGTAAATCAGGCGATTGCCTACCTGCAACGGGTTTTCAGCGATCCAGCTCGCCGCTCATCAGCCGTTCGGTGCGCGAGACGATCACCAGGCTGCTGACGCGGACGCCGGTATCGGCAGGCACTTCGAGTGGAAGTCGCGCCACGCCGGCTCGCGACGCCAGGGCGTCGTGCACCACGCCTTCGACGGTGTAGCGGCCAGGCGGCAGCTCGGGCTGACGGTAGAAGAGGACCTCGCCCTTCTGCGTGCGGTCGCGGTCGGCGGCCGGCCCGGTGAGGCGATACGGCTGACTGCCCTTCCGCACGATCTCGCCCGACGCGTGCTTCACGCGCGCCATCAACAGGAAGTCGGTTCGAAATCCATCCGGCGTCTCGCAAACGTCAGGGTGGGCCCGCTGGCCGCCACCATCAGCACCGCGCGCGAGCCGCCTTTTGCTTCGGGAAAGACGAACGCGCCCAGGCGCAGCGGCAGGTCGGCGGGCGGCGGCGTGCGATCGAGCGCCGCGAGTGCCGGGCCTTCGTACGCCAGCAGCGGAATCGCCGACAGCAAGCGCACCGCGGGATACCCCGAGCGGCTCCGGAGCTCGACCTTGCGCGACGGCACGCGCACCGAGATGCTTCGCCAGCTCGCCATCAAAGTTCTGATTGTTTGGCGTGTAGGTGAGCAGGTAGTGAAAGCGGCGATCGGTGTCGATCTTCTGGAAGCCCCGGGCGAGGTCGTTGGTGTTCTCGATCAGGAAGCCGCCGGTGCGGTCGGCAAGCAGCGTCAGGCTCGTGCGCGGGTCCTTGCGCAGGACGTCTTCGAGTCGCTCCAGGGCGCCCAGCGACCCTCCCGTCGAGCCGTCAGGATTGACAATCATGCTCTGCGCGCCGGCGGCGCGGATCTCGCGTCCGGTTTCCGCGTCCTTGCTGTGGACGCGCAGGCCGGCCGCATCGACGGTGTAGACGGTCACGTTCGCGCGGTTGGCGGTTGCGACGACGCTGTCGAACTGCGGCAGCACCGCTTCGGGGAGGGCCAGCCCCTCAGCGAAGAACACGACGCTCTTGCGTCCCGGAAGCACCGACAGGCCTTCGATGACCGCGCGAAGCGCGTTGAGGCTGGCATAGCCCTGTTGCTCGCGCGCCAGGCGCTCCCAGGACAGCGTGGAACGGTCGAATACGCTGGTCGCAATATCGGGCGGTAGTCCCGAGCCGCCCGAGCCAATCTGCCGCGCACCAGGGCCCGCCTCGGCTGGTCGCCCTGGTGATTCAGCGCTGGCGACGACCGGGACGCTGGGATGCAGGTCCCCGCCAGATTGAGCGATCAGTTCGCTTGCGCCCTTGATGGCGTCCCTGTCAAACACCGACGTCGCGCGCGTTGCCGCCTCGTCGATCGCTTTGCGCAGCTGTGACGCGGTCCGTGGTGTAGGTCTGGATCGGCACCAGCGACAGGTCCGACACGAACACGCCCACGAAGTCGTTGGCCTGGCTGGTCTGGAGCGACGCCAGCGCGCCCTTGTACGCCAGCGCGCGCGCGTCGGGCGTGAGCCGATCGAACACCAGCGCGAGAAACGTCGGCGCTGCGACGCTTCTCGGCGAGGCGCTGTGAGTGGGAGGGGCGGCGGGCGCCGTGCCGGCCGCGGCTGCAGCGCGTGGCGCCGTCAGGGGAATGCCGACCCGTGTGACGTCGCCCAGATCCTGGGGCACGCCGTCTTCGAGCAGCTCGAAATCCGCGCGCGTCAGGTCGGTGACCGGGCGTCCCTTCGCGTCGCGGACGACGACGTCGATGACGACGGCGGTCGTCGCGGCGCCGAACTTCGGATCGGCCTGCTGCGCGAGGCCTGCGAGCGGCGTCAGCGGCGACGCGGCCGTCAGGCCAAACCACGCGTCTGGACAATAGTCATTGAGGGGCGGGCACCGCGGCGACCACGCCGCTTCTGGCTCGAACGCTCACGCCCGGGCGCTTCACGCGGACCTCCAGGTGCCGCTCCGCGTCGTCACCCGTTTCCCTCCGCGACGAGTACGCGAGAACGTAGAAGGCGCGGCGGTCCGCGGTGACGGCCGACAACCCCCCGGTCAGATCGTTGGTGTCGCTCACGTTGAACCCGCCGGTGCGGTCCGCCAGCGGCCCCAGTCCCGCCGTGGGATCCATCTCGGGAAATTCCTTCTGCCACGAGGCTCGGCGACGCACGCTCGATCCGGTCAGCTCCGACGGATCGATATCGCGGAGCGGCAGCGACTTGCGGCCCGCCGCGCTCAGGCCGGTGGCGTCGAGGGTGTAGAAGGTGACGTTCTCGTCCTGCGCCAGCGAAAGCACGCCAGTCATGCGAGGCGAGACGGCGAGTCCTTCGGAGAACAGGATCACGCTTTTCCTGCCGGGGAAGCGCGACAGCATCGTGACGAGTGTCGACAGCGACGTCGCTTGCATCGCCTGTTGATGCGGCGACTCCAGGCCTGCCTGCAGACGCACACGGATCCCAGCGAACTGACGGTCCTCTGGCGACCGCGGCGTCCCAGGGGGTCCGTTGGTTTCGGCCACGCCAACCGACGACAGCGGGCCGAGACTGACGGGGGCCCTTTCCAGGACTTGATTCACGGCGTCCTGGAGCTCGCCCTTGTTCCGGGTAAACGGGGCCAGCATGTCCAGGCTCAGATCGACGGCGAAGACTCCGGCATACTCCTCTGGCGCCAGATCGTCGATCATCGGGCGCGCGGCCTTGATCGCCATCGCGCGCGATTGATGGGACAGGTTGTGGAAGACCAGGGCGACCAGCGACTGCGTCGGGCCATCACCAACGCTCGGCGAGTTGCGCGCCGTCGCGCGTCTCGCCGGCCTGTAACACGAGCGACGTCGAGATCCGGCGTGTGGGATTCGAAGCTGATGACTCGCTGCGGGACCCCGTCTTCGAGGATCTCGAAGTCTTCCTGGGTCAGACCTGGCACGGGCTGCCCCGTGCGGTCGCGCACGATCACGTCCACCACGGCTGCAGTCGTCGACGTGCGAAAGACGGGCTGGTCGGCAGGCTTCTGCGCCCACGCCATGGACATCGTGAGCCCGCCCGCCACACCGCCAGCAATCACGCCGCCGAGCCATCCGGCCTTCACGCGTATCTTCATGACCGGCTCCCCGCTGCGGCGCTGGCAACGCCTGTCAAGTGTACTCCGACCAGCGCGCCCGAACTGAAGTTCGGGCCTACGGTACGCCAGGCATCGACAGCACTCAGCACCTCGACGTCAGCACCGCACTCCAGCACCCGGCACTTCAGCACCGCACTTCGGCACCCGGCACTCGGCACCCGGCACTTCATCGTAAGATCGAGGATGTCTTTCAACGGCCGCCGCATCATCCCTCCCCCCGTCAACGAACCCATCAACCAGTACGCCACGGGCACGCCCGCGCGGGCCGAGTTGAAGTCCCGGCTGGCCAGCATGGCCGGCGAGCGCGTGGACATTCCGCTCTTCATCGGGGGCCGCGAAATCCGCACCGGCGCGGTCGATCACGCCGTGATGCCGCACGCGCACCAGCATGTGCTTGGCGACTTCCACAAGGCCACCGCCGACGACGTCGATCAGGCCATTGCCGCCTCGCTCGCGGCGCGGCACGAGTGGGCGTCGTGGCCGTGGGAAGAGCGCGCCGCGGTGTTCCTCAAGGCGGCGGACCTGGCCGCCACGACCTGGCGCTCGACGCTCAACGCCGCGACGATGCTGGGGCAGAGCAAGACCGCGTTTCAGTCCGAGATCGACGCGGCGTGCGAGGTCATCGACTTCTGGCGCTTCAACCCGTACTACGCGCAGAAGATCTACGAGGAGCAGCCCGTCTCGGACAAGGGGATGTGGAACCAGCTCGACTACCGCGGCCTCGAGGGCTTCGTCTACGCCATCACGCCGTTCAACTTCACCGCCATCGGCGCCAACCTGCCCACCGCGCCGGCGCTGATGGGCTGCTCGGTCGTGTGGAAGCCGGCGTCGTCGGCCATGCTCAGCGCGTACTACCTGTATCGCCTGCTGGAGGAGGCCGGCCTGCCGCCGGGCGTCATCAACATGGTGTCGGGCGACGCCGTGATGATCTCCGAGCGCCTGCTCGCCCATCGCGAGCTGGCGGGCGTGCACTTCACCGGCAGCACCACGGTCTTCAACTCGATGTGGAAGACCATCGGCGCGTCGATGAGCACCTACCGCAACTACCCCCGCATCGTCGGGGAGACCGGCGGCAAGGACTTCATCGTCGCGCACGCCTCGGCCGACGTGGACCAGGTGGCCGTCGCGATCGTCCGCGCGGGCTTCGAGTACCAGGGGCAGAAGTGCTCGGCCGCCAGCCGCGTCTACGTGCCGAAGGCGATGTGGCCGGCGCTGCGCGATCGCGTGGTCGGGATGATCGCCGAGATCCAGATGGGCGACGTGCGTGACTTCCGCAACTTCATGGGCGCGGTGATCGACCGCAAGGCCTTCGATCGCATCACGGGTTACCTCGACCACGCCAGAGCCCACGCGACGATCGTGGCTGGCGGCACATCGGATGCCACCGACGGCTACTTCGTCGCGCCGACCATCGTCGAGACCGCCGATCCGGGCTACAAGCTGCTGCAGGAAGAGATCTTCGGCCCGGTCGTGACGGTCTATCCGTACGACGACAGCAAGTGGCTCGACACGCTGGCGCTGGTGGATCAGACCTCGCCCTACGCGCTGACCGGCGCCGTGTTCGCGCGCGATCGGCGCGCGGTGCTCGAAGCGGGACACGCGCTCCGCAACGCCGCCGGCAACTTCTACATCAACGACAAGCCCACCGGCGCGGTGGTCGGCCAGCAGCCGTTTGGCGGCGCGCGCGGGTCGGGCACCAACGACAAGGCGGGCTCGAAGTTCAACCTGATGCGGTGGGTGAACGCGCGGACGGTGAAAGAGACCTTCAACGCGCCGAGGGACTTCCGCTATCCGTTCATGGACGCGGAGTAACCCGGTTCACGGGTTCACGGGTTCACAGGTTCCACGGGTACACTTCTCTTACAAATACCCGACTTGACAGGTCGGATATCCCCCGAATAGCATGGCTTTGGCAATTTGAGACTGAATCTCAGGATGGTCCTGAGATTGCCGAGGCCCGAGGCTGGCTCGAGTGCAGCTGAGGACCGAGGCCAGAGATAAAGACGCCTGCCGGGTGCGGCAACACCCGGCAGGCTTGTCGAACACCAAAAGTCGGCGAAGACCTTTGAGACGCATGCGCGCCCGACGTCCGACGGCCCATTCTACTGAGCCGGCGGGCCGACGCGCAATGCGACGGATGCGCGCCATGACCGCTCGGCTCGTGCGCCCTCGCCTCGACGCCCGGACTTCCGTTCGGGCCAACGAGCTGCGAGCGGCGCGATGACAATCCGCACCCTGATTTTCTGGCTGCACCTCACCGCGGGCGTCGTTGCCGGCAGTGTCGTGCTCGTGATGTCGGTCACCGGCGTCCTGCTGACTTACGAAAAGCAGATGGTCGCGTGGGCCGAGCGCTCGCCCCTGGCCGCGCCGCCAACTTCCGGCGCCCAGCGGCTGCCAGTCGAGACGCTGATGGCAAAAGTGCGCGAGGCGCGGCCGTCGGCGTCGCCGTCGGCGTTGACGTTCAGGGCCGATTCCGACGAGCCCGTCACCGTCGCCCTTGGCCGTGACGGCCAGCTGCTGGTGAATGCCTATACCGGCGAGATCATCAGCGAAGGCGCGACGGGCCTGCGCGCGTTCTTCCGCTCGGTCACCGACTGGCACCGGTACCTGGCGGCGTCGGGCGAGTACCGCTCCACGGGCAAGGCGGTCACCGGGGCCTGCAACCTCGCGTTCCTGGTGCTGGTCATCAGCGGCGCGTACCTGTGGCTGCCGAAGATCTGGTCGCGAGCGCAGCTTCGAAACATCACGTGGTTCCGGCGCGGCCTGCCCGGCAAGGCGCGCGACTTCAACTGGCACAACACGATCGGGTTCTGGTCGTTCGCTCCGTTGTTCGTCGTGGTGCTGTCGGCGACCGTCATCTCGTATCCCTGGGCGAGCAACCTCGCCTATCGGGTGACGGGAGAGGAGCCGCCCGCGCCGCAGAGGGCTCCAGGAGCCGCAGCGGGCACCCCTTCACCCGGAGGGCGCGAGGGCGGTCGCGCCGGCCGCGCCGAGCGGGCGGAACACCCCGAGCCGCCCTCTCTGTCGGGCCTCGACGGGCCGCTGACGCGTCGCCCAACGCCAGGTGCCCGGCTGGCGCGCCATCAGCCTGCGCGTGCCAGCGAGCGCCACCGCGCCGGTGGTGTTCACCATCGACGCCGGTTGGGGTGGAGAGCCGCACAAGCGCGGCACGCTGACAATCGATCGCGCCACAGGCGCGATCGCGAAGTGGGAGACGTTTGCGAGCAACAGTCCGGGGCGGAAGCTCCGGACGATCCTGCGCTTCGCGCATACCGGCGAAGTGCTGGGCCTTCCGGGACAGACCATCGCCGGCATCGCCTCGGCCGGCGGCGCGATGCTCGTCTACACCGGCCTGGCGCTGTCGTTGCGGCGACTGGCGGCCTGGCGCCGTCGGCGCCAAGTCGAGCGCACCGAGGCCGCGGCGTGAAGCCGCGGTTACACATTCACATGTACCGAGCAGAAGCGTCGTCGTCATGAAACCGATGTCCAAGCCCCGCAAAGCCCGCCGCCGTTCGCCCAGCACCCCGTGGGTCGCGATGGGCGCACTTGTCGCCTCCACCACGCTCGGCGTGCGCCTCGAGGCGTTTACCGACCCGAAACTCACCGGGCTGCGCTTTGTCGTCCCCGCCGAGACGCTGGGCGGCGCGTGGCGGGACGACACCCCGTCGTCGAGGCAGGACCCGCCGGCCCGGCGCTTCGACATCCCGGCCGGCCCGCTCGACCAGGCACTCGAGAGTCTTCCGGCGCGTCTCGGGTCTCCAGGTCGAGCTGAGCGACCCGGTCATCGGCACGCTGCAGTCGCCCGGCATCTCGGGACTCTTCACGGCCGAACAGGCGCTCAAGGCGCTGCTGGCCGGCACGTCGGTCGGCTACCGCTTCACCGACAGCGACTCGGTGACGCTCGACCTGGCGGGCACCTCGGAGTTCGTCGAGGTCACCGGCCGCCCGCGCGCGGTGGCCTCGCCGAAGTTCACCGAAGCGCTGCGCGACATCCCGCAGACGATCAACGTCATCACAAGCGATGTGATGGAGCAGCAGGGCGCGACGACGCTGCGCGAGGTGCTGCGCAACGTGCCCGGCATCACGTTCCAGGCCGGCGAGGGCGGCGTGCCCGCCGGCGACCAGTTGACCATTCGCGGCTTCAGCGCCCGCACCGACATCTTCGTGGACGGCGTGCGCGACTTCGGCGGCTACACGCGCGACAGCTTCAACCTCGACCAGGTGGAAGTCGCCAAGGGTCCCTCGTCGGGCATCACCGGCCGGGGATCCACGGGCGGCTCGATCAACCAGGTGAGCAAGGCGCCGGGCCTGGCGCCGTCCTACGACGCCACTGTCGGCGGCGGCTCGGCCGACTACGTCCGGACGACGCTCGACATCAACCAGCCGGTCTCGGCGCTGCCGGGCACGGCGGTCCGGCTGAACGCCATGTGGACCGACACCGCCGTCCCCGGACGCGACCTGGTCGAGAGCCAGCGCTGGGGCATCGCGCCGTCGATCGCCATCGGTCTGGGCTCGCCGACGCGCGCGACGCTCAGCTACTTCCACCTCGGCCAGGACAACCTGCCGGAGTACGGCATTCCCTGGGTGCCGGCCAACACGAACCCGGAGTTGGCGGCCTACGCCAACGGCCGGCCGCCGGTGGATCAGGAGAACTTCTACGGCCTGACCGCGCGTGACTACGAGAACACGGCCACCGACATGGGCACGCTGCAGGTCGACCACGACTTCAGCGGCACGTGACGCTGCGCAACATCACGCGTTATGGCATGACGGATCGCGACTCGGTGATCACCGCGCCGCGATTTGCCAGCGTCAACACGAGCACGCTGCTCAACCGCCAGCTCCAGTCGCGGGACATGGAAGACGGCATCGTCGCCAACCAGACCAACCTGACGCGCGGTTCCAGACGGGCAGGTCGAACACGCCATCGCCACCGGCCTGGAGTTCGCGCGCGAGACGTCGGTGAACTTCGGGCGCATCGGGCCGGTTGCGCCGCAGGCGGACCTGTACACTCCTGATGCCTTTGCGCCGTATGCCGGGCCGATTGTCCGCAGCGGCGCCTCGCTGACGCCACGGCGACTCGGCCGCAGCATACGTGTTCGACACGGTCGAGCCTCGGCCCGCAGTGGGAGGTCACCGGCGGGCTGCGGTGGGACCGCTTCGACGTGGACTACACGTCGATGGCGCTGACTGGTGATGCGACCGAGTTCGGACGCACCGACGAGATGGTCAGCTGGCGCGGCGGCCTGGTCTACAAGCCCAGGGCCAACGGCAGCATCTACGGCGGCTACTCCACGGCGTTCAACCCGTCGGCCGAGGGGCTGGCGCTGAATGCCGCCACCGTGCTCCTCGAGCCGGAGAAGACGCGCAGCCTCGAGGTCGGCACCAAGTGGGATGCGTTCCGCGAGAAGCTATCGCTGGTGGCGGCGTTTTTCCGCACCGGCAAGACCAACGCGCGCACACCCGGCGTCAACCCGGGCGATCCGCCAACGGTGCTGGCGGGCGAGCAGAGCGTCACCGGCATCGAGCTGGGCGCGTCGGGCCGTATCGGCGATCGCTTCACGCTGCTGGCGGGCTACTCGGCGATGTCGAGCGACATCGAGGCATCCAACACGCCGGCGGAAATCGACAACGCGCTGGCGCTCGTTCCAGAGCAGACGTTCAACATCTGGGCGACCTACGAGTTCCCGTGGAAGCTCACGCTTGGCGGCGGCGCGCAATACATGGACAGCGTGTTCCGCAACGCCGCCAACTCGGCCAGTGTGCCCAACTACTGGCTGGTCAATACCCTGGTGTCGTACGACGTCAACCGGCATCTGACACTGCGGCTGAACGGCACCAACCTGGCCGATGTGGAGTACGTCGACCGCATCGGCGGCGGGCATTACATCCCGGGACCGGCGCGCTCCGTCGTCGTCAGCACCTCTATCAAGTTCTGAGCAACAAGCACTTCGACAGCGAACTTCCAACTCCACGTAGTTGAGAGTTGGATTTGCGGTTGGGAGTTGGGAGTTAACAAGGTCCTAGCAGATGCTTGTTCAAATACCGGATGTTCTAACGCCGAGCAGGTCGCCGAAGGACGGCGACTGCTCTCTGGCGCCGAGTGGGCCGACGGCCGCATCACCGCCGGCCACCAGTCGTCGCGCGTGAAGCACAACCTGCAGCTCCCGGAGAACCACCCGGTCGCCCAGCAGCTGGGCGAGATGATCCTGCAGGCCCTGCAGCGCAACCCGCTGTTCATGTCGGCCGCGCTGCCGTTTCGCGTGTTCCCTCCGCTGTTCAATCGCTATGAAGGCGGCGGCAGTTTCGGCAACCACGTGGACAACGCCATCCGCCAGGTGCCGGGCACGCCGCACCGCATCCGCACGGATTTGTCGGCGACGCTCTTCTTCACCAACCCCGATGAGTACGAAGGCGGCGAACTGCTCGTCGAAGACACCTACGGCGTGCACAGCGTGAAGCTGCCGGCAGGCCACCTGGTGCTCTACCCGTCGACGAGCCTGCACAACGTCCGGCCCGTCACGCGCGGCGCGCGCGTCGCGTCGTTTTTCTGGCTGCAGAGCATGATCAGGGACGACGGGCAGCGGACGCTGCTGTTCGACATGGACACGGCGATCCAGCGGATCAGCCGCGACGTGCCGGATCATCCGTCAGCGGTGCAGCTGACGGGGGTGTACCACAACCTTCTGCGGCGATGGGCTGAACTGTAGGGAGACCGTGCCTGGTGCCGGTGCCGGGTGCTTCGTGCGATGAGCGTTGTGCCTCGTGCAGTGCCTTGTGCGGGCGGCGGCGCGTGCCGTGTGGATCGTAGTAACACGGCCTCGAAAGACGAATGGCGCGGATGGCAGATGCCACCCGCGCCCTTTCTGTCGTTCGCGTTCCTGAATCTGCGTAATCTGCGTAATCTGCGGATGCATCCATCCGCGTAATCCCCGCCAAATCCAAATCTAGAACTGGAATCTTAGCCCCAGCTGAATCTGCCGCGGAGCACCCGGGATGTTGTTGAGCAGGAGTTGACCCCGACGATTGGAGGTCGGGTTCTCATCCGTCAACGAGAGGAAGTTCGGGTTCGTCGCCGCGCCGAAGCCGCAGTCGCTGGCAATGGGCGCCGCGCAGTAGTTGGTGACCGGCGTGCCGCTCAGCTCGAGGTTGTCCCAGTTGAACAGGTTGAACGCTTCAAACGAGAAGATCACGCGCTTGGTGCCGTTGAAGTCGAACTTCCACTGGGCGCGGAGATTGACGTCCTTGATCGGCTCGTTGCGGAACGCGTTGCGCTCGAACGACACGCCCGGCGCGCTGTACGGCCGGTCGGTGTTGATGCGGTCGCCGTTGCCGACGCCGGTGTCGGTGCCGAGCGTCGCGTCGATGGGCCGGCCCGACAGCGCGCGGAAGCTGGTGCTCAGGTCGGTGTGGAACGGCAGGAAGAACAGCACGTAGCCGTTGAACTGGTGCCGCCGGTCCATGCGGGCAGGACCCCATTCCGGCCCGAAGTCGAACGCGTTGGCGGCGCCCTGGCCGCCGCTGTCGCGCTCGTTGTCGTCATCCGACATCGACTTGCTCAGCACGTAGTTCACCGAGACCTGGCCCCAGCTCTTGCGGGCGCGGGCCGTGAAGACCGCTGCGTTGTACTCCGACTCGGCGCTGGGCTCGCGCACCTGCACCGAGCCCAGCGAGGTCACCGGACGCGCCACGCCGCTGGTCAGCCCGAAAAACGGGCGCTGCGCCAGGTCGGTGGGTCTGACGGTCGGCGCTGGCAGGTTGTAGTCCACGTTGCGCTGCAGGTGGTCGGTCTTCACGTAGACGTACTCGGCACCGGCGCTGACACCCGACATGAACTCCCGCTCGATCCCGGCGCCGAACTGCGTCGCGCGCGGGTTCTTGAAGTTGTCGTCCATGATCAGGGGCTGGGCCTGGTTGAACGGGTTCGAGTTGATGCCCAGCGCAGCGGCCACCTGCGAGAGCTGCTCGGGCGTGAGGATGGGCAGGTTCCCCAGCGGGAAGGTGTTGAGGTCGATGCCAATCAGATTGAGCTGCTCGTAGACGGTGTTGTTCACCGAGTTCGGGTTGCTCGCCGGCACCGCAAACGGCAACTGGGGCGACAGGTCGCCGGCCGGCACGCGGAAGTTGTTCATCGGCGCAGCGTAGAGCAGCGCAGGAGAGCGCGCGTAGTAGATGCCGGTGTAGCCGCGGACGACGGTGCGGCCGTCGTTGGCCACGTCCCACGCGAAACCGACGCGCGGGCCCCACTGTTTCCACTGGTCCGGAATCTGCGTCGGGTCGACCGTCTTGCTGCGGTTCGGGAAGGTCACGCCGCTGAGGGCGTCGAGCATGAAGTCGTTGTTGGCCTCCGGCGTGGGGTTGGCCGCGCCTTCCCAGCGGACGCCGTAGTTGATCGTCAGGTTCGGGCGGACCTTCCAGTTGTCCTGGACGTAGAAGGCAATCTCCTGCGTCGGGAATTCCAGTCGAAGGTTGCCGATCTGCCGCTGGTAGACCACGTCGGTCGAATCGAACCGGTTGGCAATCGTCCCGCCGACACTGAAGATGTCGAGGATCGTCGGCGTAACGGTGTTGTTGACGATGAAGCGGCCGAACTGGTTGAAGCCGAAGGTCTGATCGGCGAAGACCCGGTTGTACTCGGCGCCGCCCTTGAAGCTGTGGGTGCCGGTCAGCCACGTCAGGTTGGCTGCCAGCTGCGTGCGGCGGTCGAACTGCTTGTTGGGCAGGAACGACACCGTCCCGTAGTTGCCGACGGAGGACTGCACCGACGTGCCCTCGAAGTTGGCCTCGCGCGGCCGCTCTTCGTACCCGATACTGCCCGCGCGCTTCGAACAACATGCTGGTGGTAAACGCGCTGGTGTACTGGCCCACCACGATATTCGTGCGGTCCTTCTCGGTGCCGTTGTTGGTCAGCGCGCTGATGGTGTTCGGGTCGAGCGCATTGCCGGTAGCATTGGCGTTGAGCGCTTTGTTGCTGCTGTAGCTGTAGCGCACGCTGAAGCGGTCGGCGTCGCCCAACTGCCAGTCCAGCCGGCCAAGCGTCGTGATAGCGTCGTTGGTCGCGTCAAACGGCTCTTCGAGGCTCTTGAAGTAGTTGAAGGCTTCCTGGCTGGTCGGCACCGGCGTGAACCCGGCGAGCCGATCGAACAGCACCAGCCGCGTGTTCTCGAATTCCTGCTGCTCGTAGGCGCCGAAGAAGAAGACCTTGTCCTTGCGGATCGGACCGCCAATCGAGCCGCCGAACTGCTGCTGCGTTGGCGCGGCGTTCTGGCCAAATGCGTTGTTCTCAGCCCAATCACGGTGGCGGTTGACGTAGAACGCCGACCCCTTCAAGCGATTGCTGCCCGACTTGGTGATCGCGTTCACCAGGCCGCCGGTCGAGCGGCCGAACTCGGCCGAGTAGCCGGCGGCGACGACCTGGAATTCCTGGATGGATTCCTGCGGCACGGTGAAGGCGTTGTTCGAGCGCTCACCGCCGCGGATGCCGCCGAAAAACGGCTGGTTGAAGTCCGCGCCATCGACGCTGATGTTGCTGTTGATGCCGCGCTGGCCGGCAAACGACAGCTGGCCGCGGCTCGGATCCACCTGCACGGTGGGGGTCGCCGAGATGAAGTCCTGGAACCGGCGCCCGTTGATCGGCAGGTTGGCGATGGCCTCGAGGTCCACGGTCGTCGTGCGGACGGTGGCCGAAGTCTCGACCAGCGGCGACCCGGCAGCGACGGTGACCGTCTCCTGCACGGCGCCCACCTGGAGCGTCGCGTTGATGGTCTGTGTGGCGCCGACGTTCAGCACGAGGCTGCGGCGCGTCGGCGAAAAGCCCGTCAGCTCGATCACCATGTCGTAGGTGCCCGGCGGCAGCAGCGGAATCGTATAGAGGCCCTCGGCGTTGGTGACGACCGAACGGGTGTAGCCGGTGTCGCTGCTGGTGACGGTCACGGTCGCGCCGGGCATCACGCCGCCCTGCGCGTCGGTGACGCGTCCGTTGATCTCGGCGGTGGTCGCCTGCGATTGCGCAGACGCCGGCGCCGCGGCAAGCAGAATCAAACACGCTGCGACGAAAGTGAGCAGCCTTCTCACGATGGGTCTTCTCCTGAGGATGAGTCGTTCGGGGGACGAGGACGGCGGTCAGTCACGGAAAAATCAAGAATGCGAAAACGAGAATAGACGCCGATTGACGCCGAGTCAAACTTGTCACACAACCATAGCCCGAGCGTATTTCGACGGTGTGTCAGACCTCCGTCGGGGCCTGGCCGGGCCAGGCCCCAACCAAGTTCTTGGATCGCCAACGCGGCGAACGGAACGCGAACCGCCGCTCTTGCCCGCAGTTTTCGCAGGTCCTGCCCACCGCCTCGACAGCAAGAGCGTGCGACCGACTATCATCACGCAATGTCCACGCCGGAATCGCGTCTCACGGAACTGGGTCTCGTGCTGCCGAACGCGCCGCCGCCAGGCGGCGTGTACGCGCCCGTCGTCGTCGCGGGCAACATCGCCTACGTCTCGGGCCACGGTCCGTTGCGCACCGACGGCTCGCACATTACCGGCCGGGTTGGCGCCGATCTCACGCTCGAGGAGGGCCGCGCGGCGGCACGGCAGGTGGGCCTGACAATCCTGGCGACGCTGCGCGCGCAGCTGGGCAGCCTCGATCGCGTCGTGCGCGTGGTGAAATTGCTCGGCATGGTGAATGCGACGCCGCAGTTTCACGATCACCCCAAGGTCATCAACGGCTGCTCGGAGCTGTTTGCCGACATCTGGGGCACCACCAACGGGGTCGGGGCGCGGAGTGCCGTGGGCATGGCGTCGCTGCCGCACGACATCGCGGTGGAGATCGAGGGGATTTTTGAACTGACGGTTGAGTGCCGGGTGCCGGGTGCCCATGTGCCGGGTGCGGTGCCGGGTGCTGAGTGCGGGGTGCGATGACTGAGCGTTGGTGGGAGATCGAAAACGTCGACGAGGTTCCCTCTCCGGCGCTGCTCGTGTATCCCGATCGGGCCGAAGCGAACCTCCGGCGCCTGATCGCGATTGCGGGCGGCACGTCGCGGCTGCGGCCGCACATGAAGACGCACAAGCTGCCCGAGATCGCGCGGATGCACGTCGCGCTGGGGCTCACCAGCGTCAAGTGCGCGACGATTGCCGAAGCCGAGATGCTCGCCTCCGAAGGCCTCACCGATGTGCTGCTGGCCTACCAGCCCGTCGGGCCGGCCGTCGGCCGGCTCCTGCAGCTTTCGCAGACGTTCCCGGGCGTGACGTTCCGCGCGGTGGTCGACGATGAAGGCGCCGCGCGCGCGCTGAGCGACGCGTTCGCTGAGGCCGAGTCCTCGATCGATCTGCTCGTCGACCTCGACGTCGGCATGCACCGGACTGGCATCGCGCCGGAGCTCGCGCCGCCGCTCTATCGGCTGCTGGACACGCTGCCCGGCGTCACCCCCGGCGGACTGCACGCGTATGACGGCCACCTGCGCGATCCCGACCTGGCGGTGCGACGCGCAGAGGCCGACGGCGCGTTTGCCCAGGTGCGCGCGTTGAGAGACGCGCTGCAGCGGGAAGGCCTCGTCGTGCCACGGCTCGTCGTGGGCGGCACGCCCACGCTGCCGTGTCACGCGGCGCGTGAGGAACCGGACCTGGAGCTCAGTCCCGGAACCGTGGTGTTCTGGGACGCCGGCTACACGGCCGGCTTACCCGACATGGACTTTGTCCCCGCCGCGCTGCTGCTCACGCGCGTGGTCAGCAAGCCTGGCGGCACGCGCGTGTGCCTGGATCTGGGACACAAGGCCGTGGCCTCGGAGATGCCGCATCCACGGGTCGTGTTGCTCCAGCCTCAGGCCTCAGGCGTCGGGCCTCGGGCTGCAGGCTCGGGGCTGCCGGCCGACCTTCATCGGGCACAGCGAGGAGCACCTCGTGCTCGAGACGCCGGAGGCGGCATCGCTGCACGTCGGCGACGTGTTCTACGGCATCCCGTGGCACGTGTGCCCGACGGTCGCGCTTCATGGGCAGGCCGTGGTCGTCCGCCACGGGCGCGCGGTGGATCGCTGGCGCGTCAGCGCGCGCGAGCGAATGATCACGGTCTGAAGCCGGGTCCGTAGTGCTGCTCCGCGCTGGCGGCCCTTGCCATCGTCGCCCTGGTGACGCTGATCGTGGCGTTCCGGATGCACGCGTTTCCGGCGCTGATGATCGTGTCGCTGGCGTTGGGGCTTGGCGCGGGCCTGGAACCGGCGGCGGTGGTCACGGCGTTTCAGCAAGGCGTCGGCAACACGCTCGGGTTCATCGCGGTCGTCATCGGGCTCGGCACGTTTGTCGGCGCGCTGCTGGCCGAATCGGGCGGCGCCACGGTGGTCGCGCGCGCCGCAGTCGCTGCCGTCGGCGAACGCTCTCTGCCGTGGGCCGTCGCGGCGGTGGGCTTTGTCATCGGCCTTCCGGTCTTCTTCAGCGTCGGGCTCGTCCTCCTCTTCCCCGTCGTCGTCGGGCTGGCCGCAACGTCCGGCCGGCCGCTGCTCACGCTGGCGTTGCCGCTGGTCGCGGGCCTGTCGGCCAGCCATGGCCTGGTGGCGCCGCACCCCGGCCCGCTGGTTGCGATCGAGCGGCTCGGCGCCGATACGGGCCTGTCGATCCTCTACGGCCTGCATCGCGGGCGTGCCCGCCTTTGCGCTCGCCGGGCCGCTCTTCCTGCGCGCGTTGCCGCCTGCTCTGCTGACCCGCGGCGCCGCGCTTGAGCGCGGCGTCCTCGTCTGCCCCTCGGCGTCAACGCGCCGTCTGTCGCGATCACGTTGGCGACGGTGCTCCTGCCCATCGCGCTCATGCTGAGCGCGACGGTGGTCACGACGGTCATCAAAGGTGGCGGCGTCCCCGCAGCCTGGAAACAGGTGGTGACGTGGGTCGGGTTTGTGGGGAACCCGTCGGTCGCGCTGCTCATCGGCACGCTCGTCGCGACCTGGGTTTTCGGCACGCGCCGCGGCCTTGGCGGCGCGCAACTGCTGGCCATCGCGGAGCGCGCGCTCTTCCCCATCGCCAGCGTGCTGTTGATTGTCGGCGCCGGCGGCGGGTTCGGCCGGGTGCTCGATCAGTCCGGCATCGGCGGCGCGATCACCGCCGCGGTCTCGTCGCTGGCGCTGTCGCCGCTGATATTCGGCTGGCTGGTCGCGGCGCTGCTGCGCATTGCGGTCGGTTCGGCGACTGTCGCCATCACGACGGCGGCCGCCATCGTCGCGCCGCTGCTGACTGCGGCGCCAGACACGAACCGCGAATTGCTGGTCGTCGCGCTCGGCGCCGGCTCGCTCATCGCCAGCCACGTCAACGACGGGGGCTTCTGGCTCGTGAAGGAATACCTCGGCCTCGACGTGCCGACGACGCTGAAGACGTGGACGGTGATGGAGACAATCATCAGCGTCGTCGCGCTGGCGGTGGTACTGGGGTTGGACTTGTTCCTGTAACCAGCATCCGCGGACCCTTCGGCGCGTCAATCGTGCAACCCTACAACGAACATGATTCTCGACGCCCATCTCGATCTGTCCATGAACGCCGTCGAATGGAACCGCGACCTGTCGCGGCCCATCGACGAGATCCGCCAGCGCGAAGCCGGCATGACCGACCGGCCGGACCGGGGCCGCGGCACCGTGTCGTTCGACGAGTTGCGCCGCGGAGGCGTCGGCGTGGTCGTCGCCACGCAGATCGCGCGCTACGTGAAGCGCAGCAACCGCCTGCCCGGCTGGCACTCGCCCGAACAGGCGTGGGCGATGACGCAGGCGCAGCTGGCCTGGTATCGCGAGATGGAGCGCAGAGGCGAGATGCGCGCAATCGCGACGCGCGCCGAGCTGGACGCGCACGTCGCGATGTGGGAGGCCGCGCCCGATCCGCTGGCGGCGCGCCTGCCCATCGGCTACGTGCGCAGCCTCGAGGGCGCCGACTCGCTGGTGACGCTCGATCACGTCGAGCGCGTCTGGCGCGATGGCCTTCGCGCGATCGGCCCGGCGCACTACGGCCCGGGCACCTACGCGCAAGGCACGGACGCCACCGGCGGGATCGGCGAAGTCGGCCGGTCGCTGCTGAAGGAGATGGAACGGCTCGGGTTCATCCTCGACGCCACGCACCTGTGCGACGACAGCTTCTGGGAAGCGCTCGACGCCTTTGGCGGACGCGTCTGGGCCAGCCACAACAACTGCCGCGCCCTGGTGCCCCACAACCGCCAGTTCAGCGACGACCAGATCCGCGCGCTGGCCGCCCGCGGCGCCGTGATCGGCGTCGCGCTCGACGCGTGGATGCTGTACCCGGCTGGCAGCGCGGCGTGACGACGCCGCAGGTTGCGGGCGTGACGCTGCAGACGCTGGTCGACCACATCGACCACATCTGTCACGTCACGGGCAGCGCGCGCCACGTCGGCATCGGCAGCGATCTCGACGGCGCCTTCGGGCGCGAGCAGACGGCGGCGGACCTGGCGACCATCGCCGATCTCGCCAGGATTCCCGCCCTGCTGCGCGCGCGCGGCTATGCGGAGGACGACATCGCGGCCATCGCCAGCGGCAACTTCCTGCGTTTCCTGCGCGAGGCGCTGCCGGCGGGCACCTAGCGCACTTTTCCGCCTTCGCGTTACGTCTCGTCTGAGGGGACAACCACCGCGACGCCCGGTGGCGACGGCTCGAAATGCCGGGGGTTGAAGGTCAGCAGCGCGTCCACCTTCGACAGCCTGGCGCACTCGCCAATCACCGCATCGTAGGAACGCCCTCCAGCCGTCCCTGCGGCTGCCAACCGGCTGAGCAACCGCACGTGAGCCGCGGCGCTGAGGGTGACGATGCGCGCGGTTCGGGCGAAGTTGGCCTCGACCAGCGTCCAGGCGTCGGCCGGTGTCAGGCGATGGGGGGCGGGCAGGCGGGTCAGCACGGCGTAGGTCTCGACCAGCGCGTGGGCGGCCACCGCCAGGCGCTCGCCGCGGTCGAGACGGCGCTCTATGTCCGAGTGCGCGGCAGCGTGCCGCTCATGCCACGAACAGACAGCCGCGACCATGCAACTCGAATCGAGCGCGAAGCTCGGCACGATCATCGCCGGCGCGTGCCGAGCTCGCGCCTTGTCCGCTCCACCGTGGCGCTCCGCAACCGCCCGATGGGTCCGGTCGGCGAGGCCACCAGCAGCCGGCCGCGCTTGGTCATCGTGACCGCCAGCGGTTGCGGCTCGATCTCGATGATCCCGTCGCGCCAGCGCACCTCGAGCGGCACGCCCGGCTCGAGGGCCGCCTCGCGGCGGATCTCGCTCGGGATGACCAGCCGGCCGGCGGCATCCATGGTCGTAGTCATGGCATGAATTCTACCATGCTCTCTACCATCACTGGCTGGCTCTACTAAGCCTTGATGAACGAATAGCGGCCGGCGGCCTGGTGAATCGCCTCGACCGCCTCGATGCCCACCTGCTCGGCGGCGCGCAGGCTCTCGCGGATCTGGTCGGTGCGCGACACGGTCGTGTTGTCGCAGCAGATGGCGACCGGCACGCCCGCGTCGACGAAGCGCGCGATCGGGTGCGGGGCGCCACGCGCCACGGCGCCGGTGTGGTAGTTGCTGCTCACGCAGCATTCGACCACGAGGCCGTCGCTGGCGAGCCGGCGCATCAGCTCCGGATCCGCCGTCGCCGCGCAGCCGTGGCCGATGCGCGTCGCGCCCAGGACGTCGATGGCTTCCCAGACGTAGTCGGGCGCGGAGTCTTCACCCGCGTGCGCGGTGAGCCCGAGGCCGCCGGCGCGGGCGATCTCGTAGGCGCTGCGGAACAGGCGCGGGGGGTTGCCGCGCTCGGGGCCCGCGATGTCGAATCCGACCACGCCCGTGCGGTCGTGAAGGTGCTGGGCCTCGCCGATGGCCTGGCGCGCGAGGATCTTCGCGATGTGCGGCCCGTGCTGCCGCATCGCGATCACGATCAGCCCGACCCGCATGTCGCCGCGGCGGGCCGCGTGGTTCATTCCCGACAGCACCGCGCGGATGGACTGCCGGACCGTCAGGCCCGCATAGGTGTGGATGAGCGGCGAGTACCGCAACTCCAGCGTCCCGACGCCCGCATCAGCCGCTGCGTTGACGATGGCCTCGGTGACCTCCTTGATGTTCTCGTAGAACTGCGTGACCCAGAGCGGGTAGTGCATCTTGTCCAGGTACGCCAGCAGCGTGCCCTGCTCCTCGTCCTGGAGCTCGAGACGCAACCGCATCTCGTCGAGCGTCTCGACGGGCTGCAGCCCGTACTCGCGCATGACCTTCCAGATGACTTCGGGCGGGATGGAGCCGTCGACGTGCTGGTGCAGCTCGACTTTGCGCAGCGCGCGAACCCGGTCGAGGTCGTCGTGGCCGGCCATGGGCACCGTGCCGCGCTATCCGACGGCGGCGTCGGCGACCGCCAGCCCGCGGTCGATGATGTCGAAGCCCTCGCGCAACTCGGCTTCGGTGATCCAGAGCGGCGGATTGGTGAAGAACGTGTTCCACCGCACGAACGTGTAGAGCCCTTCCTGGCGGAAGAAGCGGCCAAGCGCGGCCATCTCGGGCGAGGTGCCGTTGAACGGCGCCATGGGCTCGCGAGTCTGCCGGTTGCGAATCAGCTCGGCGATGCCGAAGAGGCCAATCGAGCGCACGGCGCCAACCGACGCGTGCCGCGCGGCCAGGTCCGCCAGCAGACCCGCCATGACCCCGCCCATCTGCCGGGCGCGAGCCACCAGGCCATCCTCTTCGTACACGGCGATGGTCGCCAGCGCGGCGGCGCACGCCAGCGGGTGGCTGTTGTAGGTGAGCCCGCCGGCAAATACCTTGTCGCGGAAGTGGTCCGCGACCTTTCGCCTCAGGCCAACGGCGCCAAGTGGCACGTACGCGCTCGTCAACCCCTTGGCCATCGTGAGGATGTCGGGCACGACGCCCCAGTGGTTCACCGCGAACCACTCGCCGGTGCGGCCGAACCCCGACATCACTTCGTCGGCGATGAGGAGGATGCCGTACTTGTCGCACAGCGCGCGGACACCCTGCAGGTAGCCGTCCGGCGGCACGAGGACGCCGTTGGTCCCGGTGACCGGCTCGACGATGAATCCGGCGATGGTGTGGGGGCCTTCGAGCTGGATGACCTCCTCGAGCCGCGCCAGCGCGTCGTCGACCGGGTCCCATCCGCGTTGAATGCCGTGATACGGATCCGGCACGTGCACGACGCCGGGGATGCCGGGCTCGGCCGCCCATCGCCGCGGATCGCCGGTGAGCGTGATCGTGCCGGCGGTTGCGCCGTGATACGAGCGGTAGCGCGCGAGGATCTTGTGGCGGCCGGTGTACCAGCGCGCGGCCTTGATGGCGTTCTCGTTGGCCTCGGCGCCGCCGTTGGTGAAGAAGAAGCAGTCGATGTCGCCGGGCGTGATGGCGGCGAGCTTCGCGCCAAGCCGCGCGCGGACCTCGGTCGCCATGAACGGGTTGGCGTACGGAAGCCTCGCCGCCTGCTCCTGGATGGCCTGCACGACGCGCGGGTCGCCGTGCCCGATGTTCACGCACATCAACTGGCTGTTGAAGTCCAGGTAGCGCTTGCCTTCGGGCGTCCAGAAATAGACGCCCTTGGCGCGGTCCACGGGAATCGGATCCACGGCGCTTTGCGCGGACCACTCGAAGATCGTGTGCTGCTTCGCAAGCGCGACGATCTCGTCGCCCGTCATCGTCACCGGTGCGTTTGTAGTTGCCATGAGCGTCAATGCCGCGCGTTGCGTTTGATGAAGGCGCCGGCGCCGGCGCGACCCACGAACCGGCCGTTGTCGATGACGACACGGCCGCGGGAGATGACGGTCTCGGTGACGCCGGTCACCTGGCGGCCCTCGTAGGGGTTGTAGTCGACCTTCATGTGCAGGGAGTGCGCCGACAGCGTCGTGGTCTTGTCCGGATCGAAGATCACGATGTCGGCGTCCGAGCCTGGCGCGATGGTCCCCTTGCGCGGGAACAGGCCGAAGATCTTCGCCGGCGACGTGGACGTCAACTCGACGAAGCGGTTGAGCGAGATGCGGCCGGTGCGGACGCCGCCGTCGTACACAAGGCTCATGCGCGTCTCGATGCCAGGCGCGCCGTTGGGGATCTTGGAGAAGTCGCCGTGCCCGAGGACCTTCTGCTCCTTCATGCAGAAGGGGCAATGGTCGGTGGAGATCGCCTGCAGGTCGCCAAACGCGAGTCCGCGCCACAGCCGGTCCTGCGTCGCGGCCGGCCGCAGGGGCGGGCTCATGACGTATTTCGCGCCGTCGAAGCCAGGCTCCTCGTAGTTGTCGTACGACAGGAAGAGGTACTGCGGACAGGTCTCGGCGTACGCCGGCAGGCCGCGGTCGCGCGCCTCGGTGACCATCTCGAGCGCCTCGGCGGCCGACAGGTGCACGATGTAGATGGGCACGTCGGCCATCTCGGCCAGCGCGATGGCACGATGCGTGGCCTCGGCCTCGGCGCGCGCCGGCCGGGTGAGGGCGTGGTATTTCGGCGCCGTCTTGCCCTCGGCCAGCGCCTTTTTCACCAGCACGTCGATGACGCCGCCGTTTTCGGCGTGCATGCAGATGGTGCCGCCGTTGCTGCCCGTTCGCAGCAGCGCCTTGAAGATGCTCGCGTCGTCGAGCATGAACACGCCGGGATACGCCATGAAGAGCTTGAACGAGGTGACGCCCTGCCCCACGAGCGCGTCCATTTCGAGCTCCACCTGATCGGTGAGCTCGGTGACGATCATGTGGAAGCCGTAGTCGATGGCGGCCTTTCCCTCGGCCTTGCGCATCCACGTCTCCCAGGCGTGATGCAGCGTCTGGCCCCTGTACTGAATCGCGAAATCGACGATGGACGTCGTCCCGCCGAAGGCGGCGGCGATGGTGCCGGACTCGAAGTCGTCGGCCGATGTCGTGCCGCCAAACGGCATGTCCAGGTGCGTGTGGACGTCGATGCCGCCCGGCAGGACGAGCTTGCCGGTGGCGTCGATGACCCGGTCGGCCGGCATCGTCAGCGATGTCCCGATCGTCGCGACGCGCTCGCCTTCGACCAGCACGTCGCCGACGTACTGATCGGTGGCCGTGACGACCGTGCCGTTCCTGATCAGGAGGCTCACGGAAGCAGCTCCGCCATGGGCGTGTAGGTTTCGGGCCGGCGATCGCGGTAGAACTGCCACACGCGCCGGACCTCCTCGATCATGTCGAGGTCGAGGTCGGCCGTGATGAGCTCGTCGCGATCTTCAGAAGCCGTGGCGAGGAAGTTGCCGCGCGGATCGACGAAGTAGGACGAGCCGTAGAAGCGCCCGATGTTCCACGGCGCCTCGGTGCCGACGCGGTTGCTGCAGGCCATGAAGTACCCGTTGGCGACGGCGTGCGCCGGCTGCTCGAGCTTCCAGAGGTACTGCGACAGGCCCGCGACGGTGGCCGACGGGTTGAAGACGATCTCGGCGCCGTTGAGGCCCAGCAGCCGCGCGCCCTCGGGAAAGTGGCGGTCGTAGCAGATGTAGACGCCGATTGTCGCGTAGCGCGTCTTGAACACCGGGTAGCCAAGGTTGCCGGGCTTGAAGAAGTACTTCTCCCAGAACCCGCTGGTGTGCGGGATGTGGTTCTTGCGGTACTTGCCCAGGTAGGAGCCGTCGGCGTCGATGACCGCGGCGGTGTTGTAGTAGACGCCGGCCTGCTCGCGCTCGTAGACGGGCACGACCATCGCCATCTCGTACTTGCGCGCGTAGGCGGCCATGGCTTCGGTGGTCGGGCCGGGCACCGGCTCGGCCAGGTCGTACCAGTGCGCGTCCTGCGACGGACAGAAGTAGGGCCCGTTGAACACTTCCTGCAGCCCGAGAATCTGGACGCCACGACGGCCGGCCTCCTCGATGAACGGGATGTGCGCGGCAATCGACGCATCGCGCACCTCCGCGATCGGCACCGCCGGATCGGTGATGGGCGAAGCCGCCTGAATCAGGCCGCAGCGGACGTTTCGAGGCATAGGCCGTTCAGTACCATCTCGAAATAGTGACTTTCTTGTCCGTGTAGAACTCGAAGGCGTCGCGGCCGTGGACCTTCAGGTCGCCGAAGAAGCTGTCGCGCGCGCCGCCGAACGGGAAAGTAGGCCATGGGCGCGGCGACGCCGATGTTCACGCCGACCATCGACGCCGTCGCGCGATGGCTGAACTCGCGCGCGGCCTTGCCGCTGCTCGTGAAGATCGAGGTCGCGTTGGCATTCGGGTGCGCGTCCATCAGCCGGAACGCCTCGTCGAGATCGCGGACAGGACACACCGACGCAACCGGGCCGAAGATCTCTTCGCGGCCGATGGCCATGGCCGGGTCCACATCGTCGAACACCGACGGACCGACGAAGAAGCCGTCGGGCCGGTCGGCCACGCGGGTCGACCGTCCGTCGAGCGCGAGGCGCGCGCCTTCGCTGACGCCGCGATCGACGTACGAGAGCACCCGCTGGCGATGCGGCGCGCTGATGACCGGGCCCATGCCGACGCCGGGCTCCAGGCCGTCGCCCACCTTCAACGCCGCGGCCGCCTCGATCAGCCGATCGCGCGCCGGCGCGTGGGCCTCGCCGACCGGCACCAGCACGCTGCCGGCCAGGCACCGCTCGCCGGCGCAGCCATAGAACGACTCGGCGATCGTCGGGATGCTCCGATCGAGGTCGGCATCGGGCATCACGATCACGAAGTTCTTCGCGCCGCCCAGCGCCTGGACGCGCTTTCCGGCGTGCGTGGCGCGCTGGTAGACGAGCCGCGCGACCGGCGTCGAGCCGACGAACGACACCGCGCGGATGCCCGGGTGATCGCAGATCGCCTCGACGACCTCTCGTCCGCCGTGCACGAGGTTGACGACGCCCGGCGGCAGGTCGCACTGCTGGAGCAGCTCGAACATGCGCGCCTGCGAGAGCGGCACCTGTTCGGACGGCTTGAGCACGAACGTGTTGCCGCAGGCCACGGCGAAGGGCAGGAACCAGAGCGGCACCATCGCGGGGAAATTGAACGGCGCGATGGCCGCGCAGACGCCGATCGGCTGCCGCATGACCGTGCAGTCGATGCCGGGCGCGACGTTTTCGAGGCCGTAGCCCATCAGCATCGACGGCCCGCCGCAGGCCACCTCCACGCACTCGATGCCGCGCCGCACGCTGCCGCGCGACTCGTCCAGCGTCTTGCCGTGCTCGGTCGTGACCAGCCTGGCCAGCTCCTCGAAGTGATCTTCGAGCAGCGCCTTGAAGCGGAACATCGCACGCGCGCGCACCACCGGCGGCGTCTCGCTCCAGCCGGGAAAGGCGTTGGCCGCGGCGGTGACGGCCAGGTCGACGTCGCGTGAGGTCGACAGCGGCGCACGCGCGATCACGCTGCCGCGCGCCGGATTGTGCACGTCGACAAAGCTCGTGGCGGTCGCCGGAATCCACCGTCCGCCGACGAAATTCGAGAGGGTCTCGACTGCCTCCGCCATCACGCACCTCCTCCGGAGACGCCCATTATGCTACCGTCTGCTCCAAGGAGCCGTCCATGGCCGCCAACCTCTCGGTGACTTTCACCGGCCTGCGCTTCGACAACCCGTTCCTGCTGTCGTCGGCGCCGCCGACCGAATCGGACAGCAACATCATGCGCGCCTTCGACGCCGGCTGGGGCGGCGTCGTCACCAAGACCATCGGCCTGCATCCCGTGGTCAACGTCCGCGGCCCGAAGACCAAGTTCCTGCGCGCCACGCCCGACTCGCCGCACCTGTCCATGCAGAAGCGGCCGGGAACGGCGCTGCACTCGTCGTGGAACTGGGAGCTCATCTCGGACAAGCCGCTCGACTGGTGGGTGCCGCGCATCGCGAGGATCAAGCAGGCCCATCCCACGCGCGTGCTGGTCGCCTCGATCATGGCCGGCTCGGGCAGCGACCGCGAGCTCCAGCACTGGCAGACGCTGGCCACCGCCTGCCAGGACGAAGGCGCCGACGCGCTCGAGCTCAACCTGTCGTGCCCGCACATGGACCGCAAGGACATGGGCAGCAACATCGGCAAGGACGAAAAGCTCATCTCCATCGTCGCCGAGGCGGTGAAGGAAGTCGCGCGCGTCCCGGTGTGGGCCAAGCTCACGCCGTCGACAACCGACATCGTCGAGGAGGCCAGCGGCGCGTTTCTCGGCGGCGCCGACGCCATCTCGTCGTCGAACACCTTTCCGTCGCTGCCGCTCATCGACCCCGAGACGCTCGAGTTCGAGATGCACGTGGACGGCTACGTCTCGAGCGGAGGGCTGGGCGGCCCGGCCATCCTGCCCCAGTCGATGGCCAAGATGGCCCAGCTCACGCAGGCCTTTCCCGACAAGGCGTTTTCCGGCATCGGCGGCGTCGCCGAGTTCGCGCACGCCCTGAACTACTTCCTGCTCGGCTGCGGCACGGTGCAGGTGTGCACGGCGGCGATGCTCGACCACGCGATTGGCCCCAACGTCATCGCCGGCCTGACGCGCGGCTTGGCCGAGTTCCTCGAGCGTCACGCCGATCGCGGCTGGTCGTCGGTCGAAGACATCCGCGGCCTGCGGCGCGATCGCGTCGTGACGCACTCGCAGATCGGCCGGCCCGATTCCAAGGAGTACTTCGGCGGGCACGACGCCGAAGGCTACGCCGAGCACGCCAGCACCGCCCAGGACTGATGGCCGGCCGAGACGATCTTTCGGCGAGCCCGCTCTGGAATCCCGATCTCGCGCCGACGCGGCCCGACCAGCGCACGTGGTCCACCTACAACATCGCCGCGCTCTGGATTGGCATGAGCGTGGTGATCACCACCTACACGCTCGCCTCGGGCCTGATGCAGCAGGGCATGACGTGGTGGCAGGCGCTGACCACGATCCTGCTGGGCAACACGGTCGTGCTCGTGCCGATGATCCTCAACGCCCACGCCGGCACGAAGTACGGCGTGTCGTTCCCCGTGCTGTGCCGGGCGAGCTTCGGCGTCAAGGGCGCCAACGTCCCGGCCACGCTGCGCGCGATTGTCGCGTGCGGGTGGTTCGGCATCCAGACGTGGATTGGCGGGCTGGCGCTGGACACGTTGCTGCGCGCGGCCTGGCCAGGCTGGTCCGCTGTGCCCGGCGGCGTGTGGATCGCGTTTGCCGCGTTCTGGGCGATCCAGGTCGGCATCATCCTGCGCGGCCTCGAAGGCATACGGCTGTTGCAAAGCTGGTCGGCGCCGCTGCTGCTGGGCGGCGGGCTGGCGCTGCTGCTGTGGGCCATCGACGCCGGCGGCGGCCTGAGCCGCATCCTGGGCGAATCCTCGCGGCTGCAGCAGGCGCACACGCCCTTCTGGACGCTGTTTCCCGCCGCGCTCACCGCCAACGTCGGCTACTGGGCGACGCTGAGCCTGAACATCCCGGACTTCACGCGCTACGCGCGCAGCCAGCGCTCGCAGGCGCTGGGGCAACTGCTGGGACTGCCGACGACGATGACGGCGTTTGCGTTCATCGGAGTGGCGGTGACCGGCGCGACGATCGTGATCTTCGGCGAGGCCATCTGGGACCCGGTGGCGCTCATCGCGCGCATCGGCAGCGCGCCGGTCATCATCGCCGGCGCCCTGGTGGTGCTGGCCGCGCAGCTCACGACCAACATGGCCGCCAACGTCGTCTCGCCGGCCAACGACTTTTCGAGCCTGGCGCCGCGCCGCGTCAGCTACGTGATGGGCGGCCTCATCACGGCGGTCCTCGGCATCGTGATGATGCCGTGGAAGCTCTATGCCGACGCCGCCGCGTACATCTTCACGTGGCTGATCGGCTACTCGAGCCTGATGGGCGCCATCGGCGGCATCCTGATCGCCGACTACTGGGTGCTTCGGGGGCGCGAGCTGTCGGTGCCGGACCTGTTCGCCGTCGACGGACGCTACGCGTATCGCGGCGGCGTCAACCAGCGCGCGATGGCCGCGCTGGTGCTCGCGGTGCTGCCGGTGTTGCCTGGGTTCGTCCGCGCGGCGACCACGCCGGGCGGCCAGGTGGCCGACCCGACGTTGCTCGACACGCTCTACACCTACGCGTGGTTCGTGACCTTCGCGCTCAGCGCTGTGATCTACCTGGCGTTGATGCGGGGCGGAAAGAGCCAGACTGGACCGACGGTACGTAGGCCATTCGACCGCTACCATTTGCGCTTCCCTTGTTTGGTCTTCGTGAAGTCCGCCAGCCCGAGCGTGACCCGGACCGCATCGCGCGCGCCGCGGACGATGACCTGTCCCTTGCGCTCCTCCATTTTGGTGGCGAGGGCGACGATCGCTCGCAGGCCGGGACTA
This sequence comes from Vicinamibacteria bacterium, assembly GCA_963818215.1. Classification (GTDB taxonomy): domain Bacteria; phylum Acidobacteriota; class Vicinamibacteria; order Vicinamibacterales; family JAENWD01; genus JAENWD01. The sequence goes on along the minus strand of CAWFRL010000026.1, from coordinate 115,854 downwards.
CTGAGATAGTCCGCGCCCGCCAAATCTATGACGATGCCTGACACAGTCGAGTCGAGGCACGTCTGCGCGGCCCGCTCGAACTCCGGCGCCGCCTTGTGCCCGAAGCGGCCGGCGACCTTGAGGAGCGCGGTATCTCCTGTCCGCTCAACAGTTACACTGAACCGCCACGCTGATTGCTGTGCCCGTGCCACGCGACCCGGACTATAGCATCCGGGGACCGCAATGGCCTGCGGTACAATCGCGGCTCAGGTAATCCGACCAACTTTTGCGGGTCCCTCGTGTATTTACTCCAGGACGCGGACGACGCGGCGCTCGTAAGCCGGTCACTTGCGGGCGATGCCACGGCGTTTGAGACCCTGGTCGGCCGTCATCAGCGAGCGCTCTTTACGGTGGCGTGTCGAATGCTTGGCAACCGCGAGGATGCCGCCGACGCGTTGCAGAGCGCGCTGATCAAGGCCTACGAACACCTGGCCAGCTTCGATCCGCGCCATCGCTTCTTCAGCTGGATTTACCGGATCGTCGTGAACGAGTGCCTCAACATGCTGAGAGCCCGACGCCCAGAAGACGCGCTGAACCCGGCGGTTGCCGCCGTGGGGACGCCGTTTGAGTCGGCGGCGGCCGCCCAGCGGGCCGCGCAGGTCCAGCAGGCGCTGATGCAGCTGACAACCGATGCGCGCGCGGTCATCGTGTTGCGCCACTTCGGAGACCTGTCGTACGACCAGATTGCCGAGACGCTGGGCGTGCCCTCCAAGACGGTGAAGTCGCGCCTCCATTCGGCACGGCAGAAGCTGGGCGAGCAGCTCCTTGGGTGGAGGCCACGCTCATGACCGACCGCCGCGACGAGCTGTTGCAGGCGCGAGTCGACGGCGAGCTGACTTCTGACCAGCGTCACGAGCTGGAGCGGCTGCTCGGCAGAGGATGCGTCGACGCGGTTGCGCGCCGGCGAGCTCGACGCGCTCGTCAGAGGCGCTGAACGTGCTGGGGCCGGAGGATCCGCCGGCGCGGGTCCTGCGCGCGGTAATGGATCATGTCAAACACAACGCGCCCGAGGCGTTGCCCGAATATCAAACGACAGCGACAGGAGGCTTGATGCGGACGAAGGTGCTTTGGGGTCTGGCAGCGGCGGCAGGAATCGTGCTGGCAGTCCTCGCTTATACGGGCTTCCCGCCGGAGTCGGGCGGCAGCGAAGGCGCCATCGGCGCAGCCAAGCGATACCAGGCCGGGCAGATTGCGGCGTCGGACGTGAAGCTGGGCGATCAGGCCGCGCAGGAGTTCCTGCAAAGCGACCTGTTCGACAAGCTGATGAAGGACGAGGCCGTCGCGCAAGCGCTGAGCGACACCAACTTCCGCCAGCTGGCGGCACCCTGGAGTTCAGGAACCTGCGCTGCGCCGACTCAAGGCCTGCTGCGACACCAGCGCCTGACGACGGCAAGTTGCGCTCGGCGCTCGACCAATGACGACTTGGCCTTAGCGCTGAGTGACGAGGAGCTGGCCGGCGCATTGGCCAATGCGCACTTCCGGCGCGCCCTGAAGGACCCGAGTTCCGCATTGAGGCTGTCGGCGAGATTGCGCCAATGGCCACCAACGCCGACTTGCGCAACAGCGTGCGGACGACGTTGCGTTCAAGGGTGAGCTCCGGAACCTCGAAACCCAGCTCGGGCTGCTGAAATCAGAAGCGTTCCTGAGGGCGCTCAACTCGGTGGAGTTCCGCCGGGTGGCCTTCAGCGACCAGTTCCGAAGGCCTTCAGCGACGCGCAGCTTGTCGACGGCGCTCGAGAGCGCCGAGTTCCGCAACCTGCTCGTCAACGGCGACCTTCGATGCAGGCGTCCGACTGGCGGGGCATCGCAGGCCCTGAGCACCGAACTTCCGGCGCTGGCTCCAGCGGCGCCCTGCACTCGGCGCGAACGACTTCTGAGGCGGGCGCTGAAGTCCAACGGCCTTGTCGGCCGCCTTGAAGTCGCCGCAGTTCGGCGAGGCCATGCGCGTGGATACTCCGACCGCTATAAGTTCGGTCCCAGCACACACCGCCCGGCGGCCCGGAGCCCTTCCTTGGGGTATCCGGGCCGTTTGCTTTACGGTGCCCTCGGATTGCGGGTTTGAAACTCGCCCTACGGTACTATTCAGATACCCCATGCGCTTTCGACTCGTCACCTTCGCCCTGTTCGCCCTGCTCGCCCTGCTCTCCCTCCCCGCTCCCGCGCACGCACAACTCGCCAGCGTCGAGGTCGGCAAGATGCTGCTCGTCTACGTCGAAGGCAGCGAGTCGTTCCTCGTGCCGCACGCCGGGCGGACGTTCCTGAACTCGCTGGCGAGCCAGAAGAAGCTGTTCGGCTACGAGCCCGACACCGACATCAGCGTCCTGCTGCTCGACCTGCAGGACTCGGGCAACGCCGGCGCGACCTCGGTGCCCCGCAACGCGCTGACCGTCCACATCGCGCCGCTGTCGTACGCGTTCGAGACGATTCCGTCCAACGAGCGGATGAACGCGATCATGAACCACGAGCTGGTGCACATCGTGACGATGGATCAGGCGGCCGGGCGCGATCGGTTCTTCCGGCGGCTGTTTGGCGGCAAGGTCGCGCCGCTCGCCGAGCAGCCCGAGTCGGTGCTCTATTTCTACCTGACCACGCCGCGGGTCGCCGCGCCGCGCTGGTTCCACGAGGGCAGCGCCGTCTTCGTGGACACCTGGATGGCCGGCGGCATCGGGCCGCGCGCAAGGCGGCTTCGACGAGATGGTCTTCCGCGCGATGGTGCGGGACAACGCGCCGTTCTACGACCCGCTCGCGCTGGTCTCCGAGGGCACCAAGGTCGACTTCCAGCTCCAGATCAACTCGTATCTCTACGGCACCCGCTTCCTCACCTGGCTGGCGCGCGCCTACTCGCCCGAGCAGGTCTGTCGACTGGATGGCGCGGGCCGAGGCAGCCACGGCTACTACGCCGCGCAGTTCCGCCACGTCTTCGGGCGGTCGCTGGAAAGCGCCTGGGCGGACTGGATCGTCGACGAGAAGGCTTCCAGGAGAAGAATCTCGAGGCCATCCGCCAGTACCCGATCACGCCGCATCCGCGACCTGACCGCGCGCGCGCTGGGCTCGGTGTCGCGCGCCTATCTACGACCGGCGCGCGATCGCTCTACGCGGCCTTCAACTACCCCGGCGTGGTCGCGCACGTCGGCGCCCTCGACGTGAAGACGGGCGCGGTCGAACGGATCGTGGACTCAAGGGGCCGTGATCTACACCGTGGCCTCGCTGGCCTGCGACCAGCGGACGGCATGCTCTACTACACGACCGACAACGGCGACTACCGCGACCTGGTCCGCCTGGATCCGCAGACGCGGCAAGACGACGTGCTGCAGAAAGACGCGCGCATCGGCGAGCTCGCGTTCAACAAGCGCCGACCGCTCGCTCTGGGGCATCCGGCATCTCAACGGCCTGTGCACGCTCGTTCGGATGCAGCGCCCTACACCGACTGGGAGCGCGTGGTCGACGTTGCCGTACGGCACGGTGATCTACGACCTGGACGTGTCGCCCGACGGCACGAAAGTCGTCGCCGCCTTCGGCGAGATCGACGGCAAGATGGACGTGCGCGTGTTCGACGCGCCGGCGCTGCTGAAGGGCGAGTCGACGCCGCTAGCGGCTTCGACTTCGGCACCGTCGGTGCCCAATGGCTTCGTCTTCTCGCCCGACGGCCGCTTCGTCTACGGCACTCCGTACTTCACGGGCGTCTCCAACGTGTTTCGCTACGAATCGCGACCGGCGAGACCGAGGCGGTCAGCAACACCGAAACCGGCTTCTTCCGTCCGATTCCGCTTGGCGACGACAGCTTGTCGTCTTCCGCTTCACGGGCGCAGGGCCTGGTGCCGACGCGCATCACCGGCACGCCGATCAAGGACATCGCGCCGATCACCTTCCTCGGCGAACGGCTCGCCGAGGAAAAGCCGGTCGTGCGCTCGCTGGATTGCTCGGCTCGCCGGCCGACATCCCGTGGGAGACGCTGCCCAGAAGAGCACGGCGTCTATCGCCTGGCCGGCGGGCTGAAATCCGAGTCGTTCTATCCCATCCTCCAGGGCTACAAGGACACGCCGCGCCGTCGGCATGCGCTGGAACCTCTCGGACCGCCTGCAGCTCAACCGCCTGAGCCTGTCGGCCAGCTACAGCCCCGACACGGCGCTGCCCACCAGCGAACGGGTCCACCTGCGCGCGCGGCTACCAGCGCTACGACTGGCGGGCCGAGGCGACGTTCAACGACGCGGACTTCTACGACCTGTTCGGCCCGACCAAGACCGGCCGCAAGGGCTACAGCGCGCTCGTCGGGCCGAAGTGACGCTGGTCTACGACGAGCCGCGGCGCCTGGAGCTCGACGTCGAGGGCGCGTCCTCGGGCAATCTCGATCGGCTGCCCGACTACCAGAACGTGCCTGTGGACGTGGACGACCTGGTCACCGTCGACGGCGACGCTGCGCTTCAGCGACGTTCGCAACTCGCTTGGCAATGTCGACGATGAGACGGGCGTGAAGTGGGCGGCTGTGGCCAGTCCGTACGTCGTGGACGGCAAGTTCATCCCGCGGTTGCGCGGCGACTTCGACTACGGTCATCGCGCTGCCCATCGGCCACTCGTCGGTGTGGTTCCGGCAGTCGGCTGGGTTCTCGCCGCGCGACCGCGATCAGCCGTTTGCCAACTTCTTCTTCGGCGGCTTCGGCAACAACTACGTGGACCGCGGCGACGAGAAGCGCTATCGGCGACTACGACAGCCTGCCGGGCGCGGAGATCAACGAGATCGGCGGACGCAACTTCGTCAAGTCCGCCGTCGAGTGGAACCTGCCGCCGTGGCGCTTCGCGCGCCTGGGCACGCCCGGGCTCTACGCGACGTGGCTGCGGCCGGCCATCTTCGTCACGGGGCTGGCCACCAACCTCGATGACGGCGTCGTCGCGCCGCACCGCGGCCAATGTCGGCGCGCAGGCCGACATCCGCATCTCGGCGCTGTCGGCGATGGACTTGACGCTGTCGTTTGGCGGCGCCGTCGCCTTCGAGGACGGGTACAAGGCGCGACGGGAGTTCATGGTGTCGCTCGAAGGTGCTGCGGTGATGATCCGAGGCGCGACCTTCACTGCCACAATCCGCGAAGGCACGACGGCCGAAGGCACGGAAGGCCGAAGGCGCGAAGAACTGTCTCGACTTGCATGCTGAACATCTGCCTTGCGCTCCTGCCCGTGCTGCTGCTGCTCTGCGGCCTGCTGCTGATGGACAGCTTCAAGCTGCTGCAGCCATCGAGCCTGGCCATGGCGCTGGCGTGGGGCGCGGCCGTGGCGCTGATGAACCAGCCGCTGCACGAATGGCTGCTGAGCGACGTCGGCATCGACCTGCGGACGCTCACCCGGTACGCCGCGCCGGTGACCGAAGAAATCCTCAAGGCCGCGCTCGTCGTCGTGCTGCTGGCCCGCCGGCGGATCGGCTTCCTGATTGACGCGGCGGTGCTGGGATTTGCCGTGGGCACCGGCTTTGCGGTGGTCGAGAACTTCGTCTTCCTGCAGGCCATGCCCGACTCGCCGACGAGGTTGTGGCTGGTGCGCGGGCTGGGAACGGCGACGCTGCACGGCGCGACCACTGCCATTGCGGCCGTCGTGGCCAAGAGCTTCCAGGAACAGCGCAAGCTGCCCCTGCCGGTCGCCGTGGCTGCCGGCGTCGCGACAGCCATCGTCATCCATTCGGCCTACAACCACCTGCTGTTGCCGCCGCTGGCCGCCACCATCGTGTTGCTCATCGGCCTGCCGCTGATGCTGGTGGCGGTGTTCGACCGCGGCGAGAAAGCCGCCGGCGCCTGGGTGGGCTCCGGGCTCGACCTCGATCTCGAGCGGCTGGAGTCGCTCATCTCGCAGCAGTTCCAGACCACGAACTTCGGCATCTACCTGCAGGAGCTGAAGTCGCGCTTCGAAGGCCCGGTCGTGGCCGACATGGTGTGCCTGCTGCGGCTGCAGCTGGAGCTGTCAGTGCAGGCGCGCGCGCTGCTGATGGCTCGCCAGGCCGGCCTGGATCTCCCGGTGGACGACGACCTGGGGGGCACACTGGCCGAGATGAAGTTTCTCCGCGGCTCGATCGGCACGGTCGGCCTGCTGGCGCTAAGGCCGTTGCAGGTCAGCACCCATGGCGCGGAGTTCCATCGCCACGTCCTCGAGCAGGCCAGAACCCGAAAAAAATAGGTTCACGGGTTCACGGTTCACGGTTCACGGGTTCACAGGTTCACGGGTTCACGAGGTTCACAGGTTCACAGGTTCACAGGTTCGCAGGTTCACAGGAGACATCATGACGTTCACGGTTCGTGCGGCGGTCGGATTGGCATTGGCGGCGGTGGTGGCTTTGAGCCTTGGCGCAGTCACGGCGCAGGCTCAGAAGCCGCAAAGCGGCACCGAGTTCTATCTGGCGTACAAGGCCGCTTTCGACAAGGCCACGAAGATCGAGGACATCTACCCGTTCATGGCCGCCGCGCGACTGGCGGAGATGAAGGCCACGCCGGCCGAGGACCGCAAGATGATGTTCGAGATGGTGAAGAGCGATGGGCGCCATGTCACCGGCGTGAAGGTGCTGAAGGAAACCGCCGACGGCAACCGGCGCGACGCTCGATGTCGAGGGCGTCGGCGCCCGACAAGGCCAAGACAGACCGGCACCATCACGCTCGTGAAGGAAGCCGGCGCGTGGAAGGTCGACAAGGAGAGCTGGAAGTCCTAGTCGCCGGCGCGGCGCGAGAACGACACGACGTACTCCTCGTTGCGCGTGGGCAGCCGATAGGTGCCCACGAGCCGATCGGCGGCGGGTTCGTAGGTCAGGGTGTAGAGGCTGCCGGCGTAGCCCTGGTCGTTCAACTCGATGGTGACGCCCAGCCGGCCGTCATGACGCTCCGCCCTGGCGTACGAGACGTGGATGGGGCGCGGATTCAGGTACTGCACGTCGAGCGCGCCGTCGGGCGTCGCGGCGCGAATCTCGACGACGTACGGGTGATCGGTGCGGACCCAGCGGCCGATCAGGGCCTTGGTGTCGGCAACCGGATCAGCCGGCGCCGAGGCCGCCTGGCCGGTCCCGCCCGCGTCGCGAGTGGACGCCCGGGGCACCAGGAGAAACGCCAACGCTGCAGCTCCGGCAAGCGCGACGAGGGCGACGAGCCGCCGGTTGACGGGTCGTGGCGTCCGGGCTGCGTGACGTGAAGAGTGTTTCGTCCTGGCCATGAAACTTCGCCGATCGGCTGGCTACTCGTAAGCCGGTTGAGCTTGCGCGGGGCGCTCCAGCATCCCGACCAGGAAGTATGCGCCGAAAGCGGCGCCGACCGACGCCAGGTAGTCGTACGGCAGCGCGTAGACGAAATGCGCCGCCACCCACACTGCGACCCCGCTGAAGAGCGCGGCCAGCGCGGCAAGCGCGCCGCCAAACGGGCTCCACAACGCGAACAGCATCAGCACCAGAATGCCGGCGCTGCCAAAGCCGCTGGCTTCCTCCACCAGCGCCATGACCGAGTTCGACGTCAGGGCGAGATACCAGGCCGCCAGCCCCGAGCCCATCACGCCGATGCGTGCGGCCAGGACCTTGCCGCGCTCGGTGATCGCAGGCACGTGCGGCACGACCAGGTTGTGGGAGATCATCGATCCGGCCACCAGCAGGCAGCTGTTGACCGTGGACAGAATCGCCGACACCAGCGCGCCGACGAACAACACGTAGCCAACCATCGGCAGGTGCGTCGCCGCCAGTTCGGGCAGCACGTGCTCGGCGTCGACGACGTCGAGCCTCACCTGCGTGGCCATCAGCCCCAGCGCCACGGGCAGGACACCGATCGACAAGTAGGTCACCGACGCCATCCACGCCGCGCGCTGCGCGACCTGCGGCGAGCGGCACGCGACGATGCGCGAGAGCAGTTCCTGGGCGGTGAGGGAGCCGAGGATGGGAATCGCCCACCGGTTCAGCACCTCGATGGTCGTCTCCCCGGGCGCGCGCCAGGCCCAGTGCGAGGCATCGACGCCGGACAAGGCGGGGCCGATGCCGCCAAGTCCGTTGACCACCAGCACGGTGACGACGATGAGGCCGACGGCCAGCACGATGCCCTGGAGCAAGTCGGTCCACGCATCGGCCAGCAGGCCGCCGAAGATCGTGTAGACGAGGACGGTTACGGTCGCGACGGCGATCCCGACGCGTCGCCGACATGCCATCGGAGGCCGAGGCCAGCACCTGCCCGAAGGCGCGGATCTGCGCGCCGGCCCACAGGATGGACGTGGGGATCATGAGGATCACCGCGACCTGCTCGACTCGCGGCGAATAGCGGCGGCGGAAGAGGTCGCCGAGCGTGGTGATCTGCGCGCGCCACAGCGGCGCGGCAAACACGGCGGCGAGAATGACGATGACCAGCGCGTAGCCGAAGGGGTCGGCACGCGTGGCCGACAGACCCGTCTGGTAGACGGCGCCGGCCGAGCCGACACACGTCTCGGCGCCGAACCAGGTGGCAAAGATCGAGAAGGTCGCCAGCGCCGGCCCGAGCTGCCGCCCCGCCAGCAGGTAGTCGTCCTCGGTGCGGATGCTCCGCGACACGAGGACGCCAATCAGCATCTGCAGGGCGACGTAGGCGAATATGGCTGCGACTAAGAGGTTCAATTGACGCGCCAGTATCGTGGCGCCGCGCCGTATCGTCAATCTTCAATCTGCAATCGTGCAATCTGCAATCTGCAATTCCCCTTAGTTCCCGGCCGCCTTCGCGATCGCGGTCGCCTCGTCTTTCGACCAGCCCGTCAGGTTGATGACGACGATGCAGTCCTGGCGATGGACCAGGACTGTTGATGCCGTGCCGGCCGCAGGAAAGTACGAGGCATGCCGTGCGATGCCCGGCAACACCATGGCAGGGCGGCCGGCGTTGTTGGCGTTGCTGGTCTTGAGCGCGTTGTAGTACGTCGCCAGCGTCTTGGTCTGCGTGCGCTGCAGCGCTTCGGGCGTGTACGTGGTCAATGAAAGCGTCTGGCGGCCGTTGGTGGTGGCCCACATGCACGTGCTGACGCCAAGCGAGGTCGGCGTGGCCGGCGGCACCGGCCGTGGCTGAATCTTCTTCTTGAGAGCTTCTTCGAGTTCCGCCTTGGTGGCCAGGTTGCACGCGTCGAGCGCCCGCGGCCCCGACTTGACCTGCGCGGCAGCCCAGTTCGGCGACACCGCCAGCACCATCGCGACAATCGCTCCAGACCCGACCACGCAGCGACTCACATTCGGCATCACGGCATCTCCCTGAAGTGAACCCCGATTGTAATCGCGATCACCGTGTCGCAGGCTCAGGCCTGCCGCCACGACTGGCGGCGTGCGTTACTCCGTCAAGGCGCCAGCGTGAAGGGCACCAGGCGGTTCGTCTTGCCGCCGGGGAGGGTGACGGTGAAACGCAGCACGTAGTCGGCGAAGGCGAGGCTGCCAAGCGGCAATTCGACCTGCATTTCGGCCGGCGCCGGGCGCCGAGGTGGCGGCCAGGGTCTTGATCGGCACGCCCAGGCGATTGAGCAGTTGCACGTCCACGGGCGCCTTCAGGTGTGCCCCCATCGCCAGCCGCACGACCGTCCGGTCGGTGCGCCGGAAACGGCGCACTGCCGACGGCGCGATCTCGGTGCCGGCCATCAGCGCGCGGTACTGAGCGACGCTGGCCGGCCGGTAGACGATTGGCGTGCCCACCTGGCTGGCGTCGGCTGCGGCCGGCACGATGGTGTCATGCGACCAGCTGTCGATCTCCTCGCCGGCGGCGTTCTTCACGGTCGCGCGGGTGCGGAGCCGGCCGGGCGGCGCCACGAACCGCGCGGCCCACACACCGGCCGACTCCTCGAGCGGCGTGGGGTACGACTTCACGCCGTCGGGTCCCGTGACCTCGAGTTCGATCACCCCGACTGCGCGGCGCCGCGCGTGCGGCCAGGGTCTCGAAGACCACCGTGACCTGGCTTTGTCCCGAGTCGAGCGGCCGGACGCCAATCCAGTCGCCGACCGCGATCCGGCGTGACTGGTCCCTGAGCGAGTCGAGCGCCTCGGCAATCTCGGGCGGGATGGTCGGCCCGGCCGACGCGCCCGCCCGACGTGCGCAGGTCTTCGGGCCGCGGCGCCCAGTAGCCGGTGCGCGCGATGACGCGCACGCCGCCTCTGTCGCACGTCGACGTTGATCTTGCGGAACTTGCCGTCGGCGGCGGTTGCCGGCGACTCGTACCCGAGCAGGTAGTACGCGCTGGCGTCGGCCATCACGCCCTGCAGCGGGCGCGAGAAATCGTTGGTCAGGCCGATGCGCCGGCCGCCGGTGTCGGCCGAGAGCGCCGCGTTGGCGTCGCTGATCATGCGGGCTTCCCCGAGCTGGCGCGGATCCAGCGTGTGAATGGTGACGTTGTTGCGATTGGCCGCGACGATGACGTCGCGCAGCGCGCCTGTGAGATCGACGCCTCCGCGCAGCATCGGCGGGCCCTGGCTCACAAAGAGGATCGACTTGCGGCCTTCGCGCAGGCCGCCCAGGTGTACGGCGAGCGACTCGAGCGCCGACAGGCTCACCTGCGCGCGAATGCGCGTGAGGTCGCCGCCGCCCAGCCGCATGTGCGCCTCCTCGACCGGGCTGCGCGGCGGGACGAAGCCTCCGAGCCGCCCCTGCACGTGGTTCACGCGCTCGAGCAGCGCGTTTTTGTCGCGCGTGAGGCCGAGGTCGGAAATCGGCGTCAGCGGCCCCATCACCGCGAACAGGTCGAGCGGGCGCATCTGGGACTGGATGAAGTTGACCAGGTCACGCCGCAGGCGGGTGTCGGCGATGGCGCCGAACTTCAGGTGGTAGTCGTCGAGAAAAATCACCAGCAGGCGCACGTCCTCGCGGGCCGCCTCCTGCCGCGCGTGATCGGGCGAGCGGATGGCAAGCGACTCGTCGCTGCCCGCTGGCAGCTGGCCGGTCAAGCTGATGTGCTGGAACAACTGCACGCGCTGGACGACGCCGTCCTCGCGGACTTCGAAGTCTTCGCGCGTCAGGTCGGTCACCGGCATGCTGTTGCGGCCGATGACGGTCACGTCGACGCGGACGGCGCCGACGCCGACGCGAAACGTCGGTGGCTGCGGCGGGGTCGCGGGGGCCGGCGGCTGCTGCGCGGCTGGCGTCGCCGCGAGCAGCGCGACGGCGGCCAGGCCACTGGCAATACGAGTGCGCACGATCGACATCCGCGCGGCGCTGGCACTCCTGATTCTAATCCGCTTGAGGTATCCGCAGATTAGCGCTCCCACGGCACGGCGCTCGAGCCTCGACCAGGCAGTCTGATAACCGCGTGCACCAAGGCGGCAGTAGCGCGCTAGAATTCCTGAGTTCTTCTGCGATTCGGTGGGCCGCAGTTCAATGAAGCGTCTGGCATTCGGCGCACTTCTCCTGGTGGCGCTGGCGTCGATGATCTCGGCGCAGGCGCCGCCCACACGCACGGCCGGGCCGCGCAAGGGCGCCGGTGTGGCGTCGGCTCCTTCGCAGACCTTCACGAACTACTGCGTCGAGTGCCACGGCCTGGACAAGCCCAAGGGCGACCTCAGCATCGAGCGTCTCGTCAACGAGTTATCTCCCACCTCGGTCGCCGAGAACTGGCAGGACTGGGAGCGCATCGCCGAGGCGCTCGAAGACGGCGCGATGCCCCCTGAAGACGCGACCCGCTTTCCGACCGACGATGAGCGCGCCGGGGCGGCGGCCTGGATCCGTGGGGCCATGACGGAGTACGAGGCCACGCATGCCGGTCAACCCGGCCGCGTGACCGTTCGCCGGCTGACCAGCGCCGAATACGCGTATGCGCTCGGCGACCTCACGGGCATCGACGTCAAGGTCGGCATCGACGCGTCCAGCGACTCGGTCGGCGGCGAGGGCTTCGCCAACTTCGGCGACGTGCAGTTCGTGCAGGACGCCGTCATCGAGCGGTACCTGGAGTCGGCCAAGCAGGTCGCCGATCACGCCGTCATCGGAGCGGGCCCGCTGTCTTTCTATGCCGATCCCGGCAAGACGGGGATGGAGCTGTCGGCGCTCGGCCGCATCGAGCAGCTCTACGCCGCCAACGGGTTTCGTGTCGTGTCGGGCGAGGGTGGGCGTCCCTTCGGGTTCGAGAGGTACGGCAAGGCGTTCTACGTCGCGTGGCACTACAAGCACCGCGTGGCATTGGGCGATGCCGCCGCGACGATTCGCGGGCTCGCCGCCAGGGAAGGCCGTCACGGGACGCTTTGCCGAGCACATCTGGACGGCCGTCAACAAGGCCGACACCGGCTATCCGATTCGGATGACCGTGGACGGCTGGCGCAATCTGCCTGCGCCCACCGCTGACGTCCAGGCATCGATCGCCGCGGCACGAACCGGGTGCGACAGCCTCGTGAAGTCCCTGATCGCGTGGCCAAGCTGGTTCTTCGCCCGGGGCGACCTGGCGGCCGGCGGCGCCGGCGACGAGAGCCCGCTGGTCTTCGACGACACGACGCTGAACGCGGAACCGACGCACTCGTACCAATATCGTCTGGGCTTTCGGCCCGGACCGCGCCCCATGACGCCCGCGCCGGGTCCGTGGATGGTGCATCTCACGGTCGACACGCTCAATCCCGCTTCGGGGGCGGCGCCCGTCATCATCTGGCGGAACCCGCGCGTCGTCATCCGCGCGGCAGCGCCGCCCGGACAGGCGGTTCCCACGGCCGGCCTGACCCCCGCGGAGCTCCGGCGCATCCCTCCCGGCCCGATTCTCTCGACGGTGTCCCTTCGCTCGATACTCCCGGCCGACGTCGCCGCCACGCTGGCGTTCGGCACCAGTCCCGACGGCAGCGCCATGGGGCCCGATGACTTCGCGACCTCGCGGCACACGTCGTTTGCGATCGACGTGCCGGTGGGCGCCAACCGCGCCGAGTTCCACGTGGAGGCCGAGTTGGGCCGGGATAGAAACGGCGTGGCGCGCGTGATGATCGCCGACCGCCCGGACGGCCCGGCGCGGCTGGCCAATCAGCGCGTCTTCATCGGCGATCCCTCGAGCGCCGGCTACCAGACGTTTCGCGCCGGCATCGCCGAGTACATCTCGCTGATGCCCCCGAACTCGCACGGCGAGGCCAATCCGGCAGACAAGGATCCGGTGCCTCCGCCGTTTGACAACACCTATAACAGCCCCGAGCACGACGCCTTCGTCGTCAAGGTGAAGTACCAGCGCAACGATCGTTTCTTCACCGACAACATCGTGGACGGCGCCGATCGCGCGCGGTTGAACCAGGCGTGGAACGACCTGTTCGGATCGTGGCCCTACCACGACGCCTACCTGGGCATGCTCGCGGATCACTACGGCCTGACGCTCGCCAGCCGCAGTATCGCCGCGATGACCCCCGCGCGGATCGCGGCGCTGCCGGCGGCGGCCAGGCCTCATGTCCGCGCCCTGCGCGCGCACTACGACCGCGTGATGAAGGCCCAGAAGCTCGGCGAGCCGGGCCACATCGCCGGCGCGCTGGCCTTCGCGAGCCGTGCCTGGCGCCGGCCGTTGACACCAGCCGAGGAAGCGAACCTGCGGGCGTTTTACGTGAAGGCACGCGCCGTGAACGGGCTCGAGCACGACGCAGCCGTGCGTGCGCTCTTGCCCGCGTCCTGGTGGCGCCGGCGTTCCTCTATCGCGTGGAGACCGCGGCGCCGGGTCGCGAGACACGGCTCAACGCCTGGGAGCTGGCCAGCCGGATGAGCTTTTTCCTGTGGTCGTCGATCCCCGACGACGAGCTCCGCCGGGCGGCGGCCGCCGGCGAGTTGAACGACCCGGCGATGCTCGCGAGGCAGGTCAGACGCATGACGGCCGACCCGAAAGCGCGCCGCCTGGCGACGGAGTTCTTCGGCCAGTGGCTGGGCTTCTATCACTTCGATCAGTACCGCGGCGTCGACACGGGCCGCTTCCCGGAATTTACCGACGAGGTCAAGGCGTCGATGTATGACGAAGCCATCTCCACCTTCGAATACATCGTCGGCCAGCAGCGGCCCGTGAAGGAGATCCTTTTTGGCGACTACGCGTTCCTCAACAAGGCGCTGGCCAGCTTTTACGGCATCGATCGCGACGTGGAGTCCACCGGCAAGGTGGAACGGGTCGAAGGCGCGCATGCCTTCGGCCGCGGCGGTGCGCTGCGCCTCGGGTCCGTGCTGACCACGACATCGGCGCCGCTGCGGACCAGCCCCGTCAAGCGCGGAGACTGGATCCTGCGGCGCATCCTCGGGACGCCGACGCCGCCGCCGGCGGCCGACGCCGGCAATATCCCGGCCGACGACCGCACGTTCAACGGGCTGACGTTGCGCGAGCGGCTGGAGCAGCACAAACGCGACGCGACCTGCGCCGCCTGCCATCTGCGCATCGACCCGCTGGGATTCCCGCTGGAGGGTTTCGACGCGGTTGGCCGCGGCCGGCAGACCTATGCCGACGGCAAGGCGGTCGACGTCACGGCCGAGTTGCGGGGCAGGACCATTGTCGGCGCCGACGGCCTGCTGAAGTATTTGCAGACCCAGGACAAGAAGTTCATGACGACGCTTTCGAGGAAGATGCTGGGGTACGCGCTGGGACGCAACCCGATGGCGTCGGATCGCCGGCTGATCGGCGACATGGTGAAGTCCGGTATCGGCGCGTCGTTTGCGGACCTGGCGATCCAGGTTGTGACCAGCCGTCAGTTCCGAAATCGCGCGGGCGACATCATCTCGCCCGCGCCGGCGGCTCAAACCGCGAGGGCAGAAGGCAATGAGCATCGGCCATAGCGTCCCGCCGACGTCACGGCGTCGCTTTCTGCGAGGTGTCGGCGTCGCGCTGGCGCTGCCCTGGATGGAATCCCTGCCCGTCTTTGGCCAGGCTGCTGCGGACGTCAAAGCCAACACGCCTCCCCTTCGGCTGGGCATCGTCTTTTTCTCGAACGGCGTGGAGCCGATTCACTGGTGGGCCAAAGGCAGCGGCGCGGCGATGGAGCTTGGACCGGGCTCCTCCCGATGCTGCCGCACCGCGAGGACATGGTGTTTGTCCGGGGCCTCTACAACCAGTCGGCGTTTGTCTCGACCAGCCCGCACCTGGGCCGCATGAACCTGCTGTCGGGCGCGTCGGTGAGTCTGGACCCGAACGAGATCCGCGCCGGCACGTCGATGGACCAGGTCATCGCGTCAGCCATCGGCGACCGCACGCCGATTCCAAGCCTCGTGCTCGGCATCGAGCCCAACGAGCTGCGGCTGGAAGACGGCCTGTCGATGATCTACGGATCGAGCGTGTCGTGGGTCTCGCCGACCAAGCCGGCCACCAAGGAGATCTATCCGTCGCGGGCGTTCGATCGCCTGGTCGGCGACGGCTCCGGGCGCGTGCTGGACCGCAGCATCCTCGACGCCGTGCGGCAGGACTCACAGAGCCTGAGGCCCCGCATCAGCAAGGGGGACAACCTCAAACTCAGCGAGTACTTCGAGGGCATCCGAGATATCGAGAAGCGGATCGAGCGCGCCTCGAAGGAGGAGCGTATCGAAGGCTGGCGGCCGACGCTCTCCGAGCCCGACATGCCGCGCCCGAAGCACGAGCTGCCGCAGAACGTCCCCGATCACATGAAGCTGATGCTCGACCTGATCGTGCTCGCGTTCCAGATGGACAAGACGCGAGTGGCGACGTTGATGCTCAACAACGACCTGTCACAGATGAACTTCAAGTTCCTCGACGGCGTCCAGGGCGCCCTGCACCTCGACCTCACGCACAACGGGCGCGCCGCCGACAAGGAAGCGATGTACCTGAAGACCAACCAGTTCCACATCGAGCAGTTCGCCTATCTCACACAGCGGATGAAGGACATCCCGGAGGGCGAGACGTCGCTTCTCGACAACTCGATCCTCATGATGGCGTCGAACCTCTTTGACGGCGACCTGCACAGCGCCAACGAGCTGCCCGTCCTGCTGACCGGCAAGGGCGGGGGCTCGCTTACGACGGGCCGCATCCTCGACTACCTGGACAGAGGCGACGAGCACCGGAAGGCGTGCAGCCTGCACCTGTCGCTGATGGATCGCATGGGCGTCCGGCTGGAACGCTTCGGGGATGCCACCGCGCGCCTGGAGGGGCTCTAGGAGAGCCCACTCCAGGTTACGAACTACGAGCTACGAGCTACGAGTTAGCGAGTCGCGCGAGACTTCTACGACTGTTTCTTGGCGTGCAGTGAGAACGCCGCGCCCTGGGGATCCATCGCGTTGACGACCCAATCTCCCCCGGGCACTTCCATCGGTCCGTTGAGAATCGTGCCGCCGTTGGCCTTGATGCGCTCGACGGCGCTGGTGATGTCGGGCACCAGGAAGTAGATCTGCCAGTTCGGCGGGACGTGCGCCATCTCTGGTGGCTTGTTCATCATGCCGCCAATCATCCCGTGCGGCCGGTTGAACATGTGGTACTTGCCCATCGGCCCCATGTCCATCGTCTCGCTCGGCTGCCAGCCGAAGACCGCGCTGTAGAACGCCATCGCCGCGGGAGCATCGGTCGTCATCAGCTCGTGCCAGGATGCTTCGCCCACTTCAGGCGCAGCTTCCGGCGGTCGTTCGGTCTTCTCAGGCTGATAGATGTAGAAGGCCGCGCCCTGCGGGTCCTGCATCATCTGCATGCGCCCCACGGTGGGGATGTCGATGATCTCCGAGCACGCGTTTCCGCCGAGGCGGATGATGTGAGCCGCGGCGTCCTCGATGCGCGGGACGCCTATGTACATGGCCCAGAACGGCGGGGCTTTCACCTCTGCCGGTTTGGTCATCAAGCCGGCAACGGGCGAGTCGCCGCTGCGAATGAACATCGAGTACGGCATCGGCGAGGCGTCAAAGGGCGCCGAGCTCCAGCCGACCACCTTCCCGTAGAACGACTCGGCGGCTTTCATGTCGGTCGTCATCAACTCGTACCAGAGCGGACGTCCGAGCACGGACGAAACGGCGACAGTCATTGAACCCTCCTTGGAGCCGGGTTTTTTAGTCTGCCACGGTCCCATGCCGGTGATAAGCGAGATTTTGGCAATGTCGAGATGGTCGGCGGGACGAAACGAGTGACGAACCGAATCCGTCAGCTCGTCAGCGCGCGAACACGATCTCGTGCACCGACTTGCCGTGCATGTAGAACCGCGCGACCTGGCCGGCCAGTTTGTCGGTCTCCTGGCGTCCCGCGTCGAGGCCGATCACCTGCGGGTACCAATCGCCGCCCGCGAGCAACCGCTCGGGTGGCGACCACGCCGCCGGGTCGGCGAGATCCGCGGCATAGCTGACGTAGATGCCCTCTTGTGGCCATTCGGGAGAACAGCACGACCGGTTCATCAGCATCACGTAGCGCTTCAAATAGGTGTTCCAGTGCACCGACGGACCCCAGAAGGCGTCGGTGTCGCGCATCTGCCAGGCGGTGCGCGCTGGGAACACAGGCGTCACGCGGCCGCCGGCGCCGGGCTCGGTCCATCCATTGCCGTGACGCTTCCACACCTTGCCGGCCGGCGCGCGCCGATCGGCCCACTTCATCCGCGCGACGGCGACGCCTTGCCCGCCGACGTCACCGGAATAATTGCCGAAGAAGATGTAGAGCCACTCCCGGGCGGCGTCGAGCGCCACCGAGAAATCGCCGTGCCCGCCGGCGAAGTAGCCGTTGAGCGCCTGGCAATCGAGCGAGCCGTCCGGCGCCGTCAGCACAAAGCCCAGGTCCTCCCACGTCGCGCCGTTGTCGCGCGACCGGACGGCGCCGATGCGCGGCGCCGTCAGCCCGTACTTCGTGCGCGTCTCGCTGCCCGGACACAGCCCCTTGGGCTCGTTGTGGTACCAGCCATACAACGTGCCGTCGTCGTCGGGCCACGTGGCCTCGATCCAGCGATTGCCAATCGAGGCGTCGGCGGGCTCGAAGCGGATCGACAGCGGCGCGCCGAGCGAGAACTGGTCGCGGCCCGCGCTTCGCGACGGGTGGTTCCAGGAGTTGAAGACGTAGAGCGTGCCGCCGGACCAGTGCGCGGGGCTGTTGGAGTCGGCCGTCGCGGGCATCCTGGTCTCGGCAGCGGGCCGCAAGGTCGCGCGACGGACGCGAGACGACCACGGTTGGCGCCGCGCTCGACAACAAGACGCACGCGGCCGCGCCGGCTGTACGCCCAGCCCGGCAGTGGCCTAGGCACGGTGGAATCGCTCCCGGGATATCATCGGCGGTTGGAGAGGGTTTCGCCCATGAGACGTTTGCGTGCAGCGGCAATGGTAATCGCACTGGTCGGCTCGGCGGCCACGGCATCGGCCGAAGTCAAGACCAAGGTCGTCGACTACACGGCCGGTGGCGCGGCCCTTCAGGGATTCCTTGCCTGGGACGACGCCTCGACGGCCAAGCGGCCCGGCATCGTCGTCGTGCACGAGTGGTGGGGGCACAACGAGCACGCGCGCACTTCGGCGCGCCGCCTGGCCGAGGCCGGCTACGTGGGCTTCGCGCTCGACATGTACGGCAAGGGCAAGCTGGCCGCGCACCCAGACGACGCGATGAAGTTCATGACCGAGGCGACCAAGGACCCGGCCGTCCTGGGAGCACGGTTCAACGCGGCGCTCGCCGAGCTGAAGAAGGACCCGCACGTCGATCCGACGCGCGTTGGCGCCATCGGCTACTGCTTCGGCGGGCACGGTCGTCATCAGCCAGGCGCGCCTTGGCGCCGACCTCGACGTCGTCGCCAGCTTCCACGGCGGGCTTGGCGGCCTGCCGCCGGTGAAACCCGGCGCCGTGAAGGCCCGCGTGCTGGTCTACACCGGCGCGGCCGATCCGATGATCCCGTCCGATCAGGTCGAGGCGTTCCGGAAGGAGATGGCGGCCGCCGGCGCGAAGGTCGACATCGTCAGCTATCCCGGCGCCAAGCACGGCTTCACGAACCCGGCGGCCGGCACCTTCGGCATGGACGCGCTGGCGTATGATGCCGCGGCCGACAAGGACTCGTGGGCGGCGATGCTCGAGGCGTTCAAGACGATATTCTGACGAACTCGGTTCACGGGTTCACAGGTTCACGGGTTCACAGGTTCACGGGTTCACGGGTTCACAGGTTCACGGGTTCACAGGAGCAGACATGAAGAGTCGGAGCGGGGCGGTTTCACGAGACGTGAGTTCGGACAGCTGGCGCTGGCCGGGATTCCACTGGCCCTGACGACGCGGCTTGACGCCGCCGGCGGCGTGCGGATTGGCGTGCAGTCGTACAGCTTCCGCGCGATGTCGCTCGAGGAGGCCGTCGCGGCGATGAAGCAGATCGGGCTGACGGAGTGCGAGTTGTTTGCGGGCCACGTCGAGCCGACGCGCGCCGCGTCCCGACGGCGCGACGCCGCCGCCACCGCCTGCCGCGCCCCCGGGGGCCGGACAGGCCGCGCCGGCGCCGCCCGCCAGGCGGCTTCCGCCACGACCCGGCCTGGCGCGAAGAGGTCCGCAAGTGGCGCCTGTCGACGCCGATGAGCCACTTCACGGCCGTGAAGCAGCAGTTCGCCGATGCGGGCATCAAGATTCAGGCCTACAACCTGAGCTTCAACGAGAGCTTCACGGACGAAGAGATCGACCGCGGCTTCGAGATGGCCAAGGCGCTGGGGGCAGAGTTCATCACCGCGTCGGCGACCCTGAAATCGGCCCAGCGCGTGGCGCCGTTTGCCGACAAGCACCAGTACCGCGTCGCGATGCACAACCACGCGAACGTGAAGGACCCCAACGAGTTTGCGACGCCGGAGAGCTTTGCCGCGGCGCTGGCCATGTCGAAGCACTTCGTCATCAACCTCGACATCGGGCACTTCACCGCGGCCAACTACGACGCGGTCGCCTACATCGAGCAGCACCACGACAAGATCGTCAGCCTGCACCTGAAGGACCGCAAGAAGGACCAGGGCGCCAACCTGCCGTGGGGCGAGGGCGATACGCCCATCAAGCCGGTCCTGCAGTTGCTGAAGACAAAGGGATACGACATCCCCGCCAACATCGAGTACCAGTACAAGGGCGCCGACACGGTGGCCGAAGTGAAGCGGTGCTTCGAGTACGCGAAGGCGGCGTCGGCGTAGCAGCGCATAGAGAACGTGCCGAGTGCAGGTGCCGGGTGCCGAGTGCCGGTGCTGCCGTGCCTGGTGCCAGCCGGTCGTGCTGAGTGCCTGTGCTGGGTGCGGCACCCGGCCGCCTGCGATACACTGAGAGTCGTACCACCGATGTCCATTTCCAGACCTTCCCGCCGTCTTGACGTGTGGGTGCTCGCGGCGCTGGCTGTCTGGGCCGCTGAGGCTCGTGTGCTGGCGTACATCGACCCGGGGTCGGGTGCGCTCATCTGGCAGGCTATCGTCGCCGCGTTCGTCGGGGCCGGGTTCTACTTCCGTCGCTACTTCGGCCGCTTCTTCGCGCGGAATCGCCGCCAGGATCCGCCGGCCGACAACGGATAGGTGCCTGCGCCGCCATCGCCTGTCGCCGCGTCGTTCCGCGACCCGGCTGGCCGCCTGTACCGCACTTCCGACGCCATCATCCGCGTAGTCGGACCATCCGGACTCGCCGACTTCGAGGCGTTCAGATCCTCGAAGGCCGCGCGCGCGTTCATCGAACGCGGCCGGCTGGTGACGGCGACGCCGTTGACCACAACCGAGATCGCCCTGTTGCGCGAGGCGCCGGCGATGAGCGAGGCGCTCTCGGGCGAAGTCGGCGCGGTCGTCCGGCACGAGCGCCTGGCGTTTCCCAGCTATCCCTACGAATGGCCGGCCGAGATGCTGCACGCCTCGGGCCTGCTGACGCTGGACCTGGCGCTGGCCGCGTTTGACGAGGGCCTCGGGCTTAAGGACGCGACGCCGTGGAACGTGCTGTTTCGCGGGCCCACGCCGGTGTTTGTGGACTGGCTGTCGGTGGAGCGACGCGACGCGCACGACCCGACGTGGCTGCCCTACGCGCAGTTCGTGCGCACGTTCCTGCTGCCGCTGGTCGCTCACCGCGAGTTCCGCACGCCGCTCGATCGAATCTTCCTGTCGCGCCGCGACGGGCTCGAGCCCGAAGACGTCTATCGCGCGTCAGGCCCGCTGTCGCGCCTCAAGCCGGCGCTGCTGGCGCACGCGACGCTGCCGACGTGGCTGGCGCGCGGCAGCAAGGCCAGCGACGCGCAGACGTGGGCGCCCAAACGCATCGAGGACGCCGAACGGGCGCGCTACGTCCTGCGATCGGTGTTCACGCGGCTCCGGCGCGCGATGGTGCGCCTGACACCTGGCGCGGCCGCTTCGGCGTGGACGGGGTACATGGCCGACAAGAGCCACTACTCCGACGCCGACTTCGCGAGCAAGGAACGGTTCGTCCAGGCGACGCTCGAGCAGGTCCGCCCGGCGCGTGTGCTCGACGTGGGCTGCAACACCGGCCACTTCAGCGCGCTGGCGGCAAAGGCGGGCGCCAGCGTGGTGGCGCTCGACGGCGACGCGGCGGTGGCCGGGCGCGTCTGGCGGCGGGCCGAGGCCGATCGGCTCGACATTCTTCCGCTCGTGATCAACCTCGCGCGACCCAGCCCCGCCACCGGCTGGCGCAACGCCGAGTGCCCTTCGTTTCTGGCGCGCGCGGAGGGACATGCCGATCTCGTGCTGATGCTCGCCGTCCTGCACCACCTGCTGGTCACCGAGCGAGTGCCGCTGCGCGATGTGCTGCACCTTTGCGCCGACCTGACGCGCGATGCCGCGGTGATCGAGTTTGTCGCGCCGGAGGATCCGATGTTCCGCCGGCTCACGCGCGGACGCGATCACCTGCACACGGGCCTTACGGCCGAGACCTTCGAGGCTGCCTGCGCGGAGCGCTTCGAGATCGTCACATCGGAGCGGGCACAGGGCGGAACCCGCGTACTTTACCGGCTGCGGCGGCGGGGCTAGCGCGTGCGGCGTGACCTGGCCGTCGGGCTGTCGCTCGCCACGCTGTGGTTCATCGGCGTCTGGTCCGACCTGCTCCCCTTCCTCTACATCTCGGACCGCTTCCCGATCGGCGCGCTTCCCTGCTGGAACGACTTTGCGGCCGTCGTCATCAACGTCGTGCTGCTCGGCTCCGCGTTTGCCGCCGCGGCACGACTGGCGCGGCGCGGCCCGCGATGGATCGTCGTGCTGGCGCAGTGGGCCCTGCTGGGCTCGCTGGCCGTTCCGGCCAACGCGCTTCGAAACCACTTCAACACGCCGCCTGAACGCCTCTACGCGCTGCTCGGGCCACCGATGGGCCTCGCCGTGTTCGGCGCCATGGCCCTGCTGCTGCTGGCGGTCGCCGTCCGGTGGCGCACGCAGGTCGTCGCCGTCGTCACGGCGGCGCTCGCACATCATGTTCCCGCTGGTGCTCATCACGTTCGGGCAGGCCGCCTGGGCCATCGCACAAGCAGGAGGGCGGATGCAGTGTGGCGGCGCGACGGGCCGCGCCGAGGCGCTGTCGGGCACGGCGGCGCGCCGCGTGCTGTGGATCGTCTACGACGAGATGGACCAGCGCACGACGTTCGACGAGCGTCCGGGCGACCTCCGTCTTCCGCATTCGACCGGCTCCGGGCCGAGTCGCTCGCGGCCTCTTCGGCGCTGCCGCCGGCCGATCGCACCGAGCGCTCGATGCCGGCGTTTCTCACCGGGCCTGCGCGTCGGCGACGCGCGGCTGGTGGGCCGCAACCAGTTGCGGCTGCAGGTGGAGGGCCGCGCCGATCCGTTCGTGTGGTCGGGCGCCGACACGATCTTCGCCGAAGGCACGCGCCCTGGGCGTCAACACCGGCCTGGCGGGGTTCTTCCTGCCCTACTGCGCGATGGTCGGCGACAGCCTCACGACCTGTCAGTGGCAGCCGTGCGTGACCTGCGGGCGGCTCACCGGCGTCTTTGGCAACTCGCTTGGCGAGAGCATGTGGCACCAGGCGTCGGAGCTCGGGCCGCAGTACGGCCGCCGCCGGCACATGGCCGCCTTCAAGACCCTGCAGGAGGCCAGCATCGCCCTGGCCGCGGATCCGTCCATCGGCCTTGCCCTGCTGCACCTGCCCGTGCCGCACGAGCCTGGCATCTACGACCGCGCGCGAGGCTGACTTCAGCATCCGCGCGGCCGCCGGCGACGGGTACGCCCACAACCTTGCGCTCGCCGATCGGTCGCTCGGCGAACTACGAGCCGCCGTGGATGCCGCAGGCCTGTCGGCCAAGACGACGGTGATGGTGTTTGGCGATCACGGCCGGCGGTCGCATGCCGATGGCGAGTCGATTGCCGACCCGCGGGTGCCGTTCGTGGTGAAGCTGGCCGGGCAGTCGCAAGGCGTCGCCTACCCGGCGCCAGTCGACCTGCTGCGCGTGCACGACCTGACGCTGGAATCCTTTCCGGGCGGTCTCGACTACCACGATTCAGCGGTGGCTCGACGCGCATCGCTAGCCACCCGATTGCGGATCCGTGGATTACGCGGAGGATCATCCGCAGATTACGCAGATTTCGCAGATGGCAACTGAACGTCCGACCTGGAGCTCTCGGGCGACACCAGCCGCGCAGCGGCCGGTCGGTGAGACGAGCAGGCGGGAGATGAAACCATTCGATCCCAGGCTCATCTCCCGCCTCTCCGTCACGCCGCGGCTTCGCCGCGGATCGCCCGATTCCCAACGCGATATCTGCGCAATCTGCGTAATCCGATGATCCTGCGAATCACTCACTTCTAAGTGAGACGGTGGGGTCGATCCTCGCGGCGCGCCGGGCGGGCACGTAGCAGGCGAGCAACGCGACCAGGGCGAGGACCAGTGGAATCGCCGTGAACGTCAGCGGATCGGTCGCGCCGACGCCAAACAGCAGGCTCTCCATGAACCGGCTCAGCGCGAAGGCCGCGACCGAGGCCGATGACCAGTCCGGCGGCCGCGACGGCGGCGCCCTGGCCGACGACGAGCAGCAGAATCGCGCGTGGCGAGGCCCCCAGCGCCATCCGAATGCCGAGCTCGCGGGTGCCCTGCGTGACGAAGTACGCCATCACGCCGTAGATGCCGATGGTGGCCAGCCCCAGGGCGAGCGCGGCAAACAGCGCCAGCAGCAACATCGAGAAGCGCCGTTCGGCCAGCGACGCGTCGAGCCGGGACGACATGCTGGTGACGCGATACATCGGCAGCTCGGAATCGAGCGCGCGGATCTGCTGGCGAACGCCCTCGGTCAGCGCTTCCGGCGACGACGGGCCGCGGACCACGACGGTGAGCGCGCGCGTCGGAAACTGCAGGTGCGGCAGGTACATCGCCGCCCGCGACTCGGCGTCGAGCGCGTCCTGCTTGACGCCTCCGACCACGCCGACCACAGTCATCCACGGCGCGGTGGAGTTGGCGTCGAAGCCGCCGCGGCGCACGCGGCGGCCGATCGGATCCTGGTTGGGCCACAGCTGGTCGGCCATCCGCTGGTCGATCACCACCACGCGAGGCGCGCTGCGGATGTCCTGCTCGCCAAACGTCCGCCCGCGCCGCAGCGGGATCTCCATCGCCCGGAAGTAGCCGGTGCTGACGATGCGCTGGTCGACGTTGATGAAGGCCTCGCCCGGTTGCGGCGTGCGGCCTTCGATCGTGATCGGCCCCCACGCCATCATCTGGCTGAGCGGCAGCGACGAGACGCCGCCGACCGCCGACACGCCGGGCATCGCCGACAGCCGCGTCCAGATCTCACGGTACGTGTCGAGCACGGCGTTTGCGTCGCCGTACTTCTGACCGGTCATCGTCAATTCGAGCGTGAGGACGTTGGCGGGGTTGAACCCCGGCGGCACCTGCTGGAGGCGGATGAAGCTTCGCACCAGCAACCCCGCGCCCACGACGAGCATCACCGACAGCGCCAGCTCGCCCACGACGAGCGCGCGGCGCAGGCCCTGACCGCGGCCCCATCCGGCCGATGCGCCCGATCCGCGCGCCGCGTCCTTGAGCGCGTCGTGGACGGCTACGTG
Organism: Vicinamibacteria bacterium; assembly: GCA_963818215.1. GTDB lineage: Bacteria > Acidobacteriota > Vicinamibacteria > Vicinamibacterales > JAENWD01 > JAENWD01. Next base: position 91,016 of record CAWFRL010000026.1, on the reverse strand, counting down.
ATTCAGACGCCACACCGGCGCCAGGCCGAAGAGCAGTCCCGACAGCAACGAAGCGCCGACCGTGAAGGCCAGCACGCTGCCGTCGATGGCAATCTCGTGAAGCCGCGGCACGCTGCCGGCGCCAAGCAGCCGTATGCCGTCCAGGCTCCACCGCGCCAGCACCAGGCCCAGCGCGCCTCCCAGCCCGGCGAGCAACAGGCTTTCGGTCAGCATCTGCCGCGCCAGCCTCCACCGGCTGGCGCCGATGGCCGCGCGCACCGCCAGCTCGCGCTGCCGGCCGATGGCGCGCGCCAGCAGCAGGTTGGCGACGTTGACGCAGGCCACCAGCAAGACGATGCCCACGGCGGCGACCAGCACGACGAGCGCATGCCGAACCTCGCCGACCACGTACTCGTGGAGCGGGACCACGGCGAAGGTGAGCCCGCCGTTGGCCGGGTAGAACTCGGGGAAACTCTCGCGAAGCCGCCGGGTGATCGTGTCCATCTCGGCCTGCGCCTGCTGGACCGTCGCGCCAGGCTTCAACGTCGCGAGCAGGTTGTAGTCTTCGCCGCGACGCACGGTGGCGTCCTCCGGACCCAGCGGCAACGGCAGCACCACCTCGGCGTCTTCGGCTCTGCCCAGGGTGGGCAGCACCTCGTCGCGGCAGCGAGAAGGACGCCGGCAGCACGCCGACGACCGTGTACGGCTGGCCGTTGAGCGTGATGGCGCGGCCAATCACGTTGGGGTCGGCGCCGAATCGGCGGGTCCAGGTCCCGTGCCCCAGCACCGCCGTGCCTGCGCGCCCGGGCACATCGTCTTCAGGCAGGAACAACCGGCCCATGCTCGGACGCGCGCCCAGCATCGGCAACAGGTTCGACGACATGCGAATCACACCCACGCGGGCGGGGTCGCCCTGCCCGGTCAGGTTCTCGTTGCCGCCGATGGCGATGGCGAGCTGGTGAATCGTGGTGTTGCCCTGCCTGATATCGAAGTACTGGGCGGTCGAGAACCAGTCCTCGGTGATTCCCAGGCCGGGCGACGTGTTCCAGAGGATGACGAGCCGGTCGGCGTTGGCGTAGGGCAGCGGCTTGAGCAGCAGCGCCCGGGCGACGCTGAAGATCGCGCTATTGGCGCCGATGCCCAGCGCGAGGGAGAGGACCGCGACCACGGCGAAGCCCGGAGTCCGGGCGAGGGTGCGAAGTGCGAAACGGAGGTCGGGGAGCATCAGAGGCGCTACGAGTGCTGGGTGCCAGGTGCTAGGTGACGAGTGACGGTGCGGGTGCCAAGGGACGAGGTGACGGACGCGGTGCTGCGTGCCTTGCGTCCTTCGTGCCTGTCACGTGGCACTTCGCACTCCGCACCAGCACCCGGCACGCGTCCGTCTAAATGCCTCCGGCGACGGCCTTGATCCTGTCCGAGCTGCTCTTTCAGGGCGGCCAGCTTCGCGGCGTCGAGCGTCACCGTGCCGCTGGCGGCGCCGGCGCTGTCGAGCAGCTTCTCGATGTCCTTGACGATGAACAGCGGGTCGCCGGTGGCCTTCTCGAAGCCGTCGAGGTGCTTGCGCACGTCCTTCAGTTTCTCGACGACGGTCGGATCCCACGTGCCGGCGGCATTCGGGTCGGGCGTCGCCGCAGGCGTGGCAGGACACGGCAGTAGTGGCCGGCGCGGCCGCGGCCGCCGCCAGCATCTTGTCGAGCGATGCCGAGGCAACCTGGTACTTCGCCTTCCAGTCCTTGGGCAACGTCGCAAAGGCGTTGAACTCGGCGATGAAGCCCGAGACCGCAGTGCGGACATCGCCCTGCAGCGCCGCCGCCGCCGGCAGCTTGATCAGCTCGGCCAGCGATCCCTGCGCTGCCAGGAGGTTCTGTTTGACCGCTTCCTGATTGCCTGCGCGCGCGCGACAACCGGCGCCAGCGCCGCCATGGCCGCAATCAGGGCGACGGCCGTGCTCTTTGTGATCAACCGCATGACTGACATCCTCCTCGAACAGGCGCGAACGCCCGACGTGACGTGGACGCGCGCCTTCACGCGCCCGACTGGTGCCCACCCAACGCGTCGCGCCCCGGGCGGGTGCGTAGCAACTACCGAGCAACTCCGGTACCAGCTGACGGAGCCTGCGATCAGCCGGAAACAGAAATCCTACCGCTGGACGTGAAGCTCGACAAGGCCGGAATGCATTATCGACACTACGACCCGGCCGGCGCGAGCGTCACCGACGCCTCGTCGAGCAGCGCCGCCAGGCGCTCGATGGCCCTGGCCGCCCGGACCACCTCGGCTTCAACCGCCGAAAACTGCTTCTGCTCGAGGGCCTCGCGCACCCCCGGCAACGTCTTGACCCCGTAGCCCGTGTAGAGCCCGGGCGCGTAGAGCAGGTGCCGAAACCAGGGCCGGCCGGGCAGGCCCGCCGGGTCGGTCAGCTGCCGCTCGGCGTCCCGGAGCCTGGCGTTGACCTGCCGGACCGCGTCGGCCGAGGCGGAGGTGCCGGCCCGGCTCGCCTTCTGAAAACGGGCGGCGCTGGCGGTGAGCGCGGTGACGGCATTCTCCAGCGGCGCGAAGTTCAGCGCCGGAGGAAGCGGCAGCCGCGCCGGCGCCTGCAGCGGACGGCGCGGATCGTCGACGGCGCGCAAGTCGCCTTCGTCGAGTTGTCGCGCCCGCTCGCGCGAGTCGTCCTGCATCGTCTTCACCAGGTCCTGCAACTCCTTCACGTAGCCGGCCACGGTGTCGGCCAGGCCCGTGAAGTCAAACGGCAGGCGGTCGGCGTCGGCCAGCCGGATCACGGCGGTGCCCACGGTTTGCGCCAGCGCGCGGCCGTACACGAAGTCGCGGTCCTGGAACTGCGAGTAGTGGTGGAAGCTGTCGTACACGGAGTGGTAGATGCCCGCCTCGTCCTCGCCGCCGAACCCGATGTTGAGGCTGGCGATGCCGGCGTGCTGCAGGAAAGGCGTGTAGTCGGATCCCGACCCGAGCGCGTCGATGCGAAGGTGCGCGCGGTCGCGTGCGTCCTTGCGTTCGGCAGGCGTGCCGCGGACAACGCGGCGCGCCCGGGCGCGCTTCCACACGCTGACGCCGGCCTCAGGGTCCATGACATCGCGCGCGACGTCGTTGATGAAGCCTTCGAGCGCGTGCGACCCGCCCATGCTCAGGAAGCCGCGGCTGTTGCTGTCGGTGTTGATGTAGACCACGGCGTGACGCCGCAGCTCATCGGCGCGGGCCTCCACGTGCTCGGTCGATCCCAGCAGCCCCTGCTCCTCTCCGTCCCAGGCGATGTAGACGATGGTGCGCTTTGGCGCCCAGCCGCGGCGGCGCAGTTCGCCCAGCGCGCGTGCCTCCTCGAGCTCGGCGGCCATGCCGCTCACCGGATCCTCGGCGCCGTTGACCCACGCGTCGTGGTGATTGCCGCGCAGGATCCACTCGTCGGCAGCGGTCGTCCCCGGCAGCCGCGCGATGACGTTGAACAGCGGCGTGACGTCCCAGTTGAAGGCGAGCTGAAGATGGACCGTCGCCTCGCCCGGGCCGATGCGATAGGTAATCGGCAGGGCGCCGCGCCAGTCCGCGGGCGCGAGCCGCCCGGTGATCGCGGAGAGCAGCGGCTGGGCATCGCCGTAGGAGATGGGCAGCACCGGGATCTTCATGATCGTCGGCGCGTCCTTGACGGCGAGGCGCGATGCCTCGCGCGTCGCGCCGACGTTGGGCGTCAGCGGGTCGCCGGGGTGCACGGGCATGTCCATCACGCTGCCCCGCTGCACGCCGTCCTTGTTCCGCATCGGGCCCGCCGGGTACACCTCCCCGTCGAAGTACCCGTCGTCTTTCGGATCGGAGTAGATGAGGCACCCGATGGCGCCATGCTCGGCGGCGACCTTCGGCTTGATGCCGCGCCACGACCCGCCGTAGCGCGCGATGACGATCGGCGCCTTTCACCGAGACGCCGAGCCGGTCGAGGACCTCGTAGTCCTCGGGGCGGCCGTAGTTCACATACACCAGGCGCCCGGTGACGTCGCCGTCGGCCGAGTACGCGTTGTAGGACGGCAGCTGTTCGGCCTGCTGGCCCGAGGTGGGGTCGGCGGCGACGGGCGGCTCGACCAGCGCCGCCACGAACCTGGTGGGCGCGGTCATCTCGAGCCGGCGCGTCTTCGGCGTCGGCATCAGCACGTGGAACTGCTCGATCTCGACCTGCCACCCCCACTGCTTCAGCAGGCCGGCAATCCACTCGGCGTTGTCCTTGTCGTATGGCGAGCCCAGGTGATGCGGCCGCGCCGACATGCGCCGCATGTACTCCCCGATCTTGGCCGCATCGGGGATCGCGCGGAACTGCGCGTCCCAGGTTTGCGGTGAAGGGCCCTGGGCCGACACGGCGGAGGTGAGCAGACAAAGGCGAGCAGGATGTGCGGCAGACGCATGAAGACTCCGGGCAACGAGCTAGTGGTTACTGAACGCTGGTCTGAACATCCGCGGTGAGATTTCAGGACGGCTCGAAGCGCGCTGGACCCAGATCCGCTACAGCACGCGAAACGCGATGATAGCCACAATCGTGGGCACCAGCGCGCCAACGAAGAGCCAAATGGGAAGAATCGAGCCGTTGAAGAACCGGCCGAGCAGCGCCTGCCCTGCCGGGTTTGGCGCGTTGGCGATCACGGTCAGGCCGCCGCCGGTCACCGCACCCTCGACAACCGCCACGCGCAACGGCTCGTCGAGCTGCGGGACCAGCGTGGCCAGGTACGTGATGAGCGCGTTGTCGTTGAACGCCGTGAGGAGGGTCGACGTGAAAAACAGCGGCTCCCTGCCCAGGCTGCCCAGCACCGGCGCAATCCACCACGCTTGCAGGCCCCCGTGTATCACCAGCCCGCCGAGGAAGAAGCCGACCAGCAGCGGCGACTTCAACTCGATGCGGCCCTGGTACGCGGCGGTCGCCTTGGCGAAGCCCAGGAAGATCAGGAAGCCGCTGACGAAGAGCGCCGGGTAGTGCGAGTTGATCACGGTCCACGCCATGAACAGCAGGTGCACCGCTGTCAGCCACGCCGGAACAGGCAACAGGCTAGTGAGGGCCTCCCCGGTCGTCGTCTTCCGGTTGTTCGACGTCGTGTGCCGGCGCGAGGCGTGAAAGGGCGGCAAATTCCTGGCGGAACGCAAAGAAGTAGATGGCGTTCGACACGAGAATCGCCAGCACCGATCGCCAGCCGAAGTGGCCCATGACAAACGCCGTGTCCCAGCCCCAGGGGCGGGCGACCATCAGGATGGGAGGCGCCGCAAAGTGCGTGAGCGTGCCACCGATGGACACGTTCACGAACAGCAGGCCGAGCGTCGCGTACTTGAGCCGGGTCGAGGGGTGCAGATCGTAGAACTGGCGCGCCAGCAGCAGCGCGCAGATCGTCATCGCGGCCGGCTCGGTGATGAACGACCCGAAGACCGGGCCGATGGTCAGGATCGCCAACCACCACGCGCCAGGCGTGCCGCCGCCGAGACGCTGGCCACGCGGCGCAGCGCGTCCTCGGCAAACCCGACGACGGGCCGTGTCGAGGCCAGCGCCATGATCACCACGACGAACATCGGCTCGGTGTAATTCACCGTGTCGTTGAAGTAGTGCGTGGCGGTGTCCCATCCCAGGTGCGCCGCGATCACGCACCAGCAGCACGATGGCCCAGAGGCCGAAGACGACCTCGACCTCCCCCACAAAGTGCAGCAGCTCCGCCGGCAGGCTGGGCTGCGGCTCCAGGCCCTGGCGACGGCGGCGCTCGTCGTGACGGTGCTGGACGTCGTGGGCCAGCGCGGAGAAACGCGCCGCCACGAACGTGTGCAGGATCGCCAGCACGAAGATGCCGGTGACCACGGCGTTGAAGGGAACGGCGTCGACGCGGGCCGCGAGCGTGTCGAGCAGACCGCCGGCGACGACCGGATACGCCTCGAGGGGGGTCGGAAAGGCTGGCTGGCCGGCCGGCTCGATCATCGGCCCAACGATATCCGACCTTCGCGGCGGGTTGCGACGGGGGCTTGACAGCTACTACTGTGTGTCATATAGTATATGTCACATCGTATGGCTCCTACGCCTCTACCACCTGACGAAGTCTTCGAGAACCTGCGCCTCGAACTGCGCCGCGGCTGCCTGACGGTGGCCGTCCTCGGCCAGCTCAAGGTCGAACACTACGGCTACACGCTGCGCAAGGCCCTGGCGGACCTGGGCCTGGCCATCGATGAAGGCACGCTGTACCCGCTGCTGCGGCGGCTGGAAGCGCAGGGCCTGCTGGTGAGCGAGTGGCGCGAGGAAGACAAGCGCAACAAGCGCTTCTACAAGCTCTCGCCCACCGGCCGCCAGATCCTCAAGCAACTGCTTGCCGAATGGCAGCAGCTGAACCAATCGATCGACCGGATTCTTTAGGAACGAGCCATGGACCTCATCAAACGCTATCTCCACGCCGTCAAGGGCCACCTGCCGCTCAAGCAGCAGGACGACGTCATCGCCGAGCTGGCCGACGACCTTCGCTCGCGTGTCGACGATCGGGAAGCCGAGCTGGGCCGGCCGCTCGATGAAGACGAGGTCGTGGCCATCCTCAGGCAGCTTGGGCACCCGGCGCACCTGGCCGCCAGGTACGGATCGTGGCAGCAGCTGATCGGCCCGGCGCTGTTTCCGATGTACGTCCACATCCTGAAGTTCGCGCTGGGGCTGGCGCTCCTGGTGAATGTCGTCGTGGCCGCGGTCCTGCTGGCCACGGGACGTCCGCCGGGCGAAGCGTTGACAGGGCCTCATCACCTTCCCGTTCGTGACGGCCATCATGGTGTTCGGCTGGGTGACGCTGGTCTTCGCGTTGATCGACGCCAAGGTCGGCCCGGCGGCCCTTGCCGACGTCCAGTCCGGCCACAAGGCGCTGTTTGACAAGTGGGACCCGCGCACGCTGCCGCCGGTGCCTCGACATCCGTCCACGGTGCCTGTACTGGCAGGTCGTGCTCGACCTGGTCGGCGCCGTGCTCGTGCTGGCCTGGTGGCTCGCGGTTCCGTCCAACCCGTTCCTGCTGTTTGGTCCTGGCTCGGCCTTCCTCGCACCGGGTCCCGGCCTGCTCGCCAGCTACATGCCTGTGGCGATTCTCGGCGCACTGATCGTGGCCGCGCGCGGCGTCGCGCTCTGGCGTCCGGGCTATCGCGTGGTGGTGGGCCTGGTCAGCAACCTGCTGGGCATCGCCGCCATGGGCGCCATTCTGTGGACCGGCGGTCCGTATGTCGTCGCGGTCGCGGGCGCCAACGCGCCGGCCGACCTGGTCGCGCGCGATGGCCTGGATCGATCGGTCCGTCGTCGTGGGGATTGTGGTCGTCGGCCGTCATTACGATGACCGACATGATCAAGGACGCGCGGCGGCTGTGGCGAGCGCGACGGCCGGAGGCTGCCGCGGCAAGCGCATCGACGCCACCAGGATCGCCTCGATGACCAGCGCCGCGGCCAGCACGAGCAGGCCCGAGGTGTAGTTGCCCGACGAGCCGCGCAGCGATCCGACCACCGTCGGCCCGACGGCGCCGCCGAGATTGCCCAGCGAGTTGATGAGCGCGATGCCTGCGGCGGCGGCCGTCCCGCCGAGGAAGAGCGGCGGGATGGCCCAGAACACGCTGAGCAGCGATCGCTGCCCCAACTGCGACAGCGTGAAGCTCAACACCAGCATCCACACGTTGTCCTGAAACGCCACGGCCAGCAGCAAGCCGGACGCAGCCACCAGCGCACAAATGGCGACGTGCCACTTCCGCTCGCCGGTGCGGTCCGAGTGACGTCCGACAACGACCATACCCACGAGCGCCACGACAAACGGCAGGGCCGTCAGCCATCCAATGGGCAGGCCGCTGTCCTTCGAGGCGTCGCGCAGGATGCGCGGCAGCCACAGGAACACGCCGTAGGTCACTGTCGTGTTCATCATGAAGATCGCGCACAACAGCCACAGCTTGCCGCTTCGCAGGCTCTCGAGCACCGAGCCGTGCCCTTTCGTCACCCGCTCGGCCCGCTCGCGCGCCATCGTCTCGGTAAGCCACGCGCGCTTGTCCGGCGCGAGCCAGGTCGCTTTCTCGGGACTGTCGGTCAGGTAGAAGAACGCCGCGATGCCGACCAGGACGGCGGGCAGCCCCTCGACGAGAAACAGCCATTGCCATCCGCGCAATCCCAGTGCGCCGTCGAGCTTCAGCAGCGCCTCGGAGATCGGCGCGCCGACAATCACCGACACGGGAATGGCCGTCATGAAGAGCGCGTTGGTCTTCGCGCGATGCGCGGCAGGGACCCAGTAGGTGAGATAGAGGATCACGCCCGGGAAGAAACCGGCCTCAGCGACGCCAAGCAGCACGCGGAGAAGGTAGAAGCTCGACACGCCACTGGCAAACATCATCGCCATCGAGACCAGGCCCCAGCCGACCATGATCCGCGCGATCCAGCGGCGCGCTCCGACGCGTTCGAGGATCAGGTTGCTCGGCACCTCGAACAGGCAGTAGCCCAGGAAGAACAGGCCGGCGCCGAGCCCGAAGGCCGCGTCGGAGAGCCCGAGGTCGCGCTGCAGCTCGGCGGACGCAAAGCTGATGTTGACGCGGTCCAAATAGGCGATGACGTAGCAGACGAAGATGAACGGAATCAGGCGCGCGGTGACGCGCCGGATCGTCGCCTGCTCGAGCGATTCGCTCCTCATCGTCGCGGAACGCTACCACGAATCGCAGTTCACGGGTTCACAGGTTCACAGGTTCACGGGTTCACGGGTTCACGGGTTCACAGGTTCACAGGTTCACGGGTTCATCGGTGTATCCTGCGCCCATGCGTCACGCGGGTCTGGCGATTGCCCTGCTGCTGACGGCGACGCCGTGTGGGGCCGAGGACGGGTACGACCTGTGGCTGCGGTACGCGCGGGTCGAGGATGCGGCGCTGCGCGCGGCGTACGAGCGAGCGCTCACGACGCTTGTCGCCGGTGCCGACTCGCCCACCGAGCGCGTCGTCGTCGCCGAGTTGACCCGTGGGAGGGCAGGGCTGCTTGGCTCGCCCTTCGCGCGGGCCGATGCGGTGGCGACGGCCGGGACGCTGGTCGTCGGCACGCCCGCACGTTCGGCGATAGTTCGAGCGCTGGGCTGGGACACGCGACTCGAGGCGTTGGGCCCTGAAGGCTTCGCGATCAGGTCAACGACGATCGCCGGCCGGCCCGTGACGGTGATCGCGTCGGCGGGCGAGGTCGGCACGCTCCACGGCGCGTTTCACTTCCTCCGGCTGCTGCAGACAGGACGGCCCATTGCTGCTCTCGACATCGCCGAGCGGCCCAGGCTGGATCGGCGGCTGCTGAATCACTGGGACAATCTCGACGGCAGCATCGAGCGCGGCTACGCGGGCCGTTCGCTGTGGAAGTGGGAGGAGCTGCCCGACCGGGTCGATCCGCGGGTAGTCGACTACGCGCGCGCCAACGCGTCGCTGGGGCTCAACGGCACGGTCGTCAACAGCGTGAACGCGAACCCGAAGTCGTTGAGCGCCGACTACCTGAAGAAGGCCGCGGCGCTGGCCGACGCGTTCCGCCCGTACGGCATCCGCCTCTACCTGGCCGCCAATTTCGCCGCGCCCAGGATGCTGGGCGAGCTTCAGACCACCGATCCGCTCGATCCGGCCGTCGCCCGCTGGTGGCGCGCGAAAGCGGACGAGATCTACGCCGCTCATCCCCGACTTCGGCGGCTTCGTCGTCAAGGCCAACAGCGAAGGCCAGCCCGGGCCCGCAGGACTACAAGCGATCGCACGCCGACGGCGCCAACGTCCTGGCGGACGCGCTCGGGCCGCATGGCGGGATCGTGATGTGGCGCGCGTTCGTCTACAACGCCGACGTCGACGCCGACCGCGTGAAGCGCGCGTACCTGGAGTTCGTGCCGCTCGACAGCCAGTTCCGCGACAACGTCTTCGTGCAGGTGAAGAACGGCCCGCTCGATTTCCAGCCCCGCGAGCCGTTCCACCCGCTGTTTGGCGCGCTGAAGACGCCGGTCATGACGGAGCTGCAGATCACGCAGGAGTACTTCGGGCACTCGACGCACATGGTGTATCTCGCGCCGCTCTGGCGCGAGTTCTTCGACGCCGACACCTTCACCAAGGGGCCCGGCTCGCCGGTATCGAAGGTCGCGGACGGGTCGCTCACCGGCGAGCGCCGCACGGGGATCGCCGGGAGTGGCCAACACCGGCAGCGACCGCAACTGGACGGGCCATCATCTGGCGCAGGCCAACTGGTATGCGTTCGGCCGGCTGGCGTGGAACCCGGATGCCGGCGCCGGCGAGATCGCCGAGGACTGGATCCGGATGACGTGGGGTCAGCGACCCTGTCGTCGTGCAGACACTGCGTGCGCTGCTGCTCGACTCCTACGAGACCTACGTCGACTACACGATGCCGCTGGGCCTGCACCACCTGATCGGCGGCGACCACTACGCGCCGATGCCGGAGAACCCGGATCCGCGGCGCGCCGACTGGTCGGCGATCTACTACCACCGGGCCGACACCTCCGGCATCGGCTTCGACCGCACGCCCTCGGGCAGCAACTACGTCGGCCAGTACCGCTCTCCGCTGCGCGAGCGCTGGGCGTCGCCGTCGACGACGCCGGAGAACCTGCTGCTGTGGTTCCACCGGGTGCCGTGGGACTACAAGCTCTCCAACGGCCGCACGCTGTGGCAGGGGCTGGTCGATCACTACACACGCGGCGCCGACCAAGGCGCGCGGCTTCGTCGCACGGTGGCAGACGCTGAAGGGGAAGGTCGACGACGCGCGATACGCGGCGGTGCTCGACAAGCTCGAGCGCCAGGCCGCCGACGCCGCCGCCTGGCGCGAGAAGTGCCTGACGTACTTCCAGCAGTTCAGCAAGCGACCGATCGGGGACTGACACCAAGGACGAAGGACAAACGGACAAGGACAAAGGCCAAAGGACAAATCGGCCCGAAGTCGTAACATGGGACGTGATGGCCTCCTGATTCCGCAGATAAAGCGCCGCGCGCGGTCGATCGTCGAGGACGAGCGGCCCATCCGCGAGCTGCTCGTGCGACTGCACCTGGAGCTGGGCGGATTTGCCGTCGACGAAGTCGGTGACGGCACCACGCGCCCTGGCCCTCGCTCCGTGCCACCGCGTTCGATCTGCTGGTCCTCGACGTCGTGCTTCCAGGTCCTTGCGACGGTTACTGGGAGTGCGGCGCTCGGCTCAAGGCCGGTTTACCGTCGACTTCTAGATGTTCTTCATCGGGCTCGAATGGCGCACAGTCGCCGACTTTGACTTGGCCAATGTGTAAGCGCACGCTCTGAGCATAGCCGTGAAGGCCCTACAATCGGCCTCGAGCGCTACTAGACGCTTGCTCGTCGGGGGCGCCCCGGTCAGTCCTTTTCCAAGGTGATCAGGCAGCATTTCGCCGGGCGTGTCGACGGGGCAGGACCTTCTGGAGGCCGTGCGGCGGCGCTCCATCTCCGCGACACTTTGACGCCATGGAGGCCCAGATCCGCGCCCGCCGACGCAGTCGCTCGCGGATCCCGAAGTGGTGATCCACGCCGATACGTCTCGACCAGAACTACCTTCGAGGCGTGCAGGAGCGATGCAGCAGCGGCAAGGCGAGCGCCTTTCTGGAGGAGCACGCGGACGAGCATCTCGTGGCCTCGGTATTCGTGGCCTTGACCTCGAAGCTGGCGCCGCCCACGTCGGCTTCTGATCGGGAGCGGGCTGGCCGCGGGCATTGCTCCAGTCTTGACCGTGGTCTATCCCAACGACGCCTCGCGCCAGCCTATGCTGACGCGCTGGCGGCGCGAGTAGAACGAGGAAGATCGCGACGCGACGGATCGCGCATCGCCGACGGCAGCCCTCGTCGACGATGTCTGCGCCCTGGCGACGGCCACGCGAGCAATTCGACGTGGTCCCCGGCCTCGAGGTCGCTGGGATATCGAACGCTGGCGCCGATGCGACCCGCGCGTGGAGCTTCCCTGGCGCGATTCGGCGCTGGAGCTGGCGACGATTACGAGAAGTGTGTCAGGAGGGTTGACGGCAGCGCTGACCGTTGCGGTCTACGCAGGCCACGGGCCTCCGACCGAGCTCGAGCTCGAGGCGGCATATCGCTTTTCATCTCGGCGCGGCTCTGCGATACACGAATCGCCCTTCACCGGACCGTATAATGGCGCCGCACACTCACACATGGCCCTCCAGCCCGGCGCGACACTCGGGCCGTACGAAGTCCTGTCTCTAATCGGCGCAGGCGGGATGGGCGAGGTGTATCGCGCCCGCGACACGCGGCTCGACCGCATCGTGCCATCAAAATCATCATCGGTGGCGACGCCGCCAGCCCAGCCATGCGCGAGCGCTTCGACCGCGAGGCGCGCGCCATCGCGCTGCTGTCCCATCCGCACATCTGCACGTTGCACGACATCGGGCATCACGAGGGCCTGGCGTTCCTGGTCATGGAATACCTGGAAGGGGAAACGCTCGCCCAACGCCTGTCTCGGCAGAAACCGCGCTCGTCGGCTGGCTCGCACGCTGGCCCAACTCCCGCACCGCGCCCGCCTCCGACGGGTGACGCCGCCCGCGGTCCGGCGTCGAGAGCGCCGTTGCCGCTCGACGAGACCATCCGCATTGCGACGCAACTGGCCGACGCCCTGACGGCCGCGCACCGCTCGGGCATCGTCCACCGGGATTCAAACCCGGCAACATCATGCTGACGCGCAGTGGCGTGAAGGTGCTGGACTTCGGCCTGGCCAAACTGAAGCCGTCCGGGGCCGTCGGCGTGAATGCCTCCAACACCATGACGGATTTGCCGCTGACCGGCGAGGGCATGCTCGTCGGCACCATTCCGTACATGGCGCCCGAGCAGCTCGAAGGGCGCGGCATCGATCACCGGACGGACCTCTTCGCCTTCGGCACGATCGTGTACGAGATGGCTGCCGGCCGTCGCCCATTCGCCGGTGAGTCACAAGCGAGTGTAATTGCTGCCATTCTCGATCGAGAGCCGGAGCCCATCAGCGCCGATCAGCCACTCACGCCTCCGGGCCTGGAACGGCTGGTCCGGAAGTGCCTGGCCAAGGATCCCGACGGTCGCTGGCAAGCGGCGAGTGACATCGCGGATGAACTGCGGTGGCTCTCGACCGGGCGGAAGCGCCGCCCGCGCCGCCAGCGTCGCCTGGTAAGCGACGGCTCGGAGGCTGGGCGATAGCCGCTGGCGTGGTGCTGCTGACGGCAGTGACGACGGTCGCGGTTTGGCGTTGGTCGTCGCCTGTGACGCCGCCAGCGCCGCGCCCCGAGATGACGTCGACGCAAGCGACCTTCGCCGGCGATGTGTCGGCCGCCGCGTTGTCGCCGGACGGGCGCACGGTGGCCTACGCCACGGGCGAAGAGGGTGACGTGCGGCTATTCGTCCGCGACCTCACAGGGGGACCGTCGCTGGAAATCTGGAAGGGAGCGCTTGCCGCCCGACTGGGCTGGTTGCCGAACGGGTCGCAGCTGATAGTCGCGTCGCTGGCCGACGCGCGGTCGCTGCCCGCACTCTGGCTGGTTTCACGGTTCGGTGGCACCCCACGATTGGTGACCACTCCAGGCGCATACTTCGCCTTCTCGCCTGACGGGTCGCAGCTTGCGCACACGCTTCCGGGCGTCGCCGGGTTCAGCGTGAGGACGTTGGACGGCACGAGAACCAGGAGGTCGGCTGCAGGGCTTCCGGTACTACGGGTTGGAATGGAACCCCCCGCAAACCGTATCGCGCTGCTTACGATCGACGACAAGGACCGCTACACCGTGTGGTCGGTCACGCCCGAAGGCAACGATGTCCGGCGCCTGTCCGACTCGGCCGCGATCAGCGCCATGTGTTCGTCGCCATCGGCCGACGTGCTGTACGTCTTCCGAGAGCGACAGGGCGGGAAGCAGCTTGTGAAGGTGCCGCTCGCAGGAACCCCCGAGCCTGCAGGCGCGGTGCTGACGAGCGGCTTGCAGATGGTCAGCTTCCAGGACTTTCCGATCTGTAGCATCTCTGGCGACGGTCAACGGCTGTTGTATGTGCGGGAGACCGGTCATGCCAACCTCTGGCGGCTCGACCTCGGCGGCCCGAAGTCGACAGCGACGGCGCTGACCCGCGGGACATCGAATCTCGGTCTTCCACGAGTGTCGCCGGACGGGCGATGGATTGTCGCCTCGGAAACACGCGGGTCGAGCCGTCGGATCGTCAGGTTGCCTTTGACGGGAGGCGAAGTCGCGGAACTCACGGCCGGTTCGGGCGCCTCGTATTCTCCCGACGGAACCCGGCTGGCGTTTGTGAGAGGCGCGCAGCATGTGTGGGTCAGCGATGCCGACGGCCGAGCCGCCCAGCAAGTGAAAGATGCCCAAGCCGGCCCTAACGACTACGTCACATGGTTCCCCGACGGTCGCCTGGCCTGGCAGACCTCCGACGTGCGCAACTACCGGATCCGCGACCTTGCGAGCGGGCAGGACGAGCTGCTGGTGAAGAACCCGGAGGCGGGCTGGCTCTTCGAGCCGACCTTCTCGCCACAGCGTGACCAAGTTGCGGTGTTTTGGAACAGGATCGACGAGCCTCAGCAACGGCGAGGGTTATGGCTGCTTTCGTGGCCGTCACGGGAAGAGCGGTTCATCGCCCCGAATCTCGTGCCCGTCGAGTGGACGGCGGATAGTCGCTGGATTTATGCCTTCGAACCTTCGATGAGCACCATAGTCAAGGTCTCTCCTCAAACGGCGAAGATCGAGCCGGTGGGGAGCTTCCCCCGAGGGCGGCTTGATCCCGAGTCCTGCCGTCTGACACCGGACCGCAAGGCGATTGTCTGCTCCCTGTACGAGAGCGTTGCGGACGCGTGGATCGTCGATCACTTCGATCCGGACGTCCACGGCGACCGGCGCTGAAGCAATTCCCGACCTCGATCCGCTGCCCCCGATTCGAGACGTGAACATCAGCGACGAGTGCGGGATCAGGGTGCAGGACGCGGCCAGCGGCCCACGTCGGCCGGGGACCGGTGCCCGGCGCTGCGACCGGCCCGCCGACGTTGGACGCCCGCGCGGCGACGCGAGGGTTTCCACGAGCCTCCTTGCGTAAACGCACCAGCCCGGCCAGAATCCTTGAGTCGTCTGCGGCGTCGGGCCGGCAGACGACTTCGAGGGGAGCGGTGGCGGGACGGCTGGCGGGCAAGATTCGCACTCGTGACGGCGGCGGCGCAGGGCATCGGCCGCGCCAGCGCCGAGGCGTTCGCGCGCGAGGGCGCGGAGGTCATCGCCACGGACCTCAATCAGGACCTGCTGGCGACGCTCACCGGGTGCACCACGCGCCGCCTGGACGTCACCGACGTCTCCGCCATCGCCGCTTTGGCGGCGGAGGTTGGCCCGGTCGACGTGCTCTTCAACTGCGTCGGCATCGTGCACGCCGGCACCGTGCTCGACTGCACCGACACGGACTGGGACCGCGCGTTTGCGGTCAATGCCACGGCGATGTTCCACACCATCCGCGCGTTCCTGCCCGGGATGCTCGAACGAGGCGGCGGCTCGATCATCAACATGTCGTCGGTGGCCTCGAGCGTCACCGGCGTCCCCAACCGCTTCGCCTACGGCGCCAGCAAGGCGGCAGTGGTGGGCATCACCAAGTCGGTGGCGGGCGATTTCGTCGCCAGGGGCATCCGCTGCAACGCGATCTGCCCGGGCACGGTGGAGTCGCCGTCGCTTCGGCGACCGCGTTCGCGCGCAAGCCGCCTCCACCGGCCGCAAGGAGGCCGACGTGCTGGCCGAGTTCGAAGGCCGCCAGCCGATGGGCCGCCTGGGCCGGCCGGAAGAAATCGCGGCGCTGGCGGTGTACCTCGCGTCGGACGAATCGGCCTTCACCACCGGCACGGTCTCGGTGGTCGACGGCGGGTGGACGAACTGATGGGCAGAGTCCTGGTCATCGGATCGGATGAGGAGCTCGCTCGCGCGCTCCGCGAGTCGCCGGCGCTCGAGGGCCATTCGGTGGACACGTGCCGCGGCGCGCTCGAAGTCCTCCAGGAAGCCCGCGTCCGGCCGCTCGACGTCGTCGTCACCGACTCGGCGCGCCCGGTGAACGGCGCGATGACGCTGGTGGAGGAACTGAACCGCCTGCGGCCCGGGGTCCGCACGATCCTGCTGGCGCCTGCCCTCACCGACAACGACGTCGTCACGGCGCTGCGCGCGCAGGTGTTTGCGTGCTTCACGGCCCCGGCCAATCCGCGTGAGATCGCGGACATGGCGGCGACGGCGCTTCGCACCGAGGACTGGCGCCGCGGCATCGAGGTCGTTTCGGGGCTTCCGACGTGGATGACGCTGCGAGTGGCCTGCGGCCTGGTCAGCGCCGACCGCATCACCCGGTTTCTCACCGAGTGGGAATCGGCCCTGCCCGATGATCAGCGCGACCTGCTGATGACGGCCTTCCGCGAGATGCTGCTCAATGCGATGGAGCACGGCGCCGGCTTCGATCCGGGGCAGGTCATCGAGGTCACCGCCGCCCGGACGGAGCGCGCCATCGTCTTCCACATCCGCGACCCCGGCAAAGGCTTCAACCGCGAGGCGCTGTCACACGCGGCCAAGGGCAACGACCCGGCCAGTGTGATGACCGTCATGGAAAACCGGGAAGCGGCGGGCTTGCGCTCCGGCGGCTTCGGGATGCTCATCGTTCGGCAAGTCGTGGACGAGATGGTCTACAACGAGGCCGGCAACGAAGTGCTGCTCATCAAGCACCTGAAGTGACCAGGTCGGATCGTGTCTGACGCCGAGATTGACGCCCGATTCGAGGCACTGCAGCGAAAGCTCGTGCCGCTGTGGGCGTCCATCCAGACCATGACGCAGGACCCGCAGACCATCGTGGTCGTGCCGTCGATCACGATCGACTCCACGATCCGCGGCGCCAGGCAGCAGGCCTACGAAGAGCGCTTCCTGTTTCTCCTGCTGCTGCTCCGCCAGCCCCGCGCGCGGCTCGTCTACGTCACCTCCCAGGCCATCCACGCCGACATCGTCGACTACTACCTGGACCTGCTGCCCGGCGTGCTGTCCAGCCACGCGAAGAAACGCCTGTTCCTCGTGTCGCCGCTCGACGGGTCGTCGCGGCCGCTGACGCAGAAGCTGCTGGAACGTCCGCGCCTGATTCAGCAGATCCGCGCGTTGATCCCCGACCTCGACCGCGCGCACCTGGTGCCGTTCAACACGACGACGCTCGAACGCGACCTCGCCCTGGCGATCGGCATCCCGATGTATGGCGCGGACCCGAAGCACTCGTGGCTGGGCGGCAAGAGCGGAGCGCGTCGGATCTTCGCCGAAGAGGGCGTCTCGCATCCGCTGGGCGTCGAAGACCTGCACTCGGCCGCCGACCTGGCCGAGGCGATCGTCGAGATGCGCGCGCGGAAGCCCTCCATCGGCAAAGTCGTCGTCAAGCTCAACGAAGGCGTGTCCGGGGAAGGCAACGCGCATCTCGATCTCGACGGCCTGCCCGCGACTGCCCCGAGCGTCGATGCGGTCGCCGAACGCCTGCAGGCGCTGCGGTTCGAGTCGAGCGAGATGTCCTTTGATACTTTCATCGCCAGGCTCGCCGATGGCGGCGGCATCGTCGAAGAGCGCATCGTCGGCACCGACTTCCGCAGCCCCAGCGCGCAGTTGCGCGTGACGCCGCTCGGCAAGGTCGAGGCGCTGTCCACGCACGACCAGGTGCTGGGCGGGCCCACCGGACAGAGCTATCTGGGCTGCCGCTTTCCGGCAAACGTCGAGTACGGCCCGGCGATCATGCACGAGGCGATGAAGGTCGGCCATCGGCTGATGCGGGAAGGCGTGCTCGGCCGGTTCGCGCTGGACTTCGTGACGGTGAGAAACGCGCGTGGACAGTGGGAGGTCTACGCCATCGAGATCAACCTGCGAAAGGGCGGCACCACGCATCCCTTCCTGACGCTGCAGTTCCTCACCGACGGGTCCTACGACGCCGAGACCGGCGTGTTCCTGACGCCGCTCGGCGAGCCGAAGTGCTTCATCGCCAGCGATCACGTCGAGTCGCCGCGCTACCGCGTCTTCACCCACCACGACCTGTTCGACATCGTCGCGCGCCACGGCCTGCACTTCGACCAGACCCGCCAGAAAGGCGTCGTCTTTCACATGATGAACGCGATCGGCGAGAACGGTTTGCTGGGCCTTACCGCCGTGGGCAACACGCACGAAGAAGCGGCGGCACATCTACGACAAAGCGGTCAAAGCACTCGACAAGGAAGCTGCGCTCACTATTGACGATTGCGATTGACGATTGACGAGATTCCGGCGATTCAATGGCCGCGCGACGCCTGGCATGGGCAGAATGACCAGCCCACCTCAGTTGTCGGTCAGAACTGCATTGACGATCGTGGGCGCCGCCCACAACAATCGCCCATGCGCAAATCAATAGCGACGACGGCGATTCTCTGCGGCGGCAGGCTTCGCTGCTCTGTCGGCGGCTCCTGTGTCCGCTCAGCCACCGCGAGCCTGGCAACTGCTGGAGGGCGGCCTCAAAGATCCGAAGGAGGAGGTCCGCACGGCGGCCGCGCACGCCCTGGGCCTGGCTGCTGGAAACCAGCGCGCGCTCCAGCTGGCCGAATGGGTGCTGTCCGACGAGAAGGAAGGAGTGCGGGCCGCCGGGGCGGAGGCGCTCGGACAAATCGGCCTGCCCGCCGCGGCGCCTGCGCTCAAGAAGGCGTTGAACGACAATTCGGCCGAGGTCGTGTTCTCGGCAGCCAGCGCGCTGTTCGAGTTGAAGGACCCCGCGGCGTACGAAGTCTATTTCGCGGTGCTCACCGGCGAACGCAAGTCCGGCGAGGGGCTGGTCCAGTCGAAGCTCGACCTGCTGAAGGACCCGCAGGCGCTGGCGAAGATCGGATTCGAGACGGGCATCGGGTTCATCCCGTTTGGCGGCATCGGCTACAAGACGTTCAAGGCCGTGACCGCCGACAAGACCTCGCCGGTGCGCGCTGCGGCGGCGCAGAAGCTCGTGCGCGATCCGGACCCCAAGACCACGCAGGCGCTGGTCAACGCGTTGAAGGACGACAAGTGGATGGTCCGGGCCGCTGCGGTGAACGCACTCGCCAAGCGCGACGACCGCAAGCAGATCGCGGCCATCACGCCGCTGCTCGACGACGAGCACGAGTCGGTCCGCTTCAACGCGGCAGCAGCGGTCATCCGGCTGACCCCGTGACGTCTACACGGTCTCGCCGATCGGCAGCGCGCGCAGGCGCTTGCCGGTCGCGGTGAAGATGGCGTTGCACAAGGCCGGCGCGATGGGCGGCACTCCAGGCTCGCCCACGCCGGCCGGCGGCGCTTCGGTGGCGACTATCTGCACGTCGATCTCGCGAGGGGCGAGGCCAATCGGCAGGATGCGGTAATCGCTGAAGTTGCTCTGCTCGGCACGGCCATTCTTGAAGGTCACCTGCCCGTAGATGGCGTTGCCCAGGCCCATGATGGCGGCGCCTTCCATCTGCGCGCGCACGCGATCGGGGTTGGCGGCAAAGCCACAGTCCACCGCCATCCACACGCGCGGGACGGCCAGACGCCGGTCGGCGCCGACGGCGACCTCGACAACCGCTGCCACATAGGTCAGAAAGCTCCGGTGCACGGCCACGCCCAGCGCGTGCCCCTTCGGCATCGCACGGCCCCAGCCGGCCCTGGATGTCGCCAGGTCGAGCACATGCCGCATCCGCGCGGTGTCGAGCGGATAGAGCTCCTTGTCCTTCCCGTAATTCCAGTCCTTCACGCCCAGCGCGGTGAGGTCCACGTGCCGCGAGGCGCCGATCAGCTCCTCGAGGAACACCTTCGGGTCCTTCTTCGCCGCGCGCGCGAGCTCGTCGGCAAACGAGCACACGGCAAACGCGTGCGGGATGTTGGACACCGAGCGATACCATCCCACCCGCACGTGCGCTGCCGCCTTTGTGGCCTCGACCTGCACGTTTGGCACGTCCCACGCGACGTCGGTGGCGCCCAGCTGCATCTCGGAGCCGCTGCCTCCGCCGGGATCAGGGCCAAACAACGCCGAGATCGACGGAAATGCGGACCGGTGCAGCCACGCGGTCACCGTGCCGCTGCCGTCGAGGCCGCCTTCCATGTGCTGCGCAGTGACGGTGTGGTAGTAGCCGTGGCGGATCTCGTCGTCGCGCGTCCACACCACCTTGACCGGCGCGCCAACTTCCTTCGACAGCAGCGCCGCCTCGACGATGAAGTCCGGCTTCGACTTGCGGCCGAACCCGCCGCCGATGAAGGTGACGTGGAGCGTGACCTTCGCCAGATCGATCCCCAGCGCGCCGGCCACTTCCTTTCGCGCGGTCTGCGGGTCCTGCGACGGCGCCCAGATCTCGCAGGTGCCGTCTTTCACGCTGGCCAGCGCCGAGGGCGGCTCCATGGTCGCGTGCGCCAGATGCGGCACGTAGTAATCCGCGCTCACGCGCGTGGCCGCGGCGCCCAGTGCCGCGTGCACATCGCCCTGGCTGCGAAAGGCGGTGCCCGGCGCCTTGGACGACGCTTCCAGCGCCGCCCGATACGCCGTGAGTCGTACGTCGCGTTGACGCCGTCGTCCCATGTGATCTTCAGCGCGTTGCGGCCCTGGATTGCCGCGTGGGTGTTTCGCGCGACGACCGCTACCCCGCCCAGCGGCTTGAAACCGACGGGGAACCCGGGCGCTGGCAGACGCACGACACGCTCTACGCCGGGCACCTTCTCGGCATCGGCCGATTCGACCGTCGCGATCTTGCCGCCAACCACGGGCGGACGGGCAATCACGGCGATCTTCATCCCTGGCACGGAGGCGTCGATGCCGAACACGGCCTTGCCCGTCGTCATCGCCAGGCCGTCGGCAAACGGAATCGCCTTGCCCAGGCGCGGCAGCGACGACAGTGGCTTGAGCGTCAGCCGCTCCTTTGCCGGCACAGGCACTGTCCGCGCCGCCTCGACCAGCGCCCCGAAGCCAAGCCGCCGGCCGCTGGAGGGATGGATCACCTCGTGCAACTCGGTCCTGACGTCTGTGGCGGCGATACCCCACTTGCTCGCGGCGGCCGCTTCGAGCATCAGGCGCGCAGCCGCGCCCATCTCGCGAAGCGGCGTCAGGAAGTCGGCGACGCTGTGCGATCCGTCGGTGTTCTGCGAGCCGTACGCCGGCTCGTCGCCGTCGGCCTGCACGATGCGAACCCGCGCCCAGTCGGCGCCGAGCTCATCGGCGACGGCGGCGGCAAGTGTGGAGCGAATGCCCTGCCCCATCTCCGATCGGTGCACGGTGATGCTCACGAGGCCCGTCGCGTCGATCGCGCAGAACACGTTGGGCACAAATGGCGCCGCGGCTGCCGTCTGGGCGTGGACGATCCAGCCATCGGTGAGGCTGGCGGCCAGGCCGAAGACGCCGGTTGCCGTCATCGTTTCGAGAAATGCGCGACGCGACACCGAGACCCGGGGCTCATTTCGTGCCTCCCTGAGCGGCCGCCCGAATGGCGGCGCGAATTCGAAGGTATGTGCCGCACCGGCAGAGATTTCCGGCCATCGCGTCGTCGATCTGCCGATCGGTCGGCTTCGGCGTCGCCTGCAGCAGAGCGGCCGCCTGCATGATCTGGCCGCTCTGGCAGTAGCCGCACTGCGCGACGTCGATGGCTCGCCAGGCCTGCTGCACCGGGTGATTGCCGTCGGCGCTCAGACCTTCGATGGTCGTGACGTGCTTGCCGGCGGCGTTGCCGACGCCGACGATGCACGCGCGCACGGCCTGGCCGTCGAGGTGGACGGTGCAGGCGCCGCACAACGCCATGCCGCACCCGAACTTGGTGCCGGTCAGCGCGAGCTCGTCGCGCAGGTACCAGAGCAGAGGCGTGGCGGGATCGCCGTCAAACGTGCGATCCGTGCCGTTGACACGCAGTCGAATCATGGAAAGCCGCTCCTGCGACGGGATTATTACCGCAAAGACGCCATGTCGATGACGAAGCGATAGCGCACGTCGCTTCGCAGCATCCGATCGTAGGCGACGTTGATCTGGTCCATCCGGATCAACTCGATGTCCGACACGATGCCGTGCTTCGCGCAGAAGTCGAGCATCTCCTGCGTCTCGGCAATCCCGCCGATGAGCGATCCGGCGAGCGCGCGTCGCCCGAACACGAGGTTGAAGACGCCTGGTGACGGGTGGGGACTGGCCGGGACGCCGACCAGGCACATCGTGGCGTCGCGCTTGAGCAGGACCATGAAGGCGTCCAGATTGTGAGGTGCCGCCACGGTGTTGAGGATGAAGTCGAAGCTGCCGGCGTGCCGCGCCATCTGATCGGCGTCTTTCGACACGACGACGTCGTCGGCGCCCAGCCGTTTGGCATCGGCGGCCTTACCGGGCGAGGTCGTGAACAGCACGGTATGCGCGCCCATCGCATGCGCCAGCTTGACGCCCATGTGGCCCAGACCGCCGAGCCCGACAATCCCGACCTTCTTGCCGGGTCCGACGTTCCAGTGCCGCAGCGGCGAATACGTCGTGATGCCGGCGCACAGCAGCGGCGCGGCCCCGGCCGGATCGAGCGAGGCCGGCACGCGCAGGACGAACTGCTCGTCGACGACAATCTGCGTGGAGTAGCCGCCGTAGGTCATCGCGCCCGGGATGTGCGCGTCCGGGCTGTTGTAGGTCAGCACCATCCCTTTCTGGCAGTACCTGCTCCAGGTTCTCGGCGCAGCTGGGGCAGTCGTGGCACGAGCCCACGAGGCAGCCCACGGCGGCCAGGTCGCCCTTCTTGAACTTCTTGACGGCGCTGCCGACCGACACGACGCGGCCGACAATCTCGTGCCCGGGCACCACCGGATAGACGGTGAATCCCTCCCACTCGCCGCGCGCAATGTGCAGGTCGGAGTGACAGACGCCGCAGAACAGGATCTCGATGTGGACGTCGCTCGGGCCCGGCTGGCGACGTTGAATGGCAAACGGGCCGAGCGGGGCGTCGGCGGACTGCGCAGCGTAAGCAGAAACGGGAATCACGGGTAGCTCCATGAAATGAGATTGCAGATTGCAGATTGAGTCAGGGGCAACGCTCAGGCTGTGCCCATCTGCAATCTGCAATCTGCAATCGACGTGTCACTAGTCATCCAGAACGAAGGTAACCATCATGTTGACCTGGTATTCGACGATCTTTCCTTCTTCGCATCTCACCTGGTGCTCCTTGACCCAGGCACCTCTGATGTGACGCAGCGTCTTGGAGGCCCGGGCGAGGCCCACCTGGATGGCATCCTCGAAACTCTTCTTCGAGGTCGCGCTGATCTCGGAGACCTTGGCAACCGACATGCGAACCCTCCTTTGGGTGTAGGGCGCCGGACGCGCGAGCCTGCACCTGCCCGCCCGACCCGATCTTATCTTTCTTGACGCCCGCTACGGTCTGACATAGCGTGGCTTCGCCTCAGGAGCCCCCCATGCGTCTTGCCCTTGCTCTCCTGCTCATCTGTTCGCCCGTTGCCGCCCAGGACACCAAGCCGGAAGGCCCGCGACCCGATCGCGTGCAGATCAGCCCGGGCGTCGTGGACGCCGAGGTTGGACAGACCATTCGCTTCACGGCGACGGCGTATGACGCCAGCGGCACGGTGATTGCCGCCAAGCCGACGGCCTGGTTTGGCGCGCCCTTCGACGTCGGCGCCGCCGACGAGGAAGGCCTGGTCACCGTCTTCGCCCCCGGCGAGCTGAAGGTCGGCGCCATCGTCAACGGCAAGACGGGCTGGGCGACGATCCGCATCAAGCCCCAGCTGGTGAGCTCGGTCGTCGATCACGCCGCTGCTGGCGCCGCTGGTTCCGGGAGCCTCCGCCCGGCTCGAGGCCGCGACGTTCACGAAAGACGGCATCCCGCGCGAGGGCGTCGAGGTGTCGTGGAAATCCGAGTCGCCGTCGGTGGCGACGGTGGACGCGGCCGGTGTCGTGAAGGCGCTCGCCGCAGGGCGCGCGACGATCCGCGCGACCAGCGAGAAGGGCACGTCGACCACCGTGGTCACCGTCGCCGCCAACACCGTGCAGGCGCTGACGATCGAACCACGGCTGTCGCAGGTGCGGACCGGCGACGTGGTGCGATTTTCGGCGAGAGGCGGCGGACGCGCGCTGCCGTCGGTGCAGTGGTCCGTCAACGGCGCTGGCGCCACGATCGATCCGGACGGCGGCTTTGTCGCCGAGCGCCCGGGCACGTTCCTGGTCACCGCCGCCTACGGCACGCGCACGGCCACGTCGTCGGTCGTGGTCACCGCGCGCAACGTGCAGCGTGCGCTGGAGCTGGTGGGCCGCACGCCCACCGAGGACTTCCAGACGCTCGAGCAGTGGACCTTCGGCGACTACCTGTATGCGACCTCCGCGCTCTCGGGCAAGCTGTGGGTGTACGACATCACCACTCCCTCGGCGCCGGTGAAAGTCGACGCGCTCAGCTTCGACGCGCGCATCCTGAACGACGTCAGCGTCTCGGCCGACGGCAAGATCGGCGTGCTGAGCCGCGAGGGCGCATCGAACCGCAAGAACGGCATCGTCTTCCTCGACACGTCCGACCCGGCGCATCCCAAGGTGCTGTCGGAGTACACCGAGACGGTCTCGGGCGGTGTCCACAGTGCGTTCATCGACGGCCACTACGTCTATCTGACCGACGATGCGACCGGGTCGATGCGCGTGATCGATTTCGAGAACCCGAAGGCGCCGAAGGAAGTGGGCCGCTTCGAGTTGTCCAAGCCCGACGCCAAGGTGTTCGGCAAGGCCGACGACGGCCAGATGACCGGCGGCCGCTATCTGCACGACGTGCAGGTGAAAGACGGACTGCTCTATGCCGGCTACTGGCGCGATGGACTGGTGATCCTCGACGTCGGCAACGGGATCAAGGGCGGCAGCCCCGCCAGGCCGGTGTTCGTGAGCCAGATCCGCTTCAACTACCACGAGCTGTACGGCCCTGGCTGGCTGGCCGGCGCGCACGCGGTGTTTCGCTACAAGAACTACGTGTTCGTCGGCGACGAAGTCTTTCCGGCGCAGTTCAACCTGGCCGCGCGCGACGTGATCCCCGTCAAGGGCATCGTCCACATCGTCGACGTCTCCGACATCGAGCATCCGAAGAAGGTCGGCGTCTACGAAGTGCCCGAAGGCGGCGCGCACAACATGTGGGTGGAAGACGACGTGATGTACATGGGCTACTACAGCGCCGGGGCGCGCGTGGTGGATGTGTCGGGCGAGCTGCGCGGGGACCTGTACCGCCAGGGCCGCGAAATCGCGAAGCTGTGGACCGGCGATCCCAAGGGCTTCCGGCCGAACTCGCCGTTCACCTGGGGCGCACAGCCGCACAAGGGGCTGATCTACTTCAACGACATCAACAGCGGCGTGTGGATTACCAGGCTGGCTCCACCAGCGGCTGCCAGCACGCGCCGCCAACGACCGCGGCTGCTCGGTGACCACGACGAGCTACGAGCTACGAGTTACGAACTACGAGCTACGAGTTACGAGTTACGAGTACGAAATTTCGCAGATTTTTCGTTGAGGCGCGCAAGCGCGCAGCATTCCGCGAGATTGTCGTCACTCGTAGTTCGTCACTCGTCGTTCGTAACTGGTCAAGGAACGACATCAATACCCCCGGCCTGCGGCGGCACGTCGGCGGTCGCGACGACGCGCAGCGACGTCAGGTCGATCACTTCGACAGTGCCGGGTTCCGCGGAGACGCCTTCGACCGAGACAAACGCATAGCGGTCGTCCGGGCTCACGACCACGCCGTGCACGACCCGGCGCCTGGTGGCCAGGCGCGCCAGCTCGGCGCCGGTGGCGATATCGATCACCGAGACCGACTGGCCGCGGCGGTTGGTCGCCAGCAGGCGCCGGCCGTCGTGCGTCACGGCGAGGTTGTAGACACCTGCCCCGGCGGGCATACGCCGCACGAGCGACCACGTCGTCCACGTCGATCTCCACGATCTCGCTCGACCCGTTGCACGCCACGAACACGCGCCGGCCGTCGCTCGACGGCTGCGCCCAGGTCGGCGAGCACGCGGCGCTCGCCCGGCGGCGGCGGCTCGGTCCCGTGTCCGCCGTGCGCCACCTGCGTCGCGGTGGGCCGCGCCACCGGCGCGCCCGATGCACCGCGCTCGCTGCCCCTGGTGACCGTGAAATGGCGCGCGACCTTCAGCGTCCGCGTGTCGATCTCGACCAGCGTGTCGTCCATCATGCAGGCCGAGTAGTGCTTCGTGCCTTCCGCGTTGATGCGGGAGCCGTGCGGCATCAGGCACGTCGGAATGCGCGCGACCTCCAGCATCCCGCCGGTGGCGACGACCGACACCGACGACGGAATGCGATCGCCGTGCAGGTTGAAGTTGACGACGAAGGCGAACTCGCCATCCGGCGTCACCTGCGCGGTGGCCGGGAACATCCCCAACGTGACGTGGCCGAGCACGCGGTCGTCGGATGCCGCCAGGCGCCAGAGGGTTCCGTTGGGCTGCCCGTGCGCGAAGGTGACGAAGTACGACTGGCCATCGGGAGCGAAGGCGAGGCCATGTGGCCCGTCGATGTCGTTGGGCATGAGCCCGACGGCAATCGGTCCGGTCGACGCTCAGGCCCTGGGGGCCAAACGTCAGATGGCTGATGGCGTCGGCGGCCTCGGAGGCGACCAGGATGCGGTAAGTGGGAGCGGCGGGCGTCTGCGCGCCGGCGCCGAGGCCGAGGATCAACGCCGACACCAGCGCGCGCACGCCGTGATTATAGATACAGGTGCAGCTGGGCGAGGAAGATCTGCGTGGTGATCTCGGTGGTGCGATTGCGCTCGCGGTAGTAGTTGACGTTCACGTCGAAGTGCGTCCGCGGCAGGATGACCGTGCCGACGCCGAAGCGCAGCAGGTCCGGCACCGAAGCGCCGCCGCCAACGCGCGCCTGCGGCGTCACCTGGAGCCAGATGCCGCGGTACACCTCGAACGACGTCTCGTTGACCAGCACGTACGCCGTCTCGCTGGTGTCGCGGAACTGTCCGTCCACCTGCGTCCACGTCGTGAGGCGCGAAGTCGGCGCGTAGCCAAACGCCACGCCCGCCGATCCCAGCCGTGGTTCGATGTCCGACTCGGCGCGGTAGAGGCCGGAGGCCGCCACCGTCGTCCGCGATCCCAGGTCGACCTGCACGCGCCCGGTGGTCGTGAACGCCGCCCTGCCGTCGTCGTCGATCACCGACTCGGCGCGCCCAGGGCCCAGCGACACCTGCGTCAGGTACCGGCCGCGCGTGTGCCGCAGCTCGACGGCGTAGACCTGGTCGTACTGCGCCAGCCCGAGGTAGTTGCGGTTGTACATCGTGTGGTCAGCAAACCGCACACCGTAGGCGGGAAGAAACCGGCCAGCGCGAAAGCCAAACCCTTCCTCGGGCTGGTAGCCGCCCCAGTACCTCGGAGGAATCAAGCGTGTGGCCGTCCAGTTCGAGCTCGCGGCCGACCTGTCCGTAGAAGAGCCAGTCTTTGGCCCTGAATGCCGCGATCACGTCGGCATTCATCAGCAGGTTGCGGTCCTGGCTCGTGCCGAGGAACGAGTAGTGCAAATAGGAAGGCCGCATCTCGATGCCGAGTTGCAAGGGGCCCAGCGAGTCGCCGAGCGCGCCCCAGAGAAACGAATGCTCGCCCGGCTTCGGATCCATGTCCATGTCGCCGTGCGACGGCATCGGCGCTCCGGTGGTCGACAGCTCGCGATGCGACAGCGATCGCCCGTACGCGCTCAGCAGCCCGCCGCCGGTGGGCGACACGTGGCAGGTCGTGCAGCGTGTGTACTGTTTGGAGAGAAACTTCGGTTCGGCCGCGGCGCCCGACGCCCACGCACAGACCAGACCCACGGCAAGACCCGCACGCCACGTCACACGCGTCATCGAGCGCTCCCGAACTTGACCTTCACCTGCACCTGGTCCTTGACGCCCACGCCGAGGTAGCGCGGCTCGGGGATGCCGAAGTCGGGAAGGTTCACCGGAAAACTCGCGTCCACCCGGACGTCGGCTCCCGCGCGCGTGATGCGCGCTTGTCCGCTCACCGGTTTTTTCGTTCCGTGCACGAGCAACGTACCCGTGAAGGTCGTCGCGCCGGTCACCGTCGCGGCGTCGCCCTTCAAGACGATCTCCGACAGCACCGCGCGCTCGAAGCCCTCGCCGCTTGCGACCTCGAGATAATGATCGCGCATATGCGTGTTGCGCAGGCTGATGCCCGTGTCGAGCGTCTTCAGATCGACGGCAATCTCGCCGGTGAGCCGGGAGGGCTGCGCGGGATCCACCGCCAGCTGACCCGACACGCTGCTGGTCTTCGCCTCGAAGCTGCCGCCCACGGTCAGCGGACACAGGACGACGAGCTCACCCGAGGTGATCCGCCAGGCCGCCGACTGCGCGCTCGCCGACCACGATGCCAGCGACCCGGTTGCCAGCGCAACCGTGAGGGCGCCTGCAAGCGCCAGGAGCATGTGCCGAGTGAAGGCGCGCATCAGATCGTGATGGTAAGTGTGGTGCCGGCCAGCTGCGCCGGGAAGGTCCGCAGGGACCGGGTCGCCGGACCGCTCAGGACCTGGCCCGCGGTGTTGAACTGCGAGCCGTGGCACGGGCACACGTAGGTCGGGTTGTTGAAGTTGGTGATGGTGCACGCCTCGTGCGTGCACATCGCCGTGAGCGCGCTGAACGTGGACTGGGCGGTGTGCGCGACCAGGAAGTCTCCGGCGCCTGAACGCACCAGCGCCGCCCCGCCTACAGGCCCCAGCACGGTGTTGGGGTCGGCATTCACCGTTACGGCGTTGCCCGCGACCGTCCCGTTGATGACCGGCAACGGCGACCCGCCGCCTCCGCCACCTCCGCCGGGGCCGGCGGAACTGCCCCCGCCGCCACAGCTCTGCAGCACAGAACCCAGCGCAACCGCAGTGGCGGCATGACACGCTGAAACGCAGAACTCGCGTCGAGATTGGGGGCAGCGTCCGTCCGTCTCATCGTTCACGTCAAAGGGTCTCCACGGGCACGGGGTAGCAAGCCCGGTGCCCGCGGCGGGAGACGGCAGGAATCGCGATTACCGAGGGAAAATGCGGGTGTTCGTTCAGAGGTTTTCGTGGATCGTCGACGGCTTACGTCCCTCGGAGCGGACGTGGTCAGGCCTCGAAGATCAAGCTCGAGCACGTCAGCGCGCCCTCGGCCTTGGCCAGCTCCGACAGATCGACGTCGCGCGTGATCACGCCGCGCGCGCGCAGCAGGGCCGCGGTGCGCGGGCACTGGCTGGGCACCAGCGTCACGCCGCCAAGCGTCAACGTGTTTGCCGCAAACGGCTCGTCATCGGCGACCGCGACCGACGTCAGGCCGGCGAAGACGCGGGGATCGACCCAGTCAGGATTGGCAAGGACGTAGTGCGGAGGCACGAAAGTGCACGCGGTCTTGAGATGCAGGCACCCGTCGAGATCCACGCCTTCGACCTGGTAGCCCCATCGGCGCGAGCAGCGCGCCCAGTTCGTCGATGGCCGTCTGGTTCGTGCGTCCGGAACGGCCGACGTACAGCGTGCGGCCGACCTGCATGACGTCGCCGCCTTCAAGTGTCGCCGCGTCCGACAGGCGCAGCAGCCGCCGATAGGGCAGCAGGGCCGACGCGGTCGTTGCGGTCTCGGCAACCCGCGAGGCGACGCCTGGCCGCGCAATCACTGCCGCCTCGTCGACCACGACCGCCGTGTCTTCGACAAAGACCCCGTCGGGCGCGTCAGGCAGCGGCGCCATGGCCTCGACCCGCGCGCCAAGGTCCTGCAGCACGTCGCAGTAAACGCGGTGCTGCGCCGAGGCGCGCTCGACGTCGATGGCGACGCGACCCAGGTGGGTCAGCACGCAGTCGGACAGCCGCGGACTGACCTCACGCACGAGCGCGACGATCGACCTCACCGGCGTGACCATCGCGCGGACTGCTCCAAAGGGAACGCGTGGAACCTGGGGAAGCTGAGCACCGCAGGCAGTCGGGCTGGGCCTGCGGCGTGCGGGAGGCCGGCTAGACTTCTTCCTTCTCCTCGACGTCGTCTGGGAACTCGTCGGCCCACGGAATGGGCTGAGGGCCCGGTACGATGCCGGCGATGTCGGGATCTTCGCCGCCGCTTGCTTCCGGCCTGAGCGACTTGCGCTCCTTGGACTCGATCCGGCGTGCGGCCTTCTGCTGCGCCTTTTCCTGACGTGCGCGCTCGCGCGCCCGCTTGTTCTGTGTCGGTCTGGATTTTTGCATAGGCTCTCTTGGGTTTCGGTCGCGTTCCCGCCTGTACGAGGGCGAGCCTCTACTATACCGCGCCGAGCGGCGTTCTTCGGCCCGCCAACCACTCCAGATCGAGTCAATCTTACTCGACTCGACCGGGGTGGCCAACGAAACAGTCCCTGGCACCCTTAGAATGTTGGCCGAATGGTCCGGTCCCTGGTCGGCGCCGTCATCGCGGCGGCGCTTGGCGCGCTGGTCGGCGCCGGCAGCCTCACCCTCGCCTACCGACGCGCACCGGGTGTCGCGCTGCCATTCGATCGGCCTCTGCCGCACGTGCTGGCGGGCTTTTACAGTCTCGAACGCAGCGGCGAGTTGACCTTCTCGTGGACCGGCCGGCAGGCGACGGTCAACCTGCCGGGCCTCGACCGGCAGGTGCCCTGGCGCTGCTCGGTTCGGCTGCGCGGCGGGCGCGCCGCCGGGGTCACCCAACCCACCGTCGCGATCGACGTCGACGGCGCCCCGGCGACGAGGGTCGAGGCCACCAACACATTCGAAGACGTCGCCGTCGACGTGCCGCCAACGCTTCGAAAGAAACGGCCTCACGCTGACGATCGGCAGCGTGCCGACTTTCGTGCCGGGTCCAGGCGACAGGCGCGAGCTGGGCGTGCAGGTGGATCACGTCGCGTGTGCGCCTGTCGAGCGCGCCGGGATGCCGCCTCGTCGCGCGCTGGTGGTCGCCGCGGCCGCCGTCGCCTGCTTCGGTGTGGCCTTTGTCGCGCTGGGCGCGCCGCTGTGGCTGACGCTGCTGGCAGTCGTTGCGCTTGCCGGTGCGCAGGCGCTGGCTATCGCGACCGGTCTGGCGCTCTACACGCGCTATCTCGATCGCGTGCCGTGGCTGGCGCTCTGGCCTGCAGTTTCGGCGGTGATGCTCTCGGCGGCCATCCTGTGGCGCACGGGCCGGGTCGCCAGCCCGGCGGCGCGTTTCGTCCTGGCGTACTCCGGCGTGGCGTTGTACCTGTTGCTGCTGGCGGTGCTGCACCCGTCAAAGGCGCTGGTCGATGCCCTGTTCCATGCCCACCGCCTTGAATGGGTGCGCGCGGGCAACTTCTTCTTCACGCAGCCGATGCCCGACGGGGTCGCCTTCCCGTACGCGATCGCGCTCTACGTCGTCGCGTCGCCGTGGATGGCGCTCACGCGCGATCACGTCGCGCTGCTGCGCGTCGTCGTCTGCACGGCGCACGTGCTGACCGGCCTCCTGCTCTATGCGGCCGTGCTCCATCGGTGGAACGACCGGCTGGCCGGCGCATTGGCCGTGGTGCTCTGGAGCCTGATTCCCCAGTGGTTCGTCGTCGTCGGCAACGCGAACCTCACCGGCGCGTTCGCGCAGTCGATCGCGACGGCATCGCTGCTGACGGCGGCGATCCTCGCCGCTGGGCCCTCGCGACTTCGTGCGCGTCGCGGCGTTGTTCGCGCTCGTCTCCGTGGCATTCCTGTCGCACGTCGGCACGTTCCCGCTGCTGTTTGCCGCGCTCGTGCTGCTGGCGATCGCGTGCTGGTGGCGTGGCGACGCTGCCGAGCGCGTCGCCGCTCGATGGATCGTCGTCACCGCCGTCGCCGCGGCCATCTTCTCGGTGGTGACGTACTACGGGCACTTCGCCGAGGTGTACAAGTCGCTCGACCGCGTGACCGGCCGCCGAGCGGCGGTTGCGGCACCTGCCTCGGCAGCCGCCACCGCCAGCCCCACGCGCGGCCCCCACGCCTCCGACAACGACGCGGGCGGCAACCGCCGTGGAAGTCGGCCTGCGCGCCGTGGGCTGGCCGATTGCCGTGCTGTGCCTGATTGGTGCCTGGCGCTGCTTCGCGAGGCCGGACCGCGATCGGCTGACGATGGCGCTGGTCGCGTGGTTCGGCACGTGCGCGGTGTTTGTCGCCTTCGGTGTGCTGTCGCCGGTCGAGCCGCGCTTCTACCGTTACACGGTGGAGTTCATCGGCCGCGTGATCTACGCGACGTGGCCGGCGGTGGTCGTGGTCGCCGCCGCCGGCGGCGCATGGGCTGGCGCGCGGTCCGATCGGCCGGCTGGCATCGGCCATCCTGTCGTGGCGCGTGTGGGTCGGCGCCTCAGCTGGTGGAGTTGGATCGCTGACAGTAGTGCCTGTCCTCGCTAGCTGCCGATCCGGAGCGCGGCGCCTGGGTCGCAAGGCGCGGGAGCGCGCTATTGGCATATGTGCGATGGCAACGCCGCGAGCGGTGCCGCCCGGCAGGCGGCCTGCCCAGCGCGCCGCTAGTCCTCTCGCAGCGCAGACATCGGCGACACGTTCGAGGCGCGGCGTGCCGGCACGAGCGCAGCGACGACGCCGACCGACATCAGCGCCGCGGCCGCCAGCGCAATCGTTGCCGGGTCTGCCGGCGTCACGCCATAGAGCTGGCTCTGGATGTAGCGGCCCAGCCACCAGGCCGCGCCGAACCCCAGTCCGAGGCCGACGACGACGAGCATGCCGGCTTCACGCAGCACGCCGCTGGCAATCTGCGAGCCCAGCGCGCCCAGCGCCATGCGGATGCCGATCTCGCGCGTGCGCCTGCGTGACCGTGTACGCGATCACGCCGTACAGGCCCACGACGGCCAGCAGCGTCGCGATGGTGCTCAGCGTCACCGACAACCCGGCAATCAGCCGTTCGTTGACCACGGAGCGCTCCACTTGATCCTCCATGGTGGTCACGCTGTAGATCGGCACGCGCGGATCGATGGCCGCCACGGCCCGGCGGATCGATTGCATCACCTGGTCGGGATCCTGCTCGCTGCGCACGTACATCGTGATGTTCTCCATCTTCGTCTGGCGATACGGGAGGAACACCTGCGGCCGGGGGTCTTCGCGGATGCCGGTGTAGCGAGCGTCCCTGGCGACGCCGACGATCTCGATCGGCATCGGCGTGCCGGGATTGGTGCCGATGCCGATGTGCCGGCCGAGCGGATTGGCGCCCTTGAAATAGCGCTTCACGAACGTCTCGTTCACGACCGCGACGCGGTACGGCCAGCCTCTCGGGGCGCGGCAGCACGCGGTCGTCGCGCTCGTCGAACTCGCGGCCCGCTCAGCAGCGGAATCCCCATCGCCGCGAAGTAGCCGGGGCTCACGGCGTTGACCATCGAGCCGGCGGCTTCGCCGGCCGGAGGCTGATACCCGTCGACGGTGAAGCCCATGCCCCATCCGCCGCCGTCCGAGCAGCGACTGGAACGCGATAGGCCGCCGACGACACGCCCGGCGTCCGATGACGCCGCATCGAGCAGCGACTGCGAGAAGGCGCGCGACCGCTCGGCGTCGTAGCCGGCGAGTGAGGGGTTGACGCTGAAGGTCAGCACGTGCGCCGTGCGAAACCCCGGATCGACCGCCATCAGGTTCTGCAGGCTTCGAAGGAACAGACCTGCTCCGATCAGCAGCAGGAACGACAACGCGACCTGCGCGACGACCAGCGTCTTGCGCAGGCGCGGCTGCTCGGCCACGACGCCGCCGCCGGATCCCTTCAGCGTGGGGGCCAGGTCGACGTGCGTGCTGCGGAACGCCGGGATGACGCCCGAGAGCATCGCCGTGGCAACAGCCAGCAGCGATGTGAACAGCAGAATCCGCGCGTCGGGCTCGGCGGTGACCGCCAGCGGGCTCTCGGGCGTCGTGAAGAAACTCAGCAGCAGGCTCGCGCCCCAACTGGCCAGCAGCAGGCCCAGGGCCGCGCCCGCCACGGCGAGCACCAGGCTCTCCACGAGCAACAGCCGGACGATCTGGCCACGGCTGGCGCCCACGGCCAGCCGCAGCGCCAGCTCGCGGTGCCGCGCGGCGCCGCGCGCGATGAGCAGGTTGGCGACGTTGGCGCACACGATGAGCAGCACGGCGCCGGCGACCGCCATCAGGATCATCAGCGGGCCGGTGATCGACGTGCGGAGGGACGAGTGGCCGCGCGAGGCGTCCTCGACCGTCAGCCGTCCCTCGAGAAAGCGCTTCTTCGTGTCGGCCGACGGCGGCGGCAAAGGCGGCATCGGCGGCCTCTTGCCGCAGCAGCGACTGGTAGAGCGGCTGCAGGCCTGCCTGGGCGCGCTCGATCGTCACGCCCTCGCGCAACCGCGCGAACACCTGCACCCAGCGAAAGCGCCGGCCATCGAGCTGCAGCCAGGCCGGCCCCATCTGCGGCTGCATCGTGATGGGGACGTACACCTGAGGCGGCTGGCCGAGATCGAGCCCGTCAAACCCCGCCTGCACCACGCCGATGACCTCGAGCGGATGGCCGTTGACGGCAATCGCCTTGCCGACGATGGCGCGGTCGCCCGCAAAGCGCGACATCCAGTAGTTGAAGCCAAGCACGACCACCGGATGTCCGCCGGCCACGCGGTCTTCCTCAGCGCTGAACAGGCGTCCGACCGCCGGCCGCACGCCGAGTTGGGGGAAGAACGTGCCCGAAACCAGTTCGGCACTGGCCAGCTCGCTGCGCCCGCCGTAGGTGACCGTCAGGCCGCTCTGCATCCGGCAGAACATGCCGGCAAAGACCTGGTTGTGGTCCCTGAGATCGCGATACATCGGCGTACGACAGCTCGGTGCCGTCGCCCATGCCGCCGCCGTAGCTCTCGGTGTCCGGGGCGCTCACCTGCACCAGCTCGCCGGGCCGCGCGACTGGCAGCGTGCGCAGCACGACCTGATCCACGAGCGTGAAGACGGCGGTGTTGGCCGCGATGCCAAACGCCATCGACAGCACGGCGATGGCGGTGAAC
Organism: Vicinamibacteria bacterium; assembly: GCA_963818215.1. GTDB lineage: Bacteria > Acidobacteriota > Vicinamibacteria > Vicinamibacterales > JAENWD01 > JAENWD01. The sequence goes on along the minus strand of CAWFRL010000026.1, from coordinate 56,204 downwards.
AGCGGCACCTTGCGGAGGCTCCGGACGGCGTAGCGCAGGTCGGCGGCGAGGTGGGCCATGGCAATCCTCCGAGCAACCCCGGTGCCACGCCACGGGCGACGGATCGGCCATTTCCGGGCGCGGCGGGGCCCGCAAGTGTTCAGACGTGGGACGCGGGTGTCCGTTAGCGAAGGGGGTTAGAATCGGCCGCATGAACGGGCTGATGATGGACGTCCCGCTCTCGATTCCGTTGCTGCTCCGGCGGACCGAGACGCTCTTTGGCCACAAGCCGCTGGTCAGCCGCCGGGCCGATCGCAGCCTGGAACGCCGCACGTACGGCGAGGTCCTGCGCCGCGCCCGCGGGCTGGCCGCCGGCCTGGCCGGCCTCGGCGTCAAGCCGGGCGACCGCGTCGCGACGTTCTGCTGGAACCACTCGCGCCATCTCGAGGCGTACTACGGCGTGCCGGCAGGCGGCTTCGTCCTGCACACGCTGAACATCCGGCTGCACGCGGATGAACTCGCGTACATCATCACGCACGCCGGCGACGCCGCGATCATCGTCGACAAGGTGCTCTGGCCCGCGTTTGCCGCCGTGCAGCCGCGCCTGGGCAACATCCCGATCGTCGTGATCAGCGACGACGGCGACGTGCCGCCCGGGACGTTCGACTACGAGCAGGTGGTGGCCTCCGCGACGCCGACAGAGACGCTCGCCGACGTCGACGAGCGTTCCGGCGCGGTGATGTGCTACACGTCGGGCACCACGGGACGATCCAAGGGCGTGCTGTACTCGCACCGCTCGATGGTGCTGCACGCGCTGACGCTGGCGCTCCCCGACTGCCTCAACCTGCGCGAGTCCGACGTCGTCCTGGCGGTCGTGCCGATGTTCCACGTGAACGCCTGGGGCCTGCCCTTCGCCTGCGCCATGCTGGGCAGCGGGCAGGTGCTGCCGGGCCCGCACCTGGACGCGGCCAGCCTCGTCGAGCTGTTCGAGTCCGAGCGCGTCACGCTCACGGCGGGCGTGCCCACGATCTGGCACGGCGTGCTGAAGTACCTCGACGAACACCCCGGCCACGACCTGTCGTCGATCCGCGCGATGATCGTCGGCGGCGCCGCGATTCCCGAATCGACCCTTCGCGCCTTCGACGCGCGGCACGGCCTGCACATCGTGCATGCGTGGGGCATGACCGAGACGAGCCCGATCGGGTCGATCAGCCACGTCCCGTCAGAGCTCGCCTCGGCGCCCGTCGACGAGCGATACGCCTGGCGGGCGACGCAGGGGCGGCCGGCGCCGATGGTCGAGATCCGCGCGCGCAGTGACGAGGGGCTGGTCGCATGGGACGGCAAGACCATGGGCGAGCTCGAGGTGCGCGGGCCGTGGGTCGCCTCGGCGTACTACCCGGGCGATGTGGCGGCGGACCGCTGGACCGAGGACGGCTGGTTCCGCACGGGCGACATCGCCACGATTTCGCCCAGCGGCTGCGTGACGATCCAGGACCGCGCCAAGGACCTGGTGAAGTCCGGCGGCGAGTGGATCAGCACCGTCGCGCTGGAGTCAGCGCTGGTGGGCCACCCCGCCGTCAGCGAGGCCGTCGTCGTGGCAGCGCCGCATCCGCAGTGGGGCGAGCGGCCGCTGGCTGTGATCGTGCCGGCCGCGGGGTGTCAGCCGACGATCGACGAATTGCGCGCGCACCTGGCGCCCCACTTCGCGAAGTGGTGGCTGCCAGACGCGGTGGTCTGCGTCGAGCGCTTACCGAAAACAGCCACAGGAAAGTACCAGAAGCACGAAGTGCGGGCGACGCACGGGCACGTCCTGAACGAGCTGACAGGAGACCAGAAGATCAAGAGTTGACCTCCTGATCTCCTGTTGACGGCTAGCGGATCACGAACGACGGGTTGGCCGCCATCAGCTTGGCGTAGTCGGCCGCCATCGCGTCGCGCCGCTGCAGCAGGGCCTTGATTTCGCCCTTGCCGACCCAGGGAGAGAGCACCGGCGTGAGGTTCTCGACCGTCAGGGTCTGCATCTTGTCCCAGAGCGCGCCGTCGATGCGGTCCATCTTCTTGTGGACCATGTTCTTGTCGGTGGTGAACGCGCGCGTGTGGTCGATCAGGATCAGGTTCCACGCCGGATCCACCAGCCAGTTGCCCAGGTTCGGATCCAGGTTGCCGATCAGGTTGTCGAACATCTTGGCCATGGCGAGCTGCCGGTTCCACGAGGCGAAGTGCGCGGGCGGGGCCGACGGCACGCCACCGTGGTCCTTGAAGCTCTTCGTGTTGGTGCACCACATCACCGCGGCGCCCGTCGTGCCCTTCACCTTCCGCTCGACGGTGGGCGGCACCATGTTCAAGCCCAGGATTTTGTCGATTTCGTAGGCGGCGATCTCCGACTTGTAGCTCTCCCAGAACCCGTGAGGGCGTCCGGGAGGGACGACTTTCCACGCGATCGCCTCGACAGGGCCGCCCGGCGCCAGCATCGCCTGCTTCGGGCGGGTCACGCCGACCTTGAGCTCCTCCATCGACACGACTTCGGCAACCTTCAGGTATTCCTCTATCTGCGTGCGCTGGTCGATCCAGATCTTGGCAGTGACCGGCGCGGCCGCTGCCTGCGCATAGGCGGCAACGGGGCTGACGGCGATGGCGATTGTGAACGCAAGTCCGGCTCTTACTGGCAGCATGGGGGAGCCTCCGGCGGTAATCATACAAGGTCGTGGGGCGGCGCGGCTCGCGCGACCGCCCCTGTTCAGCCCGAACGTGTACGTAGCGCAGGGCTTAAGCCCTGCCTCGGTCAGTTGGACGGCTTGGGCCGCGGGTCGTCGGCCGGGTTGACGTAGGTGAGGGCAAACGGCCCCACGCCGTGGACCTGGATAATCGTCGCGGACGTGGCGCGCACGTAGTGGCGCATCTCTTTCGGCATCACGCTGAACGATCCGGCGGTGAGCGGCTTCATCGTCGATTCCTCGAACTTGTCGCCCATGCCAACCATCAGTGAGCCCTGCAGCACGGTCAGGTGCTCGTCGGCCGGGTGCCAGTGTGGCGGCACCTTGTAGCCGGCGGGCATCTTCAGCCGCAGCGTGAACTGCGATCCCGCTGTCGCGGGGTCGCCGGCGATGACCACCGCTTCGGCGCCTGCAGGTAGAGCCGGCGGAGCGGGTCCCCACTTCAGAGTGTCCGCGGACACGATGGTGTGCGCCGCCGGGGCGGGTGCCGGCGTCTGCGACATCCGCGGCGCCGGTGCCGAGACACGTCGCCAGCCCAAGGAACAGAATCGTTCGCTTCATTGCAGCCTCCTCAGAAAGAATTGCCGGCTCGAATGTAGATCGTTGCGGCCGGAAGCGCAACGGCTCTACGCGGCCTGCAGGGCTGACGCGCAGCTGCCTCACTTACTGAATCAGCGCAAAGGAGACGATGGTCGATCCGGCCGCGACCGCGATGTGCTGCCGGCCGTCAAACGCGTAGGTCATCGGCGAGGCCTTCCAGATCGCGCTGGTCTGGAACTGCCAGAGCCGCGCCCCCGTCACGGCGTCCACCGCGGCCAGCGCGCCGCTGTCGTCGCCGAAAAAGACCAGGCCCCCCGCGGTTGCCAGCGTGCCGCCCCAGGACGTCCCCGCGCCAACCTGCGGCACCTCCCAGCGCACCGCGCCGGTCTCCACGTCGATCGCGCGCAGGATTTTCTGCGCCACTTCACCCGGGACGTTGCGCGTCGTCCCGCTGTAGAACGAGCTGCCGGCCTGCCATCTGGAGGGCGACAGCGTGTAAATCGTGCACTTTTCGAGCGCCTGCACGTAGTAGAGGCCCGTGTCGGGACTGAACGCCGTCGAGAACCAGTTGGTCGCGCCCTCCACCGCCGGACACACCGTGACGCCTTCCGGTGTCGGCGCCTGGCCGGGAACCAGGAGCGGCCGCCCATCGCGACCGATCCCGGTGGCCCAGGTCAGCTTCTTCACAAATGGCGTCGCCTGCAGCAACGCGCCGGTGGTTCGATCCAGCACGTAGAAGAAGCCGTTGCGATTCGCGTGGAGCAGCAATCGGCGTGGCTGCCCATGCCACTGGGCGTCAACCAGCACCGGCGGCTGCTGCGCGTCCCAATCCCACACGTCGTGCGGCGTGTACTGGAAGTGCCACTTCAGGCGGCCGCTTGCAGGATCCAGGGCCAGGATCGAGTCCGAGTACAGGTTGTCGCCCAGTCCGCTCGCGGCCGTCGTAGTCGGGACACGGGTTGCCCGTCGGCCAGTACAGCGTGTCGAGATCGGCGTCGTAGGTGCCGGTGAGCCACGTGGACGCGCAGCCGTGCTCGATGTCCTTGCCGCGCCACGTCTCGGAGCCCGGCTCACCCGGCCGCGGCACGGTCCAGAAGCGCCACACCTGCCGTCCCGTCGCCTGATCGAACGCGGCCAGAAATCCGCGCACGCCTTCGTCGCCGCCCGAGATGCCGGAGACGACCAGTTCGCCAACGGCGAGGGGCGCCGACGTCGCGCCGTAGTTCTGGCGCCAGTCGGCCATCTCGGTGTCCCACAGCAAGGCTCCGGTGAACCGGTTCAGCGCGATCGAGCCGCGCATCGTCGGTGACCATGAAGACGCGATCGCCGCTGACCGCCACACCGCGATTGATTCCGGCTGCGGCGTCGCCGGCCAGGCCCTTGGTGCGCGGCCGCCGGAAGTGCCAGATGCGCCGGCCCGATCCCGCGTCGAGTGCATAGCACTCGTTGGCGTGGGTGACGTACATGACTCCGCCAACGACGACCGGCGTGACCTGAAGCCGCTCGGCGCCGGAGACCGCGAACATCCACGCGGGCGCCAGCCGCGAGACGTTGTCGCGGCCGATCTGACCGAGGCGGCTGAATCGATTTCCAGTGGGCAGCCCGTGATAGCCGGGCCAGTCCGCGTCGGAGGTCACGCGGCGGTACTGGCTGCCCGACCGTCGCAACAAGTGAAGGCGCCCGTCGTCGCCGAGCAACTGCAGGTCGGAGGTGGACTGGTTCAGCGCGACGCCGTCGAGCGTGACGCCATCGAGCGTCTCGACTCTGAGACGCGGCGCGGCCTCGGTCGTCGGACGCGCGCAGCGTTTTCAGGAACGCGAGCAACTGCCGCAGCTCCGGCCCGGCGAGGGCAGCGCCCGGCATGCCCTTGGCCGGCACGCCGTCGCGCACGAGCGCCGTCAACTCGGCATCGGATCGGGCAGCCAGTCGCGCGACGATGCCCGGCCCCATCTGGCCGCCGCGGCCATCGCCGCCGTGGCAGCGAGCGCAGAGCTGATTGGTACTGCGCCTGTCCCGGCACCGCGGTCTGCGACCACGCGGCGCTGACGCCAAACGCGAGGGCGACTGCTCCCAGGACCGATCGCACGCGGCCGACCATACCATGCGCGGGGGCGCTGGCGGTGGCACTGCCCAGTGCGGTGCCAGGTGCTCGGTGCTGAGTGCGGTGCCGGGTGCCGGATGCCGCGTGCGGTACTTCAGCACTTCAGTTGCAGTACCATCTGCCTGCATGAGCCAGCCGGCGGGCCATTCCGTATGCGGACATCGACACCGTGTTCCTCGATGTCGGCAACACGCTGATCTCGATTGACTTCGCGTGGGTCGCAGCCGAACTGGGCGCGCGGGGGGTCCATACCGACGCCGAGGCGCTCCGGCGCGCGGAGGCGGCCGCCCGCCCGGCCTACTCGCGCCGGCTGTTCGTGGACGGCGTGCCGGCGGGCACGGATCTGTTTCGCGCGTATCTGGTCGCGTTGATCGAGCCGCTGCCCGCGGCCGCGCCGTTGTCGCCGGCGCGGTTCGACGCGCTCGTCACGGACCTGCGACGTGTGCTTCGACCCGATGGACGCGCCAGCGTGTTGTGGCGCAGCGTGATGCCCGGCGTGCCCGGCGCGCTGGCTCGCCTGCAGTCGCAGGGCCTGCGCCTCGTCGTCGTGAGCAACTCGGACGGCACCGTCGAGCAGAGCCTGGTGGAGGCTGGCCTGCGGCCCTACCTGACGCACGTCGTGGACTCGGCGCTGGCCGGCTTCGAGAAGCCCGACCCGCGGATCTTCCTTCACGCGCTTGCGCACACGGGCGCCGTCGCCGAGCGCACGCTTCACATCGGCGACCTCTATCATGCCGACGTCCTCGGCGCCCGGGGCGCCGGGATCCACGCGCTGCTGCTGGATCCGTACGACGACTGGGGAGGCATCGACTGTCCCGTGGCTCACCATCTGACGGAGGTCGCCGATGCGATGGCCGCGACGCGTGCCTAGTTACCGGCTTTCGGCGGCGCTTGTCGCGGGCGCCGTGGTCGCGTTCACCTCCATGCCGGGCGCGCGGCAGGCCAGCCTCGAAGTACGACCTGGTGATCGCCGGCGGACACGTCATCGATCCGCGCAACGGCATCGACGGCATTCGGGACATCGCGATTGCCGGCGGCGTCGTCGCCGCCGTCGCTCCCCGCGTCGACGCCGCGGGCGCAAAGACCATCGACGCCTCCGGCTTGTACGTGACGCCGGGCCTGGTGGACATCCACACCCATGTCTACGCGGGCACTGGCGAACGACAGTCCTACGCCGGCGACAACAGCGTCTATCCCGACGGGTTCACCTTCAGGGCCGGCGTGACCACGGTTGCCGATGCGGGCGGCTCGGGCTGGCGCAATTTCGAGGACTTCCACGATCGCGTCATCGGCCGGGCAAAGACGCGCGTGCTCGCCTTCCTCAACATCGTCGGCCACGGGATGCGCGGCGGCACGTTCGAGCAGGACCTGGCCGACATGGAGTCGCGGCCTGCCGCCGACATGGCCCGCCGGCATCGCGGCGTCGATCGTCGGCATCAAGACCGCGCACTACCAGGGACCGGAGTGGACGCCGGTCGAGCGCGCGGTCGAGGCGGGCACGCTGGCCGACGTGCCGGTGATGGTGGATTTCGGCAAGGACCATCCCGAGCGGCCGATCGAGGACCTGGTCCTGCGGAAGCTGCGGCCCGGTGACATCTACACGCACATGTACTCGGGAAATCAGACGCGAGCTGCTGGAAGGCGGCCGCGCGAACCCCGCGCTGGCGCAGGCCCGCCAGAGGGGCGTCATCTTCGACGTCGGCCACGGCGCCGGCAGCTTCCGCTGGCGCATAGCCGTGCCGATCGTGAAGGCGGGATTCCTGCCCGACTCGATCTCGACCGACCTTCACGTCTCGAGCATGAACGCGGGCATGAAGGACATGCTCAACGTCATGAGCAAGTTCCTGGCCCTTGGCATGCCGCTGCCGGACGTGATCGCGCGGTCGACCTGGAACCCGGCCAGGCAGATCCGCCAGGAGACGCTTGGCCATCTATCGGTCGGCGCGCCGGCCGACGTCGCCGTGTTGCGCGTCGAGCGCGGACGCTTCGGCTTTGTCGACGTCGACGGCGTGCGAATGGCGGGATCTGAACGGCTGTCCTGCGAGGTGACGGTGCGCGCCGGCGCGGTCGTGTACGACCTCAACGGCCTGAGCGGCACCGAGTGGGACCGCATGCAGCGCGAGAGATGATCACAGGAGGTCAGCCCGCGGCGTCAGGAACCCCTCCAGCAGGCGCTGGGCGGTGGCGAGCCGGTACGACGCCGTCGATCGCACGTCGTCGATGGGCGCGACGTCCTCGGCGAGCAGCGCCGCCGCCTGGCGTGCGGTGTCGGCTGCAAGCCTGCGTCCGACCAGATACGACTCCGCCTCGCGCAGCCGCCGCGGCGTCGGCGCCATGCTGCCGAGCGCAACACGGACGTTCGTGACGGTGCCGTCTTTGGCGGTCCACAGCAGCCCCGCCGCCACGATCTTCGAGATGGCCTGCGCCGCGCGCGTGCCGACCTTGCGGAACATCTGCCGGCTGGGCGCCTTCGCGAGAAACGGCAGGTCGATGGCTTCGATGAGCTCGCCAGGTCCGAGCGTCGTCTGCTTGGGGCCGGCGAAGATCTCGAGGATGGGCACGACCCGGTGGCCAGTCGCGCTCGCGACATGCACACGCGCGTCATAGACCGCCAGCGGCGGCACGGTGTCGGCTGCCGGAGACGCGTTTGCGACGTTGCCGGCAATCGTGCCCCGCTCCTGAATCTGGATGCCACCGACCGTGGCGGCCGCCTGGACCAGCAGGCCGAAGTGGCGTCGCACGAGCGGATGCCGCTCGGCGGCGGCGTGCGTCACCAGCGCGCCCAGCCGCAGGCTGCCGGCGCTGCGCGTGATACGCGACCATTCGCGCACGAGCGACAGGTCGAGAATCAGCCGGTCGTTCAGGCTGCCGAGATTCCACGCGACCATCAGGTCGGTGCCCCCGGAGAGTGGCAGCGCGTCCGGCCTGCGGGCGAACAGCCGCAAGGCCTCGCGCGCGTCCCTCGGGCGCAGCACGGTCATGCTGCCGGCCGCGCCTCTCATCGGCGACTCCCTCGACGCGCGACCTTCGCCACGGCGTCCACGATGTGCTGATAGCCGGTACAGCGGCACAGGTTGCCGGCGAGACATCGGCGGATCGCATCGCGATCGGCCGAGCCTCCCTGCTCGATCCAGGCGGTGGCGGTCATCAGCATGCCGGGCGTGCAGATGCCGCACTGGGCGCCGCCGGTGTCGATGAATGCCTGCTGCAACGCGTTCAAGGACTCGGGGCGCCCGAGCGACTCGACCGTGCGCACCGTTCGGCCCTGGACCTGACAGATCGGGATCAGGCAACTGTTCACGGGAGCGCCGTCGAGCAACACAGTGCAGGCGCCACACTCCCCCTCTCCGCAGCCTTCCTTCGTGCCGGTCAGGCGCAGATCCTCACGCAGCACGTCGATCAGCCTCCGAAACGGAGGACCGGCGTAGCGCCGCCGCGTGCGGTTGACCGTGAATTCAAGAACGCGCGAGGTCGGCGGCACGGATCGTCTCCGGCAGGATGGGAAGCGTCGGAATCAACAGGCCAGCGGCGTGGAAAATGGCCGCCGCCACGGCGGGCGCCGGGACATCCATCGGCAACTCTCCGACGCCCTTGGCGCCCCACGGCCCTCGCGAGTACGGACGTTCCACGAGCACGACGTCGAAGGGCGGCACGTCGAGGGAGGTCGGGATCACGTAGTTGGTGAGCTCGGCATTGCGCATCACGCCATCGACGTAGACCACGTGCTCGAGCAACGCGTAGCCGAGCCCCTGCACCAGACCCCCGATGATCTGCCCTTCGACCAGCAGCGGGTTGATCGCCTTGCCGACGTCGTGTGCCGTCGTCACCTTCCTCACTGTGACCTCGAACGTCATCCTGTCTATTTCCAGATCGACGGCAGCCGCCCCGTAGCTGTACACCGCGTAGGCGTCCCCGCGGTACGCGTCTTCGTCCCACGTGACCTCGGGAGGTTTCTGGTAGTCCTCGTCGGCGCGCACGGCGGACCGGCCGCCACACAGGCGCCGGGCGGCCCGGACAAAAGCGGCGCGCGTCGCCGGGACCTCGCCGGCGACCTCGATCATCTGCTGCCTCACGCGCACGGCCGCGCGCTGCAGGAGGCCGCCGACGACCATGCACGTTCGGCTGGCCACGGTGGGGCCGCTGTCGGGCACCTTCGACGTGTCGGGCACCTCGACGTCCACCCAATCCACCGGCACCCCCAGCGCATCCGCCGTGATCTGCGCGAGCATCGTCGTGGTGCCCTGACCGATCTCCGTGGACGCGGCCAGCGCCGTGATGGCGCCATCGCGACCGAGGACCACAGAGGCGCGGCTGGCAAGCATGACCTCTCCGCGACCCGTGAAGCCCGAGCCGTGGTGGACCACCGCGATCCCGATGCCCTTCCAGGTCGACTGCCGGGCGTCGCGGTTGTGCCGATCATACGCACGGCGCTTGCGGCGATAGTCCGATCGCTTCACGCACGTGTCCAGCACGTCGCGGGCGCCGATGCTCTCGCGAAGGACCTGGCCGGTGGCCAGTATCGACCGCTTCCTCACAAGGTTCTTCCGTCGCAGCACCACGGCGTCGATACCAAGCGCGGCGGCGATCTTCTCCATGTGCAACTCGGCGGCAAACAGCGTCTGCGGCGCGCCGAAACCCCGAAACGCGCCGTTGGGTGGCGTGTTGGTGGCCACGGCCCTCGCGCGCACGCGCACGTTGCCGCACGCGTACGGTCCGGTGGCGTGCAACGCGCCGCGCGAGAGCACGACGGGCGACAGCGTCACGTAGGCACCGCCGTCCATGACGATGTCGATGTCTTGCGCCACCAGCGTGCCGTCGCGCCGCACGCCGGTCCTGTGACGGACCCGCGCCGGGTGCCGCTTGGTCGTCGCCAGCATGTCTTCGTGGCGGTCGTAGACGATCTTGACCGGACGCCCTGCTTTCCGCGCCAGCACTGCCGCGTGGCCGGCGATGACGTTCGGATACTCTTCCTTGCCGCCAAACCCGCCCCCGGTCGCTGTCTGGATCACCCGGATCCGGGAGTCGGCGAGTCCGAAGAGCCCTTTCAGGGCCTTGTGCACGTAGTACGGGCACTGCATCGAGCCGGTCACCACGAGCGTGCCGTCGGGCTCTACCCAGGCAGCGATGGCGTTGTTCTCGATGTAGGCGTGCTCCTGATGCGGGAGGTGGTACTCGCCTTCGATCACCAGGTCGGCAGCCGCCAGGCCGCGATCGACGTCGCCGCGCTCGATCCGGATGTCCTTGAACACGTTGTCGTCGCCGTAGAGCCTGGTGGTCGCCGCCATCGCGTCATCAACCGTCAGCACCGGCGGCTCGGGATTCATAGACAACGGTGATGTGCCTGAGCGCCTCGTACGCCTGGTTGCGATCGCGATGCGCGACAAGCGCGATCGGCTCCATCTGGTGCATGACGCGCGTATCGGCGAGCAGTGGCTGGTCGTCGGCAATCAGCGCGACGCGGTTGTGGGGGACATCCCGGGCGGTCACGACCACGAAGTCGGCCCAGGGAAAGGCCGGGTCGAATGTCACCGCGCGAATCGCGCCGTGGGGGATCGTCGACCGCAGCGTAACGCCGGCGAGACAACCGGGGATGGCGAGGTCGTCCAGGTACTGCGCGCGTCCGGAGATCTTCTCAGGCCCTTCGCGCCTCGGCACGCGACGCCCAATCACAGGCATGGCCCATGTTACTCCCGGGTCGTGAGGGGGCTACTCGCGAGCGCTCGAGATGGCGGGCCCGCTGGTGCCGACAAAGTGCGCCGTGCGTGAGTTGGCCGGGCCGACGTTCTGTTCGCTGTCCACGGTCAGCTCGTTCCCCGAGAAGCGCAGTCGATAGGTCGTCGAAAACGGCGTTCGGTGCCGCACGACCTGCAGCGTGTAGAGGTCGCCAGAGGTCCACCCGCCGCTGGCGGCAACGGCCTCGGCCCTGCCGCCGAGCATCAGCGTGCCTTTCTGCCAGGCACCGGAGGTCGCGACGAGCAGCTGGTCGGCCCCTGCGGTGCGCAGGGTGAAGGTCGCGCGGCCGCGGTCCATCGCGTCGAGCGCGATCGACTCGAACGAGTGAGGGTTCTCGCCAAACGTGTACCGCTTCCCGGTCACGGTCGCTGGCGGGGTGGATCCGGCCGTCGAGGTCTGGGGCCGGAGCGTCAGGCTCGCGAGCTTCGCGGTCAGCCGTCCGTGGGCCGTCGGGTCGGCGGGCAACGCCGCTGCCTTCAGGGCGGGCACCAGCCGATCCCACACGAGGTTCATCACCGACGCCATGTCGCGCGTGCCGCTCGTAATCGCGATCACGGTGTCGTACTGCGGCAGCACGAGGCAGAACTGCCCGTGCGCGCCGTCGCCACGATAGAACCCGTGGCGGCTTCGCCAGAACTGGTAGCCGTATCCCTGCTCCCAGTCGCTCGCCGGCGAGCTTCCGTTGGACATGTGGCGCGCGGTGGCCGTGTCGATCCACGCGGCCGGGAGCAGCTGTTTGCCCTGCCACTCGCCTCGTTGAAGGTAGAACTGGCCGAAGCGCGCGATGTCCTCGGTGCGGACGTTCAACCCGAACCCGCCCAGGGAGATGCCCTGCTTGCTCGCGTCCCACGTAGGATTGACGATGCCGAGCGGCTCGAAAAGCCGCGGCCGGAGATAGTCGAGTGCCGTCTGCCCCGTCACCTTCTGGACGATGGCCGACAACATGTAACTCCCCGGCGTGTTGTAGAAGAAGAACGTGCCGGGCTTGTGCGACACCGGCCGCGACAGGAAGTCCTTCACCACGCTCTCTTCGGCGTTGTACTTGAAGTCGCGGACGTCCTCGTCATGATGGCCGGTGGACATCGTCAGCAGGTCGCGAATCCGCATGGCCTTCAGGTTCGCGCTCGGCTCGGCGGGTGACTCGTCGGGGAAGAACTGCAGGACAGGGTCGTCCAGCTTCAGCAGGCCTTCGGCCACGGCAAAGCCGACGGCCGTCGAGGTGAAGCTCTTGCTGAGCGAGAACATCTGATGCGGCTCGGTCGCGGCGTAGGGCGCCCACCATCCCTCGGCGACGACCTGCCCGTGCCGCACGATCATCACGCTGTGCAGCGCGTCGATCTTCTGCTCGGCCTCTTCGACGAACGCGAGAACGGCCGCTGACGAGATCCCCTGGACCTCGGGCGCGCTCCGGGGAAGGGCGGTCGGCGCGGGTGCGGCATGACCAGCGGCACCCGCGCACATGAGCGCGATCGGCAGGAGCAGAGACCGCATGCCTGGAGCAGGCGTCAGTCCGTCGCCAGGCCCGGCATCGCGACCAGCGGCGTGGGCATCGGGCCCCACGTGAGCGTCGCCGGCATCAGCGATTCGGTCGAGTTCAGCGCCTCGTCCCACGAGATGGTCTTCCCCGAGTACGCCGTCATGCGGCCCATGATGGCCGTGAGGCTGCTCTCGGCCACCGACTTGAGCTCGTTGAGAGGCTTGCCGGCGCGGATGCTCGCGATGAGGTCGGTGTGCTCCTGCACGTACATGTCGTTGGGCTCGGCCAGGTCGTACTTCCAGGTCGTCGTCGCCCTTGATGCTGTAGTCGGGCAGCACGTACGCCGTGCCCTTGGTGCCCGTGAACTCGTTGGCCACCTTCTTCTCGGTTCCGTTCTGCTGCCGGCACATCGCCGTAGCAAACGCGTCGTTCTCGTACTCGTAGACGATGGCGAAGTGGTCGTAGATGTGACCGAACTCGGGCGCTGTTCGCACCTGGCGGCCGCCGGTGCCGGTGGCGCGCAGCGGGTGTCCGTTGAAGGCCCAGTTCAGCGCGTCGATGTTGTGGATGAACTGCTCGACGATGTGGTCGCCGGACAGCCAGGTGTAGTAGAGCCAGTTGCGCATCTGGTTTTCCAGGTCGCTCCAGCCCTCCTGGCGATCGTGCTTCCACAACTCGCCCGTGTTGTAGTACGCCCGGGCGCCAGTGAGCTGGCCGATGGCGCCGTCGTGGATGCGCTTCATCGACTGGATATACGGGTCGAAGTGACGGTACTGCGTCCCGGCACCCAGGGCGATGCCCTTGCGGGTCACCTCGTCGGCCAGTGCAATACAAGAGCGCACCTGCGTGGCGTCGACCGCAACGGGCTTCTCCGCGAAGATGTTCTTCCCCGCAGCCACGGCCGCGGCGATATGCGTCGAGCGGAACCCCGGCGGCGAGGCCAGGATCACGTAGTTGATGTCGGTCTTCAGCAACTGCTGGTAGGCGTCGAGCCCTACGAAGCAGTGGTCGGCCGCCACATTTGCAGTGTCGGGGTACTGCTTGGCGAGCCGCTCGCGGCACGCGGTGAGGCGATCGGCAAACGCGTCGGCCAGCGCGACGATGCGCACGCCGGGCGCCGCGGCCATCACGTTGCCGGCCGCACCCGTGCCCCGGCCGCCGCAGCCCACCAGCCCGACGCGAATCTCGTCGCTGCCGGCGGCGTGCGCGCCGACGAGCCCGTGAAAGCGCGCCACGGCCGCGGTGCCCACGGCGGCGGCCGTCGCGTCCCGGATGAAGTCGCGGCGTGAGGGTCCGGCGTTATTTGGTTGGGTCATGGGACAGCTCTCCTGGAGGAACCGAACAAAAGTACCCGACCACGATACCGCCGAACCCGGCTGGCCTCAAGCATTTCGTCGCGACCCGCTATAATCCGGTCATGCTGCGCCAGCCGCGCCGGCCGCCCCCGACTCGCCCTTCGAGGAGGCGCCGGACCCGTGTCACCGAACCGGTCACCCCGCGTTCGGCGGCGGCGCGACTGCGCGAGGCCGAGCGGCTCTTCCGCGACTTCGCCGTGCTGACGCCGTACCCGTTTGTGCCGTTCGCGAGGACGTTCGACTCATTCGAGGACTACCGGCGGTGGCGCGATGCCCAGACGAACCCCTGGTACCGATAACCGCGTCCTCAAGGTCTGCCGCCTGTTGAACAGGCATCGGGTTCGATACCTGCTAGCGGGCGGCATCGCGGCGAATCTGCACGGGTCGGTGCGGGCCACCAAGGATGTCGACGTACTCGTCCGCGACGCCCGCACATAGCGCGCCTGTTGAAGGCGATGTCGGCGCTGCCGTGGGGCGTGGCACGCGAGCTGGATGCCGAGGAGATGGCATCCAGGCCGATTACGATCATCGGCGACGACCCGCGAGTGGACGTCCTCACGGTGGCCTGGACCGTCACGTTCGACCGTGCGTGGCCCAATCGAATATCCGACGCATCGATGGCGTCCGCGTGCCGTACCTCGCGCTCGACGACCTGCGCGCGTCCAAGCGCACAGGGCGAGCGTCCGATACCGCAGATCTCGACGCGCTGAAGCGCGCGCGCCGCTAATCGCGTGCGTGCGGCGCGGCCTCTCACCGCGCCGCAGGCCCTCGAACAAGTCCGTTTCACGCTGCCTCCGCCGTTGACGGTGCTGAACACGCGGTAGAAGCACTGCTGCCCCCACAGGACTTCGTGATCGGCGTCGGCCAGCGTCTTCAACTGCTCGTAACTGGCGATCTGCGTGTCGTGGCACGACACGGCCCGCCACACGGTGCGCCACCACGGCCGCGCGTCGATGACCGTGGTAATGGCCCACTCGGGCCATGGCACGGCGTGCCGCTCGACGCCGTCGACGGTGCAGCCCACCGACGTGAAGGCCCGCTGATAGAGCGCCCACGTCCCTGCAGACCACGCGATGTGGTACAGCTTGGCCACCTGATGCGCCGCCTCGGGCGCTGGCGGCGGAGGCGACGATGGCGGCCGTCGTGAACTGGGAAATGGCGATGTGGTCGGGATGGCCGTAGGCGCCGTCGGGGCCGAAGGTCACCACGACCTGCGGCTGGACGCGCCGGATGTGCGCGGCGATCGCCTCGACCGCTTCGCGGGCGTCGACCCGGTCGAGCGCCTTGTCCTGGTAGTCGAGCACGGCGACGTCGGTGACCCCCAGCACGGCTGCCGCCGCGCGGAGCTCCCGTTCGCGGATCTCGCCCAGGCGCTCGGCGCCCGGGTGCTCGGGCGGCTCCCGATGGCCCCGGAATCGGCCTTGCTGTCCCCGGGTGGCTGTGACGAGAAACGTCTGGACGCCCTCGGCTGCGTACTTCGCCAGCGTGCCGCCGACACCGAGCGACTCGTCGTCGGGGTGGGCCAGGATGGCCATCAAGCGGAGGGGCCGCGCGGACATGGCGGCGAGTGTACCGCGGCCCGCGAGGTCGCAGCGCTCTCGCGCTGCGGGGGCGGTTCGGCCTTACACTGGTTTCATGCGGAAGATCGTCGTCACCGTGTTGCTGGCGGCCGTAGCCGCGTCATCGTCGCTGGCCCAGGAACGCAAGGTCCCGTCCGACTCGGCACGGATCACGATCCCTGGCTGCGCCAAGGACCGGCGCTTCATCGTCGGGCGCACGCCCGCGCACGAGACGGCCAGGTCCGTGGTCGAGCCGGGACGGCGCTTCCGCCTCAACGGCAAGAAGCCCCTGCTCGAAGAGATCAAGAAGCAGCAGGCCTCCATGATCGAGGTGACGGGACTGGTGCGCCAGGCCGACCTGTCCGGTCCCGGCGGCGTCTCGGTCGGCGGTGTCCGCATCGGCGGCGGCCCGCCGCAGGCCGGCGTCGCCGATCCGCGGCGCAACATGGGCTCGATGGACCCGGTGATCGACGTCGAGTCGTGGCGGCCCGCACCCTGCGCCGAGCCCGTGCCCTGAACTGCGCTACATAGAACGCCGGGCGGAAGGCCTGCGCTACAGCCGCACGAGGTCGGCGATCTTCACCGGCTGGCTGCCGCGCTCGATGCTGTGACGCGCGGCGATACCCATCAGGCTCGACAGCGCGCCCGCCCGCAGCCCGGCCCGCAAGTGCAACGGATCGGATGCCGGCTCGTTCCGGAACAACAGATCCTGCAGCGACGCATCGGCGCCGCCATGTCCGCCTTCCCGCTCCGGCGGCAGGTCGGTGATTTTCTGCGACGAGCCGAAGCGGGGCGTCAACCTCAGTTCGGTCTGCGCGCGCCCGCCGCCGCTCATGTCCATGTAGTCGAGCCGTCCGCGCGTGCCGTTGAACGACACCGACTGGCCTTCAAATGGCAGGTGCGCCGCCGCCGTGTAGGTGAGCATCGCGCGATTCGCGTATCGCACGGTGACCGACATCGTGTCGTAGATGTCGATGCGCTCGTCGAAGACGCATCCGTCGCGAAGGTAGCCGTCCTCGGACTCGCAGTCCACGTAAAGCGCGACGTTGCGCTTGCTCGCCGTCACGTCCCACGCAAAAGGACACGTCGTGCGATGCGAGCATGTGCGGCAGTTGGTGCCGCGGAACGAGCTGTTGCGGCCGTAGACCCGCAGGTCGCCGGACGCGGAGACCTCGACCGGCTCCGAGTCCAGCCACCAGTTGGCCAGATCGAAATGGTGCGACGCCTTGTGGCACAGCAGCGTCCCGGAGTTCTCTCTGAACCGGTGCCACCTGCGGAAGTAGTCGGCGCCGTGGCTGGTGTCGAGGTACTCGTGGAAGTCCACGGCCAGCACATCGCCGATGGCCCCCTCCTGGAGCAGCGCCTTGACCTTCTTCGCCTCGCGCGAGTGTCGCGCGTTGAGCGTGACTGTCACGGTCCGGCCGGTCCGCGCGGACGCGTCGAGGATCGCCTGGCACTGCGCCTCGTCGGTGCACATCGGCTTTTCGGTCAGGACGTCCACGCCGAGCTCGAGCGCGCGGACGATGTAGCGTGCGTGCGTGGCGTCGACCGTGGCGACGATGACGGCGTCCGGCCTCGCCTGTCGCACCATCGTGTCGAAGTCGGCAAAGACAGGAGCCGTCGTGCCGATCAAGCGCTGCGCCGCGCGGGCCCTCAGGCCGTTACGGTCGAACAGCCCCACCAACTCGATGCGATCCTCGTAGTGCCCGACGAGGTCCTCGCCCCAGGTACCGAGCCGCGCGAGCCGGTGCCGGCCAGCGCGAGGCGCGTCGCGCCGCCTGCACGGACGCGCCGACCGCGCCAACCGCGGCGCCGGCCACCAGCGCTCCAGAAGTTGCGAGGAAGGTCCGCCGATCGACGGGATGAGTTGGGTTCACAGCACGTCCTCCCACGCCGCCTTACTTCGCTGCGTCGATCGGGTTGAGGCCCTTCACGAACTTCGGATCCATCGCCGCCAGGTCCGCGCGATAGCTCACGGTCTGCGCCGACGGGAACGTCGCCGGCACCTTCTGCGTCACCGCGCCGGTGGCGGCCCATTCCGCGCCCCGCTGCAGTGTCGTCACGAAGCCGACGCAGCTCATGCCGTTGACGTCGTGGCCCAGCGTGGTGTGGAAGATGCGCCCCTTGCCGTGCGACACCGTCATCAGCATCGGCTCGTCGTGTCCGGTGCCGGCGTTGTCCTTCGGCGACATCGCCGTCGCGAGCACCGTCATGTTCTTGCCCGGGCCGCGAAGCCGCGCGTACAGCTCGTCGCCCTGGTGCATCCACACTGCGGGCAGGCCCCTGGTGATGGGATGGGAGGTGTCACGAACGGTGACGGCAAACGGCACCCGCGTGCCGTGGCTTCCGGCCGGTCCGGGCGTGGATTCCGGCACCACCTTGCCGTCCTGGAAGTACCAGAACGGCCCCGCCTTCTCGGTGCGGCCGCGCCAGGCGCCGAGACCGATCATCTCGTTGAACGCCGGCCATCCGGCAAACGCGTTGTCGGCGGCGTGCACGACGACCAGCCCGCCGCCATTGCTGATGTACTGCTCGAAGGCCGTCTTCAGAGCCCGCCGGCCAGCGCTCGTCGGGCGCGTCGTAGTTCATGACGACGGCTCGATAGTCGGCAAAGGCGGGCGCGAACGCCGAGAGCTCTCCCGTTGCGGCCGGCGCGGTGACGACGTCCACCTGGAAGAGCCCGGTCTCTTCCAGCGCCTTCTTCAGGACGGGCGTCGTGAGCTGCCATTTGTGCCACGGGCCGCCGCTTTCCCCGTCGAGCAGCATCAAACGGATCGGGGTCGCGGCGGGCGACTGCACGGCCAGCAGGGCCAGGGCGACGACCAGCACGGCACGAGTGATAGTAGTCATTGGGCTTGGATTATACGGGCGGCAGCGGACCGATGTCGAGCTTGCGGAACTCGACCTCGGCGCCTTCCGCCTGCACCGCGATCTTGCCGTGGTCCACCGACGCGTTGACGCCGTTGTTCACGAGAACGCCGTTCACCCAGACGGTGATCGAGCGGCCACGCACCTCGACCACCATCGTGTTCCACAGGCCCAGCGCCTTCTCGGAACCGTTGGTCAGGTTCAGGATGCGCCGCGCATCGCCCTCCGCGCCGCCCCATTTCTCGCCCGGCGCCCGCGGCCGTCGCTTCTCCATGTCGGGCACTTCGATGTTCTCCTGGATGACCCAGAAATCGCCCGCGTCGCCGCTGTTCATCTGCACTTCGATCGACTGCGGAAACATCGCGTAGAGCGCGCGCGGACGCGAGGCGTGGATGAGCAGTCCGCAGTTGCCGGGCTTGCCGGTGAAACGGTACTGGGATTCGAGGCGATAGTCCCGGTACTGCTGCCTGGTCACCAGGTGCCCCTCGGGCGTGCCGAGGCTCACCAGATGTCCGCCCCTGATGACGAAGCTCGGCCGAAGACCGGGATCCTTGTCGCGCGCGGGGACGTCGGCCTCCCAGTTCGACAGGTCGTGGCCGTTGAACAGGGCGATGGGCGCCGTGGGCGTCACGACCGGGTCGGCCGGCGCTTGAAGTGGAACCAGCAAGGCGAGTAACAGCGCGGTGCGCATTGGGCGGAGCCTATCACGCTGGCCGGGCGGTCTGGAGCATGATAGGCCCATGAGACGCTTGATCGCCTCGTGGTCGTCCTGGCCGTGTCGTGCGTGCTGCCGTGGGCGGGCGGCTGGTCGCCCTGGCCCGCCGAAGCCTCGGCGAAGGCGGCGGCGGCCCAGGCGCCCGGGCCCGATGAGGCAGCGCTGGTCGCCTCGCTGCAGGCGACCTCGGAGATGTGGAACCGGGGCGACGTGGACGGCTTCATGGCGCCCTACGCCGAATCAGCGACGTACATGACGCCGGCCGGCCTCATTGGCGTCGACGCGATGCGCGCCCGCTACCTCGCGAAGTACTTCACGGGTGCGAAGCCCGACCAGCAACTTCGCTTCGACCAACTGGACGTTCGCGCGCTTGGCGCCGACCACGCGCTCATGACGGGACGGTTCACGCTCGCCGGCGGCGGAAGGCCGAGCAGACGGGTCGATTCTCGCTGGTGTGGCTGCGCACGGCCGGCGGATGGCGCATCCTTCACGATCACAGCAGCTGACGCGCAGAGTCCATGCCGCGGCCACTCTCCCGTCGCAGCTTTCTGCAGGTCACGGCCGGCGCCGGCGCCATCGCGTCGGTCGGCGCGCCCGGAGGCCGAGCCGGTCGTGAGAAGGCCGCCGATCCGCCACCGGGAGGATGGTTCGACCAGCCCATGCGGTGGGTGCAGCTCACGTTGGTCGAAAACGACCCGGGCCGCTTCGACCCGGCCTTCTGGCTCGATTACTTCCGTCGTCTTCACGCCGATGCCGCAACCCTCAGCGCCGGCGGCATCGTCGCGTACTACCCACGGACGTGCCCCTCCATCATCGCAGCGCGTGGCTTGGCAACAGCGATCCATTCGGCACCCTGGTCGCCGGCTGCCGTGACCTCGGGATGCGAGTCGTCGCGCAGACGGATCCACACGCGGTCCGGGACGAGGTCCGCGCGGCCCACCCGGACTGGATCGCCGTCAACGCCGACGGCAGCCCAAGGCGCCACTGGGCCAACAAGGACCTGTGGGTGACGTGTGCGCTCGGTCCGTACAACTTCGTCTTCATGGACGCCGTGCACCGCGAGATCGTGACGAAGTACCGGGTGGATGGGATCTTTGCGAATCGCTGGGCGCCGCAAGGCGGCGAGTGCTTCTGCGAGCATTGCACGCGGAACTTCGCGGCGGCGACCGGTCACGACCTTCCGCGCGACGACACCGGCGCCGTCGCGCGGCGCGAGTTCGTCGAGTGGCGCACCGCGCGGCTGACCGAGTTGTGGAAGCGCTGGGACGCAACCGTACGGTCCGTGAATCCTGGCGCGCGGTTCATCCCGAACGGGCCGCCGGATCTGAAGACCGCCGGCGAGCTGGCCGACATCCAGTTCACGGACAACCAGGCGCGACGGGGCCTGACGCCGCCGTGGGCCAACGGCCACCGCGCGAAGGAATACCGGTCGGTGATGGGCCGCCGGCCGATTGGCGGCATCTTCAGCGTCGGCGTCGAAGAGCGCTACCGCTGGAAGGACTCGGTCCAGAGCGAGCCGGAAATCCAGCTGTGGGTTGCGGAGGGCACCGCCAACGGCATGCGGCCGTGGGTGACCAAATTTTCCGGCGTCCTCTACGACCGGCGCTGGCTGCCCGTCGTCGAGCGGATCTACGACTGGCACTACCGTCACGAGCGCCACCTGCGCAACGAGGCGCCAATCGCGCGTGTGGCGCTGCTTCTTCTCGGAACAGACAGAGAAGTATCACGCGGGCGTCTCGCCCACGGATCGGGCGGTCAATCACGTCCTGGGGATGTATCACGCGCTGGTCGAATCGCGCGTGCCTTTCGAGCTGGTTCACGAGGCGTACCTTGACCGACGAGAGCCTGGATCGGTTCCGGCTGCTGATCCTCGCCGACGCCGCGGCGCTCTCCGAACGCACAGTGCGACGCCATACGCCCGCTTCGTCGCACGAGCGGAAGCCTGCTGGCGACCTTCGCGTCGACACTATACGACGAGTTCGGCCAGCAGCGCGGGGACTTCGGCCTGGGCGACCTGTTCGGCGTGTCGTTTGGCGGACGCATCGACGGCCCGATGCAGAACGCCTACCTGGGCCTCGACTGCCAATTAGGCCTCAGGAAGAGCGGCACCAGATTCTCGACGGCTTCGGCGACACGACGCGCATCATCCATGGCGTGCACCGGCTCGACGTGCAGCCGCGCGCGGAGGCGAGCCGTCGCCTCTACGCTGATCCCAACCTACCCCGATCTGCCGATGGAGGACGTCTACCCGCGGGTGCCGCAGACGGGCGACGCGCGAGTTGTATCTGCGCGAAGTCGGCCGCAGCCGGATCGCCTACTTCCCGTGGGACATCAATCGTGTCGTTCTGGGAGGTGCTGAGCGTCGACCACCTGCGGCTGCTCAGAAACACTATCGCGTGGGCCGCCAACGAGGCCCGCAGGTGGAGGTCGAGGGGCCCGGGTTGCTGGATGTCACGGCGTGGCGTCAGCGCGAGTCGATGACGGTGCACCTGGTCAACCTGACGAACCCGATGATGATGAAAGGCCCGTGCGGGAAGTCTTCCCGATTGGGCCCCTGAACGTGCGGGTGCGCCTTCCCGCTGGCGCGCGTGCGCGGCGAGTGCGGCTGTTGACGGCAGACACCTCGCTCCGGGTCGACCAGCGAGGACACCATCAACGTGACGGTGCCGTCGGTGGCCGTGCACGAGGTGATCGCGATCGACCTGGCCTGACCGGGACGGCTACGAGGATTGCGATGGCCTTCGCAAATGCCTTCGCGATCACCCCAGTCCCTACGTTTATTTGGATGGATGTCGGTAGACTCAGGCGACGCGCCGATCCACGTCCAACGTGAACTCCAGCAGCACGTTGCGCGGCACGTTGAACACGGGGACATTGAGTGTCGTCGTTGATCCGGAAGGCGTGCGCGACGTCGGCGACCGGCATCTGGAACGCGAAGTACAGCGTACCGAGCAGGTCGTTCAATCCGTTTGTGATTTCCAGTGGCGCAGCGCCAGTCCTGCCCCGCCCGGCCCAACGTCCACGCGGCAAGGAACGGATCGTAGTAGTTCATCCCCACGATCGGCACAGTGGGGCCGGCCGCCGCGCGCAGCGTCGCAGAATCTGGACCATCTCCGGTCCGATGACATCGCTAGCCTCCAGGAGACGCAGTCCTCATCGATGCTGATGACGCCAGCCAGATTGATGCACCCAAGGACGTTGTCGCCGCCGATGCTCAACGTGATGAGCCCGACGCGATGCGTCTCTGAACTGCAGGGCTTCGTCCAACTGATTGCAGCGGAATCGTAATTGAGGCACTTGCCGCCTTTGAGCATCGTTGTGGTCGTCTCGCCCGGAGCAGCCGAGTTTGGCGAGGCGAAGGGTCGGGTGGCGCAGGCGAAGCGGCGCGAACAGATCATCGGCGTAGCCCTGGTTGGTGAGGGGAGGCCGCGTTGGATGCCGATCGCCGTTGAATCACCGAGGGCGAGGTAGTAGGGGGGGCCCGAAGGCGCGGCGGCGGCACGTCCGATTCCGCAAACCAGCAGATATCGCGGACACGACAAACAGGCGGCAGACCATACGCACCTCCCCGGTGTGTCGGGAGTATACGCGGCAAATGTTCCGTCCGGGTATCATGCCCGCACTGAAACGCATAGCTCCGCCGTAGCGTTACCAGGTAGACCGCTACGCGGCCGGTGTCGCGCGGGTTCCTCAGCGCCAGGGAATCCCGAAAATCCAGAAATCTGCGGATGATTTTGCCGCCGCAGGATCGGGCAGGCCTGAAGGCCTGCGCTACAGGAATCGGCGCGCGAACGCCAGGTCGCGCGTGGCGGCCTTCAGCGTGTGGCTGGTGCCGGCAGGAAGCTCGTACTCGAGGTGGATCGAAATCGGCCCGCTGAACTTCGACTCGTTCAGCGCGCCGCCGACCCAGGCCCAGTCGACCAGGCCCTCGCCCAACGGACAGTTCTCGATGCGCCAGCCCTGCGCGGTCTTCGCCCAGACGCAGTCCTTGACCGCCACCATTTTCAGCCGCGGAGCCACCAGGTGCGTCGCCGCTTTCCAGGCACCCGCGCCGCCTTCGGCCACGGCGTGGCGAGGATCGAAGTAGTAGCCGGCCCACCGCGGATCGAGCCGATCCATCACCGGCGCGATGTCCCACAGCGCCGCGCCGATGTACGTCTCGTGGTTGTGAAACCCCATCTCGATGCCGCAGTCCCGGGCCAGCGCGGCAAGCCCCTCGAGCGCGGCGCCGGCGGCCGCCACCTGCGCGCGCACGTCGGGTGAGGCGGTGTACCGCCAGTAGCCGGTCTTGAAGTAGCGCACGCCGCTTCGCGCCGCGGCCTCGAGCAGCGGCCGGGCCAGCGGAGAGGCGGCCGACGTGAGGTCGGTGGTGATCATCGGGACCGACAGCCCTTCGGCCTTGATCGCGTCGACGGCCCGCGGCAGATCGGCGGCCGCGCGCTCGGGCAGGACGTGGCCGCGCGGCCTGACCGTCAGGTCGACGCCACCGAACCCGGCATCCCGCGTGGCGCGGGCAAGCGCGCCCCACTCGAGCTCCGGCAGGTGCTTCGAGAAGAGGCAGAACGTGCGCCCCGTCACCTGCGTCGACGCGCCCGGTCAGCGCGGCGCCGACGGCAGCGCCTCCTGCCATCCGCATCCAGTCCCGACGAGTCACCGGCATCAGCGTGTCCTCGGGGCCACGGCGCCAAGCCCGGGGCCTCGTAACTGGCCCGTCTGCATGAGGCCGTCGTGGATGGTGAACAGCCCCGGGAATCGCTCCTCCCACGGCGCGTTGGCCGCCGGGACGAACTGGCGCGCGTTGGCTTCGATGCCGGCGTTGCCGGGCACGCGCGCCGCGATGCCGGCCGAATGAATCAACGACGCGCCGGGGCACGTCAGGTCCTGCACGCACAGGAACAGGCCGAACTTCTGCGCGGCCGCGGCCATCAGCATCGCATGCGTCTGGCCCTTGCAGGCCTTGAGCGCCACACCGGTGTAGCCCATCTCGCGCGCCAGCAGCAGCATCTCGAGATCGGTCAGCGACTCGTCGGCCACCACGGGACGCAGCCGCGCGGCTGCGTGCATGACGTTGGCGCGGTCCTTCTTCAATCGCGATTGGTCGGCTGCTCGATGTAGAGAATCCGGTCGAAGCCACGCGGCGTGGCCTCGCGCACGCGCTGCAGCACTTCGATCAGGTACGCGACGTTCGGGCACCCCTCGTTGAAGTCGAGGAGGTACTTCCAGTCGCTCACGCGCCTGGCCGCCTGCACGCGCGTCACGACGCGATCGATGCCGACGATGCGCTCGACGTCGGCCGTCAGGTTGCCGCCGTTGAGCTTCATCTTGAAGGCGAGCAGGCCGTCACGCGCGATCCACTCTTCGAGCGTGCCCGGCAGCCCGTCGTCGATCCGCGAGCTGACGTCGGAGGCCTCGAGCGGATCGGACGCGCCCACCGAGTGGAACACGAGCGTCGTGCGGCCTGGGCGCCGAGGGCACGTAGCGGTCGAGATACTCGCCCTTGAACTCCGGGCCAAGGTCGGCGGACAAGTCGCCGCGCATGAACCGCGAGCCGTACGTGTCGTAGCAGCTCACGCCGAAGGCCTTGCCGTACGCGTCGTGGATGGCGGCGTCAAACGCGCTGGCGACGACCAGCGTGCACAGCTTCGGAATCGGCACGGGCAGCGCGCGTCGGCTCGACAGCGCGTCGGCCGCACGCAGGTACGCCGGCTCGAGCGCGCGGAACAAATCGATCGGATGGCCGCTCTCGTCGCACGGCCGCGGTCTGCGCGCGCAGTTCGGCCGCCAGCGCGGTCATCGCGCCCAGCCCGGTGTCGTGCGGAACCGCGGGAAAGGCCCAGGCGTTGCCGAGCGTCATCGACCCGAAGCCCCACGCCTCCTTGCCGTCGCCGGTGCGGACCCGGCACTCGACGTTGAGCAAGCGTCACGCGATCGACGGTGCGCCCGCCGAACTGGTACGGCGCGCGATACCGGAACTCCTCGAAGCGATGCTCGACTTCGACGATGCGGATGTCGGTTGGACGGGGGCTGCGACAGGCGGGGCGCCGCTCGCGCGGAGGCCGGACGCGGCAGCAGGGGCGCCGCGCACACCGCGAAGGAACGCGCGCCGGGAGATTCGGCCGCCGCTGTCGGGGTTGTCCATGCTGCCCGGAATACTGGCATGAGCGTCGGACGCGGACAAGGTGTTCAAGTTGAGCTGGTGTTGAACCGCTGGATCGCCGCTGTGATTCCACAGGAGTACAGCTTGGGTGCAATCGCCCGGGCTCTCGACGACGTGATGCGGACTTTCCGCCCGTCGTTTGTTGATCGGCATCTGCCTGGACGAGCGAAGGCATCGAGGGAGGTCGCGATGACTCGAAAGGTCTCTTTGCTGCTCGTATGCACGCTTGTCGTGCTGGCTTCGCGTCTGGCGGGCGCGGCACCGACCGTTCCCAAACTCAGTTGGAGCCCCTGCTATAAAGACTTCGGACCCTTCCAGTGCGGCACCGTTCAGGTGCCGCTCGATCACGACAACCCGACGGGCCCCGCGATCTCACTCGCGGTGATCCGCCTGCAGGCCGCCGACCCGTCGCTCCGCATCGGCTCTCTCTTCGTGAATCCTGGTGGCCCGGGAGGATCCGGCGTCGATTTCGTGCTGTTCGCCGCTTCTCTGCTGGCGCCACCCGAAGTGTTGGCGCGATTCGATCTCGTCGGCTTCGATCCTCGGGGCGTTGGACGCAGCACGGCTCTCAAGTGCTTTGGCAACGTGAAACAAGCTGTGGCGACCTTCGTGCCGTTTCCCTTCCCCATCACGCCAGACGAGGAAGCCGCCTGGATCGCAGGGGAGCTCGAACTGGTGGGCTCGTGCGACCAGCGAGCCGGGAGCATTCACGATCACATGACGACTGCCGATGCCGCCAGGGATCTCGATCTGCTGCGGACAGCAGTTGGCGATGCGGGGCTCACCTACGTCGGCTATGCCTACGGCTCCTATCTCGGCGTCACGTACGCGAACCTCTTCCCCGACAAGGTGCGGGCGGTGGTGGTGGACGGCGTGCTCGATCCGGTGGCCTGGGCAACCGGCGTTGGCAACCAGAGCGATACGATCCCGTTCTCGACGCGGCTGCGAAGCTCGGTCGGCGCGCAGAACACGCTCGACGAGTTCTTCCGCCTCTGCGACGCCGGCGCGTGTGCGTTCGGGCCGGACTCGGCTGCCCGCTTTGCGGCCCTCGCCGATCAGTTGCGTGCCGCGCCGCTTGTCGTCGTGTTTCCAGATGGCAGCTTCTTCGTCTTCACGTATCAACTGCTCGTCGCCAACGCGCTCGGCGCCATGTACGATTCGTTTTCCTGGCCGTTCTTCGCTGAGTTCCTCGCTGCGATCGAGAGTCTTGCAAGCCCGCAAGCGCTTGGCGCGCGGTTACAGGCGTTCTGGGACCGCGCTGGTTTTACGACCAAGCGTGGGTTCCCTCACTATCCGAGTTTCGAGGCGGGTCCCCGCGTCTTCTGCTCGGACTCGGACAACCCGACCACGTATGCGGCATGGCCGCTGGCAGCCGCCGGCGATGTGGAGGGCGGATACTTCAGCCCCATGTGGACCTGGGTGTCCAGCCTGTGCGCGACGTGGGAAGGACCGGTGGCGAGCCGCTATGCGGGCCCGTTCGGCGCGTCGACGGCCAACCCGGTGCTCGTCGTCGGCAACCGGTTCGATCCGGCAACGCCGTATCACGGCGCGCAGGCGGTCGCGAGCCTGCTGCCGAACTCGGCGCTGCTCACCATGGACGGCTGGGGCCACACCTCCCTGCTGCTGTCGCAATGCGTGACCACCGCCGTCACGAATTACCTGATCGACGTCTCGACGCCGCCGGAAGGCACCGTGTGTCCGCAGGACTTCGTGCCGTTCACCTTGTCCGCGTCGGCGGCCGCTTCGAGCCAACAGCGCACAGCACGCCAGGCGGTCAATCGCGCCTTTCTGGCATCGGGTCCTGCGTGGTCTGCCGCAGTAGTGCCACTCGATCGCGCGTGGAGGCGTGGGCGCGGGTGAAGCCGCGCGTGGACAAGTATCCTAGGAGGCGATCGGGGACAGCAGGGTGAGACACGTGATGACGGCAGCGCTCGCGATGCTGCTGGTCGGCGTCGTCGCGCTGGCGGTGGTCTGGACGTTCCAGCGCAGCGCCACACATGACCCTCGCAGTCGGCACCCGGCTCGGACCGTACGAGATCCTCGCTGCTCTCGGAGCCGGCGGCATGGGCGAGGTCTATCGCGCGCGCGACACGAAGCTGAAGCGCGAGTGTCGCCATCAAGGTGCTGCCAGCCGCGTTCTCGCAGGATTCCGATCGGCTCATGCGGTTCGAGCGCGAGGCCGAGCTCCTGGCAACGCTCAACCACGCGAACATCGCGGCCATCTACGGCCTCGAGGAATCAAGCGGCCTGAAGGCGCTCGTCCTGGAGCTGGTCGAAGGTCCCACGCTTGCCGATCGCATCCGGCAGGGACCCATCCCGCTCGACGAAGCCTTGCCCATAGCCCGGCAGATCGCCGAGGCGCTGGAGGCCGCGCACGCCACTGGCATCATCCATCGCGATCTCAAGCCGGCCAACATCAAGTGCGGCCTGACGGCGACGGTGAAGGTCCTGGACTTCGGCCTCGCCAAGGCGTTCGACAAGGCGCCGCCACCGGTCGAGGCGACCCGGTCGCCGACCGTGCTCAGTCCAGAGCCCACGCACTCGGGCGTCATCCTCGGGACCGCCACGTACATGTCGCCCGAGCAGGCGCGCGGCAAAGCGGTGGACGCACGCTGCGACGTGTGGGCATTTGGCTGCGTGCTGTTCGAGATGCTGACGGGAGCCAGAGCGTTTGACGGCGCGACGTTCACCGATGTCCTCGCGTCGATCGTCACCAGCGAGCCCGACTGGCAAGCCCTGCCGGCCGCGACACCGCACCAGGTTCGCTCGCTCGTCGCGAGGTGCCTCAGGAAGGATCCGGCCGAGCGGCTCCGCGACATCGCCGACGGCCGGTTCCAGATCGAAGAGGCGATGCACGAGCGATCCACGACCGTCGTGGAGCGTCCGCCAGCGTCGAGAATGCGCGAACGGATGGCGTGGATCGCGGCTGCGTTATCAGCGTGTGCCGCTGTGCTGCTCGCCGTGTGGCCGTCGCGCGATGCCCCCGCTCGTCCTCCGGTCAGCCTTCCAGGTGTTTGCCCCGGACACGCCGTCTTTTCAGGGTCGGTCAACACCACGGTCAACGTCCCGACGTTCGCGCTGTCACCGGACGGCCAGACGCTGGCGTTCGGCGCGAAAGCACCGGGAGCAAAGCCCTCGCTGTGGCTCCGGTCCCTCGATGGTGTGGCCGCGCGGCAGCTGCGCCGGTACCGAGGGCGCTCAGGATCCGATGTGGTCGCCGGACAGCCGCTGGGTTGGTTTCTTTGCCGATGGCCAGCTGAAGAAGGTCCCCGCCTCAGGCGGCGCCGTCCAGGTCATCACGCAAGCCGCCACCGACTTCCGCAGAGGGCACATGGAGCGAGGACGGCACGATCCTCTTTTCAATGGGGACGGATCCGATTCTCTCGGTGAACTGCTGCGGGAGCGCACGACCCCCGTGACGGCGTTTGACGCGTCCCGTCAGGAGACGATTCACCGGTATCCGCAGTTCCTGCCAGGCGGACGCCACTTCCTGTACGCCATCATGCGCCGGCAGACGGATCAGAGTGGCGTCTACGCGGCCTCGCTCGACGGCACGATCAAGAAGCGTTTGATTCCTGTCAACACCAGCGCCGTCTATGTGCCACCGGGTACCTGCTCTATGTCGACGGCGACTCGCTGATGGGCCAGGGCTTCGACGCACACGGCTGGAGTTGATCGGGCAGCCGTTTCTGCGTCGCCGAACATGCGGCCGTAACACCGCCTTCATGAGCGCGCTCGCGCCTCGCAGACCGGCACCATCGCGTACTCGGGCCTCATCCCCCAAACAGGACGTCTGACCTGGATCGACCGTGCCGGAACGCCGCTTGCGCTCGAGCGACATGCCCGAAGGCGACTACACCGATTTCCGTTTGTCTCCCGACGAACCCGCCTGGCGGCGTCGGCTCCTCGATCCCCCGACCAACACGGTCGCATCTGGGTGACGGATCTCGCGCGGAAGACCACCATCGCGTCTGCCTCCGGGGGCTGATCACCGCGCGGCGTCTGGTCGCCGGATGGCACGCGCCTGGCGTTCAGGACCAATCGGAACGGCATGATCGAGTTTTTCGAGCGAAGCACAGCCGGCGGCGGCGAGGACCGATTCGTGCTCTCTTCCGCAGCATCGCGCGGCGCAATATCCCGACGTTCAACATGATCCCGACCGACTGGCAACCAGATGGCCGGCATATCATCTTCTCCGCGCCGACGCGCGAAACCGGCTTCGATCTGTGGCTGGCCCCGATCGGCGACGCAAGCACGCCATCGAGATTCATCGCCTCGCCGGGAGAGCAGATGCACGGCAACTTCTCTCCGGACGGCCGGCTGGTGGCGTACACGTCGAACGAGTCCGGCAGGTTCGAGGTCTACATCGAGACGGTTCCGCGATCGGACCGCAAATGGCCGGTATCGGCCAACGGCGGCTACGAGCCCCGGTGGCGGGGCGACGGACGCGAGCTCTACTACCTGTCGGAGGACCGGAAGCTGATGAGCGTCGCCGTGGGCGCCGGACCGTCGTTCGGCTCTCCGACCGTCCTCTTCCAGACCCGCGTGCCGGCCGACATCACCAACAACCGCACGCACTACGTGCCCAGCCGCGATGGCCGGCGATTCCTCGTCAACACGGCTCTCGATGCCCCGGCGCCGTCCATCACCGTCATCGTCAACTGGACGGCGGCCGCCGCGAAGTGATCGGGCCGCAGGGTGAGACGCGTCATGACGGCGGCGTTCGTGATTCTGCTCTCCGCGATCGCGGTGCTGGCGCTGGCGTGGACGTTCCAGCGCCGCCTGATCTACTTTCCGTTCGGCCATGTCCCCTCGCCCTCCGAGGTCGGCCTCGACGGCGTCGAGGAGGTCGACCTTCGGCACCGACGACGGGATTCAGCTGCACGGGTGGTTCGTCAGCAGCCGCGTGTCAGCCGGCCAGGTTCACCGTCGTCGTGTTCAACGGCAACGCCGGCAACCGCGCCTATCGCTCCACGCCTGGCGCACGCGTTTCGCGAGCGCGGGCTGGCCGTCCTGTTGTTCGACTATCGCGGGTTTGGCGGCAACGCCGGGACCCCGACCGAGCCTGGCCTGACGGCGGACGCGCGCGCGGCACGCGCGTACCTGGCCAGCGCGCGCGGACGTCGATCCGTCGCGCGTGGCGTACTTCGGCGAGTCGCTGGGCGCGGCCGTTGCCGTGCGGCTCGCCACTGAGTCTCCGCCGGCGGCGCTGGTGTTGCGGTCGCCGTTCACCTCACTGGCCGCCGTCGGACGCGTCCACTACCCGTTCCTGCCGGTGCAGCTGCTGCTTCGCGATCGGTGGGCGAGCCTCGAACGAATCGCGCAGGTGACCAGCCCGCTGGCGGTCATCGCCGGCGACCGCGACAGCATCGTGCCGCCCGAACAGAGCCGCCAGGTGTACGACGCGGCTCCAGGGCCCAAGACGCTGGTCATCGTGCGCGGCGCCGATCACAACGACGCCGAATCTCGTGGCTGGCCCGGAGGTCATCGACGCGACACTGCGACTGCTGCCGTGACCGTGATCGAGCCGGCGGCACGACGCGCGCCGGGCCTTGACACCGGCTGGGTTTCGGGCCGATTGTACCTCTCCCATGCAGTCGTTCGACCTTGTGGTCATCGGCTCCGGCCCCTCCGGACAGCGGGCCTCCATCCACGCGGCAAAGCAGGGCCGGCGCGTCGCGCTCGTCGAGCGCAAGGAGCGTGATTGGCGGCACCTGCATCAACACCGGCACCATCCCGAGCAAGACGATGCGCGAGGCCGTGCTGCATCTGTCCGGCTTCCAGTACCAGGGCATCTACGGCGTCAACTACCGCGTGAAAGAGAAGATCACCATGGCGGACCTCTCCTTCAGGGTCCAGCAGGTGATCAAGAACGAGATCGACGTCACGCAGGCGCAGCTCTCCCGCAACGGCATCACGCTGCTCAACGGCGTCGCCAGCTTCGTGGACCCGCAGACGATCAAGGTCGTGAACGCCAACGGCGAGACGACCTGCCGCGCCGACGCGTTCATCATCGCCACGGGCACGCGGCCGGCCGAGTCGCCGAACGTGCCGGTCGATGGACGCACCGTGCTGCAAAGCGATCAGCTGATGCAGTTGGCCGAGCTGCCCAGGACGCTGATCGTGGTGGGCGGCGGCGTCATCGGCGTGGAGTACACCTGCATGCTCGCGGCGCTCGGCGTCCGCGTGGTCCTGGTCGAGAAACGGCCGCGGCTGCTGGAGTTCGCGGACCAGGAGATCGTCGAGGCGCTCTGCTATCACCTCCGGGACCATCGCGTCACCCTGCGGCTGGGCGAAGAGGTGGAACGGGTGGACACGGCGGACGGGTCGGTCGTCGCCACGCTCAAGAGCCAGAAGAGGATCTCGGGCGACGCGCTGCTCTACGCCGTGGGCCGGACCGGCAACGTCGAGCATCTCAATCTGGCGGCCGCCGGCCTGGACGCCGACGGCCGCGGCCGCATCAGCGTCGATGGCGAGTATCGGACCCGGCAGCGGCACATCTTTGCCGTGGGTGACGTGATCGGGTTCCCGAGCCTCGCATCGGTGTCGATGGAACAGGGCCGGCTCGCCGCTGGACATGCCGTCGGCACGCCCGTTGATTCCAATCCCGCCAGCTATCCCTACGGCATCTACACGATCCCGGAGATCTCCTTCATCGGGAAGACCGAGGAGCAGCTCACCGAGGAGGACGTGCCGTACGAGACCGGGCTTGCGTACTACCGCGAAATCGCGCGGGGGCAAATCCGAGGCGATACGACCGGCCGTCTCAAGCTGATCTTCCACCGCGAGTCCAAAGAGCTCCTGGGCGTGCACATCATCGGCGAAGGCGCCGCCGAGCTCGTGCACATCGGGCAGGCCGTGCTGGCGCTCAAGGGCACGATGGACTACTTCGTCAACACGGTTTTCAATTACCCCACGCTGGCGGAATGCTACAAGACCGCGGCGTTCAACGGACTCAACAAGCTGTCGCGGTTCTAGCCGCGGCAACGGGATTCTCGATGCGACGTGCAATCGGCGTGCTGGCCATGGAACACATCGCGGTGGGTCTGGTGGAAAACCACCGCCTCGTCGGGCCCATACGCATCTACCCGCCCGACGGGTCGGCGTCGAGCCCCCTTCAGAGCATGCCCGCCGAGCAGATTGCCGAGATGATGTGCGCGCAGATCCCCGAGGTCGCGCACGGCCAACCCGTTGACGCCATCGGCGTCGGCTTCCCCGGCATCATCCGCAACGGCGTGGTCGAGGAGTCCCCCAACCTCCCGCAGACCAAGGGCCTCAAGCTCGAGGCCACGCTGTCGGCGCTCCTGGGCACGGGTGCGTCGGTGCGCGCACTCAACGACGCCGATGCGTTTGCGGCCGGCATCGCAGCCACCCGCGGGCATCTTCACGATCTCGTTCGCGTCTGGACCCTCGGCAGCGGCGTCGGGTTGGGCCGCTATCCGTCGGCCGAGGGCATCTGGGAGGGCGGACACGTGATCGTCAGCCTGGATCCGAAGGAGAAGTACTGCGGGTGCGGCGGCATCGGTCACCTCGAAGGCATCGTGGGACGCCGGGGAATGCGACAGCGGTTCCTGGACCTCGAACCGGAGGAAGTGTTCGCCAACGCGCGGGCGGGCGACCGGCGCTGCGCGGACTTCGTTCGGACCTGGCATCGCGCCCTGGCCGCGGCCACTGCAACGAGCATTCACCTCGAGGGCCCCGGACGCTTCTTCCTGTCCGGCCCCAATGCGATGTTCGTCGACCTTCATCTGCTCGATCGCTACCTGCACGAGATGGTCACCATGAGCCCGCTCCAGGGCAGTGCGCTGGAGCTGGTCGAGGCCAGCGACGAAACCGCCATCATCGGTGCCGCGGTCAACGCGCTGCAGGTCGCGTGAGCCGCTTCATGACCAATGCGTCGCATCGTTACTCCGGCGCGAAGAGGCTCGGCGGAAAGTCCGCCGCCTTCGAGCCGCCGCGCCGGCGCAGATTCTGGATCCCGCCCCGGTCCGGCGCGAGCGGGATGTACATCCCGCCGGTGGCGGCCAGCGTCTCGAACAGCTCGCGGTTCAGGCGAGCGGCGACGTCACGATGCGCGGGATCTCCTGCGAGGTTGCGCGTCTCGAGCGGATCGTCGGCCAGATCGTACAGCTCGTCGCTGTCCCACAGCCCGTAATAGCGGATGTACCTTGTACCGCGCGCCGCGCAGCGCGTGCATCGTCGGCGTCTGCGGAAAGTTTCGTTCCCAGTAGTACTCGTACAGGAGCGAGTCGCGCCACGGCGTGCGCTCGCCTCTCGCAAGCGGGAGAAAGCTTCGCCCATCCATCGGCGGCGCCTTCAGGCCCGCGGCCTCCAGGATGGTCGGCGCGATGTCGATGTTCGCGACCACCTCCTTGACGGTCGTTGCCGCCGGCAAGCCGGCGCCGGCCATCAGCAGCGGCACCCGCATCGACGACTCGTAAGCCGTGCGCTTGTCGATCAGGCCGTGCTCGCCGAAGGCGAACCCGTTGTCGCCCATGAAGACGACCAGCGTGTTGTCGAGCAGCTTACGTTCCGCCAGCAGCGCCACTATCCGGCCGAGGCTGTCGTCGACGGCCAGCAGCGTCTCGGCGTAGCGGCGGTAGTACTGCGCGATGTCGAGCGCGCTGTGGTACGGGAAATCCACGCCGTGCCAGCTGTTGCGCTGGTTGCGGACCCACATCGGCTTGCCTTCGTAGTTGCTCGCCGTGTCGGCCATCGTCGCCGGCGGCGTGAACGGCTTGCCTTCATAGCGGCCCTGGTGGCGCGCGGCGGGGACGAACTCGGAATGGACGGCCTTGTGGGAGAGGTAAAGGAAGAAGGGGCGCTCGCGACGCTCCTTCAGCCAGTCGATCGCGTAATCGGTGAGCTCGTCGGTGATGTACCCGCGCTGCGGGACGGCCTTGCCGTCGACGTTGAGCCCCGCGCTGGTCGGCAGGTAGGTCCCCTGGCCCCTGAAGCTGACCCACCGGTCGAACCCGGGCTGCGGCATGTCGCTTTCGCCGCCCATGTGCCACTTGCCGATGAAGGCCGTGTCGTAGCCCGCCGCCTGCAGGTACTGAGGGAAGAACGTCGTCCCGGCGGGAATCGGCGAGTTGTTGTCCACGACGCGATGACGGTGCGCGTACTGGCCGGTGAGAATCGAGGCGCGGCTCGGGGAGCACAGGGCCGTGGTGACAAAGGCGTTTGGCAGCGTGACGCCACGCCTGGCTATCGCGTCGATGTTCGGGGTCTCGAGCCAGGGGTGCCCGGCATTGCCCATCGCGTCGAAGCGCAGGTCGTCGACGAGCACGAAGATCACGTTGCGGCGCGCCGCGCCGGCAATGGGCTGCAACTGCGGGCGCACGCTGTCGGTCTGCGCCGCAACCGGAGCGCGCACGGCGGTGAGCCCGCTCCACACAACGATCGACACAACGACGACGGCGACCGACGCGTGCCTCCAGGACGACATCACTCGCGGTCCGCGCGCACCACGGCATTCAGCAGGACGTCGACGCCGCTGGCGACGTCTTCGGCGCTGGTGAACTCTCGCGGCGAATGGCTGATCCCGCCCACGCTCGGCACGAAGATCATCGCCATCGGCGCGATGTGGGCGACCTCCTGCGCGTCGTGGCCCGCCCCGCTCGGCATGCGCTGGCTGGGCAGCCCGAGGGCTGCGGCGGTCTGGTCGATCCAATCCAGCATCCGCGAATCGGACATCGCCGGACTGCTGTTCACGGCCGTGGTGACGGTGAAGCGCGTGGCGGTCGCGCTGCCGATTTCGGACGCGAGCTGCCGCAGGCGGGCTTCGAAACGGTCGAGCGTGGCGACATCGAGATCGCGCAGATCGACGGTCAGCTCGACGCGTCCTGGAATGACGTTGCGCGTGTTGGGCGAGGCGACCAGGCGTCCCACGGTCGCGACCTGCCGGCCCGGCTGCGCGCGGATGGCCTCGTTGACGGCCACCGTGAACCGCGCGGCGGCAAGCATCGCGTCCTGGCGCTGGTCCATCGGCGTGGTTCCGGCGTGGTTCGAGAAGCCCTCGATGGCCACGTCGAGCCAGCGCAAGCCGACGATGCCCGTCACCGTGCCGATGCGGAGGTTCGCGCGCTCGAGCAGCCCGCCTTGCTCGATGTGGAGCTCGAAGTAGCCGTGCACGCTGCCGCGCGTCCGCACGGCATCCGACAGCCGCGCGACCGTGCCGCCCACGAGGCCGATTCCCTCGCGGAGGGACTTGCCGGATCGCGCGACCGCGTCGAGGTCACGCTCCCCAATGATGCCGACCGCCAGCTTGCTGCCGATCGTGCCGCCCTCTTCGTTCTGCCAGACCACGACCTCGAGGGGATGGCGGAGGCGCACGCCCTGCTCGCGAAGGGAGCGTGCAACCTCGATGGCGCCGAAGCTGCCGACCGGGCCGTCGAAGTTGCCGCCGTCGGTCACCGAGTCGACGTGCGAGCCGATGAGGATCGGCGGCAGCGCGGGCTCCCGGCCTTCGAGGCGTCCGACGATGTTGCCGGCCGCATCGATACGCGGGTTGAGACCGGCCTCGCGAAACAGCCCGAGCGTGAACTGGCGCCCGGCCAGATCCGCCTCGGAGTAGGCGACCCGGTTGATGCCGCCCGCGGTGCGGCCGATCGCGTCAACTCCGTCAGCCAGCCGTTCAGGCGCGCGCCGTTGGCCCTGAGCGGCGTCGGGTCGGGCGAGACGCGGATGAAGGGCGCCGCCGCAGCAGCGGCCAGATGGCCAACGAATGTACGTCGATTCATCGACGGATGATCGGGCCTGCGCACACGGCTGTCAACACGACATCGCACGCAACGGTCGGCGCCGTGGGCACTTGCGGAATGAAGCCGGGAGGCGCGATGCTTGCAACGGCAGGTGGATTGTCATGAGAAACAGAGTCTGCTTGCTGCCGCTTTCATCTGCTTGGTCGTCGGCGTTATGGTCCGCCCCGCCATCGCCCATCCTGGCGGGTCAATCGTCGTCGACGCGAAGGGCCAGGTGTATTTCGTCGACACCGGTCACGGCGTGTGGATGGTGGACGCCGCGGGGGCGCTCGTCGATCTCGGTGGCCCGGCG
This sequence comes from Vicinamibacteria bacterium, assembly GCA_963818215.1. GTDB lineage: Bacteria > Acidobacteriota > Vicinamibacteria > Vicinamibacterales > JAENWD01 > JAENWD01. The sequence goes on along the minus strand of CAWFRL010000026.1, from coordinate 19,951 downwards.
TTTCACTGGATGACGCTCGATGCCGACAGTCGCTTCTCAGGGCTTCGGGTACAGGGAGACTCGTTCGAGTTCGTCGCCAAGGCGGTCGCCGGCGGCGTGCTGATCCTGTCGAGCGACTACCCTGTCGCGCTCCGCGACGGCTTCGTGCACTTCGCGCCGTACGCCAGGCAGCCGCCGCTGCGCGTGATGCGCCTGACGCGAGATGGCCGAACCGAACCCGCCGCGGTCATCGACACACGCGCGCAGTGGCTCAACGGGTTCGCCGCTGGCCGGGACGCGCTGTACTTCACCGAAGACGCCGCCGTAAAAAGACTGGCCTCCGACGGATCCGTCTCGGTCGTCGCTGACAAGGTCATGCCGGCGGATTGCCCCGCGAACTGGCTGCCGGAGATGTCGGCGCCCTACCTGCGAGGCCTGGCGGTGGCGGACTCCGGCGACATCTATGTCGCGGCGACCGGCTGCCGCGTCGTGGTGCGCATCGACCGGCGAGGCGACGTCACCACGGTGCTGCGCGCGGAAAGTCCCTGGGCTCCCACGGCAGTCGCCCTGCACGGGGATGCCGTCTACGTCCTCGAGTACCTGCACACGCCGGGCGACGACCGGCGGCAGTGGCTGCCGCGCGTGCGAAAGGTCGACGCCAGCGGACGCGTCACCACTCTCGCGACGGTGAATCGTCCGACTCGATGAGTGGGCTGCTGGCCAACGGCGCGGCGCGCATCCCGGGAGGACGCGCGCCGGCCGAGATCATCTGACTACGCCATCTTGCCCAGCAACGCACCCATCTCTTCAGCGGTGAACGCCCGGAGCGTCTGCGTGCGAACGTTGCCGGCCGCTCCAATACCGAGCAGTAGTGTGTGAACGGACTGGTCGTCTGGCGCTTCGACGATCGTCGCCACATCGTACTGGCCAAGCGTCCAGTAGATCGCCTTCACGGTCGCGCCTGCCTTCTTCCCGAGGGCTTTGACGGCCTCGGCCCTCTTCGTCGTGTCCTTGATGTTGCGAATGCCCTGATCCGTGAACTGGCCGAGGACTATGTAAGTTGCCATGTGACGTGCCCCTGCCGATCGGCCGCCGTGGTTAATCAGGCTGGCGCCCTGGCTGGCCGTGGGGCGCAGCCCCGCACAGTCCAGTCTTCAGAATTGTAATGCCCACCGGATCCACATGCGGGACAAGGCCGCAACCTCGGCCGGCTGGCTGGACGAGATAGCGGGATCCCGAGGCCGTATGATGGGCGCGGCTGGAGGGCCTGATGAAGCGACACCTGGGTCGGCGGGCGTGGTTGACGAGTCTCGGCACGATGCTGGCAGCCAGCGGAGCCAGCGCCCGGGAGCCAGGCAGCCCACAGGCTGGCGCCGCGCAACCCGCGGCCGGAAGCCTCGCGCTGGCCGACTTTCAGCCGCGCAGCATGCTCGTCGTGCCGGAGACGAAGGTCGAGCGCGCGCGGTTTCCGGTGGTGGACGTGCACGCCCACCCGACCTCGCGCGCGCGGACGCGCCGGCGGCGTGCCTCAAGGCGAGGCGGTGCGGCACGGCGCGACGCCCGCGGACCTGCTGGCGCTGATGGAGCGGCGCAACCTCCGGACGCTGGTGTCCCTGACGGGCGGCGTCGGCTCGGGACTGGCCGACAGCGTGCGCACGTTCCAGCAGCCGCACCCGGATCGGTTCGTCGTCTTCACCGAGCCGTCCTACGACCGCATCGCCGAGCCGGGCTACGCCGCGTGGCAGGCCGACGAACTGGCGCGCGCAAAGCAGGCGGGCGCACGAGGCGTGAAGATCCTGAAAGTGCTGGGGCTGTTCCTGCGCGAGCAGGTCACCTCCGGACCGCTCGTCAAGATCGACGACCCGCGCTTCGATCCGATGTGGGAAGCGTGCGGATCGCTTGGCCTGCCGATCGCGATTCATGTGTCGGACCCGACCGCGTTCTTCCTGCCCATCGACGCGCACAACGAGCGCTACGAAGAGCTGCAGCGGCATCCCGACTGGTCGTTCCACGGCAAGGACTACCCGTCGGACGCCGAGCTGCTGGCGGCCCGCGACCGCGTGCTCGCGCGACACCCGAAGACGACCTTCATCGGGCTCCACGTGGGACACTCGTCGGAGGACCTCGGGGCGGCATCGGCCGCGCTGGATCGCTTTCCGAATCTGCATGTCGAGATTGCCGCACGCATCGGCGAGCTGGGCCGGCAGCCGCGGGCCTCGCAGCGATTCTTCGACAAGTACCAGGACCGGATTCTGTTCGGCACCGACGGCCCGCAGGATGCCCTGTATCCGATTTACTTCCGGTTCCTCGAGACCGAGGACGAGTACTTCGACTACGGGACCGGCGCCGGTGCCCGGGCAGGGGCGCTGGCGGATCTACGGGCTGGGGTTGCGTGACGGGATTCTGAAGAAGGTCTACTCGGAGAACGCCGAGCGGCTGCTGTCGCTGCCGCCTGTCCGCGCCTGAACGATCCCTTGGCGGGCACGTCACGTGGACATCAGCCCTTGCGGTAGCGCCGGACACGGGCAGCCCGTCCTGCGGAACGTCGACGTGCCGTCCGAGACGTGTACAGTGGCAGTCACGCTTTTCTGGGCCCCCTGTCGCACCTCCGGCGCTCCCGCCAGACCGCTCCAGCCACTCATCAAAAGCTATCGCCTGCACATTCCGTGCGGCTATTCGTCCATTCGACTCGGGAGTTTCACCACCATGGGATCTTTGAACGGCACTATCAAGCGGTTGGTCAGCGACAAGGGATTCGGCTTCGTCGCGGCCGCGGACGGCAACGAGTATTTCTTCCACCAGTCGGCCTGCAGCGGTGTCTCGTTCGATGAGCTGCGCGAGGGCGAGGCCGTGACGTTCCAGACCGGCCAGGGCCCGAAGGGGCCGCGCGCCGAGAACGTCGCGCGCGCCAGCGCGTAAGTGTTCGAGGGCCTGCTTCCAGAGGAGGCAGGCCCAACACTCCGGGCGGATTCAGTAGGCTCGGGGGACGGCCCGTCGGCTCCCGAGCGCGAAATCTTCACCAGCACGACGCCCGCGATGAAACCGCCGATGTGCGCCATGAAGGCGACGCCGCCGCCGGATTGCGGGCCCTGACTGATCACGCCGAAGGTGCTGATCAACTGAACAGGAACCACAGGCCCACGGCGACGTATGCAGGTACTTCGGTCAGCATGCGCAGCATGATCACGCGACGCGACGTTGCGGGTGCAGGACCAGGTAACCGCCGAGCACACCCGAAATCGCGCCCGAGGCGCCCAGACTCGGGATATACGGTTGTCGCCGAGCACGAACGTCGTGACGACATGCGACAGGGAAGCGAGGACGCCCGTCAGTGACATAGAAGACAGCGTATCGCCCGTGCCCGAGTCGTCTTCGACGTTGTCCCCGAATATCCAGAGGAAGAGCATGTTGCCGAGCAGGTGCATGAGGCTTCCGTGCATGAACATCGAGACCAGCAGCGTGAAGTAGACGCTGCCCGGAGTGGGTTGCAGCGGTATCGTTGCGCTCTGATCGCCGACCTCCACCGGCACGCTCGCGCGATGTCTTCGCCCGGTGCGGATCTCCTCGGCACGGTCGCGAACGCGTACGTGAACCGCTCGTTCGTTCCAAGCCCCTGCAGGAACACGAAGACCAGCATGTTCAGCGCAATGAACAGGTACGTGACGTACGGTGTCCTGACGCGGTCGGTGTTGTCGTCGCTGATGGGAAACACCATCTGAACCCGCCTCCCGGGGTGACGCCGGCAAGTCAGCAGCCTGGCTCATGGTAACCGCGTTCCCCTACTTCGAGAGACGCCAGGCTACGAATCACCGCATCTCCCAATCCAGAGCGTAGATGTCGGTGTCGGTGCGGTGACACGAAATGAGAGGAGAGTCGTCCGGCGCCAGACCCTCGAACTCGCAGCCCCCGTACACTGAGCTTCCACACCCCCTTCATGGCCGACCACCCTTTCCACGGCTCGATCACTCAGCCGTGCCCGGTAGATGCTCGCCTCATCAACAACCTCGAAGTACAGAAACCGCTCGTCGCGCGACCAGACGGGGTTGTGCACGGTCTTGAACCGTCCCAGCTCCGTCCATGCCTGGTGCTGAAATCGAAGAGGAGCAGTCTGGCTTGGTCCAGGGTGACCGCGGCCACATAGCGTCCACTGGGCGACCACCGGGAACCGAACAGGCCGCTCCGAGCCGGGCAGCGTCGAAAGCTCCTTCGTCCTCAGGTCGAGGAGATGAATGGCCTTGGGCACGGCCGGTTCGGCCAGGTAGTCCGGAGGACGGCCGAACATCGAGACTTCCCGTCTGGAGCCCAGTCGGGATCCGACTCGGGACGGTCCCCTTCCAGGATCGGCTGCGCTTCGCCCCCCTCCGCCGAATGACGTAGATTTTCCAGGGCCGTCCTGTGTGTCCGTCCCATGAAAGCGATCCGCGTGCCATCCGGCGACCACCGCGGCACCAGGAGCCGCAGCGGCGGTTGCGTGAGCTGGAGCCGCGCGCTGCCGTCGACTCTGCTGCGCCACAGGATGCTTCCCTCAGGGGCTCCTGGACGTAGGCCATCCACTGTCCGTCTCGCGAGAGTGCGAACCATCCGGCCCCCCGTCCCCGCGTTGTACGCGCGAATTCGCGCGTGCCGGGATCGAACCGCAGGTTCTCGCCCCGCGGTTGGCCGCCGATGACCAGCAACCGCCGGCCGTCCCGGGTCGGGACGCCCGCGGAAAGAGCAGCGGTCCGCTCGTCACGCGCGCGGGCCGGTGGTTCTCCCGCCGAAGAGGCCCGTCCGCTCCGGATGGCCCAGATGTCTGCCCTGTTGTCACGGAACCGCCTGAAAAAGAAATGCCGCCCGTCCGGACTCCACTCGCCGCAGCAGTCCACGTCGTGTTCGCGACGGCCCAGGGCACCGGCCGCAGGCCGTGACCCTCGGCCGAGACTTCCCAGAGCGCCGCGTGTACCCCTGCGGACTCATGACCGTGAATCGCAAGCGCGCGCCGTCCGGGGACCAGCGCACCCAGAACGCACGGCCGGGCATCGTCGCGAGCTTTCGCGGCTGGCTCCCGTCGCTGCCGGCCATGTACAACTCCTCGCCGCGGGCAAAGACGATCCGCTTCCCGTCGGGAGACCAGGCGCCGTCGTGGGCCACGACCGCGCCGAGGCGAAGCGGTGCGCCGCCGACGGCGGGAATCACCACAGGGTGCCTTCCAGCTGCGCCTGTCGAAGTCGCGGACCAGCAGCCGCAATCCGTCCGGCGACACGTTCAGGGAGCGCGCTGATTGAACGGCGTGCGGATGGTGACGACCTCCCCTCCTCCGATTGAGGACTGTGCGAGCGTGTAGCGGTTCCCGGTCATCTGCGTGAAGTACACGCGCCCGCCGTCGGTCGCGAGCGCTGGGAAGAACTCCGCCTCGATCGATGGCCAGTTGACCTGCCCTGTAAACGTGAGCTGGACCGAGCGGACGACTCTGGCAGAGGGCGGCGTGGCCATCCGCTGGCGACGACACCGACCAGCAGAACGGCGGCAACGACCGCCATCGTCGCCAGGCCCCCTTCCAGGAGCGCAGCGAAGCTCGAGGACGGATCGGCGCACGCTCGGTCTCTGCGTGCGCGAAGCCGTCGTCCGGACTCGTGAAGGAGACCGGCGCCATCAAACGGTAGCCGCTCTTGGGGATGGTCTGGATGAAGCGTGGATTCTTGACGTCGTCACCGAAGACGCGTCGCAGTCTGCCGATGCCCCGCGTCTGAACACGTCGTCGCCGACGACTTCGACTGCCGGTCCGCCACACCGTCCTTATCAGGCGATTCCTCGGGACGACCTGACGGTGTGCTCGGCCAGGCACAGCAGCACCTGCATGACCTTCGGTCTCCAGGCGAGTGGTGCCAGCGGGTCCGGTCACACTGTTGAGCGACGGCTCGACATGATGGAGTTCGCCGATGCGAAAGCCGTTCTGCAACGCTTTGCTCAGTGCGAAACGCATTCGCTACCGATCCAGCGCTCGACTCGTCAGAAGTCGGTCAGCATCCAGACGTTGCTCTGCCGCGTCCATCCTGCGATGGCCAGATGCGTGCCGTCAGGAGATGGGATCGCCGCCACCGGAGTTCCTTGATGTGACCACAGCACATGCGATGTGCCGTCCAGCCGAATGAACAGCAGTTCACGGCCGCTTGGCGTCCGGTCTGTGGAGAAAAAGCCGGCTCCGGTGCCGCCCCAGTCGAGATTTGCTAGAGCTGTGGCGTTCTCCACCACGACATCCTTCTGCGGCTCTCCACGCAACGAATAAATCCGAATGCGGTTCATCGAACCAGAGTCTTCGACAACGAGTGCCACGGCGTTGCCGTCCGGGGAAAGGTCTTCTCCTCTGGTGTTGAACGGTATGGAACCGAGCCGCTCCCCTTTGCCGCGCACCGGGTCGAGTGAAGAAATGATCCACCGGTCCCTGTCCGGCTCGAACAGGACACACCGGCCTCGGACAGCACATCTCGGCCAGGCAACCTTGGTGGTGGCGAGCACCTGTTCCGGCCTGCCACCGGCGAGCGGCACACGCATGATCCGCGCACCCTCTGCGCCGACGGGTTCCTGGAACAGCACCCATCGACCATCACTGCTCATGCGAGGCAACACTTGATGTCCGGGACCTACGACGAGGGGCTCAGCGGACTCCGCGTCGAGCCTCTGCATGAAGATGTCCTGTGAGCCGCTCTGCCCCAGATTGAAGAGAATCGTCTGGCCGTCTGGCGTCCAGGCGCCAGGGTAACTCCCGCGCTCGTCGGCTGGTGAGCCGCCTCGGTGTGTCCAGCAGGCGGCCGCGACGCTCATCGAACCGCGCCACAAAGATGTCGCCGTGACTCCTGTCGCGTTTCATGACGACACGCTTCCCATCCGATGACACGCTCGACAACCGGAGCCGGGCGCACGCCAATGGAGAACATGCCAATGTATGAACCGCCCGGCTTCCATTCGGTCAAGCGTCTCGGGGAACCGTGTGCGATTCCAGAAGTGCCGTCGATCGGAACCTCCCAGACGCCGAAGGCATTGCTCTCTGCGTCGCTCAACACCGTCAGCAGGCGCCCATCCCGCAATTGCAGCCCGGTATCGGTAATCCGCTGCCCGCCGGGGGCCTTGAACACCACCGACGAGGAACCACCCGCGAGCGGTATGGATTCCACCGCCGACAGCTCAGGCCCCCTGGCGAAGAGCACCCGTTCGCCATCGGCGCTCCAGGTCGCCGATCCGTCCTGGGCCGAGATCGACCAGATGTCGCGGCGCAGAGCCGTCGAGGAGGTCGACCGACAGGTCGCGAGAGTTTCCGTGATCCGCAGTAGTCGCGAACCGTCTGGCGTAGAGATCACGTCATCTGTCACGGGCCAACAGTTGGCACGGGCCAGACAGCCCCGGAGCGGCGTCGGGTGCCGCCCACGAGCGAGAGATCCCAGCCTGTGCATGTTGCCGTGTCGCACGCCGCGGCGCGAATTCGTCGTCCCTCGCCGCTCCAGGCGTACACCTCCATTCCGCGCGTGTCTGCGATCCGTTGCGTCTCGCCCGTGTCGATGACGCGGACCTGAATGCCCGTCGGATCGGCATAGGCGAGGTACTTGCCATCAGGAGAAATCCGCGCGGACGTCACCGGAAGATCAGGCGGGTTCGCGGTGAGTTGCGTCACGGTGGGCTGACGCGGCGGCGCACCCGGTCCCCGGCGTGTCGAAGCAATCCACCATCCGCCGACTGCAATGCCTGTCAGCAGCAGCAACGCCGGCCGGTATGAGCACGAGCTTGCGACGTGTGGCTTGCGCGACGGCGGGTGCCGACTCTCCTGGCGGCGTCTTGTCCTGGCGCGGCGAGGCCGTGTCCTGCATTGGAGGACACGCCGCAATCAACCGATAGCCGCTCTTCGGGATCGTCTGGATGAAGCGTGGCTCCTTGACATCGTCACCGAAGACGCGTCGCAGCTCCGAGATGGAGCGCGTCAACACGTCGTCGCCGACGAAGGTGTCGGGCCAGACCGTCCGCATCAGGCGTTCTTTGGGCACGACCTGACCGGCTTGCGCAGCCAGGCACACCAGCACCTGCATGACCTTCGGTTCCAGGCGAGTGGTGCCGGCGGGGCCCGTCACACTGTTGAGCGACGGCTCGACATGATGGAGCTCGCCGATGCGAAAGCCGTTCTGCAACGCTTTGCTCAGTGTGCGAAACGCACGTCGAGATTCTACTCCACGGACTCGGCGCGACTTTCGCGTCGCTCGATTCACCGGCTCCACCCGAACTCGCCCTTCTCGAAGTCGAATCGCACGCGCTGGCAGCCGAGGGCCAGCACCCCGAGACGCCGTCGATGCTCGGCGGGTATCCATTGGGCACTCGGTCGAGCGCCCAGGCTGGCAGTTTGTCCCACACGTGCGCTCCGAGGCCGGCCTGGCGCAGCTCGAGCCGCTGCAGGCGCGCCGCGCCCGACGCATACTGCACGGTCTTGTCGCCTCTCCAGGGCGCACCTGAGAGGGCGGCGGGCATCCGCGTCTTGAACAGCACCAGATCGCTGCTGCCGGAGTCGACCAGCAATCGAACCTGCTGGCCTGCGATGGTCATCCTCACCGTCACAAACGGCCACACGATCTCCAGCGGCGCGACCGCGTCCTCTCCCCTCTCTGGCGCGAAATTCAGCATCCGGGTCTGATAGTCGATGCTGAAGTTCGTGCGCGCCAGCACGTCGAGCCCGACGATCGCGTCGATAGGAACCCCTTTCAGGTACGAGAGGTCGCCGACGACGGCCGGGACCGGGCCCGACTGCAGCGAGCCGATGCGGAATCCCTCGAAGACCGCGCTCTCGATCGGCACCTGCTGGCCAAAGGCGATGAGTGTCGATGGTTCAGTCTTCAGCCGCAGCTTCCGGGCGATTCTGCCGTCCACGACGCTTGGAATCGTGCCGGTATCGATCAGCAGGTTGCGACCATTCAACGGGCCGATGGACCCTTTCGTCACAACCAGGTGATGCTGATATAGCTCGAACGGCACCTCGGCCATCGTCTCGGCTGACCGTCGCGACGGACTGGACACGAGCACGGACGCGACAACGGCCCACGCGCATGTCGTTCCACTTGCCATGACTCCTCCTCCGCGCACGAACGCGCGGAGGGAGAGTCAGTTCGGCGAGGTAGAGGATGTCCTGTGGGGGTCCCGAGGTTTGGGTGAGATTGCGCCCGAGGTTGTGCCGAGGGACGAGAAACGCTGCAGCAGGCGCAGGTTACCCAGCAAGCGGCTCACTCGAGCGGCTGGAAGAAGTTGGCGGTCACGAACCGCGCGACGTTCCTCCCCAGCTTCGATCCGTCCTCTTGCGAATAGCGGAAGTGGAAGCCGGCCCACACGCGGGCGTTGTTGACCTCCTCGATCACGTCCTTGAATCTGTCGTAGTTGCGCGTTTCACCGGTCACGAGGCTGTCGACGGAGAAGCGTAGTCCGGCCCGGGCCGAAGAAGCTTTCGAGCGCTTCGGCGATGGCCGTGGTGTGGCAGGCGTGCGCTGACGGGTACTCCGGATGGTTCGGCGTCGACAACAAGGGCTCCCACGTCGAATCCGGCGCCGTGTGAGAATTGCCATCCGTGCCCGCCCGCTGGGTCGCGTGAATGGGGCGCCAGGACAGATGGTGATACTTGGCGTCAAAGCAACCGATCATGGCGTCGCCACCGGCCACGTGAGCCATGGCCAGCATCCGCGCCGTCTCGATCGAGGTCAGGCCGCGCGCGTCGGCGAGCCGCAGCAGGTTGCGGTTCCATTGAGGAACGTCGTGATCCGTCCAGAACCGCGCCACGGCGGTCTGCTCCGTGCTCCGGGCGCTGCTGTCAATACGCCCAAAGTCCTTCACCTCGTTGAGGTCTTTCGCGTACTCCCCGGCTGCGTAGTGCTGGGGGTCCGGCCGGCCGGAATTGAGACGCGCTGTCCAGGGCCAGCGGCAGCACCTGCGGCATTCGTGTTCCGAGCGGCGTCGTCAGCGCGGTCGGCTCGTAGACTCCCGGGCCGGGGCGGCGCTGGACGTAGGGCACGGGAGTTGTCGAGCCCGTCGTTGGCTCGGAGCAGGAGCATCCCGTCCCCAACTTCTTCACCGACCACGATGCCGTTGGCCTTTGCCTCCCCGTCCGGTATCCCAGTGAGATAGGCGTCGTAGACACCATCCAGGTCGCCCTGTTGCTCAGAGAAACGTCCCACGAGCACGCGATGAACGGCAGCGGCGACGGCAGCCTCCACCGAGGTGTCGGAAGGTACGGTTGGCGCGATTGCATACGGCCGGTAGCCGCCCTTGACGGCGACGACGACGTCGTAAATCGTCGCGTGGACGATGCCCATGTAAACGGCCGCCTCGCCTGGAAACTTCTTCCCCACGGCGACGATGGCGTTCTGGGCGATCAGGCTCCAGTCTGTAATAGCGCGTCGCTCGCTGGACGTCTCGGCGTCCCGGGTCCGGCTCGAATCGCGGCAGCTGCGCGCATGCGCGAGCCGAGCGCGACCACCAGCACGAGCCGCGAGCGTTCCAAGTGTGCGTGGATCATAGTCACCTCCAATTAGTGTCGATGACGTGAAGGTACGCGCATGTGAAATCCAATCGAAGTGCAACGATCGGACCGATCCGGTTCAATATTTGGACTGGCCCGGGTTCTCCGGCCGTGCCAGGATGCGGGCATGCAGAAATACAAGCAGTACTGTCCCGTCGCGAGGGCGTCGGAGATTCTCGCCGATCGATGGACGCCGCTCATCGTGCGCGAGCTCATCCTTGGCAGCCATCGTTTCAACGAGATCGAGCGCGGGCTGCCGGGAATCTCGCGCTCGCTGCTGGCGTCGCGTCTCCGGGACCTGGAAGACGCCGGGGTCGTCGAGCGGCTGCCCGGTGCTCAGCCGCACGCATCGGCGTATCACCTCTCGGACGCCGGACGAGATCTCAAGACCGTCATCGAGTCACTTGGCGCGTGGGGCGTCCGCTGGGCCTTCGGCGAGCCGCGGCCGGAGGAGCTGGACGCGGGACTGCTGATTTGGAGGATTCACCAGCGAATCGATCGCGAGCTGCTGCCGGACCGTCGTACGGTCGTCGAGTTCGACTTCACAGGTCCTCACGGACGCCGTGTGTGGCTGCTGCTCGAGCCTCGCGAGGTCTCCGTCTGCGTGACTCCACCGGGGTTCGATTCCGATCTCATCGTCCGTGCGGATCTGGCGCTCTTCTATCGTGTCTGGTTGGGGCACATCGAGTACAACGCCGCGATTCGGTGCGGCTCGGTGGTGGTAGAAGGGCTTCCCGCCCTGGCGAGACAGCTTCCGCGCTGGTTCATGTGGAGCCCGATGGCGCGTTTCGTTCGGGAACGCGAGCACACGGTGGCGTCGGCCTGAACTTTTTCGGCAGACCTTCCAGGTCGACGTGCCGGTGCGGGTGTTCTACAATCTCCGGCGCAGCGAGCCCGACATTCAGCTACGGCACACCCATGATGTTCGAAGCCGGCGCCCGGATCGGTCCGTACGTCATCGAGCGCTCGATTGGCGCCGGTGGCATGGGCCGGGTGTACCGCGCATTCGACTCGCGGCTCGAACGGCCGGTCGCCCTCAAAGTGCTCTCGGCCGCCGAGGGCGACGGTGAGGCCCGCCACCGCCTGCTTGCCGAAGCCAGAAGCGTCTCGGCACTCAATCATCCGCACATCTGCACGGTGTACGAGGTCGGCGAGCACAACTCCAGCCCGTTCATCGCCATGGAGTACATCGACGGGCCGGATCTGCACATGCGTCTTCGGAAGGGGCCGCTCGCGGTCGGCGAAGCCGTCCGGCTGGCGTGGCAGGTTGCCGACGCGCTCGCGCACGCCCACGCACGGAACGTCATTCACCGGGACCTGAAGGCAGCCAACGTCATGGTGACCACAGGTGACCGCGTGAAAGTCGTCGACTTCGGTCTCGCCCAGCGCGTCGTCGTCCCCGACGCGGCGGCGGCCACGCAGACGATGGCGCCTGCGATTGCCGGCACGCTGGCCTCGATGGCGCCGGAACAGATCCGCGGAGAGGCCCTGGACGCGCGGTGCGACGTGTGGGCGATCGGCGTGCTCCTGCACGAGATGCTCACGGGCTCGCGGCCATTCCAGGGCGCGACCACGTTCGAGCTGTCCGACCGCATTCTCCACGGCGATCCGGCGCCGATTCCCGACACCATTCCTGCGCGCGTCAGGCACGTCGTCCGGACGTGTCTGGCGCGGTCTCGAGACTCCCGCTTCCGCGACGCGCGCGAAGTGCGGGTGGCCATCGAAGGACTCGCGGATCTGCTGGCCGATCCGTTGTTCGCGATGTCGGTGCCCCGGGGGTCCGACGGGCACGCGCCCGGTGCCGACGCCACCCCTGCTCAATTCCGGCTTCCCCCGGCCGCGGTCGTTTCCAGTCCAGAGCGCACGACCTTCGCCGGACGGGACGCGGAATGGCAGCGGCTCGAACGGTGCTGGCAGGAGGCGCTGGCGGGCCATCGGCAGATCATCCTCGTCGCTGGCGAGCCCGGCATCGGGAAATCGCGGCTATCGCTCGAGTTCGCCCGACTGGTGGCCGCACAGGGAGCGGCCGTGCTGGTTGGCCGTTGCGACGAGGAGGCCTTGATCGCCTATCAGCCCTTCGTCGAAGCGATTGGGCACTACGTCGCGATGACGCCGGACTGGGTCCTGGCCCGTGACGTCGCAGCCGGCGCGACACATCTCGACGCCCTCGCGCCGGAGATCCGCCGTCGCGTCGCGAATGCCGCCACGCCGAGCGAGGCAAACGCCGAGGGTCAGCGGTTCCGCCTGTTCGAGTCGGTCGTCGCGCTGGCCTCCGCGATCGGGCAACGCCAGCCGCTGCTGCTCGTCATCGACGACCTGCATTGGGCCGACAAGCCGACGCTGATGATGCTGCGCCACCTCGTGCGGGCATCACACCCGATGCGGCTCGTCGTCGTCGGGACCTATCGCGACACGGACGTCGCCCGCACGCGGCCGCTCCAGGAGTTGCTCGCCGATCTTCGCAAAGAGCGTGATGTGACCCGCCTGGTCCTGCGAGGGCTGGGAGAGGCGGACGTCGGTCGTGTCGTGGCCGCGTGGACGCATCACCAGCCCGCTGGCGCATTCGTGACGCGCATCAGCCAGGAAACCGAGGGCAATCCGTTCTTCCTGGTCGAAGTTCTGCAGCACCTCAGCGAGACCGGTGCGCTTGCGGGGCTGGAGGCGGGCGCGTCTGGCAGCGCGATTGGCATTCCCGAGGGCGTGAAGGAAACCATTGGCCGACGTCTCTCCTCGCTCAGCGCAGACTGCGGCCGGATGCTCTCGCTCGCCGCGGTCATCGGCCGCGACTTTCCGGCGCGACTGCTGCAGGCACTCGGGGAGGTGGCCGACCCCGTGCTGCTCGATACGCTCGACGAAGCGAGCCGCGCGGGTCTTCTTGCCGAAGTGCCAGGCGTGGCGGACCGCTACAGCTTCACGCATGCCCTCATTCGCGAGGCGCTGTACGACGAGCTGTCCGCCACCAGGCGTGCGCGCGCGCACCTTCGCGTCGCGGAGGTTCTGGAACGGACATCACCTCGAGAGAGCCTGCCGCTCGCCGACCTCGCGCATCACTACCTGCTCGGGGCGCCGGCTGGTGATCCCGAGCTCGCCGTCAACTACGCCATCCTGGCTGGCGACCACGCGGCGGGCCAGCTGGCCCACGAAAAGGCCGCCCACTTCTATCAGATGGCGATCGACGCCATCGAACTACGACCGGGGTCGGAGGCGCGCTCGCGGGTCGTCCATCTCACGACACGGCGCGGAGAGGCGTTTGCCGCGGTCGGCCAGTGGGCGCAGGCGCGCGAGGCCTTCGAGTCAGCGCTCGAGGCGGTGGATCCCCAGTCGCGCGAGGAGCGCTGCAACATCGTGCTCGACCTCGCGATCGTGGCCTTCTGGCAGTTCGATACGGAATACATGCGACGGCTCGCTGAAGAGGGCCTCGACCTTGCCCGCCAGACAGGTCGTCGCGACCTGGAGGCGAAGGGCCTGGCCTGGCTCGCGCGGGGACAGCAGGCGGCCGGCGATCTGGCGGAAGCGATCGCGCTCGATCGCCAGGCGCTCGATTGCGAGAAAGGCGTGCGGACTGTCGCCTTGTGCCACGCACCATTGACCCTGTATCTGGCAGGCCGCTCCGCGGAGGCGGTGGACATGGGCCGCCACGTCGTTCAGGCGGCCAAGGAGGCGCGCGATACCGGCTACATCATGTCCGCGCTGCCTGGTCTCGGGCTCGGACTCGTCGGCACGGGACGGTATCGCGAGGGTGCGCAGGTCTTTGCCGAGGCGAACGAGTTCGGGCGCAAGTACGGGGTCGTGTCACTCAGGGCCCGCGCGATCGGCATGTCCGCCGGGTTTCACCTGGACCTGTTCGCCTACGGCCAGGCCGAGGAGCTTCAACAGGAAGCGCGTGAGCTGGCGCGGAGCGTGGACTTCGCGCCGCCGGTGATCAGCGCGAGCGTCGATCTCCTGTTCACATATGCCCGCCGTCATGACGTCGGCCTTGCAGAGCAGATTCGCGGCGAGGTGAGCGACACGATCGCCACCGCCGGCGGATGGCATGGCTGGCTGTGGCGGCTGCGGTTCAGCCAGGCGCTGGCCGAGATCGCAGCAGCGCGGGAGGACTGGGACGAAGTCATTGCCAAAGCGAGCGCGTGCATCGAGCAGAGCCGCGCTCACGGTCGGGTCAAGTACGAAGTGCTCGGCCTCGTCACGCGCGCGCGTGCGCTTCACGCGCGGGGCAGCACGCGCGACGCGCTTGCCGAGCTCGACGAGGCGGCAGCCCGCGCCGGGACTACCGGCGATCCGGCGCTCGAGCTGCGGATGCTGGCGACGCGAGCTGGCGATCGAGCCTGTGGAAGGCGCCGCCCGGCGTGCCGCAGTGCTTGTGGCCGACATCGAGCGCGAGATCCCGGAGGCGGCCATAGCCGCTGCTTTCGCCGCAGCCGAGCCCGTACAACTCGTGCGACGGCTCGCTCCGGCGGACGCCCGATAGTAGGAGAGGCTTCTACTGCGTCTCGGTTGAAATCGTAGAGCAGGAACCCGCTCGGGTCGGTGATCTCAAAGGCGCGGCTCTTCCACTCGGTGTCGTGCGGCTCGGAATCGAGCTTGAGGCCCGCGGCCCCGGCACGCGCCGCAACCTCGTCGACCTGGTGCGAGTCCCGATGAACACGCGCATCCCGACGCCTTTCTTCCGGTCGCGGCCCTTCTTCCAGTCGTCCTGGCTCAGGCCGATGCGACACGTGCCGGCGCGCAGCATCACGCCGAGCAGCGTTCCCTTTTCCTCCCAGCGTTCCTCGACGCTGAAGCCCAGTGCTTCATAGAACGGGATGCTGCGTTCGAAGGTCGTCGACGGTGAAACTCGGGACGAGACCGGCGATCTGCAGGGTTTCTTGCGAAGTGGCCATGACGGATGCTCCTCCACGACAAGTCGAATGGGGTCACCGCCGATCCGCAGGATGGGCCACGCCCGGTCGCAAGCACGCTGGTCGGTCCGTCCGGCTTCAGAGGCGCCAGCAGCGGTCAGATGCAGCGCGGCTACTTTGAAGATTTGTTCAACGCCAAGGCGCCTCGAATGAGCGTCTTAAGCGGCTTTCTCGTCCAGCTTCTCGCTTTCTTGAAAGTCGATGGTGCGCCGGACGTCGCCTTCGAGACTGGAATGAAGAGGCGTGCCGGGTCCTTCAGCGCGGCGCCCCTGACGAATGTCATCTTCACGAGCGGCTGTACGACGCGACGATGCAGATGAGCCCATCGTGCGACCAAACGGGATTACTCCACTTCCACTCCTCGACGACCTCGGGATCTGCTTCCCTGATGAGGGCGCGCAACCGTGCGAGCCTCTCGCCACTCCAGCCGCCGAGGAATCCTTGATTCTCCTTTCGGAATCAGCACGGCTGCCGCCTTCGACTCTCCTCGACGGGCTCTTCTTCATGTTCTTCCTCTGGCTCGAGAAGATCGACGCAGAATCCGGACCTGTTGCCGAACCGCTCCCGCAGTCAACGCCGTGACTCTGAACGCTGCGAGTTCTGGTCCTCGATGGCGGGGCTCACAGCGCCAGTCTACGGCGACTGGTGATCAACTCGGAGTAGCAGAGCGCTCGGCCCGCCTTCGATGAGCGGAGCTTGCCAGCCGAAGCTCGTCCTGATTCAGCGAGCGAAGGCTGGACGAATGCCGCCAGGTGCTCGCCGGTCAGCGTCGACCTTGCCGCCACCAGGTCGGCCGGCGTGCCTTCGAACACGATCCGCCCGCCGTCGTGGCCCGCTCCCGGCCCGAGGTCGATGATCCAGTCGGCGTGCGCCATCACCGACTGGTGGTGCTCGATCACGATGACCGACTTGCCCGAGTCGACCAGCCGGTCCAGCAGCCCGAGCAGCTGCTCGAGGTCGGCAAGGTGCAGCCCGGTGGTCAGCTCGTCGAGCACGTAGACGCCGCCGTCTTCGCCGATGTGCGTCGCCAGCTTCAGACGCTGCCGCTCGCCCCCCGAGAGCGTCGTAAGCGGTTGCCCAAGCCGGAGGTAGCCGAGCCCCACGTCGGCCATGCGCTGCAGGATGGCGTGCGCGGCCGGTGTCTGCGCCGCGCCCTTGCCGAAGAATCCGACCGCGTCTGCGACCGGCAGGTCGAGCACCTCGGCGATGTTGCGCCCGCCGAGCCGGTAGTCCAGCACCGACGCCTGGAACCGCCGGCCCTCACAGTCCTCGCAGACCGTGGTGACGCCGGCCATCATCCCGAGGTCGGTGTAGATCACCCCGGCGCCGTTGCAGGTCGGACAGGCGCCCTCGGAGTTGGCGCTGAAGAGGGCGGGCTTGACGCCGTTGGCTTTCGCGAATGCGGTGCGGATCGGATCGAGGAGACCCGTGTACATCGCCGGGTTGCTCCGCCGCGAGCCGCGGATCGGCGTCTGGTCAATCGACACCACGCCCGTCCCGGCCACTCACCGAGCCGTCGGATCAGCGAGCTCTTGCCCGACCCAGCCACGCCAGTCACCACGACCAGCACGCCAAGCGGGATGTCGACGTTGACGTTCTGCAGGTTGTGCGTCCGGGCGCCGCGCACTTTCATCACACCCGACGGCGTCCGTACCTGACGGCTTCAGCGAGGCCCGGTCGCTCAGATGCCGCCCGGTGAGCGTGCCGCTCTTCCGCAGTTCATCGAGGGTACCCTCGAAGACCACCTCGCCTCCGGCCGTGCCGGGTCCAGGTCCCAGATCGACGACGTGATCGGCGATCGCGATCGTCTCGGGCTTGTGCTCGACGACGAGGACGGTATTGCCCTTGTCGCGCAGCCGCAGCAGGAGATCGTTCATCCGCTGGATGTCGTGCGGGTGCAGCCCGATCGTCGGCTCGTCGAAGACGTAGGTGACGTCGGTGAGCGACGAGCCCAGGTGGCCGATCATCTTGGTGCGTTGTGCCTCACCGCCCGACAGCGTGCCGGACGGCCGGTCGAGGCTCAGGTAGCCCAGCCCGATCTCCACGAACGAGTCGAGCGTGTGCCGCAGCTTCGCCAGCAGCGGCGCCACCGAGGGCTCTTTCAGTCCACGCACCCACTCGGCCAGGTCGTTGATCTGCATCGCGCAGGCGTCGGCGATGCTGATTCCCTTGATCTTGGAGGACCGCGCGGCCTCGTTCAGCCGGGTCCCCTTGCACTCGGGACAGGTCGTGAAGGTGACCGCGCGCTCCACGAACGCGCGAATGTGCGGCTGCAGCGCGTCCACGTCCCTGGACAGGAACGCCTTCTTGATCCGCGGAACCAGCCCCTCGTAGGTGAGGTTCAACTTCTCGACCTTCACCTTGATCGGTTCCTTGTAAAGGAAGTCGTGGAGCTCCTTTTTCGTGTACTTGCGGATCGGCTTGTCGAGGTCGAGGACGGCCCCGAAGATGCGCATCTGCCAGCCCTCGGCCGTGTAGCCCGGGACCTTGAGCGCGCCCTCCTTGAGCGACTTGCTGTCGTCGTAGAGCTGCGACAGGTCGATGTCGGTGACCGATCCCATGCCCTCGCATCGCGCGCACATTCCGCCCTGGTACACGACGTCGCGCACCACGATCCGCTCGCCCTTGCCCTTGTCGACGGTCATCGACCCACTCGCCTTCCGCGTCGGAATATTGAAGGAGAAGGCGTTGGACGAGCCGATGTGCGGCTTGCCGAGGCGGCTGAACAGCACCCGCAGCATCGCGTTGGCGTCGGTCACGGTGCCGACCGTCGAACGGGCGTTGGCGCCCATCCGTTCCTGGTCGACGATGATCGCGGTCGTCAGCCCTCCAGCACGTCGACCTCTGGCCGGGCCATCGTCGGCATGAACCCCTGTACAAACGCGCTGTAGGTCTCGTTGATCAGCCGCTGCGACTCGGCCGCGATGGTGCCGAACACCAGCGACGACTTGCCCGATCCCGAGACGCCGGTGAACACAGTCAGCCGCCGCTTGGGGATCTCGACGCTGACGTCCTTCAGGTTGTTCACCCGGGCGCCCTGGACGCGGATCAGGTCGTGGCTGTCTGCGGCGGGCTGGCTGGAGGAGGCCTTTTTCGCAGTCATCTCATCGAGTGTCAGCCGGCGCGGCGAGCGCTGCGCCACCTGGTGGCATACGGCAGCACGAACAAGTACAGGCCGGAGAACAGGAGCAGGAAGAGCGGGAGCAGCGGCGAGTAAGTCACGTATGCCGGAGGCTGCTGGCCCTTGTTGACGGCCAGGACGACGAAGTTGGCGATGACGGTCAGTGTGAAGGCAATGGACACCCAGCGGTGAAACTGTCGAATCCAGTAGCTCATGAAATCCTCCCGGGCAAGTCGGCGAGCTTGCCGCCCATCATCTTCCAGCCTCCGAGGTGATCCTATGCAATGGATGGGCTCGGTAGTGGCGGTCCCGCCGCGCCCTGCGAAGGGATCGAGCCGAGCGGCCGAGTTCCCAGAATTTTGAGCGCAAGAAACGGAGTGCTGGCCGGCTTCGACCCTGTCAGAATCGCGGTTCCTGAGAACGACGTTTAGGGGTGTGCCGATGAGGTTCCAGATCTCCGCGTTGCCGCGCGAACCATTCGCGCCGTTGTTCGACCTTGACGACACGCAGTTGAAGGCAAGGGGCGCGAAGCGATACATCGCCGATCGTCAGCCCGGCTTTCCTTGCAGAGTCAGTCTCACGGATGCAACACCGGGCGAGCGGGTCGTCCTTGTGCTGTTTTCGCACCAGGACGCGGATTCAGCGTACCGTGCGTCGCGGCCCAATCTTCATCCGTGAGGGCGCCCGTCAGGCGTTCCCGGGTGTGAACGAGGTGCCGGACCTGCTTCGTCTGAGACTTCTGTCGGTGCGCGCCTATGACGCCGGCGCGCTGATGGTCGACGCTGACGTAGTCGACGGACAAGAGCTGGAATCCGTAGTCGAGCGTCTGTTCATGGATCCAGAGGTCAACTATCTTCACGTTCACTTCGCGCGACCGGGTTGTTTTGCGTGCCGCGTCGACCGTGCATGACTAACCCGTCGGTCGTCGTCAGCACCTCTTTTAGCAGCTGGCCGCGTGTATGTTTGGGCCGGTGTCCCCCGGGATTTTACAGGCCGGACGCACGTGAGGAGAGACACGATGGCGACCGTGTCGATGCGAGCAGCGCCACGATGGTTCGCCCTCCAGTTCGGGGCGCCCTCGGAATCCTGGCCGACTTCGTCGCCTTCACCGCGACCGCCGGCCTCACCGGCTCGATTGCGGCGGCCGCCCTCGTCGGCTCTGGCCTTGCCGCCGCGGTGTTCGGCCGGCTGTTCGGGAACCCAGCGGCCGACGCCGCGCTCGCCGGAGTTCCACCCGGAATAAGACGCCTCTTCGCCATCGGCGCGCCGCTTCTGGTCGGGCAGCTCCTGTTCGCAGCGGCGTTCATGATCGATCCAACCTGGCGCACTGGGAGGGGAGGCCGTGGACACCACAGCGGTCGGCACACTCGTGCGTCTCGTCCTACTGGGTCGCCTGCGACCACATCCGCTACGGCCCCCGACGTCTACGCTGAG
>CAWFRL010000025.1:0-161318 GCA_963818215.1 Vicinamibacteria bacterium | reverse complement strand
CGAAGCTCGACCCTGTAAAAGCGCTGCATTACGAGTAGGGGCGGAACTAAAGTTCCGGCCTAGGTAATAAGAGTGCGTTGCAAAATTGACGGCTGGCCGGGTGACGCCGGACGGGGCGCCCCCGCCGGGGGCCTGGCGCGCAGCCGACTTCCGTGACAAGCGCAGTACGGCGAGCACCGGGTGGGGCTGTCCGGCGGCAGGACCCGCCCCGCCGCGAATTTTGCAATGCACTCTTTAAGTTCCGGCCTACGTACCCGACGGCTTACGTACTGATGTCACTGCCACCGACCGTTCGTAGGCCGGAACTTTAGTTCCGGCGCTGGCTGAGCCCGGCGGGGCGCGCAAGCGCGCCCCTACCGTTATACTCTCGCGATGCGCGCGATTCGAGTTGAGCAGTTCGGTGGCCCCGAGGTGATGCGGATTGTCGACGCTGACGACCCACGCCCCGCGCCGGGCCAGGTCGTCGTGCGCCTGCACGCGGCAGGAGTGAACCCGGTCGAGGCCTACATCCGCAGCGGCACATACGCGCGATTACCCGAGCTGCCTTACACGCCAGGCGGCGATGGCGCGGGCGTGGTCGAGTCGCTTGGACAGGGCGTCTCAGGCATGGCGGTCGGCGATCGCGTGTACGTCGCGGCCTTCATGGCCAAGGGCGGCACGTACGCGGAGCGCATCGCCTGCGACGCGCGGTTCGTGCATCGCTTGCCGGCCGGCGTGTCGTTCGGCCAGGGCGCGGCGCTTGGAGTTCCGGCAGCGACGGCCTACCGGGCGCTGGTGCTGCGCGCGAACGTGAAGGCCGGCGAGACGGTTCTGGTTCATGGCGCCAGCGGCGCCGTTGGCATCGCGGCGGTCCAGTTGGCCCGCGGGATGGGATTGCGCGTGTTCGGCACGGCTGGCAGCGACGCCGGCGCCAGGGCCACGCACGAGGCCGGTGCGCACGAGGTGTTCGATCACAGCCAGGACGGCTACGCGAGCCGAATCGCGGAGGCCGCCGGCGGGGCCGGCATCAACGTGATCCTCGAGATGCTGGCCAACGTCAATCTCGACCGCGACCTGACGCTGCTCGCCCCCAAGGGGCGTGTCGTCGTGATCGGCAATCGCGGCCGCATCGAGATCGATCCGCGGCTGACGATGGGCAAGGAGACGGCGATCCTGGGCACGACCTTGTGGTCCACGACGCCCGAGGAGTACACGCAGATTCACGCGGCGCTGGTGGCCGCGCTCGAGTCGGGCGTGTTGAGACCTGTGGTCGGGCGTGAACTGCCGCTCGAACAGGCAGCCGACGCGCATCGAGCGATCCTCGCGGACCGGGCGGTTGGGAAAATTGTGCTGACGATGTAGGGGCGCGCAAGCGCGCCCCACGAAACGTGATTGAGGGACACGCAATGCTCACACGACGCAACGTTCTTCGGGGTGCGGCGCTTGTCGCCGGCGCCACGCTGTTGCCGCGACGGCAAGCCGTCGCCGCGCAAGCGGCAGCCAGCCGGCGTGAAGTTCCGCCTTGGGGTTCCCGACTGGAATCTCAAGCTCGAAGGCGATCTGAAGGCGGTGGAGCTCGCCAAGGCGTGCGGGTTCGACGGCGTGCAGATCAGCCTGAGCAACCGGGCCAGCGGCACCGACTTTCTGGCCCCGGCGGTGCTGGACCAGTTCGCCGCCGAGGCCAAGCGGCTGAGCCTGCCGATCGCCTCGGTCTGCCTCAACATCCTGCATCGCAACTACCTGAAGAGCGACCCGCTCGGCGTGCAGCGCGTGGCCGACTCGATCGGGATGGCCAGGCGCGTCGGCGTGCAGGTGGTGCTGCTGCCGTTTTTCGGACCGGGCGCGCTGAAGACGACCGCCGAGATGGACTACGTCGGCGACCTGCTGCGCGAGCTGGGCCCGCAGGCCGAGAAGGCGGGCATCGTCCTGGGCCTGGAAGACACCATCTCGGCGCGCGACAACGTGCGCATCATGGAGCGCTCGCAGTCGCCGGCCGTCAAGACCTACTACGACGTCGGCAACTCCATCAAGCAGGGCTTCGACATCATCGAGGAGATCCGCTGGCTGGGCAACGCGCGGATCTGCGAGGTGCATCTCAAGGACAACCCGCACTACCTGGGCGAAGGGCCGATCAACTTCCCTGCCGTCATCGACGCCCTGGGCGACATCGGCTTCGACAAGTGGGCGGAGCTCGAGACCGAGTCGCCGTCCAAAGACGTGAAGGCGGACATGACGCGGAACCTGGGGTACATCAGGGGCCTGATCAAGTAGGGGCGCGCTGCGCGCGCCCCGCCGGGTCCCGCCGGATGCTGAATGATGGTCCGAGGCATCCTGCTGCACCCTCGCGGGGCGCGCGCAGCGCGCCCCTACAGGGTCAATCGCGTCATGATCCACTTCACCAACGGCTCCATCGTCGCCGACGCGCTGGTCGCCGGCGGCGTGCCGGGGCGCGTCGTGGCCTGCGCCGATCCCCTGCACGACGGCCCGTGCCTGCCGGGCCTGAGTCGTGCCGAGTGGCGCGACACGCGCGCGCACTTTCTCTCGAGCAGCCACGACGTTCGCGCTCGATGAGGTCCGGCGCGACTTCGAGATGCGCGACGCCGCCATCGACGAGGCGGCCCGAGCCGACGAGGTCGTGCTCTGGTTCGAGCACGACCTGTTCGATCAACTCAACCTGATCTGGCTGCTCGACGCGCTCGCCGAGGCCGGCACGCCGGAACAGCGCGTGCGGCTGGTGGTGATCGGCGAACATCCCGAGGTCGATCCGTTTCACGGGCTCGGCCAGCTGTCGCCGGCGCAACTGCTTGCGTTGTTCCCCGGCCGTCGACACCCTGACCTCCGAGGCCCTCGACGAGGCGCGAGCGGCGTGGGCCGATGTCTGCGCGCCCGATCCGCGGCCCCTGGCCCGGCGCGCCACGTCGGCAAGCCGGCATTGGCCGTGGCTGCCCGGCGCGCTGCGCCGCCTGGTGGAGGAACTGCCGTCGGTGTCCGCTGGTCTGTCGCGCACCGAACGACAGGGACTCGAGGCGATTGGTCGAGGCGCGGGGACGCTGGGCGAGGCGTTTGCGGCGTGCGCCGCGCGCGAAGAGCGCGTGTTTCTCGGGGATTGGAGCTTCTACGCGATCATGCGGCGGCTGCACGTGGCCGCCACGCCGCTCATCACCAGAACGATCGGGACCGACTGAGCCGTCAGAGTCGGTGCGGTCCAGCGTCGTCGCGCTGACCGCGTTCGGCCAGCGCGTGGTGTCCGGGCTCGAGGATCACGCCAGCGTGAACGGGCTCGATCGCTGGGTTGGAGGCGTGCACCTGCTCGGACAGTCGCCACGCTGGCGCGTGGCGACTGATGGTGGCACATTGACGATTGCAGATTGACGATTGCAGATTAAGGGTACGGTTCGTACTTGCCAACGTCGGGATGCATCCCAACGCGGGAAGTACAGCTGACCCTTAATCGTCAATCGTCAATCTGCAATCGTCAATTCGAAGCCGTCTTCGGCACCTGCAGGTTGGCTTCGATGTTGATCGCGATCTCGACTTCCTCGCCGACCAGCACGCCGCCGCTTTCGACCGCCTTGTTCCACGTCAGGCCGTAGTCGGTGCGGTTGATCGTCAGCGCCGTCTCGAAGCCCGCCTTGCTGCCGTTCATGAACTTCTGCTCGCCGAGAAACGTGACGGGCAGCGTGATCTGCTTGGTCACGCCGTGCATCGTGAAGTCGCCGGTGACGTCGAACTTGCTGTCGCCCTTCGCCACGACCTTCGTGCTCTTGAAGGTGATGTCGGGGTATTTGGCGACGTCGAAGAAATCGGGGCTGCGCAGGTGATCGTCGCGCTTCTGGGTGCCCGTGTCGATGCTCGTGGCCTTGATCGCGAACTCGACCGACGAGTTCTCGGGCTTGGCCTTGTCGAAGTTGATGGTGCCCGTGAAGTCGCGGAACGTCCCGCGCACCTTCGTCAGGATGTGGCGAACCTGAAACGCCGCCTCGGAATGATTGCGGTCCACGGTGTAGGTATCGGCCAGGGCCGGCGCCGCCAGCGCCAGCGTCACACCCAGGGTCAACAAAGTCTTGCGCAACATCATCGCTACTCCTTCGGAATCGGTCCGTCGTCATCCGGCCACGACCACCTGGTATTACGCCAGAGCGCGGCCACTCTCGTTACTTGGATGCCGGCCCGGACGTGGTCGAGCAATCGGATGAGCTGGCGCCGGGCGGACACGTGGGCTGCCGGGTATGTAGACTTACCGCCATGCGCCCATCCGTGAACCGTCGACAGTTCCTCGCCGCGACCGGCAGCCTGGCCTTTGCCGCTCCCCTGACGGCCTTCGGCGAGCGGCTGTCTGGCGCGGCGCTGCCCGCGCGTGCCGGCGACGGCTACGGCGCCATCCGTCCCGCCGCCGATGGCGCCACCGGCCTGCGCCTGCTGAACTGCCCGAGGGCTTCCGCTACGTGTCGTTCAGCTGGCGCGGCGATCGTCTCGACGACGGGCGCGTCACGCCGGGGGCGCACGACGGCATGGCCGCGTTTGCGGCGCCTGGCGGCCGCATCCGCCTGATCCGCAACCATGAGATCGACCTCGACACCGGGGCGTTCGGCACCGCGCCGGCCTACGACGCCGGTGCCGGCGGGGGCACGACGACCGTGGAGTTCGACCCGGCATCGGGCGCCTTCGTCAAGGCGTGGGCGAGCCTGTGCGGCACCACGCGCAACTGCGCGGGCGGGCCCACGCCGTGGGGCTCGTGGCTGACCTGCGAGGAGACGCTGGTCGAACCGCGTCCCGCGAACCAGTTCCGCCAGCCGCACGGCTACGTCTTCGAGGTCCCGTCAGAAGGCGCAGCCACGGCGGTGCCGCTGAAAGGCCTGGGACGATTCGTCCACGAGGCCATCGCCATCGATCCGTCCACCGGCATCGTCTACCTCACCGAGGACCACGGCGCCGCCGGTTTCTATCGGTTCGTCCCGAAGACGCCGGGGACGCTCATCGATGGCGGCCGGCTCGAGATGCTCGCCGTGGACGCGCGGCCGCGCTTCGACACGCGGATGGGACAGCGGTCGGGACACAGCCTGCCGGTTCACTGGGTGCCGATTGCCGATCCCGATCGGCCGCATCGCGTCAACGACCTCGGCGACGCCGAAGGGGTGTCGAGCCAGGGGCGGGAGCAGGGCGCCGCGATCTTCGCGCGTCTCGAAGGCGCGTGGTACGGCGGCGGATCGATTTTCTTCGACGCCACCAGCGGCGGCAACGCGGGCAGCGGACAGATCTGGGAGTACGTCCCCTCGCGCGAGCAGTTGCGGCTGGTGTTCGAGTCGCCGGGCCCGCACGTGCTGAACAAGCCGGACAACCTGACGGTCAGCCCGCGGGGCGGCCTGGCCATCTGCGAAGACGGCCCGGACGCCACGCAGCGGATCCACGGGCTGACCCGCGACGGCCGCCTCTTCCCTTTCATTCGCAACAACGCCGTGCTCAACGGCGAACGCCACGGCTACCGCGGCGATTTTCGCGACCGCGAGTTCACCGGCGTGACCTTCAGCCCTGACGGCCAGTGGATGTTCTTCAACATCCAGACGCCCGGGATGACCTTTGCGGTGACCGGGCCGTGGGAACGGGGGAAACTCTGAGTTGACGGATTACGAGTTACGAGTTGCAATCCTGTGAACGCCACACCGGAGGCGGCGTGATCTCCGCCGCCGGAGGTCCCCCGGCATCCGCCCGTCCGCTGCCTTCGAGGCGGCTGATGGCGCGGATGGACATGTCGTGATCGACCTCGATCTGGCACGCCAGCCGGACGCCGGTCAGGCCACGTTCGGCCAGCTTGTTCTTCTCGGCCTCGGTCATCCGATCGGGCTCGCCCGCCAGAAACTCCACGCGGCACGTCGTGCACCGCGCGTTGCCGCCGCACGCATGGAGGATGTCCACGCCGGCGTCCTGCTCGACCGCGAGCACCAGGCGCTTGCCTTGCGGCACGTCGAATGTTCCGTATCCCTCGACTGTCAGTTTCGGCACGACCTCATCCTCACAATCGCGAGTCACAGGCTCAGCGCGAAGGCCGCGATTGCGCGTCGCGCCTTCGCGCCTTCGCGCCATCGCGACTTGGTGCGTTCTACAAATTTCCCTTCCGAATCTCTTCCGCCAGATAGTCGGTCGCGCGCCACGACAGCGCCAGGATCGTCAGCGTCGGGTTCTTCTCCGAGGCGCTGGTGAACGCGGACCCGTCGACCACGAAGAGGTTCTTCACTTCGTGCATCTGGTTCCACTTGTTGAGCGCCGAGCGCTTCGGGTCCTCGCCCATGCGGCAGCAGCCGTGCTCGTGGATGGCCGAGCCGTTGCTGTCGAGCTCGCCGCGCTTGAAGTGGACCCACTCGATGCCCGCGTTCTTTCCCACTTCCTCGAGCACGTCGAAGATGTGGTCGGCCATCTTCCGCTCGTTGTCGCCGATCTCGTACTCGATCTTCAGCTTCGGCACGCCGTACCGATCGGGCTGGCTCTCGTCCACCGTGATGCGGTTGTTCTTGTACGGCAGCGTCTCGCCAAACGGGTGCAGCTCCACCCAGGCCGGGTACTTCCGCTTGATGTCGGCCTTCATGCCCGCGCCGAAGCCGTCGCTGAGATTGGCGACGTGCGGCAGGTTGTACGGCTGGCAGCCGGTGTTCCAGAACTGCATCTGGAATCCGCGCAGGTAGTTCAGGTTCTTCAGCCGGTGGTTGAACCGCGGCATGTAGATGTGCTCGCCGCCGATCCCGAGGTCGTTCTGGACGCCGTTGCCGTAGAGCTGCGGCAGGAAGCCCGGCGACGTGCACGCGCAGCTGCTCGCACAGATAGCGCCCGATGACGTCGGATCCGTTGCCGATGCCGTTGGGATGCGCGGTGGACTTCGAGTTCAGCAGGATGCGCGTCGTGTCCACCGCCGAGGCGCCCATCACCACGACCTTGGCGTAGACGCGTTCTTCCTTGCCGGTCACGCGGTCGAAGTACTGCACGCCGTTGGCCAGGCCCTTGTCGTCCACGAGCACGCGCGCGACGACCGCGTTGCTGCGCAGCTCCAGCTTGCCGGTCTTGATGGCATCGGGCAGCAGGTGGTCGGCCGAACAGAAGAACGAGCCGGTGTCGCACCCCGCGCCGCAGTTGCCGCAGTAGTGACACGCGGGATACCCGCGAAGCGGCTTCGTGCGGTTGGCGCGGCGCCCGGCGACGATCGGGATGTTGGTCTTGGCGAAGCCCTTGCTCAGCAACACCTCGCCGCACCGGGGCGCCGGCGGCGGCATGTGGAACTTGCTGCCCGGCAGCGAGTCCGAGTCGTCGTCGCCGCCGCAGACGCCGATCAACTGGTCGACCTGGTCGTAGTACGGCGCGACGTCCTTGTATTCGATGGGCCAGGGGATCTCCCAGCCGTCCTGGGCCGGCCCCTTGAAGTCGAGGTCCGCGTACCGCAGGCTGACGCGGCCCCAGACGTTGGTCTTGCCGCCGTGCCCCCACACGCGAATGAGCTGGAAGGGCTTGCCCTCCGGCGTGAGGTAGGGCTGTTCCTTCGTGTCGAGGAAGAACTCCGGCGGCTTCTCGCCGCGCGCGCGCCGCGCGCGCGCTTCCCACGGCCGAACGTGCGTCCAGAACTGGCTGCGCTCGAACTTCGTGCCCGCGTCGAGCAGCAGGACGTTGATGCCCTTGCGCGTCAGGTTCCAGGCGGCCATGCCGCCGGACGCGCCGCTGCCGACCACGATGACCGGATGGACTTTTCTGGAGCGGGTGACCTGCGCCATTGGTGAATAGTAATCCGAGGTTGGGTCGGGTTGGGCCAGGTTGGTTGGGTCAGGTTGGTCGGGTTCGTGAGGTTGGGTCAGTGGTCGGTTGGCGAGCGGCCGTCCAGCCGGGCTGCCAGTTCCTTCAGGAAGAACTGGCAGTCCGTCACCAGACCAAACGCCTGCCGCGTGCCGCGGTCCATGAGCTTGGTGATCGTGTCGGTGTTGTTGTCCACGCAGATGATGCGCACGGTTGCCGGCAGCAGGTTCCCCGTTGCCACCGAGTGCAGCGTGGTCGCAACCATGATGGCCAGCCCGACGCCGGGCACTCGCGCCCGCATCTCGTCCTGCGCGGTCACGGTGTTCGTGATCACATCGGGCAGCGGCCCATCGTCGCGGATGCTGCCGGCCAGCACGAAGTCCACGCCGTGCGTGACGCAGGCGTGCATCACGCCGCTCTTCAACACGCCCTGATCCACGGCCGCCCGGATGCTGCCCGACGGCCCGGATCGAGTTGATGGCGCGCAGGTGGTGGTTGTGCCCGCTGGCCGTCGGCACGCCCGTCGACAGCTTGATGCCGAGCGAGGTCCCCAGCAGCGCCGCTTCGATGTCGTGCGTGGCCAGGGCGTTGCCGGCAAAGAGCACGTCGATCCACCCGCCGGCGATGAGCGCCTCGAGATACTTGCCCGCGCCGGTATGAATGATGGCGGGACCGCCCGACGAACAGCACCTTCTTGCCCGAGCGGCGGTTCTCGATCATGCCCTCGGCCACGGCGGCCACGCGTGAGCTCCTTGGGCCGCTCCGCCGAGACCTCGCTCGACATGAAGCCGAAGACCGAGACGGGGTCCTTGCGCGGCGCGACGACGACTTTCACCGCGGCTTCGTGGACGAGCACGCGGTCGCCCTTGCGGATGCGGTGGACCGGCACCGTCAGCGCGTGCGGGCCATCGGCGCGTTCCACCAGGGTCACGCCGCAGTCCATCTCGATCTGCTCGATGGGCAGCCACTGCCCTTTCTGACGCACGTAGCTTTCGAGGTTCGTCGTCGAATAGAAGTCCGGCGGGAAGACGCCGTCGGCGGGCGCGGCCTCCCATTCGGCGTCGTGCGCGACCGGGTTGGCGCCGTGCTGGCCGACCTCCTGGAGAATCAGGTGCAGCACGTCCTCGGTATCGGCCCGCACGACGATCTCGGCGTGGCTGGCGGCCTCGCGCGTCGTGCCGATCTGGAACGTCGTGATCTCGTAGTCCCCGCCGTGCAGCAGGATCAGATCGAGCACCTTCGACAAGGTGCCCGAGTCGATGATGTGCCCGTCGAGGTGGACGGTCTCGGAGAGCATGGACACTCGCTCAATTGTCGTAGCGCTTCCGCAACTCAACCGGCGCCTCGGCCGTCGCATGCCGCATCGCGCGGATGCGCAGGTTGATCATCTCGACGAACACCGAGAAGCCCATCGCAAAGTAGATGTAGCCCTTCGGGATGTGCTGGTGGAAGCCTTCGGCAATCAGCGACAGGCCGATGAGCAGCAGGAAGCTCAGCGCCAGCATCTTCACCGTCGGGTGCTTCTCGACGAAGTCGCTGATCGCGCCGGCGGCCACCATCATCACGCCGACGGCAATGACGACGGCCGCGACCATCACGCCAAGATCGTCGGCCATGCCCACGGCCGTGATCACCGAGTCGAGCGAGAACACGATGTCGAGCAGCAGGATCTGGATGATGACCGACGCGAAGGTCGGCGCGACCCTCGCCGAGGCGTGGCCGTGCTCGCCTTCGAGGTTGTCGTGAATCTCGAAGGTCGACTTGGCCAGCAGGAACAGCCCGCCGAGCAGCAGGATCAGATCGCGGCCCGACACGTCGTGGCCGATGATGCTGAAGAGCGGCGTCGTCAGCTTGGCGATCCAGGCAAGCGAGGCCAGCAGGCCGATGCGCATGAACATCGCCAGCCCCAGGCCGAGCTGCCGCGCCTTCTTCTGCTGGGCGGCCGGGAGCTTGCCGGCCAGGATCGAGATGAAGATCACGTTGTCGACACCCAGCACGATCTCGAGGAACGTGAGGGTGACCAGCGCGATCCACGCTTCAGGGGAAGTTAACCATTCCATAGATGACGACCGTTAACCACAGAGGCACAGAGACACAGAGAACGCACGGAGCATTCTAGAAGGTCCGTCAATTCGCCCAAGAATACAGACTCTGTGCGTCCTCCGTGCCTCCGTGTCTCTGTGGTTCACGGCCGTCATCGAGCGACGTCAGTTGTCCCCGTCGAGCAGGCCGCCCAGCCCGCCGAGGACCGAGCCTTCGCCGACCCGCTTGCCGCCGGCCGCCGGCGCCGCCTTGTAGATGCGATCGGCCAGGCGGCTCAGGGGCAGCGACTGCAGCCACACCTTGCCCGGACCGCGCAGCGTCGCGAAGAAGAGGCCCTCGCCGCCGAAGAACGCCGTCTTCACCTTGCCGACAAACTCGATGTCGTACTGCACCGTCGGCTGGAGCGCGACCAGACAGCCGGTATCCACCCGCAGCGTCTCGCCCGGGCGCAATTCGAGCGGGTGCACCATGCCGCCGGCGTGCGCGAAGCACAGCCCGTCGCCTTCGAGCTTCTGCATGATGAAGCCCTCGCCGCCGAACAGGCCCGCGCCGATCTTGCGCTGGAACGCGATGCCGATCGACACGCCCCGCGCCGCGCAGAGAAACGAGTCCTTCTGGCAGATCAGGTGGCCGCCGAGCCCGGCCAGATCGAGCGCGAGGATGCGCCCGGCGTACGGCGCCGCAAAGGCCACGCGCTGCTTGCCCGCGCCGCCGTTGGTGAAGACGGTCATGAACAGGCTTTCCCCTGTCAGCAGGCGCTTGCCCGCGCCCATCAGCGCGCCCATGATCCCGCTGCTCTTGGACTGCTGGCTGCCGTCGCCGAACACGGTCTCCATCTGGATGCCGTCGGTCATGTACATCATCGAGCCGGCTTCAGCCACCGCGCTTTCGCCCGGGTCGAGCTCGACTTCGACAAACTGCATGTCCTCGCCGAAGATGCGGAAGTCGATCTCGTGCGCCTGCCGCGCCTTGCCCGGCATCGGCGGTGGCGGCGGCGCGGCGCCGCCTTTGAGGTACGCCGCAAGCGACGGCACCGCGGCGATCGGCGTCCAGTTGGTCATGCCGGCGGTGAACACCAGCGTGTTGCCGTCGGCCGTGCCGTTCTCGATGCTGGAGATGACTTCCTGTTCGCTCACGGGGCCGAGCTGATTGCCCCCGATGGCCATGTACCACTGCTGCGCGGACATCTCGTACTCCTTCTGGCGGCCGTCTGATTGCCCGTCAATCACAGAGACACAAAGACACGGAGACGCACAGGCCTTTTCTCGGCGAACCCGAACGAGACGGGCTCCGTGCGTCTCTGTGTCTCCGTGCCTCTGTGATTGCGACTATTCGCCGGACGCGGCGGCGATGCGTGCGGCCGCCTGCTGTTCGAGGCCGCGTGACGGACGGCGGCATCGAGCCCCAGGTGCCGCGCCAGCTCCTCCAGATAACGCCGCTCGCCGTCGAGGACCTGCTCGTCGGCACGGACGATCGAGAAGGCGAGCGTGTAGAGGTCCTCGCGCACGCGAGGGTCGGTGACGCCGGCGGCAATTTCACCGAGCAGGCGCGGCGCATCCAGTTCGGGCGTCACGATCGCCTCGGCGCCCACGCGGCGCGCCTGCGCCAGGATCGCGTCCCGCTCGTTCGCGCTGAGCACGCCGTCGGCACTGGCCGCCGACAGCGTCAGCCGAAGGACGCGCAGGACCTCGGGGTTGACCGCCGGCGGCGCGGCCGCTCCGGGCAGAGGCGGAGGCACCACGGCAGCGCCAGCCGCTGGCAGCGGCGGCGGCACGACCGGGCCGCTCGCCACGGGGCGCGGCGGCGACCGGGGTCGAGCCGGGCGGCGCCGACGGCGTGCCTGCCGACTGGGTCATCGTCTCGTAGACGCCCCAGGCCAGGCCGCCAAGCGCCAGCAGCGTGCTCGCGTTGAGAAACGACGACTTGCCGCCGGTGAGAAACCGCGTCACGCCGCTGCTCCGCTTGCGTTTTCCGCCGAGCGCGCCCTGGATGACCGATTCGATCAGCTGTTCGACGTCCACCTGTACCCTCGGAGAAAGAGCATAACAAGAAGCGCCAGCCACGCGCGTGGCATAATCGATCTACAGATGAGTGATACGACGACCAGAGGCATCCGGGTTCAAGTGCGCAGCCAGTATCTTCCGGAGCGCAGCGCGCCGCGCGACCAGCAGTACCTGTTTGCCTATCACATCCGCGTGAGCAACCAGGGCGAGGAAACCGCGCAGCTGGTGAGCCGCGAGTGGATCATCAACGACGCCGACGGCCACGTGGAACGGGTGAAGGGCCCCGGCGTGGTCGGCGAGCAGCCGGTTCTGGGCCCGGGCGACGCCTTCGAGTACACGAGCTTCTGCCCGCTCAAGACCTCGGTCGGGTCCATGCACGGCAGCTATCAGATGGTCACGGCGACCGGCGAGGAGTTCGACGCGGTGATCGCGCCGTTCACCCTCGCCACGCCGCATCGCGCTGAACTAGCACAGGCTTCGGACGCTGGCTCAGGTCGGCTGACGGGCTCCGGCTTCTGGCTTCTGGAAGGCCGGCGTGCGTCGGCACCGGGGACGGCGGCGGACACGCCACCGGGCATCAATCCAGAGGCCGAACAGGGCGAAGAGCAGCACCAAACACCAGAACGATGGCCAGCGCCCGGCAGCGGGCTTGCCGCCAGTGCGGATTGGGCCGACGGAGACGGCCGGGCCGCCAAGGCCCCGAAGACGCCGAGGCTGGCCCACAGGCCGACCCACGGATGCGTCCAACCTCGCCAGCGGCGGAGCAGAAACACGGCAAGGGCGAACGGAGCGCCGAGCAGCGTTCCGAACACGACAATCTCGACTGAGCCCTCGGTCGAAAACTCCGCGCGAGTGCCTGGCGAGCCACGACAACACCCGCATGGCGACACGGGCGCCGCAGCCGAGCAGCAACCCGGCCACCAAGCGCCTCGAGGACCCACGTGACTCCATGCGCGCACGGCCCTCACACTATCTCAAGTCGCGAAGCGCGAAACCGCGATCGCAGCCCAGTGCGACGCGTCAGACATGGCAATATGGCCTGTCATGGCAATCACGCGCCCGGACGTCGCGCAACGCCTCGCCGAGATTGGCCGTCGCTTCGACCAACGCGGCTGGCTGCTCGGCACCAGCGGCAACCTGAGCGGCGTCGTCGAGCGCGAGCCGCTGCGGCTGGCCATCACGCCAAGCGGCACGTCGAAGGGCGAGCTGTCGGCCGACCAGATCCTCGAAATCGACGCCACGGGCGCGGTGACCCACGGCATCGGCGCGCCGTCGGCCGAGGCGCGGCTTCATGTCGAAGTCGTCCGCGCACGCGGAGCGGGTGCCGTGCTCCACACGCATTCGATCTGGAGCACGCTGCTCTCCGATCGTCACGCGGCACGCGGCGGCCTCGCCATCGAAGGCTACGAGATGCTGAAGGGGCTCGAAGGCGTGACGACGCACGAGCATCGAGAGTGGATCCCCGTCCTCGAGAACGATCAGGACATGACGCGGCTTGCCGGCCGGCTCCAGGACATGCTCAGCCGGAATCCGGCCTGCCACGCGTTCCTCCTTCGGCGCCATGGGATGTACACTTGGGGCGATTCGCTGGCACAGGCCGTGCGCCACGTCGAGATCGTCGAGTTCCTGCTCGAAGCCGTCGGCGCACGGAGCCAGGCTCAGCTGAGGGAGCACACCATGGCACTCATCCGAATCCCGGCCGAAAACACCGTCCTCACCGACGCCGCGGCGGTCACGGCCTTCCTTGCGACACACGGCATCGACTACGAACAGTGGACGCCCGACCAGCCGGTCGACTCCGATGCCACTGCCGATGCGGTCCTGGCGGCCTACGCACAGAAGGTCGAGGCGCTCAAGGCACGCGGCGGCTATCAGACGGCCGACGTGATCGACGTGCGGCCCGACACACCCAATCTCGAGACGATGCTCGCCAGGTTCACGCGCGAGCACTGGCACGACGAAGACGAGGTGCGGTTCATCATCGAGGGGCGCGGCCTGTTTCACGTGCATCCGCGCGACGGGCCGGTCTTTGCGATCGAGGTCGAGGCCGGCGATCTCATCCGCGTTCCGCGCGGCACGCACCACTGGTTCGACCTCTGCGCCGATCGACGGATTCGCGCGATTCGGCTGTTCCAGGATCCGTCGGGCTGGACGCCCCACTACACGGATACCGGCATCGACCAGGGATTCCAGCCGCGTGTGCTTCGGGCCTTCGTACCTGACGCCCGCGCCATCCGCGCGCGCGTGAGCGCCAGGCCCGTGGCCGCCGACGTGCGGGCCATTCTGCTGGACGTCGAGGGCACGACGACGCCGCTGGCGTTTGTCGTCGAGAGGCTCTTCCCGTACGCACGCACACACCTCCGACGCCACGTCGAGCAGCATGCGACCGCGCCCGAGTACGCGCGGCTGCTGGCAGCAACTGCGCGACGAGCACGCCAGCGATCGCGAGGCTGGCGCAGCCCGTGCCTCCGTGGGTCGATACGCCCGTGGCCGCGCACCTGGCCTCGGTCGTCGCCTATCTCGAATGGTTGATGGAGCGCGACCGCAAGTCGACCGGGTTGAAAGACCTGCAAGGCAGGGTCTGGGAAGAAGGCTACCGCCGCGGCGAACTGACGGGCGAGGTCTTCGCCGATGTGCCGCGGGCACTCGAACGCTGGCGCGCGCGAGGCCTGGAGATCGGGATCTTCTCCTCTGGCAGCGTCCTGGCCCAGCAACTGCTCTTCCGGCACTCGTCGGCTGGCGATTTGACGGGATATCTGCGGTGGCACTTCGATACGACGATTGGCGGGAAGACGGACGCGGAGAGCTATCACCGCATCGCCGCGGCGATGACAATGCCGCCAGAGGCCGTGCTGTTCATCTCCGACGTGGTGCGGGAGCTCGACGCGGCGCGCGCGGCGGGCATGCAAACCCGCCTCTCAGTCCGCCCCGGCAATGCGCCGCCACCGCGGCCATGGTCCAGGTGGTGCACACGTTCGACGACGTGGCGTAAGGGACGTGATCGTCATTCCACTCCAGATTCAACTCCCAAGAAGCCGGGCTTGGAGTTGGGAGTTACTGGGGTTGATGCGCTTTCAGCATCGGCTAGTCCAGGTGAGCTCTGTCCGAGTCGCCCATCTCCACGCCCGAGCGGGAAGTACTCCTTCCACCGGCGCGTGACCGTGGCCGCCACGTCCGGCGCACAGAACAGCTCGTCGGGGAAGCCGGGCTTCAGCCGCGCGTCGATCGCGACCGGCGGCGTGTAGGTCACGTGGTGTCGGACCAGCCCGATCGCCGCTGCGTGGATGTCGCGCGCCGGCTCGAAGCGCGTGAACGTCGTCCACAGGAAATTCACGGCGCTCCTGGCAGCGCGCGCCGGCTCGTCGGTCAGGACCAGCAACGGCCAGCCGGCAAATGCGGGATGGCGTGCCAGGCGTGACGCGGCATCCGGGTCCTCGGCATAGCGACGGCCGCCGACGACCAGACAGCCGCGACAGAACACCCGCACGTCGGTGGCATCCGAAGGCGGCGGCGTGGCCGGACGGAACTCGCCTGGCAGCTCGCGAATCGGATCGCCCAGGCCCAGCCACACGCCCTTCGATCCCTTGTTGACCTCCGGCCCGGTGTAGTCGAGCGTGTCCATCGACAGGTTCGAGAACACGTACAGATCGGTTTCAGGATGCGTGCGCGCGAGCAGGTGCTCGAGAGTGGCGCGGAAGTCCTTCAAGTCCACGGGCTGGTCGGTCGCGATCAGGAATTTCGTGAGCGACAGCTGCCCCTCGCCGAGGATCCGGAACGCGCTGGCCATGGCCTCGCGCGCGTACCGATCGCGGACGATGGCGCCGGCCAGCGAGTGATAGCCGGTTTCTCCGTAGGACCACAGATCGCGAACGCCTGGCATGACCAGCGGGAACAGCGGCGACAGCAGCTCCTGCAGCAGATCGCCGATGAAGAAGTCCTCCTGCCGCGGCTTGCCGACCACGGTGGCCGGGTAGATGGCGTCTTTGCGCTGCGCGCGACCTGGCGCACGCGGAACACCGGGTAGTCGTGCCGCAGGGAGTAGTAGCCGTAGTGGTCGCCGAACGGGCCTTCGGGCCGCCGCTCGCCGGCGCCACCTCGCCCATCAACGCGAACTCGGCGTTGGCGACCAGCGGATGGGCGTGGCTGCCGGGGGCGGTCGACAGCGGCAGTCGCTCGCCCGCGATGAGCGACGCCAGCATGAGCTCGGGGACGTTCTCGGGCAGCGGCGCGATGGCCGACAGGATCAGCGCCGGCGGTCCACCCACGAACACCGACACCGGCAGGCCTTGCCACGAGATTCCGCGAGCTGGTAGTGAAAGCCGCCGCCCTTGCCAATCTGCCAGTGCATGCCGGTTGTCTGGCCGTCGTAGATCTGCATCCGGTACATGCCGAGGTTGTGGCCCTTGCCGTCGGGATGCTCGGTGTAGACCAGCGGCAAGGTCACAAACGGCCCGCCGTCGTCGGGCCAGCACGTGAGCGCGGGCAGCCGGTCGAGCGCCGGCGGCTCGACGACGTCGAGCACCGGGCCGCGCACGCCGCGCCTGAGCCCGATGCGCAGCGCTTCGCGCCCCACGTCGCGCGCGCCCCACAGCTTGGCGGGCGTCGGCGGCATCAGCGTCTCGGCGAGCTCGACGATCCGCTTGATCAGGCGCAGCGGCCGGGTTCCGAATGCCAGTTCAGCGCGGCGTGGCGTGCCGAACAGGTTCGTGACCAGCGGGAACGCCTTGCCGCGCACGTTGGTGAAGAGCAGCGCCGGGCCGCCAGCCGCGATCACGCGCCGGTGGATCTCGGCGGCCTCCTGATTGGCGTCGACCTCGGCGTCGACGGCCACCAGGTCGCCGTCGCGTTTCAGCTGATCGAGAAACGCCCGCAGGTCCGGAAATGACATCTGACTTGCGGCGTCCGAGCTTGGCGACGATGTCGAACTCGGCCTTCTTGACCGGCTGCACCGAGAGGCGCGCGCCCTTCCTGGTGACCATCATGTCCTCGAGGCCCTTGGTGGTCTTCAGCACGTCGAGCGGCACGACCGCGGGAAACGCCTCGACGAACGAGATGTCCACCATGAACCAGATCGGCTTCTCCTTGGTGCTGGCCTGCGTCGAAGTACTCGTGCCCCTTCTTCCACGCGGTGTGATCGGGATAGCCGGCGCGTGCGACCTCGGCCAGGCCGGTCACGCCCGAGGGGTCGGCGCTGCTCGCGTAGAACAGCACGCCGTCGCCGACCTGCATCTGGTCGCGCATGAAGTTGCGGGCCTGGTAGTTGCGCACGCCCTCCCAGCTGCACACGCCGTCACGGGCGAGGTCCTGGATGGTGTAGGCCTCGGGTTCGCACTTCATGAGCCAATACTGTCGGGGCACGATTCTCGCTCCTCACAATCACGATGATCACGAAGGCACGCGAAGGCCACGATCAGTCACCGGTGATCTTCGCGTCTTCGCGCCCCTTCGTGACTTCGTGGTTGTGATCATCTCGCTGTAAAGGTCGATCACCTTATCCAACGCCCTCCGGCACACCGCGCAAAACGGCACCTCGTTGCGCGTGAACATCACGCAGTCGGCCTGGGGCCGGTAGTAGCCGCGTGCTTCGTACATGGCGCCCTCGAAGGCGCCGACGGCGTGTGCGTGCGCGCCAGCTGCCGAGCAGCCTGCGTCTCCTCGGCCTGCTCGGTCCGGAAGAGCGCGTCCATCTCCGATTCCGGCCGGTTGGCGGCTCGAATCGCGCGGCGCTTGACCTGGATGTCGCGCGAATACGTCTCGAAGGCCGCCTTGTCCCACGGTGTCGGCAGCGGCGTGCCCGGTGTCACGAGATCGCGCCATTTCAGCGACGCGGCATCGTGCAGCGCGGTGACGTTCATCTCCCACGGCTCGACGCGATCGGCGGCTGGCAGGTACG
This sequence comes from Vicinamibacteria bacterium, assembly GCA_963818215.1. GTDB lineage: Bacteria > Acidobacteriota > Vicinamibacteria > Vicinamibacterales > JAENWD01 > JAENWD01. Next base: position 143,630 of record CAWFRL010000025.1, on the reverse strand, counting down.
CCACGTCGGACGTGTAGTACTCGTCGGCAAGCCCGGCGAAGTGATGGCCGAACTCGTGGACGAAGACGTACGGCGCCCACGCGCTGTCGGAGGCGACCGTGGCGTAGAGGTTGAAGATGCCTCCGCCGCCGTACGTCTGTCCGTTGGCCAGAATCTCGACGACGTCGTACGGCGCGTGGCTGGCGATGTCGCGAAAGGCGCGGTTGTCGAACGTCAGCACGTAGCGTTCCGATCCGAACGCGTCGTAGGTCGCGCCGACCGGCGAGCGCCGGTAGCGGCCGGTCGAGGGCCGCGCGATCCCGGACTCGGCCGACGCCGGGCACAGGCCCCAGACGTTGAAGTCGGCCTTGCGCGACTTGAATGGCTCGAACGCGAACAGGATGTCGACCAGCCGCCGTGCGTCCTTCTCGAACTTCCCGCGCTCGGCGGCCGTGTAGCCGTCACCGAGGATGAGCAGGTCGACTTTGCTGGCCGGGTCGCCGTTCTTCAGGAGCTCGATCACCGGGACCAGGCGGCGGCGTCGCGGATCGGTCGATGAAGATGTCGGCCGGGTCGACCACCGTCGACCACGCCTCGCGGAACGCATTCGCGCTGTCGCGTTTCTTCAGCACGACCTGCACGGGCGCCGCGGGCAGCGGAAACCGCAGCGACTCGTGGAACGTGCGCGTGGCGGTCTTCGCCTCGCCGGTCACTTCCCACTCGCCGAAGATCGAGGCGAAGCCGCGCGAGTAGACGACGCGGTTCGACGCGCGGTCGATCACCTCGAACAGGTACTTGCCCAGATTCGTGTCGTCGACGGCCCGCGCGGGATTCCCCGGCCACGGCGTCGGCTCGACGACGAGCCGGTCGAGCGAGAACACCTCGGTGGTCGCGGTGCCGGTGTGGTAGTAGTCGAGGCGAAGGGTGCGGAGTCTGCGCGTCGGCCGCACGCGGCATCGAGCAGCGACGGCCACGAGCCCACAACCACGAAGGCACGATGGCGCGAAGGCACGATGCATGGACCTGGTCGTCCAGTCATGCCGCAATCGCGCCCTTCGCGCCTTCGCGACATCGCGCTTCGTGATCGTCGTGGCATCGTGAGCGTCTACCGCGTCAACTTCCGGTACTTGATCCGGTGCGGCCGTGTCGGCCTCCGCACCCAGCCGCCGCTTCCGATCCGCCTCGTAGTCCTGGTAGTTCCCCTCGAACCACACCACCTGGCTGTCGCCTTCAAAGGCCAGCATGTGCGTCGCGATGCGGTCGAGGAACCACCGGTCGTGGCTGATGACGACGGCGCAGCCGGCGAAGTTGAGCAGCGCGTCCTCGAGCGCCCGCAGCGTGTCGACGTCGAGGTCGTTGGTCGGCTCGTCCAGCAGCAGCAGGTTGCAGCCGGTCTTGAGCAGCTTGGCCAGGTGCAGGCGATTGCGCTCGCCGCCCGACAGCGACCCGACCTTCCGCTGCTGGCTGGCGCCCTTGAAGTTGAACCACGAGCAGTACGCGCGCCCGGGCACCGTGCGCTTGCCCATCTCGACTTCGTCGAGCCCGCCGGTGATCTCTTCCCAGACGCGTCTTGTCCGCGTTGAGCGCGTCGCGCGACTGGTCGACGTAGCCCACCTGCACGGTCTCGCCCAGACGCGAGCGAGCCGGCATCGGGCTGTTCCTGTCCGGTGATCATGCGGAACAGCGTGGTCTTGCCGGCGCCGTTGGGGCCGATCACGCCGACGATGCCGCCGCGCGGCAGCGTGAAGTTGATGTCGTCCATCAGCAGCACGTCGCCGTAGGCCTTCCGCAGGTTGCGCGCTTCGACCACCACATCGCCGAGGCGCGGGCCGGGCGGGATGAAGATCTCGACCGTGTCGATCTTCTGCGCCTGATCCTGGTTGAGCAGCTCCTCGTACGCGTTGAGACGCGCCTTGCCCTTGGCCTGCCGCGCGCGAGGCGACATCCGAATCCAGTCCAGTTCGCGCTGCAGCGTGCGCTGGCGCTTGCTCTCGGCCTTCTCTTCCTGCGCCAGCCGGTTCTGCTTCTGCTCGAGCCACGAGGAGTAGTTGCCCTCCCACGGGATGCCGTGGCCGCGATCGAGCTCGAGGATCCAGCCGGCGACGTTGTCGAGGAAGTAGCGATCGTGGGTGACCGCGACGACCGTGCCCGGGTAGGCCGCCAGGTGGTGCTCCAGCCACGCCACCGACTCGGCGTCCAGGTGGTTGGTCGGCTCGTCGAGCAGCAGCAGGTCCGGCGCGCTCAGCAGCAGCCGGCACAGCGCCACGCGGCGCCGCTCGCCGCCGGACAGCCTGGCCACGGCCGCGTCGGCTGGCGGCAGGCGCAGCGCGTCCATCGCCTGTTCGAGCTGGCTGTCGAGCTCCCAGGCGTTGGTCTGGTCGATGCGGTCCTGCACCTTGCCCTGCTCTTCGAGGACCTTCTCCATCTCGTCGGGCGGCAGGTCCTCGCACAGCTTCAGGTTCAGCTCGTCGTAGCGGTTCAGCAGGTCGCGAATCGCCTGCACGCCCTCCTCGACGTTGCCCTGGACGGTCTTGGCCGCGTCGAGCTTCGGCTCCTGGTGCAGGAAGCCCGACCTTGATGCCCGGCGAGGGGAACGCCTCGCCCGTGAAGTGGGGATCCTCGCCCGCCATGATCTTCAGCAGCGAGCTCTTGCCCGCGCCGTTCATGCCGAGCACGCCGATCTTGGCGCCGGGATAGAACGACAACCAGATGTCGCGAAGGACTTGCGTGTCGGGCTGGTGAATCTTGCCCAGCCCCTTCATGGTGTAGATGAACTGCATACAGAATTGGCGATTGCAGATTGCAGATTGCAGATTGAAAATTACGCCGATTTCGGCGACTGAAGCGTGAGCCGTCTGAGTATACCCCGTGCCTCCGGCCTGCCTTGCCGCCGCCTCGTAGTAGACTCTGCCGCATGAGCACCGAAGTCGCGGGCACTCCGACGGGACGTCGCATCCGGCAGTTCGACGTGCTCGTCGCCGACATCATCGTCGAGACGCCGGATACCGTGACGCTGGTCTACGAAGGGCCCGAGCCGTTCGAGTACAAGGCCGGGCAGTTCTGCACCATCGACCCGCATCAGTTCAAGGTGACGGCGGGGATGACGAAGTTTCTCGAGGACCTGAAGAAGCACAAGGAGCCTCCGCGCGCGTACTCGATGGCCTCGGCGCCGCACGAGCCCCTGGCGATCACGATCAAGGAAGAGACCTACGAGTCCGGCTCAACGAAGTACCCGCCGCTGCTCTCGCCGGTGCTGGTGCACCACGTCGAGAAGGGCTCGCGGATGCTGATCAGCGGCTTCACCGGGCCGTATCACTTGCCCGACAACGTGCTCGAGAAGACCGACCACCTGGTGCACATCACCGCCGGGTCCGGCAGCGTGCCGAACTGGTCGATGCTCAAGCACGCGGTGAAGTTCATCCCGCAGTTGAAGCACACGTTCATCTACTCGAACAAGACGTGGGACGACATCATCTTCCGCGATGCGCTCAATGCCTTCTGCGCGGAGCATGCCGACAAGGTGCGGCTGGTCCACTGCCTCACGCGCCAGGACGTGCCCGAAGGCGCGCCGCCAGGCACCCGGCGCGGCCGCGTGAGCGCGGACCTGCTGCACGAGCTGATCCCCGACCCCACCGCCGTGCTGATCTACGCGTGCGGCCCGGCGCTGTCTTCGCACGATCGCGCCGCCGCCCGCGAGAAGGGCGTCGAGCCGACGCCGCGGTTCATGGAGACGGTCTCGGCGGCGGTCAAGGAAATCGGGGTCCCGAAGGAACGGTATAAGACGGAGGCGTACGGGTAATTGCAGATTGCAGATTGCAGATTGCAGATTGACGAAATTCACGAGATGGCGGCATCGGCGCAATTTCGTAATCTGCAATCTGCAATCTGCAATCTGCAATGCGCAGGATTCTCCACGTCGACATGGATGCGTTCTATGCATCCGTGGAGCAGCGCGACGACCCGTCGCTGCGGGGACGGCCGGTGGTGGTGGGCGGCCCGGCGGCCAGCCGGGGCGTCGTCGCGGCGGCCAGCTACGAAGCCCGCAAGTTCGGCGTCCGGTCGGCCATGCCGATGGCGCATGCCGTCCGCCTGTGCCCGCACCTGGTCATCGTCTCGCCCGAGTTCAGGAAATACCGCGCGGTGTCGTTGCAGGTCTTCGCGATCTATCGCGAGGTGACGCCGCTGGTCGAGCCGCTCTCGCTCGACGAGGCGTATCTGGACGTCACCGACAACGCCTGGGGCGCTGCCGCTGGGGCGCACGGTGGCCGAGCGGTTGAAAGCCCGCATCCGCGAGGAGACGGGCCTTACGGCCTCGGCGGGCGTGGCGCCCAACAAGTTCCTCGCCAAGATTGCCTCCGGCTGGCAGAAGCCTGACGGGCTGACGGTCATCGCGCCCGAACGCGTCGAGCGCTTTCTCCAGGGCCTTCCGATCGACGCGCTGTGGGGCGTCGGCCCGGTGACCGCCGCGCGGCTGCGCGCGCACGGCATCGAGAAGCTGGTGGACGTGCGGGCGATTGCCGGTCGACGATCTGCGCGCGATCGTCGGCAGCCTCGCGCCGTGGCTGCATCAGCTGGCGCGCGGCGAAGACGAGCGTCCCGTCGAGCCCAACCGCGAAGCCAAGTCGGCGAGCAGCGAGAACACGTTCAACCACGACCTCACGGACGTCGACGAGATCCGGTCGGCCGTCGACGAGATGGCACGCGATGTCGCAGCCTGGCTCGTCCGCAAGCAGAAGCGTGCGCGCACGGTGACCCTGAAAGTCCGCTACGAGGACTTCACCACCATCACGCGTTCGGTCACGGTGATGCCGCCAACCGACGAGCCTGCGATCGTCGCCGCGCGCGCGGTGGCGCTGCTCGACCGCACCGAGGCCGGCACGCGCCCTGTCCGGTTGCTGGGTGTCGGCGTCCACAACCTGTCGGGGCTCGACGACGAGCCACCGGCCCCGCGCCGCTCGGGAATTCCGCGGTTGCCGTTCGAGAGCAAGACGAAATTCCGTGACCGCATCCGCGTAATTCGCACGATCTGCAATCCGCAATTCGGCCAATGCGATACAATTTGCGGTCATGCTACGAGGCTCGCGCGAAGTCATTCTGCGCAAGGTGCAGCCCATCAGCGTGCACGGTCAGATTTCGTGGGACGTGTACTTCACCGATCCCGACGATCCGGACCATGTGTCGGTGGCCCGCGTGGGTCCCGAGACGGTGAACCACAAGCTCGAACCAGGCGACCGGCTTCGACTCGACTACACGATGGGGTCCGTCGTGGCCGTCCATCGACTCGCACCCGGCGCGTGACCCCCTCGCCTTTCCAGCGCGGCTTCGCCATGCCGGCAGAGTGGCACCCGCATGTCGCCACCTGGATGGCCTGGCCGCACGACGACGAGCAATGGGTCGGCATGCTCGAGCCGGTGCGACGTGAGTTCACGGCGTTTGTCGAGGCCATCGCGACCCGCGAACCCGTCGAACTCCTCGCTGGCCGACGAGGAGTCCGAGCAGGACGCTCGACGCCGCCTCGTCCGCGGCACGGTGCGGTTTCACCGCATCGCGCATCAGGATCTGTGGCTGCGCGACAGCGGGCCGACCTTTGTCACGCGCGCCGACGAGGTGGCGCTGGTCGACTGGGAGTTCAACGGGTGGGGCGACAAGTACCCGGCCGATCTCGACAACCAGATCCCCACGCACGTCGCGCGAATCCTCGGCGATGTCCCGTTGTACAAGCCCGGTATCGTGATGGAGGGCGGATCCATCGAGGTCGATGGCCGCGGCACGGTGCTGACCACGCGCCAGTGCCTGCTGTCGGCGCACCGCAATCCCGGGCTGGGCGAGGCCGAGCTGGAAGCGCACCTGCGCGAGGCAATCGGCGCGACGCAGGTGGTGTGGCTCGACGAAGGGCTCGAGGGCGACCACACCGACGGCCACATCGACACCATCACCCGGTTTGCCTCGGCGGACACCATCGTCACCGCGACCTGTGACGACCGCGACGACCCGAACCATGCGGTGTTGTCGGCCAACCTCGACCGCCTGCGGACCGCGCACGCTGCCGATGGGCAGCCCGTTCGACATCGTCGAACTGCCGATTCCCGTGCCGGAGCGCGCACTTCGAGGGCGAGCGCCTGCCGCTGACCTACGCCAACTTCTACATCGTCAACGGCGCCGTGCTGGTGCCGGTCTACGGCGACGAGCACGACGAACGCGCGGTGGAGATTCTGCGGCCCCTGTTTCCCGGGCGCGCGATCGTGCCGCTGATGGCGCGGGCGCTTGATCACCGGCGGGGGCGCGTTCCACTGCGTCACGCAACAGCAACCGACGGGACGGCTGTGGAGGCCCGAATGAGCGTCGCGCTCGGCGTGGTGCAGATGGCGATGAGCGACGTGCTCGAGGAAAACGTCGCCAAGGCCATCGAGTTGGTGCGCGAGGCGGCGTCGCGGGGCGCGACGGTGGTGTTGCTGCCGGAGCTGTTCGAGGGCTACTACTGGCCGCAGGCGCAACGCGAGCGGTTCTTCGAGCGCGCGCATCCGGTGGACGGGCACCCGTTCATCGGCCGCTTCCAGGCGCTGGCCAGCGAACTGGGCGTGGTCTTGCCCTTGTCGTTCTTCGAAAAGGCCGGGCACGCGCACTACAACAGCCTGGTGATGATCGACGCGACCGGCGAGCAGCTTGGCCTCTACCGCAAGTCCCACATCCCGGATGGCCCGGGCTACATGGAGAAGTACGACTTCACCCCCGGCGACACCGGCTTCAAGGCCTTTGCCACGCAGATCCGGGACGCTTGGCGCCGCCATCTGCTGGGATCAGTGGTACCCGGAAACCGCGCGGGCGATGGCGCTGCAGGGCGCCGAGGTGCTGCTGTATCCAACCGCGATCGGCACCGAGCCGGAGGCGGCCGGACCGATGGACACCAGCCGCATGTGGCGCCGCGTGATGCTTGGCCACGCTGTCGCCAACGCGTGCTATCTCGGCGCCGCCAACCGCGTGGGCCGTGAAGTGGTGGAAGGGGCCGAGCAGAGCTTCTACGGCACCAGCTTCATCTGCGACTACGCGGGCGAGATCCTCGCCGAGGCGGGCCGGACGGAGGAGACTGTCCTGGTGGCGCCGCTCAATCTCGACGACGCGCGGGCGTTCCGGGCAGGGATGGGATTTTTCAGGGACCGCCGGCCCGACCTGTATGGGCCGTTGCTGACACGGGACGGGAAGACGCGGACCTGTACGGTCACAACTACGAGCGTCGCGACGACCACGAAGTTCACGAAGATGCACGAGGCACCAACAGTATCCTTCGCGATCCTCGTGCCGGCCGTCGCGACGCTTCGTGACGCCGTCACAGCGCCGCGGCTGGGCGCTGGCGCCGGCACGTGCCTTCATCGGGCTCCGGCGTGAAGTCCTCGCCCGGATTGATGAACCGGTCCTGCTCGAAGTTGTACTGCTTGTCGTACAGCTGCCGGTAGCGTCCGTCGAGCGCGAGCAGCTGGCTGTGCGTGCCGCGCTCGACGATCTCGCCGTGCTCCAGCACCAGGATCTGGTCGGCGCTCCGGATCGTCGACAGGCGGTGCGCGATGACGAAGGTGGTGCGGCCGCGCCGCAGCGCTCGCAGGCCGTCCTGGATCAACGCCTCGCTCTCGCTGTCGAGGCTCGACGTCGCCTCGTCGAGAATCAGGATCCGCGGGTCGGCCAGGATCGCGCGCGCGATGGCGATGCGCTGGCGCTGGCCGCCCGACAGCTTCACGCCGCGCTCGCCGACGACGGTGTCGTACCCCTTCTCGAACCCGCCGACGAACTCTTCGCAGTGCGCGATGCCGCCGGCGGCTTCGATCTCGGCGCGTGTCGCCCCGGGTTTCGAAAAGCCGATGTTGTCGGCCACGGTGCCGTCGAAGAGGAAGTTGTCCTGCAGGACGATGCCCAGCTGCCGGCGGTAGTCGCGCAGCTTGAGCCGCGACAGGTCGCGCCCGTCCACGCGAATCACGCCGGCCTGCGGCCGATTGAACGCCATCACCAGGCTGATGAGCGTGCTCTTGCCCGACCCGCTCGACCCGACCAGCGCCGTCGTCGTGCCCGCCGGCGCGTGGAACGACACGCCCTTGAGCACCTCGACGCCCTCGACGTACGAGAAGCGCACGGCGTCGAACTCCACTTCCCCGCGGACCGTCCCGATCGGCTCGCGTGTGGCGTCTTCCTGGCCCTCGGTGGCCATCTCGCGAACTTCGCGAATCCGATCCAGGCCGGCAAAGGCCTCGCTGACCTGCGTGCCGATCGACGCAATCGACACGACCGGCGCCGCCACGAGGCCGGTGAAGAAGATGTACATCACGAAGTCGCCGAGCGTCATCTGCCCGTCGAGGATCGCGCGGCCGCCGACGACGATCATGAGCACGCCGATGACGCCGACGATGACGGTGGAGGCCGCCGACGACGGCCGAGACGCCGATCATCGAGCTGGCGACGTTGCGGAACAGGCGGTGAATGCCCTTCGCGAAGACCAGCGACTCGCGCTGCTCGGCGGTGTAGGCCTTGACGATGCGGATGCCGCCCAGCGTCTCGGTGAGCCGCCCGGTGACCTCGGCGTTGATGCTTGCCGCGCTCGCGGAAGATCGGCCGCAGGCGCGTGAACGCCAGCGCCATGACGCCGCCAAACGCCGCCAGCAACACCAGCGTGGCCGTCGTCAGCCGCCAGTTGAGCCAGAACAGCACGCCCAGCGCGATCGAGGCGGTGACGATGCTGCCGACCAGCTGCACCAGCCCGTTGCCGACCAGGTTCCGGATGCCCTCGGCGTCGTTCATGATGCGCGAGATGAGCACGCCGGTCTTGGTCGAGTCGAAGTAGCCGACGGGCAGCCGCGTGACGTGCTGCTGCACCGCACGCCGCATCTCGGTGATCGACTTCTGCGCGGCGATGCCCAGCACCTGCGACAGGGCGAACCCGGTGACGGCCTGCACGAGCGTCGCGGCGCCGGCCGCCAGCGCCAGCGGCCACAGCAGGTCGCCGCGCGACTTGCCGACGACGTCGTCGATCAGCACCTTGGAGGTCGCGGGCAGGACGAGGCCCGCCAGGCGGCTGACCGCCATCAGGGCCATGCCGACAGCCCAGCCGCGCGCGGCGCGCCCAGATGAGGTCGCGGGCCTCGCGCCAGACGACGCCGAACGTGGGTTTCTTCTTCGCGGGTGCGTCGGCCATGTGTGCTGCTTCTGGGCTGTACGTCGGCCCGAACTTCAGTTCGGGCGCTGCGCCGGCTCAAGTTCCGGCCTACTTCTCCAGTCTCACGCGAATCAGGTCCACTCGCTCGACCGGCGTCTCGCCGTTCACCGCGCTTGGCCTCGATCGTCTGGACGACTCCCATCCCGCTGACGACCCGGCCAAACACCGTGTAGGCGTTGTCGAGCGAGGGCGCCGGCGCCGTGCAGATGAAAAACGACGTCGACGCGCTGGCCGGATCGGACGTGCGCGCCATCGAGACGATGCCCGCCACGTGCAGGGTGTCGTTGAACTCGGGCTGCAACGTGGTCACGTAGCTGAGCTGCTTCTGCGTCAGCGGCTTCGCACGCGTCGGACACCAGGCCGGTCTGGATGACGAAGCCCTTGACGACCCGATGGACGCTGGTGCCGTCGTAGACGCCTGCCGAGGCCAGCCGCAGGAAGTTGCGGACGTGTTCGGGCGCCTTCACCGGGTCGAACGTGATCGTGATCGCGCCTTCCGTGGTCTCGATCACCGCGCGGTACTTGGCGAGCTCCTCCACGGTCTCGGTCGAAAACGGCACCGGCTCCGGCGGCGGCGCGTCGCGGATGGTGACCGAGAGCGATCTCGATCCGCTCGGTGACTCTTCCCTTCTCGTCCACCGGCGCCTCGGAGATCGCCTGCACGACCTCGAGGCCCTCGACGACGCGGCCAAACACCGTGACGGTCCCGTTGAGCGCGACCTGGTCGGTGACGGCGACGAAGAACTGGCTGCCGGCGCTGTCGGGCTTGCCCGGCTGCAGCACGGCCGCGACCGCGCCGCGCGTCACCGGCTCGCGGTTGAACTCCTGCGCCAGCATACCGAGGCCGCCGGTGCCATACATCGCCCGTTTGGCCGGGTCCTTGGAGAGCGGGTCGCCGCCCTGGATGAGCCCCATCCGCAAGGCGCTGTGGAAGGTCGTCTTGTCGTAACGCGCCCTGCCGGGCCTGCTGCGATGAAGTAGCCGACGTGATTGGGCGCGACCTCCGGCAGCAGCTGGATGACGAAGGTGCCGCGCGAGCGTCTCGACGACGGCCTGCTTGCCCTTCATCTCGGCCAGCGTCAGGGGCGTGGTGAACAAGCGCCGCCGGCTTTGCCGGAGCCGCGGGACGGCGAGGACGGGTTTGCGCGTCTGACAGTGCCGGGGCCAGACACGCCATGAGCAGGAACGACCAACCGACGCATCGTCCGATAGTAACCCGCCTACGCCCTTCGGGCTTCGGCGCCAACCTGACCCAACGCCGACCTGCAACCCGACCCAACCTGCTAGTCTCACGCGCCATGGACGCCGTGACCGCCGCCCTGTGCCGGGCTCGTCGACTATGCGGGCCTGTTTCCACCCGCCGGGCTTGCCGCTCGAAGTGGTCGCCGACCAGTACGGCCGCTATCGGGCGTCGGCGCCACGCGTGGATGCTGGGCCGCCTGGTCGTGCCGGCCGACCGGCTCGCCGACGCCGAGGCCGCGGCCCATCGCGCGGGCGCCTCGGTCGACGAGCCGTGGCGTGTGAGCGCGCTGGTCGGCACCGCCAGCCAGAGCGAGGCCATCGCCGCCATCGATCGTCGACGGCCATCGTCGCCCGCGGCAGCGTGCGGGTCGAGGCCGTGGAAGCGGTCGCCGGGTCGGCCGACGACATCGCGCGGCTTGCGACGATCTGGCCGGCCGAGTTCGAGCGGTACGTCGAGATTCCCGCCGACCCCGATCCGGCGCCGCTGATGGCGGCCCTGTCGGCGGCCGGCCTGTTCGCGAAGATCCGTGCTGGCGGCATCACGCCCGATCGCTTCCCCACTCCCGCGCAGCTGGCTCGCTTCCTCGTGCGCGCGCGCGACGCGGGCGTGCCGATGAAGGCCACGGCGGGGCTGCATCACGCGCTGCGCGGCGACTACCGCCTTACCTACGAGCCCGAGAGCGCGAAGGCGACGCATGCACGGGTTCGTGAACCTGGTGCTGGCGGCCACGCTGCTGGCTGCCGGCAAGATCGACGAGGAACTGGCCGAGGCCTGCCTCGACGACGACCGCCCGGAGGCCTTCAAGTTGTCGGGCCGCGCGGGCGCCTGGCTGAACGGCGTGGTCACCTACAGCGAGTTGTCGCACGCGCGGCGATCGCTGCTGCGCTCGGTCGGGATCGTGCTCGTTTGACGAGCCGGTCGCCGAGATCGACGCGCTGGACTTCGGCCTGAAGGGCGTCGACGGGTGTAGTCGTCAGTCCGGTGCACACACGACCGTTCCAACGACCCAATCGTGAACGCTTCGGCGACCACGCGTGGCCACGGCCGAGGCAAAGTATGCGACGGCCAACGCGTTTGCGATGGTGAGCCCGACCGCCTGGGCTGTAGTGAACTGGCCCGTGCCCTCGGCCAGCCCGAATGCCGCCAGGTGGACCAGTTCCCACGGGAGCAGCTTCACGGCGGTGCGGCCGAGCGCCTGCATTGCGCCCAGGCGACCGTTGTCGTGCCTGGAGACACGAAGCCCCAGGCAACGCTTCCCGAGCGTCGCACCGGCCGCCGAAGAGTCTGAAACGGTGAAGTACACCCACGTCGGGAACGAGAAGTTCAGCAGCAACGTCGCCCAGATCTGCTGTCCCGTCGAGGGAGTGAACCCGAGAGCCCATTGCGTCAGCCACCCGGCGGGGCCGAGCAGCGCAAAGAGCAGGACGATGTCAAGGACGTAGGCGCCTGCGCGACGGGTGACCAACATCACTGTCTTTTTCTGGCCAAGAGCGCCGCCGCATCGTCTGGGAGCGGGCTACCGCGTCACGGTGATGCGAGCTTCGCACCGTTCTCGATGAGCAACTGCCGCAGGATCGAGCGGTGGCAGCGGCTCTCGTCCTCGCAGTAGCAGCCCACGGAGAAGTTCGTCGTGTGCGAGAGCGCGGCCAGCAGCGCCAGGGCGTGCCTGGCTTCCGGCGCGTCCATCTCGGCCTTGTACTTCTTCGCGAAGGCCGCCCACTGGGCGGGCGAGGTCGCGGCCTGCCCTCGCTTCATCGTCTCCAGGCTTGGCGCGAGGTTCGGGAACCAGACGTCGTACCAGTTCTGGGACGAGAACAGGGCTTTCGGCACGCCGCGCGGAGGGCGGCGAACGGTGCCGATCCGTGTTCCCTCGCCGGCGGCGCGCGCGCTGCCGAGGTGTACGACTCGCACGGGCATCTCAGACTCCTCACTGCGATCCGGAGTGGTGGTGCTCACACAGACTCCCTGGCAGACGTCGCGCCCTTACTGCGCAGCCACGTGACCAGTTCATCGGCGCCAGTGCGCCGGGCCGCGTCAGGCGATCCCATGGCGAGATCCAGTTCAACTGAGCGCCTCTCTCCAGAAGATACTCCGACGTCTCCCGTTGTCCGCCGTGGCAGGCGCACCAGAAGGCCCGGTGATCGCATCAGGAGTGGCGCCGGCGCTGTTTCCCCATGGGTAGCGCGCTGGAGCCGTGGGTCCAGAAACGTTGGCCTCGACGTCCTCCAGCAGGCCAAGGGCCGTGCAGCAGCGTCCGCGTGACTCCGCCCGTGTCGACGATCCTCGCCAGCGCGAGACCGGGTGTCACGGTGAGCAACCGCTTCAACTCACCGACGTCGCCGGCACGGATCGCCTGCCCGACCGCCACTGCCAGCGGATCCTGCACGCGAATGTTCAACGTGCTCGCACCCATGAGACGTCTTCAATCAGCATCGAGCCACGGTCCCGCCATCACCAGCCACACCAGCGTCACGACGCCGCCGACGGCGCTGAAGAGCATGGCCACCAGGATGTTGGCGGCCAACCCCTGGTCCCCGTGGCCGAGGTACCCGAATTGCACGATGGCGCAACCGAGCATCCCCCAGGCGGCGACGTAGATCGGTGATTGGTCGCCATCGGTCCTGGCACGGCGCGCCAGTGACAGAAGGATGCCGAAGGTGACGCCCGAGAACAATCCCATCGGCCCGAATATCACGAAGAACATCGCGCCTTCGCCCGGATCGATGCTGTCGGGATCGACGACCGCGACGATTCCGGCGAGAATCGTCCAGAAGGCCAGCCACACGATGGCCCACGTGAGGCCGATGCCCAACACGCGTTTCGGAGTCGAAATCACGTTGTCCACAGCGCTTACCTATGCATGGCACTCGAGCGTCACGAAGATGCCGGCCCCGCGTGCTATTTCATCCGGTTGTACTTCCTCAACGCCGCGACGACGCGATCGCCCGGCAACCCGAAAGCCCGAATGCCGTCGGCGCCAGTCATCGTCTGCGCCGCGAGCATGGCATTGACGACAGCCTCTTCGGTCGCGTCGATGGTCGCGCGGAACAGCGGATCGATGCGATCGTTGGGCAGCATCGTCAGCGACGGCGTGCCGTCCGGGCGCGCGGCGCCGGCGTTGGCGGTGGAGAATGCGAGGAAGAGGTCGCCTGACGAGTTGCCGGCCCAGCTGCCAAGCCGCCCAAGCCCCATGCCCACTCGGCGAACGATGCGCTCGAGCTGGTGCGGAAGCAGCGGCGCGTCGGTCGCGACGACGACGATGATGGAGCCGCGGCCTTCGTGCTCGGCTGGCCGCCGGGTCGGCGGCCGCCGCACCGCCGGTCGGCGGACAAGGCGGGATCCCGCGCGTCCACGGCCGGGACAGCGGTTGCGGCAGCACCGTGCACGTGCCCAGGTCGGCAATCTCCGGCCGGATGCGGACGCCGAGAATCTGGAAGTCGCCGCCGTAGTTGCACTGCACCAGCACGCCGATCGTGTAGCCGCCCTGCTCGTTCGAGAGCACGCGCGACGAGGTGCCGATACCGCCCTTGAAGCCGTTGCAGCCCATTCCCGTGCCGCCCCCGACCGCGCCTTCCTCGCACCGGCCCGGGCTTGGCGCGATCGAGCGCCTGGAGGGCATGCGCCGGCTTCACGTGTTCGCCGTTGGCGTCGTTCAGGAAATCGAACGTCTCGGCGACGATCGGGTAGGTGAACACGAACTCGCGGCCGTTCTTCAGTTGCCACTGGATGGCGGCGTCGCGGACGGTGCCCACGCTGTGGGTGCCGGTCAGGAGGATCGGCCCTTCGAGAAAGCCCGACTCCTTGATCCAGTTGATGCCGGTCATGTCGCCGTTGCCATTCAGGTTGAACGTCGCGGCAAACACCGGATCCCAGTTGCCGCGCGGCCGCGGAAGGATGGCGGTGACGCCGGTGCGGATCGGCCCTTGCCCGGCACGAGCTTGCCCTCACCTTCGATGAGGGTGACGTGCCCCACGGCGATGCCGGCGACGTCGGTGATGGCGTTGGCCGGGCCGGTCTGGCCGGGAAACGGAATGCCGAGCTCGCGGCCGCGCGGTCGAGGGTCTGTGTCGCGCCGGGAATCGTCGTGGAGAAAGCGATCAGCAGGACAAGGGCGACTCGCATGGGATCTGCTCCTGGCATGGCAAGAGCGTAGCGCAAACGAGTCTCGCTTCCGCTAGCCCGAGTAGACCGTTTCTTCCGGCACGTCCGTCGGGCTTTCAAAGTAGAGCCAGTAGCCGTCAGGGTCCTTCACCGAGGTCACCCACAGGCCGTTGCCGACAAACGGGCGGGCCGCGGCGATCCCGCGGGACGTGAGGTCGTGGTAAATCGCCAGCGCATCGGCGCACATGAAGCAGATCGAGACGCCCTGACCCAGCGGCCCGTCCGGCGCGCCCGCCGGGCGGCCGTCGCGCCAGTACTCCTGAAGCATCACCGCGGCCTCGCCGAGTTGCAGCCAGCACCATCTGATGCGCCCCTCGGGCACCCACTGGTTGGCCAGCTTGAAGCCCAGGCCGTCGACGTAAAAGCGAAGTGACGCTTCGATGTCGGTCACGTTGAAAAACGGAACCGCTTGCTTGACGTTTGGAGCGCCCGTGGCGTCGGTGGCCATGATTAGCGTCCGCTGCCTGCTGCGGCACGAATCGTCGGAAGGTGTTTGCGGTAGAGATCGAGCACCGCAAAACCCAACGCGACGCTGACGACGATGAAGAGGCCTTCAAGCAGCCATTGCGGCGGCGTCTTGCCGAGTCTCGCAGCGAGAGGCTGGATTCCCACGGCGCGCATCCTATCGCACCTCAACGCCGGTCCGGCTCACACGTGCTGATCGACCAGGATCTGATTCCCGTCCGGGTCCACGGCGACCAGGCTTGCCGGCCCGGTGGTGCTCTCGTCTGCCTGCTGCTGCAACTGCACGCCCTGGGACTTCAACTGGCGCTGCAGCTCACGGATGTCGGTGAAAGTGGCGAGCTTCTGGGCGTTCTGGTCCCAGCCGGGGTTGAAGGTGAGGATGTTCTTCTCGAACATCCCCTGGAACAGCCCCAGCACATGGTCGCCGTTTTTCATGATCAGCCAGCCCTGCGAGGCATCGCCGGCGAAGGCCGTGAACCCGAACTTCTCGTAGAAGGTCCTGGACGCTTCAGGTCCTTGACGGCCAGGCTGATCGAGAACGCGCCGAGGTCCATGTCCTGTTCCTTTCGTTGCCGAACGCCGATCGCCTCCAGTGACCGCCGTCACCGGGGTCAGGAGCGAATTGGACCGCTCGAGCGCGCGGTCAAGCGACTCATGACACACCGAGTCCCGGCAAACCTTGGCCACAATAGCAGCGCATAGCAGCGCCTGCCAGCAGCCGACGATCAGGCCCCCCATCGCCACACACCATAGCAACAGTAGCCAGTACCGCATCTCCCAGCGACCGGCGATTGCGTCGCTGAAGCGCGTCGCGGGCCCTGTCAACATGTCCTCCGACCTGACCAGCAGTTCGGCGCCACTGATGCGACGGGTACATCGCCGCCCGCGTTGTCAGCCCTGATCATCGACTCGATTCCGGCCTCATCGAGAATGCCCTTGGCTATCGACGCCTCCGCGGTTGACTGGAATGTCGAGACGGCGACGAGATTCGAGGTCGTCACGGTGGCACCTCCCGTTCTACTTCCCCGGTCTGAGTCGAAACGCCGACCAGGTCTCGTCGACGCTCACGAGACCCAAGGGCCTCATGCCCAACTTCTCCGCCGCCGCCCAGACGTCGTCGCGATTCATGTCGAGCTTTGCGGCCTTCGCGCCCTTCCGAAAGAACACCCAGAGAGCGGCGGTCGGAGCGAGGGCGGCGACGGCCCGCGGCATCCGGGATTCGAGCTCCGCCCGCGAGCTCACGAAGAGGAACACGAGTTGCGCCTTGCCTGGGGCCACGAACACGACGTCCTTCGGCAGACCCAGCGACTCGACGACGCCCGGCACGGCATTCAGCACGGCAACAGTGGTGCCTGGCTTCACGCGAGCCTTCGCAGCGACCGACTTAGGGCTCACGACACTCCTCCCAGATGATCACGATAGCGACGAACCGTTCTGAACAGGTCCCGCACCACACGACTCGCCTGGTTTATCAGACCGTTCCTGAATGATAGTCTGGTGACAATGCCGCTGAAATCGATTCGTGCCTGGCTGGGCCTCGACTCCGCCGAGCCGCAGGAGATCAACGCGCTGCGCGAGACTCTGGACGCATTGGATCAGCTCGAGCCGGAGCGCGCCCGCTATCTGGCCGCCTTTGCCTACCTCCTTGGGCGCGTGGCCCATGCCGACCGAAACGTGTCCGCCGAGGAAACCCGCGCCATGGAAGCCCTCGTGCGCGAACAAGGGCAGCTGTCGCAGGACCAGGCCATGGTCGTCGTGCAGCTGGCGAAGACGAGCAACCAGCTGTTCGGAGGGACGGAGAACTTCCTCGTGGCGCGAGAGTTCTCGGCCCTGGCCACCTACGACCAGAAGCTGTCGCTGATGCGGTGCCTGTTCTCGGTGTCGGCGACCGACGAGGCGATCTCGACTGCCGAGGAAGGGGAGATCCACCGCATCGCGAACGAGCTTCGCATCGACCGTCCGGATCTGGTGGCGCTGCGGGTGGCGCATCGGCGGCACCTGCCGGGCCTGTCCGGCAGCTGACGCGCGGCGCGCGCTCAGGGGCAGCGGTAGCGTGCGGTCAGCGCGTGGGGACTACAATGGCGTGGCGTGCGAGGCCGAGGCGAGGAAAAATCACTTCACCACCCCGAATACCCCTATGCGAACGACAGACATGAGTCCAGTCCTCACGCGCCTGTTCTCCGAGCTCGTCGACGGCGCGAGCGATCCAACCGGTGCCTTTATTCTCAATTCCCGAGACGTGGGGCTGCTGCGATCGCTGGACAAGCTATCGGCCGACGACGCGTCTCGCTCGGTCAACGACGGTGCGACGATTGCCGCGCATGCGCAGCACGTGCGCTACGGGCTTTCGTTGATGAATCGATGGGCGACCGAAGGCGGCAATCCTTTCGCAGATGCGAAATGGGACGAGGCCTGGAAGACGTTCGACGTCGACGCGACCGAGTGGGAAAACATCCGAAACGGGTTGCGTGAAGAAGCGCACCGTTGGCTGCAGGCCCTGAGCCCACCGCGTGACGCTACCGACGTGGAGCTTACCGGGATGGTCGCGAGCATCGCCCACCTGGCCTATCACCTCGGCGCCATCAGGCAAATCGATGAGCATGCGCGGGGGCCAAAAGAGGGAACGTTCTAGAGGCGCCCGCCGCTCACTATCCAAATCGCCGGTCCGAGAACAACTGGTGCCTTCATCGTGATCGCCAGGCTAGCCGAACTCATAGTTCAGCGTTAGAGGATGCTCAGTCCCGTGGCCAACAGCCGACTCGCCCTCGCCGCGCAGGCCCCGAAGCTCTCCCGTGCCGGAGCCAGGGATGACGAAATAAGACTCCTTCGCCACGCCGTTCTCGAATGTTCCAGTGCGTTGGAGCACGAAGCTGCCCGCCTTCCCTGCAAGGTGCCCGACGACCCGCTCGAGGCCGACGAACGTGGCCGAGCCGTCGCTGCGGTACATCATCAAGTATTCGACATGCCCCTCGCCCGCGATGTCGCCGGTGAACGTCTTTGTGACGACGGCCCGAGTGAGCTTTGGCAGGTCCTGACCCTGACTATAAGGCTTCTCGTCCCAGCTCTTGATGGTGAATCGGGAGTTCGCAACGTTCTTCATGTTTCTACCTCGGCTACGTGATCGGTAACAGGAGGTCCAGGTTCGTCCACGTGCGCCTCCTTGCTTGATCTGCGACCTGACGTGCCGGTTCAGCGGCGGCGCGCAGCGCCGTCGGCTGCAACCGATTGTCGGGCGGCCAACGGTCGGCCAGCCACCCTGCCATGAGGAGCCGTCGCTTGGCTCTCATTCTCCTATGCCGCGCCCTCGCGGCTCACGAGCATCATCGTGATGTCGTCGGACTGCCGCGCCGTGCCGCGGAAGCGCACGACGGCCGCGATAATCGCGTCGAGCGCGCCTGCGGGTTCGGATCGGCCGGGCCCGCCGATGGCGGCCTCGAGCCGCTCGTCACCGAACTGCTCACCGGCCCTTGTTCTCGGCCTCGGTGACGCCGTCGGTGTAGAGCAGCAGCCGCGAGCCTGCGCGCAACTCGGCGGAGGCTTCCGGGAACGGCATGCCGTCGATCATCCCGAGCACGACGGCTGTGGCATCCAGCGTCCGGCGTCCGTCCCCGTCGTACAGATACGGCGGATTGTGTCCGGCGTTGACGTAGATCAGCCGGCCCGTGGCAGGGTCGATCTCGCCATAGAAGCACGTGATCATCCGGTTGTCGGGCGTGTTGGCCACGAGGTGTGTGTTCAGCGCCGTCATGAGTGCCGAGCCCCGAAGACCGGCCGAGAGCAGGCTGCGCAGGCTGCCCCGCAGCAGCGTCATCAGCAGGGCCGCCGGCAAGCCCTTGCCCGCCACGTCGGCCACGACGAAGGCCAATCGTCCGTCGCCGAGATCGATCACGTCGTAGTAGTCGCCACCCACCTCGGCCGCAGGCTGCATTCGGGCGTGAATCGACATCGGTCCGTGGCGCGACGCCTCGGCGGCCACGAGCGACGTCTGTATCTCGCGCGCGGTCTCGAGGTCGGCGCGCATCTTGATGCCTTCGCGGAAGATCTCGGCGACGATCAGCAGCGCCAGGCCGGCCAGCACCACAGAGAGACGGGGCGCGAACGCCGCGTGGAACGAGATCTCCGCGCTCGACAGGCCGCCTGTGACGGCCCGCTGACCCAGGATACTGGAACGCCGCCGACGCCAGTTCGCCGGCCACGACCGCGAGGCCGATGAAGCGCAGGCTGCGGGCGTTCTCGTCCAGGAATGGCCGACCTTCGACCAGCCGGCGGAAAATCCGCCGCAGCCGGTGCAGCACCACCAGGACCACGGCCAGCACACCGATCACGCCCACAATCGGAAGGACGACGAATGCCACTGGCGGGCCGGTGACCCTTACGTTACCGCGCGGCGTCCTCGATGCGGACGTCCACCGCCGCGCCGCCCGCCCCTTGTATCCGATACGCCGACGGATCGATCTCGAAGCGCACCGGCAGGCTGACACTGACGTTGCTCGTGTCAATGCGTGACGCGACGACGGCCACGACCACCAGCAGCGCGCAGGCCAGGCAGGCCACGTAGAAGGCGACGTCGAGCAGCACCTTGAAGAACGACGACAGGGAACGCCGGCCCAGGAGGTTCATCGCCGCAGCCTCTGTTTCAAGCGAGCGAAAGCGCACTCAAGCTTTCCGCCGTTGCTCAACTCGAGCGATCGCCGCCAGCAGCAATTGCTCGCTATTGCCGCGCACGTGGGGCGAACTACGGGCGCCAGAGGGAGCTGATGAAAGCGCGCTGTCGCGCGTTCCCGTCCTCGCGAGCGACCGGGTCGGGGTCGAAGTCGCTCTCCTGATTCGCCAAGTTGCGCGTGAGCAGATGGCCGACGCCGGGATACACAACGAGTTCACAGACTCCGCCACCAGCACGCACGCGATCACAGAAGCGCCTCACCCCGCCGAGTGGCGTCAGCATGTCGCGGTCTCCGTGGACGATATGCGTCGGGGGCATCCGCGGCCTGACGTGCTCCACGGGTGAGTACGCGGCGACGGGTGCGCGCTCGCGCAGGAGGCGGCGAAAGTGCCCATCCCCACTCACATCGAGCGCGGGCGACCACAAGACGAGTGCGTCCGGACCGCCGGTGCCGTACTCGCCCTCGGTGTTGCCGCAGCCGATGGTCGCCGCAGAAGCCGCCAGGTGGCCGCCGGCCGAGACACCGGACGCGGCGACGCGTTTGGGATGTGTGCCTAAGGCCACCGCCTTCGCACGCACCCACCGGAACGCTGCACAGACATCTGCGAGTGCATCGATTGGTGTGACGCGGTCATCGGAGAGCCGATATTGCACGGAGACCGCGACCAATCCCATCGCGGCGTAGCGACGAGCACTCGCAAAGGTCCAGTCCGGCGCCCCGGCCACCCACCCGCCACCATGGAAGAGGAGGATTGCAGGCGCACTACTCGTTCGCGATGGAGCGGTAGAGCTGAATACGTACGCTTTGAGCGCGGTGCCATCGACTTCGCGATACGTGTGCTCGACGGGCTCGATTGGTGCATTTCTCGGCTGCGCTGCGCCTGTCGATGGGCGAGTACACCCGGCAATGAGCGCGCACACCAACAGTGAGGTGCCAATCCGGATCATGGGATTCGTGGTCATCGGTGCGATGAGGTTGCGACGCTTGGTGTCGGCACAACGAACAGTCGGCCGCACTCCATAGTTCGATACGACGCGCCTGCGGCAGTCTAGTTCGACGCCTCGGTCGGGTCAAAGCCGCTTCAGGCCTTGAGAGCTCTCGGGTTGCTCGCCAACGGGAACGTGCCGAACCTGGCCGAACCCGGCCGAACCTGACCGAACCTCGTGAACCTGTGAACCTCGCGAACCTATGAACCCGTGAACCTCGTGAACCTGTTCAATGGACCAGGCTCGGTGAACGGCGGCACGTAGGCCTGCAGCATCACGAGCAACCCGACCAGGCACGCCAGCACGAGGCTGTGGAAGAACACGTAGCGCAGGATCTCGCCCTCATGCCCGTACCAGCGCGTCGCGGTGCTCGCGACGACGATGCTCTGCGCGTCGATCATCTTGCCCATGACGCCGCCCGAGGAGTTGGCGGCCGCCATCAGCACGGGGCTCAGGTGGAGCTGCTCGGCCGTGATCTTCTGCAGGCTGCCAAACAGCACGTTCGACGACGTGTCCGACCCGGTCAACGCCACGCCGAGCCATCCCAGCATCGTCCCGAAGAACGGGTAGAGGAAGCCGGTCTGCGCGAACGCCAGGCCGAGCGTCGCGTCCAGGCCCGAGTAGCGCGTCGTGAAGCCCACCGCCATCATCGCGCTGATCGTGACAAGCGACAGTCGCACCAGCTTCAGCGTCCGCCAGTACACCCGCGCCATCTCGCCGAGCGACGAGCCCATCGTCAGGCCCGCCAGGATCGAGGCGAGGAAGATGCCGCTGCCGGTGGCCGACAGCCAGTTGATCGCGTAGACCGCCGCCTCGGGATGCGGCGCAGGCACCACCGGGGGCACGCGCATGACGGCCTGGTGCAGGTACGGCACGGGAATGCGGATCACCGAGACGGAGTCGAGCCACGCCTTCATGCTCGGCAGGCCCCAGGTGAAGACGACGACGCTGAGGATGATCCACGGCGTCCACGCGCGCCAGACGTGAGCTGTCGAAACCAGCGTGGGGCCTGGCCCCGTTGGCACAAGTTCGGTGCCAGAGGGGCCAGGCCCCACCTCGCCCCCTGCCGACGTCCACACCGCGCTCGGATGCCAGACACGCAGGAACAACGCGACCAGCGCCATCGACACGACCGCGGCGATCGACGTCCACCAGCCACGGGCCGTGATAGTTGGAGACGAGAAACTGCGGAATCGCGAAGCCCAGCCCCGCGACCAGGATCGCGGGCCACACCTCGAGCATGCCCCGCCAGCCGGCAAACGCGCAGACCAGCCAGAACGGCACGATGACCGAGAACAGCGGCAGCTGCCGCCCGACCATTCCGCTCAACTGCAACAGATCGAGCCCGGTGACGCTCTGCAGCGCGATCACCGGCGTGCCCAGCGCGCCAAACGCCACCGGCGCGGTGTTGGCGATGAGCGACAGCCCCGACGCCGCCAGCGGCGAGAAGCCCAGCCCGATCAGAATCGCGCCGGTCACCGCGACGGGCGTGCCGAATCCCAGACGCGCCCTCGAAGAACGCGCCGAAACAGAACGCCACGACCAGCAACTGCAGGCGGCGATCCTCGGTGACGTGCGTGATGCTCTGGCGCAGCACGTCGAACAGGCCGCGCTCGTTCGTCAGCTGGTAGAGAAAGATGACGTTGACGACGATCCAGCCGATCGGCAGCAGGCCATAGGCCGCGCCGTACGCGGCACTGGCCACCGCCATCGGCGCCGGCATGCCGAACGGGCCGATCGCGACGACCAGCGCGGCCGCCAGCCCGGCGAGCGCCGCCAGATGCGCCGGCCATCGCAGGACAGCCAGCCCGCCGAGCAGCACGACGACAGGCAGCGCCGCCAGCAGCGTCGAGAGAGCAGGCTACCGAGGGGATCGTAGGTCTGCGGCCAGGGCATGGCGCCGGATCATACTCGGGACGCGCACCGCTCACGCGGGACTGTCAGCCGATGATGATGACGTGAAGGTCGCCGGGCCCGTGGACGCCGAGGACGAGCGTGCCCTCGATGTCGCCCGTGCGGGAAGGGCCGGTAATCGCGACGACGTTGCTGCCGACGTCGGCGATATCCGGATTGGCGCTGAGGAACGCCGCCAGCGTCGGCGACAACTGGTCGGCGCCGATCACGGCGATGTGGCCGGCGGCAGCAGCGACGCGATGCGCCCGCGGCCCGGGCCGCTGACGACGACGATGCTGCCCGTGTCGGCCAGCGCGCCGTGCGCGCCGGTGATGCCGACGACGACGTCGTCGAGCGCCTTGAGACGCGCCGTGCGCTCGGGGCCATCCGGCGGCAGCCAGCACGGCTCGACGACGACGCCGGCGTCGCGCAAGGCGCGTCGCCGAGCCCCGCGGGCCGCAGCCACTGGTCGTCCCACGCCAGCACGCGGCGGACGCCGCGCGCCTCGAGCAGCTCCAGCACGCGCGCGCGCGCCTGTGCCGTCGTCGGCGACGCGGTGCGACCTTGCCCATCAGCTTCTCGAGCTCGCGCGTGAAGCTGGCGATCATCCCCTCGCGATCCGATGGGCGATCGAGGTGCGGCGGCGCGCCGGGATGCTCGAGCCGGCGCGCCTGGCGGCAGAGAGCCAGACGCGCACGCCACGCGCGACGGCCGCCAGCACGTTGTCGCGGCTGTCGGTCATCGCCTGCGCGCCTCCCACTGCTGCTGGAACGTCTTCGGCGCAAACGCCGGGAAGTCACGCTTCTTCGATCCAGCGCGCCATGTGACCCGGCAGCGACTTGATCCAGCCGTCGGTCGCCAGCCGTCGCGTCGCCCAGCGGCCAGCGCCTGTGCGCGCCGGAACAGCGCGGGCCGCGTCGGCGACTGACGAAAGACGGTGAGCCCGAACGTCACCCAGATCGGCGTCAGCCCCAGCTTGCGTCGTCTTGTCGCGATGCTCGAGCAGCATGCGCGGGATGTCGATGCGGACCGGGCACACCTCGCGGCACGCGCCGCACAGGCTGCTGGCCTGCGGCAGGTCGTGCCACTTGTGCAGGCCCTGCAGCGCCGGCATCAGCACCGCGCCGACCGGGCCGGGATAGATGCTGCCGTACGCGTGGCCGCCCATCTGCTGGTACACCGGACAACTGTTCAGGCACGCGCCGCAGCGGATGCAGTAGAGGATCTCGGCGAGCTCCGATCCCGACGAGCTTGCTGCGGCCGTTGTCCACGAGCACGACGTGGAAGTGCTCGGGGCCGTCGGACTCGTCTGCCCCGCCGCCGCGCTCGTGGCGGCGCGGCCCGCTCATGACGTTGGAGTAGACGGTCAGCTTCTGCCCCGTCGCGCTGCGCCCCAGCACCTGCAGCATCACGCCCAGGTCGTCGAGCGTCGGGCACGATCCGCTCGATGCCCATCAGCGCGACGTGCACGCGCGGCAGAGACGTCGTGAGCCGTCCGTTGCCTTCATTCGTCGTGATGCAGACGCTGCCGGTGGCGGCGACGCCGAAGTTGCCGCCCGAGATGCCCATGTCGGCCTGGAGGAAGCCCTTGCGCAGCACGCGGCGCGCCAGCGCCGCCATGCGCGGCGCATCGGCCACCTCGTCGTCGGTCGCCTGGAGCTTGGCGCGGAAGAGCCGCGCGACGTCGTGCCGGCTCTTGTGGATGATCGGCATCACGATGTGCGACGGATGATCGTCGTCGAGCTGCACGATGTACTCGCCCAGGTCGGTTTCGAGCACCTGGACGCCGGCGCGCGCCAGGCCCGGGATTGAGCTCGATCTCCTCGCTGACCATCGACTTGCCCTTCACGACGGTCTTGACGCCGTGCTCGCGGGCGATGCCGACGACGATCGCCACGGCCTCTTCGGAGGTGGCGGCCCAATGGACGTGCCCGCCGCGCCGCTGCACGTTGGCCTCGAACTCGCGGAGGTAGTGGTCGAGCCGCGCGATGGTGTGGGCGCGGATGGCGCGCGCGTGATCGCGGACGACGTCCATCTCGGGAAACGCCGCAACCGCGGCGTCGCGCCCGGACGACATGCGAAAGGTCGCATTGCGGACGGCTGCCTGCAACGCGGGGCTGCCGATGGCTTTGTCGACGCGCTCGTAGAACGTGGCAGGTTTTTCGGAGGCGGAAAGCGTGGTCATCGAGGCCGCCCCTCCGCGAGCACCTCGGCCAGGTGCTTCACCTTGACCGCGCTTCCCTTCCGATGCAGTCCGCCGGCAATGTGCATCAGGCAGCTCACGTCGGTGGCCACCAGCGTGTCGGCGCCGCTGGCCTCGATGTTCGCGATCTTGCGATCGAGAAGGCTCCCTGACACCTCGCTGAGCTTCACGGCGAACAAGCCCCCGAAGCCGCAACACGTCTCGGCGTCCGGCAGCGGACAGCGCGGCGGGCCATCGATCCCCTCGAGCAGCGCCAGCGGCTGCCGCGCCACGCCGAGCCCGCGCAGCCCGTGACAGGCGGGATGATACGTGAGCCGATCGTCGGACCGCGCGCCGACGTCGGTGACGCCCAGCACGTCGACGATGAACTGCGTCAGCTCGTAGGTGCGCGCGGCCAGCGCCGCGGCGCGAGGGCCGTATGCCGGCGTCGCCCTCCAGCAGATGCGGCGCCTGGTGGATCACCATGTCGCCGCACGAGCCCGATGGCACGACGACCGGCACGTCGTCGTCGCCGAAGACGTCGATGAGGTGCCGCGCCATCGCGCGAGCGTCGTCCCACGAGCCGGAGTTGAACGCCGGTTGGCCGCAGCAGGTCTGGTTCGGTGGCACGTCGACGGTCACGCCCAGGCGTTCGAGCAGCGCCACGGTGGAAAATCCGACCTGCGGATAGACGGTGTCGATGAGGCAGGTGACGAGCAGCTTGACGCGCGTCGGGCGCGCCGGTGCGACCGGTGACTGACTCACGTTCGGTCCTTTCGACGGGTTCGCTGACCGCGTTGCGCACGGCGCGCGAGCCGATCGCTGTCGCGCTTCTTCGCTGCCTGCTGCGCCATGACGTCCTGCCGCGCGGCGAGCGCGTCCTGCTCGGCGCGCAGTTTGTGGAAGCTTGGAGCCGCTCGGCGGGCAGGCGGCCGTCCGCCACCGCCTGCTTGACCGCGCACTTGCGGCTCCGTGCGCGTGCTGGCAGTCGGCGAAGTAGCACTCGGGGCGCCAGCGCGGCAATGTCGTCGAACGCCTCGGCCACGCCAGCATCCGGCGCTCCAGAGCTGGAGCTCGCGCATGCCCGGCGTGTCGATGAGCAGCGCGCCGCCGGGCAACACGATCAGCTCGCGATGCGTCGTGGTGTGCTTCCCGCGATGATCGGAGTCGCGCACTTCCTGGGTCGCGCAGCCGCTCGTTGCCCACCAGCCGGTTGATCAGCGTGGACTTGCCCACCCCGGACGACCCGAGCACGACCAGCGTGTGCCCCGGAACCAGGTACGGCGCCAGCGCGTCGAGGCCGTTGCTGTGCTTCGCGCTGATGGCGTGGACCGGCACGCCGAGCGCGATGCCGCCGACGTCGGCGGAGAGCGCTTCGACCTGGTCGGACAGGTCGGTCTTGTTGATCAGGATCACCGGCGTCGCGCCGCTCTCCCACGTCATCGCGAGGTAACGCTCGAGCCGGCGCAGGTTGAGGTCCTGATCGAAGGCCGTCATCAGGAACGCCGTGTCGACGTTGGTCGCCAGGATCTGCTCGGTGGTGTCGGTGCCGGCGGCCTTGCGCGAGAACACGCTCTTCCTGGGCAGGATCGCCTGAATCGTCGCCCGCCCGCCGACCGCCGTCGTCGGCTTGACCGCGACCCAGTCGCCCACCGCCGGCAGGTCGCGGCGCCCCTGGGCTTCGTGCCGCATGCGGCCGGTCGAGTCCGCCAGGTGCTCGCCGTCTTCGGTGACGACGCGAAACGTCGCGCCGTAGGCCACCGACACGCGCGCCGGGACCAGGCCGTCGGCCGCAAACGGCGCGAAAGCGGCCTCGAGGCGTCGGTCCAGCCGAGTCGGTCAGCATGTCCATAGGGGCGCGCGTGCAGCGCCCCGTCGGGTCCGCCGGATGCGGGATTGTATCGCGCGTCGCACTCGCGCGCACGCCGCGCGCTCTACTGCGTCG
Organism: Vicinamibacteria bacterium; assembly: GCA_963818215.1. Classification (GTDB taxonomy): domain Bacteria; phylum Acidobacteriota; class Vicinamibacteria; order Vicinamibacterales; family JAENWD01; genus JAENWD01. The sequence goes on along the minus strand of CAWFRL010000025.1, from coordinate 116,916 downwards.
GCTTCCTCGTCGCCATGTCGACGACGTTCAACGGCACGTCCCAGTGCGCGACCAGCAGCTCGAAGCGCCGCTGCTCTTCGCGCTTGAACCGGGCCTGGTCCGGAAACAGCTTCAGCAAGGCCGCGGCTTCGTCGAACTCGGGCGGCTTGGCGGCTCGCACCAGCTCGACCGCAAACGTCCAGTCAGCCCGCCCGTCGCCGTGGTTCTCGGGCACCAGCGTGCGGACCCGCGTGTACACGCCCGCGTCGAGCTGCGCCTTCAGGATCGGGTAGTGGTTGCGCTGGAACAGGTCCAGGAACTCGTTCTGAAAGCCCCATTTCACCGTGTAGAAGTACCAGGTCGTCCTGGTCGCCTCGGCCGACGGCGCCGGCGCCTGTGCCGACATTGCCGACGTTGCCAGAACCGCCCCGACCACCACCGCTGCCAGTAGATGCCGCACGCCCGCCTCCGATGCGGGATTATACCGGCGAGTTGTCACGGCCAGGTGCCGAGTCCGGGTCGCCGTGTCCAGGTGCGGCTGCGAAGTGCCGGCGCACCCGGCACTGGCACTGCACGCACCAGGCACCGCCGTGCACCCGGCACGGCGCATTTACTTGATAAATATTGTTTATCTACGTTGGCACTTAGATAACCTCTGGTGTAACCTGTCCGGACTGTGCGCATCGCCTTTCAGGGCGAGCCGGGGGCCTACAGCGAGGCCGCCGCGCTTCGCTACACCGACCACGCCGACCTGCTGGCCTGCGAGAGCTTCGAGCAGGTCTTCGAGGCCGTGGACCAGGGCAAGGCCACCCATGGCGTGCTGCCCGTGGAGAACTCCATCGGCGGCAGCATCCATCGCAACTACGACCTGCTTCTGGAACACGACCTCCCCATCGTCGGCGAGGTGCAGCTGGTCATCACGCACAACCTGATGGCGCTGCCCGGGACGAGGATCGACCAGCTGACGCGCATCTACTCGCACCCGCAGGCGCTGGCGCAGTGCGAGCGCTTCCTGCGCGCGCTGCCGCACGTCGCCGTCGAGGCCACGTACGACACGGCTGGCAGTGCGAAGCTCGTGAAGGAAAAGCAGCTCGTGGGCGCTGGCGCCATCGCGTCGGAGCGAGCGGCGCATGTGTTCGGCCTCGAGATTCTGAAGTCCGAGATCCAGGACTTCTCCGACAACATCACGCGGTTCCTGGTGATCAGCCGCGTGGCCGATCCCGATCCGCTCGTGGACAAGACGACGGTCGTCTTCTCGCTGCCCAACGAGCCAGGCGCGCTGTTCAAGGCGCTGTCGGTGTTCGCGCTGCGCGACATCGACCTCACCAAGATCGAGTCGCGCCCGATCCGCGGACGGCCGTGGGAGTACCTGTTCTACGTCGATCTGCCGCTCGGGCGCCACGATTTGCGGTGCTCGCGCGCGCTGGTCCATCTGGCCGAGTTCGCGCGCTCGATGCGCACGCTCGGGTCGTACAAGAGCTGGAAGAGCCGCGAAGCGGCCGCGGCCTCGCAGGTCTGATTCGTCATGAGCTTTGTACCGGTCTATCGCAGGAACAGCGCGGCCATCACCGAGGGCCCGCATCGCGCCGGCGCACGCGCGATGCTGAAGGCGGTCGGCTTCGACGACGCCGCGCTCCAGAAGCCGATTGTCGGCGTCGCCAACACGTGGATCGAGATCGGGCCGTGCAACTATCACCTGCGGACGCTGGCCGAGCACGTCAAGCAGGGCATCCGCGAGGCCGGCGGCACGCCGATGGAGTTCAACACCGTCTCCATCTCCGACGGCATCACGATGGGCAGCCCGGGCATGCGGACGAGCCTCATCAGCCGCGAGGTCATCGCGGACTCGATCGAGCTGGTCGGCGCGCGGCAACTGCTTTGACGCCGTCGTCGCGCTCTGCGGCTGCGACAAGACGATTCCCGGCACGACGATGGCTGTCGCGCGCCTGGGAGTGCCTGGCCTGGTGCTCTACGGCGGGTCGATCGCGCCCGGGACGTTCCACGGGCACGACGTCACGATTCAGGACGTCTACGAGGGCATCGGCGCGCACGCGGCCGGCAAGATGACCGACGCGGAGCTGAAGGACCTCGAGGACCACGCGTGTCCGGGCGCCGGCGCCTGCGGCGGACAGTTCACGGCCAACACGATGGCGATGGCGATCGAGTTTCTCGGCATCGCGCCGATGGGCAGCGGCTCGGTGCCGGCCACCGATCCGGCCAAGGCCGACGTCGGACGCGACGCCGGGCGGCTCGTGATGGACCTGGTGAAGGCCAACCTGACGCCGAAATCCATCATCACCCGCGAGTCGCTGGAGAACGCGATCACGGCCGTGCTCACCAGCGGCGGGTCGACCAACGCCGTCCTGCACCTGCTGGCGATTGCGCGGGAGTCGGGCCTGCCGCTGACCATGGACGACTTCGACGCCATGAGCCGCCGGGTGCCGACGCTGGCCGATCTCAAGCCGGGCGGGCGGTTCGTGGCGACCGACCTGCACCGCGCCGGAGGCATCCGGCTGGTGGCCAGGCGCCTGCTCGAGGCCGGGCTGCTGCACGCGAATCAGCCGACGGTGACCGGCAGGACGATCGGCGACGAGGCGGCCAGGGCCGTCGAGACGCCTGGCCAGGAGGTCGTCCGGCCGCTCGATCGGCCGATAAAGTCCACAGGGGGCCTCGCCATCCTGAAGGGCAACCTTGCGCCGGAAGGCGCCGTGGTGAAAGTGGCGGGGTCGGCCCTGCAGAACCACCGGGGCCCGGCGCGCGTGTTCGAAGACGAGCAGGGGGCGCTCGACGCCGTCCTGCACAACCAGATCAAGGCCGGCGACGTCGTCGTCATCCGGTGCGAGGGCCCGAAGGGCGGACCCGGGATGCCCGAGATGCTGGCGGTGACGGCCGCCATCGTCGGCGCGGGCCTCGGCGAGTCGGTGGTGCTGCTCACCGACGGCCGCTTCTCCGGCGCGACGCGCGGCCTGATGGCCGGGCACGTGGCTCCCGAAGCGGTGGCGGGCGGGCCGATTGGGGCGCTGCGCGAAGGCGACACGATCGTGTTCGACATCCCGAACCGCCGGCTCGACGTGGAGTTGAGCGACAGCGAAATTGCGGCGCGGCTGAAGGCGTGGACGCCGCCGCCGCCGAGATACACGAGCGGCGTCATGGCGAAGTACGCGAAGTTGGTGGCGTCGGCGAGTGAAGGCGCGATAACGGGTTGACGACGACGACGGCACGACGCGCGAAGGCACGAAGACGATTGGTTCGAACGCTTCGCGCCATCGTGCCATCGTGCCTTCGTGTAAGTTCGTGACCGACTTCAGTTGGCCGTGGACGCATATGAAGAGAACCGGCGCACAAATCATCTGGGAATCGCTGCTGCGGCAGGGCGTCAGCACGGTATTCGGCTATCCGGGCGGCGCGATCCTGCCGGCCTACGACGCGATGACGCAGTACCCGATGCGGCACATCCTGGTCCGCCACGAGCAGGGCGCGACGCACATGGCCGACGGGTTCGCGCGGGCGACCGGACAGGTCGGCGTCGCCATTGCGACGTCGGGCCCCGGCGCCACCAACATGGTCACCGGCATCGCGACGGCCATGCTCGACTCGTCCCCCATCGTCTGCATCACGGGGCAGGTCGGCAGCAAGCTGATTGGCAGCGACGCGTTCCAGGAAACCGACATCACCGGCGTCACGCTGCCCATCACGAAGCACAACTACCTCGTGACGCGCGCCGACGACGTCGCGCCGACGATTCGCGAGGCGTTCCACGTGGCCGCGTCGGGTCGTCCGGGGCCCGTGCTCATCGACATCACGAAGGACGCGCAGCAAAGCAGCGCCGAGTTCGACTGGGACGCCGCCGAGCCGAAGATGCGCGGCTATCGGCCGGACCACCGCCCGGCGGCCGCCGAATACCAGAAGGCCGTCGCGCTCATCAAGGACGCCAAGCGCCCGGTGATTCTGGCCGGCCGCGGCATCATCCAGTCGCAGGCGGGCCAGCAGGTCGTGGCCTTTGCCGAGCGCACGCAGACGCCGATCGCGATGACGCTGCTCGGTCTGGGCGGCGTGGCGGCCAGCCACGAGCTGAACCTCGGCATGATGGGCATGCACGGCGAGGCCTGGGTCAACACCGCGATCCAGGAAGCCGACCTGCTGCTGGCCTTCGGCATGCGGTTCGACGACCGCGTCACCGGCAACCTGAAGACCTACGCGCCGCACGCGAAGAAGATCCACATCGACATCGACCCGGCCGAGATCAACAAGAACGTGCGCGTGGACGTCGCGCTGGTGGGCGACCTGCGCGAGGTGCTCGTCGAGCTGGCCCCGCACGTGCCGTCGACCGAGCACGTGGAGTGGCTGGCGCGCATCAGCGAGCTCAAGGGCGATTCGGCCGTGCGCGACATCCAGAACCTGCCCGACAACGGGCACCTGTATGCGGCGCACGTCATCAACGACATCTGGCGCGAGACCGACGGCAACGCGATCGTCGTCACCGACGTCGGCCAGCACCAGATGTGGGAAGCGCAGTACTACAAGCACAACACGCCGCGGTCGCTCATCACCAGCGGGGGCCTGGGCACCATGGGCTTTGCGCTGCCGGCGGCCATCGGCGCGAAGATCGCCAAGCCGGACGCCGAGGTCTGGGTGGTCGTCGGCGACGGCGGCTTCCAGATGACGATGTGCGAGCTGGCGACGGTGATGCAGGAGAACATCGACATCAACGTCGCGATCATCAACAACGGCTACCTCGGCATGGTCCGGCAGTGGCAGGAGTTCTTCTACGAGAAGCGCTACGCCGCGACGCCGCTGGTGAACCCGAACTTCACCAAGCTGGCCGAGGCGTTCGGGCTGACCGGCATCACGGTGACCAAGCGCGGCGAGGTCGTCCCCGCCGTGCGCGCGGCGCGCAACCACAAGGGCGGCGTCGTCATCGACTTCCAGGTCGAGCAGGAAGACTCGGTGTACCCGATGGTGCCGGCCGGCGCGGACCTGCACGCGATGATCCGGCGGCCGAGCCCGATTGTGGAGACTGCGGCGGACGCGTAGGAAGTCACATTGCAGATCGCAGATTGCAGATTGACACGAAATTCACGAGAGCGAATCTGCGCAGTTTCGTAATCTGCAATCTGCAATCTGCAATCGTGCAATGGACAGAATCGTCATGCTACATACACTTAGTCGTCTACGTCGAAGACAAGCCCGGCGTCCTGAACCGCGTGGCGTCGCTGTTCCGGCGCCGTGCGTTCAACATCGACTCGCTGACGGTCGGCCACACCGAGACGCCTGGCGTCTCGCGCATGACCATCGTGTGCGACGCCGACCAGGCGGCGGCGCGGCGGGTCGAGGCCAACATCTACAAGCTGGTCGATGTGCTGCGGGTCGACGACATCACCGAACAGCCGGCCGTCGAGCGCGAGCTGGCGATGATCAAGGTCGCGGCGACGCACGAGACGCGCACGCAGATCATCCAGCTGGCCGACGTCTTCCGCGCGCGGACGGTGGACGTCTCCAACGACTCGCTGATCGTCGAGATCACCGGCAGCGGCGACAAGGTCGAGCGGCTGCTCGACGTGCTGAAGCCGTACGGCGTGCTCGAGATGGTCCGGACCGGCCGCGTCGCGATGGCGCGCGGGCCGCGCCCCGCCGAGAAGCTCGAGGATCGCTTCGCCGGCGAAGACGCGCACGAAGACGCGGGGGTTTCGTACTCGGTCTAACCCGGATTCACGGGTTCACGAGTTCACGCGGTTCACCGGTTCACGGGTTCACCGGTTCAATCGCGATCTCGACAGCAAGACGCATGGCTACTATCTACTACGACAAAGACGCCGACCTCTCGCTCATTCAATCCAAGAACGTCGCCATCATCGGCTACGGATCGCAGGGCCACGCCCACTCGCTGAACCTCAAGGACAGCGGCGTCAACGTCGCCGTCGGCCTGGCCGAGGGCAGCAAGTCGGCCGCCAAGGCGCGCGCCGCGGGCCTGGACGTCAAGACCGTGGCCGAGGCCGCCAAGTGGGCCGACGTCATCATGGTCCTGGTGCCCGACACGACGGCGCCGAAGCTGTATCGCGAGTCGATCGCGCCGCACCTGACCGCCGGCAAGACGCTGATGTTCGCGCACGGATTCAACATCCGGTACGGCACGATCACGCCGCCCAAAGACGTCGACGTCTCGATGATCGCGCCCAAGTCGCCGGGCCATCGCGTCCGCGAGCTGTTCGTCGAAGGCGGCGGGACGCCGGCCCTGGTGGCGGTCGAGCAGGACGCCAGCGGCAAGGCCCTGGCGCAGGCCCTGTCCTACGGCAAGGGCATCGGCACGACGCGCGCCGGCGTGCTGGTGACGACGTTCACCGAGGAGACCGAGACGGATCTGTTCGGCGAGCAGGCCGTGCTCTGCGGCGGCGTGAGCGAGCTGGTGAAGGCGGGCTTCAAGACGCTGGTCGACGCGGGCTACCAGCCCGAGGTCGCCTACTTCGAGTGCCTGCACGAACTGAAGCTGATTGTCGACCTGATGTATCGCGGCGGCCTGAACTACATGCGCTACTCGGTGAGCGACACGGCCGAGTACGGCGACTACACCGCCGGCCCGCGCGTCATCGGCACAGAGGCGCGCGCCGAGATGCAGAAGCTGCTGGCCGAGATTCAGGACGGCACGTTCGCGAAGAAGTGGGTGAAGGAGAACGAGGACGGCCGTCCGTGGTTCGGGCCGCACCGCGCCTCGGAGCAGACGCAGATCCTCGAGGAGGTCGGCTCCAGGCTGCGCGCGCTGATGCCGTTCATCCAGCCGGTGACCGTCAGCCCGGACGGCCAGGGCGCCTAGCGGATTGCGATTGCAGATGCACGATGCACGGAGACGCACAGATTCACGGGGGCATCCGCCTAATCTCTGCGTTCTGTAATCTCCGATCTGTAACTGCATCGTCAGTAACAGGCACTATCCTCAACAGCCTGTCGTCGTCGGCCACCGGCGTCGTCCTGCCATCCCGGTTGCTCGTGCAGAAGTACAGGAACCCGTCAGGCCCTGATACCACGTCACGCAGTCGTCCGTAGCGGTTCTCGACCAGCCGTTCCTGCGCGGTGATGCGGCGGCCGTCCACGGTCACGCGCAGCAGCGCCATGCCCCGCAACGTCGCGACGAAGAACTGATTCCGGAACGCCGGAATCGCCGTGCCGCGATAGAACGAGGCGCCAGACGGCGCGACGGCCGGCACGAAGAACGTGGCCGGCGTCACCATGTCGGGCCGCGTCTCGGCGGCTTCGATGACGGGCCATCCGTAGTTGAAGCCGCTGTCGATGACGTTGATCTCGTCGTTGTTGGTCTGGCCGTGCTCGGTCTCCCAGAGGTCGCCGGTGACCGGATGCCAGTCGATGCCCTGCGGGTTGCGATGGCCGAAGCGAGAAGACCGGCGATGCGAAGCGGTTGCCGGGGGCGCTGAGGCCGTCGTCGTTGAGGCGCAGGATCTTGCCGTTGAGCGAGGCGACGTCCTGCGCGAGCGACGGCGTCGCGACGTCGCCGAAGGTCACGTAAAGACGACCGTCGGGGCCGAACTTCACGCGCGAGCCGTTGTGGATGTTGTTGGCCGGCACGTCGTCGAGCAGGACGACGCCTTCGGCCAGCCGGTTGTCCGACTTCGCGAAACCGCATCAGTCGCGCGATCGGGCCGCGCGGGCCGTTGGCGGTGTAGGTGAGGTAGACGAAGTGGTTCGTCGCGAAGTCCGGGTGAACGGCGAGGCCGAGGATGCCGCTTTCGTCGCGCGTGAAGACGTCGGTGAGGGTCAGCGCGGGCTCGGCGAGCGAGCGCGCCGTTCTGATAGACGCGCACGCGGCCCGGTCGCTCGCTGATCAGCAGGCGTCCGTCGGGTGTGAAGGCGAGGCTCCAGGGAATCTGCAGCCCGGTGACCAGCGTCTGCACGCCGAAGCGGGTGCCGTCGGCCGCCGTGAACGTCGTCGTCGGGAACCCACCTGGCGGGTTGCCTCCTCCGCCGGGCGGCGGGTCCGTCCCCGGATCCGGATCCGGGCTCGGCGATCCGCCGCAGCCAAGCAGCACGCCCAGCAGCAGCAACGCGATTGGCTGAGCTAATCCACGCGCATCCATCACCCGATCCTACCCCTCGGGGTCGGGCCTCGCAGCCGTTCGGGGTCGGGGCTGTCGATCGCAGAATTTGCAGTACGCGCGAGCCACTTTAGCGATCAAGCTCGGCTGCTGAGATCGGCCGAATGTCGACTCCTGGCCGATCTCAGCAGCCGAGCTTAGGGGCCGATCGGCGTAAAGCCATGGAAAAAACTGCGTACGCGAGGCCCGACCCCGTATGCTCGGTGGCATGCGGATGAGTCGGGCGATCGGGTTTTTGGCGCTGGCATTGTGTGTTGCGCCGGTAGGTGCGCAGGCGCCGTCGTTCATCGACGCGTATCGCGAGCCGGTCGCGCGCGTGATCGCGGCGGCCACGGCCGACCAGTTCGCCTGGAATCGCCTCGCGCTGCTGACCGACACGTTCGGCCATCGACTCAGCGGCTCCCAGGCGCTCGAAGACGCCATCGCGTGGTCGGTCGACGACGATGAAGGCCGACGGCTTCGACCAGGTCTGGACCGACCCGGTGAAGGTCCCGAAGTGGGTCCGCGGCGCCGAGTCGCTCGACCTGGTCGCTCCGCGCACGCACCGCATCCCGATGCTCGGTCTCGGCATGAGCGTCGGCACGCCGCGCGACGGCATCGAGGCCGACCTGCTCGTCGTCGGCAGCTTCGCCGAACTCGAGCGCCGCAGCGCCGAGGCGCGCGGGCGCATCGTGCTGTTCAACGCGCCCTATCGCGGCTACGGGCAGACGGTCGCCTACCGCACCAACGGCGCCTCGCAGGCGGCTCAGCACGGCGCGGTCGCGATGCTCGTGCGCTCGGTGGGCCCCGACGGCCTGCGGACGCCCCACACCGGCATGCTCACCTATCGCACCGGTGTGCCGCAGATCCCCGCCGCCGCGATCCCGGCCGAAGACGCACAGCGGCTCGCGCGCCTGGCGGCGGCGGCCAGCGGCTGCGCGTGCGCCTGAAGATGGAGGCGCGTCTCGAGCCCGACGCCGACTCGGCCAACGTCATCGCCGAGCTGCGCGGACGCGAACGCCCCGACGAGATCGTCGTCGTGTCGTGCCATTTCGACTCGTGGGATGTCGGCACCGGCGCCAGCGACGATGCCGGCGGCTGCGTCGCAGCGTGGGAAGCGGCGCGCCTGCTGAAGCAGCTGGACCTGCGGCCCCGGCGGACCGTGCGCGTCGTGCTCTACACGAACGAAGAAAACGGCCTGCGCGGCGGGCTCGACTACCGCACGCGCTATCAGGCCTCGCTCGATCGCCACGTGCTGATGATCGAGTCGGACCTGGGCGTGGCGCCACCGTCGGGATTCGGCTTCAGCGGCAACGACACGGCGCGCGCGCAGGTCGCCGCGGTCGCCTCCCTGCTCGGACCGATTGGCGCCACGCATGTCGGGCCATCCGGCGGCGGCGCGGACATCGGACCCAGCGTCGCCGCGGCCCGCATCCCGTCGATGTCGCCGGAAGTGGACTCGACGAAGTACTTCGGCGTCCACCACACCGAGGCCGACACGGTCGACCGCATCGACCCGACCGACCTGGCCAGGCACGTCGCCGCGCTTGCCGCGATGACCTATGTCGTTGCGGACATGCCCGCACGGCTCGGCGAAGCGATCGGCACTCGATGACGGACGTCAACCACAGAGACACGAAGACACGGAGAACGCACAGAGGACGATTGGGTAGTTCGGATGAACCCCACGTCGGGTGCATCCCTGCAATACCAAGCGTCCTCTGTGCGTTCTCCGTGTCTTCGTGTCCCTGTGGTTAACGGTCCGTCATCACGCCGGCAGGATGACGCCGCGGCACTCGCCGGCGCCGATGCGCACCCAGCCGTCGCGCTCGCACCAGCCGCGGAAGATCACCTCGTCGCCGTCATCGAGGAACGTGCGCGTCTCGCCGGTCGGGCAGCGTGATGGGCTGCTCGCCGCGCCACGCGAGCTCCAGCAGACACCCGCGCGACTCGCGCGTCGGGCCCGACACGGTGCCGCTGGCAAACAGAGTCCCCGGGGCGCAGGTTGCAGCCGTTGCTGGCGTGATGCGCCAGCAGCTGCCCCGGCGTCCAGTACAGGTGCCGCAGGCTGTTGCGCGAGACGACAAACGGCGCGATCTTCGCGGCCCGCATGCGCTCGCTCGACAGGCTCACCTCGAGGCGCAGGTCGAGGCCGCCGCGATCGCGCTGACGCGCGTCGTCGAGATACGGCAGCGGCTCCGGATCGCCCTCCGGCCGGATGAGCGCCGGCACGCGAAACGGCTCGAGCGCCTCGAGCGTCACGACCCACGGCGACACCGACGTCGCGAAGCTCTTGGCCAGGAACGGGCCGAGCGGCTGGTACTCCCACGCCTGGATGTCGCGCGCGGACCAGTCGTTGACCAGGCACACGCCAAACATGTGCGACTCGACTTCGCCAATCGGAATCGCGGTGCCGAGCGCGTTGCCGGGCCCGACGAAGAAGCCCACCTCGAGCTCGTAGTCGAGGCGCCGCGACGGCCCCACAATCGGCTCCATCGCCGACTCCGGCTTGGCCTGCCCGTGCGGCCGCCGCACCGGGCGTGCCGCTGGCCACGATCGACGACGCCCGGCCGTGATACCCGATGGGCACGTACTTGTAGTTGGGCAGCAACGGGTTGTCGGGCCGCATCATCGTCCCGACGTTGGTGGCGTGAAAGATCGACGCGTAGAAGTCCGTGTAGTCGCCGATCTCCGAGGGCACGTGCATCACGGCCTCGGCCATGGTCACCAGGCACGGCTCCACTTTCTTCTGCAGGGCGCGGCGACGGTCCTCCCGCAGCAACTCGCTGACCCGACGCCGCAACGCCGACCAGCTGCGCCGGCCCCAGCGCCATCAAGCGGTTCAGCGACGGCGACAGGCACGCCTCGCCGACCGGCGCAAGGTCGCCTTCGAACAGCGCCGCGCGGTGACACAACCGCAGGTCGAGGATGCGGTCGCCGATGGCCACGCCAACGCGCGGCGGCTCGGGCGTGAGCGCGCGATGAAAAATGCCGAACGGCAGGTTCTGGATTGGAAAGTCCGCGCCGGGCTGGTTGGCCGACTCCACCCAGCTGCGCAACTCGGGATCGTGCGTCTCGTTCACGGCGAGCATCGCGTCGGTATTACATCACTGTTTCAACGGAAGCAAACGATTGGACAGACCACCACGGGAGCGCCCGAACTGAAGTTCGGGCCTACGTACGCGACAGTCGCACCGTAGGCCGGAACTTCAGTTCCGGCGCCTACGACAGCCACGAGTGGTAGTACTCCGCGTCCTCGATCTCGATCGCCTGGCGGCTCACGTGGAACGGCTTGAACGTGTCCACCATCACCGCCAGTTCGTCGGTCCTGGTCGCGCCAAGCGACGCCTCCGTGCGCCCCGGGTGCGGGCCGTGCGGGATGCCGTCGGGATGGAGCGTGATCGAACCGTACTCGATGCCCTTGCGGCTCATGAACTCCGAGCTGGCGTAGTAGATGACCTCGTCGGACATCACGTTCGAGTGGTTGTAGGGCACCGGCACCGCGCTCGGGTCGAAGTCGTACGGCCGCGGGCAGAACGAGCACACCACGAAGCCGTCGCCCTCGAAGGTCTGGTGCACGGGCGGCGGCAGGTGGATGCGGCCGACGCGCGGCTCGAAGTCGTGGATGCTGAGCGCGAACGGATAGTAGAAGCCGTCCCAGCCCACCAGATCGAACGGGTGATAGACCAGCGACATCTCGAACAGCCGGTTCTCCTTCTTCACCACCAGCCGGAACTCGCCCTTCTCCTCGACCGTCGGCAGGTTCTCGGGCCGCCGGATGTCGCGCTCGGAGTACGGCGACATCTCGGTGAGCTGTCCGTGCTCGTTGCGATAGCGCTTGGGCGTCCGCACGTAGCCGGTGCTTTCGATGACCAGGAACTTCAGCGGGCCCGGGTTGAAGCGATACCGGTGCAGGATCCCGCGCGGAATCACCAGGTAGTCGCCGTCCTTGAACGCGATCTCGCCAAGCGGCGTCTCGAGCACGCCGCTGCCCTGGCTGACGTAGATCACCTCGTCGCCCTGCGCGTTGCGGTAGAAGAACTCGTCGGCGCGCGTGGGCTGCACAAACGACATCGCGACGTCCGCGTTGAAGAGCAGCGGAATGCGATCCAGCGTCAGGCTGCCGCCCGACCCGAGCTGATGCGTGCGGAAGTGCCGGTGACGGAACTGCGGCTCGGGATCGCGCTGCCACGCCAGATCGCGCATCTTGCGCACGGCCTGCACCGGCGTCGGCTGGTGCAGGTGATACAGCAGCGACGCGGGGCCGGTGAAGCCCTTGTTGCCGATCAGCTCCTCGGCCAGCAGCGCGCCGTCGCGGCGAAAGACGGTGTGGCGCTTGTGCGGAACGTTCCCGAGTCGGTGGTAGATGGGCATGGGTCAGAGATTCCCCCTCAGCGCCTGCTCTCGCTCGATCGCCTCGAACAGCGCCTTGAAATTGCCCTTGCCGAAGCCCTTGCTGCCCTTGCGGTGGATCAGCTCGAAGAACACCGTCGGGCGATCCTCCACCGGGCGCGTGAACAGCTGCAGCAGGTACCCTTCTTCGTCGCGATCGACGAGGATCCCGAGCTGGCGGATCATGTCGATGGCCTCGTCGATCTCGCCGACCCGCGCCGGCAGCTGCTCGTAGTAGGCTCGGCGGGACGTTCAGGAACTCGACGCCGTTGTCGCGCAGCCGCCGCACCGTGTGCTCGATGTCGATGGTCTGCAGCGCGATGTGCTGCACGCCCGGGCCACGATAGTAGTCCAGATACTCCTCGATCTGGCTCTTGCGCTTGCCGGTCGCCGGCTCGTTCAGCGGGAACTTGATGGCGTGGCTGTCGTCGGACATCACGATGCTCATCAGCGCGCTGTATTCGGTGTTGATGTCCTTGTCGTCGAAGCTGATGAACCGCTTGAAGCCCAGCACGTCGCTGTACCACCCGGCCCAGTAGTCCATCCGCCCCAATTCGACGTTGCCGACGATGTGGTCGATGCGCAGGATGCCGGCATCCTCGCCGGCCACGGTCCGCTCGACGTAGCCGGGCAGGAACGTGCCGTTGTAGTCGTCGAGGCCGATGAACGAATGGAGCGTGTCGCCGTACGTGTGGATCGAGGCGCGGCGGATGCGGCCGTGCGCGTCGACCTCGTCGTGCGGCTCGACGGCGGGCCTGGCCCCGCGCTTCACCGCTTCCTCAAACGCCTTGTCCGCGTCGTCGACCTGGAACGCGATGTCGCGCACGCCGTCGCCGTGCAGCTTCAGGTGATCGGCCGACGGATGGTCGGGCGTCGAGCGGCGTGCGAAACACGAGCCGCGCCTTGCCCTGGCGCATGGCGTAGGACGCCATGTCGCGCTGGCCGGTCTCGAGGCCGGAATAGGCGAACTGGGAGAAGCCGAAGGCCTTGCGGTAGTAGTACGCGGCCTGCTTGGCGTTGCCCACCCAGAACTCGACGTGGTGGATCTGCCGCAACTTGAGCGGGTTGTCGGACATGCCTCGATCATACCGCCGGCGCATGACGGTCTGCCACTCGCGCATGACATGGGCACGGCTCATGGGCACCTCGAGCACCGGTCACGGGTCGGCAGCTTAGGCCGCGCGTCGATCAGCCGCCGCCGCTCATGATTCGCAGGCCGTTCACCAGCGAGGCCAGCACGGCGATGGCCGTCAGCAGGACGCACACCAACCCGGCGATGAGGTGATCGACCCGCTCGCGCGTGAGCGGGTCGAGCCACTTCGACATCAGCCACCCGCCGGCGAAGCCGCCGGCGTGGGCCCAGTTGTCGATGCCGGGGAGGAACAACCCCATCGCAAACATGATCGCGGCGTTCTGCAACGCCATCGCCCTCATGGCGGAGCTGCCGCTGCGGTGGCCGTAATAGGCCAGCGCGCCCACCAGCCCGAAAATCGGCGCCGATGCGCCGATGGTGAGCTGCGACCCGCCCAGCAGCGGCATGCCGGGCGCCACGTAGCCCATCACCGAGCTCGCGGTGAAACCCACGACGCCGCCAGCGGTGTAGACCAGCATCATGCGGCCGGCGCCGTACAGGTCTGCGACCGGCGGCGCAAGCTGTCGCACCGCATTCATGTTGAACAGGATGTGCAGCAGCCCGCCATGGAGCCAGCCTGCCGACAGCACGCGTCCACCACCAGCCGAGCTCGAAGACGGGAGCGGCGCCGCTGGCGCCAAACAGAATGAGGGCCGTCGGAGTCGGGAGACAGGAACGAGAAGAGGCCCTGACCGCCCAGACGGGTTGCCCGAGGCCACCAGCGTCGCCAGGTAGAGGCCGACGGAGGCGACGATGACGAACGGCCCGAAACCCAGGTCCTGCCCCAGCCGCCGCAGCAGCGGCGCAAACCCCCACAAGCCCGGGTTGCGACGCCCGCAGTTGTAGCAGGTGTCGTCGTTGACGCCGACAAGCGACCCGCACCCGGGGCAGACGGTGGAGCCAGTGCGTTGGCGGAGCATCGTCGGAAGATGATACTGATGACGATCACTGATGACGGACGTTAACCACAGAGACACGGAGAACACAGAGGACACACAGAGAACGACTTGGCAGCGTTCGGTTGCACCCAGCGCTGGGTTCATCCGAACGCTGCCAAGCCGTTCTCTGTGCGTCCTCTGTGATCTCCGTGTCTCTGTGGTTGACGTACGTCATCAGTCGTCGGCGCGCTTCGGCCGCATGTTCCCCGCCAGGATGCGCTTACGCAGGCGGATGTTCTTCGGCGTGACTTCGACCAGCTCGTCGTCGTTGATGAACTCGATGGCCTGCTCGAGCCCCAGCTTGCGCGGCGGGATCAGCCGGATCGCCTCGTCGGCCGACGAGGCGCGCATGTTGGTCTGCTTCTTTTCCTTGGTGACGTTGACGTCGAGGTCGTTCACGCGCGCGTTCTCGCCGATGATCATGCCCTCGTAGACCGGCAGCTGCGGCTCGATGAAGATCTCGCCGCGCTCCTGCAGGTTGTAGATCGCAAACGCCGTCGCCACGCCCGCGCGGTCGGCCACCAGCGCCCCGGTCACGCGGGACGGGAATCGGGCCGTGCCACGGCTCCCAGCCGGCAAACAGGTGGTTCATGATGCCGGTGCCCCTGGTGTCGGTGAGGAACTGCGAGCGGAAGCCGATCAGGCCGCGCGTCGGAATGCGGAACTCGAGCCGCACGCGTCCGCTGCCGTGATTGACCATCTTGGTCATCACGCCCTTGCGCGCGCCCAGCGTCGCGATGACCACGCCCTGGAAGTCCTCGGGCACGTCGATCACCAGCTCTTCGACCGGCTCCATGCGGACCCCGTCGATTTCCTTGGTGACGATCTCGGGCCGGCTCACCTGCAGCTCGAATCCCTCGCGCCGCATCATCTCGATCAGAATCGACAGCTGCAGCTCGCCGCGGCCGACGACCTTCATCTGCTCGGGCGTCTCGGTCGGCTCGACGCGCACCGAGACGTTGCCGAGCAGCTCCTTGTCGAGCCGCTCCTTCAGGTTCCGCGAGGTGACGTACTGCCCGTCGCGCCCGGCCATCGGCGACGTGTTGACGCCGAAGACCATCGACACCGTGGG
Source organism: Vicinamibacteria bacterium (assembly GCA_963818215.1). Lineage (GTDB taxonomy): Bacteria > Acidobacteriota > Vicinamibacteria > Vicinamibacterales > JAENWD01 > JAENWD01. Next base: position 101,322 of record CAWFRL010000025.1, on the reverse strand, counting down.
CTCGTCGACGGCCGTGGGCGGAATCGCCAGGCGGTGCTCGGGATCCGCGATCGTCTCGCCGATGGTGATGTCGTCGATGCCGGCCACGCAGACGATGTCGCCCGCGCCGGCGCTCTGGATGTCGATGCGCTTGAGGCCTTCAAACGCGAAGAGCTTCGTGATCTTCGTGTCCTGGTGCACGCCTTCGAGCTTGAGCACCGCCACCTGATCGCCGACGCTGATCGTCCCGTTGAAGATGCGGCCGATGGCGATGCGGCCCAGGTAGTCGCTCGCGGCGAGGTTGGTGACCAGCAACTGCAGCGGCGCCGACACGTCGCCGCGCGGCGGCGGCACATGCGAGACGATGGCGTCAAACAGCGGCCGCAGATCCTCGCCCGGCACGTCGAGGTCCGTGCTCGACGTCCCGGCGCGGGCGCTGGTGTAGAGCACGGGAAACTCGATCTGCTCTTCCGTGGCGTCCAGATCGATGAACAGGTCGTAGATCTCGTCGAGCACCGCCTTGGTGCGCGCGTCGGGCCGATCGATCTTGTTGATGACGACCACCGGCACCAGGCCGCGGGCCAGCGCCTTGCGCAGCACGAACCTGGTCTGCGGCAGCGGGCCTTCCGAGGCGTCCACGAGCAGCACGATGCCGTCCACCATCACCAGCGTCCGCTCGACCTCCCCGCCGAAATCGGCGTGGCCGGGCGTGTCGACGATGTTGATCAGCATGTCGTGGTAGTGCACGGCCGTGTTCTTGGCGAGGATGGTGATGCCGCGCTCGCGCTCGAGGTCGTTGCTGTCCATCACGCGCTCGACGACACGCTCGTTGGCGCGGAAGATCCCGCTTTGATGAAGCATCGCGTCGACCAGCGTGGTCTTGCCGTGGTCGACGTGCGCGACGATGGCGACGTTGCGCCGGAGCGGGTTGGCGATGCCCGGCTTGGATTTCTGAGAGGAAAGCATCCCTTCAGTATTGCAGATTGTCGATTGCAGATTGCAGATTGCGGGATTTCGCAGAGGAAATCGCGTCCCGCTATAATTGTGGCATGCCGATTTACGAGTACGCGTGCCGCCAGTGCGGGGCCCGGTTCGAGGTGCTGGTGCGCGGGCAGGAGACGCCGCAGTGCCCGGGTTGCAAGAGCGCGGACCTGGAAAAGGCCCTCTCGACCTTCGCGGTCGGGGGATCCGGCAGCGGACGCGCGGAGCAGCGCCCCGAGCGCCTGCGGCCGCTGTGGCGATCCGCGGGGCCCGGGGGCGTGTTCGATGAACTGACGGCTGGTTGCCGCTTCGGCATCAGCCAGTCCCGGGGCGGTTCGGCAGTTCTGCGACGTCGAGCTGGCTCGCTACGCTGTTCCTCCGCAGCCACCGACACCAGCGCGCGCGCGGCGGCCAGTTCCGCGGATTCACCCGCGCTGCGCGCGGCAGGTGCATGCTCATCTCCCGGCGCGCCCGATCGGCGTCGTGCGCCCGGACCGCGTGGTAGATGTTGCGGTGCATGATGGCCGTCTCGCGCAGGTCGCGCCCGCGCGGCAGCGTCCGCTTGCGATGCTCGAAGTAGAGCGTCGACACCATCTCGACCAGCGTCGCCAGGATCGGGTTGCCCGACGCCATCGCCACCGAGCGGTGGAAGCGGATGTCGTGCATCAGGAACGCCTGCGGATCCTCGACCGAGGCGAACATCCCGGTGACTTCCTCGGCCATGCCGGCGATCTCGTCGCTGCTGGCGCGTTCGGCGGCCAGGCCCGCCAGGCCGACTTCGAGGACGCGGCGCGCCTCGAACATCTGCTCGGGCGTGAAGCCGTGGAGCGAGGCCAGCATGCTGAGCGGCCGGCTGTCGAGCTGCGGCGGACCATCGGCGATGTAGGTGCCCGACCCGTGCCGGGTCTGCACGACGCTCATCGCCGACAGCGACCGCAGCCCCGCGCGCACGCTGGGCCGGCTCACGCCGATCTTCTGCGCCAGCTCGCGCTCGGGCGGAAGCCGATCGCCGGGCCGCAGCTGGCCCCGCTCGATGTGCCCGCGCACGAAATCCACGACCATTTCGGCTGCCGCCGCATCCGATGCCCGAAAGTCCCGATCCTCGCCCATCATGTCCGTCCTGCCTTCCCTGTTCGCCGCCGACCGGTGCCCGGTCGCCGGCCAGCTGCCGGTCTGACCATCGAGCCTCTGACGATCACGGTAGTCCGGTGACCCACCCCGCGCTGTGACGCCGCGGTAACCACGGCGTGACAGCCTGGCGGCTGCGAACGATGAGTATAGCAAAGTGGTGTAATAAATGTGCAACATTTCGCAATCAATGTCATTCACTTTGCAATACAGAGCGATATCATGCGCTATCCGCATGGCCGAGTCGTGCACGCCTGCGAGCACGCTGTCCAGCGTCATCGAGCTGGGGTCCGAGGCGGACCAGGCCGCGGCCGCCCCTCGGCATCGGCGGCGATGCCAAGCACCAGCGTCACGACCTCGTCGTAGCTCTTCACCCCGTCGTCCACGCGATTGGCCTTCAGGAACTGGTCGTAGGTGCGCCAGCTCGCCCGCTGCACCATCGGCTGGCCGCGCGCAATCGCGCGGCAATCGCCGCCAGATCGTGCCGGGGGCCGGCGCTCGAGCAAGGCGTCGATCGCGCGCAGCCGGTCGCGCGGCAGTTCGCGGCGCAGGTGCCAGTAGAGCGACAGCCAGCCGCTGTACCGCGCGAGCGTGATCGCCGGCACGACAGGTGAGCCAGCCGACGTAGCTCGCCTCGCTCTCGCGCGCCCAGCCCGCCAGGTGACCCCACTCGTGCGCGATCACGAACGGCTGCTCCACCGGGAGCACCTCGGGGTTGACGATCACCTCGAGGCCGAGCGGGTTCACCATCCCGTCAACCGTCGCCCAGCGGAAAAACGGCGACAGCATCGAGATCTTCGGGCGCCCCGCCGTCGCCAGACGTGGCTGGCCCAGCGCCCGCTGCGCCAGCGTGAAGGCCGGCGCCAGCCGCACCCGCATGGCCGCCAGAGTCGGCGTCGCTTGCAGATCGGCGTGCGCAGCCTGATGCAGGCGATTGAGTTCGGCCACCGCACGCCGGCTTGCGGCGTCGACTTCGGCGGCGGTGACGCGTGACCGATCGAAGTCCAGCCGCTCGGTGATCGGGCGGCCGGCGATAGTTGAGTCCCCAGCAGGCCAGAAAGGCGATGTAGACGACCGAGGCGGCGACCACGCCGCGCGTCAAGCGCGCCGGCCATCGCGCGCGACGCGCGTGCCTGACGGCGCGCGAACGACCCGCCAGCACGCCCATGCTGCCGCGATCAGCGCCAGCACGATCCACACGTCGAGCAGCGCAATGGGCGCCAGGCTGGAAAGCGCCGTGACGATGGGCTGGAAAGCGGGATACCAGCCGCGGGAGTAGACGCGCTCGACCCAGGCCGGGTCCATCGGCGCCCACGCCAGCGCGACCGCCGACGGCGACGAGCAGGACGCGCGATCGCGTCGCGGGGCTGAAGCCCCGCCGCCACGTCGTGCACGCGGACGCGTCGGCGCGCGGGCGGTTGCTCTTCGGCGCCGGGCGCGCCATGGCGGCTCGCCTGCGCCTCAGAACGCCGCCGACGTGAAGTCGCGGCGCGATGTCGACCGGCACGGCCGCCAGGCGATCGAGCACGCGCTGCACCTCCGGCCGGACGACGCCGAGCGTCTCGATCATCTGCTTTGCCGCCGCGTAGTCGCCCGCGGCCTGCAGCGTCATGATCTCGCGCGTCAGCGACTCCACGCGCGCCGCGCACCTTGCCGGACGCGACCGCGAACGTGCCGTCGGCGCGACGGTCACGGCGCCCTGGTCGAGCAGGTAGTTCAGCTGAATCGCGATGCCGCGGCCGTGCGCCTCGGTGATCCCGAAGCGGATGGACCGGAACGCCGACGCCAGGAACGTGTCGTACAGCGAGTCGGCGATCGACGGCCGGCAGCACGCCCTTGTCGACGAGGTAGTGCAGCGACCACAGGCCCGAGATGTCGGCCTTGGCTTCCTCGATGGCGCTGTAGGTCTCCTTCAGCTCCTGCCGCACCGTCGTCTTGCGCGCCGCCGACCGGATGTCGTGCGGCCCGAGCCCGTGCATCAGCTCGTGCATCAGGATGTGCGTGAAGAACGCGTCGAACGACACCTTCTGCCGGTCGGCCGGCGCCAGCGCGACCTGCGCGATCGGCTGCAGCACCATGCGGAACTTGGCCTCCTGCACGTTCTTCAGCATCACGCGCTTGCTGCCCTTCTCGCGGATGACCCGCTCGTCGTTGGGCAGGTTGAACGCCGCGGTCTGCACGCCGCGGTTGCCGTCGCCGGCGGTGAAGACGACGTTCACGACGCGGATCGGCGCCAGCGCGCCCAGCGCCGGGTTGCGCAGCGCCGGGTCGATGGGCAGGTGGTTCTCGATGTCCTGCAGCGCGGCGCCGAACTTCTGCAGCTTGGCCGTCTCGGCGTCGTCGCGCAGCGTGATGAACGCCTCGAAGGCCGCCTTGTAGTTGAACCACTCGTCCTCGTAGACCTCGTACGGGCCGATGGTCGGCTCGATGCTGGCGTCGAGCTCCATCCAGGCGACGTCGGATGCGTAGTAGTCGTCGCTGAGGAACGCGGCGGCGCGCGTCTCGAGGAACGCGCTTCAGCGTCGGCTGCGTGGTGAGCGCCGCGGCCTCGCGCAGCAGTCGCGGCCGCCTGGCCGAGCTCGCCCTGGTACTCGAGGCTGTAGGGCACGAGCTGAAACGGCGACGCGCTGCCGGGCGGCTGCGCCGGATGGTCGTGAAGAAGCCGCGCGCCTTCGCCTGCTCGGCCTCCGGCAGCGTCGCGATCCAGCGCTCGACCTCGGCCTTGGTCGCGCCGGCGGGATAGAAGTTGGCCTCTCCGGGCTTCTCGGCGGGCACGCCGGGCAGAAACGGCCGGTTGTGGTCGAGCCGCGACCACGGGCCCTTGTTGATCAGGAAGTAGCGCAGCCGCGCCTGGCCCAGCGGCGACCGGTCGTCGAGCAGCTCGAACAGCTTCGCCTCGTTGCCGGCCCATGACCTGGCGCAGGAACAGGGCGTCCATGACTGCGGGCGGCCTCCACCAGCTTGCGCCAGCGCCTGTCGTTCGTTGGCCGGCAGCGACGCGACGTCGGCGCGAATCTCGACGGGCGCAAACCGCGCGCTCATCGCCTCCAGCTGTTTCTGGTCCGGCGGCGCCTGGTCGGCGGCGAGCAGCATGGTCCCGGCGACGGCCACGCCAAGTACCGCAGTCGACAATCACGAAGGTCACGAGGGGATCGGCAGCGATCATGGTCATCGAGCGACACGCAGCCTCAGGCCTGCGTCATCGACTGGCTCAGCCCTCGGGGTGGCGTCAGTGCACGCCGGACCCGAGCTGCAGGCTTCCAGGTTCGGCGCCGAGACGTCGAATCGCGCGCTCCCACATTTCGGGGGCCGGCGTCTGGAACACGATGTCGAGGTCGATGTCGCCGGTGAGCCACGCCGACGCGGCGACCTCTTCGTCGAGCTGGCCGGGGCCCCATCCGGCATAGCCGGCGATGAGGCGCGCGCGCGACTGGTCGGGCGTCTGCAGCACGCCCTCGAGCACCCGCGCCGACGTGGACAGGTATATGCCGTCACACACGCGGATCGCCTTCTCATCGAGCGAGCTGTCGCTGAGCAGAATCCAGCTGCGCTCCGGCTCCACCGGGCCCGCCGATCCACACGTCCACTTCCTGCTCGGTGGCCAGGTCCGGATCGGCTTGCGGCACGATGCGCGCGGTCGTCGTGATGGGGCGATTGAGGACGAGGCCAAACGCGCCGTCGGCATCGTGCTGACAGAGCAGCACGACCGAACGCGTGAAGTTGGGGTCGTCGAGCTGCGGCATGGACAGCAGCAGCGACGGCGCCAGGGTCGGCTGGTCGGGCATGGGATCGATAATACCTCCGTCAGCGCGCGCCAGCGCGATCGTCCGTCCCAGCGAGCACGCTCCCGCGCCCACTGCACGCACTCGTCGACGGCGGATCGGCGAGGCTGGGCCGACGCGCGGTCGGCGCCGGCCCTCGAGTGCGTTCGCTGGAAAATGCCCGGCGCCGTTGCCGATCGCGATCGCCAGGTTGCGGCGCACGCGCGCGACGCCGGCGCGCGTCATCGGCGTCCCTTCGATCAGCTGTGCCAGCTCGTCGTCGCCAAGCTGCCACAGGGCGAGCAGATCGGCGCGGTCCAGCCCGTCCCGCGGCCCCACTCCGGCGCATCGGACACCGCGGCGCGGCGATTCCAGGGGCAGACGTCCTGGCAGATGTCGCAGCCGTACACGAGCGCGCCCATCGCCGGCCGCAGGGCTGCCGGGCGGCGCCTTGCGCAGCTCGATGGTCAGGTACGAGATGCAGCGCGTGGCGTCGAGCGTGCCGGGCGCGACGATGGCGCCGGTGGGACACGCCGACAGGCACGCGGTGCACTCGCCGCACTGGTCGAAGCCCGGCGCGTCGGGCTCGAGCGGCAGGCTCGTGATGAGGCAGCCGAGGAACAGCCACGAGCCCAGCTCGGGGTTGATGAGGCAGCTGTTCTTGCCGATCCAGCCGATACCGGCGTGCTGCGCGTAGACGCGCTCCTGAATCGGCCCCGTGTCGACGTACGCGCGCGCCTCAAACGGCGCGTCGCTCTCGAGGCGCATCCATTCGGCCAGGGCGTCGAGCCGCTGGCGGACGATGACGTGGTAGTCGTCGCCCCAGGCATAGCGCGAGATGACGGCGCGGCGCGGGTCGCCGGCGTCGATAGCGTGCGGCCGGTCGGAGTTGTAGACGGTGGCGGTGACGATCACCGACTGCGCCGATGGCTCCGCGGCGCGGACCTCCCGGCGCTTGCGCGCCGACCGCCCAGGTAGCTCATCGTCCCCGAGTACCGCGGCGCAGCCACTCGTCGAGAAACGCCAGCTCGGGAAACGGCCCGACGGGGGCTATGCCGCAGCGATCAAAGCCGCAGCGCCAGCGCGCGATGCGGCTTGAGTTGCCACGGACAGACGCATCGAGGGCGGCAGATGCTAGGCGACAGGACTGCGGGCCGCGACGGCATGCGCGAGGCCGAGATGGACCGTCGATACGTCTATCCGGCCTCTTCGTCATCGCTGCCGCGCCGATCCTGCAAGCGTCCGATCTGTTACCGTCTACCGTCGTCAGCTGCCGCAGCACGTACGGCAGGATGCCGCCGTGGCCGTAGCCACCAGTTCCTCCGGCGTGTCGATGCGGACGTTGGCCGTGAACGACTTCACCGAGCCGTCGTCGGCGCGTCGCCTTCACCGTGACCGTCGCCGCGCGGCGTGAGCGCGGCGCCGGCGCCGACCAGCGCGAAGACCTCGCGCCCGGTCAGGCCGTGGGTGCGCGGCCGACTCGCCCGGCAGGAACTGCAGCGGCAGCACGCCCATGCCCACCAGGTTGCTGCGGTGGATGCGCTCGAAGCTCTCGGCGATGACCGCCCTGACGCCCAGCAGCATCGTGCCCTTGGCGGCCCAGTCGCGCGAGATGCCCGAGCCGTACTCCTTGCCGGCCAGGATGACCAGCGGCACGCCGGCGTCCTGGTACTTCATCGACGCGTCGTAGATCGACATCACCTCGTCGCCCGGCAGATACGTCGTCCAGCCGCCCTCGGTGCCGGGCGCGAGCTGGTTGCGCAGCCGCACGTTGGCGAACGTGCCGCGCATCATCACCTCGTGGTTGCCGCGCCGCGCGCCGTAGGAGTTGAAGTCCTTCGGCTCGACGCCGTTGCGCGATCAGGTACTTGCCGGCGGGGCTGTCGGCCTTGATCGATCCGGCCGGCGAGATGTGGTCGGTCGTGATGCTGTCGCCGAGCACGCGCCAGCGCGCGCGCGCCGGTGATGTCCGCCAGCGGCGTCGGGCTCGCGCGTGAGGTTCTCGAGGAACGGCGGCTTGCGGATGTAGGTCGAGTCGGCTTCCCACGCGAAGTTGTCGCCGGTGGGCACCGGCAGCTGCTGCCAGCGCTCGTCGCCCTCGAAGACGCTCGCGTACTGCTGCTTGAACATCTCGGAGGTCACCGCGCTGCAGCACCGCCTGCTGCACTTCGCGCTCGGTCGGCCAGATGTCCTTCAGGTAGACCGGCTTGCCGTCCTTGCCGGTCGCCGAGCGGCTCGGTCGGCGACATCGACGTTCATCGATCCGGCCAGCGCGTAGGCCACCACCAGCGGCGGCGAGGCCAGGTAGTTGGCGCGCACGTCCTGCTGGATCCGGCCCTCGAAGTTGCGGTTGCCGCTCAGCACCGACGCGACGACGAGGCCGCGCTCGCGCACCTCGGCGCCGATCTCGTCGGGCAGCGGACCGCTGTTGCCGATGCACGTCGTGCAGCCGTAGCCGACGAGGTTGAAGCCGAGCTCGTCGAGATACGTCTGCAGGCCGGCCTTGGCGAGGTACTCGGTGACGACCTTCGAGCCCGGGCGCCAGGCTGGTCTTCACCCACGGCTTGCTGGTGAGGCCCTTCTCCACCGCCTTCTTCGCCACCAGGCCCGCGCCGATCATCACGCTCGGGTTCGAGGTGTTGGTGCAGCTGGTGATGGCGGCGATCACGACCGAGCCGTGTTCGAGCTGCGGTCTCGGTCGCCACCGCGGCGCCGCCGCCGCGACGAGGCGACCTTCTTCACGCCCTTCTGCAGGTCCGGCAGCGCCGCGGCAAACGACGCCTTGGCGTTCGCTCAGCGCGACGCGATCCTGCGGCCGGCGTGGACCGGCCAGGCTGGGCACGACCGACGCCAGGTCGAGCTCGAGCGTGTCGGCGTACTCGGCATCCGGCGTGTCGTCCGTGCGGAACAGGCCCTGCGCGCTGCGCGTACGCCTCGACCAGCGCGACCTGCGCTGGCGTCGCGGCTGGTGAGCCGCAGGTAGTCCAGCGTCATGTCGTCGATCGGGAAGATCGCGACGGTGGCGCCGTACTCCGGGCACATGTTGCCGAGCGTCACGCGGTCGGCGATCGTCAGATGCGCCAGGCCCGGGCCGTAGAACTCGACGAACTTGCCGACGACGCCCTTCTTGCGCAGCGCCTCGGTGATGGTCAGGACCAGGTCGGTGGCGGTCGCGCCTTCCGGCAGGCGGCCCTTCAGCCGGTACCCGACGACCGGCGGAATCAGCATCGAGCTGGGCTGGCCCAGCATCGCCGCCTCGGCCTCGATGCCGCCGACGCCCCAGCCCACGACGCCCAGCCCGTTGACCATCGTCGTGTGCGAGTCGGTGCCGAAGACGGTGTCCGGATACGCGAGCGTGCGGCCGTTCTGCGGATCGCGGCAGACCACGCGCGCGAGGTACTCGATGTTGACCTGATGCACGATGCCGGTTTCCGGCGGCACGACGCGGAAGTTGCGGAACGCGGTCTGGCCCCAGCGCAGGAACACGTACCGCTCGCGGTTGCGGTGATACTCGAGGTCGGCGTTGAGCTGGAACGAGTTCGACGCGCCGAAGTGATCGACCTGCACCGAGTGGTCGATGACCAGCTCCACCGGCTGCAGTGGATTGACCTTTTCCGGGTCGCCGCCGAGCGCGACGATGCCGTCGCGCATCGCCGCCAGGTCCACCACGCACGGCACGCCGGTGAAGTCCTGCAGCAGCACCCGCGCGGGCATGAAGGAGATCTCCTTCTCGGCCGCTCGCGCCCGGCGTCCACGCGGCCAGCGCGCGGATGTCGTCGGCCTTCACAAACGCGCCGTCTTCGCGCCGCAGCAGGTTCTCGAGCAGGATCTTCAGCGAGAACGGCAGGCGCGCGACGCTGGGGAAACTGCGCGGCCAGCGCCGGCAGGCTGTAGTAGTCGAGGGTCTCACCGCCGACGGTGAGCGTGGACAGGGTCTTGAAAGTGTTGGTCATCGCGGCTGCTTCGGAAGGAGGTGTACCTGACGATCATATATTCTCTGCCCATGTCCGGGCCAGATCTCGACCAGACGTCACGCGTCGCTGTTCGTGCTGCGGCTGGGGCACGCGCTCCACAAGTCCGGGTACGCGGCGCACAGCCTGGAAGAGATCCTGCAGAAGGTCTGCGACCGGCTCGGCATCGTCGGCCAGTTCTTCACGACGCCGACCGCCATCATGGCCTCGTTTGGTCCGCTGGACCACCAGCAGACGCACCTGATTCGCGTGCAGCCCGGCGAGCTGAACCTGGGGCGGCTGTCGGCGCTCGACGAGGTCGTGCAGGCCGTGCTCGACGGAACCCAGACGCCACAGGAAGGGTCCGCGCGCATCGACAAGATCCTGACGAAGAAGCCGACGTACCCGTGGTGGCTGCGCGTGTTCGGCTACGCGATCGTGTCGGCGGCCGGCTGCCGATTTCTCGGCGGCGCCTACGACGACGTGGTGGTCAGCGCGTCGGTGGGGCTGCTCATCGGGCTGATCGCGCTGGCGTTCAAGCGCTTCACGATCACCTCGCACGTCTTCGAGCTGACGGCGTCGTTTGTCGCCTCGGCGGTGGTGTACGTTCGTCGCGGCGCAAGGAGTCCACATCTCGATCCCGACGACGACGCTGGCCGGCATCATCACGCTGCTGCCAGGGTTGACGATCACCGTCGCGATGACGGAGCTGGCGAGCCGGCACCTTTCCTCCGGCAGCGCGCGCCTGAGCTCCGCGTTCATCGTGTTTGCCGCGATGACCTTTGGCGTCGCGCTCGGCACGACCGTGGTGACCGAGATCTACGGCGGCCCCGTGCGCAGCTTCGCGCCCGAGCGTCTGCCGCCGTGGACGCACTTTGCGGCGCTGGCGCTGGCGCCGATCGGCTTCTCGCTGCTGCTGCGCGCACGCCCGCGCGACATCCCGCTGGTCTGCGGGGCGAGCTGGCTCGGATACGTGGGCTTTCAGCTTGGCGCCAAGCACCTGGGGCAGGTCCTGGGCGCGTCGATGGGGACGCTCACCGTCGGACTCGTGAGCAACCTGTTCGAGCGCTTCAAGTTCGGTCCGGCGTCGGTGCCGCTGGTGCCGGGTGTGCTGCTGCTCGTGCCCGGCAGCATCGGCTATCGAAGCCTGACGCTGTTGTTGAATCAGAGCGTCGAGCCGGGACTGGCGGCGGGGATCACTGCGGTGCTGACGGCTGTCGCCCTGGCCGGCGGCCTCATCGTCGCCAACGTGCTGATTCCGCCCACCAAGTAGCCGCTAGCGGTGAGCAGCTGGAGGAAGCGCAGGCTGCCGAGTGCTGCTCGTTCGCGTTGAACTGGCTGTCGCAGAGCCACCAGCGGGCGTTGCGGTACACGGCCGCCACCTGGTCGGTCCCTTCGACGGACCCTGTCTTGCCGGTGTCCTTCTCGGTCGAGCTCCATTGCACGGCGGTGTTGGAGCACGCGTCGCCGGACCTGTTCCTGAAACGAGCACGTCCCGCCAAAATTCACGGTCACACGTCGGCGGGCCGACCGAGTAGGACGTGATGGTGTACTCGGCGCGGTTGTCGATGACGTCCTGCAGTTCGGCGGCCGTGCCGTAGCAGCCGACGAGAAAGTCCTGCATCACGGTCGCCGGCGGCACCGACGACTTGGAGAAGTTCTCCAGGAAGAGCGTCGCCATGCCGCCCACTTCCTTGATCGAGTCGTGCACCTTGACGGTGAACGTCTTCTCGACGCGATGCTCGAAGGTGATCGGCAGGCCGCTGCCGTCGGTGGTCTGGAAACGATCGACGACGGTCAGCTTGAGATTCGCGACAAACGGCGTCGCGCCCGATGCCGGCGCGCGCCACTTCACCGACGGCCCGGTGCCGCTGAACGTCCCGTCGGTGCCGGACCACTCGTACACCAGCCGGTCGGGCGTCGCCTCGGCGTCGGTCGCCGTGCCCGTGACGACGATCTCTTCGCTCAGGTCGGCGAAGTTCTCGGGCTCGTTCGGTTTCACGCCGCGCGCGGTGATGCTCTGGATCACCGGCGGCTCATTGGTGACCTGGCTCGGCGCGATGTACGTGAAGGCGGCCGGCAGGCTGCCCGAGCGGCCGTCGAGCGTCACGGTGACTTCGACCGTCCCGGCCGATCGCGTCGACGTCGTGGCCGTGAGCGTGGTCGACGAGGTGACGATGACGTTGGTCGCGGCGGCGCCGCCCACCGTGACCTGGACGCCGGCGGCGAAGTTCGCGCCCGTCACGGTGATCGCCGTCCCCCCGAGCGTCGTGCCGCTGTTCGGGCTGACCGAAGTCACCGAGGGAATCGTCGGAATGGGGTCAGGACCAGGTCCGGACTGCTGCCGCCGCAGGCGACGGCCAGACCGGCAGCGACAAGCATCGCGGCGAGGGGGAGCCTCAGGCCCGAAGAAAGGCGCATCAATCCTTCATTCTACCAAGAGCGTCCGGTTCCTCAGGTCTCGGGTTCACAGGTTCTCGGGTTCACAGGTTCACGGGTTCACGGGTTCACGGGTTCACGGGTTCACGGGTTCACAGGTTCACGGTCGCTGGCATCAACTGAGCCATAATTACTGCTATACTGATACCGGAGCGCCAGATGACAGCTGTCGAACGGGTGGTCGATGTGCTGGGTGGGCAGGCCGTGCTGAAGCGGCCGGTCCGCACGTGGCGCGAGCTCGAAGACGCGGTCAACGACGGCCTGCCGAAGCGCGCGCTGCAGGTGATGGCGGGACGAGCGTTGCCGGAGGGCGCGTCTGCCGGCGTCGCTGGTGTATCGCGTCGTGCCCATCGCGACCTTCAAGCGCCGCACGCGGCTGACGCCGGAAGAGAGCGCCCGCACCGAACGCCTCGCCCGCATCGTCGCGCTCGCCGAAGGCATCTGGGAGGAGCGCGACGACGCGCGCGGGCTTCCTCAACCGGCCGCATCCGCTGCTCGACGACCGCACGCCGCTTGACGTCGCCGCCACGGAGCTCGGGGCGCGGCGCGTCGAGCAGCTTCTCCACGATGTCGACCACGGCCTCCCGCTCTGACGCAGCCCTTCGCGCGTACCGCATCGGGTCTCGACGCTATCGCCTCTTCGACGGCGCCGGCGCGGCTGCCAGCGACGCGGCGCGGTGGAACTCGAGGGGCCGGCAGGTCATCTACGCCTCGGAGCACTACGCCACGGCAGTGCTCGAGAAGCTCGCGCAACTCAACTCGGTGAAGCTGCCGGCGTCGCTGGTCTACATCGAGATTGTCGTGCCGGCTGGCGTGGCGATCGAACGGGTGGACGTGTCCACGGTCAAACGCTGGGACGCCGAAGACAAAGCCGCCAGCCAGGCCTTCGGCGATCGGTGGTACGACCAACAACGGACGGCGGTGCTGCTCGTGCCGTCGCTGGCGGCCCCGGGCCTCGAGTGGAACGTCGCGATCAATCAGCAGCACCCCGACTTCACGCGCCTCACGCGCCAGCACCGTCTACGTCCGGTCGTCGCGTCATCCGAGATCTGCTGGGAGTCGATTCCGTAGCACTCTGTGGCCTTCCCTCGCGGCTCTGTGGCTAGACGCATCACCCGCGGCGGCGGCAGAGGCCCACGCCCACTGGAAGTTGAAGCCGCCCAGGTGGCCTGTGACGTCCACGACCTCGCCGATGAAATACAAGCCCGCGCGCGTCGCGGGCCTCCATGGTCTTTGACGACAGCGCGCGGGTGTCCACGCCGCCGGCGGTGACCTCGGCCTTCGCGTAGCCCTCGGTGCCGGAGGGCATGACGGACCAGCGATGCAGCTGGTCGGCGATCGCGGTCAGCCGCTCGGTGCTCGTCGTCGCGAGCGGCCCGCCGGGATCATCCGCGAACCATCGGTCGGCGAGCCTGTTGGGCAGGTGCCGCGCGACGACGGATCTTCGGCGACAGCGGTCTCGCCGGCGCCGCGGCGCGCGACCAACTCCGCGAGGATGTCGACCTCCGGCAGCAGGTCGATGTCCACCGCGCCGGTCGTCGCGCCAGTACGAGGAGGCTTGCAGGATGGCGGGCCCGCTCAGCCCCCGGTGCGTGAAGAGCAACTGCTCGCGAAATGACGCGCCCGAGGCAGATGCGACGCAGTCGGCCGCGACTCCCGCCAGGTCGCTCCAGCGGAGGCGGTCGGACTCCTCAAAGAGCAGCGGCACCAGCGCCGGGCGCGTCGGCACCAGCGGCACGCCAAACTGCGTCGCGATGCGATAGCCAAGGTCCGTGGCGCCAATCTTCGGAATGGAGAGCCCGCCGGTGGCCACGACGAGCGACGGCGCCTCGAAGCGTCCGCGAGAGGTCTCCACCACAAATGGCTGGCAGTGCAGGCCTGAAGCCCTGCCCCACATGCGTCACGTCGCAGCCCACTTCGATCTGCACGCCGCCTCGCGGCATTCAGCCAGCAGCAGGTCCACGATCTGCCGCGCCGAGCCGTCGCAGAACAACTGCCCGAGCGTCTTCTCGTGCCACGCGATGCCGTGGCGCTCGACCAGCGCGATGAAGTCGGCGGGCGTGTAGCGCGCCAGCGCCGAGCGCGCGAAGTGCGGGTTGGCGGAGTGGAAGTGTTCGGGCCGGCAGTGGATGTTGGTGAAGTTGCAGCGGCCGCCGCCCGAGATGAGGATCTTGCGCCCGACTTCGCGGTTGCGCTCGAGCACGACGACCCGGCGGCCCCGCTGCCCTGCCCGCGCGGCACAGAACAGACCCGCGGCGCCGCGCGCCGAGAACGATCAGGTCGAAGGAGTCACCCAATCATCAATCTGCGAGATTTCGCAATCTGCAATCTGCAATCTGCAATCGTCAATTCTTCGGAGACCCCGTGAACCCCATCTTCGGCAGCAGCTCGTCGAGCACGCGGATCATCTCGCTGATCTTGCGCGGCACGCGGTTGGCCTTCAGATAGACCCATCCGGTCTCGCGCACCAGCCACGGGCTGTTGATGCGATGCGAGACCAGCGTCCCGGCCTTCACCTCGGCCGTGATCGCGTGGTTCGAGATGATGGTCGCGCCGATGCCGCTGCTGGCCATCGCCTTGATGATCTCGACGTTCTCGGTCTCCATGACGATGCGCGGCGAGACCTGCTCGCGGACGAAGAACTCGTCGATCACCCGGCGCGTGTTGCTTCCTGGTTCGTACAGGATGAACGGCAGCTTGTTCAGATCGGAGGTCTCGATCTTCTTCTTCTGCGTCAACGGGTGCCCCGGGTAGGTCACCAGCAGCAGGTCCTCGCGCATCACCGGCTGGGTGATGAGATCCGGCTCGGTCACCGGCAGCGTCAGCAGACCCAGATCCACCGTGCCCGCGCGCAGCCGCCGGACGAGACGGTCGGCCGGCCCGGTCATGACCTTGACGTCCACGTCCGGGTGCAGGCGCTGGAACTCCTTCAACAGCGCCGGGAAGACGTAAATCGAGACGGTCATCCCGCCGACCAGCCGAATCGTGCCGCTCAGCTTCTGCTGCGTCTCGCTCAGCCGTTCGGTGGTCTCGCGGATGTCGTCGAAGACGCGGATCGCCAGCTGGAGCAGCGCCTCGCCGGCCGGCGTGATCTTGACCTTCCGCTTGATGCGCCAGAACAGCGGCTCGTTGAGCTCGGCCTCGAGCAGCAGAATCTGGCGCGAAATCGCCGATTGCGAGACGTGAAGGCGGCGGCCGGCCCCGGTAAACGACCCGGTTTCGGCCACCGCCTTGAGAATTTCGAGCTGTCGCAGATCCATAAGGCTATGACGCGCTGGACGCGCTGGTCATAAGCGTAGCAGGGGTTGGCGCAGCCGGGTGAAAGAATTCTGCATGAAGCTGGCTCATGGCCGCCGGCAGGTCGTCCTGGTCCAGCACCAGGGTCACGTTCCGCCGCGCGTCGGCCTGGGAGACCAGCCGCAGGGGCAGGCCGTGCAGGGCCTTCACGACCCGGGAGAACGCCGTCGGGTCGGCGCCGTACCGGTCGCCGACCACCGCCACCAGCGCCAGGTGATTCGACACGCTGACCTCGGCAAACGTCGACAGCGCCGCGACGATGCTCTCGAGATGCGTCCGGTCGTCGATGGTCACCGACACGCTGACCTCCGAGGTCGACACGACGTCCACCGGCGTGCGATACCGCTCGAACACCTCGAAGAGGCGCCGCAGGTAGCCATACGCCATCAGCATGCCGGTCGACGTGATCGTCACGACGGTGATGCCCTTCTTGCAGGCGAGCGCGGTGACGGTGGACGGCTCGGGCGAAGCGCCGTCGGCGATCAGGGTGCCGGGCGCGTGCGGCTTGAAGGTGTTGAGGATCCGCACGGGGATGTTGCGCGCGGCCGCCGGCTGGATGGTCTTCGGGTGCAGCACCTTCGCGCCGAAGTACGCCAGCTCCGCTGCCTCGGCAAACGACAGGTACGGCACGAGGCGTGGCGATTCGACGACGCGGGGATCGGCGGTGAGCATGCCGTCGACGTCGGTCCAGATCTGCACCTCGTCGGCGCCGAGCGCCGCGCCGAGCAGCGACGCGGAGTAATCCGACCCGCCGCGCCCCAGCGTCGTCGTGATGCCGTGGCGCGTGGCGCCCACGAAGCCGCCGGTCACGATCACACGGCCGTTGTCGAGCGCGGGGCGCAGGTTGGCCTCGGTCTGCTCCACGGTCTCGTCAAAGAGCGGCGCTGCCTGGGTGAAGCCCTCGTCGGTGACGATGAGCGCGCGCGGGTCGGCCCACGTGGCGGGGATGCCCGCCGAGACCAGCGCCGCGGTGACGAGCCGGCTGCTGGCCAGCTCGCCGATGGCGGCTATCGCGTCGAGCGATCGCGGCGAGGCCTCGTGGAGAACGGCAACGGCGCCGGCGATGGCTCGCAGCTGCGAGAAGAGCGCGTCGACGGCTTCGGGCACTGGCCCGCCGTGCTCGCCGGGCGCGAGCGACGCGAGCGTTTCCAGGTGTCGCGCGTAGAGCTGGTCGACCAGCGCCAGCGCGTGTTTGGCGTCGCCGCGCCGGGCAAGGGCGGCGACCTCCAGCAATTTGTCCGTCACACCGCCGAGCGCCGATACCACCACTACGGGTCCGCGAGCCGGGGCCCCCCGCGCGTTTGCTGCGCGTGGGTGAGGTGGCCTTCGTCCGGCGCTCCGATGCGACGATGGCCACCACTCGTCGGACAGCGTCGGCATCTGCGACCGACGTGCCCCCGAACTTGAGTACTCGCATCACCTACCCCCTCACGGCGGGCGAGGCGAGCACGCCTTCGGCCACCAGCAACTCGGCGTTCAACACCGCCGCTCCCGCCGCGCCGCGCACCGTGTTGTGCCCGAGCGCGAAGAACTTGTACCCGAGAATCGGACACGTCCGCAGGCGTCCGACCGTGACCGTCATGCCGCCGTCGCGGTCGACGTCGAGACGCGGCTGCGGGCGGTTCTCCTCGTGGCAGGTAGACGACAGGCTGGCCGGGCGCGCTCGGCAGCCTGTGGCGCTGCGGAGCGCCGCTGAAGGAGACCAGCGCGTGCCGCACCTCGTCGAGCGACGGCTGCTGATCGAGCTGCACCGCCACGGATTCGGTGTGGCCGTTGACCACCGCCACGCGCGTGGTCGATGCGCTGAGCACGACCGGATGCGGCACGACCTGGCCGCGTTCGAGCGACCCGAGAATCTTCTTCGGCTCGCTTTCGATCTTGGCCTCCTCGCCGGAGATGAACGGCACGACGTTGCCCACCGCGTCGAGCGACGCGACGCCAGGGTAGCCGGCGCCTGACAGCGCCTGCAGCGTCGTGACCACCACTGACTTGAGGCCGTACTGGCGCAGCGGCGCCAGGGCCAGCGAGAGAATCACCGTCGAGCAGTTCGGGTTGGTGAGGATGGCCCCCGACCATCCGCGCGCGGCACGCTGGGTCTCGACCAGCGCGATGTGGTCGCTGTTGATCTCCGGGACCAGCAGCGGCACGTCAGGCGCCATCCGGTGGTTGCGCGAGTTGCTGACCACGACGTGGCCGGCACGCGCGAAGGCCTCCTCGATCTCGCCGGCCACCGAGGCGTCCATCGCCGAGAAGACCAGCTCCGGCGCGCCATTGCCCGGCCTGGCCTCCTGCACGACCAGGTCGGCCAGGTCGGCTGGCGGCGGGACCGGCAGCTTCCACGACGCGGCGTCGCGGTACTTCTGCCCGGCCGATCGTTCGCTGGCGCCGACCCAGGTGAGCTTGAACCACGGATGCGCGCTGAGCTGCGCGATGAACTGCTGGCCCACCATTCCCGTGGCACCAAGAACGCCGACCTCGATTCGCTGTGACATGACGGTCCTCGTGTTAGTCCTCGTCGCCGGGCCCGACAAAAAAACCCGCCGTGCGGCTCTGGCCGCGTCGGCGGGTTCTGGTTGCTCGTTAGTACGCTCTTGCTAGTTCGTGTCGAGCCTCAGGGACACCACCGCGCGGCCACCATGCTTTCGCATGGTAGTGGTCATAATCGCGGTAATGGTGCTGCGGCCCGTCATTTCCCGGGCAGTATAAGGGCAGAGTCGGCCGCCGGTCAACCTGGCCGGGCTGGCCACCGTGCCCGACTCTCCCGGCGCCTCAGTTCTGCGGCCGCTTCACCTGATCCTGCCGTTGGGCCTCGCCTTTCCAGGTGAGCGTGAACGGCAGCGTGACGCCGCCCTGACTGAAGTCGCCGGCGATCGACTTGCCGTCCTTCGACACTGTCCCGGCAAACTGCGGGTCTCCGGGCACTCCCTTCATCGCGAAGCCCACGGCGCTCCCCTTGACGGTGATGTCCGACAGCGGCAGCGCCTTGACGTTCTGGGCGGGAATGGCAATCGCGCCTTCCCATTTCGCGTCGGCGTTGGTCGCCAGGTCGACGGAAATCGCCAGTTCCTGGCCCGGCACCTGGATAGTGCCTTCCCAATGGCCCGCGGGACCTGCCGGGGCTTGCGCCGCAATCGGGCCACCCGCCAGGCCGATCGTCGCGGCGAGCATCGACATCACACCGAGTATTTCGTGCTTGGTCATGACAACTCCTTGCCTTCAGGCCTTGCTCTTCAGAAACGTCCGACATCGCTTTCACGACCTCACGCCGCTTCTCGGTCATGAATCGCGTGTGTGTGGTGTCTGCGAAGCTCCACGATCGTGATCGTCGTCACGCTCGCGCGCAGCTGCTCGATCTGCTCGCGCTGCATCGGCATGACGACGGTCTCGTGAAAGTCACCCGCCCTGCGCCGCAGGTCGGCATCGGCGCTCTCGGGCAGATCGGGACGGGTGGGAATCGCGAACACGGCCAACGCCGGCGCCTTGACCGCGGCGTAGTCGGGCGGCGAGGCCATACCGCTCGCGATGACCTCCTGTGCCATCGTGAGCGACGCCGGCAGGGCCTTCACGCGGCCGTCGGCGTCGAGGTACATCTCGCGGGTGTCGGCCTCGACGGCCGGGCACCACGGACCGATGTCGCGCTGGTACCACGCCCGAAAGGTCGCGAAGGACTCGCGGTCGCTGGGGGCCGGAAATGGAAGCCGCGTATTCCTGACCGGATTGCCTGTCAGGCGCCCGGCCCACTTCTGCGCGAACGCCGCCGAGTGATCGTAGGCAGAATCCAGGTACACCACGCCGTCGACGCGCTCGGGATAGCGTGCGGCGACCAGCGCCGCCTCGACGCCTCCGGCCGACACTCCCGCAATGAACACCCGATTCAGGTGGAGCGCGTCGAGGAACTGGCGAATGTCCTCGACGAGCACGTCGAGCGCGTAGCCGGTTGCGGGGCTGTCGGACTTGCCGTGGCCGCGCCGGGTCAACGCGATCACGCGAAAGTCCTTCGCGAGTGCCGGCGCGATCTCGTCGAAGCCATGCGCCGATCCAAACAGCCCCGCCAGCAGCAGCAGCAGGCGGCCCGTCGCCGCCCCAATCGAGGTAGTGCAGCCTGACGCCGTTGACCGACACGAAATCGCTCCTGTGTGGCGACTGATCGCGCCACGGATCGGCCACGCCATCGGCCAGCGCGTCAGGCCGCGCCAGGAGCGTGCCGATCAGCAGCGCAAGCGTGACACCGAGAATTCGATGGAACCTCATGACGTTTCTGCGCCAGAAACCGCGCGTCAGAAGTCGCGCCGCTCCATGACCCGCACGGACCACGCGATGAGCGCACAGCCCACACCGGCGCTCAGGGCCAGGCCAGTCCATGGCATCCGGTGTTCGAAGAAGTAGTCGGCGCCGTTCATCACGCGAAGGATGCTGTACGGGGTCACATCCTTGGCGACGAAGGTGAACAGGATGCAGAGCACCATCAAGGCGCCAGCCGCGGTGAAGGCCGCCGCGTCGTTCATCACCACGCGGAGGAACATCGTCAGGCCGAAGAGTCCGAGCCCACTCACCAGGAGAATCAGGGAGTGCACGAGGGCGTCCTCGACCGGATAGTGCTGGCCTCGAAGCGGCGCCATCGCGGACAGGAGCAGCGAAGGCAGGATCGTGAAGGCCGCTATCTGGGCGAAGACCACCGCCAGGCGCGTCAGCGCGATGCGCCGGCGCGTCACGGGCAGCGACAGCAGGTACTCGCGGCCGCCGGCGCTCTCGAACCCGGTTCCGGCGAGCGCGATCACGTACACGGGCCAGAACAGCAGCATGGTCGTGCTGAACCAGCGGACCCAGACGTACCCGCGGAAATCACCCGTGCGGAGCTGCGCCATCTCGGCGGGCAGCACGCCGAGCGCGCCGTTGGGGTACGTCGTCACCGGGTCCATCGGGTAGGCCACGTAGAGCGCGACCACCTGTGCGGCCAGCAGCATCATCCCGAGGAAGAACCAGTGCCGGGTCTCGAGCCACGATTTGTACCAGAGCATGACGTGCCTCCTATCGATCTCCTGATGCGGCGGCATCCAGAAAGATGTCCGTCAGCGTGACGGGCGTGACCTCGATCTCGCGCGCGTGATGATCGCGAGCCTCGGCGACGACCTCGTCGACGCGCCGGCTGACGAGCAACGACAACATCCGGCCCTCGGCGCGGGCCTGCCGGACGCCGGCGACGCGCTGCAGCGCATCGGGCGGGGGGCCGTCGAACACCAGCACGACGCGCCGGTAGCTGGCCTTCAATTCGTCGATCGCCTCCTCGAAGACGAGCCGGCCCTTTTCGATGATCCCGACGCGATCAGCGATCTGGTTCACCACGTCGAGGCGATGCGAGGAGAAAAAGATCGTCATCGCGGGGTTCTCTGCTGCGGCCCGCACCAGGGCCTGCAGTACCCGTTCGTTGATGGCGGGATCGAGCCCTTCGGTCGGCTCGTCGAGCAGCAGCAGCTCGGCGCCCCGCGAAAGGGCCAGCACCAGGGCGAAGGCCGTGCGCGTGCCCTTCGAGAAGCGACCCACGCGCTGTCGTCGAGGGATCTCGAAGAGGTCCAGGTACTCCTGCTCCAGGTCCACGCGCCAACCCGGGAAGAGCGGCCGCGAGATCGCCAGCACCTGCTCGGCCGTCAACGACGGCCAGGCGGTGCGATCCTCGCCGACGTGCGCCGTCCTTCGGCGAATTGCAACCCCGTCCTGCGTATCGCCCACGCGGTGGCCGAGGACGAATCCCTCGCCGGCGGTCACGCGGATCATCCCCATCAGCGCCTTGATGGTCGTGGTCTTCCCGGCGCCGTTCCGGCCGAGGAACCCGAAGATCGACCCGGTCGGCACCTGAAGGTCGAGCCCGGTCAGGGCGTCGACGCTGCCGTAGCGCTTTCGGAGTCCGCGCAGGTCGATGGCGGCAGTCTGGCGTGCTCATCCCTTCCTCACACGCGGCTTGTCGCCCAGCCGCAACAGTTCTGCCTCGAACAGGCGACGGATCTCGTCGGGCGTCAGGCCGCTGGCCACCAGGCGATCGACGGCGGCCTGAAGCACGGGCTGCGCCCTTTTCACCTGCGCCACGCGGCTGGTCGAGCCGCTGTCGGCGACAAACGCGCCGGCTCCCTGCCTCAACTCGATGACCCCCGCGTGCTCGAGGTCGCGATACGCCTTGGCGACGGTGTTCGGGTTGATCACGAGGTCCTCGGCGACGCGCCGAATGGCCGGCAGCTGGTCGCCGGGCCGCAGAGCGCCCAGATCGATGGCGTGCTTCACCTGCTCGATCAGCTGGAGATAGACGGGCACGCCGGACGATGGATTCGAGCGGAACAACATAAAGTGTACTACTTAACTAGTACAGTAGCACTGTCGGAGGACGTGTCAACGCCGTCAGCAGGGCGGACCCTGCGCACTCGGCTGCCCGCGGTCAGGCAGGCTGGCCTGCGCACACCGCTGTCAGGCAGTGCTGCATGCATCCAAGTTATGGAGACAATGCAGCGCATAAACTTGACCCGAGCCTCCGCCGTGCGGGACCATACGGGATCCTGACGATGAGCACGCATACCGCCCGTGTGGCGCTGCTGGGTTTTGGCACGGTGGGACGCGCCGTGGCGCAGATTCTCACCGAGCGGCCGCCGGCCGGCGTCCGCCTCACGCACATCTACAACCGCAACGTCGCGCGCAAGCGCGCCGACTGGGTGTCGCCCGACGTCGTCTGGACCGACGACATCGAGGCGGTGTTCGCATCGGACGCAGACGTCATCGTCGAGCTCATCGGCGGACGCGATCCCGCTGGCGCCTGGGTGCGGCGCGCGCTCGAGTCCGGGCGCTCGGTCGTCACGGCCAACAAGCAGCTCATCGCGCACGAGGGCCGCGACCTGCTGCGGCTGGCCAGCGACCAGCGGCGGCACCTGCGGTTTGAAGCGACGGTCGCCGGCGGCATTCCGGTCATCGGCGCCTTGCGCGACGGCATCGCGGGCGACCGCATCGAGCGGATCGCCGGCATCCTCAACGGCACCTGCAACTACATCCTCACCAGCATGGAGTCGGCGGGCGCGACGTTTGCCGATGCGCTGGCCAAGGCGCAGGAGCTGGGCTACGCCGAGACCGATCCGACCGACGACGTCGAAGGCTACGACGCGCGCGCGAAGCTCGCGATTCTCTGCGCGGTCGGCCTGCGGGTGCAGGTCGCTCCCGCCGACATCGCCTGCCGCCCCATCACGTCGGTCGATGCGGTGGACTTCCAGTACGCGGACCAGCTTCAGTGCACGATCCGGCAGATCTCGCAGGCCGAGCTCGATCCGGCCGACCCGACGCGCGTGGTGGCCTCGGTGCGGCCCTCGCTGGTGCCACGCCGGTCGATGCTCGCCCGCTCGGAAGGCAGCAAGAACCTGATCGTCGCGCGAGGGCACTACGGCGGCGACACCGTGTACAGCGGATCGGGCGCCGGCGGCGGCCCGACCTCCGTCGCGGTGGTCTCGGATCTTGCCGCCATCGCCGCGCTCGAGCCGGAACGGCCCGTCGCGACGCCGCCTCAACCGGCCTCGCACGTGGACCCGGAGTTCCTGACCGCGCACTACCTGCGGTTTGTCGTCAAGGATCGGCCCGGCGTGCTCGCCGCGCTGGCGGCGATCCTGGCGTCGCACGACATCAACATCGACGCGGTGCTGCAGCAGCGAGTCCACAGCAAGGAGGCCAACGCGTTTGTCGTGACGATCGAACCGTGCGCGCCCGCGACGCTGGCCACGGCGCTTTCGGAGATCGCCCGGCTCGATTTCCACGTCGCGCCGACGGTCGACCTGCCGATCCTGGACAACGGGAGCGGGGCGTGAGCGTCACCGATCGCACCGTCCACCGGGTGCTGAGCGTCGAAGACGCCCGCCGCGCACTCGAGGGCCGCGAGTTCGTGGTCCCCGCCTCGATTGCCAACCTGGGCCCTGGCTTCGATACGCTGGCCGTGGCCGTGCAGCTCTACCTGCGGGTGCGGGTGACGGGCGTCGATCCGACGGCTCGCAATGCCGTGCGCAGCCGGTTCGGCGCAGTCGCGCTCGAGGGCGACGACTACGTCGCGCGCAGCATCGGCACGCTGGCCGCCCGCGAGGGCGTGGACTACCCCGCGCTCGACCTGGAGATCGCCAGCGACATCCCCATGCAGGCTGGCCTTGGCAGCAGCGCCGCGGCGACGTCGCCGGGCTGCAGATTTTCGAGGCGTTGGCGGGTCCGGCCAGCCGCGACCTGATCGCGGAAGGGACCGCCTTCGAGGGGCATCCAGACAACATCGCGGCGGCCGTGCTGGGCGGCCTGACGAGCGCCTGCCTGTGCGACGACGGGCGTGTGCTGTGCGCCTCGACGCCCTGGCCAGGTGGGATTCGCTTCGTGGCGGCGATGCCGGAGTCGCGCGTGAAGACTCCCGAAGCGCGCCGCGTGCTGCCGGCCTCGCTCTCGCGCGCCGACGCGATCTTCAACCTGCAGCGCGTGGCACTGCTGCTGCAGGCGCTGCAGACCAACCGTCCGGCGCTGCTGCGCGAGGCGCTGCGCGACAAGTGGCACCAGCCGTACCGGGCCAGCCTGGTGCCGGGGCTTGCCGAGGCCCTCGCGCTCGATCACCCGGACCTGCTTGGCGTCTGCCTCAGCGGGTCGGGCCCGACCGTGGTGGCGCTGGCCGCGGGCGACACCGGCGGCATCGAAGAGGCACTGGCGGCGATCTACGCGCGGCTCGGGGTGCCGTGCCGCCTGCGCGTGTTGAACGCGCACAATGGTTTTGGGGATCTATGACCTACTTCACAGGCCTTCGCTGCCGGATGTGCGGGACGCCGTTTCCCGCCGAAGCGCTCTTCGTCTGCGATCAGTGTCTCGGACCGCTCGAGGTCACCTACGACTACGACGCCATCGGACGCGCCGTCACGCGCGACCAGGTGAGCGCCCGGCCGGAGAACCTCTGGCGCTATCGCGAGCTGCTGCCCGTCAACGAGCCGCGGACGGGCTTCTATTCCGGCTTCACGCCGCTCGTAAAGGCCGACCGGCTCGCACGACGGCTTGGTGTCCGCGAGCTGTACGTCAAGGACGACTCGGTCAACCACCCGACCTTTTCGTACAAGGACCGCGTGGTGTCGGTGGCGGCCTCGCGCGCGGTGGACCTGGGCTTCGAGGTCTTTGCCTGCGCCTCGACGGGCAACCTGGCCAACAGCGTCGCGGCCCACGCGGCGCGCCTCGGGTTGATCTGCTACGTCTTCATTCCCGACAACCTCGAAGCCGCCAAGGTGATGGGCTCGGCCATCTACCGGCCCCGCGTGATCGCCGTCAAGGGCAACTACGACGACATCAACCGGCTCTGCACGCAGATCGCCGACCGGCACGGCTGGGGTTTTGCCAACATCAACCTGCGCACCTACTACGCGGAAGGCGCCAAGACGTACGGCTTCGAGATCGCCGAGCAGCTCGGCTGGCAGTTCCCCCGCCACGTCGTCTGTCCGGTCGCCGGCGGGACGCTGCTGCCGCGCATCGGACGGGCGTTTGACGAGCTGAAGACGCTTGGCTGGGTCAGCGGCGACCTGCCGCGCATGCACGCCGTGCAGGCGGCCGGATCGGCGCCCGTGGTCAGGGCGTTCCAGGCCGGTGCGGAGTTCCCCGAACCGGTGAAGCCGGACACCATCGCGAAGTCGATTGCCATCGGCAATCCCGCCGACGGCTATCACGTGCTGCAGACGCTGCGCGAAACCGGCGGCACGGCCACGATGGTGAGCGACGAGGAGATCCTGCAGTCGGTGACGCTGCTCGCGGAGACCGAGGGGATCTTCACCGAGCCCGCCGGTGGCGCGACGCTGGCCGGCGCGGTCGCGCTCATCAAGAGCGGCGCGATTCCGCCCGACGAGCCGGTGGTGGTGTGCATCACCGGCAACGGCTACAAGACCGCCGACGTCATGCAGGGCCGCACCGAGGCGCCGGTTCATCTCGGCAAGGGGCTCGCCGAGTTCGAAGACTACCTGGCGGCGAAGGTCTGAGTACGCGTGCGAGTGCCACGGACTGAAGTGCCGGGTGCGGCGCAGATGCGGGTGCGGCGTGCTCGTGTCGGGGCTAGAAGCGCACCAGTAACGACCCCACCACCGCCCATTGGTTGCGGCGCGTCGTGTCCTCGTCCAGCTCGACGCCGCCGGACCGCACGTAGAGGCGCGCATCGCCGCGCAGCCCCAGCCCGCGGATGAACCCGCGCGGGCGCTGCACGAAGAAATACTTCACGCCGCCACCGCCGTGGAACACCGTGCCGGGGTCGTCGGTCAGCACCTGCTCTTCGTCGAGTTGCCGCAGGTATCCTGCGCCCCCGGCGACAAACGGCAGCGCGCGGCCGCCGGCAAACGCCAGCGCATTCAGATGCCACACCGCCGACGCCTCGATGAAGTAGGTGTCGAGGTCCTGCGCCACCGTGACGTCAGGTATGCCCTCCACGTCTGACGTGATCCTCGATTCCAGCGTGGCGCGGGTCCAGACGAACCCGCCTTCGACGGCCAGGGCGCGCGTGATGTTGAACGCCAGCCGCCCGTCGAGGCCAACGCCGGTGCCGAGGTCCGACGCGGCGCGGAACAGCGTGGAGTCCGGCGCGGACGACTGATTTGCGACGAGGCTGGCCGTGGCCGACCCGAAGTCCACTCCTCCGAGGGCGATGACCCCGGCCGACACCTCGAACGACCGCGCGCGCGGCGCCGGGTTCTGTTGGGCCAGAGCGGTCGACCGGCGTCAGCATCAGCGCCAGCCACAGCAGCGGCCGCACGCGGCTCATTTGGCGACGACCTCGACCGCAATCTGCACCGATCCGCCGCCTTCGGGGACGGTCACCAGCCGTTCGTAGTACTTCCCCTTGAAGTCGGCGTCGACCTTCGACGTGCTCTCGAAGAAGCTCTCCACATCGCCGTCGTCGAGCGGCTCGACGCGCACGATGTACGTGCCGGGGGCCAGCCCCGCAATCGCAAAGGCTCCTGCGTCGTCCAGCGAGAACCCGCCAACGAGATCTCCGCTGCGCAGGTTGAACGCGACGGCGTGCGCGCCGAAGACGCCCCTGCCGTTCTTGGTCACCGTGCCCTGCAGCGTGCCGGTCGTCCGACGGAAGGTCCCGTCGGGATAGATGTCGGAGACGCCGGCGATGTCGTCGGCCGTCAACTCGCGATCGACGATGTTGCCGGCGGTGAAGGCGATGGGAAACATCACCGAGTTCGAGGCGAGCAGGCGGCGTCCGCCGGTCGGGCGCGGCTCGGTTTCGCCGAGCGAGCGAATGTCCCAGGCCAAGGAAGTGGCCGGACTCGTGCGTGGCAATGGACTGCACGTCGAAACGACCCGCTTCCCCGCCGGGCGCGACCGACCACTGGAACACCGAGTTGAAGAAGATGTCGGACTCGATGATCTCGCCGGTGCGCGTGTCGATGAGGAACGAG
Organism: Vicinamibacteria bacterium; assembly: GCA_963818215.1. Lineage (GTDB taxonomy): Bacteria > Acidobacteriota > Vicinamibacteria > Vicinamibacterales > JAENWD01 > JAENWD01. The sequence continues at coordinate 74,367 of CAWFRL010000025.1, read as the reverse complement.
GTCGAGGCCAGCGTGCGTTCGAGGTCCGGGCGGGACGCAAATCCGATCACGTTGGCGCCGTCCTGATCGAGCGGGCTGCCGCCGACGAACCCGCCGAACTCGAAGCTGACCGACGCCGTCTCGACCTCTTGCCACGTTTCGAAGCCGCGGCCGACGGCCTCGCGAAACTGCGGAGCCGACACGCCGTCGACGCCTCGATCGCCGATGAAGTACCGCACCGGCGTGCGCGCGGGCCACTGCAGGCTGACGGTGCGGCCGTTCACGGTCGAGCCCAGCTTCAGGTACGCGTGCGCGGGCGCCTGGAGCGCGGCGACGACCGCCAGGCAGAGCAGCACGCGGCGTGCAAGCGACGCGCTCACCGCGCCCTCCCGGCCAGTGCGCGCACTTCCTGAAGAAATGCGGAAAGCGGCGCTGGCCGCCGGCTGGCGTCACCTCGCACGACGCGCACCGGCCCAGGCGGTTTCCGCCCCCGGCATCCGGACGATCTCCGGCGTGACCAGGCGGGCGCCAGTCGCGGCGTCGGTCCGTACGCGGAAGACGCCCTGCGCCAGGCCCACCAGGTGCGGGATCTCGGGACCGCTCGACGCCAGAAACACCACGACCTCCTCGCCCTCGACGAAGGTCGGCGCCCCCAGCATGACGCTGCGATAGGGGCCCATCTGACCGCCCGGCACACGCAACGTCACGTTGCGACCGAGGTCGCCCTTCGCGTACGTCTCGACCTCCAGGGTGACCAGCGTCTCGATCGAGCGCCGCCCCTCCAGCCACTGCGCCTCGAGCGCGACCACGCGGCCATAAGCGACGGCACGCGCGTCGGTGGCCAGTTCGCCAAGGTCGGCGCTGATGTACACGGTCGCGTGAAGTGCCGCCGCCGGCAGCGAGCAGCGCCGCGGCGACCAGAACAACGAGAGCTCGCATCATTCGATTCATGGTCAGTTCTCACGTCACAATCACGATGACACGAAGGCACGATGGCCGATGGCCGAAGCTCATCCGCAGATTACGCAGATGTCGCAGATTGCATCACAACGACAGCCGGCGGCGCGGCGAAGCGTGCGTCGTGCGACGCCACGTGCCCGGCCGCGTTCGCGGCCGGCGCCGGCTGGCTCTCACCCTCACTGGCGCTCAGAGGTCAGCTCTGTGCTCTCCGTGCCTCTGTGGCTACCTTCAAAACAGCAGCCGCCGCGCGCGCGCTGGCGCCTGGCGCGCCCAGCTTCTCGCGCACCTCGCGCAGATCCGCGCGCATCCGGTCGGCTCGGCCGCGGTCGTTCAGCAGTGCAAGAGCCTCGCCAGCCACGCGCTCGGGCGTGCAGTCGTCCTGAATCAATTCGGTGACGATGCGGCGTCCGGAAATCAGGTTGGCCATGCCGAAGGTATCCACCTTGACGAAGGGGCGCCCCAGCCGATAGGTCAACGGCGACAGCTTGTAGAGGATCACCATCGGCCGCTCGTGCAGCGCGGCCTGCACCGTGGCGGTGCCCGAGGCGGTCAGCACGACGTCGCTCGCGTTCAGCACATCGTCGGTTCGTCCCTCGACGATGGCGACGCCTCCGGCGCCCGGCCCAAGCGGATCGAAGAGCGAGGCCGACAGCTTGGGGGCTCGCGCCAGCACGAACTGGGTGCCGGGACGGCCGGCGCGAATGCGCGTCATCGCATCGGCAAGCACCGGCAGCAGCGCGCGGACCTCGTTGGGCCGGCTGCCGGGGAGCAGGGCGACAACCGGCGCGGCCGGATCGAGGCCCAGGCTTCGAAGGAACGGATCGCGCGGCGTGCTGACGGCGATGAGGTCGATGAGCGGGTGCCCCACGAACTCCACCGGGACGCCGGCGCGTTCGTAGATCTCGACCTCGAACGGAAAGATCGGCAGGACCTTGTCCGCAAACGCCTTCAACGCGCGGATGCGGCCCGGGCCGCCATGCCCACAGCTGCGGGCTGACGTAGTAGACCACCGGGATCCCGAGGGCGTGGACCGCGCCGGCGAGCCGAAAATTGAAGTCGGGGAAATCGATCGCGACAAAGACGTCTGGCCGCGCGGTCCTCGCAAGGTCCACCAGCCGGCGGTACATCGCGTACGTGCGCGGCAGCACGCGCAGGACCTCGGTGAGCCCGGTGACGGCGATGCCGCGGTAGTCGCCGGCAAGCTCCGCGCCGGATGCCGCCAGCCGTTCGCCGCCGAAGCCGATGACGCGCGTGCCCGGCGCTCGCGCCTGCAGTGCCTCGGCGAGCGCACCGGCATACAGATCGCCGGAGGCCTCGCCACAAGACACCATCACGGTTGCCATGCCGAAGGTGCGACCTGAAACCCGGCGCCGGCCGCTACCGCGCGCCCGCGGCTGCTGGTCGCGGTCTGCGCTGGAAGGTGACCGATGACAGGTCGAGCTGCGGCAGCTCCACCAGCTCGAAGCGGTCGAACCCGACGCCCGCAAGCTGGCCCGTGAACGCCGAGGCGTTGCCGACGAGCACGACCGAGAGGCGGTCGGGGTGAAGGTACTGGCGCGCCACGCGCTGGATATCGCCGGGCGTAATCGCGTTCACGCGCACGCGATAGGTCTCGATGTCGCCCAGTGGCAAGCCGTAGAACAGCACGTCCAGGACCTGAGTGGCAATCGCGCCTGGCGTCTCGATCGTCAGCGGGAACTTGCCCGCCAGGTAGTCCTGGGCGCTCCGCAGCTCGCGCACCGACACTGTTTCGCGCTGCAGACGGGCGATCTCGTCGACGATCAGGCGCAGCACTTCGCCCGTCGCATCGGACCGTGTGTCGGTTTCGGCCGCAAAGTCGCCCGACTCGCGCAGCGACGTCAGGTCGGCCGAGGCGCCGTAGGTGAGCCCGCGATCGGACCGAAGGACCTGGTGCAGGCGGTTGGCGCCCTCGCCGCCCAGGATCTTCAGGGCGAGGTCGAACGCGAGATAGTCCGGATGCGTCCGGGGAAGCGCGACGTGCCCGACGCGCACTTCGGTTTGCACCGCGTCGGGCTTGTTGATCACCACCAGGCGCCTGGTCGGCGGCGGAGGCGCCGGGTGATCGGCCGTCGGCAATTCGCCCGGCTGCCAGTCCCCGAACGCCTTCTCGGCGGCGGCCAGCGCCTCGGCCGTGGTGATGTCGCCGACGATGCCCAGGATGGCGTTGTTGGGCACGAACCACGTCTTGTGGAACGCGCGGAGGTCATCGACCGTGATGGCGGCGAGCGATTCGGGCGTGCCGGTGTTGGGCAGGCCGTAGGGATGGAACCCGTACACCAGCCGATCGAAGACCAGGCTGGCCACCGAGTCCGGATCCTCGTAGTTCACGCGCATCCCCGACAGCGCCTGCTGCCGCTGGCGCTCGAGCTCCTGCTGGTGAAACGCCGGACGCCTGACGACGTCGGACAGCAGGTCGAACCCGAAGGCGAGCCCGTCTTTCATCACCAGCACGTCGGCGACCGACAGGTCGCTGCCGGCGCCGGTGCTGAGCGCGCCGCCGATCGTGTCGATGGCATCGGCGATCTGTGCGGCGCTTCGCGTGCCGGCGCCCTGGTCGAGCAGCGCCGCAGCCAGCGCGGCCACGCCCTGCTTGCGCGGCGGGTCCTGCGCTCCGCCGGCCCGCACGAGCAGGCGCAAGGTGACAACGGGCTGCTCGTGGTGCTGCACGACGACGACCTGCAACCCGTTCTTGAGCGACTTGATCTCGTACGGCGGAAAGTTGACCTCGCGCGCCTGCAGCGGCCGCGGAGGCATCTCGCTCGGCCAGTTCGGTACTTGCGCGGCGGCGACGGTCGGCAGGAGTCCGAGCAGCGAGCACGAGCGCGACGTGGAGGCCCGGCGCCCTCACTGAGTGGAACCCTTCGGCATGATGGTGATCACGAGACGGTTGGTCGGAGTGAAATAGGTCTTGGCGACGCGCTGGATGTCGGCCGCGGTGATGCGCTGGAAGATCTGGAACTCGCCGTCGGCGGTCGTGATGTCGTTGTGGATGACCGCGGCGTGCGCCAGCTGGCCCGCCTTGAGCCGGTTGGTCTCGCGGCCCAGGATGTAGTCGCGCGCGAACTGGTTCTTCGCGCGCTGCAGCTCGTGCTCGCTCACCGCCTCGGTCGTCATGCGCTGCAGCTCCGCAATCAGGCCCGCTTCCACTTCGGCCGGCGACCGGCCGGGCTGGACGATGGCCGCCGCGTAGAACAGGTTCGGGTGCTCGATGATGTTGCCGCCGCCAAAGGCGGTGAGCGCCAGGCCCGAGTCGTACACCAGCTTGCGATAGATCCGCGAGCTCTGGCCGTCGGACAGGATCTTCGACGCCATGTGCAGCGGATACGAGTCCGGATGGCCGTCGTAGGTGATGTGGTGCGCGACGATGACGGCCGGCAGCGGCCACGCCTCTTCGACCGTGAGCCGCTTCTCGCGCGTCATCGGCGGCTCCTGCGGGATGTCGCGGGGCACGGCCTTCAGCGGCTTCGGGATCTTGCCGTAGTACTGCTCGACCAGGCGCGCGGCCTGGTCGGCGTCGAAGTCGCCGACGATGGTGAGGGTCGCATTGGTCGGCACGTAGTAGGTGCGATAGAACTCGCGGACGTCGGCGATCGAGGCCGCCTCGAGGTCCTTCATGCTGCCGATGACGGGGTGCTTGTACGGGTGCACCGTGAACGCGGCGTCGTAGAGCAGCTCGGGCAGCCGGCCGTAGGGCTGGTTTTCGACGCGCATCCGGCGCTCTTCCTTCACGACCTCGCGTTCGCGCTTGAACGTGTCTTCGTCGATGCGCAGCGTGGCCATGCGGTCGGCCTCGAGCCACAGCATCAGCGGCAGATACTGCGCGGGCGCCGTCTGCCAGTAGACCGTGATGTCTTCGCGCGTCTCGGCGTTGGCCTGGCCGCCGACGCTGGCGATGAACGAGCCGTGCGCCTCGGGCTCCACGTTCTTCGAGCCCTTGAACATCATGTGCTCGAACAGGTGCGCGAACCCGGTGCGGCCGGGCCTCTCGTCCTTCGACCCGACGTGGTACCACAGCTCCACGTGCACCACCGGCGTCGAGTGATCCTCCGAGAGAATCACCGTGAGGCCGTTGGCGAGCGTCGTGATCTTGTAGTCGAGCTTTGGCGGAGGCACCGCCGCGGGCAGCGACGGCGGGATCGACGGCAATCCACGCGGCCGTGAGGGCGAGCACGACGCCGGTCGCACGGCGTGGGGACAACCTGAAACGCATCGGTCGATTATGACAGGGACTCTGGGAAATTGACGATTGAAGATTGACGATCTCGACGATTACGAGGGGTCAGTCGCCCTGCTCCCGCTTCAGACGCGCTTCGAGCGCCTCCAGCCGCGCCAGCAGGTCCTTCACCTGCCGGCGGAGTTCTGGCAGATTCCGGAATACCGCGGACGCCTTGAGCCACTCGCGGTTGTCGATGGCCGGATAGCCCGAGACCGTCGCGCCGGGCTCGACCGAGTTGGGGATCCCGGTCTGTGCCGTGGCGCGCGCGCGGTCGCCGACGGTGATGTGCCCGGCCACACCCACCTGCCCTGCCAGCACGACGTGGTCGCCGATCGTCGAGCTGCCGGCGATGCCGACCTGCGCGACCAGCAGCGCGTGCTCGCCGACCTTCACGCCGTGCGCGATCTGCACCAGGTTGTCGATCTTGGTCCCGCGTCCGATCCGCGTCTCTCCCACGGCCGGCCGGTCGATCGTCGTATTGGCGCCGATCTCGACGTCGTCGTCGATGACGACGACGCTCTGCTGCGGAATCTTGTGATGGACGCCGTCCGGGTCGGTGACGTAGCCGTAGCCGTCGCTGCCAATCACGGCGCCGTCCTGCACGATGACGCGGCGGCCCAGCACCGAGCGTTCGCGCACCGACACGCGCGCGTGCACGACGCTGTCTTCGCCGATGCGGACGCCGGGCCCCAGCACCACGTGTGGATGCAGCACGACGCGGTCGCCGATGTCCGCGCCGGCGCCGACGACCACGAAGGCGCCGATGGACACGCCGTGGCCGATACGCGCATCGGGCGCGACGACGGCGGTCGGGTGCACGCCGTCGGGAGGCCGCTCGTTGCGGCCGAGCAGCGCCAGCGCATCGGCAAACGATCGATACGGATGCGCCGATCGCAACATCGCGCACGGAGCGGCGGGGCGCCTCGTCGCCCAGGATGATCGCGCTCGCCCTGGTCCGCTGCGCGGCCTGCGCGTACTTGGGATTGGCGAGAAACGTCAGGTCGCCGGGGCCGGCCTGGTCGAGCGTGGCCACGCGCGCGATCTCGATCGCGCCGTCGCCTTCGAGGCGGCAGCCCAGGCGGGCGGCAAGGTCGGCAAGCGTCACAGCCGTGGCTTATATCACGCGCCGGGGATGGCCACGCGATCGAAGAAGCGGCGCAGGTCCGTCAGCTCCAGCCGCGCCGCGATGGCCTCGACACGCGGGCGCCGCTCGTCGCGATCGACCAGCACCAGCGGCCGCAGGTCGGCGAGGGCGTCGTTGGCGCGAGTGGTCCACGCCACGTGATCGAGCGCCTGCCGCGCGCCGCGCATCGAGAAGTAGTGCCCGACCAGACGGAAGGCGAAGTAGTAGCCGAGGACGTTGGGACCGGGCACCAGGATGAGCAGGGCCGACAGCAGGACCAGCACGCCGTCGATGACGAGCCAGCGCCGGTGCTTCTCGAAGTCGGCCTTCAGCGCCGGCCGCACGATGCCCAGGGCGGCCTCGCCGGTCAGGTCTTCCGGATGAACCAGGACGGCCCGGTGCTGCCGGCGCATGTGCCACAACAGGCGCTGTTCGGCGATGCTTTCGGCCACCATCCGCAGCGCGCGCCGCTTCAGCCGCTCGAACCACCCGTGCTCCCGCGTGTCGTCTTCGTGATGCCGGCGATCGCGCTCGATGCGGTTGAGCGTGTCGCTGAACTTGCTGACCAGGCCGCGGAAGAACCCGCGGTCGTTGTCCGGGTCGCGCCGGAGGGATCCTCGTCGGGAACCTCGCAGTACAGCTCGTGGCGATCGGCCGCCGACCGGGATGAGAAACACCTCCATGCACGACCATCGTACGATAGAACTCCCCGGCGGTTCGTCCCGCCTGGGACGGTTGCTATAATCTCGGCACCGTGCTGCACGTCGTCCCTGGACTCGCGCTGGCATTCGGTGCCTTGTGGACCGCTGAGCCGGTCGTGCGGCAGACCGCGCCGCAAGGCGAGACGATTCGCACCGAGTTCCGCGTGTTCGACGGGGCTGTCGAAGTGAGCGGCGAGACCCGGCTGCGCGTGCGCCCCAGCGGCTCGACCGAGACGGGCCGGCTCGTCGAAGGCGGCCCGCTGGCCGCCGACCTGCCGGCTGGCATCTACGACGTGCAGGCCGTCCGTCAGCAGGCCGGGCAGGTGGTCAGCGTCCGCTGGGCTGAAAAGCTCGTCGTCATGGCCTACCCCGATGAGGGCGGGCGCCATCTGGAAGTCATCAACTTCGCCAACGAGCACGGCGCGCTGCAGTTGCGCTGGCCGGAGGGGCAGGCGCCGGATCCGGCCGGAACCGCCGTCACCGTGACCAGGAGCGGCGAGAGCCGGCCCACGCACGACCCGAACCATTCACGGTCCCGGTTACGTGCTGCTGGTGCTGCCCGCGGGCACCTACGACGTCCGCATCGTCCGAACCGGGAAGGCCGACGTCGTCTTGCCGGGACTCGAGGTGCCGGCGGATCGAACGCGGATGAAGGTCGATCCCGTAACCCGCATCGGGCTGCACGCCGGCGGGGCGCACGCCGTGCGCCCCTACAGCCGTCAATTCTGTTTTCGGACCTTCCTGATCTCCCGCGGCGGGTCCAGCGGGAGCGCGGGCTTTCCCCCGTCTTCCCATGCCCCGACGATCGCAGAGGCCACGGCGCTGATGGCGGCCGACATCCGCTGTTCGAGAATCGGACGCGTGTCGCGATACAGCTGATCGAAATACGCGTCGTCGTACTCGTCGCGGCCTGCGACGGCGGCTTTGTCGGCCTCGAGAATCGTCTCGGCGTGCGGAAAGCTGGCCTGCAGCACGTCGAAGATGAACGTGCGCATGTCGGTGACCGGCACCACGGGCGGCGGCGCCAGCTGCAGCCCGGCCAGGTTTCGCGTCACCAGCTCGGACTCCCAGCGGCTGTGGATGCCGTGCTGCCCCGTCAGCTGCCCGTCGTAGTTGAGCACGGCGTGAAACGGCACGTGGCCGTCCTCGACGTAGTGCGCGAGAATCGCCGAGTAGAACTTGATGTTCTCGAGCGAGTAGCCGGGGACGCCCCGCTTCTGCAGGTCGAAGTTGCGCCGCAACTGCCCGTAGATCTCCCCGGCACGCCAGGGCAGCGTGCCATTGCGCTGCACGAACTCCGCGCCGTAGCGCTCGACGGCGCGATCGTAGTCGCGCGGCAGATCGCCAAACGGCGGACGCCCGTACGCGTCAAGGTCCACGAAGTGACGCGACGGCTCCTCGTCCCAGCCGGCATTGCGCCACAGATCGGGATCGACCGATCGCTCGACGATGAAGGCACGGTGCTTCTGGAAGAACGGCCGGATGGGATCGGGCAGCAGGTCGATGGCGCGGTCGGTGATGAATCGATGCACCTCGAAACCCCAGGCGTCGGGCCGGGCCGATCCCACCAGAAGCAGGGCGACGACGAGCACAACGGCAGCAGACACGCGCATGCTTGGTATATTAGCGTTTGATTGGACAACCTCACGCACACGCTCGTGGGGGTGACGCTGGTTCGTGCGGGCCTTGGCGCGCGCACGGCCGGCGCGACCTCCGCGATGATTCTCGCCAGCAACCTGCCCGACGCCGACATCGTCACCGCCTTTGACGGAAGCCTCGCGTACTTCGCGGCGCATCGCGGGCCGACGCACGGCCCGCTTGGCGTCGTCGGGCTCGCGCTCGTGGCTGCGTTGCTGGTCGTGGGCTGGCGGGCGCTGCGGCCGTTCGACCAGACGTGAAGCATGGGACGGGTTCGGGTCGCTGTGCGGCGTGGCCCTCGACCGGCACCGTTCTGCACGTGCTGATGGACCTGCCGACCTCCTACGGGACGCGCCTGTTGAGCCCCTTTGTCGACACCTGGTTCGCGCTGGACTGGCTGCCGATCATCGACCTCTACGTCTGGGCACTGCTGGGGATCGGCTTTGCCGGCGGCGTGGCTGCGGCCACGGTCGCGACAGACCATCGCGCGCGCCGTGCTGGCCGCCATCGTCTGTTTCTACGGCGTGCGGGCGGTCGCGCACGAAGTGGCGCTGAGCGCTGCGGCACAGTCGCGCGCGGACGGCACGCCGTCGCCATGCGCGAGCGCGCCGACGCTGACGCGCCATCCCGACCGTCATCGAGGCCGCCTATGCCGGGCCCGGCGGGTGCCTGCAGGCGGCGGCCTCCCGACGTTCTTCTCGCCGTTCACCTGGCGCCTGATCCGGCAGCAGTCCGACGGGTACGAGCTCCGCGACGTCACGCTTGGGCCGCGGCACGAGCGCGCAGATCTTCGTGCCGTCGCAGAACGACGACTGGGTCGCGCGAGCCCGGCGGACGCCGACGGGCCGCGCATTCTTCAGCTTCTCGCGGTTCCCCGCCACGCGCTCGGCCGCGTTGCCCGACGGAACCCGTCGCGTCCGCGCGATGGACATGCGCTTTCTGGGCCCGCCGCCACGCGGCCTCGAGCCCGACCCGCAGGTCCGCGCCGTTTGTGATGACGATCGAAATTGCCGGCGATGGCGCCGTGCGCTCGGAACGCCTGGGCAACTAGCATTCGTGCCGCAGCGCGGCGGCAAATATCCGCAGATTTCGGATTAACGGGATTCCGGGCGCTGAGGAACCCGGCAACCGCGCGAAGCGCCGTTCGGGAGACGTGAGGCGCGGAGATAAGGCCTGACGTCAGCTCTCACTGCGCACTCGACTGGCGCTACGCGCGGGTCGCCGGTTCCGCTGTTCCGGGCCGCCGCCAGTCGGCGATGGCACGTGACGAGCAATTCCGAGCAAGAAATCCCGCAATCACCTAATCCGCGGATCATTCAGGTGCCAGCCCGCCGTAGCCGTCGTCGAGGCGGGCGCAGCGTGACGGTTGAAGGTCGCGGTATCGCTTACCGAAGGCCGCGCAGCAGCCCGACGATGGCGCTGACGCCGGCTTCGACCAGGCCGCTCGAGCCGGACCAGCTGCCCCAGTCGGGTCGTCTGCTCGATCTGATTGAAGAACGCCTCGACGTGGCGCGCTCGCGCGCGAGCGCCAGCGGCAGCAGTGCCGCCCCGAGGCTGGCCTGCTGCGCCTTTTCGGCGCGTCGATCTTCGGCGTCGCGCAGCGTCGTCAACATTCGTTCGACCTGTGTGAAGTCGAGCATCGACAACGCCGTCCGGCAATAGGCGCACGCACTGGCGCTGCGGATCGATGGGCGCGCCGCAGTTGGAGCAGTTCACCGACCGCACCTGCGCCGCAGTTCGGCCACTTGCGCGGGCGAGAGCGGGCGCACGAAGTCCTTCTCGCGCAGAAAGTCGAAGAACGTGATGAAGCGGCCGTGCCGGCGGCCGCAGCGCCAGTAGCGAAACGGCGTGTCGCGCTGGCGGTCGTGCGTGTCCATCAGCCGCAGGTCGCACCGCGCGCACTGCAGGCGGGTCGCGAGCGGATGACGCGCGTCGGCGCGGCGGTCGTGAATCAGCTCGAACAACTGCAGCGTCGCGCCCGGCGTCAGGCGCAGCGTCTCGCGGTCGTCCGCCCACAGCCCGTGGCAGGCATGGCAGGCGTCAAGCTGCACGGTCGCGCCGTAGTGCGCGTCGAGCAGCACCGCGGCCATGTCGGCCCGACACGACGGGCACTTGAGAGGGGCGGCGGCAGGCGAAGGCGAGGCGTCCATCAGGATTCCGGCTCCCCAAAGATCTCGGCTTCAAACGTGAAGAGCTGTGCCCCCTGCTGCCAGGCGTCGCCGGCCAGCCCCGCCTTCAGGCACGTGTGCCGGAGGAACTCGTCTCGCGTCCATCCCCACTCGGTCGCCACCTGAGGCAGCAGCAGGCCATGCCGTCCTGCCAGGCGAATCACCAGGCCGTGCCGGCCCGGCTCGAGCGCCGAGGGGTCAGCCAGAGGCGCCAGCGGACCGAGCACCGACAGCTCGATGTGAATCCGCGGCAGTTCCGCCGCGGTCACCGGCGGGAACCGAGGATCCTCCAGGGCAGCGGCCCCGGCACAGTGCACGACGACATCGGCGAGCCGTTGTGGCTCGACCTGCCCGATGCACCCCCGGAGGTCGCCAGCGCACTTGAGCGTGACAAACGCGCCGGCGCGCTGGTCGAAGACGCCGTGTCCGATCGCCGCCGGCGGCGGGCCCCTCCGCACGGCGGCCACCAGCGCCTGCCGCGCCAGCGCCAGCAGCGTCGTGCGCTCGTCGTCCGACCAGCTCGTCGTCATGCCGCTGCTGTCCAGACCGCGCTGGCATAGCCGACGACGCGCGCGAGGTCGCCCGAGGCGTCGCCCGAGTCGCCGTATTGCCGGACGCCGCCGGCGGTCGCGCCCACGGCGCGCGACGCCCGCATCACGGCCGCCGCCGGCACGCCTCCGCAGGCGTGGCCCGGATCGCGCTCGAGGGCGTTCATCAACGACTCGGCGTCGCACGCCTCGAACGAGCCGAGCACCACCTCATCGAGACGCCGCGCCGTGGCGCGCGGATGATAGTGCGACGAGATCGCTGCTGGCGGCGAACACGACTCGGCGGCCTGCCGTCGCCCGCACGAGGGCATCGCCGAGCGCAGCGGCGACATCGCGAGAGTGCTCGCCCACGAGAATCGGCACGACGGCAACGCCCGGCTGCACGCGGGCCAGCAGCGGCAGATGGAGTTCGAGCGAATGCTCGGCCGCATGGATGTCGCGCCGCTCCTGCTCGAGCAGCGGCGACGCGTTGGCAAGCGCGTCGGCGATCTCCGCGTGCACGGGCAACGCGGCCCACGGCGTGGCGAGGCTGCCCCGGCGCAGCATCGCGCATCCCGAAAAGGCCGCGTAGTGTGAAGGCCCGATCAGCACGACCGCGTCGAGGGCGAGTCCCGCCAGCGGCTGGTAGCTCCAGGCGGCGATCCGTCCCGAGTACCGCAGGCCGGCATGCGGCGCCACGAGCGCGCACACACGCCCGGGTGGCAGCGGCGTGACACCCGACAGCCAGGCGTCGACATCGCGAGCCAGCGCTGACGGGTCGCGGTCGTACCACGTGCCCGAAAATGCAAGGCGACGCACGGGTTGCGGGCCCGAGTCGGGGGTCATTTGAGCCGGCAATCGCTATGCTAGCATCAGCGGATGTCGGACGTGTTGTCTCGCGCGGAGGTGGCGCGCATCGCCGAACTGGCGCACCTCGAATTGACCGATGCAGAGGCCGACGCCTTCACGCGTCAGCTGAGCGAGATCCTCGCCTACGCCACGCAGGTGCAGGCGATTGACACCTCCGGCGTGCCGCCCACCTCGCACGTCCTCACCGGCGCGCCGGTCGATCGCGACGACGTGGAGACGCCGAGCCTGGATCGGCAGACCGCGGTGACCGCCGCGCCCGACGGCGACGAGCCGGCCGGCTTGTTCCGCGTGCCGCGGGTGATCGGTTGATGGCGGCCGCCGGCCCTCTCACCATCGAAGCCGTCCGCACGGCCATCGAGAGCGGCGACGCCACGGCCTCGTCGCTCTGCGAGGCCGCGCTCGAACGCATCGGCGAAAGCGACAGCCGCCTGGGCGCGTTTCTCGCGGTGGCGGCCGATACGGCGCGCGCCCGCGCGGCGTGGCTCGACGAGCTGCCCGCCAGCGCTCGCGGGCCGCTCCACGGCGTGCCGATCGCGCTCAAGGACAACCTGTGCACGCGCGGGCTCGTCACGACCGCGGCGTCGAAGATTCTCGGCGGCTACGTGCCGCCGTACGACGCGACGGTCGTCACGCGTCTCGAGCAGGCTGGCGCCGTCGTCGTCGGCAAGGCCAATTGCGACGAGTTCGCGATGGGCTCGTCCACCGAGAATTCTGCGTTTGGCCCGACGCGCAATCCCTGGGACGACTCCCGCACGCCGGGGGGATCGAGCGGCGGATCGGCCGTCGCAGTGGCCTCGGGCATGGTGCCGGTCTCGCTCGGCTCCGACACCGGCGGGTCGATTCGCCAGCCCGCGGCGTTCTGCGGCGTTGTGGGGCTCAAGCCCACCTACGGGCGCGTCTCGCGATACGGCCTGATCGCGTTTGCCTCGTCGCTCGATCAGATTGGGCCGTTTGCACGCACGGTCGGCCGACGCCGCCCGGATGCTCACGGTGATTGCGGGGGCCGACAGCCACGACGCCACGGCCTCGCGCGAGCCGGTGGGCGACTACGTGGGCGCGCTGACCGGAGACGTCGCGGGCCTGCGCATCGGCGTGCCGCGCGCGCTGGTTGGCGAGGGCGTCGATCCCGACATCGTCAAGGCGGTCGAGACGGCCCTGCATGTCCTGACGTCGCGCGGCGCACGTCTGGTCGATGTCGACCTGCCCCACGCGCGGTATGCCATTCCCGTCTACTACCTGGTGGCCACCGCCGAGGCCAGCTCGAACCTCGCCCGATTCGATGGCGTGCGCTACGGCTACCGGACGCCTGAAGCGCGGACGCTGAAGGGGATGTACCTGAAGACCCGCGACGAGGCGTTTGGGACCGAAGTGAAGCGCCGCATCATGCTCGGCACGTACGTGCTGAGCGCCGGCTACTACGACGCGTTCTACCTGAAGGCGCAGCAGGTGCGGACGCTGATCCGGCGCGACTACGAGGCCGCGTTTGCCGCCTGCGACGTCGTCGCCATGCCGACCACGCCACGGCCCGCGTTTCGACTTGGGGAGAAGATCGACGACCCGCTGCAGATGTATCTGGAAGACATCTTCACGGTCAGCGCGAACCTGTCGGGGTTGCCGGCGATCAGCGTGCCGTGCGGGTTCTCGTCCGACCCGCCTGCCGATCGGGCTGCAGTTGACGGGCCGGGCGTTTGACGAGGCGACGCTGCTACGCGCCGCCGATGCCTACGAGCGGGAGACGGACTGGCATCGCCAGATGCCTTAGGATGACGTACGTTAACCACAGAGACACAGAGAACACAAAGAACGCACAGAGATTTTCTTGGGGAGTCTTACGACTCCCCAAGAAATCTCCGTGCGTCCTCCGTGCTCTCTGTGGCTCTGTGGTTGACGTACGTCATCAGGCGTCGTCAGGCGACGGCGGCGGGTCTGAAGCTCCGGAACACCGCCCACACCAGCAGGCCGACAATCAGCAGCGGCAGCAGCGGCGCGACGATGGCGGCGATAGCGGCCAGCGCAGCCAGAACGGCCAGCACCACGCCCACCAGCAGGAGCAGCGGCACCATCACGACCCCGACGGCCATCTTGAGCACCGTCTTGGCGATCCAGAACGGGAAGAACAGGACCGCAAAGGCAATGCGAAACGGCAGGGTGATGGCGAAAAACAGCACCTTGACCACCAGTACCCCCAGCATCACGACCGCGGCCGTCATCAGGCCCGTCATGACCACGGACGCCAGTCCGAGCAGCGTCAACACTGCGATGACCCCAACGCGCACGACGGGCACCCGCAGGGGCATGGCGTCGATACACCACGGCTGCGGGGAACGGCCCGTCGGCGAGTACTAGCCTTTACGAAAGGGGCGAAACGGAAGTTTCAGGGAACGGATCGGAGCACCGATTTCGCGATTCATCCCGACTCGCCTGGATTGCCCGCTCTCCGTGACCTCGACCGGAATGCCGTCGCAGAACACGACACGCGTGGATGCGACTGCCGCGATCCTTTCGCCTCCCGGTCACGATACCGGCCAGATTCAGCGGATCGGCGGCGCTGACTGTGACCAACTCGCCGGAAACGCGGCGCCGGCGGATCTCGCGCGCGCGCTCGACCGCTTCAGGCAAGGCGAACTGCTCGCCGGACATGCCGGCGACGAACCGCCCGCCCCGAATCTCCCCGCGCGCTTCGAGACGGCGGTAGACCCTGACGAGCTCACGCCATGGGACGCCGTACGGCTCACGGGCCAGCAGCCGTCTGAACATGACGCCATAGCGCGCCGAGCAACGTCATCGCGTAATGCTCGACCGCCTCGTCGCGGGGCAGGGACGGACCGTTGAGCGACAGCCGCGCCCAGCGCCCGCCTGCCATCGCTGGCACACGAGCCCGGGAGCGAGGCCGGAAGCCCAGGGCATGACGCGCGAGCGCCGTCTTCGGCGCGACCAGGGCGCGCAGGCCTCCGAACCCGTCGGAAGTCACCGCGCCTGCCGCCACCAGTTCGCCGAGCGCGGCTTGGACCGTGTCGCTCCCAACGCCGGGCCTGCGGTGAGTTCGTGGATGAACGAGGCACCGGCCCGGTCGAGCGCGGTCAACAGCGCCTGCGCAGGAGCGCTGTAGGTCGCGGCGTCGATACGGACAGGCTCGATAGGTCGATAGCGCTTGCCACACGCGCAGCGTGCTCACGCTGGAAAACCGACACCGGTGTCGCTCGGATGGGTCTGTGAGGGCGTCGCCGGCAGGCGCATTGGCCCGCGTCGGGCCGAGCCTTGCCCACCCGACTTCGCCACTGAAGCACAACTGGTCGAGCATCGACGGGTCGTAGCGTTCGACCCGGGCTGGCAGCACGTGCCCTTCCCAGGCCGCCGCCGCAAGCTCGAACCCGTCGAGTTGAGAGACCGCGACCCTGAGGCCTTCGACGCCCGCCAGCCGGTCGATTGGCGTCACGTGCTGCCAGGCAAACAGGAATCGCATGAACTCGGCAGGCGTGATGGGCTCGATGTCGGCCCGCAGGCTGCGTCAGCGTCTCCCGGTGGATGCGCGCGAGCAGCCGCCTGTCGCACCATTGCTCGCGCGCGCCGGACGCGTCAAACACTCCCCGCAGGACGACTCCTTCGGATTCCAACGCCAGCAGCGCAGGGAAGCGCAGCCGCCTCGGACAGGCCGACTGGCCACCCCAGCCGCTCGGCCGTCAGCGGCCCGAGCATCGCCATGCGACCTTTCAGCAATTCGGTCAGCGCCGCCTCCTGTGTCCACAGGAACCGCGGCGCGTTCACCGGGCGCCTCGATCGGCGAGGCAAGCGCCGCCGAAGGGAAAGCCGCTCGCAGTTCGGGAAGTCGTTCGGCCGCGACCCAGACCGGAACGGGCCACGCGTCGGCAAAGGCAAGCACAGCGCGGCCGCACGTCCCCAAGCTCGGTTAGCCAGTCTCTGCCATCGCGAGTCCCGGCTGACTTCGTCCTCGGTGAAAAACCCTGCCGTCACCAGCGCGTCGTGCAGTTCGTCGGGATCGCGCGGGTCGCGGCCACGCCTCGCCGGTCACTCTCGCGATCACCTCCGGGTTCAATAGCCCGAGACCGCCACTTGCAGTCGGATCGGTCGCACGCCGCGCTCTGAACGGCATGCGCCCGACGTTCCTCCAGAGGCGCGTCGTCGAGAAACGCGTAAGGCCGGGCATTCAGCAAGCCATGCGAGAGAGCCGATGGCTCAGTTGTGTCCCGAGCCAGGCATCGGATCGCTCCGTCGTGAATCAGGCCGAGAATCTCGACGAGGCGCGGGAGATCCATTGCCTCTTCGAGGCAATCGCGGACCGTCTGGTTGACCAGCGGGTGGTCCGGGATCTGGCGATCGCCTGGAATGTTCTCGAGGCACGCGGCCGCATCAGGGAAGGCCGCCGCCAGCAAATCGTCCGCCCGCATCCGTTGCAATGGCGCCGGGACGCGGCGACCGCCGGCCACCCGGGGAACCGCCAGCGAGACGGTCGCGTTCCACCGCCACCGAGTCTTGAAAACAGGCGCGTCCAGAAAAGCCTGCACCAACACGTCGCGGACGCTTGCGGGCGACAGATAGCGGAACACGTCGGCAAGAGGAAACGAATGCTGCGGGCCCAGAGACAGCAACAGCCCCTCTTCGGTGGCCGCCGCCTGCAGCTCGAAGTTGAACTGCCGGCAGAAGCGCTTCCTCAACGCGAGCGCCCAGGCCCGATTTACGCGGCTGCCGAAGGGCGCATGCAACACGAGTTGCATACCTCCGGACTCGTCGAAGAAGCGTTCGAGGATCAGGGTCTGCTGCGTCGGCAGCGCGCCGAGCACTCGCAGTGTTTCAGCCAGATAAGCGACGATCTGGTCGGCGGCGGCCTCGCTGACGCCGGCCTCGGCGACCAGCCACGCAGTCGCGCGTGCGGTGGGGTCGGGCTCCGATTCGCCAACCGACTGTCAGAAGGCTTTCCACCTGTCGGCGCAGATCGCTCACCGCCGACGACAGCTCGACGCTGCGGCCGGGCGCTTCTCCGAGCCAGAACGGAATCGTTGGCGGCGCGCCATGCGCGTCGGCGACCCGGACAACGCCCGAGGTCACCTGGAGGATCCGCCACGAGCTGTTGCCGAGCTGAAATACGTCCCCGGCATTGCTCTCGATGGCGAAGTCCTCATTGAGCGTGCCCAGGAACAAGTCGTCCGGCTCCAGCACCACGCGGTAATCGGCATTGTCGGGAATCGCGCCGCCGCAGGTCAGTGCCGTGAGACGGGCGGCGCGCCGCCCGATCAGGCGCGACTGGACCTCGTCGCGGTGAAGCAATGCCGGCCGCAGGCCCCGGCGCGCGGTAAACCCGGTGGTCAGCATGCGAACCACCGCGTCGAAGTCGCGCCGGCTCAACGCTCGATACGGCCAGGCACGGCGCACGGTTGCGAACAGCTCGTCTTCGCGCCATTCGCAGCAGGCGACCTCCGCGACGATCTGCTGCGCGAGCACGTCATGAGGCTCGTCGAAGGACACCAGGCGATCGAGTTCGCCGCGCCGGACTGCGGCAACGAGCGCTGCGCATTCGACCAGATCGTCGCGGGTTTCCGGGAAGAGCAGGCCCTTCGCCATACCGTGAATCGTGTGGCCCGCCCGGCCGATCCGCTGGAGCGAATACCGCGATCCGACGCGGCGACCCAATCTGGCACACCAGATCGATGTGTCCGATGTCGATTCCCAGTTCCAGCGAAGCAGTGGCGACCACAACTTTGACCCGGCCCTCCTTCAATCGCCTTTCGGCGTCGAACCGACGCTCCTTGGAGAGACTGCCGTGGTGCGCCGCAACCTGGTCCTCGCCGAGGCGATCGGCCAGCTCGCGGGCCAGTCGCTCGGCCATCTTCCTGGTGTTGACGAACACGAGGGTCGTACGGTGTTCGGCGATGAGCCCAGCGAGCCGCTCGTCGTACTCCTGCCACACTTCGTGCGACATCACGGCTTCGAGCGGTGAGCCCGGCACCTCGAGCGCCAACTCCATGCGCCGACGATGTCCCTCGTCGATGACAGCGCAGGCCGCTCGCGGCCCTGCCGGTCCACGTGGTCGGTGCCGACGAGAAAACGAGCGACCTCTTCGACGGGACGCTGCGTCGCCGAGAGGCCTATTCGCAGCGGTGGCCGCGTTGTCACAACCGCGAGCCGCTCGAGCGACAACGCGAGGTGTGCGCCACGTCGTCCCCCGATCAGCGCATGAATCTCGTCCACTATGACCGTACCGCACGTGTCGCAACCGCTCGCGGCTGCCGGCCGACGTGAGCAGCAGAGTACAGCGACTCGGGCGTGGTGACCAACACATGCGGTGGCGTGCGGAGCATCGCAGCCCGGGCTGCCGCCGAGGTATCGCCTGTACGCACGGCCGCCGTGATCCGTGCAGCGGCCAGGCCCATTTCGGCGGCGATCCTTTCGATCCCCGCCAACGGCTCCATGAGGTTCTTGTGAATGTCGCTGCTGAGGGCCTTGAGGGGCGACACATAGAGAACGCGCACCTCGGCGGGCAGCGGTTGCTCGAGGCCCTCCCTCAGCAGGTCATCGATTGCGATTAGGAACGCCGCCAGGGTCTTGCCGGAACCCGTAGGGGCGGCGATCAGCGTGTGGCGACCCTTGCGGATTTCATCCCATCCCAGCCGTTGCGCAGCGGTAGGGGGGCCCAGCGACTGCGCAAACCAGCGCGCGACTGCCGGGTGAAAAAACTGCAAAGGCTGACGCTGCGCGTCCGCCGTAGGTGCGGCGTTCGTCATCAGGGTGGAACGGGTGCGAGTCGGCGCAAAGGCCGGGTTTCGGCTTGGACTGGTTGACGGTCCCCATTGTACCGCACGACATGATGGCGGACCGGCGACGATCCGGAGTGACGGAATTTGCGAGAGAACGATGTGATGGGCCAGGGCGCCCGAGGGCGCCCATGCCGACGGCCTAGTCGACCGGCTTGACCTTGAACTCGGGCAGGTCGTAGCCGACATACCCCCGGCGCACTTCTTCCATGGCGATGCGCTCGGCCTTGATCGGGTGATGGGTGTCGCGGCCCAGGCGCGCCAGGGCCCCACGGCGGATCTGCTTGGCACGCATGGCGGCCACGTCCACGAACAGGAACCGGCTCCGGGGCGGCTCGGCGATGACCGGACCGGGGCGTCGCCGCTTCGGCAATGTCGTGGTCGGGTTCGTCGTGGAAGTCTTCGGTAGCCATGACCTTTGAGTCTATCACGGCTTTACGGGTTCACAGGTTCACGCGTTCACAGGTTCACGGGTTCCGGTTCACAGGTGCAGAACCCGCGAACCCCGACCCGTAGCCTCGTGAACCCGTGAACCCGAGTTGTTAGTTCACCGTCACCTGAATCTGCCGGGGCTTGGCGTCCTCGCGCAGGGGCAGGGTCACCGTCAGCACGCCGTTCTTGAACTCCGCCCCGATCTTGCCGGCGTCGACCGTCGGCGGCAGGGTGAACGTCCGGCTGAAGGCACCGAACGTGCGCTCGATACGGTGGTACTGCTCTTCCTTGACGGCCTTGTCCCGCTGCTTCTGGCCGCTGATCGTGAGCGTGGTGTTCTCGACGCGCAGGTCGATGTCCTCCCGCGCGACGTCGGGCAGCTCGACCTTCAGCACGAGGGCCGTGGCCGTCGGTCTGGTAGATGTCGACAGCCGGAATCCACGAGCCTCGCGTCGTCAGGTCGTCGTCGTACTGACGGCTCATGTCGCCAAACGCGCGGTTCACGCGCTCCTGGAGCGCCGCCATCTCACGAAACGGATCAAAGCGAACGATGTTCATGACTTTCTCCCTTCTCGACGTTCACAGGTTCCCAGGTTCGAGGTCCGGAATCCGTGAACCTGTGAACCTGTGAACCCGTGAACCCGTGAACCCGGTTATTTGGTTTCCGCAAACTCCGCGTCGACGACCTCGCCCTCGGCGGCGTGCTGCCGGCGGCGTTGCCGGCCGGCTGGCCGGGCTGGGCGCCAGCTGGTCTGCTGCGCCTTGTAGAGCGCTTCGGCCATGGCGTGGCTCGCCTTCTGCAGTTCGTCGCTCGCCCGCGTGATGGCTGCGGCGTCGTCGCCCTTGATCGCCTCGCGGACCTTCGCGATGGCCGCTTCGATGGTCGAGATCTCGCCGACGGGCACCTTCTCGCGGTTCTCGTTCAGCGACTTCTCGACCGTCCAGGCCAGCGAGTCGGCCTGGTTGCGCGCGTCGATCACCTCGCGCCTGGCCTTGTCGTCGGCCGCGTGGGCCTCGGCATCACGCACCATCTTCTCGACGTCGTCTTTCGACAGACCCGAGGACCCGGTGATCGTGATCTTCTGCTCCTTGCCCGTGGCCTTGTCGGTCGCCGTCACGTTGACGATGCCGTTGGCGTCGATGTCGAAGGCGACCTCGATCTGCGGCACGCCCCGCGGCGCCGGCGGCAGGCCCACCAGGTGGAACTTGCCGAGCGTCCGGTTGTCGCGCGCCAGCGGCCGCTCGCCCTGGACGACGTGCACTTCGACGCTGGTCTGGCTGTCGGCCGCCGTCGAGAACGTCTCGCTCTTCCTCGTCGGAATCGTGGTGTTGCGCGTGATGAGCGTGGTCATCACGCCGCCCAGCGTCTCGATGCCCAGCGACAGCGGCGTCACGTCGAGCAGCAGCACGTCCTTGACGTCGCCCGTCAGGACGCCGCCCTGGATGGCCGCGCCAACCGCGACGACTTCGTCCGGGTTCACGCCCTTGTGCAGCTCCTTGCCGAAGAAGTCCTTCACCAGCTGCTGCACGCGCGGCGTGCGGGTGCTGCCGCCGACGAGCACGACCTCGTCGATCTGCGACGGCTGCAGCCCCGCGTCGGCCAGCGCCTGCCTGACCGGGCCCATCGACTTCTGCAGCAGGTCCTCGACCAGCTGCTCGAACTTCGCCCGCGTGAGCTTCAGCACCATGTGCTTGGGCCCCGACGCATCGGCGGTGATGAACGGCAGGTTGATCTCGGTCTCGACGACCGTCGACAGCTCGATCTTGGCCTTCTCCGCCGCTTCACGCAGCCGCTGCAGCGCCATGCGGTCCTTGCCCAGGTCGACGCCGTCGGTCTTCTTGAACTCGGCGATCAGCCACTCGATGACGCGCTGATCCAGGTCGTCGCCGCCCAGATGCGTGTCGCCGTTGGTGGCCTTCACTTCGACCACGCCCTCGCCCACCTCGAGGATCGAGATGTCGAAGGTGCCGCCGCCGAAGTCGTAGACCGCGATGGTCTCGTTGGTCTTCTTGTCGAGCCCGTAGGCCAGCGCCGCGGCGGTGGGCTCGTTGATGATGCGCAGGACGTTGAGGCCCGCGATCTTGCCCGCGTCCTTGGTCGCCTGCCGCTGCGTGTCGTTGAAGTACGCCGGCACCGTGATGACGGCATCGGTGACCTTCTCGCCCAGGTAGTCCTCGGCGGCCTGCTTCAGCTTCTGCAGCACCATCGCCGAGACTTCCGGCGGCGAGTACTTGCGGCCGCGGGCTTCCACCCACACGTCGCCGTTGTCCGCGCGCACGACCTTGTAGGGCACGCGCGCCGATTCGCTGGCGACCTCGTCGAACTTGCGCCCCATGAAGCGCTTGATCGAGAAGATGGTGTTTTCCGGGTTGGTCACGGCCTGCCGCTTGGCGACCTGGCCGACCAGCCGGTCCTCATCCTTCGAGAAGCCCACGACCGAGGGGGTCGTCCGGGCGCCCTCCTGGTTGACGATGACGGTGGGCTGCCCGCCTTCCATGACCGCGACCACCGAGTTGGTGGTGCCGAGGTCGATTCCGATCACCTTGCTTGGCATGAGTCCGATTCCTCCGAATCCTGAAGATTCCCAAGGCTACCTAAATATTGAGTGTCTGTCAATAACTAAATCTTAGTGTATAACACTCACTAGATGCCAGCCCAGGCCGAGGTTTCGAACTGGTCGAGCTCGGCCGGCACGGCACCGGCACCGCACCCGGCACCAGGCACCCGGCACTCAGCACCGCACGAGCACCAGGCACCAGGCACTCAGGCACCTCGGTGCCCAGCCCCTCACCGCCGAATCTGTGCGATCCTTGCCTGTCATGACCGCGTGGCCTTCTGTCCTGCACTCGGCCGAGTTGGGCGATCTGACCGAGGACGTTCGACGCCTCCTGCAGGAGCTGGGCGCCGCCTCCGGCAGCCGAAGCACGGCCGCAGGCGATTGCGTGCCGCCGCTCGACGTCATCGAAACCGACGAATCCGTTGAAATCCTGCTCGATGTGCCCGGCGTCGCCGCCTCGTCGGTGCGGGTCCTGCTGAAGGGGTCGGTCGTGCTGATTGCCGGCGAGAAATGGGTGACCGGGCCGGGCCCCGGCACCGGCGGCTACCACCTGGTCGAACGAGGCTCCGGGCGGTTTGCCCGGGCCGTGCGCATCAGCGGCGCGTTCGAGGGCACCCGCGTCCGTGCGACCTTGACCGATGGCGAGCTGCGAATCACCGTGCCGAAGCTCGCCGACCGCCGCGGCACCGGCCTGGTCGTGCCAATCGAGTCGACGCGGCGCGCATGAAGCTGCTGTTTGTCGGCGACATCGTCGGGCGCCCCGGTCGCGATCTGCTGCGCGTGGGGCTGGCGCCCCTTGTGGCGTGCCACGCCATCGACCTGGTCATCGTCAACGGCGAGAACTCGGCCGGCGGCAACGGCATCACGCGCGAAATTGGCGACAGCCTGTTCGCCCAGGGCGTGGACGTCATCACGTCGGGCAACCACATCTGGGACAAGCGGGAGGCCCTGGACTACATCAAGATCGAGCCGCGGCTGCTGCGGCCCGCCAACTACCCCGATGCGCCAGGCCGCGGCAGCTACGTCGCCCGCACGCCAGCCGGCCGATCGGTGGCGGTGCTCAACGTCATGGGCCGCGTGCACATGGCCAACATCGACGACCCGTTTCGGACCGCGCGCCGCGAGGTCGAGGCCCTGCGCGAGCGAACGCCGATCGTCTTTGTCGACTTCCACGCAGAGGCCACGTCCGAGAAAATCGCGATGGGCTGGTTCCTCGACGGCTCGGTCACGGCGGTAGTCGGCACGCACACGCACGTGCAGACAGCGGATGGCCGCGTGCTGCCGGGCGGCACGGCGTATCTGACCGACGTCGGGATGACCGGCCCGCACGACGGGGTGATCGGCGTCGAGAAGGAGCCTGTCATTCAACGATTCCTCACGGGCCTGCCGGTGCGATTCGAGACGGCCACCGGCGATCCCCGGCTGCACGCCGTCGTCATCGACGCCGACGACGCCAGCGGAAAGGCGCGAAGAATCGAGACCTTGAGCCTCTCGCTGGCCGACCTCCAGAAACTGGCCGACCAGTGGCCCGACGATGAGAAGGCCGCGGCAGGGCGGGGGTGATGGGATCGCTCTTCGATCTGCCGTTTGAGGAACCCCCCGAGCCGGTGGTCGCCTGCCGCGCGGCCCGTTGACGGTCACGGAGCTGACGGCCGACATCCGGGCGGTCCTCGAGTCCGGCTTCGCCGACGTGTCGGTCGAAGGCGAGTTGTCCAACTGCAAGCTGTGGCACACGGGCCACCTCTATTTCACGCTGAAGGACTCCGGCGCGCAGATTCGCGGCGTGATGTTCCGTTCCGCGGCGCGCCTTCTGAAGTTCAAGGCCGAAGACGGCCAGCACGTCGTGGCACGCGGACGGCTGAGCGTCTACGACGCCAAGGGCGAATACCAGATCGTGTGCGAGGCGCTCGAGCCCAGGGGCCTCGGCGCGCTGCAGCTGGCGTTCGAGCAGCTCAAGAAACGGCTCGACGCCGCCGGGCTGTTCGATCCGGCGCGCAAGCGGATGCTGCCGGTGCTTCCGCGCAAGATTGGCGTCGTCACCTCGCTTGACGGCGCGGCGATTCGCGACATCCTCTCGGTGCTGGCCAAGCGTTATCCCCAGGCGCACGTCGTGATTCGTCCGGCGCGCGTCCAGGGCGAGGGCGCCGCGCAGGAGGTCGCGCGCGGCCTGCAGATGATCGCGCGCGTCGAGGGCGTCGATGTCGTGATCGTCGGACGCGGCGGCGGGTCGATCGAGGATCTGTGGGCGTTCAACGAGGAAGTCGTGGCGAGGGCCATCGCCGCTTGCCCGGTGCCGGTGATTTCCGCCGTTGGGCACGAGACCGATTTCACGATCGCCGATTTCGTGGCCGACCTGCGGGCGCCGACGCCGTCGGCCGCCGCCGAGCGCGTCGTCGCCCGGCGTGACGAGTTCGTGGCGCGCATCGATCGGCAGGGCGAGCGGCTCGGTGCGGCGCTCGACAAGCGCCTGCTCGTGCTGCGATCGCACGTGCGTGCCCTCGATACCAGCCGCGGGCTGGTGCGCGTGCCGGCCACGCTGGCCCTGCGCAGCCGGCACGTCGGCGAGCTTTCGCAGCACATGCGGCACGCGCTGGCTGACCGGGTGCGTACCTGCACGCGCCGCCTGGTCGCGGGCGAGCGTGCGCTCGAACGCCACGACCCACGGCGCCGGCTCGCCGAGACCGCCACGCGCCTCACCGCCGGGCGCGCGCGGCTGGATGCGGCAATCGAGCGGCGCCGGACGCGCGACGTCGGCCGCTTCGGCACACTCGCCGGACGCCTGGAGAGCCTCAGCCCGCTGGCAGTGCTCGGCCGCGGCTATGCCGTGTGCTGGGATGCGACCCGCACGCATGTCCTTCGCGCCGCCTCGGAAGCCGCGGTCGGCGACACCGTGCGCGTCCTCGCGCAGCGGCAGGGTCACGGTCAGCACGCCGTTCTTGAACTCCGCCCCGATCTTGCCGGCGTCGACCGTCGGCGGCAGGGTAAAGGTCCGGCTGAAGGCCCCGAACGTGCGCTCGATGCGGTGGTACTGCTCCTCCTTGACGGCCTTGTCCCGCTGCTTCTGGCCGGTGATCGTCAGCGTGTTGTTCTCCACGCGCAGGTCGATGTCCTCGCGCGCGACGTCGGGCAGCTCGACCTTCAGCACGAGCGTGTGGTCGTCGGTCTCGTAGATGTCGACGGCCGGAATCCACGCGCCTCGGGTCGTCAGGTCGTCGTCGTACTGGCGGCTCATGTCGCCAAACGCGCGGTTCACGCGCTCCTGGAGCGCCGCCATCTCACGAAACGGATCAAAGCGAACGATGTTCATGATGTCTCCCTTCGTCGACGTTCACAGGTCATATCCGTGACTCCCAGGTTCGCAGAATGCGCCGGTGACCTGTGAAGCCCGTGGACCCGTGAATCCGTGCGCCCACCCGGTTATTTGGTTTCCGCAAACTCCGCGTCGACGACCTCGCCCTCGGCCGGCGTTGCTGCCGGCGGCGCTGCCGGCCGGCTGACCGGGCTGGGCGCCGGTGGCCTGCTGCGCCTTGTAGAGCGCTTCGGCCATGGCGTGGCTCGCCTTCTGCAGTTCGTCGCTCGCCCGCGTGATCGCCGCGGCGTCGTCGCCCTTGATCGCCTCGCGCACCTTCGCGATGGCCGCTTCGATGGTCGAGATCTCGCCGACGGGCACCTTCTCGCGGTTCTCGTTCAGCGTCTTCTCGACCGACCACGCCAGCGAGTCGGCCTGGTTGCGCGCGTCGATCACCTCGCGCCTGGCCTTGTCGTCGGCGGCGTGCGCCTCGGCATCACGCACCATCTTGTCGACGTCGTCTTTCGACAGACCCGAGGACCCGGTGATCGTGATCTTCTGCTCCTTGCCGGTGGCCTTGTCGGTCGCCGTCACGTTGACGATGCCGTTGGCGTCGATGTCGAACGCGACCTCGATCTGCGGCACGCCCCGCGGCGCCGGCGGCAGGCCCACCAGGTGGAACTTGCCGAGCGTCCGGTTGTCGCGCGCCAGCGGCCGCTCGCCCTGGACGCACGTGCACTTCGACGTTGGTCTGGCTGTCGGCCGCCGTCGAGAACGTCTCGCTCTTCCTCGTCGGAATCGTGGTGTTGCGCGGGATGAGCGTGGTCATCACGCCGCCCAGCGTCTCGATGCCCAGCGACAGCGGCGTCACGTCGAGCAGCAGCACGTCCTTGACGTCGCCCGTCAGGACGCCGCCCTGGATCGCCGCGCCGACCGCGACGACTTCGTCGGGGTTCACGCCCTTGTGCAGCTCCTTGCCGAAGAAGTCCTTCACCAGCTGCTGCACGCGCGGCGTGCGCGTGCTGCCGCCGACGAGCACGACCTCGTCGATCTGCGACGGCTGCAGGCCCGCGTCGGCCAGCGCCTGCTTGACCGGCCCCATCGACTTCTGCAGCAGGTCCTCGACCAGCTGCTCGAACTTCGCCCGCGTGAGCTTCAGCACCATGTGCTTGGGCCCCGACGCATCGGCGCGTGATGAACGGCAGGTTGATCTCGGTCTCGACGACCGTCGACAGCTCGATCTTGGCCTTCTCCGCCGCTTCACGCAGCCGCTGCAGCGCCATGCGGTCCTTGCCCAGATCGATGCCGTCGGTCTTCTTGAACTCGGCGATGAGCCACTCGATGACGCGCTGGTCCAGGTCGTCGCCGCCCAGATGCGTGTCGCCGTTGGTGGACTTCACTTCGACCACGCCCTCGCCCACCTCGAGGATCGAGATGTCGAAGGTGCCGCCGCCGAAGTCGTAGACCGCGATGGTCTCGTTGGTCTTCTTGTCGAGCCCGTAGGCCAGCGCCGCGGCCGTCGGCTCGTTGATGATGCGCAGGACGTTGAGGCCCGCAATCTTGCCGGCGTCCTTGGTCGCCTGCCGCTGCGTGTCGTTGAAGTACGCCGGCACGGTGATGACGGCATCGGTGACCTTCTCGCCCAGGTAGTCCTCGGCGGCCTGCTTCAGCTTCTGCAGCACCATCGCCGAGACTTCCGGCGGCGAGTACTTGCGGTCGCGCGCCTCGACCCACGCGTCGCCGTTGTCGGCGCGCACGACCTTGTACGGCACGCGCGCCGACTCGCTGGCCGACCTCGTCGAACTTGCGCCCCATGAAGCGCTTGATCGAGAAGATGGTGTTCTCCGGGTTGGTCACGGCCTGCCGCTTGGCGACCTGGCCGACCAGCCGGTCCTGCGTCCTTCGAGAAGCCCACGACCGACGGGGTCGTCCGCGCGCCCTCCTGGTTGACGATGACGGTGGGCTGCCCGCCTTCCATCACCGCGACCACCGAGTTGGTGGTCCCGAGGTCGATTCCGATCACCTTGCTTGGCATGAGTCCGATTCCTCCGAATCCTGAAGATTCTCCTAGCCTACCGAGATATTGAGTGTTTGTCAATAATTAAATCTTAGTGTATAACACTCACTAGATGCCGCCGAGTCAGGAGTTTCGAATGTCGAGCTCTGCCGGCGCGGCACCGCGCACCCGGACCAGCACCCGGCACGCAGCACCGCACCAGGCACCAGGCACCAGGCACCGCTCAGCCGGCACCAAGCACCCTCACCGCCAAATCTGTGCGATCCTTGCCTGTCATGACGGCGTGGCCTTCTGTGCTGCACTCGGCCGAGTTGGGCGACCTCACCGAGGACGTCCGCCGCCTGCTGCAGGAGCTGGGCGCCGCCTCCGGCAGCCGAAGCACGGCCGCCGGCGACTGCGTGCCGCCGCTCGACGTCATCGAAACCGACGAGGCCGTCGAAATCCTGCTCGACGTGCCCGGGCGTCGCCGCCTCGTCGCTGCGGGTCCTGATGAAGGGGTCGGTCGTGCTGATTGCCGGCGAGAAATGGGTGACCGGCCCGGGCCCGGGACCGGCGGCTACCACCTGGTCGAGCGAGGCTCCGGACGCTTTGCCCGCGCCGTGCGCATCAGCGGCGCGTTCGAGGGCAGCCGCGTCCGCGCCACGCTTGACCGACGGCGAGCTGCGCATCACCGTGCCGAAGCTGGCGGACCGCCGCGGCACGGGCCTGGTCGTGCCCATCGAGTCGACCCGCCGCGCATGAAGCTGCTCTTTGTCGGCGACATCGTCGGGCGCCCCGGTCGCGATCTGGTCCGCGTGGGGCTGGCGCCCCTGGTCGCGTGCCACGCCATCGACCTGGTCATCGTCAACGGCGAGAACTCGGCCGGCGGCAACGGCATCACGCGCGAGATTGGCGACAGCCTGTTTGCCCAGGGCGTGGACGTCATCACGTCGGGCAACCACATCTGGGACAAGCGCGAGGCGCTGGACTACATCAAGATCGAGTCGCGGCTGTTGCGGCCGGCCAACTACCCCGACGCGCCGGGCCGCGGCAGCTACGTCGCGCGCACGCCGAGCGGCCGATCGGTCGGCGTGCTCAACGTCATGGGCCGCGTGCACCTGGCCAACATCGACGACCCGTTTCAGACCGCGCGGCGCGAGGTCGAGGCCCTGCGCGAGCGCACGCCGATCGTCTTTGTCGACTTCCACGCCGAGGCCACCTCCGAGAAGATCGCCATGGGCTGGTTTCTCGACGGCTCGGTCACCGCCGTCGTCGGCACGCACACGCACGTGCAGACCGCGGATGGCCGCGTGCTGCCGGGCGGCACGGCCTATCTGACCGACGTCGGCATGACCGGCCCGCACGACGGGGTGATCGGCGTCGAGAAGGAGCCGGTCATCCAGCGCTTCCTCACCGGCCTGCCGGCGCGATTCGAGACGGCCACGGGCGATCCCCGGCTGCACGCCGTGGTCATCGACGCCGACGAGGCCACCGGCAAGGCGCGCCGAATCGAGACGTTGAGCCTGTCGCTCGCCGACCTCCAGCAACTGGCCGACCAGTGGCCCGACGATGAGAAGGCGGCCGCGGGACGAGGCTGATGGGATCGCTCTTCGATCTGCCGTTTGAGGAACCCCGCGACGAGCCGGACGCGCTTCGCGGTGCCCGCGCGGCCCGCTACGGTCACGG
The DNA here is from genome assembly GCA_963818215.1 of Vicinamibacteria bacterium. Classification (GTDB taxonomy): domain Bacteria; phylum Acidobacteriota; class Vicinamibacteria; order Vicinamibacterales; family JAENWD01; genus JAENWD01. The sequence continues at coordinate 45,436 of CAWFRL010000025.1, read as the reverse complement.
AGCTGACGGCCGACATCCGGTCGGTGCTCGAGTCCGGCTTCGCCGAGGTGGCGGTCGAAGGCGAGTTGTCCAACTGCAAGCTGTGGCACACGGGCCACCTCTACTTCACGCTGAAGGACGCCGGCGCGCAGATTCGCGGCGTGATGTTCCGCTCGGCGGCGCGCCTGCTGAAGTTCAAGGCCGAAGACGGCCAGCACGTCGTGGCGCGCGGCCGGGTGAGCGTCTACGACGCCAAGGGCGAATACCAGATCGTCTGCGAGGCGCTCGAGCCCAGGGGCCTGGGCGCGCTGCAGCTGGCGTTCGAGCAGCTGAAGAAACGGCTCGACGCCGCCGGGCTGTTCGATCCGGCGCGCAAGCGGCCGCTGCCGGTGCTGCCGCGCAAGATTGGCGTCGTCACCTCGCTTGACGGCGCGGCGATTCGCGACATCCTGTCGGTGCTGGCCAAGCGCTATCCCCAGGCGCACGTCGTGATTCGTCCGGCGCGCGTCCAGGGCGAGGGCGCCGCGCAGGACGTCGCGCGCGGCCTGCAGATGATCGCGCGGGTCGAGGGCGTCGATGTCGTGATCGTCGGGCGCGGCGGCGGGTCGATCGAGGATCTGTGGGCGTTCAACGAGGAGGTCGTGGCGCGGGCCATCGCCGCGTGCCCGGTGCCGGTCATCTCGGCCGTCGGGCACGAGACCGACGTCACCATCGCCGATTTCGTCGCCGACCTGCGGGCGCCGACGCCGTCGGCCGCCGCCGAGCGCGTCGTCGCGCGGCGCGACGAGTTTGTGGCGCGCATCGATCGCCAGGGCGAGCGGCTGGGTGCGGCGCTCGACAAGCGCCTGCTCGTGCTGCGATCGCGCGTGCGCGCGCTCGACAGCAGCCGCGGGCTGGCGCGCGTGCCGGCCACGCTGGCCCTGCGCGGCCGCCACGTCGGCGAGCTGTCGCAGCACCTGCGGCACGCGCTGGCCGACCGGGTGCGTACCTGACGCGCCGCCTGGTCGCCGTCGAACGCGCGCTCGAGCGCCACGACCCGCGCCGCCGGCTGGCCGAGACCGCGCACGCGCCTCACCGCCGGGCGCGCGCGGCTGGATGCGGCCATCGAACGGCGCCGGTCGCGCGACGTCGGCCGCTTCGGCGCGCTGGCCGGACGCCTCGACAGCCTCAGCCCGCTGGCCGTGCTCGGCCGCGGCTACGCCGTGTGCTGGGACGCCACGCGCACGCACGTCATTCGCGCCGCCTCGGAAGTCGGCGCCGGCGACACCGTGCGCGTCACGCTCGGCCAGGGCGAGTTACTCTGTGACGTCGAAGCCGAACTGCATCCGTAGGCCGGAACTAGTTCCGGCGCTCCCGCGCCCCAATCGTATGGACACATCCATCAAAGACTTCGAAGCCGCCCTGGCCGAACTGGAAGCCATCGTCAAGAAACTCGAAGACGGCGACCAGACGCTCGAGTCGTCGCTGGCCCTCTACGAGCGCGGCGTCCAGCTCTCGCGCTTCTGCCACACGCGGCTCGAAGAGGCGGAGCGGCGGATCGAGGTGCTGAACGATCGGGGCGAGGTGAAGCCGCTCGAATGCGCAGTGCGCGCGCCGAAGCTGGGAGAGTGCTGATAGTGCAAAGTGCTAAGTGCGAAGTGCGAAGTACGAAATGCACGGCGATGCGCGCGGCCAGCACGCACGGCACGCGTCGCACTCCGGTAGCACTTCGGCACTTCGGCACTTCGCACTTAGCACTTCAGCACTCACTCCAGCCATCGCTCCATGCGCCACCGCCTCGACCTCCTGCTCGTCACCCGCGGCCTCGTGCCGTCGCGGGAGCGGGCGCGCGCGCTGATTCTGGCCGGGCAGGTCCAGGTGAACGGCCAGCCGGCGACCAAGGCCGGCGTCAGCGTCGCCGAGCGACGCCGACATCGCGCTGAGCGTGCCGGATCATCCGTACGTCGGTCGCGGGGGGCTGAAACTCGCGCACGCGCTCGACACGTTCGGCATCGAGGTCACCGGCGCGCTCGCGCTCGACATCGGCGCGTCGACCGGCGGCTTCACCGACGTGCTGCTGCAGCGCGGCGCGCGGCAGGTCGTCGCGCTCGACGTCGGCCACGGACAGCTCGACTGGCGCCTGCGCACCGACCCGCGCGTGGTCGTGCGCGAGCACGTCAACGCCCGCTATCTGCCGCCCGACGACCTGCCCGGTCCCTTCGACCTGGTCACCATCGACGTCTCGTTCATCTCGCTGCGCCAGATTCTTCCCGATCGTGCCGCCCCGCCTGTCGCCCGACGGCCACGTGATCGCGCTGGTCAAGCCGCAGTTCGAGGCCGGGCGCGAGGATGTCGAGCGCGGCGGGCTGGTCACGGACCCGGCCGTGCACGCGCGCGTGCTCGACGAGGTGCGCGCGGCGGCGCGTGCGGTAGGATTGACGCCCATGGCCGACACGCCGTCGCCCGATCACGGGCGCCACGGGCAACCAGGAGTTCCTGCTGCACCTGCGGAGCGCCGCGATGACCATCGAGCGCGTCGGCATCGTCGCCAAGCAGGGCCTCGACCGCCGCCGCCCCGCATCTGGCGGCGGTCCTGCAGTGGCTGGAGGCGCGCGGCATCCAGGGCATTCTCGAAACCGAGACGGCGGAGATGGCCGGGCTGCGCGATGCCCCCGCGCTCTCGCGCGATGCGCTGGCATCGCAGGTCGACCTGCTGCTGGTGCTGGGCGGCGACGGCACGCTGCTGGGCATGGCCGCGCGAGTCGGCGCCGCGGGCCGCGCGATTCCCATCCTGGGCGTGAATTTCGGCCGGCTGGGATTCCTCACCGAGGTGACCCTCGACGAGCTGCACGCGTCGCTCGACGCCGTGATCGCCGGCACGGCGAAGGTGCACGAGCGGCGCCTGCTGCAGGCCGCGACGCTGCGCGACGGCCACGGTGCGCGACACGCACGTCGTGCTCAACGACGTCGTCGTCACGCGTGGCGAGATCTCGCGCGTGATCGATCTGGAAGTCACCGTGAACGGCCAGTTCGTCACGCGCGTGAAAGCCGACGGCATCATCGTCGCCAGCCCGACGGGGTCGACCGCCTACAACCTGGCGGCCAGCGGCCCCATCGTCCACCCGGACGTGGACGCGATCCTCATCACGCCGATCGCGCCGCACACGCTCGCCAATCGGCCCGATCGTGATCCCGGGTCGGCCGTCGTCGAGGTGCGCGCCATCGACATGGGCCGCGCCGCCGACATCTTCGTGACCTTCGACGGCCAGACCGGCCACAAGCTCGGAACGCACGGACGTCGTGCGCATCACGCGCGCCGAGACGCCCGTGCGGATCGTCGAGCTCGCCCAGCCGCGGCTACTTCGACACGCTGAGAGAAAAGCTCGGGTGGGGCGAGCGCTAGCTACAAGTGACGAGGCGACGAGTGGCGACGAGTACGAGCTCGAGTGGCAACCCGAGCCGAGCATCTGCGCCGACTTCGTCACTCGGCACTCGCACGCATCGCAGCTCGTAACTATCTTCGGCTTCTCCTTGAAGAAATCCTTCTGCCACTCCTTCACGTTGCGGTTGTGCTCCGCAAGCGTGGTGGCGAAGACGTGGCTGCCGTCGTTGCGGCTGACGAAGTAGAGGTAGTCCACCTTGGCGGGGCGCAGCACCGCTTCGAGCGACGCCTTGCCGGGCGCGGCGATGGGGCCGGGCGGCAGGCCGGCGTAGCGGTACGTGTTGTACGGCGAGTCGAAGCGCAGGTCCTGGCGCGTGAGGTTGCCGGTGTACTTGCCGGCCCGTTCGAGCGCGTAGATGACCGTCGGGTCGCACTGCAGCCCCATCCCGATCCGCAGGCGGTTCAGATAGACGGCCGCGACGATGGGCCGCTCCTCCGGGCGGGCCGTTTCCTTCTCGACCAGCGAGGCCAGCGTGACCACCTCGCGCACCGTGCGCCCCTGGCTCTGCGCCTCCGCGCGAAGCGTCGTCGTCGAACACGTCGAGAAATCGCGCGGCCATCAGTCCGACCAGCGTGCTGGCCTCCGCGCGTCGCGCGAGGTTGTAGGTCTCGGGGAACAGGTACCCTTCGAGGTCCCTGCGCCGCCGGATCGAGCGCGCGGAGCGCGCGCTGGATTCGACGGCCGCCTGAACGAAGCCCTGCGCGGTGCCCAAGCCCGCGCGACTCGAACACGCGCGCCATCTCCTTCACCGTCAGCCCTTCCGGGAAACGTCACCGGGCGCAGTGTAGACGGCGCCGCGCGCCAGCTTCCGGGCGATCTCCTTGGGCGAGGCGGGGCCGGCAAAGCGGTACTCGCCGGCCTTCAGCTCGCGCGCCGTGCCGGTGAGATAGACCGCCATGCGGAACGTCGGCTCGTCGCGAACCACGCCGGCCTCCGCCAGCGCGCGCCCGATGGCGCGGCTGCCCGTGCCGGGCGTGATCTCGACGAACTGCTCGGCGCCCTCGAACCCCTGGTAGCGTTCGTCGACGCGCGCGTAGTAGAAGCCGGCCACGGCGGCGGCCGTCGCGGCCAGAGCGACCAGCAGGAGAATGAGTCGGCGCATTTGGTCAGGAACGATCGGAATCGGCCACGGGCCGAGGACGGTGCGCGTCGAGGTAGTCCTGGAGCATCACGGCTGCGGCAGCGGCGTCCAGCATCTGCTTGCGCCGCCGCCAGTCCTTCTCGCGGACCGCGAGCCGCGATTCGGCTTCGACGCTTGTCAGCCGCTCGTCCTGGAGCACGACCGGCACCGAGGTCCGGCCGGCCAGACGCGTGACGAAGGCCTCGACCTTTGGTGTCTGGTCGTTCGGAGATCCGTCGAGGCGCTTCGGAAGCCCGACGACGATGGCGCCGACTGGCTCGTCGTCGCTCGAGAGCCGGTGACGCGCGACACGCGTCGACGCATCGCCGCGTCAGCGCCCTGGCGCTCGGCCGAGGCCGCATGGCGGTCGAGCGTCGCTCAAGCGGCCGCGCGCAGCAGTGCCCGTCGACGGTCGCTGCACCGCCAGGCCCAGATACGCTTGACGCCGTAGTCGACTGCCGAGTACCGCGCGCCGTTGGATTGTACCGTCACGGTTCGCTCAGGATTGGCCGATGTCGCCACGCCGCATCCCTAGACTGGCACGTCCGTACAAAGGGCAGTGTCGAAGCACCGCTCGGCATGGCCCGTCGGAAGCTGACAGCGGGCACGCCGACCCTGTATTTCGAGGTGCGCGTCGACGGCAAGCCGAGTGACCCGCTACAATGGCTGAAGCCCCGATTCCGCAAAATCCAATGACGTCCAAGACCCGGCTCATCGTTCTCCTGGTTTCGACTCCGATCATCGTGCTCGTGCTGCTCGGCGGCTTCCTCAACCGCGTGCTCGCCGACCAGGACTCCAGCTACCAGCCCCTGCGGGTCTTCGAAGAAGTCGTCTCGCTGGTGATGAGCAACTACGTCGAGCCGGTGAAGAACGAGCGCATCATGCGCGGCGCCCTGCAGGGCCTGGCCGAAGGGCTCGACGCCGACAGCGCGTGGCTGACGCCCGCGCAGGTCGCGCGTCGTCAGCAAGGCGCAGGCGCCGGCGAAGGGCACCGTCGGCCTCGAGCTCACGCGGCAGTACTACCTGCGGGTCATCGCGGCGCGCGACGGGTCGCCTGCGGCCAAAGCCGGCCTGGCGACCGGCGACTACGTCCGCGCCATCAACGGCGCGCCGACGCGCGAGCTGTCGGTGTGGGCCGGCGACCAGGCGCTGCGAGGCGCGCCGGGATCGAAGGTGACCCTGACGGTGCTGCGCGGCAACGCCGCCGAGCCGCACGAGGTCACGCTGGTGCGCGAAGAGGCGCCGGCGGCCACGGTGACCGGCCGGCTGGCACGCCCGGGCGTCGGGCTGATTCGCGTGGCGGCGTTCACCGACCGAACCGCCGGCGAACTGCGGCAGCAGGCCATCTCGCTGCGCAAGCAGGGCGCGTGGCACCTGATCGTCGACCTGCGGCGGACGGCTGAAGGGGCTCCGGCGCTGGGGTTTGCCTCGGCGCGGCTGTTTGTCACCACCGGCACGCTTGGCGCGCGCGAGGGACGGACGGTTCCCAAGCAGGTCACCGCCACCTCGGCGGGCGACGGCATCATCACGCTGCCGATCACGCTGCTCGCCGACAACGGCACGTCGCAGGCCGCCGAGGTGTTCGCCGCGGCGCTCAAGGGCAACAAGCGCGCGACGATCGTCGGCGAGCGCACGCTGGGCCGCGCGGCCGTCGCAGGAACTGGTGAAGCTGCCCGACGGCAGCGGCCTGTGGCTGTCGACCGCGCGATTCATCGACGCCCGACGGCACGTCGATTCACGAGAAGGGGCTCACGCCCGACACGGCCGTGGCCGAGCCCGATCTCGAGTTCGGCGCGACCGCCGGCGCCGCCGATCCGATTCTCGACAAGGCGCTCGAACTGCTGCCCGCCGCTCCTGCCGCCTGAGGCGCGACACCGACAGGCCCGAAGCGACGGCGCCTGTCGCTTGACAGTGATCCGACCGTCGCGTATAACGCGAGGGTTTGCCAGCGTGCGCAGTGATGTGCATGCGCATGCATCAGGCGTCGTCGCGACGCCATGCGGGTTGCCCCGCCCGAGGAGAGTTCAATGAACAAGCAGGATCTGATCGCGAAGATCGCGAAAGACGTCGATCTGTCCAAGAGCGCGGCCGGTCGCGGCCGTCGACTCGTTCATCGACGGCGTCACCAAGGCGCTGAAGAAGGGCGACTCGATCACGTTCGTGGGCTTTGGCACCTTCAAGACCTCGCAGCGGAAGGCGCGCACGGCGCGCAACCCGCAGACCGGCGCCGCGATCAAGGTCCCGAAGCGCCGCGTGGCGCGTTTTACGCCGGGCAAGGCCCTCAAAACGGCCGTCAAGTAATTGCAGATTCGCAGATTGCAGATTGCCGGGGCAACGCCCTGGCCGCGCTGAACGCCCAACCAGCCAGTCGCGAAGGCGGCTGGTGCGGACGCCTCCGAGTGCCTTGCACGACCGGGTGCCCGGACGCAATCTGCAATCGCAATCTGCAATCTGCAATCCAAATTGACCCCCCTTCGCCGGTTGCTATACTGATCGTTCGTCTTGGCGCCGGAAGACGGCTATAGGCGCGTAGCTCAGTTGGTTAGAGCGCCTGCCTGACACGCAGGAGGTCGGCGGTTCGAGTCCGCCCGTGCCTACCACCTCACTTGTCACGACCTTCGGCCTGATTCATTCGAGGATGAAGCGGTCAGCACGACGAGAACGAGGGCCCCTGCCAGTGTCAGGGGCGACCGCTGACGCCTGTCCCGCCCGTGCGGGTGAACGTGTGTACGATGAGCCAGGTCACAGTCACGTTGCCGGACGGGTCGTCCCGCCAGCTCGCCGCCGGTTCACCGGTCGGCGCGGTGGCCGCGGCGATCTCGCCGCGGCTGGCCGAGGCGGCCCTGGCCGCCGTGGTCGACGACCGCCTGGTGGACCTGTCCACGCCGCTGACGGCTGACGCGCGCGTCCGCGTCGTCACCGACAAGAGTCGCCGAAGCCCTCGGCCTGACGCGCCACAGCACCGCGCACCTGATGGCCGCCGCCGTGACGGCGCTCTTTCCCGGCACGCAGTGCGGCATCGGGCCCGCCATCGACGAGGGCTTCTTCTACGACTTCGTCGTCGGCCGGCCGTTCGTCCCCGAGGACCTCGAGGCCATCGAGGCGAAGATGCGCGAGCTGGCCGCGGCGGACCTGCCGTACGAACGGCAGCTCTGGCCGCGCGAGGAGGCGCTCGCCTTCTTCGCCAGGCGCGGCGAGCCGCTGAAGGTCCAGCTGATCGAGGAGAAGACGGCGGGCCAGTCGCACGTCTCGGTCTACACGATCAAGGACCGCGAGACCTTCGTCGACTTCTGCGTCGGCCCGCACGTCCCGTCGTCGGGCAAGCTGAAGGCGTTCAAGCTGCTCTCGACGTCCAACGCCTACTGGAAGGGCGACGCGAGCAACGCGCCGATGCAGCGCGTCTACGGCACGGCGTTCTCCGAACGACAAGGAGCTCAAGGCGTACCTGACGCAGATCGAGGAAGCCAAGCAGCGCGACCACCGCAAGGTGGGCCGCGAGACGGGCCTGTTCCTGTTCCATCCGTGGGCGCCCGGCGCGGCGTTCTGGCTGGCGCAAGGGCACGACGCTCTACAACACGCTCGCCAACTACATGCGCGAGGTGCTGTTTCCCGCCGGCTACGTCGAGGTGAAGACGCCGCTCATCTTCAACAAGGCGCTCTGGGAGACGTCGGGCCACTGGCAGCACTACCGCCAGAACATGTTCCTGGTGAGTCCGAGTCCGAGCAGATGGCCGTGAAGGCGATGAACTGCCCCGGCCACATGCTCGTGTTCGGCAGCGAGGTCCGCAGCTATCGCGACCTGCCGATTCGCCTGCACGAGCAGACGGCGCTGCATCGCAACGAGGCCAGCGGCGTGCTGTCGGGCCTCACGCGCGTGCGGCAGTTCTCGCAAGACGACGCGCACTGCTTCGTGACCGAGGAGCAGATTGCCTCGGAGGTCGAGGCGCTGCTCAGGCTGGTCCAGCGCGTGTACGACGACCTGGGCCTGACCTCTGCCGCGAAGCTGTCGACGCGGCCGGCCGAGTTCCTGGGCGAGGTCGCCACGTGGGACCACGCCGAGGCCGCGCTTGAAGCAGGCGCTCGACTCGGCGGGCCAGGCCTACACGATCAACGAGGGCGACGGCGCGTTCTACGGGCCGAAAATCGACTTCGACGTCACCGACGCGCTGGGCCGCAAGTGGCAGTGCGCGACGATTCAGCTCGACTACCAGATGCCTCAGCGGTTCGGCCTGAAATACATCGGGGCCGACAACGCCGAACACTGTCCGGTGGTCATCCACCGGGCGATTTTCGGGAGCTTCGAGCGGTTCATCGCGCTGCTGATCGAGCACTATGCCGGGGCGTTTCCGCTGTGGCTGGCGCCCGCTGCAGGTGCGTGGTGCTGCCGATTGCGGACCGGCACGTCGACTACGCGCGGACGCGTCGTCGCGCGGCTGGCGGCGGCCGGGCTGCGGGCCGAGTTGGACGAGCGGCAGGAGAAGATCGGGTATAAGATCCGCGAGGCCCAGCTGCAGAAGATCCCCTATATGCTGGTGATTGGCGACCGTGAGGCGGCCGATGGGACCGTGGCGGTACGCACGCGTACCGGCGGGGATCAGGGCGCGCAGGCCGTCGACGCGTTTGTCGCGGCGGCGCTCGAGGAAGTGCGGACGCGCCGCGGCGCCGCGCAGGCGGCAGACGCGACGCTGGCGCAGTGCAGAGTACGTAGGGCGGAACGTTCGCCGAGTACGTAGGGCGGAACTTCAGTTCCGCCGGTGAGCGGCGACCGCGAGGGCCTGGTGGCCATGCGGGTCGCGCTCACGATCCTGGGAGGATGCTATCGCTTTCGACCGCGGGCCGCGAGGCCAACGACGTGACGACCGGGTTCGCGTGAACGAGCGCATTCGCGTGCGCGAGATCCGCGTGATCGACGACACCGGGCAGCAGCTCGGCATCATGGCGCCGCCGCAGGCGCTGACGATTGCCCGCCAGAAGGGGCTCGACCTGGTGGAGATTTCCCCCACCGCCGTGCCGCCGGTCTGCCGGATCATGGACTACGGGAAGTACACGTACCAGGAACAGAAGCGGGCGCGCGAGGCGAAGAAGCACCAGAAGATCATCGAGGTCAAGGAAATCAAGTTTCGTCCGAAGGTGGACGAGCACGATTACCAGTTCAAGAAGAAGCACATCGAGCGCTTCCTGGCCGACGGTGACAAAGTGAAGGCGACGATCTTCTTCCGCGGGCGCGAGATGGCGCACCCCGAGATCGGGCGCCGCATCCTGGAGCGGCTGATCAACGACCTGGGCGACCAGGCGCTGGTCGAATCGATGCCGCGCCAGGAAGGCAACCAGATGCACACGATTCTCGCGCAGCGGGCCGACAAGTCCGGGCGCAAGAGCGCACCAGCCGGCGCGGCGGAGACGCGACGCCCGGCTGCCACTGCCGCCACTGAAAGTGCGGCGCCCATACCGGCGGGCGACGGCGCCGGAGACTCAGAGCTAGAGAGCACATCAGGTCATGCCGAAGTTGAAAACGCATCGCGGCGCCGCCAAGCGGTTCAAGAAGACGGCGCACCGGCAAGTTCACCCGGGGCTCCGCCTTCAAGCGGCACATCCTTACCAGCAAGTCGACCAAGCGCAAGCGCGTGCTGCGCGGCAGCCACGCGGTGTCCGATCAGGACACGGCCGCGGCTGAAGAAGATGCTGCCGTACGACTGAACAGGGAGCGAGTGCAGATTGCGGATTGCCGATTGCAGAGTGCAGTTGCGCAGACTTCGTGCAAGCTGCAGCACTCAGGACCGAGCACTCCAGCGCAAGTCCGCAATCGGCAACCTAGCAATCGGCAATCAGCACTGAGTGAAGGAACTCAGCAATGCCTCGTGTAAAGCGTGGAACAGTTCGTCGGGCCAAGCGGAAGAAGCTGCTTGCCCGTACGAAGGGCATGTTCGGCAACAAGAGCAAGCTCTATCGCGCCGCGAAAGAATCGGCCGATACGGCGCTCAAGTACGCCTTCGTCGGCCGCCGCAACAAGAAGCGCGACTTCCGCCGCCTGTGGGTGGTGCGCATCAACGCCGCGGCGCGCGAGCATGGCCTGACCTACGGCCAGTTCATCAACGGCCTGAAGGTCGCCGGCATCGGGCTCGACCGCAAGCAGCTGGCCGACCTGGCCGTGCGCGACGCGGCGGCGTTCGGCAAGCTCGTCGCGCAGGTGAAGCAGACCAAGGAAGCGGCGGCCTAACGGCCGCCCGCACCTGTGCCGCGTGCCAGGTGCCGCGTGCCAGGTGCGGTGCTGAGTGCCAGGTGCTTGCGTGCGCGCACGCAGTGACCCCGGCACCGCAGCACGTCGGCACCGACACATCGGCACTTCGGCACTCCGGCACTCGGCACATCCCCCGTGTCCTCCATCGCCGACCTCCGAACCCAGTTCACCGCCGATCTCGCCGCCGTCCGCACCGACGCGGACCTGAAGGCGCTGCGCGACAAGTACCTGGGCCGCAAGGGCGGCGCCGTGGCCGGGCTGATGAAGGCCCTCGGCGCGGCCTCGCCCGACGAGCGCCCGGCGCTCGGCCAGCAGATCAACGAGCTCAAGCAGCACATCGAGGCCGCGCTCGACGAGCGACTGGCGGCGCTGTCGTCGACGCGGCGCCCGGCCGGCAGCGTCGACGTCACGCTGCCCGGCCGTGCGCCGGCGATCGGGCGGCTCCATCCGCTGACGCAGCTCCGCTCGCGCATCGAGGCGATCTTCGCGCGGCAGGGCTACGAGATCCTCGACGGCCCCGAGACCGAAGACGACTGGCACAACTTCGAAGCGCTGAACATGCCGCCCGAGCACCCGGCGCGCGACATGCAGGACACGCTGTACCTGCAGCGAGCCGTGGGATCGGCCGGCCCGGCCCGTGGGCGCGCCCGCGGCCGGCGGGGCTCGGCCCGGACTGAGCACGCGCGCCGAGGCACGGCCGCCGCAGCGGCCGGCGACGCTGCTTCGCACGCACACCTCGGCGATGCAGATCCGCTACATGGAATCGCACGAGCCGCCGGTGCGCGTCATCGCGCCGGGCCGCGTCTATCGCCGCGACAACCTCGACCTCACGCACACGCCGATGTTCCAGCAGGTCGAAGGCCTGGTCGTCGGCGAGGGCGTGACGATGGGCGACCTCAAGGGCACGCTCATCGGCTTCCTGCGCGAGCTGTTCGCGCCGGACATCCCGGTCGTCTTCCGGCCCAGCTTCTTCCCGTACACCGAGCCGAGCGCCGACGTGTTCATCGGCTGCCAGCGCTGCAAGGGCGCCGGCTGCTCGATGTGCAAGCGCACCGGCTTCATCGAGGTGCTCGGCTGCGGCATGGTCCATCCCGCGGTCTTCGAGGCCGTCGGCTACGACGCCGACGCGCGTCACCGGCTTCGCCTTCGGCGTCGGCATCGAGCGGCTGGCGCTGCTGATGCACGGCGTCGAGGACATCCGCCTGTTCTACGAAAACGACCTGCGCTTCCTGGAGCAGTTCCCGCTGTGAAGGTGCTCGTGTCCTGGCTGCGCGAGCTGGTGGACGTGCCGGTGACGCCCGACGTGCTGGCCCACGATCTCCACATGGCCGGCTTCGAGGTCGCGTCGGTCGAGGGCGATGACCCCGTCATCGACTTCGAGATCACCGCCAACCGGCCCGACTGCCTCAGCATGATTGGCCTGGCGCGCGAGGTCGCGACGCGGTACGGCACGTCGCTGCGCGCGCCGCGCGGCGCCGACCTCGGCCCGGCCGACGCCAGCGCAGCTCGGGCCGCTGACGCGTCACCATCGAGAACCCCGCCGGGTGCCCGCGCTACTGCGCCGCCGTCGCCGATGTGACCATCGGGCCCTCGCCCGCCTGGCTGGCCGAGCGGCTCACCGCCGCCGGCATCCGCTCGATCAGCAACATCGTCGACATCACCAACTACGTGCTGCTCGAGCTGGGCCATCCGCTGCATGCGTTCGACCTGACACGCTGGCCGGCCCGGCGCTGCACATCCGCATCGGCGCGGGCCGGCGAGACGCTGACGACGCTTGACGGCCAGAAGCGGACGCTGACGCCCGAGATGCTCGTCATCGCCGACCGCGATCGCGCGCAGGCGCTGGCCGGCATCATGGGCGGCGGCGACAGCGAGGTGTCGGCGGCGACGACGACCATCGCGCTCGAGAGCGCCTGGTTCGAGCCCACGTCGATCCGCAAGACCAGCAAGCGGCTCGGCCTGTCCACCGAAGCGTCGTATCGCTTCGAGCGCGGCGCCGACTTTGCCGCCGCCGCCGAGGCGCTGGCGCGCGCCTGCAGCCTCATCGAGCAGATCGGCGCCGGCACCGTGCGCCGCGGCTGGATTGACGCCTGCGCGTCGCGCGCCGGCGCCGCGCGTCGTGCGGCTCGACTACGCGCGAGTCCGCGCTGTGCTGGGCGCCGACGTGGCGGTCGCCGACATCCGGCGCATCCTCACCGGGCTGGGCTTCATGCTGGCGGGCGAGGCGCCCGACCACGTGGTCGGTGTCGGTGCCCTCGTGGCGCGTCGACGTCGTCGCGCGACGTCGACCTGATCGAGGAAGTCGCACGCCACTACGGCTACGACCGGTTGCCGGCGACGTTCCCGGCCCTCGCGCAGGTGCCGCCCCGCCCGACGAGCGTCTCGAGCAGGACCGTGCGCTGCGGCGGCTGGCGACGGCGGCCGGCTTCAGCGAGTGCGTGACGTTCTCGTTCATCAGCGAGAAGTGCGGCGCGCGAGTTTGCGGCGGCCGACGACCTGGTGGCCATCACCAACCCGCTCTCGGAGCTGTTCGCCGTGCTGCGGCCGTCGCTGCTGCCCGGGCTGGTGGATGCCGTCGCGCACAACCGGCGCCACGGCCAGCGCGACGTGCGCCTGTTCGAGCTGGGCACGCGCTTCGTGCGCGGCGCCGGCGAATCCCGCACGCTGAGCCTCGCCTGGTCTGGCGCGGCCACCGCGCGAACACTGGAGCGGCCGCGCGCGGCCGGTCGACCTGTTCGACCTCCTCGGCGTCGTCGATGGGCTGGGCGCGCGCGATGGGGCTGACCTTGCAGGTGCAGGCCGCCGAGCGGCCGTGGCTGACGCCGGGCCGCACGGCCGAGGTCCGCGCCGTCGACGGCAGCGGGACCGCGCGCCTGCTTGGCGTGGTCGGGCACGTGCAGACGAGCCTGACCACCGCGCGCGACATCCCGGCACACGACGACGTGTTCGTCGCCGAGCTCGACCTCGACGCGGTCGTCGACCTCGTCGACGATGCTCGGCGTCGCCAGGGCGCATCCGCTGCCGCGCTTCCCGTCGATCGTGCGCGACCTGTCGATTCTGGTCGATGAGTCCTTGCTGGCCGCCGACGTTCGTGGCACGATTCAGGCGGTGGCGCCGGCGACGCTGGTGCGCGTCGCGGAGTTCGATCGCTACCAGGGCAAGGGCATCGCCGAGGGCAAGGTCAGCCTCTCGTACCGGCTGACGTTCCAGGCGCCGGATCGCACGCTCACCGATGCCGAGGCCGACGCCGCGATGAGCGACGATCGTCGACGCGCTGACCACGCGCGCACGGCGCGGTCAGGCGGTAGGATGACGATTGCACGATTGACGATTGACGATTGCAGATTGAGAGGCCAGGAGTGGCAATGGTGAAGACCGCGACGCGGACGGTCGATCTCGCGCCGATCGATCGGCTCGAGGACAAGGTGAAGGCGCTGGTGGCGCTGGTCGAGCGGCTCAAGGGCGACGCCGCCCGGCTGGCCGAAGACAACGCGCGGCTGGCCCGCGAGGTCGAGGGGCTGCACACGCGGCTGTCCGACGCCGAGACGGCGTCGGACGAGGTGCTGTCGCTGCGCGAGGAGCGCGACATCGTCCGCACGCGCGTCGCTGAGCTGCTCGAACAGCTCGAAGGGCTGAGCCTCTAGCCAGGTTGGGTCGGGTTCGGTCAGGTTGGGTCGGGTCGGTCGAGGTTGCAGGTCGAGGCGGGTTCGATTGATGTCTGACGACGCCGAACGCATCGTGCCGGTGGTGATCCACGGGCAGCGCTACCCGGTGCGCAGCGCGCTGCAGGCGACCTACGTCGCGGAGCTGGCGGCGTACGTGGACGAGAAGATCCGCGTGGCGGCCGACGAGAACCAGACCAACGACTCGCTCAGGGTCGCCGTCCTGGCGGCCCTGAACCTGGCCGACGAAGTGTTCCGGTACCGGCAGGACCGCGCCGCCAACGCCGGCGCCATCGCCAGCCGCGCCGGCGACATCGAGCGCCTCGTCGACGCCGCGCTGGACGAAGCGCCCCGCCTTCGCTAAGCTCGACGGCGCGGCAAGCCCGCCAGCTCCGACGAGTCGCACCCGCCGGCACTTCTGCAGTGCCCCTCTCGATCCGATACAATACCCGTGGCCCTGCGTTGATCGTGATGGCCAGGAGCGTCGCTTGAGCCAATGCAATACCCAAGCGAATCGCAACGTCGCCCCGTGTGCACGCCTCCGCTGAGAGGAAGCCTGACGGGCGGCGAGATCACCGAGCGGTTCCACCTGCACAAGCAGGTTCAACGACCTCCCCACACGGCAATGCGGGGCCACTTCTCCTGCCCGGCCCATCGGCCGGGCAGCGCCGCCTCCGGCGGCGACCGATCGCTAGCCATCGTGCCCTCCCATCTGGTCGCCTACGTCCTCGATTTTCTCGTGGCCTTCGCAGGAGCGGCCGCGGTCTACGGCTATTGGCTCGCCAACCGGCGACGCCTGGCGGCCGAGACGCTGGGCCGTGCCGAGGAACAGGCGCGCGCCATCGCTGCGCGAGGCCGAGCGCGAGGGCGACACGCGGCGCAAGGAAGCGCTGCTCGACGCCAAGGAGCGCGCGCACGACCTGCGCGTCGAGGCCGAGCAGTTCGCGCGCGACCACCGCCAGCAGATTACGGGCATGGAGCAGGTGCTGGCGCGACGCGAGGCCTCGCTGGCCGAGCAGCAGCAGACCGCCGAGCGCCGCCTGCAGGGGCTCGAGCGCCGCGCGCTGGACCTGGCGGCGCGCGAGCAGCACGTGGCTGCCGAGGCCGATCGCTACGCGAGGCTGCTCGAGGAGCATCGCCGCGAGCTCGAACGCGTCGCCGCGTTGACGCGCGACGAGGCGCGCGAGCAGCTGCTGAAGGAGATGGAGTCCGACGCGCGGCGCGAGGCGGCCGCGCTCATCACGCGCATCGAGCACGACGCCCGCGAGCAGGCCGCCGACAAGGCGCGCGCCATCGTCACGCAGGCCATTCAGCGCAGCGCCGCCGACACCACCGTCGAGACCACCGTCACCGTCGTGGACCTGCCCAGCGACGAGATGAAGGGCCGCATCATCGGGCGCGAGGGCCGCAACATCCGCGCGATCGAGCAGGCCACGGGCGTCGACCTGATCGTCGACGACACGCCGGGCGCCATCATCCTGTCGGGCTTCGACCCGTGGCGGCGCGAGGTCGCCCGCCGCACGATCGAGCGCCTGATCGCCGACGGCCGCATCCACCCGGCGCGCATCGAAGAGGTCGTCGAGGCGGTCAGAGGCGAGATGATCGAGACGGCGCGCAAGGACGGCGAGGCGGCGGCCTTCGAGCTGGGGCTGCACGACATCAAGCCGGAGCTGCTCACGCTTGATGGGCCGGCTGCGGTTACCGCACCAGCTACGGCCAGAACATCCTGAACCACTCCAAGGAAGTCGCCTACCTGGCCGGCGTCATGGCGCGCGAACTGGGCCTCAACGCCCACGTCACGATCCGCGCGGCGTTCCTGCACGACATCGGCAAGGCCATCGACCGCGACCTGCAGGGCAGCCATCTCGAGCTGGGGCTCGACGTGCTGCGCCGGCACGGCGAGTCGGAGCCCGTGCTGCAGGCCGTCGCGGCGCACCACATGGACATCGACTGGCCGTCGCTCGAAGCGATGCTGGTGCAGTCGGCCGACGCGATCTCGGCCGCCCGGCCCGGCGCGCGGCGCGACCTGCTCGAGACGTACGTCAAGCGGCTGGAGCGGCTCGAAGGCATCGCCGAGTCGTTCAAGGGCGTCGCCAAGAGCTTCGCGCTGCAGGCCGGCCGCGAGATCCGCATCATGGTCGAAAGCGATCGCGTCACCGACGATCAGGCGGTCTGGCTGTCGCGCGACATCGCGCGCCGCATCGAAAGCGAGCTGGAGTACCCCGGCCAGATCAAGGTCACCGTGATCCGGGAAACGCGAGCCGTCGACTATGCCAAGTGAGCGCGGCGCCGGAGTCCGGCAGTCCAGGGGCCGGCGTCCAGGCAGCGGGCTCCGGTGTCCAGGACCCGGGCGCAGGCGGCGCGGGCAACGCGACGGTCGCGATGCTGGGCGAGCACGCCCTCATCGCGCGCATCCGCCAGCGGCTGGCGCCCGTCGCCCGACTGGCTCGTCGTCGACGTCGGCGACGACGCGGCCGTCTACGAGCCGGTGCGCAACCGGCTCGAAGTCATCACCACCGACGCCATCGTCGACGGCGTCCACGTCGATCGCCGGTTCGTGCCGGCCGAGGCCATCGGCCACCGCGCGGTCGCCGTCAATCTGAGCGACCTGGCGGCGATGGGCGCCACGCCGCGCCTGCTGACGCTGTCGCTCGCGCTGCCCGACGACCTGTCGCTCGCCGATTTCGACCGGCTCGTGGATGGCGCGATCGCGCTGGCCGAGCGCTCGGGCGCGCGGCGTGGTCGGCGGCAACATCACGCGCACGCCGGGCCCGCTGGTGGTGGACGTGACGGCGATCGGATCGGTGCACCGCCGGCGGATTCTGCGACGCAGCGGCGCCCGTGCGGGCGATTACGTCTTTGTCAGCGGCACGCTCGGCGACGCGCGCGCGGGCCTGGCCTTGCTGGCCGACTCGGCGGCCGGTGACGCCGAGCGTGGCCCGAGGTCGTGGCACGCTACCTGCAGCCCGAGCCCCGGTTACGGCTTGGACAGGCTGCTGGGACAGTCGCGCGCGGCCACGTCGGCCCTGGATCTGAGCGACGGGCTGGCCGATGGGCTGGCGCGGCTCACCACGGACCACGGGCTTGGCTGCGAGATCGACGCCGTCGGCGCTGCCGATCTCGGACGAGTGCCCGGGCGGTGTGGCACGCGCGTGGCGCCGATGCGGTCGCCGAAACCGTGGCCGGCGGCGACGACTACGAGCTGGCGTTCACCGTCCGGCCGAAGGAGGCGCGCCGGCTGAAGGCGGTCGCGCGCGCGGTCGACGGCCTGCGGCTCACGCGGATCGGCGTCGTGACCAGGGACGCCGGGTGCTGGCTGGTGGATGCCGACCGGCGGCGCGACGCCGATCGGTCCGGGATACGAACACTTCAGCCGCTGATGCTGGCTCATTCCCTCTGGCGCAAGCTCGCGCTGACGATCGTCGTCGGCGGCGGCGTGGTGTGGCTGTACGAGGTCACGGTCCTCGACTCGCGGTTTGCGGCCGTGCAGGGCGCCGAGGCGACCCGGCGCCGCCCGTCGCCCGGCGCCCGGCTGCTCTTCAGCGCCACCGCCTACTGCAAGGGAACGACGACGGCCTCTGGCGTCAACGTGCGCTCAGGCATCGCGGCCGCCGATCCGGACTTGCTCCCGGTCGGCTCGGTCGTGCAGGTCGACGCGCCCGGCGCCCGTTACGACGGCGTCTACACGGTGATGGACACCGGCCCCGAAGTGCAGGGCCGGCACCTGGACCTCTACATGTGGAGCTGCCACGAAGCGCTCCGCTTCGGCCGCACCGCCATCCGCATCGTCGTGCTGCGCCTTGGATGGAATCCCGACGCACAGCGCGCCGGGCCTGGTGGATTCGCTCTTCAAGCGGCGCGAGACCGCCGCACGCGAAGCGCCGCCGCCCTCGCCGCCGCCCACGCCGCTGCCCGCTGCCAGTGCCTGCCACAGAGACGCGCAGGCCGACGAGCACGTAGCCGGCGCGTAGCGCGGCTCAGTACCTGCAGTGTCCGGCGCGGCGACGTCCGCTCAGACCTGGGTGTCCGGCTCGGCCGCCACGGTGTCGGCGGCGGTCGCTGGCGCCGTCGCGACTCGCGGCCTGCGCGTCGACTTTCTCGCCGCCTTCGGCGCGCCTTCGCGCGCCTGGCCGGCGTGCCTTCTTCCTGGCTTTGCGCTTCTTCGGCGGCGCGGTGTTCGCGGCCTTCTTCGTGCCCGCCGCCGTTGCGCTCGAGCTCGGCCTGCACCAGCCGCAATTCCTCGCGCTTGTGCTCGTCGACCGCCGGATACTGCAGGTCCAGGTCTCTCGAGCGCGTCGATGATCGCGCCGGCCACGACCAGCCGCGTGAACCACTTGTGATCGGCCGGCACGACGTACCACGGCGCGTGGTCGCTGGCGGTGTGCTGGATCATGTCCTCGTAGGCGTGCTGATAGTCGTCCCAGAAGTTGCGCTCCTTGGCGTCGGCCATCGAGAACTTCCAGTTCTTGTCCTTCTTCTGCAGGCGTTCGAGGAAGCGCTTCTTCTGCTCGCCCTTGGACACGTGGAGGAAGAACTTGAGGATCGACGACGCCGTTGCGCGCCAGGTACCGCTCGACGCTCCTGACGTCCTCGAAGCGTTCCTTCCAGATGTCGTCGGTCACCAGCTGCGGCGGCAGTTTCTGCGCGTGCAGCAGCTCGGGATGCACGCGGACGACGAGCATCTCTTCGTAGTACGAGCGGTTGAAGATGCCGATGCGGCCGCGCTCGGGCAGCGCCTTGAGCGATCGCCACATGAAGTCGTGGTCCAGCTCCTCCGACGACGGGCGCCTTGAAGGAAAACACCTGGCATCCGGTCGGGTTCACGCCCGACATCACGTGCTTGATCGTGCCGTCCTTGCCCGCCGCGTCCATGGCCTGGAACACCAGCAGCACCGACCACCGGTCCTGGGCATAGAGCTTGTCCTGAAGCTCGCACAGCCGCTCGACGCCGGCTGCCAGCAGCTTGGCGGCCGCCTCCTTGGACTTGAGGCCGCCCGTGTCGTCCGGGTCGACATGCTTGAGCTTGAACTTCTTGCCGTCGGTCACCCGAAACGGCTTGATGAACGTCTCGATGCGGCGACGGATCGGCAGGCTGGGCATGCACACTCCTCGTGAGCCGAAGCGGCTCCGGCAAGGATCGTAAGGTAACACTTTCGTCACGGGGCGCACAGGAGACCAGGAGATCAAGATCTACAGGAGATCAGAGATCAGGAGAACCTGGTCACTCTGAAATCTTCTTCTGATCTGCATCTGCGGAATCTGCGCAATCTGCGGATGCCTCCATCCCACCCAATCCAAGCCAATCCGCGCAATCGCACGGCAGTGCGCTCAGGCCGTGCGCTGGAACTGCAGCTGGTACAGCCGGTAGTAGATGCCCGCGCGCCGCCAGCAGCGCCTGGTGCGTGCCCGACTCGCGCACGGCGCCTTTGTGCAGGACGAGAATCCTGTCCATGTCCTGAATCGTCGAGAGGCGATGCGCGATGGCGATGGTCGTGCGGCCCTGCATCAGCACCTCGAGCGCCTGGCGAATCGTCATCTCGGTCTCGGTGTCGATGCTCGAGGTGGCCTCGTCGAGGATCAGCACGCGCCGGTTGAACGCCAGCGCGCGGGCAAACGACAGCAGCTGCTTCTGCCCGGTCGACAGCGTCGCGCCGCGCTCGGCGACCGGCGCGTCGTACCCGCCCGGCAGTTCCTCGATGAAGTCGGAGGCGCGCCACGGCCTCGGCCGCCCGCGCGCACGGCCAGGTCGTCGAGGGCTTCGTGGCCCAGCCGGATGTTGCCGCCCAGCGTGCCCGAGAACAGGTGCACGTCCTGCAGCACGAGCCCGAACAGCCCCCGCAGCGTCGCCAGGTCGAGGTCCCGGATGTCGACGCCGTCCACCAGGATGCGACCGCGCTGGATGTCGTAGAACCGCAGCAGCAGGCTGATGATCGTCGTCTTGCCCGACCCGGTGGCGCCGACCAGCCCGAGGCGCTGGCCGGGCCGGACCTCGAAGGACACGTCGCGCAAGCACCCAGTCCTCGTTCTGGTAGGCAAACCACACGTGGTCGAACACGATGTGCCCCTGCAGCGGCCGGTCGAGCGCCGCCGGGGTCGACGGGCTGGCGACGGCCACCGGCGTGTCGAGCAACGTGAAGATGCGCTCCGACGACGCCATGGCCGACTGCAGGACGTTGAACTTCTCCGACATGTCGCTGATCGGGCCGATAGAACCGCGCCGAGTACCTGCAGGAACGCCACCAGCACGCCGAGCGTCAGGCGTGCCGTCCAGGACGTTGAGGCCGCCGACCCAGATGATGATCGAGGCCGCCAGCGCGCCGACCAGTTCGATCGCCGGATAGAACACCGCGTAGTAGAAGATCGAGTCGATGTTGGCGTCGCGATGTGCGGCGTTGATCTCGTCGAAGCGTGTGAGCGTTCCGCCCTTCGCGCCGGAACAGCTGCACCGTCGCCATCCCGGTGATGTTCTCCTGCAGGAACGCGTTGATGCGCGCGATCCACGCGCGCACGGTGCGATACGACTCGCGCACGTTCGCGCGGAACCACTGCGTGACCACGGCGATGAGCGGCAGCACGACGAAGCTGGCCAGCGCCAGGCGCCAGTCCATGCCGAGCATCACGATCATGATCCCGGCCAGCGTGAAGATGTCGCCGAAGACGGCGACGACGCCGGCCGTGAAGAGCTCGTTGAGCACGTCGACGTCGCTCGTCACCCGCGTCATCAGCCGGCCGACGGGGTTGCGATCGTAGAACCGCAGGTCCAGCCGCTGCAGGTGCGCGTACAGCTCCATCCGCAGGTCGTACATGATGCGCTGGCCGGTCAGCTGCATCACCCAGGTCTGCACGTACTCGAGCGCGAACGACCCGGCCAGGACCGCCAGGTAGATCCACGCGACGTGCACCAGTCCGCCCAGGTCGCCGGCGGGGATGTAGGTGTCGATGACCAGCTTGGTCAGGTACGGCGGCGCCAGCTGCAGCACCGAGTGCGTGATGATCGCCGCAAGCGCCACCAGCACCGACCGCCAGTACGGGCGCAGATAGCCCAGCAGCCGCCGCATCAGCCGGCTGTCGTAGGCCTTGCCGATTACGTCGTCGTCGTGCATATCTGATTACGCGGATTGGCTTGGATTACGCGGAGCATTCATCCGCAGATTACGCAGATTCCGCAGATTCTGGTCTTCGCGCTACGGCGACGTCTCGACCGGCGGCGCGGCGCAGCCGCGCCTGCGGGAGGTGCGAGCCGTGGCGATGAGCGTGACGAGACGACCACGCTCATCTCCACGGCATCGCGCCTCCGCAGCCGGCCGCTTCGCGGCCGGCGCCGGTCTCGAAATCTGCGTAATCTGCGTAATCTGCGGATACATCCTCGAATCCGACAATCCTTCAATCCCCGATCGAGCTCAGCTCATCTTCGAGCAGCTGCCGGCGGTGCAGCTCGGCATACAGACCGCCGTGCGCTCACCAGCGTCGTCGTGCGTGCCGCGCTCGGCGATGCGCCCCTCGTCGAGCACGACGATGAGGTCGGCGTCGCGGACGGTCGAGACCCGGTGCGACACGATGAGGCACGTCCGGCCGCGCCGCACCTCGCGCAGGCGATGGAGAATCTCGTCTTCCGTATAGGTGTCCACCGCCGACAGCGCGTCGTCGAGAATCAGCACGCGGGGTTCGGTGACCAGCGCGCGCGCCAGGGAGGTGCGCTGTTTCTGGCCGCCCGACAGCGTGATGCCGCGCTCCCCCACCAGCGTGTCGTAGCCGTTGGGGAAATCGCGCAGGTCCTTGTCGAGCCGGGCCAGCTCGGCGGCCTGCTCCACCGCCCGGCGCCGCGCCTCCGCAGGCAGCGCCGCAATCTCCGGCGCAAAGGCGATGTTGGCCTCGAGCGTGTCCGAGAAGAGAAACGGTTCCTGCGGCGCCATGCCGATGGCCGCGCGCAGCGTCGACCAGCGAGAGTTCGCGCACGTCGACGCCGTCGAGAAACACCGTGCCGGGCGGCGGATCGATCAGGCGCGGCAACACCGACAGCAGCGTCGTCTTGCCGCTGCCCGTGGCGCCGACGATCGCCACCGTCTGCCCGGGTTCGACGACCAGATCGACGTCGCGCAGGACCGGGCGGCCGCCGAAGCGCGAAGGTCAGGTGGCGCAGTTCGAGGCGGCCGGCGATCTGCAGCACGTCCAGCGGCACCGGCGCTGGCGGGTCCGCGATGGCCGGCGGCACGTCGAGCAGTTCGAGCATGCGCTTCCACGACGCGGTGCCGCGCTGCAGCATGTTGGTGACCCAGCCAAAGGCGATCATCGGCCACGCCAGCATCACCAGGTAGGCGTTGAACGCGACCAGCTCGCCCACGCGTGATGCGGCCGGCAATCACCTCGCGGCTCCCCAGCCAGAGCACCAGCAGCGCGCCCAGGCCGAGCAGCAGCGTCAGGCTGGGGTAGAACGCGCCCTGCAGCCGAATCAGCCCGCGGTTGCGCGCGATGTACTCCTGGTTGGCCTCGCGGAACTTCGCGAGCTCGGCGCGCTCCTGGCCGTACGCCCGCACGACCCGCACGCCCGACAGGTTCTCCTGCGCCACGGCGCTGAGCTCGGAGAGCTGCTCCTGGATGCGCTCGAACCGCCGATGGATGGCGCGTGCCGAAGACCTTGACCGACACCGACACGAACGGCAGCGGCAGCAGCGCGACCATCGTCAACCACGGATCGATCGAGACCATCAGGATGATGGCGACGACGAACACCAGCGTGGTCTGCGTCGCGTACATCACCGATGGCCCGGCCATCATGCGGACGGCGTTGAGGTCGTTGGTCGCGCGCGACATCAGGTCGCCGGTCCGGCGCTCCTGGTAGAACGCCGGCGGCAGACGCTGCAGGTGCCGGAAGAAGTCGTTTCGGAGGTCGTACTCCATGTGCCGCGACACGCCGATCACGACCTTCCGCATGAGGAACCGGAAGATGCCGCCGACCAGCGCGATGGCAAACAGCACCACCGCGTAGTAGAGCAGCTTCGCCCTGGTGACGCCGGAGGTCAGGTCGTCGACGGCGAACTTCAGGACCCACGGCGCCAGCAGCTGGATCGCGGTCGTCGCAAGGATGCAGCCGAACCCGAGGGCGAGCGAGCGGCGGTGGCGATGGAAGTACGGCAGCAGCCGGCGCACCGGCGAGGCCGGGCGCTCCGAAGACGACATCTTCACGAGTATAGGGCTACAGTTCCGGCGCGTTTGTGCCGATGGAGTGAGGTGAGGGCTCCACCGTTCCCGGGTGTGTTATTCTTTCGGAGCTTTCCCAGGCATGAGCCGGTCATTCCAGCACCGGCTCACGTGGCGACGTGCGGCGCGCACCGACAGGTTCCCTCCCAGCGAACCCGAGCGCAACCGTCACCTCTGGCAACACAGAATTTCCGGGGCCTTTTTCGTGAGGTGATGCCCATGATCCGCCTGCCGCGTCTGTCCGCGGTGGCTGCTGGCGCGCTGGCGCTCGTTGCCGTCTCCGTCGTCCCAGCCCGCGCCCAATACGGTCGTCCGATGGTCAGCGACCCGGCCATCGGCGAGAAGTACCACGTCGAGGCCATCATCAACTTCTGGAACCCGAACCTCGACGCGACCGTCTCGAGCGAGTCGCTCGGCATTCCCGGCAGCGACATCGACGTCAAGGCCGACCTGGGCTACGTCGACAAGTCGATCCGGGAGTTCCGCTTCGTGCTGCGGCCGGGCCGCAAGCACAAGTTCCGCATCGCCTACACGCCGATCAAGTACGAAGGCGACGTGCTGCTCGAGCGCACGATCATCTTCAACGGCATCGCGTTCAACGTCGGCCTGCCGATCCAGACCGAGTTCACCTGGAACACCTGGCGATTCGGCTACGAGTACGACTTCGTCTACACCGATCGCGGGTTTGCCGGCTTCATCGTCGAGGCGCGTTACGTCGACGCGAAGCTTGGCCTGCAGAGCCCCCTCGACAACGAGTTTACGCAGGTGCAGGGGCCTGTGCCAGCCATCGGCGGCATCGGACGGGTCTACGTGCACAAGCACGTGTCGATTACCGGCGAGCTGACCGGCATGAAGATGCCCGAGATCCAGAACTACGTCGGCAGCTTCTTCGACCTCGACATCTACGGCACGGTGAACTTCACCCACAACTTCGGCGTGCAGGCCGGGTACCGCACGCTCGACGCCGCCTACACGGCCAGGAACGACACGGGCGACCTCGAGATGACGCGGCCTGTACTTCACGGGGGTCGTGCGCTTCTAGTTCGGCGGCACTGGCGACCCACGTCGGTCAGCGCGGTTCGACCCACGCGCCCAACACGCGCGTGTCGGTGCTGGAGGCGTCCAGATCCGACGGGACGAAACGCCGCGGCCGTCGCGATGGTGACGGCGCACGGCGCCGGTCGGCGGATCGGCGCGGGACGTCGATGTCCCAGACCTCGCCGGCCGCCAAGCTGACGGGCATCGCTCCATGCGCCCGACCGGAGGCTGACCGCACCGGCGCGCGCCGCCCTGTCGAATCCGCAGCGACACGTGGAGGCCGAACCGCTCGGCGACCAGCGCGACCTCTCCGCCGCCGGCCGTCCACAGTCCGGCGCCTTCCGTCCAGGCGCGCCCGCCGACGACGAAGATCGTGCCGGCAGGAGCGGCGATGGCGCGCTGCGCGCGGAGGCCGCACGCCGTCTGGACGCGCCCGGCTCGACCAAGGTCATCGCCAGACTGTTCGGCGGTCCGGGCCATCGCCGCATCGCCGTCCACCCACAGGGCCGACGCGCCGGCCGGCAACGCAATCACGCAGTCGGTCGTGCCCGGCGCGCTGATCGACGAGCGTGCAGGACGTCAACGTCTGGTCGGGCCGTCCCAGGGCGACCTTCACGGTCCCGGACACGTTGAGACCAGACGAGACGACGAGGCGATAGCGACCGGGCGGCACGTCCTCGCGCCGCCCAGCGCGGCGTGTCGTCGCGTGGCGGCCGCCGCGACGCGTCGGCGATCGGGACGCCCGTGCAGCAGGCCGCTGACGCGGCCAACACGAGCGGGCGACGATCGACACGCCGACCGCATCAGGGTCGCAGGCGCGCGCGGCGACGGCGACCAGTCCGCTGCCCGCGTCCCAGGACACGCCAGGCGACAGCGCCCACCCGAGGCTCGTGCCGCAGGCGACGACCAGCACCGAGATGCCGAGCACGCTGGCGAGCCACGGACCGGTCGGCCTGCCGGCGACGCTCGATGCGGCGCAGCGCCAACCATCCGAGCGTCGCCACGACGAACCACGCCGCAGCCACGGTCCAGGCCGCCGCCGGGCCCGCCTGAAACAAGCTTGGCACGGCGTAGGTGAGGTTCACCGACGGATTGGCCGCCAGAAGCCACAGCGCGTGGCCGTCGCGCGAGTTGTAGAGGAGCGCGCCGTGGTCGACCAGCACCAGCGCGGCGGTGAGGCACACGCTCGCGCGCCAGCAGCACGAGCGTGACCGCGCGCGCGGTTCGGCTCGTCGCATGGGCCCACCACGCGGCCAGCGGCAGCGCCAGAGGCAACAGCACCGGCACCAGGAACCGCGCGGGCGAACTGCGCCCGCCCCACCACATGTGAAAGCCCGCCACGGCAGCCACGTATGGCGCGGTTGCGATCAGCAACTCCGCTGTCAGCCGGCGGTCGCGCCGCCACAGCGCGGCAAACCCGGCGAGTGCGACCACGTAGATCGGCGCGTTCGGCAGCAGGCCGAACTGCTGATCGAGCAGCAGTCCCGTGACGCCGTGCGGGATGCGCGCCCACCGCATGTCGGTCGCGTGTCCGTAGGGCGCGCGCGGATCCCACGTGCCATAGATGGCCTGGAACATCGAGAGCCACGCGACGACGCTGACCAGCGCGGGCAGCCGCGAGCGCGGCCAGCGCACGGGCGCGCACGGGCCAGGAGCGAGGCCTCGCGCGGCCACAGCAGCCGCCCGGCCACGATCAGCCCCAGCGGGCCGGCGATGGCCGCGTAGCGCGTGTGCAGCCACGGCAGGACGCCCAGCAGTGCCCCGCATGCCAGCGCGCGCTGCCAGGTCAGCGCACCCGGCCGGATCAGCGCCAGCCACACCACCACGGCAACGCCGACGGCCGCTGGCCCGTCGGGATAGATCGTGAACGTCTGGAAGAAGAACGGGACCGACAGGCCGACGCCTGCGGTCGCGACCGAAGCCGCAGTCGACGCTGCCGGTGAGATCGCGTGACGGCGCGCCAGACCGCCAGCATCCCGAGCGCGCCAAGCAGCGACCAGTGTCAGCACGGCGCCGGGATAGCCCGCCAGCGCGAATGCCGGCAGGACCACCGCCGAGACACCGGGCGCGTGAATCGAGTAGATTGCGCCATCACGCCCGCGCCGCAGGTAGTCGGGCTTCAGCTCCCCGTCGACGTACGGCGGCATAGTCGCGGCGCCGGTGGTTGTCCTCGATCCGCAGGTCGCCGTCGGTCAGCAGGCTCTGCGTGATGATCAGGTAGTGCGGTTCGTCGCCGCCGGGGATGCGCGGCGACACCCACCACGCCGAAGCGCTGAAGAGCGCGGCCAGCAGCAGGACCGGGATCGCAAGCTCTCGGCGCGTCGCGACGTCGATCCGCGGCGTTTCAGAACGCAGCGCCAACGACGGAGGCCACCGCGCAGGCCGCCGCGAGCAGTTGGCCGAGCGGCCCGACCGCGAGCAGAGCCGCCGGCGGCAGCGGCACCGGCAGCCACGGCAGCACCGAGACCAGCGGCAGCCAGAGCGGCGCGGCGGCTCGAGCCGTCAGCCTGCGACAGGCGGCGGCGGCCAGCGCGCCGGCCAGCAGGACACCCAGCAACCAGGTGGGCGCCAACGCGCCGATGCGTCTCGACGCGTCGGCGGCCTCTGGCGCGATGACGCCGCTGGCGCACCAGGCGCCCAGCGCCCAGGCTGCCGCGGCCGCCGCGGACTCACCCCGCAACCGCCAACCTCGCCAGTCGCCGATCGGCCTCGGCCATCGTCTCGTCGCGCTTGGCGAAGCAGAAACGCAGCTTCGTGCGGCCGCTGGCCTGGTCGCGATAGAAGCTGCTGCCGGGCACCGCGGCGACGCCGATGTCGGCCACGAGGTGCCGCGCGAAGGCCACGTCGTCTGGAAAGCCGAAGCGCGCGATGTCCGTCATGATGTAGTACGCGCCGGCCGGGCGATACGTCTCGAAGCCGTGCCGATCGAGGATGCCGAGCAGCATGTCGCGCCGGCGCACGTAGTCGGCGGCCAGGTGCTGGTAGTAGCTGTCGTCCAGCGCCAGCGCGGCCGCCCCGGCCTCCTGCAACGGCGCGGGCGCGCCGACGGTGATGAAGTCGTGCATCTTGCGGATCGCGCCCGAGAGCGCCGGCGGCGCGATGGCCCAGCCGATGCGCCACCCGGTGACGCTGAAGGTCTTCGACAACCCGTTGATCGTCACGGTGCGGTCGGCCATGCCGTCGAGCGTGGCCAGCGGCACGTGCTGGTGGCCGTCGAACACGATGTGCTCGTAGATCTCGTCGGTGACGGCGAGCACGTCCCAGTGCTGGCAGAGCCGTGCGATGACGCCCAGTTCCTCGCGCGAAAAGACCTTGCCCGTCGGGTTGTTCGGCGTGTTGATGATGATGGCGCGCGTGCGGTTCGAGAAGGCGGCGGCCAGTTCGTCGGGATCGAAGCGCCACTCGGGCTCCCGCAGCCGGACAAATCGCGGCGTCGCGCCCGAGACGATCGCGTCGGGCCCGTAGTTCTCGTAGAACGGCTCGAAGACGATCACCTCGTCGCCCGGATCGATCGTCGCCAGCAGCGTCGCCATCATCGTCTCGGTGGCGCCGCAGCACACCGTGACCTGCGCGTCGGCGTCGACGGGCATGCCGTAGCGGCGCGAGAACTGCGTCGCGATGGCCTCGCGCAGCGACCGGGCGCCCCAGGTGACGGCGTACTGGTTCACGTCCGCGCGAATGGCGGCGCACGCCGCCTCCTTGATCGCCGACGGCGCGGGAAAATCGGGAAAGCCCTGCGAGAGATTGACGGCGCCATGCTGCTGCGCCAGCCGGGTCATCTCGCGGATGACCGACTCGGTGAACCGCTCGGCCTTGTGCGACGGGGCGACGCGTGACATCACGCGGATTGTATTACGCGGATTGGCTGGATTACGCCGACTAGCTTATCCGCAGATTACGCAGATGACGCAGATTCAGGTTCGGTGCGCAGGATCTGAGCAGGCCGCGCTGACCCGCGGCGAAGCCGCGTCAGCTGAGACGAGAAGAGCCGTGAGTGAGACCTACTCAAGCGACCTGAGCTCGATTCGGGCGCTGCCGGTCACTGCGCAGCTTCGCGCGGGTCGTCGCTTCGTCATTCGTACTTGATAGGCCGTCGGCGTAATCTGCGACGTCTGCGATGTCCTTCCGCGAAATCTCGTCAGTCCGTCATGCGCCGGCGAGGCTTCCTGGCCGGCGCCTCCTTTTTCGGCGCAGGCGCCGGCGGCGGTCCCTGGCGCGCCCGGCACGACGCGCCCGCCGCCCTGGCTGTACAGCCGCCGGTAGTCCTCGGCGGTGCCGAGAATGCGCTTCACGTAGTTCTGCGTCTCGGGATACGGGATGTCGTCGATGAACTCGTCGCGCGCCACGCCCGGCTTCTCGGCGATCCACCGCGAGACCGGCGACGGCCCGGCGTTGTAGCTGGCGAGCGCGTGGTGCACGCCGCCAAAGCGCTCCACCAGGTCGGCGAAGTACGCCGTGCCGATGCGGACGTTGATCTCCGGATCGGTCAGCTTCGCCGCGGTGAAGCGCGGGATCCTCAGCGCGCGCGCGTAGCGACGCCCGGTGGCGGGCACGATCTGCATCAGGCCGATCGCGTTGGCGTGCGAACGGATCTCCGCGTCGAACGTCGACTCCTGCGCCATCAGCGCCGCGATCACGTACGGGTCCAGGCCGCGCGCCGGCGCGTACTTCTGAATCAGCCCCCAGTAGGCCATCGGGAAACAGCACCTCGAGCACATCCGGCGGCAGCTCTTCGCCGCCCGCGGCGAGGTACTGCGGATAGGCGCGCTTGACGGCGTTGATGCCGCGGCGCAGATCGCCCTTGCGCGAGTAGATCAGCCCGGAGCGTCGCCTGCAGCGCCGGCGTATCGCCCGAGGTCTGCTGCGCCCACTGCACTTCGGCCAGCGCGTCGTCGTAGAGCGCGTACGTGATGAGCGCGCGGATCACGGCCTCGTTCGACGTCGGCACGGGCCGCGCCGCTCGACGCCGCGCGGACGGCGTCCTGGGCGCCGACCGGCGCCGCGACGCTGGCGGCCATCGTCATCGGCTCCACCTGGCGCGAGGTCAGCGCGCGCTCCGCGATGCGGCCGTAGTACGAGTTCCGGTAGTCGGCGACGAGGATGCCGTAGAGGCGATTGGCGATGCGGGCATCGCCGAGCTGGTCGCGCGAGCGGGCCGACCAGTAGATCCACGGCGGACGGAAGTCCGATCGCGGAAATGCGCTCGCGGCGCTTTCGAAGATCTCCGCGCATTCGGCATGCCGGCCCTGCCGGTACGCGTTCCATCCGATCTTCCAGGCCGCGCGCTGGCGCGTGCCGGCCCGTGGGGAACTGGCGGGCCAGTCGGCGGAACGCGGCGTCGGCACTCGCGTCGTCGTCATCGAGGATGTAGTGCGTCGCCAGGTTGTTCAGCGCCTCTTCCGACCACGAGTCGGCGGGAAACTCCGTCGCCAGCGCATCGGCCAGGCGCACGTACTCGGCATGCTCGCCGAGCTCGCGCGTCGCGGTGAGGTGGAAGAACCGGGCTTCGGCGCGCCGCGAGGCGCGGTCGAGCCAGGGAAGCAGCGCCGTGCGGGCGGCGTCGTAGCGCTTGAGGTAGTGGTCGCACTCGGCCAGGCGCAGCGACACCAGCTCGTAGTCGTCCGAGGTGGCGACGGGCAGCAGCGCCTCGAAGGCGTCGCGCGCCTGCGCGTAGCGGCGCGCGGCAAACAAGCGCTCCGCGCGCTTGAGCTCCTTGCCGTAGCGCACCGACCCTCGCTCGAGCGGCGCCCACGCCGCCAGGTCGGTCAATTGCGCCGCGGCGGTCTGCGCCAGATCGCTGAGCGGATAGACCTCGTACAGCCGCGTGAACGCTTCGACGGCGCCAGTGCGATCGCCGGCTGCCAACCGCGTGCGGCCGAGCCGCATCAACAGGTCGTCGGGCGCCGCGGTGTTGCCCCGCGCCGAGCACCTCGTACTGGGCGACGGCGCCGGCCGCGTCGCCGGAGGCTTCCGCGAACTCGCCCGCGTGCAGGCGGATGGCGTCGCCAAGTGCTCCGCCGGCGGCGTTCGACGTCAGCGCCTCCCAGGCCTGGCGCGCCTCGTCGGTTCGCCCGGCGCGCGTCAGCGCAACGGCCCGGTAGTACTGCTGATAGCCACGCAGTTCGGGGTTCGGCGACCGGTTGCGACAGAAGCGGCAGCGCCGCGTCGGCGCGCCCCTCGGCCAGCTCCGCGACGCCGCGCGTCAGCGCCGAGCCGGCCGCGCGCGCGGACGGGTTCGGGGAGATCCAGACGCTCTCGGAGTCCGCCGGCAGCGGCGGATGCGCAGTCGATGTCAGCGACAGCGCGGTGGTGGGGTCCGCGCTCTGCGCGGTCAGCGCCGGCGCTCCGAGCGCCAGCAGTGCAACCGCCGTCAGTCCAAGCGCCGTACGGCGCGCGCAGTGGGTCATCGGAGCCAACCCCAGCAGCGCCGCGTTGCCGTCGGCCAGCGTGCTGATCAGTTCGGCCTCGAAGAAATCGGATTGCGTGCGCACGCGCGGCGGCACGCGCTCGTCGTAGAGCTGACGCGCGCGGGTGATCTGCGCGCCGAGCCGCGTCCGCAGATCGCCGTGGCGACGGCCCTCGTCCACGACGGCTTCGTGATAGAGCTTGATTTCGGAAACCAGCAACCGCGCGTACCTCCTGCGCCGACTCGTCGTCTTGCCCGCCGTCACGTCCCACGATCGTCCGTCGGTGCGCGCGCGCACGACTGCCGCGCGGTCAACGCCTCGAGGCATCGCGAGGCATGGCGCGCCAGCAGCTCGATGTGTTCGGG
Organism: Vicinamibacteria bacterium; assembly: GCA_963818215.1. GTDB lineage: Bacteria > Acidobacteriota > Vicinamibacteria > Vicinamibacterales > JAENWD01 > JAENWD01. The sequence goes on along the minus strand of CAWFRL010000025.1, from coordinate 14,007 downwards.
CCACGCGCTTGGCACCTCAGGCACCGTGAGGCATGGCGCGCCAGCAGCTCGATGTGTTCCGGCCACGCGCTCGGCACCTCGCGCATCGCATCCCCGCCGTCGTCGGCGTACACCACGGCCACGATGCGTCGGTCGACTGTCACCGGCACGGCGATGCCCTGCCGATCGGCGCTGTCGAGTCGCCAGAGGCGCCGGCGCCTTGAGCGACCCATCGGCCGTGCTCGACGCCGGCGCGCCGGTCGACACCGCAGTGGCCAGCAGGCCCGCCTCGGCGAGCGGCAGGGTCAGCGCGCGCACATCCGGAACCTGGGCGTCGAACCCGGCTTGCGCCCATCCACGCAACTCGTCACCGCGCACGAGCAGCACGACCGCCCGGCCTGCTTCGACGTGCGCCGCGCGTGCCAGCGCGTCGAGCGCGTCACTGAGGGAGGGGGCTTCGTCGAGCGACCGCACGGACGCCAGCAGGCGGTCGGCGCGCGCCAGGTCGGCGACGCGCTCGTCGCCGCGTGCCTCGGCCAGCGCCAGGTCGCGCGCCTCGGCGGCGGGTCAACCGTCGTCAAACGCCGACCGCTCCGCCGCGATGGCGCCGGAGGCCAGGGCAGCGGCCGCCGATTCGGCCTCGGCCCGCGCCGCATGGCCGCCGCCTGCCGCGCTCGGCGGTGTGGGTGTGAAGCGCGTCCACCAGCCCCGTCAGCTCCTGCTGCAGCTGGCCGCGGACGCGGTCGAGCACCCGGCTCACGAGCGCCTGAATCGGATCGTCGGTCATGCTCTGAATATCGGCAATTGAGGACGCGGACTTGTGCTCGATTATCGAGGTCGCGATCGGCCGAAGTCAAGGACCTCGGCCGACACGTAAACCACGGCAATTCAACGACTTGACTCGTGCACCCCATCGGTCGTACCATCAAGGGCTGCTGTCGCTGGCGCCTTGACGTCGCCAGACCGGCGGCAGCGCGTGTCAGCCTACCAACGTGGGGCCGAATCAGCTTCGACGGGGGAACAGAGACACGGGAGGCGTGCCGAGGACCATCTTTCTCGTTAAACAGATGGAAACAACGTCAACTGCCAATCAGCAGCTTGCGCTCGCGGCTTAAATAACCGCGACGTTCCCTCCGGGCAGCCCGCGGCCTGGAACGGAACGCCATTTAGCGGGCTGGTGACCACCGGTGGCTCCGGACGGTGGTCGCGAGACGCTTCGGAGCTGGTTCCGGTCGGTTTGTGTGGCGTCTACACGCCCGGGACGAGACAACAGACGCTGCTACGCACGTAGAATCCCGCGGGGACGTTCTTTCGGACGGCGGTGCAATTCCGCCCGGCTCCACCAACCCATTTTTTCGGGTTCATGGGTTCACAGGTTCACGGGTTCACGACGAGTTACGAGTTCAAGTCAGGTTCACGGGTTCACGGTCACGGTTCCCGCGAGTATCCTGTCTCCATGCGCCGCCTGCTGGCGTCCGTGTTCCTCATCCTGCTCTCGCGCGGCGACGGGCTTCCTCCACATATTCCCGGCAATCTCACACTCTGGGCCTGGGAACGGCCCGACGACCTTCGCTGGCTCGCCGGCAGCGGCGTCGGCGTCGCGCTGCTCGAACGCACGATTCTGATCGATGACGGACGGATCACCGTCGAACGCCGGCGCCAGCCGCTGCGCGTTGCCGCCGATTCGCGCCTCGACCGCCGTCGTCCGCATCGAGACGGATCGCCACGCCACCGATCTCTCGCTGGTGCCCCGCGTCGCTGCGGAGATCGCGGACGCGGCGCAGATGCCGCGTGCGACGGCCGTGCAGATCGACTTTGACGCGCGGCTGTCGGAGCGGCCGTTCTACATTGCGCTGTTGCGCGACGTGCGCGCGCGTGTCCATCCGCCACTCCTCCTCTCGATGACAGCGCTGGCGTCCTGGTGCGCCGACGATCCGTGGATCGAGCCCGGTGTGGTCGACGAGATCGTGCCGATGCTCTTTCAAATGGGGCCTGACGCACGCCGCATCGTCATGCGGCTACAGGAGGAGCCGACGCTGGCCGGTCCAGGCTTGCGCCTCCGCGCGCGGCGTGTCGACCGACGAGCCGTGGTCGCGCCTGCCGCCGGCCGCCATGACGTACATCTGGCGCGATCGCAGCGCCCTGACGGCGCGCCGGGTGGCGCCGCTCGCCGAGCGTGCGGGTGTCGGAGGGCCATGGTGACCACGATGGCTCTCGCAGCCGTTCGCGTGCTGGCAATGACGGCCGCCGTGTTCCTGGTCGCCGGCGGCGGGCTCACCCCGCGCACGACGCCCGTAGCCAATGGCTTGCGGTGTCACCATCGACTTCACGGTGTTTACGTCTACCGACGTGCCCGAGATGCCTGGATTCGTGCAGGGGCGGCTCGGCATCATCCAGCCCACCTACGGAAATCGGTACCCACGTGGCCGCGTGGCGGATCGCTCGAGGGCAAGCCGCTGACCGCGGTGGAACAGCAGGCCTATCGCAGCGTGAATGAACCCGGGCCACGCATCGATCCAGTGCAGACATGGCTCGACGCGCGCGCGACGGTGGCGGGCGTGCCGAGCCTGACCGAGACACCACAGCAGTACGCGTGGCTCACCAGCCGGGACACGTATGCCTACATCCGGAACTGCGGCGACTCGGCTTTTGTGACCGCTGCCGCCACGCTGCAGGACCGGCGGACGCGCCTGGGCGACACCAGCCCTCTGGTCGCCGACTGGATTCGCGCGCAGGACATGGTCTTTGCGAACTGCACGCGCCGTACCGATCGCACGCCGTCGGTGCCTGCCGCACTCGACGCGGCGGCCCCGGCGCAGGCGCGAGCCGATCGCACATACCAGATCGCTGCCGCACGCTTCTACTCCGGCCAATTCGCCGAAGCTGAGGCGGCCTTCACCGCGATCGCCCGCGACCCATCGTCGCCCTGGCGAGCGATGGCGCCCTATCTGGCCGCCCGCGCGATCGTGCGACAGGCTACGCTCGGCGGGCCGAAGGGCGAGGGGGATCCCACGGCGTTTGCTCGGGCCCTCACCGCGGTGAACACGATCCTCCGCGATGGTACCCGTCAGGAGGCGCATGAACCCGCTCGGCGTCTCCGGCAGTTCATCATCGACAAGACGCAACCTCGCGACGTGTTGATCGCGGCGGCCGCTGACCTTTCCAGCCCCGCGCATGCCGACCGCTTTTCGGAGCGTCTCACCGACCTCGACTACATCTCCAGACGGATCGTCACGTCGCCGAACGAGTTCGCACCGGAAGCCAACGACGCCCCTCTGCTGGACTGGATGTTCACGCTGCAAGTGGACGGCGATGAGGCGCTCGCCCACGCACTCGATCGGTCGGGACCAGTCGCACCAGACGTCATGGCTGATGACCGTGATGGTCAAGTTGCCTCCCGATCATCCGCGGCAGGCCGAGTTGCTGAGAGTCTCTTCGACAGTGCCTTCATCGGCACCGGCCTACGCCACGATCGCATTTCATACCGCGCGGCTGCTCCTGCGAAGCGACCGTGTGGCAGAAGCACGAGAGGTGCTGGACCAGGCCCTTGGCGTGCCGGCGCTGCCGAGCTCGACCGTGAACCTGTTCAAAGCCGCGCGACTGCTCACCGCGCGGACGCTGGATGAGTTCCTCGCCGATGCCGCCCGCGTGCCGGTTGACCAGACTGCCGCCGACCAGGCCGCCACTCTTGTCCGGTCCGTCAACGACGTGCTCGATCGCGACTCCCTCGGCGTGCTCAACCAACTTCCCGTCGACCTCGCTCGACGCGCGGGGACAAGCGCTGCGCTTCCGTCATTGGCACGACGCGCCTTGACGTTGTCGGCGTTCACGCGCGTGCTGCTCATCGACGACCTGCCGACCGCGCGCGAGATGCTGCCAGAGGTCGTCCGCGCCGCCCCGTCGCTGGCCACCGCACTTGCGCGGCTCGATGCCGTGACGATCGACGCCTGCGCGACGAGGCCGCCCTGCTGATGCTGCGCACGCCCGGCCTGCGGCCTTTCATCCCGACCTGGAATTTTCGAGACTACGACGCGTCGTTCCCCAGGCTCGACAGCCTCACGGCGCTGAACAGCCTCCGCGACAACTGGTGGTGCTCCATGGGACCGGCCGACCGTGACACGCGCTACTTGTTCACACCGCGACTTCAATCGAGCGGACCACGCGTTGCGCTCCCACAGCAACCGCTGTACAGCGACTCAACGGCGGCGTGGTTCCCACGTTCCTGACACCAACCGATCGGCAAGTGGCGGCAAGCCAGTGGCTGGCGCTGCAGCAGATCCACGCCAGTCCCAACGAGCTCCGGCGCCGCGTGATCGATTGGGCACGACGCAATCCCGCAGACCCGAGGGTCCCGGAATCCCTTCACCGTGTCGTGCGCGCCACCCGCCTTGGGTGCACAAACGACGCCACCGGCGCGTCTCGAAGGCGGCATTCGAGCTGCTGCACTCTCGCTACCCGAAAAGTCCCTGGACTCTGCGAACGCCGCATTGGTTCAAATAGAACCCACTTTCAGGGTTCACGGGTTCACAGGTTCACGGGTTCACCGGTTCGGGTTCACGGGTTCCGGGTTCACGGTTCTCACAGGTTCTCGGGTTCGCCTCTTCGCGGCCTTCCGAGTCGCTTGCCATCAATCTTCTTCGCCTTAGGCGATCGCGGCCGATCGCGCGGGTCCGGGCATCGCTCGAGGTACGCGAGTAGTCGTTGGGACGCGATGCGCGCCCGCTTTACGAGCACGAGCAGGTCGTTGTACTCGGTCGGCCCGATGTAGCGGGCTTCGAGGGCTTCGCCAAGATGGTTCTCGGTTTCGTCGATTGACGCCAGCGCCACGTTCAGGAACTGCGCGAACTGCCTCGGCCGACGACGGCGGTAGCCTTCGGCGATGTTGGCAGGTGACGAGCGCGCCGAGCGCCGGATGTCATCGCAAAAATCGAAATCCTTCGCAGCCGCCGGGTACTCAGTTATTGCCCGCACCCTCACACGCAAGTCTCGCGCAAGCTGCCAACACACGAGTTCCTGATAGCACTTCGCACCCATACCTGGCGCGAAAGCATTTTTCGCGCCAGGTCGAACCCGTGAACCCGTGAACCTGTGAACCCGAACCCGTGAACTCGTGAACCCGTGAACCTGTGAACCCGAACCCGAGAACCTGTGAACCCGTGAACCTGTGAACCCGAGTTCCGGCGCCGGTTATCCTGTCTCATGCCTTCTATCTGCGTCTTCTGCGGCTCGAGCCCCGGCGCGCGTCCCGAGTATCGCGAAGCGGCGCGTGAGTTGGGCGCGCTCCTGGCGTCGCGCCGGATCCGCCTGGTTTACGGAGGCGGTCACGTCGGCTTGATGGGCGTGCTCGCCGATGCCGTGCTCGACGGCGGCGGCGAGGTCGTCGGCGTGATCACCGACGGCCTGCAGGCGCGCGAGGTCGGACACACCGCGCTGCCCGATCTGCGCGTCGTGGCGACGATGCACGAGCGCAAGGCGCTGATGGCCTCGCTGGCGGATGCATTCGTCGCGCTGCCGGGAGGCGCGGGCACGCTCGACGAGTTCTTCGAAGCGTGGACGTGGACGCAGCTTGGCATCCATCGCAAGCCCGTCGGCCTCCTCAATGTCGCGGGCTACTTCGATGCGCTGCTGACGTTTCTGGGACACGCCGTCGACCAGCGCTTCATCCGAGACGAGCACTGGAGCGCGGTCGTCGTCGACGATGACGCGGCGCGGCTGGTGGATCGGCTGTTGGCCTCGACTCCCGTGCGCAGCGACAAGTGGCTCGATCGTCGAGACCCTCCCCTGCCATGACATCTGAGAACCTGTGAACCCGAACCGGTAAACCTGTGAACCCCGGAACTCGTGAACCCAAACCCGTGAACCTGTGAACCAGTGAACCTGTGAACCCGAACGAATGAACCCGTGAACCTGTGAACCCGAACCAGTGAACTCGTGAACCAGTGAACCTCAGAACCGAACCTGTGAACCTCAGAACCTGTGAACTCGTGAACCGGGGTTCGAGGGTTCGATACAATGAATTCGTGAAGTCGGTGTCTCGCGTCGCGACGCTCGCCCTCGTCGTGGTGTTGGCGGCGGTGACTTTGTCGGGTCAGCCGGCGCCTGCCGTTCCGCTGCGGCTGGTGGCGCTCGACGGCGGGCGCGCCATCCCCACCGTTGTCGTTGGCGACACGGAGCTCGTGTCGGTGGACGACCTGGCCGCGATCTTCGCCGTGCTGGTGCGCGAAGACGCGCAGGCGCGCGCGATCACGGTCGGCTACAAGGGCAAGACCATCGTCGTCTCGCAGGACCAGGCGCTGGCCTCCATCGGCGGACGGCTCGTGTCGCTGCCGGCGGCGCCGGCCCGCATCGGCGGGCGCTGGCACCTGCCGGTGGAGTTCATCGGGCGCGCGCTCTCGGCCATCTACGACGTGCCGCTCGAGCTGCGGAAAGCCAGCCGGCTGGTGATTCGCGGGCGGATGCGCGTGCCACGCGTCGTCGTCCGGCATGAAGTGGCCGGCAACCAGGCACGGGTCACCCTGGACGTGGCGCCGCCGACACCGCACCAGGTGTCGCAGGACGGCACGCGCCTGGTGGTGCGCTTCGAGGCCGACCTGCTCGATGCGACGGTCCCGGCGTGCAGTCGCAGGGCTTCGTCCAGAGCCTCGCAGTCGAGCAGACGTCGCTGGTGATCGGCGTCGGGCCGCGCTTCGCGTCGTTCCGCGCCTCGGACGTATCGGCCGGGGCCGACACCAGCCGCATCGTCGTGGATCTGTTTGCCGCCGCCGATCAGACCGCGACGCCCGGCGCGCCCGCGCCCGCGCCGATGGCGCCGGAGGCCCCGCCGCTGCCGTTGCCGACGCCGGGAGTGCGCACGATCGTGATCGACCCGGGGCACGGCGGCGACGAGGACGGGGCCAAGGGCGCGCGCGGCACGCTGGAGAAGACGCTGACGCTTGCCGTCGCGCGTCGGGTCAAGAGCGGCCTGGAGACGCGCCTGGGCGCGCGCGTGCTGTTGACGCGCGATGACGACCGCACGCTGCCGCTCGACGAGCGCGCGGCCTTTGCCAACAACAACAAGGCCGACGTGTTCGTCAGCCTCCACGCCAATGCGTCGCTGCGACGCACGGCCGCCGGCGCCGAAGTCTTCTTCCTCAGCCTCGATCGCGCCGACGAGGAAGCCCGCCGCGTGGCCGAGTCCGAGGGCGTCGCGATGCCGGTCTTCGGCGGGGGCACGCGCGAGATCGACGTGATCCTGTGGGAGATGGCGCAGTCGCGGCACCTGGTGCAGTCGGCGGAACTGGCCAGGGTCCTCGAGAGCCAGCTGCGCATCGTCGGTGCCGATGAGCCCGCGGCCAATCCAGCAGGCGCCCTTTCGCGTGCTGGTCGGCGCCAACATGCCGGCCGTGCTCGTGGAGCTGGGCTACCTGACCAACGCGGACCAGGAATCGGCCCTGGCCTCGGCGCCCTTTCAGACGCGCCTGGCGCAGGCGATCACCGAGGCCGTGGCGCGCTTTCTGTCGACGCCACCGCCCGCACCTGGCGTGGCCGCAGGCGGCGCGCAGCCATGACGCGCGGCGCGCGGGCTGGCCGGGGCGATTGCCGTCGTGTTGCTCGCGGCCGGCCTCGGCTGGGTGCTGTTCGTGGGGCTGCCGCGATGGACGCGACCGGCGCCCCCGCCTGAGGATCCGGTCGTCAGCCGGCCGCCCGAGCCCGCGCCGGTTGCCACCGCGACACCCCACATCAAGGCGCGGCTGTTCTACCTGACCGCCGACGGCATGCGCCTGCAGCCCAGCGAGCAGGAGGTCGAGTTCGGCGCGACCACCACGGCGCAGGCGCGGCGGCTGATCGAGGCGCAACTGCTTCCGCCCCAGCCGCCGCTGGTGTCGGCCGTGCCGGCCGGGACGACGCTGAAGGAACTGTTCCTCACCGATCGCGGCGAGGCGTACGTCGACCTCAGCGCGGAGCTGTCGAAGAACCACACCGGCGGCTCGCTCGACGAGATCCTCACCGTCTACACGCTGGTGTCGGCGTTGACCGAGAACCTGCCGAGCATCACGCACGTGCAGATCCTGATCGACGGCCGTGAAGTGGATACACTGGCCGGCCACGTGGACCTGCGGCGTCCGCTGGCGCGCACCTCCGAATGGATTGAACCGCCAAAGCCGGCCGCGCCGGCTGGAAACTGAGACAGATGCGAACAGACCTCCGTCAGCCCGACCAGTTGCGCCCGTTCCTGTTGACCCCTGGCGTCAACGTCCACGCCGAAGGGTCGGTGCTGGTCGAAGCCGGCCGCACGCGCGTGATGTGCACGGCAAGCGTCGAAGACCGCGTGCCGCCCTTCCTGCGCGGCGCGGGCAAGGGCTGGGTGACGGCCGAGTACGGCATGTTGCCGCGCGCGACGAACACGCGGACGCAGCGCGAAGCCACTGCGGGCAAGGTCGGAGGCCGCACGCAGGAAATCCAGCGGCTGATCGGCCGCTCGCTGCGGTCGGTGATGCGGCTCGAGGACCTCGGCGAGCGGACGGTGTGGCTCGACTGCGACGTGATCCAGGCCGACGGCGGCACACGAACCGCCGCGATCACCGGCGCGTTTGTCGCGATGGTGCTGGCGCTCGGCAAGCTGCGTCAGGCCGACACGATCAAGACCATCCCGGTCAACGACTATCTTGCCGCCACCAGCGTCGGCGTCGTCGACGGCACGCCGATGCTGGACCTCGCGTACGAGGAGGACTCGCGCGCCGAGGTGGACATGAACGTCGTCCAGACCGGCGGGGGCCTCTTCATCGAGGTGCAGGGCACGGCCGAAACGCAGCCCTTCGATCGCGCCGCGCTCGACGCGCTGCTGGGGCTGGCCGAACACGGCATCAAGCAGCTGGTCGCGCGCCAGCGCGAGATCGTCGGCGAGATTCTCGGCCGATGACGACGGCGGTCCTGGCGACGACCAACCCCAACAAGGTGCGTGAGATTCGAGCGCTGCTCGACGGCGTGGACATCGAGGTCGTCGGCCTCGATCGGTTCGCAGGCGTCGAGCCGCCCGAGGAAACGGGGGCGACCTTCGAGGAGAACGCCGCGCTCAAGGCCCGTTACTACGCCGCGGCCACGGGCCTGCCGGCCATTGCCGAGGACTCGGGACTCGAAATCGACGCGCTCGATGGCCAGCCGGGCGTCGAGTCCGCGCGATTTGGCGGCGCCGATTCGAGCTACCCGGAAAAGTTCGAGAAGCTCTACGCGATGCTCGACGCCGCCGGCGGCCGCGACAGCACCGCGCGCTTTGTCTGCGCCGTCGCGCTCGTCGACGGCGACGATCTCCGATTCACCGCCCGCGGCACGGTCGAAGGCCGCATCAGCCCCGAGCCCCGCGGCGCGCACGGATTCGGGTACGACCCCATCTTCTTCTTCCCGCCCGAGGGCCGCACGCTGGCCGAAGTGGGCGACGACGTGAAACGCGCCGTCAGCCACCGCGGCGCCGCGTTCCGCGCCCTGCGCGCCTGGCTCGAGAACCGCACGTAGCGCAGCCCTTTAGGGCTGCCGGCCGGGCCGCCTGCCCGTATTGGCAGGCCTGAAGGCCTGCGCTACTTGAACAGCACCTGCAGGTAGTCGTTCAGGTACCGGCGCCAGTTGATCCACGTGTGGCCGCCGCCGGTCGTCTGAAGCGTGTGCTTGATGCCGTGACGAGTCAGGATGTCGTCCAGGTTCTTCGTGCCGGCCAGCGTGAAGTCCTTGTCGCCGACGACCAGCGACAGCACCTTCGCCGCGGCGTTGACCTTCGCGGGATTCTTCAGCAGCGCGCCGCTGTTCTCCTCGAAAAACGCGGTGGTGGCCGGGTTGACGCCGGCGCTCCACGTCGCCACGTAGCCGAACGACTCGGGATGCGTGGCCAGCACACGCTGAGTTTGCCCACCGCCCATCGACAGGCCGGCAATCGCCCGGTGATCCGGCCGTGCGACGACCCGGAACGAGCGCTCGACAAACGGCACGACGTCGGTCATCAACTCGGAGACGAAGCGATCCTGCAAGGCGAGGCTTGCGGCGCGCGCCTCGGGAGAAGGCGCGGCGCCCGGCGGCGTGGTCGGGAAATTGGCCGGCCGCGGCAGGCTGCCGTTTGGCATCACGACGACCAGCGGCCGCAGCTTGCCCGACGCGAGCAGGTTGTCGACGATGAACCCGGCGCGGCCAATCGTGCTCCAGCCCGAGTCCTCGTCGCCGCCGCCGTGCAGCAGGTACAGCACGGGATAGCGGTCTTTCGCGCCGTCGTATCCAGGCGGCGTGTAGACGTGCATGCGCCGCTGTCCGCCGAGCGTGGACGATCGGTACCAGACCTTGCGGATGTCGCCGTGCGGCACATCCGCGGTGTCTTCGAACGCGGCCTCGGGGCCAGGCACCAGGAACATGCTGTCGATGCTGCTCACGCCCTGCTTGATCAGCGGATTCCTCACGTCGATCGTGCGCGCGCCGTCGACCGTGAACGCGTAGCTGTAGAAATCCGGTGGCAGCGGCTCGGTCGTCCCTTCCCAGACGCCGCTTGTCATTCCTGACGAGCGCCGAGCGTCGTGTCGCCCTCCATCCAGTCGCCGCGAAGGGTCACGGCTGTCGCCTTGGGGGAGTAGATGCGGAAGGCGACGCGTCGATCGGACAACACCTCCGGCGACTGAAACGCCGGCGGCGGAGCCGTCTGCGCGGCAAGGTCCACCCCGGTCACCGCCGACATCGCCAACGCGACCACCCAGATACCAATTCGAAGCTGACGCATCGCCATCTCCCGTTCTCAGCACCCGCACTCAGCACCGCACTCAGCACCGTAGGCACCGCAGCACCTGAGCACTGGCCTGAAGCCTGTGCATGATCCACCAGTTCGCCCTTTGCCGAGGAGACTGGATGAAGATCGAGCACACCGCCTATCAGGTCGAAGACCCTGTCGCCGTGGCCCGATGGTATGTCGAGCATCTCGGCCTCACCGTCAAGCGCGCGCAGAATGAGCGGCCCTTCGGGCAGTTCCTCGCCGACGACGGCGACACGGTGATGCTGGAGTTCTACAACAACCCCAAGGTGCGCGTCCCCGATTACCGGGCCATCGACCCGCTGATCCTGCATATTGCCTTCTGGACCGACGATGTCGAGGCCACGCGGGCGCGGCTGCTGGCGGCGGGCGCATCGGCCGAGGGCGAGGCGCTGGTCACCCCCACGGGCGACCACGTCGCGATGTTGCGCGATCCCTGGGGATTGGCCATCCAGTTCGTGCACCGGGCTCAGCCGATGATCTGATGATCGAGCCGGCGCTTACTCGGCCTTCTTGTGCAGCTCGCCAGTTGACCAGCACTTGAATCGCCGGCGGCGCCCCATGGCGCGGCGTGAGGGCGAGAAACCGTTGACCGTCGCGAGTGACCACGTAGCGGCAGCGGTAGGGCAGAACGAGCGGCGGCACGTCGAGCGCGAACAGCCGCATCGGTTTCTGGGCGTTGAAGTCGGACGTGAGGTTCACCATCACGCTCATCAGCGTTCCGTCGGGCGCGAGGTAGAAGAGCTCGCGGCCGTCGCCGCGCCACGCCGGCTCCGAACCGCCACCGATCGACACGGGATACCGGCGGCCGTCGAGCGGAAACGGCTGCACGTACACCTCGAACACGCCCGATTCGTTCGACGCGTACGCCAGCCAGTGGCCGTCGGGCGACAGGCGGCCCTGGACTTCGAGGAAAGGCGTGTCGGTGACTTTGACCGCTGTATGCGGCGGCGCGGACGAGACCGCGCCGAGGTCGAACTGCCACCCGGCGGTAGACGTGTGAAAGACGATCGTGCGTCCATCTGCTGACCAGTCAGTGGGAATAACAGGTCCGTCCAGGATCCGGCGCGCGGGCGTGTCCGAGCCCACCGGTTTCAGCCAGAGATCGTCCAGTCCCTCGCGCATGGAGCCGTACGCGAGCGTACGGCCGTCGGGGGCCCACACGGGCGAGTTATCCGATGGCACGTCGAAGGTGAATCGACTGCTGGCGCCGCGTTCGACGTCGAGAATGAAGAGATCTCCGCCGGCCGCCGGGTTCGATCCACCCAGCGCTCCGAGCCCAGCCAGCGATTGGCGCACGGTGACGAATCGGCCGTCGGGTGACAGCGCCGGGCTGCCGTAGATCCCTTCGGCGCCCAACGTGCCGAGGCGCTGACCGGACCGCGACCACCAGGTGAGCGCGTGGTTCGGCACCGCGTGCGACGGGGCATACGCGAGGTCGCCGGAAGCGGAGGCCGTCAACGAGGCCGCCGCCATCGCGACCGTGGACCCGACGCCATCGGCGAGCCGCTTGGGCGTGCCGGACAACACCGCAGTGGCCGGATTGAAATTCTGGGCGAAGAGGATGCCACTGCGAACCAGCAGCAGCGAGTCGGGCGCGGAAAACGACGGATTCCCGTCGGCCTGCAGCAACGGGCGCCGGTTCTGTCCGTCGAGCGATCGCACCGACACTGTCGCCGGACGAAGAGGCAGCTTCAAATCGATCTCCGAGATGAGCAGCCAGCGCTGGCCTGGAAGGGCAAGAGGCCACGCGAAGCGCTTCGACGGCGCGTCGGGCACTGCCACTTCCTCGAACTGCCCTCCGGACGCCGCGACGCGATAGAGCCCTCCTTTCGGTCCGCCTGCCACCAGAATCTGGTCGGTCGCGACCCATGTGCCGCCGCGCGCATCGGTAAACAGCCCGAGCGTCCGCGGCAACTCGCCGGAGTCGTCCACCGCCTTCAGGTCCGTTGACGTGAAAAACGCGACGGTGCGGTTGTCTGGCGCCCAGAAGGGCAACATCGCGCCGTCGGTGCCAGACACGGCGCGCGTCCCCTGGCTGTCGAGCCGTCTCGTGTGCAGCGATTGCCGCCCGTCTCGTGACGTGGCGATGAAGGCCAGCGTCTCCCCGTTCGGTGACAGCGCGAACTGCACGACGTTGGGCGGACCGTTGGGTACGATGAGCGTCTTGCCCTCGGGCGGATCGACACGCAGGTAGACGGCACGGGCGGCTTCCGCAGGGACGCTGCTCGTGCTTTTGAGTGCGTTCACAGCGACCGCTGCAGCCACCGCCGCGGCCCCCGCGCCGAGCAACCACCCCCACCAGGACCCGCTCGTGGCACGCTGACCCGCCGCACCAGCTTTTGACGCTGGCTCGGCATCGAGCCACTCCAGTTGCCGATGCAGATCGAAGGCGCAATGCCATCGGGCATCCCGGTCCTTTGCAAGGCACGCGGCGACGATGCGGTCGAGAGCTTCCGGCAGTGCCGGCGCCAGCGAAGAGGGCGCGGGAGGTGTATCTCGCAGGATCGCGGTGATCACGCTCGCCCCGAATCGCCGGGGAACGCGCGACGGCCGGTGACCATCTCGAACAGGATCGCCCCGAACGCAAACAGGTCGGCTGCGCTGGTCTACGGCGCGCCCCTCGATCTGCTCGGGCGCCATGTACGGGACCGTGCCGACCAGCGATCCGGCGCGCGTCAGTTCGGTCGCGGTGACGCCCGCTCCCGTCTCGCCGGCGATCGGCTGCTGGCGCGCGAGACCGAAGTCGAGCAGCTTGACCCCGCTGGCGGTGAGCATCACGTTCTGGGGTTTCAGATCGCGGTGCACGATGCCCGCCGCGTGGGCGGCCGCCAGCGCATCGGCCATCTGTCGCGCGTGGCGCAGCGCCTCGTCGAGCGGAAGGGCGCCGCGTGTCAGCCGTGTTGCCAGCGTCTCGCCTTCGAGATACTCCATCACGAGGTAGTCGAGGCCGTCGTGGCTTCCGACGTCGAACACCGTGCAGATGTGGCGGTGGCTCAGCGCGGCGACGGCGCGTGCCTCGCGCTCGAACCGGGCACGGCCTTCGGTGGTCGCATCGACGCCGAGCAGGCAGGTCTTCACGGCGACGTCGCGGTTGAGCCGCGCGTCATGTGCCTTGTGCACCTCGCCCATGCCGCCAGCGCCGAGAGGCGCCAGGATTTCGTAAGGGCCGAGGCGCGTGCCTGGGACAAGGGGCATCGGGGCCGCAATTATGGCACCAAGCCCCCTGAGTGCTCGGCTCTGGAATCAAGAGTTGGCACGGCCCCGACTAC